>JAXMHB010000015.1:0-105604 GCA_046346965.1 Lysobacterales bacterium
ACAATGACCAGCACGGCCAGCACGAACAGCCAGATCATGCGCCGCGATTTGCGGCGCGCCTGGGCCTGGTGCTCGAAGAAATTCATCGACTTGCGCGGTGCACTCAGCTGAAGCTGACGCGCGGCACCTCGCGCTTGGCAGGATCGTCCAACTCCAGATAACTGGCGGCGCCGAAGGCAAACATGCCGGCGACGAGGTTGTTGGGGAACACCTCGCGCTGATTGTTGTAGCCGAGCACGGCATCGTTGTAGGCCTGCCGCGCGAAGGCGACTTTGTTCTCGGTGCTGGTCAACTCCTCCGACAATTGCATCATCGTGGTGTTGGCCTTCAAGTCCGGATAAGCCTCGCTGAGCGCAAACAATCGACCCAGCGCGCCGCTCAACTGATTCTCCGCGGCGGCCAACTGCTGCACCGCCGCCGCATTGCCGGGATCGGCGCTGGCGGCGCGCAGGCCGCTGACGGCCGAATTGCGCGCCTGGATCACCGCTTCCAGCGTCTCGCGCTCGTGCTTGATGTAGCCCTTGGCGATCTCGACCAGATTCGGGATCAGATCGTGTCGACGCGTCAGCTGCACATCGATCTGGCTGAACGCGTTCTTGTAGCCGTTACGGGCAGTCACCAGCCCGTTGTAGACGCTGATCAGGAACGCCACCACCGCCACCAGCAAGACCAGCACCACGACTGTCGACCACATGCCGCACCTCCACCCAGACGATAGGAAACGCGCTACGATTCAACATCTTGCAGGCAGCATACCACGGGGGTTCGAATGCTCTGGAAAGCGCTCGCCGCTTTGCTGCTGGCCGCGGCAGGCGCCACGTCCGCAGTCGCGGCATCGGCTGGCGGCAACAGCGGCCCGGCGCCCGCCGACGCCCTCGCGCAGGAAGTGCGCGGCTGGGTCGAAGTGGTTGCCGCCAGCGGCGCCGCCCCGGCGCTGGCGGTGGCGATCGTGCGCCCGGGTCAGCCGGACGCGCTGATCACCGCCGGCGTGCCCTACAGCGGTGCCGTCGATGCCATCGACGAGCACACGGTATTCCGGCTGGCCTCGGTGTCGAAAGGCTTTGCCGCGACGCTGTGCGGTCTGCTGGCCGATGCCGGCTTCATGGCGATGGATCAGAGCGTGGTCGATCTGGTGCCCGGCCTCAAGCTGGCCGACCCGAACGCCGAAACGGCGCTGACGCTGGAACGCCTGCTGAGCCATCAGACCGGCCTGCCGCACCACACCTTCGACATGAAGCTGGAGGCGAACGCCTCGGTCAGCGATCTGCTGCAGTCCCTGCCCACCGTGCCCCCCGCCTGTGCCGTGGGCGGCTGCTACGCCTATCAGAACGTGATGTTCAACCTCGCCGCCGATGTGGCCTTCGGCGCCGTCGGCAGCTTCTTCCCGGTCGAGCTCAGCCGTCAGCTGCTGGTGCCGCTGCAGATGACTGACACCTCGGTGGGACGCGAGGCCTTGCTCGACGAGCGCAACTGGGCGCGCCCGCATGTCTATACGCGCGGCGGCTGGACCGCGGTGGAGCCCAAGCCCACCTACTACCAACTGCCGGCCGCGGCCGGAGTCAATTCGAGCATTCGCGATGTCGCGATCTGGATGCGTGCCCAGCTGGGCGAGTTCCCCGAGGTGCTGCCGGAATCGGTGCTGACCATGGTGCACACACCGCGCATCGATACGCCGGGTGAACTGGCCGGCCCGCGTTGGCGTCGCGAGCGCGTCAGCGCGGCCAGCTATGCCCTGGGCTGGCGGGTGTTCGAGTACGCCGGTCATCCGCTGGTGTTTCATGCCGGCGCCGTGCAGGGATACCGGGCCATGGTCGGCTTGTTGCCGGATCAGGGTTTCGGCGTCGCCATCCTGTGGAATTCCAACAGCGGCGTCCCGGGTGGCCTGTTTCCGCGCGTGCTCGATCGCCAGTTGGAACTCGGCGGACCCGACTGGCTGGATTTGCGTCAGCTGCAGCTGGCCAGCCAACGCAAGGCGCCGGGGCGCGCCAACGCGCGTCCGGTGGCGCGCTTGATCAAGGCGGGATGAAGGCCACAGACGCGCGGACCACCCGCGACTCACCCAAAGCGCAGCCAGCGGGCATCGAGTTCGGCATCGCCGACCCAGCGACGACGGCCGTCAAGTGTCCGAACTCAACTCTCGGGCGACAGTGTCGAGAGCGCGCCACCGTCGGCGGTTCGTCGACCAGCGCCGGCTGCTCGTCTGTGCAGCGCTGGCGGTCGCCACCGGGCGGCGGGGCGCCGTCAGCGAGCGGCTGGCGTCGGCGCTTGTTGCTCGGAAGGCCGTCGCTGAAGGCGCGGCGTCGGTGGATCGACGGCTGGCGTCCGATGATGGGGCTTGCGGGTTTGCGGTTGCTGCTGCGCAGTAGCAACCACGAACGCCGGAGCGTCGTCGTTGAGGCTGCGCCGTCCATCGATGAACGCTGGCAGCTCATCGATGGTGGTGCACAGGTCCAACGTTGATGGTGCAGTGGTTCATCGACGAAGGTCGGCGCTCCATCGACGAGCCCGCGGAGTTCATCAACGAGGGTCGGCGCTTCATCGACGAGTCTGCGGCGTTCATCGTTGGACGTGCGCAGGTCCAACGTTGATATTGCAGCGGTTCATCGACGAAGGTCTGCGCTCCATCGACGAGCCCGCAGCGTTCATCGACGAAGGTCGGCGCTCCATCGACGAGTCTGCGGCGTTCATCGTTGGTAGTGACAGCGCCATTGATGGCCCAAGGCGACCGTGATCCAGGCTGGTGCAGTGGTGCCCGCGGATGCACGGTCATCTGCGACTGGCCACGCCCCGCTTGAGCTGATCGACCGCCAAGTCAGACGCGGCGTTCGGCCGGTGCGCCCCGACCGACGGCTGTCGATCGGGGCTGTCTGGGCCTAGTTCAACGTGAATTCCAGGCGTTGGCGCGCGCGCGCCGCTACCGGCTTGCCGCCCTCGATGCGCGGGCTGAACTTCCACTGGCTCAACGCGCGCATGGCTTCGCGATCAAAGACGCGACGCGGATTGGCATTGACGACTTCCACGTCCTGCACGTCGCCGGAGGCCGTGATCGTGAAGGACAACTCCACCCAGCCCTCGGTACGCGAGCGCAGCGCCTGCGAGGGATAGCTGGCGTTGACCTTCTTGAGCAGCTGGAAATCTTTGTTCTGCGGGGCCGTTTGCGCGGACACCGGCGGCGGCGTGCTGACCGATGCCACCTGCGTCGGCGGTGCCGTCGCGGGCGTAGTCGCCGGTGCAGGCGCCGTGGTGGCCGGAGCCGGTGCCGGCGCGGTTGCGCGCGGCGGCGTCGCTGCCGGCGGCGGAGCAGCCTGAGCCGCTGCCGTCTGCGCACTCTGCTCGCGCGCCTGACGCTCGGCCAGCCGTGCCGCCTCTTCCTCGGCCACGCGGCGCTGCTCGTCGGCGCGCCGCTGGTTGACGATGCGCTGCTCCAGCCCGGTCACGACCACCGACGTCGGCTGTGCGCGCTTGAGCAGCGCCACCGCCGCCTGCGCCTCGTCGAGGCGACCACCCTCGATCATCTGCTCGGCCGAGCCCTGCGCCTGTGGCATCAAGTCGAGCACCGCCACCTGTGCATCGCGGTTGTCCGGCTGCAGTTCCAGCACTTTCAGGTAGAACTCGATGGAGTTGTTGCCTGGCGGCGACACATAACGCTGATCGCGCAATGCGGCGCGGGCAGCCTCCAGTAGTTCGGGCACCGTCTGCGGCGCGGTCGGAGCAGCGGCCGGGGCCGCCGGTGTGGGTGCCGCTGCTGGCGCCGGCGCGGTACTGGCCGCGGGCGTCGGCGCCGGCGCCTCATCGCCACCGCACCCCGCCAACCCGGCGAGCGCGACGGACATCGCCACCGCCGCCAGAATCCTGGATTTGCGCGTTTCGTTCATAGCGTTCACCTTGTTCCCCAGTAAGCGTGTCGACGTGCGAGCAGGCACCCCCCGATGCCTTGCTGCGAACGCGGTCACACATTCGCGACTCAAACCAAGGTTACACGATTAACTCAGGAGCGTGAAAAGTTCAAACCATCCCGGAACACTTCGAAGCAATCTGCCGGAAAGCCCTGCGAGCTGGGGAGCCGCTTGCCAAACATGGGTGCGTCGGGACCCGGGACTCGGGACTCGGGACTCGGGATGCGGGATGCGGGATGCAGGATGCAGGGTGCAGGGTGCAGGATGCAGGACACGGAACTCGCCAGTTTGAGATGCGAGTAAGTGCGTCGTAGGCGAGACAGGGACGCTCGCCAAACGAGCGCGCGGAGGAGTGGGATCGGCGCGAGGACGGCGGGACCAGCCTGTCTGCCTCAAGAAAGCCGCTCAGACCTTCCCCAGCAGTGCCTCCAGCGCCGCAGCTCGGTCCTCCTGGCGCAGGGGTTCGATCACCGGGTCCAATCGACCCTCGATGATGTCGCCCAGTTGGTACAAGGTCAGGTTGATGCGATGGTCGGTCAAGCGACCCTGCGGGAAGTTGTAGGTGCGTATGCGTTGAGAGCGATCACCACTACCAACCTGCAGACGGCGCTCGTCCGACTGTTGCTGCGCCTGGCGCGAGCGCTCGGCGTCGAGCAAGCGCGCCTGCAGCAGACTGAGCGCCCGGGCGCGGTTCTTGTGCTGGGAGCGTTCATCCTGGCATTCGACGACGATGCCGGTGGGCAGATGAGTGATGCGGATCGCCGAGTCAGTCTTGTTGACGTGCTGTCCGCCCGCCCCGGAGGCGCGAAAAGTGTCGACCTTGATATCAGCGGGGCTGATCGGCGCTGCGTCGACCTCATCCAGCTCGGGCAGGATCGCCACGGTGCAGGCGGAGGTATGGATGCGACCCTGCGCTTCGGTCTCCGGCACCCGCTGCACGCGATGGGTGCCCGACTCGAACTTGAGGAAGGAGTAGGCACCCTGGCCTTCGACGCGGGCGATCACTTCCTTGTAGCCGCCGTGCTCGCCCGGGCTTTGGCTGAGCACCTCGACGCGCCAGCCGCGTGCTTCGGCGTAGCGCGTGTACATGCGGAACAGGTCGCCGGCGAAGATCGCCGCCTCGTCACCGCCGGTGCCGGCGCGGATCTCCAGGAACAGATTGCGCTCGTCGCGCGGGTCCGGCGGCACCAGATCAAGCGCCAGCGTGCGCCCCAGCGTCTCCAGATGCGTCGCGAGCTCCGCCGCCTCGGCCTGCGCCATCTCGCGCATCTCGCCGGATTCCACCTCGGCCATCGCCTGCGCCGCCTGCAGATCGCGCTCCAGCCGCTGATACTCGGCATAGTCTTGGCTGAGCCGCTCCAGCTGCGCGTACTCGCGCGAGAGTTCGCGGAAACGGGCGCCATCGCCCATGGTTTCCGGCTGGGCCAGCAACAGTCCCACTTCCTGCAGGCGATCCTGCATATCGGCAAGCTTGTGGCGTATGCGTGGATTCATCGCGAGCTGAAAGGCCTGAGGGGAAAGCGAGCGCTCAACGCGGCTCGCTGGAGTCCGCGTCCGGCGTCCAGAAGCGCGTCGCCCAATCGAGCGAGTCCTCGTCACCATTCGCGGCAGCGCTGCGCAGGGCAACGGTCGGTCGATGCAACAGGCGGTTGCACAGCGCGTGCGAGAGAAAGGCCAGCGCTTGCTCGGGGGTGTCGCCGTGTCGCAGTCGCTTGAGTGCGCGATCCAACACTTCGGCGCGCGCCAGATCGGCGCGCTGACGCATGGCGACGATCAGCGAGGAGGCAGCGCGCTCGCGCCACCAGCCCATGAACTCGTCCACATGCAGGGCGACCATGGACTCGGCTTGCGCCGCCGCTTCGCGACGCCCCCGCAGGCCCTCCTCGACCACGGCGCGCAGGTCGTCGACGGTGTACAGATAGACATCGTCCAGATCTGCCACGGCCGCGTCGATGTTGCGCGGCACCCCGAGATCAACGGCAAACAGCGGGCGTCGACGGCGCCCGCCGAAGGCGCGCTTGAGCGCTGCGGCCTGCACCACCGGCTCGGCGCCGTGGGTGGCAGTCACCAGAATGTCGCAGTCGGCCAGATGAGCGTCGAGTTCACTCAGGCGTGCCGCCTGACCGCCGATCCGATCTGCCAGCGCGCGCGCCCGTTCCAGCGTGCGGTTGACCACCACGGTGCGGCGCAGCCCGACACCCAGCAAATGGCGGGCGACCAACTCGATGGTTTCGCCAGCGCCGACGAGAACCGCCTGCCGGCGCGGCATCTCGTCGAACACCTGCGTCGCCAGCCGCACCGCCGCATAGGCCACCGATACGGCATTGGCGCCGAGGCGGGTCTCGGTGCGCACCGTTTTCGCCACCGAGAAACTGCGCTGCAGCAGTTGTTCGAGCGGACCCGACAGCGTGCGGGCATCCTGCGCGAGGCGATAGGCCTGTTTCAGCTGGCCGAGGATCTGCGGTTCGCCAACGACCAGCGAGTCGAGGCCGGTGGCGACACGAAAAACATGGCGCACCGCCTGCGCATCCTGGTAGCGATAGGTCACCGGCGCCAGTTCGGCCTGCGCCAGCCCGTGAAAGCGCTCCAGCCAGTCCAGGGCATGCTGTTCGGCACCCGGTTCGTGATCGACGTAAAGCTCGGTGCGGTTGCAGGTACTGAGAATGGCGGCAGCTTCGACTCCAGGCAGCGCCTGCAGATCGCGCAGCGCCGTCGGCGTGGTATCCGGGGCAAAAGCGACGCGCTCGCGCAGGGCTACCGGCGCGGTTGCGTGATTGATGCCCAAAGCCAGAATGGCCATAGAATGTCGATTGCCCTCGCTAACATCGGGATTGTCCTTGCCAGAGCCATCCAAGATCAAGCGCACCGCAGGCCTGCTGACCGTCAGGTTCAGCTGGCTGCTGCCCGTGCTGTGGCTGAGCGGAGCTCCACTCGCCCTGGCGCAAGCGCGCGTCGATGTCCTCGAGGAGAGCATGCTGGGCGAGTTTGCCTTGCAGGCGGGCGATATACCCGGCGCCAGTCATCACTACGGCCGCGCCGCACGCGCCAGCACGCGCATTGAACTGATCGACCGCGCCGCCACGGTAGCGCTGTACGCCAAGGACTATGTGACCGCCGAAGCGGTGGGCGATCACTGGCTGGCAACGGAACCGGACAGCGTCGGCGCTCGCCGTGCACTGGCATGGGCGGCATTGGCCACCCGTGATCCGGAAGGCGCACTGCCCTGGCTCAAGGCGCTGCTCGAAGCGGCGTCGATCGAAGGTCAGCGCGCAGTCGCGCAGGTGCTGGTCGCTGCGGAGAATCGCGCCGATGCCCCGGCCGTGCTGCTGCAATTGCTGGACCTCGGCTTGCTGACGACGCTAGACAACGGCCCCAACTGGTCGGCCATAGCCAGCAACCTGAAAGCACTGGATGCCGCCGCGCAATTGGCCGAAGCCGACGCCCGCGCCCATCCGAAGGATCCGGAAGTCTGGCGCCGCAGTGCCCAGGTGCATCTGGCACGCGATGATGCGGCAGCGGCCGAGCGCGCGCTGGCCAAAGCAGTGGATCTGGCACCCGCGGATTTCGACCTGCGGCTGGCACTCGCAACGCTGATGTCCCAGTCCGGGCGCGTCGATGCCGCCGATCGCGTGCTGGCAGACGCTCCGGTGCAGGACGATCGCAGCTACGCCGCACGCATCGCCAATGCCGCGATCAAGCCAGACAGCAAGATTCTGAAGCGCATCCAGAAGGCACTCGAACGCAGCCGCAGCGGCGTGCAGACGCGCGCCTTCCTGCTGGGACAGGTGGCCGAGCTGCGCGATCAACCGGACCAGGCGCTGCAGTGGTACGCGCAGGAGCCCGCAGGCGCCGCTTGGAACGATGCGCAGTTGCGCCGCGCCGTGCTGCTGGCCCGGCATCACAAAGACTTGCCGGGCGCACGCCAATTGCTGGCGGAAATGCGCGCCCAGGGCCAGGACGAGGAAGCGAGCGTGGACGCCTGGCTGCTGGAAGCGGAACTGACTCAGCCGAGCGATCCTGCTGCAGGTGCCCAGATATACGATGAAGCGCTGCAGCAGTACCCGAACGATATCCGCCTGCTGTACGCGCGGGCGATGTATCGGATCGGGCTGGACGATGTAGCCGGCCTGGAAGCCGATCTGCGCGCCATCCTCGCGGTGGACCCCGACAATCCGCAGGCGCTGAACGCGCTCGGCTACACGCTGACCGATCGCACCGAGCGCCACGTCGAAGCCTTGCGGTACATCGAAAAAGCCCTGAAGGCGCAGCCCGACGATCCGGCCTTCATCGACAGCATGGGCTGGGTGCAATACCGGCTTGGCAAGCATGACGAAGCACTGGTGCATCTGCGCCGGGCCTATCAACTGGCACCAGATGGCGAAGTCGCCGCCCATCTCGGCGAGGTGCTGTGGGTAGCGGGTCATCACGAGGAAGCACGCGTCCACTGGCGGGATGCATTGAAGCGCTGGCCGGAGAATCGTCCGCTGATCGAGAGCGTGCGCCGATTGCAGCCGGATCTGCTGCCGTGACCCGGCGCCTCTGGATCCTGGGGCTGGCGATCTGGCTGGCCGGTTGCGCCACCCAGCGCGTGCGTCCCGCCAGCGAGCCGAGTGCCGCGCACGTGGCGCAGGGCGAGCGTCTGCTGTCGGAACGCGAGTCGGCGCTGTTCGAGCGCGAGAACTTCGACTTGAGCGGGCGTATCGCCATCAGTGACGGGCACGACGGCGGCAGCGGACGCTTTGAGTGGGAGCAGCGCGGCCGCGCCTTCAGCCTGCGCTTCTATGCGCCGATTTCGGCGCAGAACTGGCGCCTGGAAGTGCAGCCCGGCCAGGCACTGCTGATCGAATCCAACGGCGCGGTGCGCGTGGCAAGCAGCGCCGAGGAGCTGCTGGCACGCGAACTGAAATGGAATCTGCCGGCCGATGCGCTGCGCTACTGGGTGCTCGGCATGCGTGCGCCGGGCGCCGAAAGCGTGGCCGAGTACGCCGATGACGGTCGTCTGGCCAGCCTTAAGCAGCGCGGCTGGGAGATTCGCTACATCGACTTCGATCGCGATGGCGAGCCGCCCTTGCCGCGCAAACTCTATGCCCGCTCCGGCGACCATCAGGTGCGCATCTCGGTGCGCCGCTGGAATTTCCGCTGATGCGGCTGAGGCTGCGCCCGCCGGCCAAGCTCAATCGCTTCCTGCACATCGTCGGCCGGCGCGCTGACGGCTATCACTTGCTGCAGACCGCCTTCGAGCTGATCGACTGGTGCGATGAGCTGACGATCGAAACCCGCAGCGATGATCGTGTGGTGCTGATCGGCGGCACTGCTGGCGTGCCGGCCGAGCGCGACCTGGTCTGCCGCGCGGCGCGCCTGCTGCAGACGCTGCGGCCGGAGGCTGGCTGCACGCTGCACCTCAACAAGCACATTCCCACCGGCGCCGGGCTCGGCGGCGGCAGCAGCGATGCGGCGGCGGTGCTGCTCGGGCTGAACCGGCTGTGGAATCTGCGCTTGGACCTGCCGCGCCTGCTGGAACTCGGCCTGCAGCTGGGCGCCGACGTGCCGGTGTTTCTGGGGCAGACACCCGCCTATGCGGAGGGCGTCGGCGAGCGCCTGCAGGCCCTGCCCTGGGTCGATCGCCCGTATCTGGTGGTGCATCCGGGCGTCGAACTCGGCACGGCCGCCATGTTTGCCGCGGCCGATCTGTGCCGCGCGATGCCCTCGCTGTCGCTGCAGGATTACCTAGCCGGGCAGCCGACCCGCAACGTGTTCGAGCCGGTCGCGCGGCGCTTGTCGCCGGAGGTGGAGCGCTGCTTCGACTGGGTCGGGCGCTTCGGCCCGGCACGTTTGACCGGCAGTGGCAGCGCGGTGTACTGCGAGTTGACCGATCCCGCGGCGGCGAACGTCGCGCTGGCCGCGCTTCCTGAACGTTGGCGCGGACGGGTGGTGCGTACGCTGACGAATTGGTTTGACAAGGTCGAAGCCGAGGGCTGAAAATAGCGGGCTCCGTAGATCAGCAGCTGGGCAGCATCTCAGGATGCTCTCCCGCGGCCCTGCGGACGGCTTGGGGCGTCGCCAAGCTGGTAAGGCACGGGATTTTGATTCCCGCATTCCTAGGTTCGAGTCCTAGCGCCCCAGCCAATTCGAATACATATGAGTTCGAAGCACTCCGACTTCAACGCACCCGGTTTGATGATCTTCACCGGGAATGCGCACACCCGATTGGCCAGTTCGATCGCGTTTGAACTCGGCGTGCCGCTCGGCAAGGCCAACGTCAGCCGCTTCAGCGACGGCGAAGTCGCCGTCGAGATCATGGAGAACGTGCGTAGTCAGCACATCTACCTGATCCAGCCGACCTCGCCGCCCGCCGCCGAGAATCTGATGGAACTGTTGGTCATGGTCGACGCGCTCAAGCGCGCTTCGGCAGCTTCGGTGACCGCGGTGATGCCCTACTTCGGCTATGCCCGCCAAGACCGCCGGGCGCGCAATGCGCGCGTGCCGATTACCGCCAAGGTCGCTGCCGACATCATCGGCACGGTGGGCACGGATCGTGTGCTGACGGTGGACCTGCACGCCGACCAGATCCAGGGCTTCTTCGATGTGCCGCTCGACAACGTCTACGCGTCGCCGGTGTTGCTGGCCGACATGTGGCGCAACTATGCCGGGGATGAATTGATCGTCGTCGCACCGGACGTCGGCGGCGTGGTGCGCGCGCGCGCCATGGCCAAGCGACTGGACGACGCCGAACTCGCGATCATCGACAAGCGCCGCCCGAAGGCGAACGAGTCGGTGGTCATGAATCTGATCGGTGACGTCAAGGGCAAGACCTGCATCCTGATCGATGACATCGTCGACACCGCCGGCACGCTGTGCGCCGGCGCCCGGGCACTCAAGGAATACGGCGCCAAGCGCGTGGTGGCCTATTGCGTGCACCCGGTGCTCTCCGGCGCCGCCATCGACAACATCAACAACTCGGTGCTCGACGAACTGGTGGTGACCGACACGATCGCGCTGCGGCCCGAGGCGCGCGCCTGTCCGCGCATCCGTCAGCTGTCGGTGGCGGAACTGCTGGCCGAGACCATCCGCCGCATAGCGGGCGGTGAGAGTGTCAGCTCGCTGTACGTGGATTGAAGATCCGCGCGGCGTCCGAGTGACGCTGCGCACCGACGAGGATTGAGCCCTGCGCAGTGGCGCTGCGCAGCGCTCACCCCTCGAAGCGTCTGGTCGCGGACGCTGATGTGGCTGGTGAGGCGTGGCGAAAGAATCGCCGCGGCCTTTCATTGATCTGGGTTCCAGGAGTGGAACCCCTGAAGAAGGATGTCAAATCATGGCCAAGATTCGTGAAGTGCCGGTGGAATTCCGTGCAGACGAAGGGAAGGGTGCGAGCCGCCGCCTTCGCCGCGCGGGCAAAGTCCCGGCGATCATCTACGGCGGCGACCTGAAGCCGCGCGCGCTGCAGATGGATCAGCTGCTGGCGTATCGCTACGCCCAGAACGAGTGGTTCTACACCTCGATCCTGGAACTGACGGTCGGCGACGAGAAGCAGAAGGCGCTGTTGCGCGATCTGCAGCGCCATCCGTACAAGCCGATCCTGCTGCACATCGACTTCCAGCGCGTCTCCGACACCGAGCCGGTGCGTCTGCGCGTGCCGCTGCACTTCCTGAATCAGGAAAAGTCGCCGGCGGGCAAGACCGGTGGTTCGCTGATCCTGCACGAACTCAACGATCTGGAAATCAGCTGCCTGCCGAAGGATCTGCCGGAGTATCTGGAGATCGATCTGATCGATCTGAAGATCGGCGACACCCTGCACATCTCCGACATCAAGCTGCCGGCAGGCGTGGAAGTGCCCTCGCTGAAGCTGGGTCGTGAGCATGATCTGGCCGTGGTCGTCGCGCGCATGCCGGTGGAAGAGGCTGCGGAAGCCCCGGCCGAAGGCGCTGCGGCAGCGCCTGCGGCCGCCGGCAAGAAGGCGCCCGCCAAGGCTGCTGCCCCGGCCAAGGCCGCGGCGCCCGCCAAGGCCGCACCGGCCGCCAAGCCGGCTGCGAAGAAGTAAGCCAGCGTCAGAATCCGCCGGTCGGGGCCCTCCCCGACCGGCCGGATGTCCTTCCCGGTCATGCCCATCCGCATCGTCTTTGGCTTCGGCAATCCTGGTCCGGAGCACGCGCGCCAGCGCCACAATGCCGGTTTCTGGTTCGCCGACGCATTGGCGGAGCAACTGGGGGTGCGCCTGCTGATGGAAAGCAAGCTGCACGCAGAAGTGGGCAAGACCAGCGGCAGCGATCCGCTGTGGATCGTCAAGCCCACCACCTACATGAATCGCAGTGGTCAGGCCGTCTCGGCGATCCTGAACTACTACAAGATCGATGCCGCCGACGCCCTGATCGTCCACGACGAGCTGGACCTGCCGCCCGGCGTCGCACGTCTCAAATTCGACGGTGGTCACGGCGGCCAGAACGGGCTGCGCGACACCATCGCCCAGCTGGGCCACGGCAAGTTTCATCGGCTGCGCATTGGCATCGGTCACCCGGGCCACAAGGATCTGGTCACGCCCTGGGTGCTGGGACGTCCCAGTGTCGCTGATGAGCAGGCCATCCGCGGCGCCATCGCCGCTGCGCTCGCGGTGCTGCCGCACTGTCGCCAGGGTCACATCGACAAGGCGATGCAGTTGTTGCATACGCCGGTGAAGCAGTGAGTGGTAAGTAGTGAGTAGTGAGTGGTAGGAGCAAAGGCGCCCCGGTACGAGACCGGGCTCTGCAGTGCTCTCTTCCGCTCCTGCGCACCCGAACTTGCGACCAACCCGCTTCTGCCACTCACTACTCACCACTCACTACTCACTACTTAGAGCTTCGGAGTACCCATGGGCATCAAATGCGGCATCGTCGGCCTGCCCAATGTCGGCAAGTCCACGCTGTTCAACGCGCTGACCAAGGCCGGCATCGCTGCGGCGAACTACCCCTTCTGCACGATCGACCCCAACGTCGGCGTGGTGCCGGTACCCGACCCGCGCCTGCAGGCGCTCTCCAGCATCGCCAAGCCGCTGAAGATCATCCCGACCACCATCGAGTTCGTCGATATCGCCGGTCTGGTGAAGGGCGCAGCGCAAGGTGAGGGCCTCGGCAACCAGTTCCTGGCGCACATCCGCGAGGTCGACGCGATCTCCCACGTCGTGCGCTGTTTCGAGCACCCGGACATCATTCACGTCGCCGGCAAGGTGGACCCGATCTCCGACATCGAGACCATCGACACCGAACTGGCGCTGGCCGATCTCGACAGCGTCGAGAAAGCACTGAATCGCGCCGAGCGCGCCGCCAAGGCCGGTGACAAGGACGCCATCGCGCGCCGCCCGGTGCTGGCCAAAGTGCGCGAAGCGCTGAACGAGGGCAAGCCGGCGCGCACGGTGGATCTGAGCGCCGACGAGAAACTGCTGCTGCGCGATCTGTTCCTGCTGACGCTGAAGCCGGTGATGTACGTCGCCAACGTGCGCGAGGACGGCTTCGAGAACAATCCCTATCTTGACGCCGTGCGCGCGCGCGCCGCCACCGAAGGCGCCGAGGTGGTGCCGGTGTGCGCCGCCATCGAGGAAGAACTGGCGCAGTTGGACGACGATGATCGCGGTGCCTTCCTCGCCGACATGGGTCTGGACGAGCCCGGGCTCAATCGCGTGATCCGCGCTGGCTACAAGCTGCTGGGCCTGCGCACCTACTTCACCGCGGGCGAGAAAGAAGTGCGCGCGTGGACCATCAAGGCCGGCTTCACCGCACCGCAGGCGGCCGGCGTGATTCACACCGACTTTGAGAAAGGCTTCATCCGCGCCGAAACCATCGCCTATGAGGACTACATCCGCCACAAGGGCGAGGCTGGCTGCAAGGAAGCCGGCCGGCTGCGCTTGGAAGGCAAGGAGTACATCGTGCAGGAAGGCGATGTGCTGCACTTCCGCTTCAACGTCTGACGGCACACGCTGGCCCGGAGTCAGGCGCCGCCTCGCGCACTGGCTCCGGCCCGATCGGCCCGCGCACCTGCGTGTGAAATCGCCGTCACACAAGAAGGTGTTGCGCTCCAGCGCTTTGCCCCATAATCCGCGCCCCGCGTAACCGACCTCGCGCGTCCGCACGGCAAAGGCCAGTGCGACAGACGGATCTCGGCTGCACGCGCCCCTTCGACGCCGTTACGAGTACGCCATGGTCAAGCCGCTTCCGCGCCTCAAACTGCAGGGCTTCAACAATCTGACGAAAGCCCTGTCGTTCAATATCTACGATGTCTGCTACGCCGTGACCGAAGAGCAACGGCAGCGCTACATCGAGTACATCGACGAGGCCTACAACGCCGAGCGCCTGACCGAAATCCTGACTGAGGTGGCCGACATCATCGGCGCCAACATCCTGAACGTGGCGCGCCAGGACTACGATCCGCAGGGCGCCAGCGTGACCATCCTGATTTCGGAACAGCCGGTGATCGACCGTGCCGATGTCGGCAAGGAAATGCTCAAGGACGCCATGCGCGAGTCCGAAGAGGCGACGGAAGCCAGCGTGGTGGCGCATCTGGACAAGAGCCACATCACCGTCCACACCTATCCGGAAAGCCATCCCTTCAATGGCATCAGCACCTTCCGCGCCGATATCGACGTCGCCACCTGCGGCGTGATCTCGCCCTTGAAGGCGCTGAATTATCTGATCGACAGTTTCGAGTCGGACATCGTGATCATGGATTACCGCGTGCGCGGCGCCACCCGCGATGTGCGCGGCCGCAAGCACTACATCGATCACAAGATCAACTCGATCCAGGACTTCCTGAGCCGTCCGATCAAGAACCGCTACGAGATGTTCGACGTCAACGTCTACCAGGAGAACATCTTCCACACGAAGATGCATATCAAGGAGTTCGACCTCGACACCTATTTGTTCGAGGCGACCAAGAACGAGCTCAGCTTCAAGGATCGCGCCCGCATCGAGGCGCAAGTGCGCCGCGAGATCGAAGAACTGTTCCACGGCCGCAATCTGGACTGAGCGGCATGACCGCCGAGGCGCGCGTGCGGGTGGCCATCACCGCGCGCCATCGGCCGGCCAATCCGGGCGAGCGCGGTGCCGCCCGCGAGACTGCGTGGTGGGTGCATGAAGCCCTCGCCGCAGCCTGTCGGGCCGCTGGCGGCCTGCCCCTGCTGCTCACCGCGCCGCTGGATGGCGATGTCGAGGCCGAGGCCAGTGCCTGCATCGACAGCGTCGACGCGCTGATCCTCGGCGGCGGCGGCGACATCAGCCAGGGGCCGGACGGTCAGCGCTTGACCGCATTGCACGCGGCCTGTCCCTCACGCGATCGCTACGAATATGCCCTGCTGCGTTGTGCGCGCCGTGCCGGCAAGCCGGTGCTCGGGATCTGTCGAGGTGCGCAACTGATCCAACTGGCGCAGGGCGGCGCGCTGCAGCCACCCGACGCCAGTGGCGATGCGCTGCATGTCGATCCCGCCCGCTACACCGCGCACGGCCATGCGATCGAGTGGCTGGGCGAGGACGCGTCCACTGGCCACCGACTGTGGGTCAACTCCGCCCACCGCTGGCGCATCCAATCGCTGGCTCAGGGCTTGATGCCCTTGGCCCGCTGTCCGGTCGATGGCTCGATCGAAGCCTTTGCTGCCAACGCCGGACCCTGGCTGCGCGCCACGCTGTGGCATCCGGAATTCATGCAGGAATCTGCGGACTTTCGCCTCGGAAGCGGCCTGTTTCTCGCGTTGATCCAGGCCACCCGGGAACTGTAAGTCGCTCCGCGCACTCCAGAGGCTGGGGCAGGATTCGACGCGCAGCAAAGGGGACGCGATGACCATGGACAATCCGGTGAAACCGGCACCGACGGCTGCGGCCGCGACCCTGTCCTGGGCATACAAGTCCGACGCGCTCGAGTGGCTGCAGCACCAGGGCGTGCGCGTGCCACCCTTTGCCAGCTTCGACGCGGCTGACTGGCGCCAGCGTCCCGCCGAACTGCTCACGCAGGCGGCGCGACAGCTCGGCACGGCGGCGCGCTGGGCGGTGCGCAGTGACCGACTGCACGAAGATGCCGGCAGCGCCGGCGCATTCCACTCGCTGCTCGATCTGAACCCGCGCGAGCCGCGCAGCATTCGCGCCGCGGTCGAGCGCGTGCTGCAGAGCTACGGCACGCCCCAGGCTGCAGACCGCGTGCTGATCCAGCACTACGTGGGCGATGCCACGCTGGCCGGCGTAGCCGCCAGCTGTCTGCTGCCACAGGGCCTGGACTGCCGCGTGGTGTCCTGGGTCGCCCGCGGCGACAACACGCTGGTGACCGGCGCGGCGTCGGCCTGCTGGACCGCCTACCTGCGCGCCAATCACGCCGGCAATGATCCGCGCTGGCGCGCGCTGCTCGGCGAGTTGCAGCGCCTGCTGCAGCAGTTGCGCGCATCGGCGGGGCGCGAAGTGGAGATCGAATGGCTGTGGAACGGACAGCTGCAGGTGGTGCAACTGCGCGCGCTGCCGGTGCGCCTGGATCCCGCCCTTGCGCCCCGGGCGACCCGCGCCCGGCGGCGCGTCCACGCGCAGGCGCGGCGCTGCCAGGGCGAGCTCCTTGGCCTGATGCCGGACTGGAATCCGGCCGAACTGCTCGGTGAACATCCGCGGCCGCTGGCGCGCTCGCTGTTTGGCGAGCTGATCAGCAATCGCAGCTGGGCCCAGGCGCGCGCATGCCTGGGCTACGCCGAGGTCCGCGGACCGCTGCTGCGCGCCATCGGCGGCCGCCCCTACGTCCGCGTCGAACGCAGTCTGCGCTCGCTGTTGCCGGCCTCCCTGGCAAGATCGCACGCGGACGCGCTGATCGCCGCGCAATTGCAGCGACTGCAGGCCGATCCCAGCCTGCACGACAAGCTGGAATTCGAAATCGCCACCGGCAGCTACGAGTACGCTCGCAGCTGGCGGCATCGCTATCCCATGCTGTCATCCGACACCCATGCGGCACTGGAGCAGGCGCTACGCGCCCAGCTGCCCGAGTTGCTGGATCCGACCGCGCTGGCGCGCGCGTATGAAGGCGCGCGCTTCGCCCTGCGCACGCGCCACGACTGGCCGGCAGCGGACGCGCCTTTGCAGGCCTGGCGGCGGGCACTGCGGCGAGTCCGCGATCACTACGCCCTGCCCTTTGCGCAGTCTGCGCGGCGCTGCTTTGCCTACGAGTTGCTGCTGCAATCCGCCGTCTCGGAAGGCGCCTTGAGCCCTGCGGCGCTGGCCCAGTGGCGCGCCAGCGCCCACGGCATCTATGGCGATGGCGACGCCGCGCACTGGTTCCAGGCACTGCGACCGGGCACCTTCGAGATCACCCATCCCTGCTACGGCGACCGCTTTGAGCACCTGCTGCCGCCGGCGGCGGGCCACCGCCCTGCAGCGCGCGTCCCCAGTGCGCTGGAAAGCCTGCATCGTCAGCACGCCATCGCTTTCGACGGCGGCGCGCTGCTGCGCGGCTTCGTTTTGGCGCATCAGGCGCGCGACTGGGGCAAGCTGGCGCTGTCGTTGGCGCTTTCGGAAGGCCTGGAGCGGCTGGTGCTGCAGGCGCGAGTGCGCGGGCACACACGCGAGGATCTCTCCTGGCTGCGGCTGCGGGAGCTGGACGACAACGCATTGCCGCGCTGGCCCGACATGATCCGCCGGGCGCGCGAGGCACATGCCGAGGAGGCGCTGCTCCGACTGCCGACGCTGTGGCGTGCGGGCGAGGATGTCGACGGACTGGTGCTCGCGCCCGGCCATCCCACCTACATCGGCAGTGGCCGCGTGTGGGCGCAGACCCGCGTCGTGGATCACGACAGTACGCCGAGCACGCTGCCGCCGCGGCAGGTTCTGCTGATGGAGCGCTGCGAGCCGGGATTCGATTGGGTCTACGGCCGCCGGCCGCTGGCCCTCGTCACGGCTTACGGCGGACCCAACGCGCACGTCGCATTGCGTGCACACGAACTTGGATGTCCGGCCCTGCTCGGCGTGGGCCGCGAAATGCTGCAGCAAATGGCCGGCTCGCCAGCCATCGAGATTGATTTCGACCAGCGCTGGTGGCGTCGCGCGCCAGTGCCCGCACAGGCACAGGAAGCATGAGCATCGAGTGGGACTACAGCGCACTGGCCGCGCATTACGAGAAGCGTGCACCCTATGCCGAAGCCGCGCTCGACACATTGCTGGCCGACTGCGGCCCGCCCGCGCGGGCGCACATGGTCGACATCGGCGCCGGCACCGGCCGCCTCACGCGCTATTGGCTGCAGCGCGGCCACACGGTCGATGCGGTCGAACCCTGTGTCGAGATGCGGACCATCGGCGCGGCCCTGGCTGCGGGCGCGCGCTGGCACGCCAGCGAGGGCGCGGCGACCGGACTACCGGACGGCTGCGCGCAACTGGTTAGTTACGGATCGTCCTTCAACGTGCTGCAGGCCGGGCCGGCGATTGCCGAGGCGAGGCGTCTGCTGGGCGCTCGTGGCCAGGTGCTGCTGTTGTGGAACCACCGCAAACTCGATGATCCATTGCAGGCTGGAATCGAAGCGCTGATTCGCACGCAGGTGCCGAACTACGGACTCGGCAGTCGGCGTCAGGACCCGCTGCCGGTCTGGCGTGCGCATGCCAGCATCGATCAGGTCCGGCATTGCGAGGCGCCCCTGCTGGCGCGCCAGCGTGTCGGCGACTTCCTGCAGGGCTTTCGCGCGCACGGCACGCTGATCCGCCAGGCCGGCGAGCGCTTCCCCGCCGTACTCGATGCCCTCGCGCGCTATCTGGACGCCCACTGTCCGGATGGCTGGATCGAGGTGCCCATGCACACGCGGGCCTGGAGTTTCCGCGTATGCAGGTCCTGATGCTCGCGGCGGGTCGCGGCAGCCGCCTTGGGCCGGCGCGTCCCAAGTGCCTGACCGTGCTCGCAGGACGCACCCTGTTGAGCTGGCAGATCGAGGCACTGCGCGCAGCCGGCGCGACGCGGATCACCCTGGTCACGGGTTACGAGGCCGCCCAGTTGCAGGCGCAGGCCGGCATCGACGCCTGTATCCACCACGCCGACTGGGCGCACACCGGGCCGGTCGGCTCCCTCGCGGCTGGACTGGACGCCGTGGATGGACAGGGCGATTGCCTGATCGCCTACGCCGACTGTCTGTGGCACCCGGACTGGCCGCGGCGACTGCACAAGGCACGTTTGCCACTGGCATTGCCCTGCGATCGTGCCTTTGCGCAACTCTGGCAGGCGCGCTTCAGCGATCCGCTGCTGGACGCCGAAACGCTGCGAATGGAGGACTGTGGCGACCATTGGCGGCTGCGCGAGATCGGACAACGCGCCGTGCAACTGGCGGACATCGAAGCGCAGTTCATGGGTCTGCTGTGGGTGCGGCGCGACGCCCAGGCGTGGCTGCGAGAGCGTCTGGCGGCGTTGACGGACGAGGAGCGCCGCCGCCTGGACCTGACCGCGCTGCTCAGCCGCTGGCTGCAGGCGGGTGTCGAGATTGAGGCCATGCCTGGAAGCGGTGGCTGGATCGAACTCGATCGACCCGAAGATCTGGCCTTGTACGCCCGGCGGGCGCAGGATGCCGACTGGACCCACGATTGGCGACGCGCGCCGACATGACACGACTGATCTGGATCACCGGTGCCGCCGGCGCGGGAAAGACCGCCCTCGCCCGGGCCATTCACCAGCAATGGCGCGGTGCGCAGACGCTGCTGCATCTGGACGGCGACCAGTGGCGCCAGTGGCTGGGCGTCTACGGTGAGGGCTATGCGCCGGCGCAGCGACTGGCCATCGGCTCGGCGTTGGCGCGTGCCGCCGTGGGCATCGCCAGCCAGGGCGTACCGGTGGTGGCGTCGACCATCTCCGCCTTTGCCGAGATCGGCGAGATCCTGGCGACTTGTCCCGTTCGGGTGCTGCGCGTGCGTCTGCATGCCGGCATTGATGAACTGCACAAGCGGCGACCAGCGCTGTACGACCGCCGCGGCGATGATCCGCATCCGGGCCCATGGCCCTACCCGGTGGATCTGGAACTGGCGACCGATGCCGGCGTCAGCGCCGAGCAATTGGCGGCGCAGGTGCTGGCAGCGCTGTGACTGTCCCGAGCTTCGTCAGCCAGGACGCACCCGAGCTGCCCGGATTTGCGCGCTACAGCGTCGATCTCGCCTCGGCGGAACTGCCGTGCGGCGCCAGTTGGATCGCCAATGTGCTGCTGGAGCTCGGCGTGCCGATCTTCAATCCATGGGGCGCGGACACGCGGGCGGAGTGGCAGGCGCTCGGGGGCCGTCGCTTTCGCTACCAGCGCGCCGATGCCGGCTGGACGCGTTTGCTGCCGGGTCTGCGGCATGGCCGCGAGTTCTGCTTTCGAGCGGATCCGGTGCCGCGCCTGGGCCATCACTGGCCCGGCCAATACCCGGCAGTGCCGACGCTGCTGATCGTGCGCGACCCGCGTGATGCACTGTACTCGGCATGGCGCCGTGAGCGCGCGCTGGGCGCGCTCGGCCCCGAGGTCGAGTTCCCGCAGTTTCTGCACTTGCCGTTTCGACACTGGCCGTTGAGCTGGAGCGACTATCTGGCGCTGCATACCGCCGCTTGGGCACGCCAATGGCAGCGCCAGAGCGGCTTGCTGCTGCGCTTCGAGGACTGCAAGCGCGATCCCTGCGGGCAAGCCAGCCGCGTGCTGCACTGGTTGGGTATCAGCGCCAGCGATCACGCCATTCGAGCGGCGGTGGCGACATCGGCGCATCGCGAGGTCCAACGCGCCGAAGCCAAGCTGCTCGCCACCGGCGTGGCCCCAGTGGCGCTGCTGGCCGGCGGCATCGCCGAGGAATGGCGGCAGCACTACCGGGCGGACTGGCACGCCGAGTTGCCCGACTACTTGTGGGCGGTGTTCGAAGCTCTGGGCTACCGCGCCGAGCATTCGGGCAGGCCAGCGACACTGCCCGACGCGCCGCAGCTCACGGCGCTCGCCGAGCAGATCGGGATACCCGTCGAGTCGCTTGCCCTGCATGGATGCGGCGGCGGCAAAGACGGGACTCGGGACCCGGGACTCGCCAGCTTGCAAAACGAGTAAGCACGCCAAAGGCGAGGCCGGGACTTTGTTCGAACCCGATCCCGCAATTCAGACGCGATAGGCCAGCGCGCGCAGCGTGTCCGCCGCCCATTGCATCAGTGTCGGCAAGGGCTGCGGCAGCGCCATCGCGCCGCGCTCGCGCGCGTGCTGGCCATGCGCGATCTCGTCGCGCTGCATCTGCTCCAGCACCGCCCGCGTACGCACATCGCTCTCCGGCAGTCCCTGCAAGTGCTCGCCGAGATGACTCTCCACCTGGCGCTCGGTCTCCACCACGAAACCCAGACTCAGGCGATCACCCACCAACCCCGCCCCGGCACCGATGGCGAACGCACCTGCGTACCACAAGGGATTCAGCAGACTGGGCCGGCTGTGCAGCTCCTGCAGCCGCGCTTCGCACCAGGCCAGGTGATCGCCCTCCTCGCGCGCCGCCTGCAGCAGATGCGCGCGCAATTCCGGGTCGCGCGCAACCGCCGCCTGGCCAAAGTACAGCGCCTGCGCACAGACCTCACCGGCATGATTGATCCGCATCAGGCCAGCGACGTGCGCGCGCTCGTCCTCGCTCAGCGCTGCGCGCCCGTGGGCGTCGGCCGGACTGGCGCGATCCGGCGCATCAGCCGGTGCGTAGACGGTGCGCAAGGCGCGATCGGCCTCGGTCAACCATCGATCCAGACGCGTGGGCTGTCGCAAGGGTTGTGCGGTGGCAGTGTTCATGGGATCAAGGACGCAGGCGATCGCGCAAGCATGCCACCGGATGCGTGATCGGGAGCTCGACGCCGCGCTGCGCCAGACGCTCGCCCAGGTGCAGCGCGCAGCCGACATTAGTGGTCAGCAAGCGATCCAGTTGGGCGTCGATGATCTGATCGACGATGGGCGCCGCCAGCGCGTCGGCCTGGTCGGCGTGCAACAGCAGGTGCGGACCCGCCGCACCGCAGCAGCCAAACCCAGACTGGATCGGCACCACTTCCAACTCCGGCATCAAGGCCAGCAACTCCCACACGGCGGCGACATCGCCGACCACGTTGCGATGCGTGCACGGCAGATACAGGCCCACCCGCTCGGCGCGCCGATGCAGGCGCGCGGACCAGTCCACCGGTGCATTCAGCAACCAGCGACAGGCTTCAACGACCCGCAAGCCCTGGGCACCTTGTCGCAACGCGGGCAGACAGCCGCTGTCCATCGCCACCACGGTCTGCGTGCGCGCGCGCTGCCAGCACTGGCGCAAGCGATCGGCCAGCAGCTGCGACTCCTTCGCCTGCCCCATATGCTGCGCCAGCGCGCCGCAGCAACCCTGGCCGGCCGGCGCCAGCAAAGGCAGCTCCAAGGCCTGTGCGCAGGCCAGCAAGGCCCGCTGCGACTCGCTTTCAAAGCTGCGTGCGGCGCAGCCCACGAACAACACGCTGGTTGCCGCGCCAGCGCGCAAGCGCAGCGGTCGTCGCGCCCGCACCGCCATCCGCGCGCGCCGCCCCGGCATCGGCAGCCTGCGGCGCAGCGCCCCAGCCAATCCGGCGGCGCGCGCCCAGGACCCCGGGCTACGCGTCATCCAGGCGGCCAACGGCGGCAGCGGCCGCACGAACCAACGAGCGCGAGCGCCTTCGATCAACTCGCCAAAAGGCACCCCGGCCGGACATACGCGCTCACAGGCGCGACACTGCAAACAACTCTCGACAGCCGCACGCACGGAGGGCTCCGCGGCCATCGCCGCGGCCTCGGGAACTTCGCTCGCCAGCAGCCGAATCAAAGCGATACGCCCGCGCGGCGACTGCGACTCCACCCCGGACCACGCAAAGGTGGGACAGTGCGGCAGGCACAGACCGCACATGACGCAGCCATCGGCCAAACGACGCAATGCATCCAGGGGGGTGCCGACTTCGTTCACTTCGGGCTATCCTGTGCGGCTCACCCGCGCAGCGCGGGTGCGAGGCAATGCTACGGTCTGACTGACCCGTTGCGTGCGACGGCTGACTGCAGACCGAACAGAGCACTCTGGGGGCTTGCATGTGGCCAAACCGCCCTCTAAACTTGTCGGTCTTTGTAGGACTCGGTCCAGGGAGTTGGTCCAATGACGACGACGGTAAGCGCAAAGCCGGAAACCGTGAAGCGCGATTGGTTTCTGGTGGATGCGTCGGGCAAGACGCTCGGCCGCCTGTGCACGGAGCTTGCGCGTCGCCTGCGCGGTAAGCACAAGCCCGTTTATACCCCGCACGTCGATACCGGCGATTACCTCGTGGTGATCAATGCCGACAAGATCGCGGTGACGGGCAACAAGTTGAATGACAAGCTGTACCACCGCGTCACGGGGTACATCGGCAACATCAAGACGGTGCCGCTGAAGAACCTGCTGGCCAGCCACCCGGAACGCGCGATCGAGATCGCCGTCAAGGGCATGCTGCCGAAGGGCCCGCTGGGCCGCGACATGTACCGCAAATTGAAGGTTTACAGCGGATCCGAGCATCCGCACGCGGCGCAGCAGCCCGCGGTTCTCGAGATCTGATAAGGAAAGCTCCATGGCGATTCAGCAGTACTACGGCACCGGTCGTCGCAAGTCCTCCGCGGCTCGCGTGTTCCTGCGTCCTGGCAAAGGCCAGATCAGCGTCAACGACAAGACGCTGGATCAGTTCTTCGGCCGCGAAACCGCCCGCATGGTGGTGCGTCAGCCGCTCGAACTGACCAAGCTGGCCGATCGTTTCGACGTGCTGGTCACGGTGGAAGGTGGCGGCATGACCGGTCAGTCCGGCGCCATCCGTCTGGGCTTGGCCCGCGCGCTGGTCGAGTACGATGAAAATCTGAAGAGCGAGCTGCGCAAGGCCGGCTTCCTGACCCGCGATGCCCGCGAGGTCGAGCGCAAGAAGGTGGGTCTGCACAAAGCTCGCCGCGCCACGCAGTACAGCAAGCGCTAAGCGTTTTATTGGGAGATCGTCCAACGGTAGGACTACGGACTCTGACTCCGTCTATCTAGGTTCGAATCCTAGTCTCCCAGCCAACACGGAAAGGCCGCCCTCGGGCGGCCTTTTTGCGTGGGCTGGGAGCGACGGGTTCGAACCGTCAAGGTTCGACGCCACAGGCAGGATGCCGAAGGCGCGCGAGCATGGCGCGTAGCGCCACGCGCAGCCCGAAGGGACGCGGCCAGGAAGGCCGCGGCAATCCTAGTCTCCCAGCCAACACGGAAAGGCCGCCCTCGGGCGGCCTTTTTGTTTGGCATGGGAGCGACGGGTTCGAACCGTCAAGGTTCGACGCCACAGACAGGATGCCGAAGGCGCGCGAGCATGGCGCGTAGCGCCACGCGCAGCCCGAAGGGACGCGGCCAGGAAGGCCGCGGCAATCCTAGTCTCCCAGCCAACAAGAAAAGGCCGCCCTCGGGCGGCCTTTTTGTTTGGCATGGGAGCGACGGGTTCGAACCGTCAGGGTTCGACGCCTGGCGCAGTGTCTACGACCCCAAGCCTCGCCCCGCCCGCCTCAGTCGGCAACCAAAATCCGCACGGCCAGCCAGATCGGTACGCCCAGGTAGTAGCACACCCGAGACAGGCCTTCGAGCAGGATGCGGGCGGACGCCAGGCGTTCGGGCGCCAGGCGCTGGGTGCTCAGGCACAGCAATTCCACCTGCAGGCGCAAGCCAGCTGCCAGCAGCATCAATCCGATTGACCACGCCGCCCACCAGATCGCCAGACCGGTCCACCAGGCCTGAGCACCGAAGGTGTACCACTCGCCGAAGGTGCCACCGAAGGCGATGTGTTGATGCAGGCGGAAGGCGGGCAGCGCCGCCAGCAGCGGGAAGCCGAGGAATTTGGTCAGCGGATGGTCCAGCCAGCGCCAGCGCGCGAGCGTGCGCACGTGCGCGTACTCGGCAATGCGCGCGTCGTGCGCGTCCCGGTAGCTGGCGTCCACGCCAGCGCCCTGCAACAGCCGCAGCAGACTGGAGGGGTCCGTCAATTGAATCCCCCGCGACCAGCGTCGACCGGAGGCGAACTCGATCTGCACGCCGTAACCCGGCAGCGGCAGACGCCACAAACGCAGATGGCGAATCTCACTCAGCGGCACCTCGATGCGCTGTGTGCCGAGCTCGAAGACCAGAGCGTTCCCGGCGATCTGCACGCGCGCGCGATGCGTGCGCCCGACCAGACCAGCCAGTAGCAGCGGCAACACCACCATCCCGGCATAGAGTTTCAGTTGCTGCAGGGAGTTGACCTGGAAGCCGTCGCGCCACATCGGCAGAAACAAGGCGAGCAGTCCGACCGCCGCAAGCACGTGCAGGCTAGCCGCCACCACGCGCCAGGCGGTCGGCAGCACCCGCGCACTCAGCACCGACACCGCCGGCGCCGCAAGGTCGGCCGTTCGGCGCGCGCTCCATGCGCGCAGCCATCCCGAGAGCACCAGCAGCCCCCAGAAGCCCAGCGCCGCCCCACCCAGCCAATTGCCCCAGCGCACCATCAGCGTCGGCGCCACGTCCTGGATCGGCAACTCGCCCGCCAACACGGCGCGATCGCCCATTTGCGTGCTGGCAAGGACCTCGCCGCCAGGATCAATGAACGCACTCAGGCCGTTGGTAGTTACGCGCAACTGCGGCAATCGCGTCTCGATGCTGCGGAAGGCAGCCACGTTCAGGTGCAACCGTGCGCCGAGCGGGCTGCCACTGAACCACGCATCGTTGGACAGTCCGATGATGGCCTGGGCCCCGAGACGTGCTCCGTCGATGGCTAACTGCGTATGCACATCATCGAGGCAGATCAGCGGGACGACCTGCAGTTCGCGGCCATCGGCGGCGCGCAGCGGATAGACGCGCGCGCCCGATCCCGGCTGCCAGTGGCCAGTCCAGGGCAACAGGCTACGCAGCCGCGGCCCATCCAGCCACGCAGGCACGTGCTCAGTCAGGGGGAAGGGATGCGATTTGCGGTAGTAGCCGAGCAATCCCTCCTGCGGCGTCAGGAAGGCAGCGGCGTTGTACTCACCGGCGTCGTCAATGTCGTAGGTTCCGAACACCAGCGAGACGCCCTGGGTAGCGGCAAACTCGCGGATCTCCTGATCGAGGCTCGCACCGTCCTCGCTGCGCGGGCGGCCGTAGGTGGTCGGGTAAACGGTTTCCGACCACAGCAAAGCGTCGACGCCGTGATGTTCGATGGCCGCACGCGAGAGCGCAAAGTGGGTATCGAGCACCTCGCGTACCACCGCGTAGCTGCCACGTACCGCACGCTGAGCCTCGTAGTCGACGATGCTGGCCTGGATCATGCCGATGCGCAGCGCCGGGACGGACTCCGGTGCCGCGGCGCGCAGAGTCTGCAGCCGCCAACTGCCGTAGCCCGCCATCAGCGCGGGAACCGCGGCAGCCAGCAACAGCGCCGCCCAGCACGTCCGCGGCGATCTGCGCTGGGTCCAGGCCGCGGCCAGCGCCTCGTTGACGAGGATCAGCAGCAAGGTCAACCCGGCCGCACCGCCCAGATCCGCGATTTGGCGCATGGCGTCGGCGGGTGCCAGTCCGTGACCCAAGGTGTCGCCCAGCAATTTGGGCCACAGCCATTCGCAGGCGATCCAGGCCGCGCTTGCCGCCAGCGCGCGCAGCAGCCAACCGTGGCGCCGGGCGGCCCAATGGCGCGCCAGCGCATACACCCACACCTGCGGTTGCAGCAGCGGCGCCAGCACGGCGAGCAGCGCCAGCGCCGGCAACGTGCCCCAGCCGGTGTAGCTGCCGATCGCGCTGCCGAACCAACCAAAAACGGCCAGCGTGAACGCCACGCACATGGCCCACCCGCTGAGCCAGGCGCTGCGCCAGGAACGCAGCCGCTCGAGGCCGAGTATCCACGGCAGCAGCACCACGAAGCCCAGACCCCACCACGCGTCGCTGCGCGCATACACGGCCAGCAGGAGCGCGCTGAGCAGCGGTCCCAGGCACGCGGCGGTCCAGCCAATCCAACGAGAGGTTGAGGTCACGCAGCAGCGCTCCCGGCGCGTTCTACCGTCGACACAGACAACTAGCGCAGGCTCCCACCGCACTCAGTCGGCGGGCGGCGGAATCTCGATCTGCCGAATCGGCAATCCCGGCGGGGCCAGTTCCGGCCGCACTACTCGATCCTCCGGTATCGGAATGATTCGGCCAGCGGCATCGCGCAGCACGGCATCCGGCGCATACATCAGAATCGCCTCCAGCGGCTGACCATCGTCGGTCACCTGATGGTGGCGCACATAGCCTTCCGGCAGCACATAGTCCTCCGGCACCGCCAAGCCAAGCAGCGGCGGACTGGTACCGGGCGGGTTGAAGGCGGCAATGCCCGCCGTCTCCCCGGACGCGCGCAAGGCCTGAATCAGCTCGGCGCCGGTAGGTTCAGGATCGCCGGGCGAGGCGTAGGTCGCCAGATCGTTGGCGTCACCGGTACGCCAGTCGGCCGATGACGGCGTGATGCGCTCGGTCGCAGCCGCAGTCGGCGCGGGCGTCTCCACCATCGCAGGTGGCGGTGCCTCGGAGTGATTCACGCTGCGCTGCCCGGGGTTTGTCGGCGCCGCCGCTACGCCGTTGGACGCGACCGACACTGGCCGCACGCTCTGGGCGGCCGGGCGCAGCGTGTACCACGCGGCGCCGGCCGCGATCAGCAGCAACCCGCCCAAACCCCACCCGATCAGCGGACTTGCCGCCGTCCGGATGATGCGGACGCCATCGTCATCAAGCGACGACGATGGCGTTTGTGGCGCGGATGCAGCCATCAGACCAAAGCCGGATCAGGGGCTCGGCGGGTTGTAGGTCGACAGCGACCAGCCCATCCGCTCGTGTCCATACTGGTTCCAGATCGGGCTTTTGCCGCTGGTGAAGCTGGTGTAGCGCGGCGCACCGGTGCCGGTGGTGCCGCCCCACAGCCCGGCCGACACCGTGCCGCCGGTGTAGGTCGGATGGACGTCATCGGACTGGATGTAGTCGTAGCTGCTGGTCGAGCTGACGAACTTGGTGTTGGCGTCACGCAAGGTCGATTGCAGCGTGGTCGTGATGCGCGTGACGTAGCTCGCCTCGGACTCGCCAGCGACATAGCGCAGCGCCTCGGCATCGATCTGACCGTCGCCGTTGCTGTCGTAGTCGGCGCCCATGTACTGGGCAAAGTTGTCAGCGCACTTGAAGCCCTTCTGGCGCGCGTACTCGCACATCCAGTAGTTCATCTTGGCGATGACCGGCAGGAAGGTGGTGCGCATGTTGACGGTGGCACCGGTGACGGAGTCTTTGCAGCCACTCTGCACGTTGTCGGCGTTGTAGCCCGGGTAGTACAAATTGGCGATGAGCTTCAGCTTGACGTTGGCGCTGGCGTTCGCATTGATGTAGTCCATCGCCGCCGCCACATTGGCCTTGCAGTTGTTCAGCGCGGTGGTCAGCACGCCGTAGTTGCAGGTGCCGGTCTGGCCCTTGAAGCTGGAACGAGCCTGCAGGCCGTCGTTGCCGCACATTTCGAAGGTAACCACGCGCGTCGACGCGGCCTGCATGTAGGAGGCCTCGGCGACGATCTTGTTCTGGTACACGTCCGACGCGATGGCGCCCGACTTGGTGCGGCGGATGCTCTCGATATCCGCATTCCACAGCGCCGACAGGTATTCGGCATCGACCGTGGGCGCCGAGTACTTGGCTGCATTGCTGACCGAGCCGTTGTAGCCGGCGTAGATGGAATCGCCGTAGGCGACCACGCGGTACTTGGCGGTCGTGCCGGACCGATCGATCGTCCACGACACGTTTTGATTCAGCGTGTTGGCAAAGCCCTGGCCGCCGATCGCCAGCAACACCAATCCAGGCAGCAGCCGACGCGCGGCGCCACGAAAGTTGATCGTCATCTCCCCTCCCCGATTACACGTCTGCAGACGCCGGTCGGCGTCCGCCCCAGACCACACTTCGTTACTGACCTGGAACCCGAATCCGGGCTTCCCCCCAGGTCGGCGCGCAGCCTATGCCGACCGATGGGCTCAGGTCAACATCCGTAACGCGTTGATGCAGAGCACATTTTTGTTGCGACGCAACAGATTTGACGAGGCTCTCTCGATACGGCCGCGTATGGATGGGACGCGCGCGGAAAAGGCCTGCGCTGCGGCGCAACATCGGCGGCAAACTGTACGTCGGGATTCGATCGCGTAAGCGCCCGCTGACCGGTGGGCGCGACGATCCTGGGGGGGCTAGCCGGCGCTCCGCAGGCCTTTCAGCAGACGCTCGAGCAACTCCTGGATCTCGGCATCGGCGGCGGTGGCATCGATGGCGTGCACAACCGCCCGCGCCTGCAGTCCCAGATCGTCAAAACCGTACATGCCGGCGGAGCCGGCAAGTTTGTGGGTCAGATCACGCAGCTGCCGACGCGCTTCGGCGCCCTCGGCCGTCAACGTGGCCGACACCGCCTGCAGCGCGTCGATTTTGCCGGGGAAACTCTGCAGATACCGCAGTCGCAGCGCCTCGGGCACCATCGATCAAGCCCCCGCCCGCTCCAGCCGGTAGCCGTGCTGGTACACCGAGATCAGCCGCCAGCCGTTACTCTCGTCGATTTCCAGCTTCTTGCGGATGCGGCTGATGTGCGCATCGACAGTGCGTGTGGTGATGGTCTGACTACGACCCCACACCCGCTCCAGCAACACGCCGCGTTTCACCAGACGCCCGGCGTTGGCAAACATGTAGGCAGCCAGGTCGAACTCCTTGCTGGTGAGCTCCACCGGTTGTCCGCGCAGACTGATGACACGATGACCGACGTCCACGGCATAGGGCTCGGTGCCGGAAAGGATCTCCGCGGGCTGGATGGCGCCCGCCCGGCGCCCCACCGCCTGCACGCGTGCGAGCAGTTCGCGCCGACGCGGCGGCTTGACCAGATAGTCGTCGGCGCCGGCCTGCAAGGCAGCCACGACGTGCTCTTCGGAATCCTGCGCGGTGATGAACACCACCGGGATGCGCCCCAGAAAACTCTGGCGCACCCAGGTCAACACGTCCATGCCGCTCGACTCGGGCAATACCCAGTCCAGCAGCAGTACATCCGGCACATCGCGGTGCAGCGCGCGGGTCAGATCGCCGCCCGACCGATACCAGCGCACGTCGTGACCTTCCTCGGTCAACCAGTGACTGATCATCTCGGCCTGGTCCGGATCATCCTCCAGCAGATCGATACGCATGTTCGTCGTGCTCCCGTCGCTTCGCGGTTCTGACTGTAGCTATATCAGAGCAGTCTAACTGATTGCCATGCCTGATTTCTGGCTGCGGCCACCACTCAAACGCGGCCGTAGCGATCCTCGTAGCGCACGATGTCGTCTTCACCGAAATAGTCGCCGCACTGCACCTCGATCAGGCACAGGTCGGTGTCGGTGGGATTTTCCAGCCGGTGCAGGGTTTCGACCGGGATGTACACCGACTCGTTGCGATTGAGCATGAACTCGCGCTCGCCGATGCGGACCTTGGCCATGCCGGAGACCACCGTCCAATGCTCGCTGCGACGATGGTGCATCTGCAGCGAGAGCACATGCCCGGGCTTGACCACCAGGCGTTTGACCTTGCAGTCGGCGGCATCTTCGAGCACGGTGTAGCTGCCCCAGGGCCGGAACACGGTGGGATGCACGCTGGCGGCGCCGTGGTTCTGCTGGCGCAGTGCGTCCACGACCTGTTTGACCGATTGCGCCGACTCGCGCGCGCTCACCAATACGGCATCGCCGGTATCGACGATGACCAGATCCTCGACGCCCACCGCTGCGACCAAGCGGCCTTGCGACTGCACGTAGCAGTTGCGGCTGTCGACCAGCACCGCCGGACCGACGGTGCGATTGCCCTCGCTGTCGCCGGGGTCAAGATCGCTGATCGCCTTCCAAGAGCCGATGTCGTTCCAGTCGAATGCGGCCGGCACGACGGCGCGGCGCGCGGCCTTCTCCATCACCGCGTAGTCGACCGAGATATCCGGCATCTGCGCGAAGCTGTCGCGCTCGAACTCGACTGGCGAGCCGCTGCCGGCAACTCGCGACCATGCCGCGCGCGCAGCTGCGAGCAGGCCGGGGCAGGTTTCCGCCATGCTGGCCAGCAGCGCGCCGGCGGCGAAGCAGAACATGCCGGAGTTCCAAACGTAGTCGCCGCTGGCCACATAGGCCGCCGCCGTCGCCGCATCCGGCTTCTCGACAAAGGCGTCGATCAGGCGACCATGCTCGAGCGCGGCGCCGGCGCGGATGTAGCCGTAGCCGGTCTCCGGACGCGTGGGCAGGATGCCGAAGGTGACCAGATAGCCATCGGCAGCCAGCGCGCGTGCCGAGGCCACCGCCGCGGCAAAGGCGTCCAGATCGCGGATCAGGTGGTCAGCCGGCAGCACCAGCATCTGCGCATCCGGCCCGTGGCGATGTTCAATATCGAGCGCGGCCATCGCCAGCGCCGGCGCCGTATTGCGACCCACAGGTTCGAGCAGGAAGCGCGCATCGGCGTCGGCAATCAGGCCGCGGAACTCATCGCGCGAAATGAAGTAGTGCTCGCGCGCGGTCACCGTCAGCACCTCATGGCCAATGGCGACCGCCTGCGCGCGCAGCAGCGTCTTGCGCAGCAGGGATTCCCCGTCTGCCATCTGCATGAAGGGCTTGGGGTAGGCACGTCGCGACACCGGCCACAGCCGGGTGCCTGCGCCACCAGACAGAATCACGGGAATCAGCATCGTTTGATCTCGAATCCAGCGGCCGTCAGCGCGCGTCGCGCCTCAGCCAGTTCCAGCAGGGTTTGCATCAGACCCACCCGCCAATCGGGCGGAATGACGCCGAACCGGGTCTGCAGGCGATGCGTGTCGAGCACCGAGTATGCCGGACGTGGCGCTTTGGCCGGGTACTCGCCAGTTCGGATCGCGCGCACCGGCGTGGCGCGCTCCAGCAAGCCGAGCGCGTGGGCGTGCTGGATGATCTCACGGGCAAAGCCGCACCAGCTGACCGCCCCGTCCATCACCACGTGGCAGGCGCCGCGCAGGTCGGCGCGCTCGACCACCGTGGCGTGCAACCAGCGCTGCAGCAGCCGCGCACTGGTTTGCGCCAGGAAGCGCGCGGTCGTCGGTGTGCCAACCTGATCGTCGACCACCGCGAGTTCCTCGCGCACGGCGGCGGCGCGCAGCATGGTCAGCAGGAAGTTGCGTCCGCGCGCGGCGTAGACCCAGGCCGTGCGCAGCAGCAGATAGTCGCAGCCGCTGGCGGCCAGCGCCTGCTCGCCAGCCAGCTTGCTGCGCCCGTAGACGCTGCGCGGGCCGGTGGGATGGTCTTCCGGGTATGGCGCACTGCCGTCACCGGCAAAGACGTAATCAGTCGAGTAATGCACCAGCAGCGACTGCCGCGCCGCGCACCACTGCGCCATCGCGGCTACCGCGCGGTGGTTGAGCGCATCGCTGAGCTCGACCTCGTCCTCGGCCAGATCCACCGCCGTGTGCGCCGCGGCGTTGACGATGAGGTCGGGCGCGATCTCATCGAGACGCGCGGCCAATCCGGCGGCGTCGGCCAGATCGAGTGCCAACGCAATGCCCTGCAGCGGATCGGCGCTGCGGTCGGCGGTGATCAGCGTGCCCAGCGGCAACAAGGCGCGCTGCAGCTCAAATCCCAGCTGACCGCTGGCGCCTACGATCAGGATGCGCATGCCTGCACCGTCGGCAGCGCCTCGGCGGGCTGCTCGCGCAGGGGCCGTGCCTGGCGGTCCTTGTCCGACAGCAGCGGATCGCTGATCGGCCATGCCACCGCGATGTCCGGATCGTTCCAGGCGATCGAGCGGTCGGCGCTGCGCTCATACAAGGCCGTGCATTGGTAGGAGAACACCGCGTAGTCGCTGAGCACGGCAAAACCGTGGGCAAAACCGGGCGGGATGTACATCATGCGGTGGTTGTCGACGCTGAGTTCGGCGCCGAACCAGCGCCCGAAGGTCGCCGAGCCCTGGCGGATGTCGACCGCGACGTCAAACACGCTGCCCTCCAGCACCGAGACCAGTTTGCCTTGCGGCTGCGGCCACTGGTGATGCAGCCCGCGTAGCACGCCGCGCGCCGAGCGCGAGACATTGGTCTGCACAAAGTCCACCGGCAGTCCGGCCGCGGCAAAGCGCTCACGCTGAAAGGCCTCAAAAAACCAGCCGCGGGCATCGCCGTAGACGGTGGGTTCGAGGATCACGACGCCCGGCAGCGAGGTCTCGATACGCTTCATGCGCGCACCAGTCCGCGCAGGTAGGCGCCGTAGCCGCTCTTGGCCAGCGGCGCGGCCAGCGCCAGCAATTGCTCGGCGTTGATGAAGCCCTGCTCGTAGGCGATCTCCTCCGGGCAGGCGATCTTCAGACCCTGGCGTTCCTCGATGGTCTGGATGAAATTGCCGGCCTGGATCAGGGATTCGTGGGTGCCGGTATCGAGCCAGGCGTAGCCGCGCCCCAGACGCTCGACGTGCAGGCTGCCGTCGTTCAAGTAGCAGCGATTGAGGTCGGTGATCTCAAGTTCGCCACGCTTGGACGGCTGCAGGCTGGCGGCGAAATCGCTGGCGCGGCCGTCGTAGAAATACAGGCCGGTGACGGCGTAGTTGGATTTGGGCTGTGCCGGCTTCTCTTCGATCGAGACCACCCGGCCGTCCTCGGCGAATTCGGCGACGCCGTAGCGCTCGGGGTCGCGCACCCAGTAGCCGAACACGGTCGCGCCCTGCGCACGTCGGTGCGCGCGCGCGAGCATCTGGCTGAGGCCCTGGCCGTAGAAGATGTTGTCACCCAGGATCAGGCAGGACGGCCGCCCGCCGACAAAATCACGGCCGATCAGGAAGGCTTCCGCCAGCCCGTTGGGCTGCGGCTGCACTGCGTACTCGATCTTGAGACCCCACTGCGAACCGTCGCCGAGCAAGCGCTGAAACAGCGACTGTTCGTGCGGCGTGTTGATCACCAGAATGCGCCGGATCCCCGCCAGCATCAGCACGCTGAGCGGGTAGTAGATCATCGGCTTGTCGTACACCGGCAAGAGCTGCTTGCTGACCGCAATGGTCAATGGGTGCAGCCGGGTGCCGGCGCCGCCGGCCAGAATGATTCCGCAACGTTCCTGTGGATCGCTCATGCCACCAGTCCCAATCGTTCGCCGCGATAGCTGCCGTCGCGGATGCGGGCGCACCAGTCCTGATTGGCCAGATACCAGTCGATCGTCAGCGCAATCCCGCTTTCAAAGCTCTGCGTCGGCGCCCAACCCAGTTCGCCCTGCAGTTTGGAAGCATCGATCGCGTAGCGGCGATCATGGCCCGGGCGGTCGGCCACGAAGGTGATCAGGCTGCGGCGGCCGCGGCCATCGGGCAAGGGCCGGCGCGCATCCAGCAGATCGCAGATGCGCTCGACCACCGTCAGATTCTCGCGCTCGGCATCGCCGCCGACGTTGTACACCTCGCCTACCCGCCCGCGCTCCAGCACGGCGCGGATCGCCTCGCAATGGTCGCCCACGTACAGCCAGTCGCGCACATTGCGGCCATCGCCGTACACCGGCAGCGCCTGTCCGACCAGCGCCTTTTGGATCATCAGCGGAATCAGCTTCTCGGGAAACTGCAGCGGACCGTAATTGTTCGAGCAATTGGTGGTCAGCGTCGGCAGGCCGTAGGTGTGGTGGTAAGCACGCACCAGATGGTCGGAGGCCGCCTTGGACGCCGAGTACGGCGAGTTCGGCGCGTATGGCGTGCTCTCGGTGAAGCGGCCCTGTTCGCCCAGCGAGCCATACACCTCGTCGGTGGAGACGTGCAGGAAGCGAAAACGCTCACGCGCCTCGGTCTCCAGCGTCCGCCACCAGGCCAGCGTGCTCTGCAGCAGGTTCAAAGTCCCAACCACATTGGTCTGCACGAAAGCCGCCGGCCCTTCGATCGAACGGTCGACGTGGCTCTCGGCGGCGAAGTTGACGATCGCCGTCGGCCGGTGCTCCTGCAGCAGGCGCGCCAGCAGCTCGCGATCAGCAATATCGCCGCGGACGAATCGATAGTCCGGGTGATCGGCCACGTCCCGCAGGGAATCGAGGTTCCCGGCGTAGGTCAACGCGTCCAGATTGATGATGCGTACGCCGCCGCGCGCCAGCGTGGAGAGCACGAAGTTGGCGCCGATGAAGCCGGCGCCGCCAGTAACCAGCCAGGTAGTCTGCATGGGGTAAACCTGTGATGAGTGGGCGCAGGGGGCGACCCCGATCAGGATCGCCACCCGCACTCCGACCCGAGCCCGAGCGAGAAGTTCGCGAGGATAGCGCGGTTCCGAAGCGCCCGTGGCTCTACAGCCGCGCCGCGGCGGCGCGCGCCCGGATATCGGCAAACGACTGATCGATCAGCAGTTCCCCGTTTTCCCAGACGGTCTGCAGGGCATCCTGATAGCCTTCCGGCAAGGCCTGCACCGCCGTCCCCTCGGGCCAGGTCTGGGTGCGAAACTCCGCACGTTCCGGGTGCCAGGCCAGCGTCATGCGGCCGCGCTTGCTCTGCTTGCCATGGTCGGTGACCGGGTCCTTGTAGACGTCGCGCCAGACGCCGTCGACGCGGGCAGCCGAGCACTTCAGCGCAAACTTCTGGGTGTCGCGGTTCAGCTGCTGCAGCAGCGCCCCGCCCATGCCAAAGGCGATGTTGTCGGTGGCATAGCCGGCCGCGGTGATGCGCTCGAGGATGGCGCGAATGCTGGTCGGGTTGATGCCATCGCCCTGAATCAGGCGCACGTGCTTGAGCACGCGGTAGCCGCGACCATTGACCGTGTGACCAAAGGACTCGTCCAGCAGCGTCATGCAGCGATGCACCACCTCGACCGGATCGCCCGAGTCCGGCCGCACCACCAGCGTCGCGCCCGAGGCGATCACCTCCTCGCGCAGCGTGCGCCCCCAGTGCTCGCGGATGGCGTGGTAGACGTCGTAGCTATCCGACACCACGGCCAGGATCGCGCCCGGCTTGCCGAAGCGCTGCAGCATGTTGCGATAGGCGTCGACCTCGCGCTCGCGCCCCCAACTGGTGATCGTGCTGTGTTCGGCGGCCGGGATCGAGTAGCCCGCCATCGACTCGCCATACCAGGCGCGCGCGCCGAGCACGCCGGACACCGTGTCGGTGCCCATGAAGTTCACCAGATGGGCGGCGCCGCCGAGCGCAGCGGACTCCGCGCTCGATACGCCGCGCGCGCCGAAATCGTGCAGCTTGAAGGGCAGTTGGCCGTCGACATCATCGCTGGTGCGCTCCAGGAACTGGCGCAGCGTCTGTCGCAGATGCCAACTGATGGTGGCCACCGTCACCGGGTACCACAGCCGCAGCAGCAGAGTTTCCAGGTAAGAAGGCACCCAGAAGGCCTGCGGATCAGTCGATTCCAGCGTCACCAGCGCCTGATGCGTGGGTACCACGCTGCCCTCGGGCACGGCGCGGATGCGCAGCGGCAGCCGACCGCCGTGCGCCTTCAGCACATGGCGCCAACCGGCCTCGTTGAAGGGCTCGCCGTGCGCGGCGTAAAAATCGCGCGCCTCGTCGATATCGGCCGCCGAGATCGGCCGCGCCAGCCAGGTCTTCAGGATCGCCTGCAGACCGAAAAACAGCGTGCGGTCGTAGACGCCGCCGCGCGATTCGACATAGAAAAAGGTGCCGTCGGTCTGCGGCGGGTATTGCAGCCAATGGCTGGCCTTGTAGCTGTCGGTGTTGAGCAGCAGGTTCTGGAGGATGTGCATGACGGAAGCTCCTTCGCGTCTACCAGGGGCCGGCGGCGGTCTGTCCACCGCCAGTGGGGCGATCAGCGGCCTCAGCCGCGACCGACAAAGTATTCCAGGATGTGCAGATGGTCCTCGTACAGCTGCGGCCCCATCTCCAGCGCCTCGCTGATGGCGATCCAGCGCGCTTTCTCGGCGTCATCGCCACCGCGTACGTTGGGCAGTTCGCCAGCGACGAAATCGAAGTGGAAAGCGTGCGTGATGGTGCGCCCGCGCAGGCTGCGCTCGGGGTGATCGAACACCCGGCTCTGCTTCAATGAGCCCTTGAGCACCGGCAGCGGCAGCTTGAGCCGGGTTTCCTCGCGCAACTCGCGCAGACAGCCATCCAGCAGACTCTCCTGCGGGCGCACAAAACCGCCTGGCAGCGCCCACAGTCCCTTGCCGGGCTCGGCGCGGCGGCGCACCAGCAGGACATGGCCGGAGTGCACCACGACGGCGTCGGTGGTGACGAAGGTCGGCGGATAGGGCGCCTGCGCCCACGCTGCCCGGTACTGCTGGATGAAACGGTACTCGGCCACCAGCTGCGCATATGCCGGCGACTGTCGCCGAAAGGCGTCCAACATCGCGTAAACCGGCGCTGGCACATGGGCGCGGATCATCATCGCGCCACCCTCGCCCAATGCCGGATCAGCGTCGAACAGATAGCGCCGCAACTCGGTGGCAGACAGGGCTTCGGTGTGCTGCACATCGATCAACTGCCACTGCGGAAATTCGCGCAGGTAATAGCTGGAGGCGTCCTTGTCCTGGCCAATCAGGCCGATACGCGGCCGCTCCGGGCGCTCGGCATCGGCGGCGATCGCCTCCGCCACCAGACGCTGCACGCTGGCGATCCACAAGGCCTCGTTGTACAGATGATCGCGCAGACCACGGATCAGCAGGCGCGCGGCCTGATCGGCGCAGGCCGATTCGATCATCACGCTGCGTTCGGCGACCGTCCAGGGATTGCGGATCGTGCGCGGGGTGTCCGCAGAACCGACCAGCACGATGACTTTGCGCGCGCGGCCGAGTGCCGTGCGGATGACCGCCGCATGGCCATTGTGGAATGGCTCAAAACGGCCGATGTAGACCAGATAATCGTAGTCCATGAGGCTCCCTCACGGTGATTGGAAACCCGCAGTCTGTCTGCGGGTAACGCCAATCTACGCCGATGGCCGCGACGGTCAAGCGCAGCGCATCGGCCGGACAGCCAGCCTTCAGCCAGGGCGCGGCGGTAGAGCGAGTTCACACGCGGTCCGCCCGCGTGCACCGCAAACCTGCGTTCGCCCCAGGCGCGGCCTGGTCCCCGCGCCAGTCCCGAGTCCCGAGTCCCGAGTCCCGAGTCCCGAGTCCCGAGACCGTGCAGCACTTAAAACGGAATGTCGTCCTCGAAGTCGTCCGGCGGCGGCGCCTCGCGGCGCGGTTCTGGACGCGGGGCCGAGCGGCCACCGCCCTCGCCGCCACCGCCGCCGCTGGACCGCTGCGGACGCTCGGAGGGTCCGCGGCTCATGCCACCGCCGCCACCGCCTTCCGCGCCACCGCCACCCAGCATCTGCATCTCGGCCGCGATGATGTCGGTGGTGTAGCGCTCGACGCCTTCCTTGTCGGTGTACTTGTCGGTGCGCAGGCTGCCTTCGATGTAGACCTGACGGCCTTTGCGCAGGTACTCACCGGCGATCTCGGCCAGACGCCCGAAGAACTTGACGCGATGCCACTCCGTGCGTTCCTGCGCTTCGCCGGTTTGCTTGTCCTTCCAACTCTCGCTGGTGGCGACCTTGATCGTGGTGATCGCACCGCCGTTCGCGGTGTAGCGGGTTTCCGGATCGGCGCCCAGATTGCCGACCAGGATGACCTTGTTGATGCCTCTAGCCATGATTGCTTCCTTGCGGATCGTTGCGTGGACCCAGAATAGCACCGCACCCTGACCCGGCCAGTCGCCAGCGGCTACAGTTGCTGTCAGGCTTTTGCGCCAGCACTGGTCAGATTGGATCGACTGCCCCGGTCGGCTTCGTTGCTGGCGCATCAAGCATCAAGTCCGGCGATTCAGCGGCTTGCCTGCATCCATTGTCGACTGCATGCCCACGAGGGCGCTGGCTATACTGCGGCGCATGAGCGCTCTGGCCCCCGACAGCACCACCTTGGATCCCGCCGCCGACAGTGCGCGGCGCTTTGCCGCCATCCAGCGCCTGTGCGCCGCCGACATGGCGCGCGTGGACGCGTTGATCCGCAGCGAACTCAGCTCCGACGTGGTGCTGATCAACCAGATTGGCGAGCACATCATCGGTGCCGGCGGCAAACGGCTGCGGCCGCTGCTGGTGGTGATGAGTGCGCGCGCTGGTCTGGCGGTGGATGTGCCGGCGGCAGCGCGACTGGCGGCGATCGTCGAGTTCATCCACACCGCCACGCTGCTGCACGACGATGTGGTCGACGAATCCAGCCTGCGGCGCGGGCGCAAGACCGCCAACGCGCTGTGGGGCAATGCCGCCAGCGTGCTGGTGGGCGATTTCCTGTATTCGCGCTCCTTCCAGATGATGGTCGGCCTGGATCGCATGGAGGTGATGCGCGTGCTGGCCGACACCACCAACGCCATTGCCGAGGGCGAGGTGCTGCAGTTGCTGCACATGGGCGACCCGGACCTGTCGGAAACGCGCTATTTCGAAGTGATCCGGCGCAAGACGGCCATTCTGTTCGCTGCCGCCTGTCGTCTGGGTGGGCTGGCCGGCGGCTGCAGCAGTGAGCAGCAGGAAGCGCTGCATCGCTACGGCATGGCGCTCGGCATCGCCTTCCAGATTGCCGATGACGTGCTCGATTACGCCGGCGACAGCGAGCGCATCGGCAAAAACCTCGGCGATGACCTCGCCGAGGGCAAGCCGACGCTGCCGCTGATCGTGGCCCAGCGGCGCGCCAGCGCCGAGCAACTGGACGTCATCCGCAAGGCCATTCGCGAGGGTGACCGCAGTGCGCTGCCGCTGATCACCCAGACCATTCGTGAAACCGACGCGCTGCAGGAAAGCCTGGAGCGGGCGCGTCAGTACGCCGAGGCCGCCGGCAGCGAGTTGATGCACCTGCCGGCCTCGAACTGGCGCGATGCGCTGGCCGATCTGGCCGATTACGCCGTCGCCCGCCTGCTCTGATCCAGGCGCCTCGAAGCGCCACACGCCGTACGCCTTGCCATACGGCGGCAACATCGGCCGCCGACACTGCAGCGTCTTCATCGCCCACGCTGCGCCGTCATGTCGAGTGTCGCTGTTCCGGAATCCACCGCCCGCACGCTGCTGCGCGTGTTGCTGCCAGCGCTGCTGGTGACGGCCCTGCTGAGCGCGGGCGCGTGGTGGTGGTGGTCGCGTCCGGTCGAGACGCCCACGGCCCAGTCCGACCACGAGCCTGGCCCCAGCACCGAGCCGGCGCCTGCCGCAGCACCCGCACCCGCCATCAGCGAAATCGAGCGCGCTGCCGAGGCGCTGGCGCAGCGGCGCCTGCTGTCGCCGGCCGGTGACAATGCGGTCGAATGGTATCTGCGGGCGCTCGACCGCCAACCCGATCTGGCCAGCGCCCGTCAGGCCTTGCTGGAACTGATTCCGCAGGCGGCGATCGTGCTGGAGCAATCGATAGACCGCGGCGAACTGGAAGATGCCGAGCGCGAGTACGCGCTGTTCGAGCGCATGGGCGTCAGCGAACTCCGCCTGGCCTCGTTGCGCGAACGTCTGGCGCAGGCGCGCGCGGCCCGCGCGACTGCCGATCTGGCCAGCCAGCCTCCCGCCGCGCCGGCGCTGGCCGCGCGCGCGGCGCCGCCCGCGACCGTCCAGCCGAGTGTACCCGCGCCTGCGACCAAGCCACCCACGGCAACGGCAACCCCGCCCAGCCCTTTGCCGGATCCCGTCCCGGCGGCGGCGCCGCCGGCGCCTGCCACAGCGCCCGCCAGTACCAGCGCGCCGCAGCGCGCGATCCGTGAGGCGCGCCAGATCGTCGACGTCAAACCGGCCTATCCGAATGCCGCCCGCCAGCGCCGTGTGGAAGGCTGGGTAGAACTGGAACTCGGCGTCGATGCGAGCGGGCGCGTGGTCGAGGTGGAGGTCGTCGCCAGCGAGCCGCCGCGGGTGTTCGACCGCGAAGCCGTGCGCGCGGCACAACGCTGGCGTTTTGATCCGCGGCTGGAGGATGGCGTTGCGGTGGCCTCCCGGGTGCGCAAGAAGCTCAGTTTCAGACTCTGAACGCGCTACCGGCGCCTTGCCGGGGCTCTGTTAGACTGCCGCGGTCATCGTCCTGGAGACCCGTATGCGTCGTGCCGCCCTGCTGTTGTCCTTGCTGATTGCCAGTCAAGCTGCGCTCGCGCAGAACAAGCCCGAGGACATCATTCGCTATCGCAAATCCGCCTACACCGTGCTGCTGTGGAACTGGATGCCGCTGAACGCCATGGTGCGCGGCCGCATTCCCTTCGACGCCGCCGAGTTCGCCCGCCGTGCCGAGCGCGTCGCCGCCATTGCCCCGCAGCTGCTGGAAGGCTTCCCGGAAGGCAGCGGCACTGGCGCCAACACCGAAGCGAAGCCGGAAATCTGGACCAACTTCGCCGATTTCACCACCAAGATGAAGGACTTCGAGCGCGAGTCCGCAGCGCTGGCCAGCGTCGCCAAAGGCGGCGACGAGGCGGCGATGAAAGAGCAGTTCGCCAAGGTCGGCGGCACCTGCAAGGCCTGCCACGACGAGTACAAGGCCGAGTAAGCCCGCTTTTCCGGCACCGCTGCATCCACAAGGCCCGCTCGCTGCGGGCCTTGTGCGTTTTCGGGCTTGCCATGACTTTCGGCCCGCTTGCCTCAGGTCATGTGGTGTTTTAGTCTACTAACACACCAGCGCATCTGCTGACATCGCGGAGTCCGCCATGAGCAAGTCCACTCTGTCCACCCTGATCATCGCCATCATGTGCACGCTGTGCCTGAGTTCGGTGGCCCACGTCGCCCGTGTACAGGCAGCGCCTGCTGCGGCGTCGACATCGATCTCCGACCAGGCCGCTGCGGCCGTGGCGACGGTCATGCTCGAACCGGCATCCAGCCGGTCGCCATCCGCGGTTGATCAGGCCGCGCAAGCAGCGGGTGAAGCGATCAGCAGCGTCGAGATGCCCTTCTTTTCCTTCGGCGGCGCGACGCGCTCGGAGTGACTCCGATGGGACCTGTGTGGAACGACTCGGTTCCGATCTATCGCCAGCTGCGCGACCTGATCGTCGCCATGATCCTGGATGGCGCACTGAAGGAAGGCGAAGCGGCGCCTTCGGTGCGGCAGGTGGCGGTGGATTACCAGATCAACCCGCTGACGGTGTCCAAGGCCTACCAGGATCTGGTCGACGAGGACCTGCTGGAAAAGCGCCGCGGGCTGGGATTGTTCGTCCGTGAGGGCGCGCGCGCACGGCTGCTGGGCCTGGAACGCGAGCGCTTTCTGCGCGAGGAATGGCCGCAACTACGGGCGCGCATCGCGCGACTGGAACTGGATATGCATGCACTACTGAAGACGGGGGCCGAATGAACGCGGTGATCGAATCCACCGGGCTGAGCAAGCGCTACAAGGACAAGATGGCGTTGAATCGATGCGACTTTCGCGTCGAGACCGGCCGCATCGTCGGGCTGATCGGGCCCAATGGGGCCGGCAAGACCACCGCGCTGAAGGCCATTCTGGGCCTGACGTCCTACGAGGGACGCCTGTCCGTCCTCGGCCTCGATCCTTTCACCCAGCGCCACCAGCTGATGCAGGACGTCTGCTTCATTGCTGATGTGGCGATCCTGCCGCGCTGGATCCGCGTGCGCGAGGCGATCGCCTACGTGGAAGGCGTGCATCCGCGCTTCGATCGCGCCAAGTGCGAGCGCTTTCTGGCGGCCACGCAGATCAAGCCGCACAGCCGCGTGCGCGAGCTGAGCAAAGGCATGATCGCGCAGCTGCATCTGGCGCTGGTGATGGCAATCGACGCGCGCCTGCTGATCCTGGATGAACCGACCCTGGGCCTCGACATCCTCTATCGCCGACGCTTCTACGAGCAGTTGCTGAACGACTACTTCGATGAGACGCGGACCATTCTGGTGACCACGCATCAGGTCGAGGAAATCGAGCACATCCTGACCGATCTCTTGTTCATCAAGGACGGCGGCATCGCGCTGGCGGCCAGCATGGACGAGGTAGCCGAGCGCTATTGCCAGGTGCTGGTGGGCGCTGATCGCATCGAGGCGGCGCGGGCGCTGCAGCCAATCTCCGAACGCAAGATGCTGGGCAAGAGCGTGTTTCTGTACGACCGCCTGCCGCGCGAGCGCGCCCAGCAGTTGGGCGAGGTGCATCAGGTCGGGGTGGCGGATCTGTTTGTGGCAGTCATGGGCGGAGGTGTGGCGTGAACCTGTCGGTGCGTACGTTCAAGACCTTGATTCAACGCGAGATGTGGGAGCACCGCGGCGCCTTTCTGTACACCCCGCTGATCGTCGCCGGCGTGCTGACGCTGCTGCTGTTGATGAGCGCCGGCAGCATGAGCTTCTGGCAGTTCAAGATCGATGGCGTCGAGGCGATGACCGCGGGCGCGCTCAAGCTGGCGGAAACCCAGATCCCGGCCGAGCAACTGGAAGCCGGCGTCACCGGCTCGCTGTGGGGCACCGCCATCCTGTGGCAGTCGGTGATGTTCATCGTGCTGTTCTTCTTCTGCATCGGCACGCTCTATGACGACCGCCGCGACCGCAGCGTGCTGTTCTGGAAGTCGATGCCGGTGTCGGATCTGGAAACCGTGATCAGCAAGCTGGCGATGGCGCTGGTGGTGGCACCGCTGCTGATGATCGCCGGCATGATCGTCGGCCAGATCTTGCTGCTGCTGATCAGCGGTTTGATCCTGCTGGCGCACGGCGGCAGTCCCTGGAAGCTGATCTGGTCGCACGCCCATCCCTTCTCCGTGTGGGGCCAGTTTCTGGCGGTGCAGGGCGTGCAGGCGCTGTATCTGCTGCCGCTGTACGGCTGGTTGATGCTGGCCGGCGCCTTTGCCCGCGGCAAGCCTTTCCTGTGGGCGGTGCTGCCGCCGGTGGTGTTCGCGATCATCGAATCCTTCGTCGGCTTCACCGCGAATTTCTCGATCAGCAAGGTGATCTGGGAGTTCATCCTGCGGCGGCTGGCCTCCGGCTTCGCGCCGATCTCCTTCTCGGCGAATTTTGGCGATCACAACGTGCAGTCCGGCTTCTCCGGCACCCGTTTTGCCGCCGACTTCGCGGATGTGATGAACCGCCTGATGAGTGCCGATTTGTGGATAGGCGTGGCGATCGGCGTGGCCTTCCTGGCAGCGGCGGTGTACCTGCGCCGCTATCGCGACGAGTCCACCAGTTGATACGGGCTGCCGGGCGGCGCACGCCGCCCGGCTCAACCCGGTGTGCGCCCGCCGCTGGCGCGCTCGTGTCCCCCCAAGTCGCGCTCGCTGCGCACCGCCGCAAATCCCGCCGCCTGCAGCGCCGCCCGCACCGCCGGCGCCTGATCCCAGCCGTGTTCCAGCCATAGCCAGCCGCCGGCGCGCAACACGCGGCGGGCCTGATCGATCAACGTGCGCAGATCCGCCAGCCCGTCTTCGCCCGCCACCAGTGCCGAGCGCGGCTCGCCGCCGCGCGCCAACTCAGCCAGATGCGGATCGTGCTCGTCGATGTAAGGTGGATTCGAGAGGATCAAGTCCACGCTGTCCGCCTGCAGCGCCTGCAGCCAGTCGCCGCGCCAGAACTGCACCGGGGCGCCGAGCGCGCGCGCGTTGGCCTGCGCCACCTGCAGCGCGGCGGCGCTGTAGTCGCTGGCGTGCACGGTCGCTTGCGGGCGCTCCAGCGCAAAGCTGATCGCCAGCGCGCCGCTGCCGGTGCCGGCATCCACCACCGTGCCAGCGCGCCCGATGGGCCAGCAGCCGAGCGCCGCCTCCAGCAGACATTCGCTGTCGGCGCGCGGGATCAGCACTGCCGGTGTCACCTGGAAGGGGCGCCCGTAGAACTCGCGCTCGCCGGTCAGATAGGCGTGCGCCTCGCCGGCGCAGCGCCGCTGCCACAGCGCCTGAAAGCGCGCGGCCGCCTGCGCCTCGACCGGATCGCGCAGTCGCGCGTACAAACCGGCGCGACTCAGGCCGAGCACGTGCAGCAACAGCCATTCGGCATCGTCGCGGACCAGGTCTGGCGCCTGCGCCAGCGCCTCGCGCAGCAGCGCATCCCAGTGCGCGGGCGGATCGGATTCACGCTTGATCAACTGGCTGTCATCCAGAGCACCCTCGAGGCCGACTATGCTCGCCGCTTCCTGATCGCCGTGCCATGACCATGCGCCTGTTTGCCGCTGCCTTGCTGCTGCTCTTGCTGCCGACCCTGGCTTTTGCCTGGGGACAGAGCGGCCATCGACTGGTGGCTGAACTGGCGGCGCAGGCGCTGACGCCCGCCGCGCGCGACGAAGTTGAGCGTCTGCTGGCCGGCGAGCCCGAGCCGACGCTGGCGGGTGTCTCGACCTGGGCCGACGAGGTGCGCGACAGCCCCGAATACCGCTGGACCACGCCGCTGCACTGGGTGAACTTCCCGGCCGGCCAGTGCCGCTACGCCGCCAGCAAGGTGTGCCCGGACGGGCTCTGCGTGGTGGCCGCCATCGAGCGCTACCGGCAGCAGTTGGCCGACCGCACGCAGCCGCTGGCTCAGCGCCGCATTGCGCTCAAGTTCCTGGTGCATTTCGTCGGCGACGTGCATCAGCCGCTGCATGCCGGCTACGCCGCCGACCGCGGCGGCAACCAGTTTCAAATCAGCTATTTGCGCGAGGGCTGGAATCTGCACTCGGTGTGGGATTCGCTACTGATCGACAGCCTGAAGCTGAGTGTTCCCGAGTACCTTGCACGGCTGCAAACACTCCCCCTGCCCGCGACCGACCCGCACAGCACGCCCGCGCGCTGGGCCGAGGAGTCTTGCGACGTGGTGCAACGGGTGGACTTCTATCCGCCCAAGCACAAGATCACCGGCCGCTACCTGGAGCAGAAGCGCCCGCTGGCCGATCAGCGCCTGCGCCTCGCCGGCCGTCGTCTGGCTACGCTGCTGAACGCGACGCTGGGCGCCGCGCCGTAGGGAGGCTCTTGCCAAACATGGGTGCGTGGAGCCAGGAGCGGGGGTCAGGGGTCGGGGGGCCAACACTGCAGCACTTGCGTGGCACTGTCGTCAGTTTGTGGAACGAGTAAGCGCGCCCAGAGCGAGGACGGGACTCTGAGCAAGTATCGTGGCCGCGACGGCAGCTGAATCGGTCTCCAGCGAGGGTGAGTGCCGACAGCATGCGGCGCGTCGGCACGAACGCCTGCGAACTTGTTCGCGGGCCGGAGGGCCCACCATTCAGCCCCGTCCCGAAGGGTTGCGAGACTTGTTCATAGTCGCTGTCTCGCCTACGGCGCGCTTACTCGATCTGCAAACTGGCGACAGTGCAACGCAGGCGCCGCATGGCTGGTCCCCCGCCCCTTGACCCCCGCCCCGCTTTTTCCCCTACGCATCCATGTTTGGCAACAGAGCTTCCCTAACGCCCCAGCCACTCCGGCGTCAGGCTCAGGCTCTCGGCGCTGCTCAGCACCTGCAGGTCGCCATCCTGGATCAGACACTGCAGACGCAGCGAGCGCGCGTACAGCCGGTCGAGGCCGGCATCGCCGGGCAGGCTGAGCACGCGCAGATTGCTGCAGCGCGCGAGCGCCGAGCGGTTTTTCTCCCACCACAAGGCAAAGGCGCGGCCGCTGTAGCCGACGACGACGACCTCGCGCGCACGCCCGCAGGCACGCCGCACGCGCGCCTCGTCGGGCTGGCCGAGCATGATCCACTGCTCGATCTCGCCGCTCAGCGAGCGCCGCCACAAATCGGCCTCGTCCTCGACTGCCGATCCGCGCCCGAACTCCAGCGCCGGATCGGCAAACAGCGCGAAGGCGAGCACCCGCGCGATCACGCGCTCCTCGGTTTCCGAGGCCTGCTGCGCCAGCGTCAGCGCGTGGCTGGCGTAGTAATGGCGGTCCATGTCGCTGATCTCCAGCTCCACCTTGACCACCCGCGCGCCGGTGCTCATCGCTGCAACGCCTGATCGACTACCGACAGCATGCTGCCCACGCCGATCGCCAGCGCGTCCTCGTCCAGGTTGAACTTGGGCGAATGGTTGGACGCCGCCTTGCGCGCATCCTGGCCCTTGGGCGTGGCGCCGACGAAGTAGTAGAAGCCCGGGACTTCCTCGGCGAAGTAGGCAAAGTCCTCGGCCACCGTCGACATCGGGATCTCGATGACCTGATCGACGCCGGCGCTGGCCGCGAGCGCCGGGCGCAGCCGCTCGGTCAGCGCAACATCGTTGCGGGTCACCAGCGTGTGCTGCGCGAAACTGACCTCGGCGCTGGCGCCATGGGCTTGCGCGGTGTGCTCGGCGATGCGGCGGATATCGGCGTAGATCGCATCGCGCGTCTCGGTTTCGAAGCTGCGCACGGTGCCGATCATCTCGACCCGATCCGGGATGATGTTGTAGCGAATGCCGCCCTTGATTGCGCCGACCGAGACCACCGCCGGCGAGCGCGTGATGTCCACGCGCCGCGCCACGATGCTCTGCAGGCCATCGACGATGCGCGCGGCGGCCAGCACCGGATCGACGCCGCCCCAGGGCCGCGAGCCGTGTGTCTGGACCCCGCCGACGACGATCTTGAAAGAGTCGGACTCGGCCATGAAGGGTCCGCCGCGCACGCCCAGCGTGCCCACGTTCATGGTCGAAAACACGTGCAGACCGAGCACCAGATCGGGTTTGCGCGGCGGCGCGAAGGCGCCCTCCTTCAGCATCAGCGGCGCACCGCCCTCCTCGCCCTCGGGCGGTCCTTCCTCGGCCGGCTGGAACAGGAACAGGATCGAGCCCTGCAGCGTATCGCGACGCGCAGCCAGCGCGCTGGCGACCCCCATCAGCATGGCGGTGTGCGCATCGTGGCCGCAGGCGTGCATGACCCCGACGCGCTCTCCGCGGAACTCGGCCTCGACGGTCGAGGCAAAGGGCAGATCGACCTCCTCGCGCACCGGCAGCGCGTCCATGTCGGCGCGGATGGCGATCAGCGGCCGCTCCTGGGCGCCGCGCAGATAGCCGACCACGCCGGTATGGGCCACGCCGCTGCGCACCTCGATGCCGAGGCCGCGCAGGTGCTCGGCGACGATGCCGGCGGTGCGCGTCTCGCGGTTGCCGAGCTCCGGATGCTGGTGGAAATCGCGCCGCCAGCTGCGCACCTGCTCGATCAGGGCCGGATCCGGCGGCGCTGCCGCGGCGCCGGCTGCCAGCAGCAAAGCCAGTCCTGCCATGGACATCCGCATCAATGCTCTCCCCGCCTGTAAAACCCGCAGCATGCAAGCTTCAGCGCCCAGGCGCCAGCCGGTCACGACGGGCCCAACATTCAGCGCCGCTGTGCCAGCATGCGCCCACCCCGTATCCCTGCGATTGCCCATGCAAGTCGACCATCTGCCCAGCCTGGCCGGCGAATACTGGCGCGCTCTGGCGCACGCCAAGCCAGGACTCGCTTACGACCAGCCGATTCCGCGCGTGGAGCTCACGGTGGCGACGCTGCAGATCGATGCCGCCGCGCTGGCGCGCTATCGCAGCTTCGTCGGCAGCAGCGAGGCCTTTCCGCTGGCCTATGCCTATGTGCTGGCGCAGCCGGCGCATTTCCATCTGATCAATGATCCAGCCTTCCCGGTACGCGCGGTGGGGCTGGTGCACGCCGACAATCGCATCCTGCGGCTGCAGGAGATTGAGCCGACGGCGCCGCTGGCGTTGTCAGTCAGCGTCAGCGGCGAGCGCGTGCGCCGCCGTGGCCGCGAGTTCACGCTGCGTACGCTGTACACCCAGCATGGGCAAACGGTGATCGAGATGGACAGCGGCTGCTTCACCCGCGTGCGCGGGGCGCCCCGCGGCGAGAGCGTCGCGCCCGAATCTGCGCCCGAGCCCGTGCTGGCCGGCGAGCGCGTCGCCGAGCTGCGCTTCGCCGCGCATTTCGGGCGCCGTTACGCGCGCGTGTCCGGCGACTACAACCCGATCCACCTGGCCGGCTGGCTGGCGCGGCCCTTCGGCTTCCGCCGCGCCATCGCTCACGGCGTCGGCATCATGGCGCGCATCGACGCCGAACTCGGGCGGGGCAGCCAGACACGCGAACTCAGCGTGCGCTTCCGCCGGCCGGTAGAACTTCCCGGCAACACCGTGCTGCATCGCTGCAGTCAGGATCCGGCGGCCTTCGTGTTACTGGATCCCAACGGCCGCGAACTGGTGTGCGGGCAGCGGCGTTGAGGGCGCGCGCGATGATGTCCGCTTCCTGGGCGAAGCGCGTTTTCCCCAGGGGACCGCATCCGCGGCCATGCCCCTGACGATTCCATGCACGCCGACACCATTGCCCTGATCCGCAGCAGCTACGACCGCTTTTCCGCCCATCCCGCCGAGGCCGCGCGCGCCTTCTACCGCGAACTCTTCATCCTCGACCCGCGCCTGCGCACGCTGTTCGTCGGCGACCTGGAACGCCAGGGCGACAAGTTGATGCACATGCTGAGCGCCGCCGTGCGCCTGCTCGACCGCCCGGAGCGGCTGTTGCCGGTGCTGGAAGAACTCGGTCGCCGCCACCGCGGCTATGGCGTCGTCGACAGCGACTACGACACCGTCGGCTACGCCCTGATCCGCGCGCTCGAAACCCGACTCGGCAGCGCCTTCGACCAGGACACGCGCTATGCCTGGGTCGATCTCTACAAACTGGTCGCCAGCACCATGCGCAAGGCCGCGGCGACGCCGCTGGCGGCCTAGTGCTTGGGTGCAAACGCGGGTAGAGGGGCGGGGGGCGGGGGACCAACACGGCTGCATTTGCGCCGCACTGTCGGCGGTACCGATTGCTGCAGCCGCAAGCGCACAAGGTGAGCCCTGGGCTCCCCCACAATGCCTCCAATCAGTGAGCCTGAATCCAGCCCGCCAGCGTCTGCACCAGCTGCGGCATCCACCAGGCCGGCAGGTCGTGGCCGAGGCCGTCGATGATCTGGACTTTGGCGGCAGGGATCGCTGCCGCCAGCTGCTGCGCCGCTGCCACCGGCACCAGCGGATCGGCGGCGCCGTGGAGGATCAGCGTCGGCGTGCGCAGCGCGCGCAGTCGGGCGCGGCGGTCGGGGTCGCTGACGATGGCCAGCAGCTGCCGCAAAGTGCCCTGCGGGCGATAGGCGCGGCGCAGGGCCTGATCGAGGCCGTGGCGCAGGCGCTCGATCTCGACGGGCGCCTGATGCCGGCCGAGCGCGGTGAACAGCGCCAGAAAATGGTCCAGCCGCTGCTGGTGCGAGCTGCGCGTGTCCGGCGCCCGGAGCATGCGGCGCAGGACGCGCCATTCGGGGAACGGCGCCGCGCGCGGACCGGCGCTGCTGGACATCGACACCAGCGAGCGCACCCGCGCTGGCGCCAGCAGACAGAGCTCCTGCGCGATCATGCCGCCCATGCTGATGCCGGCGACATGAAAGCGCTCGATGCCGAGCGCATCGCACAGCGCCAGCGTGTCCTGCGCCATGTCGATCAGCGTGTACGGCGCCGGCACCGGACGGTGCAACAGATAGCGCATGAAGGCGCGTGCGACCGGCATGCCGCTGCCCACCGCGCCGCTACCGGACTCGCCGATATCGCGATTGTCGAAGCTCAGCACGCGCAGTCCGCTTGCCACCAGTCCGTCCAGCAGCTCGGGCGGCCAGGCCACCCGCTGCATGCCGAGCCCCATGATCAACACCAGCACCGGGGCGCCTTCAGGGCCGGTCAGCTGGTAGTCCAGGTGCAAGCTGCGGTCGGGCAGATCGATGCGCATGGGCGCTCCGGAGGCTGAGTAGGCCCAGTCTGACAGAGGCGAACGTCGGCCGTCGGCGCGGTTATGCTGCGGCCATCTCCGCGATGACGCCGCGCCGATGTCCGATGATCTGAGTCTGGCCCGCCGACTCTACGCCTTGCCGGCCGAGGTCCAGGCGCAGCAACTGGCCGAGCTGGCGCTGCGCGATGCCGATCAGGCGCGCCGGGTCAGCGCGCTGCTGCTGCAGTTGGGCAGCGCGACCTCGATGGACGCAGGAAGCGAGGCCAGCGCCGAACCCGCGCGCGGCAACGGCGAGCCCGAGCGCATCGGTCCGTACAAGGTGATCGCGCGGATTGGCGAGGGCGGCATGGGCGCGGTGTATCTGGCCGAGCAGAGCGCGCCCTCGCGACGGGTGGCGATCAAGGTGATGCGCGCCGACTGGCACAGCCCGGAAGCCCACGCGCGCTTCGACCGCGAGGCCGATGTGCTGGCGCGGCTCGAGCATCCGAACATCGCCAGCCTGTACGAGGCCGGAGTGGCCGAGCTCGGCGGCATGCGCACGCCCTATCTGGCGCTGGAGTACGTGCAGGGCGTCCCGCTGAATGCCTATGTGGCTGCCCACGGGCGCTCGCCGCGGCTGATCCTGCCCCTGCTGATCACCATCGCCGAGACCGTGCAGTACGCGCATCTGCGCGGCGTTGTCCATCGCGATCTGAAGCCGGGCAACATCCTGGTGGATGACGCCGGCCGGCCGCACATCCTGGACTTCGGCATTGCCCATCTGAGTGAAGTCGACGGGCTGCCGGCACACCATCTGACGCGTACCGGCCAGATGATTGGCACGGTGCAGTACATGAGTCCCGAGCAGTTCATCGGCGATCCGCGCCGGATCGACGGTCGCACCGATGTCTATGCGCTCGGCGTGATTGCCTTCGAACTGCTGACAGGCGAGCCGCCGCACCGACTGAGCGAGCGCTCGCTGCTGGACGCCGCCCGCATCGTCACCGGGCAGACCGCGCCGACGCTGGCCTCGCGGCGACGCGAGCTGCGCGGCGATCTGGAGTTGATCGTTGCCAAGGCGCTGGCACCGGATCTGGCGCAACGCTATCCCAGCGCGGCCGATTTCGCCGCCGATCTGCGCCGTTACGAGCGCCACGAACCGATCGTCGCGCGCGCGCCCACGCTGGGCTATCGCGCCCGCCGTTATGCGCGCCGGCACTGGCTGCCGCTGACTGCCGGCGCGCTGGTACTGCTCTCGCTGACGCTCGGGCTGGTGTCGTCCTGGCGCGCCGCCACCCGCGAGGCGCAGGCGCGCGCGCTGGCCGAGCGGCGTGCCGACGAGGCGCAGGCGGTGACCGATTTTCTCTCGCGCATGCTCGATGCAGCCAAGCCGGATGAGGCCAAGGGCACCGAGGTCAGCGTGCGCGCGGTGATCGACAAAGCCATCGCCGATGAGCGCCTGCGCCCGGAGAACCCGGTGGTGCGCGCCAAGGTTGATCAGCTGCTGGGCTCGCTGCTGATCGAACTCGGCGACCCGCAGGCGGCGCTGCCGCTGCTGGACGCCGCCACCACGCTGCTGCAGCCGATGGCCGACAGCCTGCCGCGCGAACTGCTGCAGTCGAAATCCGAACGGGCGATCGCGCTGGGGTTGCTGGGCCGCGACCAGGAAGCGCTGGCGGACGCCCAGGCGGTGTTCGAGCGTGCGCAGCAGCTGCAACCGCCCGACCCGGCGCTGATCGAGGACGCCGCCTACAGCCTGTCGCTGGCGCACTACAACGGCGGCGATCTGAAAACCGCCGAGGCGGTGATCCAACGCGCGATGCGTCCGATCGCCGCCGATGCCGGCATCGAAGCCGCCAAGCAGATCGATCTGCGCAACACGCTGGGGCGCATCTACAACGCCAGCGGCCGCCATCAGGAAGCACTGGCGGTGCGCAAGGACATCATGGACTGGTATCTGCGCGTACACGGCCCGGTCTACATGCGCACGCTGTCGGTGCAGTCCAACTACGCGGTCTCGCTGAGCCAGCTGGATCGCGACGCCGAAGCGGTTGAGCTGCTTCAACGGACGCTGCCGACCCGCCTGCAGCTGCTGGGCCCGGACCACGTCGAAGTGGGCGTGCACGAGGTCAACCTGGCCACCTCGCTGCGGCTGCTCGGCCGCTTCGAGGAAGCGCTGCCGCTGTTCGAGGATGGCGCCCGCATCTTCCGCGACAAACTCGGCGCCGAGCACCTGCGCACGCTGCTGGCCGACGGCTACGTGGCCGATATGCGCACCCGCACCGGCGCCGTGGACGCCGGACTGGCGCTGTACCGCGAGGTGCTCGCCGGTTACCAGCGCATCGAACAGGGGCGCTCGCGCTGGGCGGTGTTTGCGCGCAATGACTACGCACAAGCGCTGGTGCGCGCCGGACAACTGGCACAGGCCGGCACCGAATTCCAGAAGATCGACCAGGATCGCGGCCAGTACGCCGACAATCTCGCCATGCAGGCGGAACTCGACTACGCCCGCGGCCTGTATCAACTGGCGCTCGCGGCGCCGGCGGCTGCGCAGCCGCTGCTGCAGAGTGCCCTCGCCTACTACCGTTCCGCCGGCAGCCGCGGCGCGGTCGCCACCCGGATCGCGCAAGCGCTGCACCAGTGCCTGCTCGCGCTCGGCGAGCACGCGGCCGCGCAGACGCTGGCGGCAGAGTACGGGCTGCGGGTGGACTCGCCGTGACACTGTGGACGCTGCTCGCAGTCGTCTCGGCTGCCTTTTCGATCATGGCCTGCGTGCTGTTGCTGGCGGTGCAGCTGACCGTGTACGCGCAGATGCCGATGACCGCGATGGCGCGCGGCGCCGGTGTGCTCCTGCTGCTGGGCCTGGGGGCGCTGCAGAGTTGGCATCTGCTATGGCTGCTGCAGGGAGTACCGGTGCAGTTGCCGCTGCTGTACCTCAGCACACTGCATCTGGTCGCACCGGCCTTCTACAGCCTGTTTCGCGGCGCCCTGCAGCCCAAGGCGCAGCACTGGAGCGGACTGTTGCTCTACGGTCCGGCGCTGGCGGCAGCGCTGATCCCGCCAGCGATCTGCCTGCCACTCGCCTTCGTGTTTGGCAGCCTGTATGCCGGCCTGCTGGTGCAGCTGGCGCTGAAGTTGCGCGAGCAACGCAAGCGTTTCCGCCTGGAAGCCATTGCCTTTGCGGCGCATGGCGCGGTCGCCGCCCTGATTTTAGTGATCGGATTGAGCACACCCTGGCTGGGACTCGGCAGCTATATCGCGAGCTATGCCACCTTGATCGGATTAGGCTTGGCGGCAGCGATTTATACCTTGATCCGCTTGCCGGATTTGCCGATGCAAACCGCGGAAGCCGTCCGCGCCGCCTATGCCGTGAGCGCCTTGAAATCGGTCGATGTCGCCGCAGCGCTACGCCAGCTGGACCATTTGATGGTACAGGAACAGCTGTATGTGAACGAATCCTTGAATCTGAGCATGCTGGCCAATGCGCTCAATCTGGGACCGCATCAACTCTCTGAACTGATCAATACCCGATTTGGCGTCGGTTTCTCGCGCTATGTGCGCGAGCATCGGGTCCGCGCTGCACAGCGCATGCTGATCGCCGAACCGCGCGCCTCCGTGCTGTCGGTGGGGCTGGCGGTAGGCTTCACCTCGCAATCGAACTTCTACGCAGCCTTTCGCGAGATCACCGGCGAGGTCCCCGGGCGCTACCGCAGCCGCCACGTTCAGGACGGGTGATTCCACATTTATCATTGTGGAGTACCATCAAGTCTCTGTTTCATAAAGATTTTCCAGACAAGCTCGTCCTGTATGCGGAAACCCGGAAGCGCCGACAGGCGAGGCCGCACATGCTGCGCCACACCTCAGCCGTGGAGTTGTCGAGCATGAAATCCGAAGCCGTGCGTCTGGCCGATGCCACTTCTGGACCCTTCCGCGTCGCCTCGCTGGCGATCGATGCCGAGTCCGATCCGATGACCGGCCGGGTACGCTGGGATCCCTGGCGGTCGATTTGGAATGCCAGCATGTTGGCAGTAACCGTGGGTGTCGCGCCCTTTTGCTGGACCTGGGGCAGCGTCAGCGTGTTTGCACTGCTGCTGGCTATTACCATGTGCACCGGGCATTCGGTAGGATTTCACCGGCGCCTGATCCATCGCAGCTTTCAATGCCGTCGCTGGGTGGAGCGCCTATTGGTGTGGTCGGGCACACTGGTCGGCATGCAGGGTCCGTTCTGGGTGATTCACTCGCATGATCTGCGCGACTGGGCGCAGCGCCAGTCGGATTGTCATCCGTATTTGCGCCATGGCCGCGGCCTGCTGGTGGATGCTTTCTGGAGTTTGCATTGCCGGCTCGAACTGGCACGCCCGCCGGCTTTTGATCCCGGCCCCGGGATTGCCGACGATCCTTTCTATCAATTCCTGCAGCGCTATTGGGCGCTGCAGCAGCTGCCGGTCGCCGTGCTGCTGTATGCCATCGGTGGATTGCCGTGGGTGGTCTGGGGCGTGGGCGTGCGCGTTTGCGTGGGCGTTTCCATGCATTGGTTCGTGGGCTACCTCTGTCACAGTCGCGGCCCGCAGGACTGGCTGGTGGACGACGGCGCGGTGCAGGCGCACAACGTCGCCTGGGCAGCGATCCCGTCCATGGGCGAGAGCTGGCACAACAATCACCACGCCTTCCCCGCTTCCGCCCGTCATGGACTGTATCCCGGGCAGATCGACATCGGCTTCCGCTTCGTCCAATGGCTGGAGCGACTGGGCCTGGCCTGGTCAGTGCAAGTTCCGCAGAACCTGCCCGAGCGACCGGGCATCACGCGTCTGACCCAGGATACAGGGCCGATCCGTCAGTTCGCGCCCTGAGCCTACTCAGCGCAAGCGCTCGCCGATGGCCTGCAGGGCGGCCTCGTCGCCCACGGCTTTCAACGCTTGCAGCAGCGCGCGCTGGCGTTCCGGGTGGGTTTCGGCGCGGTAGAGCGTGGCCAGGGTGTCGCTGGCGCCGGCCAGCATCAGCGCATCGACGGCGGCGCGGCGGATCGCATCGGAACCTGCCCCGCCGTAGAGCTGCGCCAGCGCCGCGGGCGCCGCGGCCTCGCGCGAGACCGCCAGTGAGCGAATGGCGTGGATGCGCAGTGCCTCGGCGCTGGTGCCATTGGCGATCTCGGCCAGCGCCGCGACCATCCCGGTCATCGCCAGCGCGTCGATGCAGCTGCGCTGCACGGCCGGGTCACGCAGCGTGGGATAGAGCTGAAGCAGCAGATCCGGCCGGCCCAGCGCGCCGAGCACGCGGATGCCGTGGGCCTGCAGCTCGGCATCGCCCTCCTGCCCGACCAGCTGCGACAGCAACTCGGCACGCGCGCTGACCAGGGCGCTGTCGATCACCGCGCGCTTGAGCTCGGGATCGCTCAGGTAATGGCGCCGCAGCACCGCATCACCCTGCGCGTCCGCGGCCAGCGCCAGCGTCTGGATCGCATCACGCTTCAGTGCCGGCGAGCTGGCTGAGTCAAGCAGCGCATCGATGGCGCGCGCGGCCTCGGCCGGCGCCAGCTGCATCAGCACGAACAAGGCGCGCTTCTTGACGCGATCGCTGTGGGTGCCGGCCAGCACCTGCTGCAGCATCGGCACGGCGCGCGCCGGGTCACTGCCGAGCAGTGCATCGACGGCGACCTCGCGCTCGGCATCGGCGGCGCCGGACAGCAGCGCCTGTGCATCATCGGCCCAGGGGCTGGCTGGGTACTCGGCCAGCAGCGCCTGCACGCGGGCACCCACATCGGCACCAGTGCGCTGCTCGGCGTAAGCCTGCCAATACAGCGCGGCATCGCGACCGGCCGCGCCACTGCGCTTGAGATCATCCGCCAGCGCGCCGAACTGCGCGGCGGCGGCAGACCAGTCGGCGCGGTCGATTGCGGCATGCGCGTCCCGGTAAGCGGCGCGCGCGGTCGCGGATGCAGCCGGCAGATCGGCCGCCGGGACGGCAAGCGCGCCCTGGCTGAGACAGAACCAGACGCTGGCGAGGATGCAGGCGAGTCTCATAGCCGCTGCACCGGTGCAGCGTGCGCGTCTTCCAGCGCGCGCAGACGGAACATCAGATCGCGCGAGCGGATCTCCTGACGCACCAGATCGGCGCCGCCCAGGGCACCGCCCTCGGGCGCGTTGGCCAGTTCGCGCAGGATCGGTTCGAGTTCAGTCAGGAACTGCGCCAGCTGCGTCTGTCCCGCGCGCTCGGCAGCCAGCGCATACAGTCGATTGCTGTCGATCAAGGCCGCGGCCAGCGCGTCGGCGCCCACGCCACCATTGTCGGTGACGGTCAGCAGGCGCTCGGTCTGCGCCAGATGGCGGGCGACATGCGCCGCCAGCACGCGCTCGGAGGCATCGGCGGCCAGCGTGATCGGCGGCGCCTCGGTCGGCGCGCGCAGTTGCAGCGTCACTGACACCAGCAGACCGGCGCTGGCCGCCACCGCCAGCATCGGCCAGCCCCAGCGCTGCCACCATGGCGCGCGCACCGGTGGCTGCAGCTGCGGGGCAATCCGCGCCCACAGTCGTTGCTCCAGGCCGGCCTCGGGCTCGTGCTGCGCCAGCGCGACTTCCGAGGCCGCAAGCATGCGCCGTAGCAACGCATAGCGCGCCGCCAGTTCGGGGTCCACCGCCAGCTGGCAGGCGATGGCGTCCATGCGCTCCAGCCCGAGCGACTCGCCCAGGTGGAACAACAACAGCTCGTCATCACTGATCGGGTGCTTCATACACTGCCCTCCCATCCGGCCAGTTGCTCGCGCATCTTGCGCACGGCGCGGAAGATCGCCTGCTTGCAGGCATTCACATTACTCGACAGCAGGCTGGCGATCTCGGCCAGCGGTCGCTGCTCCAGATGGCGCAGCACGAACACGCTGCGCTCCAGCGGCGTCAGCTGCGCCAGCGCCTGACCGACGCCGCGGACGATCTCGCCCTGCGCCAGCGTGTGCGCAGGATCGGCCTGCGGATCGGTACGGTCAGCGTCACGTGCCTGCTCCTCGGCGGTGTCCGGGATGCGTCGCCGGGCGTGCTCGATCGCCGTGTTGACGGCGATCCGGTGCAGCCAGGTGGCGAAGCTGGAGCGCCCGTCGAACTGATCCAGCCGCCGGTGCGCCTTCAGAAAGGCCTCCTGCGTCGCATCTTCGGCCGCAGCGGCATCGCCCAACACGCGCATCGCCACCCCCCAGACGGCGCGGGCGTGGCGTTCGAACAGGCGCTGGAAGGCGCGCATATCGCCAGCGCGGCTGCGTTGCACCCAGTCGTCGTCTTGATCGCTCATTCGTCTGCGCGCGGCACCAGCGGAATTCGCCTGTTGGACGCAGTAACCGTGCCAAAGGTTACGGCCTCGTGATTGCCGCTTGTCTGCGCTCAAGCCGCGCCCGGACCAACGCGCTAGGATGGCAGGCATTGACGGCCGCACGGAGCGCACCATGTATCGCCACATTCTGGTCCCGACCGATGGTTCCGAGATCGCCAAGCGCGCCATCGACAGCGCCATCGCGCTGGCCCGTGCAGTCGGTGCGCGCATCACTGGCGTCTACGCGGTGCCCGAATACATGCCGCCGGTGGACGCGATGGTGCCGGTGTATCAGTTCCCCTCGCGCGACGAATACGAGCGCCAGGCCGCCATCGAGGCCGAACTGGTGCTCAAGGATGTGCAGCAGGCCTGCGCGGCGGCGGGCGTCGAGTGCAGCCTCAAGCACGGCATCGACAGCCATCCCTACCGTCTGATCCTGGCGACCGCGAAAGCACAGGGCTGCGACCTGATCTGCATGTCCTCGCACGGCCGCCGCGGTCTGAGCGCCGTGCTGCTCGGCAGCGAGACGCAGAAAGTGCTGACGCACGGCGATCTGCCGGTGCTCGTGGTGAGATGACAGCGGCAGATTTCAGCCTCGACGCCGGCACGCTGAAGTTGGTCGGCGACTGGACCGTCATGGGCCTGCCCGCGCTGGAGCGGCGCACCCAGGGCCTGCATGCGCACCCGGAGACGCGGCCGCAGCGGATCGACGCCAGTGGCCTCGGCGCCTTCGACACCGCCGGGGCGCTGCTGTTGATCCAGCGCTGGCTGGGGCCGGCGCCGTGGCCGGCGATCGAGCACCTGCGCCCGGCGGATCGCGATCTGCTGGATCTGGTCGGCGAGCGCGTTGCCAGCCCGCGCGTGCGCAAGCGGCGCGCCTTTGGCCTGTTGCCGATGGCCGAACGCGTCGGCGTCGCCGCGGCCTTTGCGTGGTCGCAGTTCTTGCTGCTGCTCGGTTTCGCCGGCCAGACGCTGGCGACCGCAGCGGCGATTGCCGTCGGTCGGCAAAAGCTGCGCTGGACCAGCGCCGTGCACCACATGGAGCGTTCCGGTCTGGACGCGGTGCCGATCGTCTGTCTGCTCAGCTTTCTGGTCGGCGCCGTGGTGGCTTTTCTGGGCGCCACCGTGCTGGCCGATTTTGGCGCCCAGGTGTTCACCGTCGAACTGGTCAGCTTCTCCTTCATGCGCGAGTTTGGCGTGCTGCTGACCGCAATCCTGATCGCCGGACGCTCGGGCAGCGCCTACACCGCCGAGATCGGCATGATGCGGGCGCGTGAGGAGATCGACGCGATCCGCTCGCTGGGCCTGGATCCGATCGAACTGCTGGTGATTCCGCGCGTGCTGGCGCTGCTGGTGATGCTGCCGGCGCTCAGTTTCCTGGCGGTGCTGTCGGGCATCCTCGGCGGCGCGTTGGTGGGCGGTACCGCGCTCGGCATCTCGCCCGGCTTGTTTCTGGCGCGGATGCAGGAAACTGCCGAACTGCGCCATTTTTTGGTCGGATTGTCCAAGGCGCCGATCTTCGCCGTGCTGATCGCGCTGGTCGGTTGTCTGGAAGGCCTGAAGGTGCGCGCCAGCGCCGAGTCGGTCGGGCGTCACACCACCTCCTCGGTGGTGCAATCGATCTTTCTGGTGATCCTGTTCGACGCCATCGCGGCGATCTTCTTCATGGAGATCGATCTGTGAGCGAGGTGGTGATGAGCGTGCGCGCGCTGACCAACCGCTTCGGCGCGCAGACCGTGCACGAGAATCTCGATCTCGACATCCGCAAGGGCGAGGTGCTCGGCATCATCGGCGGCTCTGGCGCCGGCAAGAGCGTGCTGCTGCGCTCGATCCTGGGCCTGCAGCCCTATGAATCCGGGCGCGTCTGGTGGTTTGGCCAGGAAGTCGCGCGGCTGGAAGACAGCGCGCGGCGCGCGCTGGAACGGCGCGTCGGCGTGATGTTCCAGGATGGCGCGCTGTTCTCCTCGCTGACGGTGCTGGAGAACGTGATGGTGCCGCTGAAGGAGCACAGCCAGCTCGACGAGCACTTCATCGCCGATCTGGCGCGGCTGAAAATCGCGCTGGTGGGTCTGCCGCCCGATGCCGCCGACAAGTATCCGGAAACGCTGTCCGGCGGCATGCGCAAACGCGCCGGACTGGCGCGCGCGCTGGCGCTGGACCCGGAAATCCTGTTTTTCGATGAGCCCACCTCGGGCCTCGACCCGATCGGCGCGGCGGCCTTCGATGAGCTGGTCGCCACGCTGCACCAGGCGCTGCACCTGACCGTCATCCTGATCACCCATGATCTCGACAGCGTCTACCGCATCTGCGAACGCGTGGCGGTGCTGGCCGATCGCCACGTGATCGCCGTCGACGCGCCCGCGGTCATCCAGAATCTCGATCATCCATGGATCTCGGAGTGCTTCCGCGGCCCGCGCGCACGCATGGCGTACACTCAAGCGCAACAGCTGAAAAGCGCTCTTCGATAGCCAGACCGCCCCCATTTCCCTTTTCCCCTTTTCCTTTTCCCCTCCATGGAAACTCGCGCACACCACATCCTGATCGGCGCCTTCGTGCTGCTGACGCTGCTCGGCGGCCTGCTGTTTGCGCTGTGGGTGGCCAAGGTAAACCTGGACGCCGAGTTCGACGAGTACGACGTCGTCTTTCGCGAGACCGTCACCGGCTTGACCAAGGGCGCGGCGGTCAACTTCAACGGCATCCAGGTCGGCGAGGTGCGCCAGCTCTCGCTGGACCAGGCCGACGCCGCGCGCGTGCTGGCGCGGGTGCGCGTGAACGCGAACACGCCGGTGCGCGCCGACACCACCGCCCGGCTCACCTACACCGGACTGACCGGCGTGGCGATCATCGAACTGGTGGCCGGCAAACCGGACGCCCCGGCGATGACGCCGCCGGAAGGCGCCGAGGTGGCATTGATCATCGCCGAGCCGAGCACCTTTCAGAAATTCATGACCGATGGTGGTGACATCCTGGTGCGCTTGAATGAAGCGCTCGGTCGGGTGTCGGCCGTGCTGAGCGACGAGAACACGCGCAAGCTGGCCGATACACTGGTGCACGTGGAGTCGATCGCGGCGCAGGTCGATAGCGACAAGGCAGCGCTGGGCGAGGCGCTGCGCCGTGCCGATCGCGCCTTCAGCGATCTCAGTGCCGCGTCCACCGCTTTCCAGCAGTTGGCGGATCAGGGCGGGGCCACGCTGGCGCGGGCCGACCGCATGCTCGATCAGGATCTGGGCCCGGCAGCGGCCGATGTGCGGCAGACGCTGGAGTCGCTGCGCGCGATCTCGGCACGCGTCGATACCCTGCTGGCGCGCAACAGCGCGCAACTGGACCAGTTGGCGCAGCAGGGCGTGCCCGAGTTCAATGCCACGCTGAGCGATCTGCGCGCACTGTCGGCCAGCCTGAAACAGGTCGCCGAGCGCCTGGACGCTGCGCCGGCCGACTATCTGTTGCAACGTGATCGACCGCGGGAGTATCGCGCCCCATGATTCGTCCCCGTTTGCTGCTGTGCTGCGCGCTGCTGCCCTTGTCTGGCTGCCTCAGCAGCGTGCTGCCCAAGTCCGAGTCCCGCGCGGTGTATGCGATGGACGAAGTCCCCGCGGCGACGCCCTGCGGCGGGGCGTCGCACCTCGGCGGACTGCTGGTGGAGGCGCCCCGCGCCTTGCCGCCGCTCGATGGCGTCGATCTGATCTTCCGGCGCCCGGACGGCGAGCTGCAAATCCTGCCCGGCGCGCGCTGGGCGGCGCCGGCGCCGGCGCTGCTGCAGGATCTGCTGGCGCAAACGCTGGACAACGCCTGCCTGGCGCAGACGGTCTCGCAGAGCAGTGCGGCGCACGCGCTGCCGCTGCGCCTCAGCAGCGAGTTGCGCGCAATGTCGATCCAGCGCGACAGCGACCTCACGATCGCGCGCCTGACCGTCAGCCTGCGCTTGAGCTGCGTGCGCAGTGCCGAGGTGATCGCCAGCCGCGCCTTCACGGTGGATCAGCAAGCCAGCCCGGCGCCAGCCGCCGCGGCCGCCGGCCTGCGCAGCGCCGCGCGCCAGTGGGCGCTGCAGGTGCGCGACTGGCTGGCGACGCTGCCCGCCACCCCGTGTGACTGAGCATGTCGGCGCGCCTGCATGCGCTATTGCTGCTGGCGGCGCTGACCGACGATCAGGCGCAGCGCGATCCAATCGATCCGCGCACGCCGCAGTGCGGCTGGGTGACGCGCTGCCTGCACTGCCGTAGCCGCGTCGGCATCGGCCTCGACGGCCAGCCGTGGCCGGGCACGACGCTGGAGCACATCGTCCCGCGCGCCTGGTTCGGCAAGCGCGCGGCGGCGGCGCTGTGCGCGGCTCTCGACAGCGCCGACGACCCGCGCAACCTGGCGCTCGCCTGTGCGCGCTGCAATCACGCCAAAGGCCGCAGCCACGACGCCAACGGCCCGGGCGACGCGCGCGCGCTGGCAGTGGTGACGCAACTGCGCACAGCGCGCCTGGCGCGCTGGCGTCCGCCGCCCGGGCGCGCGGCAGTCTAGGGGACCACTTGCCACGCATGGGGCGGAAGCGGGGCGAGGGTCAGGGGGCGGGGGACCAGCCATGCGGCGCCTGCGTTGCACTGTCGCCGCCTTGCAGAACGAGTAAGCGCGCCTAAGGCGCGGCGGGGACTCTTGCAAAACATGGGTGCGTGGGAGCGGAAGCGGGACCCGGGACTCGGGACTCGGGACTCGGGACTCGGGACTCGGGACTGTAGCGCTTGCCTGGCACGGTAGCCGGCACGATCTGCCGAATGCATCAGCTCGCAGCCGCGCCGACGAGCGTCTGGCGGGCGCAATCGGAGCTTTTTGGCCCGATGCCGGACGAAAAAGCTCTGATCGAGGACGGCGCCAGCCCGGCACCGATCAAAATTTGTTCGGCACCGAGCAAAATTTGTCCGATGCCGATCAAAATTTGTCCGCCCGAGGATGTAGCGCAGGGATCTGCCGCTCAAAATTTGTCCGGTGCCGGGCAAAAAAGCGCCGGCGCCGATCAAAATTTGTCCGGCACCGAGCAAAACTTGTCCGATGCCGGACTGCATTCGTCCGGCACCGATCAATTTTTGTTCGATACGTCCAGATTGCGGCGCAGTCCCGGGTCCCGAGTCCCGAGTCCCGAGTCCCGAGTCCCGAGTCCCGAGTCCTCACGCCCCTTGCCCGCGACAAGCTTAGCCGGCGCGTTTGGTGTTCTGCGCCACGTACTTCAGCAGCTGCTTGAAGTACCAGCCGGGCAGCCAGCGCTTCAAGCGCCAGCGCAGGCGGGTGTCGCGATGCGGCAGCAGCAGGAAGCGCCCGGCTTCGCTTTCGGCCACCGTGTAGCGGGCGACATCGCCGGCGTCGATCGGGCTTTTCTCCATCAGCTTGCTCGCCATCTGCTTCAGCGGCGCGTTGTTGGCGCCCTGGAAGGACTCCATCAGATTGGTCTTGAAGAAGCTGGGGCAGAGCACGCTGACGCCGATGCCTTTGCCGATCAGTTCGGCGCGCATGCCTTCCGACAGCGCCACCACGGCTGCTTTGGAAACGCCGTAGGCGCCTAGACCAGGTGCGCCGGCGAGGCCGGCGAAGGAGGCGACGTTGATCACCAGTCCACGGCCTTGTGCTTCCATCAGCGGCACGAACTCGCGCACGCCACGGACCACGCCCATCAGATTGATGTTCATGGTGCGCTGCCACTCCGCCAGACTGGTGTGGGCGCACTCGCCGCCGCTGGCGATGCCGGCGTTGTTGACCAGCACATCGAGGCCGTCCCAGGCGCCGACCACCTGCGCCTTCAGCGCGGCCATGGCGGCATCCGCGCCCACATCCGCCACCAGCGCCAAATGGCCGCCGCCCGGCAGCAGGCGCCGCGTCTCCTCGGCGCGCTCGGCGTTCAGATCGACGCAGGCGACGCGATCGCCGCGTTCGGCATACACACGCGCCAACTCGCGACCAAGCCCGCTGCCTGCCCCGGTGATCAAAACGCGCCGACCCGACATGACGATTCCCCATGGATTGCACCACGACTAGCATGCAGACTCGGGGGAGCACGCTCAAGGAGACGGCCATGACCCCCCAGCACTTCGATCTGACCGGCAAGACCGCCCTGGTGACCGGCGCCAGCCGCGGCATCGGTGAATCCACCGCCCGCCTGCTGGCCGCCTACGGCGCCCGCGTGATCGTGTCCAGCCGCAAGCTGGACGCCTGTGAGCAGGTGGTCGCCAGCATCCGTGCGGCCGGCGGTCAGGCCGAGGCGGTGGCTGCGCACATCGGCGAGCCGACGGCGATCGACGCGCTGTTTGCCGAGCTCGACGCGCGCGGGCTGACGCCCGATCTGCTGGTCAACAACGCGGCCGCCAATCCTTACTTCGGGCCGATGCTGGACATGGGCCTCGATGCTTACCACAAGACCGTCGATGTCAACATCCGCGGTTACTGGTACACCACCCAGCAGGCCGCCAAGCGCATGAAGCAAGGCGGCGCCATCGTCAACATCGCCAGCGTTAACGGCGAGCGCCCCGCTTTCGGCCAAGGCGTCTACTCCTTCTCCAAGGCGGCGATCATCTCGATGACGCAGGCCTGGGCAAAGGAACTGGCGGCGCAGCAGATCCGCGTCAACGCTGTGCTGCCGGGGCTGACCGACACCAAGTTCGCCAGCGCGATCACGCAGTCGCCGGCGATTCTGAAAATGATCATGCCGCTGATCCCGCAGCAGCGGATGGCGCAGCCCGACGAAATCGCACCGGCCGTGCTCTACCTGCTGAGTCCGGCGTCCAGCTATGTCACCGGCGCGGTGCTGCCGGTGGATGGCGGTTATCTCGCCTGATTGGCGGATTTGGCGCTGGCGCGGGTACCGACTCCGTGGCCAACATCGGCCACTGACTCAAGGAGCGTCCCATGAATACTGCGCATGCGCTGTTGGCACCGGTGGTCTTGCTGGTGGCCTGGACGCTGGTGATGTGGCTGTGGATGTACCTCACGCGGATTCCGGCGATCCTGGCGGCGCGCATGCGGCTGGATCGCAATGCGCCGCGCGGCGAGCAAATGAGCCAGCTGCCGCCGCGCGTGCGCTGGAAGGCGGACAACTACAACCACCTGATGGAACAGCCGACGATCTATTACGCGATCGTGCTGACGCTGGCGCTGCTCGGTGAACAAAGCGCCTGGGCGGTGGGACTGGCCTGGGCCTACGCGCTGCTGCGGGTGGTCCACAGTCTGGTGCAGGCGCTGGTGAACATCATCCCGCTGCGCTTTGCGATGTTCGTGCTCTCAACGCTGCCGCTGATCGGCCTGACCTGGCTGGCCGCGCTGCGCGTGCTGTCCGTCTAGGGAACCTCTGAACAAGTCTCGTGAGCCGCGTTGCGAGTCAGAATCGTCTGCCGCTAGGCGCGGTCCGCGGGGCATAGCCCGGCTCTCTGGCCAAGGACCGGAACGACGCGGCGGACGATTCTGGCCGCAACCCTTCGGGACGGGGCTGAATCGGCCCCCAGCTTCGTCAGCCGCCTCGGCCAGAGAGCCTGCTATGCCCTTCGGCGACTTCCTAGCTGGAGACCGATTCAGCCGCCGTCGCGGCCACGATACTTGATCAGAGGTTCCCTAGGGAAGCGCTTGGCACATATGGGTGCGTGGGGGCAACATCGGGGCGGGGGACCAGCACTGCCGCGCTTCCGTGCACCGTCGCGGCTACCTGTTTGGCGCGCTTACTCGTCTCGCAAACTGCCGAGTCCCGAGTCCCGAGTCCCGAGTCCCGAGTCCCGAGTCCCGAGTCCGAGTCCGAGTCCCGAGTCCCGAGTCCCGAGTCCCGAGTCCCGAGTCCCGAGTCCCGAGTCCCGAGTCCCGAGTCCCGAGTCCTAGTCCCGAGTCCCTAGTCCCGAGTCCCGAGTCCCGAGTCCGAGTCCGAGTCCCGAGTCCCGAGTCCCGAGTCCGAGTCCCGAGTCCCGAGTCCCGAGTCCCGAGTCCCGAGTCCCGAGTCCCGAGTCCCGAGTCCCGAGTCCCGAGTCCCGCGCTTTGCCGCCACGCACTCACGCTTGGCAAGCGGGTCCCCACCCGTTAGCCTTCGGCGCGACTGGAGGGTGGTATGGCCAAAAGCAAGTTCGTCAATCCGTATGTCGAGCGCGGCAAGCGGGCGGAAGCAACCAAGAAGATCACGGTGACCATTCCGGTCCACGTGCTCAAGCTGCTGACTGACGAGCGCACCCGTCGGCAGATCAAGAAGCTGCGCCACGCCACCATTTCCGAACTGCTGACCGAGGCCTTTCTGCACGCCTACACCGGTCAGCCGGTGCCCACCGATGAGGAACTGGCGCGACCGGAGTGAGCGCCACCGGCGTGCAGCCCAGTCTGGGAATCGTCATTCCCGTGGGCCCGGGGGACCGCAGCTGGCGTTCCTTGTTGGGCGTACTCGATCAACTGGCCCCTGAACTGCCGCGCCGTCTGGTCTATGCGCGTGGCGATCAGCAGGCGCGACCGCGTCAGGAGCGCTGGACCGATGCCGGCCGCGGGCGCGCGCGGCAGCAGAATGCCGGCGTGGCGGGTCTGGACTGCGACTGGGTGTGGCTGCTGCATGCAGACAGCCGACCGGTGGCCGCCACGCTGACGGCATTGCGCGCCTTCGTGTCCGAGCCCGGCGCGCGCCTCGGCTACTTCGACCTGCGCTTCTACGACGGTCCCGCGCTGATGCGGATCACCGAGGCCGGCGTGCGCTGGCGCTGCCGCTGGCTGGGCGTACCTTTCGGTGATCAGGGCTTTGTGCTGCCGCGACAGACTTTCTTCGAACTCGGCGCCTTCGACGAGCAGCGCGCTTACGGTGAGGATCACGCCCTGGTCTGGCAGGCGCGACGGATGGGCGTGCCGGTGCAGCGCCTGGCCGCGCCGCTCTACACCAGCGCACGCAAGTACCGCGAGCAGGGCTGGCTGCGCACCACCTGGCAGCACCAGCGCCTGACCTGGCAGCAGGCGGTCCGCGAAGCGCGCCTGCCATGAGCGTGGCGGTCGCGGTGTTCGTCAAGACGCCGGCGCTGAGTCCGGTCAAGACGCGTCTGGCGGCCGCGATCGGGCCCGAGGCCGCGCTGGCGCTGTACCGGGCGAGTATCGATTGTGTGCGCGCGGCGGTCGATGCCAGCGCGCTCAGCCCCTATTGGGCGGTGGCCGAAGCGGGCGGCGCCCCACACTGGTCCGAGTGGCCGGTGCTGCTGCAACCCGAGGGCGATCTCGGCGCCCGCATGCGCGGGGTGTATCAACAGCTGATCCAGCGCCACCCGGCGGTGCTGCTGGTGGGTGCCGATGTGCCGGCACTCTCGGCCGATTTGCTCGGTGCCGCCGCGGCTGGCTTGCAGGGCGCCGGGCGGCGCGTGATCGCGCCCGCCCGCGACGGTGGCTTCGTGCTGTTCGGCGCCAATGTCGATCTGGGACAGGCGCCGTGGTCGGCGGTGGACTACGGCAGCCCCGGAACGGCGGCGGCATTTCTGGCCCAGGTCGGCGCCGACCTGCCGCTGCTGCGCCTGCCCGAGCAGCAGGATCTCGATACCCTCGACGACTTGCGCGCCCTGATCACCCAGCCGCCGGCCGCGCCGAATGCCGTGCAGCGCGCCTTCTGGCAGCTCGCGCAGACCCTGATCGCGTAGCCGTCCAGACGTCCAAAGCCTTGATTTGCATGACCGCTCGGTCACAAAACTGCCGACAAACGTACATTGACATAGGCTGAACGAGCGCCCACAGTGCGCGCCCTTCGGGGATAGGCTGGGGAGCCTGTACATGATCGATGTTCGTGCTGCTGGGCGGCACGCGCTGCTGTGCGCGTGTCTGGGACTGATGAGTGCGGCGGCTCACGCCGATGTGTTCATCAATGAACTTCATTACGACAACAGCGGCACCGACGCCAACGAGCGGGTGGAGATCATCGGCACCGCCGGCACCAGCCTGACCGGCTGGAAAGTGGTGCTGTACAACGGCGCCGACGGCAGCGCCTACAGCACCATCAACCTGTCCGGCACGCTGGCCAGCCAGTGCGGCGGCCATGGCACCGCCTGGTTCGCGGTCACCGGCATCCAGAACGGCAATCCCGACGGCGTGGCGCTGATCAATGCGTCCAACGCGGTCGTCGAGTTCATCAGCTACGGCGGCAGCTTCACCGCGACCAGTGGGCTGGCCTCGGGACGCACCAGCGTCAACATGGGCGTCAGCGAGAGCGGCACCACGACGACCTCCGCGCAGTCACTGCAGCGCAAAGGCACCGGCAGCACCGCGGCCCAGTTCACCTGGTCGGCGCCGTCGACCTCGTCCTGGGGCGCCTGCAATGCCGGCCAGACGCTGAGCGGCGGCACCACCGACGCGGCACCGACGGTCACCAGCACCTCGCCGACCGCGAACGCCACCGGCGTCGCGGCGAGCAGCAACATCACGATCAATTTCAGCGAGGCGGTCACCGTCGGCAGCGGCTGGTACACCATCAGCTGCCCCAGCGGCGCGCGCAGCGCGGTGCAGAGCGGCAGCGGCAGCAGCTACACGCTGAATCCGAACACCGACTTCGCCGCCGGCGAGGTTTGCAGCGTCACGGTCAACGCCGCCAGCGTGACCGATGTCGACGGCACGCCGACCGCGATGGCCAGCAACTACAGCTACAGCTTCACCGTCGCCGGCAGCACCAGCACGGTGCTGCAGAATGGCGTGGCAGTGACCGGCATCGGCGGCGCCGCCAACGTCGAACTGCGCTACACGATGAACGTGCCCACGGGCGCCAGCAATCTGGCCTTCCAGATGTCGGGTGGCACCGGTGATGCCGACCTTCACGTGAAGTTCGGCAGCGCGCCGACGACGACGGTCTACGACTGCCGTCCGTATGCGACCGGCAACGCCGAAACCTGCACCTTCGCGACGCCTGCCGCCGGCACCTGGCACGTCATGGTGCGCATGTACAACACGGTATCGGGCGTGTCGCTGGTGGGCAGCTACCAGACCAGTGTCCCGACCGACAATCCGCCGACGGTGAGCGCTACCAGCCCGGCCAATGGCGCCAGCAACCACCCGACCAACGGCAACATCGGCGTCAGCTTCAGCGAAGCGGTCACGCTGGCAGCCGGCTGGCATACGCTGGTCTGCACCGCGAGCGGCACCAAAGCAACGACAGTCACCGGCAGCGGCGCCAGCTACACCATCGATCCCAGCGTCGACTTCACTGCCAATGAAAGCTGCACGCTGACCATCCTGGCGGCCAAAGTCAGCGATGTGGACGGCACGCCGACGGCGATGACGGCCAACTACACGATGAGCTTCGGCGTGGCCGGCACCGGCACTGGCTACTACGCCAGCGTCAACGCCAGCACCAGCGCCACGCTGCGCGCCACGCTGCATCCGGTGATCGACGACCACACCAAGCTGCCCTACTCGCAGAGCGGCAGCGTCGACACCTGGTATGTGCTCGATCGCGCCGACCAGGATCCGCTGAACTCGGCCAACATCCTGGACATCTACAAGAACGCCAGCTATCCGAAGGCCGGCGGCGGCAATACCAACTACAACCGCGAACACACCTGGCCGAAGTCGCTGGGCTTCCCCAATGACGGCCCGACCAACTACCCGTACACCGATCTGCACATGTTGATGGCCTCGGACATCAACCACAACTCGGCGCGCGGCAACCTGCCCTTCAACAACTGCCCGGCGGGCTCGGAAGCCTTCGCGACGCTGGCCTACTACGGTCAGGGCGGCGCCGGCCAGAACAACTACCGCTGCGGCAACTACTGGCAGGTCTGGGACAAGCTCAAAGGCAATGTGGCGCGCGCACTGTTCTACATGGACATCCGCTACGAGGGCGGCACCCACGGCGTGACCGGCGCCGCCGAGCCCGATCTGGTCCTCACCGACAACGCCGCGCTGATCACCCAAAGCAACGGCAATGCCTCGGTGGCCTACATGGGTCTGCTGTCCACGCTGCTGCAGTGGCATCAGCAGGATCCGGTGGACGATCGCGAGCGCCTGCGCAACGAGACGGTCTACAACTATCAGGGCAATCGCAATCCTTTCGTCGATCATCCGGAGTGGGTGGCCTGCCTGTTCCAGAACGTGTGCCAGTAAGTACGCTTGCCAAACAGGGTGCTTGGGCAACAGCGGGGCGAGGGTCAGGGGGCGGGGGACCAGCACTGCCGCGCTCGGGAACGCCTTCCCAAACCCGGGTGCGTCCGGGGAACGAGACCCGGGATCCGGGATTCGGCACTCGCCAGTTTGCCGAGCGAGTAAGCGCGCCGAGGGCAAGGCAGGAACTCTGCTCCAGGCACGATGAGACCGGGGGTGTCGCGCAGGCGACACCCCTTTTTCATGCCCGCGCCAGTCCCGCAGCGAATCGATGCGCTATCGTCGGTGCAGAGCCAGAATCTGGAGCGCAGCGTGAGCGACAACCCCTACCAGGCCCCTCAGGCGCCGGTGACGGATTTTCAGAGCCCGGGCTCGCCCGAGGAACTGCTGGAGAGCCCGCGCAGCGTGCGCGGCGGGCGGGGAATCGATTGGTATCAGGAGTCCTGGCAGTTATTCCAGCGACATCCTTTTCTTTGGCTGGGGGTTTTGCTGCTGTTTGTGCTGGTCGCCCTGGGCCTGGGACAGATCCCCTACGGCGTGCTGCTGCAGTACATCACATTTCCCTTTTTGATGGCGGTGGTGTTCACGCTCGGTGACCGGCTGCGACGCGGCGGCGACGGCCGATCACTGTTCGACCAGATTTATCAGCAAGTTGGCACGGCGGCCGTGCCGCTGGTCATCCTCGGCCTGCTGTATCTGGGCATTCTGGTGCTGATCACCCTGGTGGCGGCCATGCCCACGCTGGGCCCGGAGGGCGTCAAGATGCTGCTGGGACTGGCGCCGCCGACCGAAATCACGCCCGCCAATGCCGCCGATGTGGGTGTGAAGGTGATGCTGTCGGCCTTGATCCTGATGGCACTGATGGTGCCGGTGCTGATGGCCTTCTGGTTTGCCGCCGGTTTGGTCGTGCTGCACCGGATGAGTCCCATTCAGGCGCTGCGCCTGAGTTTTCTCGGCTGTTTGCGCAACGTCCTGCCCTTTCTGGTGTCTGGATTGGTCGCCCTGGCCGCCGTGGTCGCGATGGGATTTCTGTTCTACATCATCACGCTGGTACTCGGCATGCTGGGCATGGTGGCGTTTTTTGCCGCCTGGTGCGTATTTGCGACCATCATCGTGATCAGTTCCTACGTGGCTTATCGCGATCTCTATTTCGCCGGCTGACGCATGCTGGATACCGCGCGCACGATCGCCACGCCTGAGGGCATCGAACTGCATCTACGGGTGGCCGGCCCGGTACCGCGCGCGCTGGCTTGGTTGATCGATTTTGGCTGGCGCGCCGCCGCGCTGCTGGCGCTGGCGCTGGTGTTGGTGCCACTCGGTGATGTGGGTCAGGGACTCTGGTTTCTGGCCTGGTTCGGGCTCGAATGGCTGGTCCCGGCCTGGTTTGAATCCGGCCGCCACGGCGCCACGCCGGGCAAGCGCGCGCTGGGCCTGCGCGTGGTGCGCGACGATGGCTCGCCCTGCGGCTGGGCACCGGCGCTCAGCCGCAACCTGCTGCGCTTCGCCGACTTCCTGCCGGTGCTGTATGCCGGCGGCCTCGTCACCATGATGAGCAATCGCGACTTCAAGCGCCTGGGCGATTTCGTCGCCGGCACGCTGGTGGTGCACGCCGAGAGCGGCCGCGTGGCGCGGCGCATTCCGCCGGCCGACCCGCGTCTGCCGCCACGCCCGCTGAGCCTGGAGGACGCCCGCGCCGTGCTCGATTTCGCCGAACGCGTGCCCTTTCTGGGCCCGGCGCGCGCCGATGAGCTGGCGCAGCTGGCAGGCCCGCTGCTCGGCGAGCAGGCCGGTCCCGCAGCGGCGCAGCTGACTGCCATCGCCAACCATCTGGTGGGTCGCCAGCATGCGCCAGACTGAGTTCGAGCGCGTCCATCAGCCGCTGTGGACGGCGCTCGATCAGTATCTGCAACAGCAGGTGCAGCCGCGCCGTCGATGGCGTCGGAAGGCGGCCAATCCGACACCCGCCGCGACACTGCCTGCGGCCGATTTTCCCGGCGCCTACCGGGCGCTGTGCGCGCATCTGGCGCTGGCGCGCGAGCGCTGCTACAGCCCGCAACTGGTCGAGCGACTGCATGAACTGGTGCTGCGCGGACACCACGTGCTGTACGGCGCCCATCCAGCCGCCACGCCCGGCGCGCTGGCCTTTCTGGCGTCCGGCTTTCCGGCCCTGGTGCGCCGCGAATGGCGCCTGGTGGCGCTGGCCAGCCTGTTGTTTTACGGTCCTTTCTTGGGGCTGCTGCTGGCGATCCAGCTGTATCCGGAGTTTGCCTACGTGGTGATGACGCCGGAGCAGTTGGCGGAAGCGCAGGCGATGTATGACCCGGCCCGCGAGGTGCTCGGCCAGCGCGAGGCGGCGGGCAGCTTTGAGATGTTCGCCTACTACATCTGGAACAACGTCCGCATCGGATTCCAGACCTTCGCCGGTGGCGTGGCCTTTGGTCTGGGCACGCTGTTCTTTCTGCTGTTCAACGGCATCTACATCGGCACCTTCGTCGGCCACCTGACCCAGGTGGGCCTCGGGCCGCAGATCTGGTCCTTCGTCGCCGGGCACAGTGCGCTGGAGCTGACGGCGATCGTGATCTCCGGCGCCGCCGGCCTGAAGCTGGGCTTTGCGCTGCTCGCGCCCGGGCCACGCTCGCGCCGGGCGGCGCTGGTTGCCGATGGGGCCATCGCCTTCCGTCTGGTCGGTGGCGCGGCCTGCATGTTCTTCGCGGCGGCAGTGGTCGAGGGCTTCTGGTCGCCGCTGCAATTCGGGCAGCCCTGGATCAAGTACGCGGTCGGGCTGCTGCTGGCGGTCGCCGTCCTCACCTACTTCCTGGGCGCCGGGCGCGCTGAGGCTCGCCGTGCAGCTTGATCGCGTCGCCATCGTGCTGCGTCCCCGGCAAGGCTGGGAGGCGGTGGATCTGGGCTTCCGCATGGCCGCGCACTGGGCGCGACCGCTGTGGGCCGTATGCATCACCGTGGTGTGGCCGCTGGCGCTGGCGTTGTCGATCGCGCTGGCGAGTTCGCCGTGGCTGGCGGCTCTGCTGATCTGGTGGCTGAAGCCGCTGTACGACCGCTTCCTGCTGCATGTGTTGAGCCGTGCAGTGTTCGGCGCCGTCCCCACGCTGCCGCAAACGCTGGGCGCCTGGCGCGAGATTCTGCAGCCGGGACTGCCGCACTCGCTGCTGACGCGCTTTGTCGACTTCGCGCGTGCCTTCACGCTGCCGGTGCTGCAGTTGGAGCGTCAGACCGGCAAGGCCGCCCGCGCGCGCCGCAAGTTGCTGAAACAACGCGCCGGTGCCCATGCCAGCGGACTCATGCTGATCTGTCTGCACCTGGAAGCGATTGTGGCGCTGGGCCTGATCGCGGCCGCCTCGCTGCTGGTACCGGACGCCCAGATGAGCGCCGACAGCGCCGAGGCCTGGCAGGTCGACCAGTGGTGGCAGTGGTCCGACACGCTGGTCTACGTGCTGGCGCTGACGCTGATGGAACCCTTCTACGTTGCCGCCGGTTTTGCGCTGTATCTGAATCGCCGCGTCACGCTGGAAGGCTGGGATGTGGAACTGGCACTGCGCCGGATGGCGCAGCGGCTGCAGGGCGGCGCCGCAGCGCTGATGCTGATCCTGGGCCTGGGCCTCGGCGCCTGCGTGTCGGCCCCCAGCGCCTGGGCGGATGCGGCCGGCAAGACGGTGATCCAGGCCGACACCGATGCCGAGGCAGCATCGGACGAGGACGATGACCGCGAGGCGCCCGCCTACGTCCCGCGCGACAGCGAACGCCGCCAGGCGATCGTGCGGGTGCTCTCGCAGCCGGTCTACGGCAGCGAGCGCGAGGTTCAGCGCTGGCGCTCGATCGAGGAGGACGACCCCGAACAGCCAGTGGAGGTGCGCCCGCGCAGCGGCTGGCTGGACCTGATGGACGCGCTGGCCGAGGTGCTGCGCGTGCTGGCCTGGCTGGGCCTCGCGGTGCTGGTGATCGCCATCGCGCTGGCAGTGGCGCGGCGTCTGCCGGGCCGTCAGCCTCCGGCGCCGGCGCAGGCGCCCCCGCGGGTGCTGTTCGGGCTCAGCATCGCGCCCGACAGCCTGCCTGCCGACATCCCGGAAGCCGCGCGCGCGGCACTGGCTGCCGGCGACACACGCGAGGCCCTGTCTCTGCTGTATCGCGGCGCGCTCTCGCATCTGGTGCACCAGCGCGGTCTGCGCGTCGGCCAGGGTGCCACCGAGGGCGATGTGCTGCGGCTGGCGCAGCGGCAGTGGACCGACGGCCCGAGCGCTTTTTTTCAGGCGCTGATGCCGGCCTGGGTGGCGGCCGCCTATGCGGCGCGCCTGCCGGAGGCGAGTGAGGTCGCGGCGCTGTGCGACGCCTACGCCGCCGCTCTGTTAGTGCCCGCCGCCAGTGCGGAGTCGCCATGAGAGCGACGATCTGGTCGGTCGTGGCGATGCTGACGCTGGGCGTCCTCGGCTTGCTGTGGTTTTTGTCCACGCATACCCGCGTCAGCGAACGCGAACCGGTGTGGCCGCGGGCGGCGGCGCGCCAGAACCCCTATCTGGCCGCCAGCGAACTGTTGCGCCAGTACCAGCTGCCGGTGCGACAGGTGCAGACGCTGGAGGGCCCACTGGCGCTGCAGCCGGGCTCGGTGCTGCTGGTGTCGGCGCGCCGCGGCCTGCTGTCGGCGCGCGCCGTCGCGCGCCTGGCGGCGGCGACCGAGGCCGGCGCCCACCTGGTGGTGGAGGCGGAGATCGCCGACGAGCGCGATCCCTTGCTGGATGCCTTCGGGATCGAGCGCATCGAGGGCGAGTATCCGTACCGCTATGGATCGAGGGACTGGACATCCCGCCTGGAATCCGATCCCGAGGACGCCGAGGAACTGGTCGAGGTGCCGTGGGACCAGGACGCGCCGCTGCGCGTGCATCTGGAACAGACGGTACAGCTCAACAGCGTGGCCTCGCCCGAGTGGTCGCTGGGTGTGGAAAGCGATATCCGCGCGCTGCATCTGCGGGTGGGTCGGGGACAGCTGACGGTGGTGTCGGACCTCGGTTTCTTGAGCAACTGGGGCATCGGGCGCAACGACCACGCCGAGTTCTTCTGGCAATTGATCCACCGCGGCGGCGCTCCGCGCGAGGTGGTGTTCCTGCAGATACAGACGCAGGGCCTGTGGTCCTGGCTTCTACGTTACGCCTGGCCGGTACTGCTGACGCTGGCGCTCGGCATCGGCTGCGCGCTGTGGGCGCTGGCCCCGCGCATGGGCGCGATCCGGCCCGACCCGGAACCCATGCGGCGCCGCCTGCTGGACCATCTGCGCGCCGCCGGCCGTCTGCTGTGGCAGCAGGGCGCGCGCGAGGAATTGCTGCAAGCCACCCGGCGCGGCGTCGAAACCCGCCTGCTGGCGGAATACCCGCATCTGGCCAGCTGGACGGCAACGCAGCGCGCCGAGTTTCTGCAGACACGCTTCAAGCTGCCGCGCGCGCAGGCGCAGGCGCTGTGCGCGGCTGACTCGGCGATGGAGATCCCCGCCTTCCTGTCGCTGATCCGCGCCGCCCGCGGCGTGCATCTGCAACTCGCGCAGCGCCAGCGCGCGCATCACGATCCTTTGTACGAGCCCACGGAGTGAGCAGTCCATGAGTGCAAACAGCGCCATTCCCGCCGAACATCTGGCCCGGGCCGGAGAACTGTTGAAGCGCCTCAGCGACAGCGTCTCGCAGGTCTTCATCGGCCAGCCCAATGCGGTGTCCGAGGTCCTCGCCGCGCTGCTGGCCGGCGGCCATGTGCTGATCGAGGGCGTGCCGGGTCTGGGCAAGACGCTGCTGGTGCAGGCGCTCGCGCGTGCCATCGGCGGGCGCTACTCGCGCATCCAGTTCACCCCCGATCTGATGCCGGCCGATGTCACCGGCCACACCGTATACGACCCCGCCAGCGCGCAGTTCACCACCCGGCGCGGGCCGGTATTCGCCAATGTGCTGCTCGCCGACGAGATCAACCGCGCGCCGGCCAAGACCCAGGCCGCCCTGCTCGAAGTGATGCAGGAAGGTCAGGTCACGCTGGACGGTCAGGCGCTGAAGCTGGACGCGCCCTTCATCGTGCTGGCGACGCAGAATCCGATCGAACAGGAAGGCACTTACGCGCTGCCGGAGGCGCAACTGGACCGCTTCCTGCTCAAGGTGCTGATCGATTTCCCGGGCGAGGCCGAAGAGCTGGCGGTGCTGCGCTTTGCCACCGAGAAGCGCAGCGCCGAGCGCCTGCATGTGGAGGGCGTGCAGACGGTGGTGCAACCGGAGAATCTGGTGCGCCTGCAGGCGCTGGCCGCGCATGTGCGCGTCGATCCGGCGGTGGAGGCCTACGCGCTGCGCATCGTGCGCGCCACGCGCAGTTTTCCCGGCATCGGCGCTGGCGCCAGCACCCGCGGCGCCATCGCGCTGGTGCGCGGTGCGCGCGCGCTGGCGCTGTTGGCCGGTCGCGACTTTGCCACCCCGGATGACGTCAAGCGTCTGGCGCCGGCGGTCTTGCGTCACCGCATCGCGCCGATCGCGGATCTGGCGATCGAGGGCCGCAGTGCCGACATGCTGATCGCGGAACTGCTCGACAAGATCGAGGCACCGCGCCTGTGAGCGAGCCCGCGCCCGCGCGGCGACTGCTGATCCCGACGCCGCGCATGCTGCAACTGTGGGTGGCGCTGCTAGCGCTGGCGACGCTGGTGTCGGTGTGGCCGGCGCTGCGCTGGCTTTGGCTGGGGGCGCTGGCGCTGACGCTGCTGGCGCTGGCGGTCGATGCGCTGCAACTGTGGCTGCAAGCCCAGCCGCAGCTGCGCAGGCAGCACGCGCAGGCGCTGGCGCTGGGCGTGGACAGCGAGGTCCGCCTGACGATCGAGCATGCCGGCACGGGCGCGCTCGATCTGACCGTCTGCGATCACGTGCCCCAACATGCCGAGGTGCGCGGCCTGCCGCAGACGCTGACGCTGCCGGCCGGGCAGACCGCCGAGCTGCGCTACCGCCTGCGCCCGATCCAGCGCGGTGATCTGGCCTTCGGCCCGGTGGAACTCAGAATCGGCTCGCCGTTGGGACTTTGGCGCCTGCGCGTCCTGACAGGTACGCCGGGGCGGGTGCGCGTGTATCCCAATTTCACCGCGCTGACGCGCTATGCGCTGCTCGCCACCGACCATCGCTTGTCGCAACTCGGCGTGCTGCGCCGACGTCGGCGCGGCGAGGGCATGGATTTCCACCAGATGCGCGAGTACCGCGAGGGCGATACGCCGCGGCAGATCGACTGGAAAGCCAGCGCGCGCATGCGTCGACTGGTGTCGCGCGAGTATCGCGACGAGCGCGACCAGCAGATCCTGCTGCTGCTCGACTGCGGCCGGCGCATGCACGCGCGCGACGGCGCCCTGTCGCATCTGGACCATGCCCTCAACGCGGCGCTGCTGCTCGCGCACGTGGCACTGCGTCAGGGCGATGCGGTGGGCCTGCTGAGTTTTGGCGGCCAGGAACGCTATGTGCCGCCGCGTAAGTCCAGGCTCAGCCTGCAGGCGCTGCTTGCCGGCGTCTACGATCTGCAGGCAACGCTGCATCAGCCGGATTACTACGCCGCCGCCGTGCGCCTGCTGCAATTGCAGCGCAAGCGCAGTCTGGTGGTGCTGATTTCCAATCTGCGCGACGAGGACGACGACACCCTGCTGCCGGCGATCAGTCTGCTGCGCCAGCGTCATCTGGTGGTGCTGGCGAGCCTGCGCGAACGCATCCTCGACGATGCGCTGGTGGCGCCGGTTGAGGGTCTGGACCAGGCGCTGACCCACGCGGCGACGGCGCAGTACCTGGAACACCGCCGGCGCAGCTTCGCGCGCCTGGAGCAGGCGCGCATTCCGTGTCTGGATGTGGAACCGCAGGCGCTGCCAATCGCGCTGGTGAATCGCTACACCGAGCTCAAGCGCCGCGGCGCGATCTGATCAGGCCGCCGCGCGCACGCTCTGGCCCTGCGGGAAACGCGCGCGGATCGATTGCGCGATGCCGTCGGCATCGAGGCCGTTCAACGCCAGCAGACGCGCCGGATCGCCGTGCTCGACGAACACATCCGGCAAGCCGAGCTGCAGCGCCGGACGGCTGAGCCCGTGTTCGGCCAGCGCTTCCAGGCAGGCGCTGCCGGCGCCGCCCATCACGCATCCCTCTTCGACGGTCACCACGGCGTCATGCGTGCGCGCAATGTCGAGCAGCAGGTCCACGTCCAGCGGTTTGACAAAGCGCATGTTGACCAGCGTCGCGTCCAGCCGCTCGGCAGCGATCTGCGCCGGCTGCACCAGCGCGCCGAAAGCGAGGATGGCGATGCGCTGACCGGGCGCCAGCTGCGTGCGGCGGCGCAACTCGCCCTTGCCGAAAGGCAGCGGATCGAGCGTGCGCCGCACCTCGACGCCAGGGCCGGTGCCGCGCGGATAGCGCACCGCCGCCGGACCGTTGTGCAGAAAGGCCGTGCTCAGCAACTGGCGACACTCGTTCTCGTCGGCCGGTGCCATCACTGCCATGTTCGGGATGCAGCGCAGATAGGCCAGGTCGTAGGCGCCGCAGTGCGTGGGACCGTCGGCGCCGACGATGCCGGCGCGGTCGAGCGCAAAGGTCACATCCAGATTCTGCAGGGCGACGTCGTGGATCAGCTGATCGTAGGCACGCTGCAGGAAGGTCGAATAGATCGCCACCACCGGCTTCATCTGCTCGCAGGCCAGACCGGCGGCGAAGGTGACCGAGTGCTGCTCGGCGATGCCGACATCGAAATAGCGCTTCGGGAAGCGCTGCTCGAACTCGACCATGCCGGAACCTTCGCGCATGGCGGGCGTGATGCCGACCAGCCGCGCGTCGGCCGCCGCCATATCGCACAGCCACTCGCCGAACACCTGCGTATAGCTCTGCTTGCTGGCCTTGGCCGGGCGAATGCCCTCGTTCGGGTTGAACCGACCGGGCCCGTGGTACAGCACCGGATCGGCCTCGGCCAGCTTGTAGCCCTGGCCTTTGCGTGTCACCACGTGCAGGAACTGCGGGCCATCGCCCTCGTCGATGCGCGCCAGAATGTTGCGCAGCGTCGGCACCAGCGATTCCAGATCGTGACCGTCGATCGGCCCGATGTAGTTGAAGCCGAACTCCTCGAACATCGTCGCCGGCACCACCATGCCTTTGGCGTGCTCCTCGAAACGCCGCGCCAGTTCGTACACCGGCGGCGCCATCGCCAGCACCCGGCCGATGCCCTTCTTGGTGTGGGCGTAGAAGCGACCGCTCATCAGACGCGCCAGATAGCGATTGAGCGCGCCCACCGGCGGCGAGATCGACATATCGTTGTCGTTGAGGATGACGATCAGCGGCAGCTCTTTCTCGATGCCGGCATTGTTCATCGCCTCGAAAGCCATGCCGGCGGTCATCGCGCCGTCGCCGATCACGGCGATCGCATGGCGGCGTTCGCCCTTGATCACGGCCGCGCGCGCCATGCCGGCGGCCGCCGAGATCGAGGTGCTGGAATGCGCGGTGCCAAAGGCGTCGTAGACGCTTTCTTCGCGGCGCGGAAAGCCGCTGATGCCGCCCAACTGGCGCAGCGTGCTCATCGCCTCACGGCGGCCGGTGAGGATCTTGTGCGGATAGCTCTGATGACCCACGTCCCAGATCAGACGATCATCCGGGGTGTTGAACACGTAATGGATGGCGATCGCCAGTTCCACCGTCCCCAGATTGGACGAGAGATGACCGCCAGTCTGCGAGACCGATTCGAGCACGTAGGCGCGCAGTTCATCGGCCAGCGCCGGCAGACGCTCGCGCGGCAGCCTGCGCAAATCGCGCGGGTCGTTGATGGTGTCTAGCAACGGATGGTTGGACAAGCCGCTAAGCCTTCAGCTGGGAGTGGCGAGGATACGCGCCACAGATTGAGCGAGGATTCGGGCGCCGGCGATCCGGCGACGGGCAGGATCTGGCGCACTCGGGATTCCGGGTGACTATTGTCGGCCCGCGCGCGCCGCAGGGCTAGCCCTGGGCGCGGCAGGCCCGGATGCCGCGTGGCGCGCCGGATTATTCAAAACCGTTTGCGAAAACCGGGTCTGCAGGCGCAGCGCCGCAGACCGGGCCGGCGCCGACGATGCGGATGTCGTCGATGTTCCAGCCGTCGTAGACCTGGCTGACGTCGGAGGTGAAGCGGAAGCGTATGCGCGCATTGGCTGCGCCTTCCAGCGCGGCCAGCGACAGATCGACGCTGCTCCACTGCGGACTGGCGTCGCAGCTCCAGATCTGCGTCCAGTTGCTGCCGTCGGTGGAGATCTCGACGCGGCCGAAATCATAGGTGGATTCGGTATCGCACCAGGACTGGAACTGCAGGCGCAGGCCGCTGGTGTCGCGCAGATCGAGCGGCAGCGAGGTCAGCGCCAGATTGGCATTGTTGGCGTAGTTGCCGCTGGGGGATTCGCTGAACGATTGCGGGCTGCTGGTGTAACGATTGGTCGCCACGCCCCACGGCGCCTGCACGCTGAAGTTGCCGGTGCCGTTGCTGGCATTGTCGAAGAACAGCGTGCACACCGGATCCAGCCGCAGATCGAGCGTCTGCGACCCGGGCGCGGTCAGCGCCACATTGCTGACGGTCTTGCTGACAAAGCCGTCTGCCTGCACGGTCAGGCTGTAGATGCCATTCGGCGCCCGCAAAGCGTAGCTGCTGCCCTGCGCGGGAACACTGACGCCGCCGTAGGTGCCCAATCGCAGCAGCGCCGGCACGGCGATCGGCTGCAAGGTCGTAGCATTGCGGATGACGCCCTGCAACTGGCCGGTACTGCCCGGGGCGACGATGTCGAACCACTGCGCCCACACCGGCCCGCTGGCGCCGGCGTCGCGCGCCCGCACGTAGGCGCTGTAGCGCCCGACCGGCCGCGCGCCGGTGGCGACGGCAAAACTCATGGTCTCCGCGCTGCTGTTGTAGCTGCCGTCCACTGGCGTTGCCAGCGCATCCGGCGTAGCACCCGGCGACCACGGCAGCGTGCCCAGATACAAGTCGGCGCCGACAATCGATTGCGTGGGCTCGATGCCGTTGCGCAGGCTGAAGCGGGCGTCGCTGGCCACAGCGACCACTTGTGCGGTTTCGCCGGGCTCGACCGGTGCCGTCAGCAACTCGGTGACCGAGGGGCCCGAGGGTTCCAGGTAGGGGGTGCGTGCCACCCGCAGCAGATAGTCGAGCGCATTCCGATTGGCCGGCCAGATCGTGTTCTCGAAGGTGCTGCAGTTCTCGAAGAAGGCGGTCCCGAGTTCGAAGCTCATCGCGGCGATGCCGAGGTCGCCGTAGACAAAGTCCTTGGTACTGCCATCGGTGACGTAGAGCTCGATTGACTGTTGCGGCGTGTATCCGTTCAGGAAGGCCGCGCGCCGCCCCAGCGCGGTGAGACCGGCGCCGTTCGGCGTGGCGCTGGCGGTGAATCCCCAGGGCCACATCACCAACTCGCCGTAGCTGTGCACATCCAGGAACAGGCCGCTGGTATCGGCCGGCGCCGGTGTGACCAGATCCGGCGGGCGTACATCCGGGAAGATCGAGCGCACGTAGCTGACGACGGCGCTGGTTTCCGGCTCGGACGCGGCGCTGGCACCGCGGAAGGTCTCGTCACAAGCCGCTCCGCTGGAGCCGCCGTAAGCGCCCCAGCCGTACGGGTAATTGCGATTGAGATCGGCGCCGCGCGTATTGCTGGTGACGCCGCAATAGGCCTCGTTGACATTCTTGCGCCAGCTGAGGCCGAGTTCGGCCTTCTTGCGGCCATCCGGATTGGCGTGCGGCAGCAGATACAGCTCGTGGTGATCGAGCATCCAGCGCACATCGGGATCGGTCGGGTAGCGCGCGATCAGGTTCTCGGCGTAGCGGGTCAGGGTTTCCGCGGTGGTGTACTCGCGCGCATGGATGGCGCCCATGATGAACACGCGCGGTTTGCTGCCGGTAATCGCGCTATTGCTGAGCTTGAGCACGCGCAGATCGTAGCCATTGGCCGGGTTGCGCACCTTCTCCCAGGAATCGCCGATGTCGATGACGCTGGCCAGGCCCGGATTGGCGCTGACGATGGCATCCAGCGTGCTGTTGGTCTCTTCCACGGTGCGATAGCAGGCGTAACCTGGCACGCTGTCGATCGATCGTGCCGGCGCGCGCAGGAACTCGGTCAGCTCCGGTATCGGCGTCGCGGTAAACCCGTCGGCGAGCAGGCGCGCGTACTCGTAGCGATTGGGCACCTCGACCACGGCGTAGTGCTGCGCGTGATTGACTTCCCAAGGTGCGGTGCGCCAGGTCAGCCGGTGCAGCTGCGCCTTGTCACTGAAGTAAGCGCGCACCACCCACGGCCCCTGCCCCTCCGGCAGATCGGACGAGGGCGGCGTCGGGGTCGCCAGCAGCACGCCAGACACCCACAGGCACAGCAAGCCAGCAAACCAGCGCATCGCCATCGCATTTCCACAGGCACCGAGATGGGGCGACAGGGTAAGCGACGGCGCTGATGCAATCCAGCTGGCAGAATCGGCCCATGTCGATCTCCGATGCTTACCGCCAGCTGGTGCTGGAGCACAACCGCGCCCCGCGCCGACGCGGGCGCTTGAGCGCACCCACGCACGCCGCGCACGGGGTCAACGCCCTGTGCGGTGACGAGCTGCTGCTGGAGCTGGTCGTGGCCGGGGACGAGGTGCGCGACTTGGGCTACGAGGCCGAGGTCAGCGCGCTGACGCTGGCGACGCTGTCGATCATGGGCGATCTGGTGGTCGGCCAGAGCGTCGACTCCGCGCGCGCGCTGGCCGAGGCTGCGCTGGATCTGCTGACCCGCAATCCCGAGCGCCAGTCCGACCCGCGGCTGGGCGACTTCAACATCTTCCTTCCGGTGCAGGGCTATCCCAACCGGATCAAGACCGTCACGCTGCCCTGGGCCACCCTGCTGGGCGCCCTGGATGGCAGCAGCCGAATTTCAACCGATCTGGACGTACGTGGCGCTGCGGCGCCGAGCAGGAGTGCCTGATGAGTGACTGGACCCGAGTAGCCACGGTGGACGCGCTGGTGCCGGGGAGCTGGCACGTGGTCGATGTGGATGGTGCGCGCATCGCCGTGGTCAATGTCGATGGCGCATTCCACGCCATCGAAGACGTCTGCACCCACGACGGCGGCGAGCTGACCGGTGGCCGCCTGTGCGGCCATGAGATCGAATGCCCGCGCCACGGCGCACGTTTCGATGTGCGCACCGGCGCCGCTCTGTGCGCCCCCGCGTACGAGCCCACCGCCGTGTTTCCGATCCGCATCGAGAACGGCGCGGTCTACGTCCGCGATGACCGCTGGGACTGAGCGCCGCGCAGCCGGCAAGCACCGGTGATCGCCATGGCACGGCGGGCGGGCGTCCGTGTATCGTCCGCGCACGGGAATACTCCCCGACAGCGGACGCACACATGAGCAAGATTCGCCGCAACTACTTGAAAGCACTCGTCGTTCTGGCGGCATCGACGGGCATGGCTGGCTCCGCGCTGGGACAGGGCTACGCCGGTCCGGTGCTGTCGCCAACCTCGCTCGATTTCGGCAACGTGCTGGTCGGCACCACCAGCGCTGCACAGACCGTCAGCGTCAGCACGCCGCTGGAGGGCTTGCCGGCCCTGTCGATCGTGTCGATCACGCTGCCCGCCGGCTATGTGCGCACCGGCGGCACCTGCCCGAACTCGGGTGCGGCCAGCAATCCGTGCACCGTCCAGGTGGCCTTCGCGCCGACCGGCCTCGGTCCGATCGGCGGCAATCTGGCGGTGAGCGCCTCGATCAACGGCGGCATCGCCGGCACCAGCAACGCCGCGCTGATCGGCGTCGGCGTGCCGGGCCAGAGCGTCGCCGCGCCCAGCCTCGGTCAGTGGGGCCTGGGCCTGCTGCTGGCCGCGCTGATGGCCACCGGCGTCTGGTTCGTCCGCAAGCGCTGACGCCGGCCGCTCTCTGACGGGCCGGGCGTTGATCGCCCGGCTCGCAAGCGCCGCTCGCATGCCTGCCCGCATCGTCCTGGCCTGGGAACTCGGGCACGGCTATGGCCACGCCCTGCCGCTGGTGACACTGGCGCGCAAGCTGCTCGAACGCGGCGATCAGGTCCACCTCGTCACCCGCGATCCAGTCAAGCTGAGGCAGGTGCTCGGCGGTCTGGACGTCGCCGTCCACTGCGCCCCCTTCTTCCCGGCAGTGGTGCAGCCGGCGCAGCAGCAGAACAGCCTGGCGGACGTCATCTGGTTCGACGCTGGCGGCGCCGAGGCCGCGGTGCTGACCGAGGTGTTTCTGGCCTGGCGGCAACTGCTGGGCCTGCTGCAGGCGGATCTGTTGATCGCCGACGCCGCGCCGGTGGCGCTCGCGGCGGCGCATGGGCTGGTGCCGACGCTGGCCTACGACAACGGCTTCCACTCGACCGATACGGGCGCCTGGGCGATCTTCCGCGACTGGGAGCCGATTCAGGCACGCGCCAGCGCCGAACGCGCGCTGCGCCTGTTGCAGCATCTCAACACCGCCCGCGCCGCAGCTGCGCTGCCCGCGGTCGATACGCTGGCGCAGGGTTTCGCGGCCAGCGCCTACTGTCTGCGCATGCCGGCCGAACTCGATTACGTCGCCGAGCGCCCGCAGGTGCGCCACGTCGGGCAAACGCCCGGCCCCGGCGACACCCCGAATTGGTCACCCGAGCGACCCCAATACCGGCTTTTTGCCTACCTGCGCCGAGCCTGGCCGCTCACTGAGCGCATGTTGGCAGGGCTGGCACGACTGCAGCACACCGAGGTGCTGTGCTTTCACGATGGCATTGCCCCGGCGCAACGGCGCAGCGCTGCGCATCTGCAGTACACCGAGCGTACGCTCGATCTGGCCCAGGTGCTGCCGGCCGTCGATGCGGTGATCTGCCATGGCGGCGGCCTGCAGGCATTGGCGTTGCAGTACGGCAAAGCCACGCTGGCGCTGCCGCTGCATACCGAGCAGTACCTGTGGGCCCGCCAGGCCGAGCGCCAGGGCTGTGGCCTCGTCTATCTGGCGCGCGCCGAGCGTCCGGATTTTCTGCCGCTGATCCGCACGCTGCTGACCCAGCCCACCCTCGCCGCCCGCGCATCCGAGCTTGCCCGCGCGCACGCCGCGCGCGTGCCGGACGCCAGCGCCGCGACGCTGGCCGAGGTCGATCGATTGCTCGCCCGCTGACCCATCCACCGCGCCCGAATGCATGGCCGTGCCAGGCCGAGCCGCCTATGATTCGCATTTCCGCCGCGCATCCGGCGCGAGCGCACTTCCCAGGAGCCCTACGATGAGCATTCAAGTCGGCGATCGCATCCCGAGCGCCACCCTCAGCTATCTCAAGGACGGCGTGCAGGCCATCAGCACCGAGGCGCTGTTCGCCGGCAAGACCGTCGTGCTGTTCTCGGTTCCCGGTGCCTTCACGCCGACCTGCTCGGCGCGTCACCTGCCCGGCTACGTGGACCAGTTGGACGCGCTCAAGGCGAAGGGCGTCGATGCCGTGGTCTGCATGGCGGTGAACGATGCCTTCGTGATGGACGCCTGGCGCAAGAGCCAGCAGGTGCCGGACGAGATCTACATGCTGGCCGATGGCAATGCGGTGTTCGCCAAGGCGCTCGGGCTGGAGTTGGACGCCAGCAAGTTCGGCATGGGCGTGCGCTCGCAGCGCTTTGCGCTGGTGGCCAAGGACGGCGTGGTCACCCACGTGCACGTGGAAGCGCCGGGCGAGTTCAAGGTATCCAGCGCCGAGGCCGTCCTGGCCGCGCTGTGAGTGTTCATCAGGCTGGCGCGTGCTGATGCGCGCCAGCCGGCTCATGCACTGTGCACGACCCGATTGCGGCCGCCGAGCTTGGCCCTGTACAAGGCTGAGTCGGCGGCACGCAGCAGATCGGCCGCAGCGCGCATCTCCGCCTGCTGCAGCGCGAGGCCTATGCTCACGGTGATGCGCACGCTGCCATGGTCGATGGGCAGCGTCGTAGCCGCCAGCTCGGCGCGTATGCGCTCGGCCAGTGCCGCGAACTCCGCCGGCGTTTGCGCCGGCGTGTACACCAGAAACTCCTCACCCCCCAGTCGCCCGGCGACGCAATCCGGCGTCAGCTGCGCGCGGACCAGCGCGCCGAAGCCCGCCAGCACCCGATCACCAGCCAGATGACCGTGCCGATCATTGACCGGCTTGAAGTGATCCAGATCCAGAATCATCAGCTGCAGCTTGCCCGGATCGCGACGCCCGCGGTCAAAGGCGTGTTCCAGCATTTCCCGTGACTGGCGCCGGTTGTAAAAGCCGGTCAGCGCATCAAAGACCGCTTGGTTGAGCAGTTCGCGGTGATAGCCCGCCTCGGCACTGCCGACGCCGAAGAACTTGAGTTCGCAATGGCCCACGCGCAATCGATCACCATCGCGCAAAGCCAGGGTGCGCACCTGTTCGCCGTTGACGAAGCAGCCATTGGTCGAGCCCAGGTCTTCCACCTGGAATCCGAGCGCATCGCGGAAGATCCGGCAGTGCCGGCGCGAGACGCTGGAATCCGCCAGCACCAGACCGCAGTCGTCGGCGCGGCCGATGATCAACGGCGCCTCATCCACGGCCGCTTCCAGGCCCAGTTGCTCGCCGTTGACGACCACCACGCAGGCCGGGTCCTGGCGCCCGCCCAACCCGCTAGGCACCACCACGCGGGTGGTGGTGTTATTCAGCCGCTGGCGACGGTTGGCCACGCCCGTGCCCCTGCTCACTCGCTCTCGCTTTCAAAGCCCTCGCCAAACAGGCCGATGGGATCGGTATCGACGCTCTCGTTGTTGCCGAGCTGCGGATCGGGCGCGTTGACGGGTGCGGTGACCGTGGCCCGGTTGGTGACGATCTGCTCGGGCGCCGCCTGCGCCGTCGCTGTCAACGTGAAGGTGGCGCTGGCGCCCGCCTGCAGACTGACCAGCGCATCGACGGTGCCGCTGCCGGATTCCGGGCAGCTGGCGCCGGCGCTGGCACTGCAGGTCCAGCTCGCGTTGCTGAGCTGCGCCGGCAGTATGTCGGTCACACGCGCATTCACGACCGCTTGCGGTCCCTGATTGCTGACCACGATCACATAGCTCGAGGGCTGTCCGGCCGGGAGCAGGCGCAGACCGTTGCGCTTGATGATGGCCAGATCAGCGCCCTCGGCGATGATCGTGTGGGCTTCGGTGCCGATACTCGGGTTGAAATTGGCATCGCCCAAATAGCGCGCTTCCAGCTGCACGGTTCCCAGCAGCTTGGGCACGAAGCTGCAAGTGGAACTGGGCAGCGCGATCAGGCAACTGGCGCTGCCGTCGGTGATCAGCAGATTGCCTGAGGGCGTACCAGCGCCCGGCGTGACCACACTCACCGCCACGCTGACGGCAATCTCGCCGCCGACCTGCGACGGGTCCGGGGTGTCGTTGAGTATCTGCACGCGGGTGTCCGCCCGGTTGATCAGCTGCGTCGCCAGCGCGGAAGTACTCGGCGCATAGCCCGCGGCACCCAGATAGGACGCGCGGACCGCCGTGGTCAGCGCGCTGGCACTGCTCAGCTGGCAACTGGTCGCGGGCGGGCTGATGACGCAGCTGGCGCCGTCATGCAACTGGCGCACCTCCACCGCGCCGGCCGGCACCGGCGAGCCACCGGCGAGCACGCTGACGCTGACGGTGTAGGGCTGACCGACCACCACCGGCTGCGGGCTGACGCTGGTGATGCTGGTCAGCGTGGACACGGTCGCGGCTGCATAGTTGTGTGGCTCGGTATCGGTGGCGCTGACGAAGGGATACAAGGCGCCCGGCGCGTAGCTGGCGCTGATGGTGACGGCACCCGGTGCTCCAGTCGTGTTGACGGCGCAGGAAGCCGTGGAGTTGCCGTTGCTCACCCGTGTCAGCGAGCCCGCGCAGCCGTTGCCGGCGGTGTCCAGCACGTTGATGGTGCCTAGCGGCGCAAAGGGATCGGTGCTGGTGGCAGTCACCGTGACCGTGTACTGGGTGCCGATCGTCGAGGGGTCTGGGCTGTCGCCGGTGATCGTCAAGGTGGTGGCGTAGAAGCTTGCCTCGGAGCTCTTGCCGTTGGCATCGGTGACGACGCCGAGCACGATGTCGCTGCTGGTCAGCGTGACCGCTGGCGGGAAGCTGATCGAGGCGCTGCAGGCCGAGGTGGCGCAGCTGGTGCTACCCAGCCACTGCCCCGGCTCGTCCTCAATGGCGCGATAGAAGTCCACCCGCATCGGATAGTTGCTGCCGGTGTTGACGCTGTCGATGTTGAAGGTGAAATCGGCGGCATCGAAGCTTGGCGCCAGCGTGTAAGCGCTAAATCCCGGGAAGTTCTGGCGACCGTTCGGGCCGGTATCGGCATCAGACGGATCGTTGGCGGTGCGACCGTCGCCGCCGAGGTCGATCGCCAGCGCGCCATTGTTCGAGATCGCATTGGCCAGGAAGGAGACGCGACCCACACCGCCGTGGGTGGCGCGGATGCCCGCTGCACCGTTGTAGGCGATGTGGTTGCCCTCGCCCGCACCGGTACCGCCGATCAGCAGCAAGCCGGCGTCCATCGAACTGATGTGCACGCCATTGCCGCCGTTGCCAAGCGCGCTGCCGTTGGCGGCCAGTCCGATGTAATTGCCGGACACGCTGCCGGTGTCGAAGCACTGGTCGGATGTTGCTGAACAATCGAAGCGGATGCCGTCCTGCAGATTGCCGCTGATCACGTTGCGGGCGTCGGCCTGGGCCCCGCCGATGCTGATGCCGATCAGCCGGCTGGGCGTCGACGCGATGATGCCCTGCAGGCCATTCGGCCGCGCGCTCAGTCCATTCGGCGTGGTGCCGATCAGATTGCCGCGTATCAGGGCGCCGCTGAACGGCGGCAGCGTACTGATGGCGATGCCCTGGGCCGCATTGCCCGAGATCACGTTCATGCCGGCAGCATTGGCCAGCCCCACTTCCACCCGTCCGCCCTGGATCGATACGCCGACGTTCTGGCCCGCGGGCGCCGCGCTGCCATCCGCGCGCAGGCCAAGAAAATTGCCGGCAATGGTGTACAGACCATCAGCTGGCCCCTGGGTCTGAATGGCGCTGCCGGCGCGGTAAATGGCAAGGCCGCTGACCAGAACGCTGACGCCGGTGGCGTTCAGATTGAGCGCCGGGGTGCCGCCGAGCGCGGCGCCATCGATCTCGATCTTCAGCACCGCATTGCTGCCCAAACCCAGTCCCGGGGCCTGGGTATTGGGACTGGCGCCCGGCTGGGTGTAGCCGTCAATGACCAGCGCCGAGCTGATCGCCGGCAACGGCGTCGCCGGGGCGATGATGCAGCTGCCGCCGGGACCGGTGCACTGGGCCCCAGGAATGTTGAAGACGATGGTGTCTGGCCCGGCCACGCTGTTGGCCTGGTTGATCGCTTCGCGCAAGGTGCACTCGGCAGGATCACAGCTGCCGGTGCCGGGATCGGCCACCGCATTCACCACGATCGGCGCCCCCAACGGCGCGAGCACGATATCGGTGGGCTGATAGTCGATGCCGTAGCCTGGGAAGGGCACCGTGGTGCTGGCGTAGCTGCCACTGACACCCCCCATGGCGTGCACCAGCGGAACCGACGCCGGCGGCGTCAAGGTAACGCCCAGATCGACTACGGTGAGCGTGCCACCGCTGGTGACGGCGCCGCCTACCGAGAGTTGATCGCTATTGATTCCGGGGCTGGTCCCGCCGACTTCGATCTCCAGCGTCGCGCCCGCGCCCTGCGTGTAGTTGCCGCTCAGCGACAGCACGCCGGGCAACTGCGGGCGCACGGTTCCACCGGTGTTGTTCAGATCGCCGATGATCTGACCACTGCCGCTCAGCGTGCCGCCGGTCAGGGTGACCAGCGGCGACTCCAAGGAGGCGCCGGCGGCAATCACGGTTTGGCCGGTACTCTGCGTCAGCCCGGCGATCTGCGTGTTGGCGGCCAGCAGCTCCACGGTACCGGCATTGCTCAGCGGGGCGCTCAGATTGAGCTGCACCACCGCCGTCGTGTTGCGTCGGATCGTGCCGGTGTTCTGGATCGTCAGCGTGCACGGACCGCCGCTGCATTGCATGGCTGAGGCTCCCGCGGTGCCATTGAACAGCAACAGGCCGCTGCCGCGCACATCGATCACGCCGATCTCACCGGCCGGCGTGTTCAGTTCGCCCTCGTGGTAGTTCAGCGTCCCCTCGATTTGCAGCGCGCGGCGCTGCAGGCTGCGGGTCACGTCCCCGATGGCATCGAGCACGCCACCGGGCAGGATGCGGAAGGGGCCTGGCGTGGGGCCATTGCCGCTGATGGTGCCCGTGCTCCAGCTCATTTGATTCTTGATCCGTACCTCGGCACTACCGCTGATGGTGCCGCCGGTCAATCCGACCTTGTCGAGCGACACCGGCGTGGTCGACTGCAGCACCAGATCCGAGCCGCCGCCGACGTTGACCTCGGCCACCGACAACACGCCTTGGGTATTCAGCACGCTGCTGTTGAACAGATTCAGTCGACCCAGGCCATTGATCGCTCCGACGGTCGCCAGTGTGCGATTGGCATCCAGACCGTCGATCACCAGCGTGCCGCTGGCGGATACCGTGTAGGTGCCGGTATCGGTGCCGCCCTGGGTCAGCCACAGCGTGCCCTGGGTGATGTTGACGGTGCCGGTGTTGACGAAACGCGGATTGATCACCGAATCGTTGACCTGCACCAGTTGCAACAGCCCGGCGTTGGTGAACAGCGAACTGGCTGGCGTGTTCGAGGACCAGCTGGACGTGTCGGTCGGCTGGGCATTGACGACGATCTGGCCATCCGTGTGATTGGTCAGTTGGGCTCCGTTGTCGATCGCCGTCCAGTTGCCGTTGCTGATCAGGATGGCGCCATGGTTGTCGAAACGGCGGTTGTCGAGCACGCGCGACATCGGCAGCGGCCCGGGGCCGTCGAACAGCGCGCTGGCGCCATTGGCGAGGGTAAAGGTCTGCGCCGTGCTGGCGCCGGCGATACGCCCGCTCGACCAATGCAGCTGATTGCTGACCTCGATTGCACTGCTGCCCTGCAGCACGGCCGCATCGCGTTCCAGCGCCAGCGCGGCCCAGGTGGTTGGCGTCGAGCAGTTGACGGTCAGCACGGCGTCGCGGATCGCGACATTGGTACCCGGCAGGAAACAGCTGGAGACGGTGTTGCCGCTCACCACGCCGGAGGCATCCCCGAACACGAACTTGCCGGCGCCGGCAAAGCTGCCGCCGCTGAAGCTGCGATTGGCGTGCACGAACTCCAAATCGGCGCCCGCGTTGACGGTGTAGGCATCGTTGTAGGTGCCGCCACCGGCAAAGCGGAACTTGCCGCCATCGACCAGGACGGTACCGGCGCCGACGTACTGGACGGTGGCGGCGAGACCTGAACCGCGGGTGCCGATTTTGACGATGCCGCCGTTGTTGCTGACCTGCGCGGTGCCGACGCCGGTGCCCTGGATCTCCTCGAAGGCCACGCCCGGGTTGCTGCGCAACTCGCCTGTCGGGCTGATCTGGATGCCAGCGCCGTTGGCCAGTTCGATCAATCCCGTGGTCCAGATCAGGCTGCCATTGATGCCGAACTGGCGTCGGTCCAACACCTTCTGCCCGCCCGACAACAGAGCACTGGCGCCCGTCTGCAGGATCAAGGTTTGCGCGGGCCCGGCTGGCGCCTCGATGCGGCCGCCGGTCCAATTGAAGCTGTTGACGATGTTGAGGTCGTTGGCGCCATTCAGTACGCCGCCGGTCATGTCCAGCCCGCCGACCACCACCGGGAAATCCAGCGTGACGGTTCCCGCCGTAATCACCGCGGTCTCGGCCGGACCCGGCGTACCGCCCGGGGGCCCGACCGCGGCGCTGCAATCCACCCAGCGCGCCGGATCGGACCAGGGGCCGGTGCTGCCATTCCAGGTGCAGGTGGTGGCGGCTGCCTGCGCCAGACGCACGCGGGTAGCCTGATGAATCAGCGAGAACCCGGAATAGGGATTGACGCCCAGCGTGATCGTGCCAGTGCGACTGGCGTAGGTCACGAAGTCGAACACATCGCCGGGTGAGGGCGTGTAGCCGGCGTCGATGACGTTGAGCGTGCCATTGAGCGCGGCCGTTCCGCTGATGATCAAGCGGTCAAAGTTGCCGCCCCTCGGGCTGCGTACGATATTGCCGGCCACCTCCATCGTGTAGGTGGTCGCCGCGTCCGCGCTGAAGTTGCCGCTGATCGACAGCGGGCCGATCAGGTCGCCGGGCTCAAGGGTCCCGCCCAGCGAGACCACATCGCCCTGTACGGCGCCATCGCCCGCGAGCAGGCTGCCGTTGAGGGTCAGCGGGCCGGCTGCCCGACTCAGCACACCGCCGCTGGACAGCAGCACTGCGGCCGTCGCGGAGGTCGTCAGGGCGTCCTCCACCGACAAGGTGCCGCCGTTGATCTCCAGGCTGCCGTTGAGCGTCACCGGCAGCCCGCTCTTGATACGAATCAGCGGGCCACCGTTCGGTCCGGTGGTCGACAGGCGCGCAGGGGCATCGACGCTGATGCTGCCGCAGGGCGGCGCCACCGCACAGCCCACGCTCGCGCCGCGTCCCGGGGTGGCGTACAGGCTGAAGTTGCCGGCGAGCATGCTGATGGCGGCGTCGCCCTCTAATTCGATGTCGGCCTGGTCGTTCACCATGCCGCCCTGCACCACGATCAGACGATCGCGCAGCGTCGGCGTATCGCCGATATTGGGCGTGGTCTGCAGGATGCCGGTGGACGTGATGACCACGCGCTGACCGGTCCCGGTACCCTCGATGGTGCCGCGCCAGAGTGCGGTACCGGTGATCGAAATAACCGCCGGACCGTACAGGATGGCGCCTGGATTGATCAGCACATTGGAGAAGGCACGGCCGGTCCCGTTGACCCGCAGGCGCCCTTCCAACTGCAGTTGCGCGCCGGTCTGATTGAGAACGACGCTGGGCTGGAATATGCGTTCGCTGCCGGCGCGGGTGAAGAAGGCCAGGGTGCAGGTGCCGTTGAGTGTATACGCACCGGTATCGGTGCCCGGCGCGTCGATGGCCGCGCAGCCCTGGATCAGTTGCACGCTGCCGGCGTTATCGAAACTGCCGAGACTGGCGTCGATCGCCAGCAGACCCGGATTGGAATCGAAGCGGACGCTGCCGGTGGCGGCATTCAGAAAACTGGCGCAGTCGGCCAGCGTGCAGCTCAGCCGGAACTCCTGTGTCCCGGCATTGTTGAATTCGAGGACGCTTTGATTGTCGATCACCACGCCGGCATCCAGATACCAGACGGTATTGACACTGGCATTCGAGTTGACCCGCCAGGTGCCCTGATTGACCAGACGCCGCGCGCTCAGGGTCGCGAAGGGACGTGGATCCGTCAGCGTCATCGTCGCCACCGCACCCGACTGCAAGGTCAATTGCGAACTGCTGTCTGGCGAGCGGATCTCGCCGCCTTGCCAGGTCAGCGTATTGCTGATCTGGAAATCGTCACCACCATCCAATCGGCCGGGAGCGATGACCACCAGATCGCTCAGGCTGATGCTGGCCGCCGGCGTGTTGAAAGCCAGTCGGCCATCGGAGACCTCGACCTCACCACTCAGACTGTAGCCGCCGCTGATCAGCAGCTCACCGGCACCACGCATCTTCAAACGGCCGCTGCCAGAAACCGCCGAGCTGCCGGTCAGATCCCGGGTCACACCGAAAGCCGGCGCAAACACCAGCGATGCTGCGGCACTGACCTGGTACTGACCAAAATCCCCGCCCGGCGATTCCACGCGCAGAGCACCGTTCTGCACCAGCACGTCAGAGCCATTGTCAAAGGTGATGTTGTCGGCCAGATCGAGATTGCCGGCACCGTTGACCACCAGCGTGGCGCCCGGCACGGCCACGTTGTGCAGGCGCGCCGCAGGGCTGGCGTCGCTGCGCATGCGCAAAGTGACAGTGGCACCCATAGTGGCGGTCAGTACGCCGCGATTCTCGAACTCGGCGTCGGCAAACAGCAGAAAATCGCCGTTGCTCCAGCTCAGGCTGCCGTTATTCACCAACTTGCGCGAGCGCAGCGTCTTGCTGACGCCGTCCAGACTGCCGGTGGCGCCGCCATTGACGATCAACTGATCGCTCAAGGCGGACACGCCCTCGATGGCGCCGCCGGTCCAGTTGAGGTTGGTCAGGATCGTCAGGCTGGCATTGCCGGTGATGCGCCCTTGCGACAGCGACAGGGAGCGCACGCTGCGATCGGCACCCAACTGCACTTCGGCATTCGGCGTGCCCGGACCGATGATGACGTCGTCAGCGCTGCCGGGCGAGCCATTGGGCCCGGAGCCGCCGCAAGAACCCCAGTTGCTGCCCAAATCCCAGGCACCGGGCCCGTTGACCTGCCACGTGCAAGCCGCGGCGATCGCGCTGGTCGAGCCGGCCAGCCAGAGCAGCATGCCACCCACCATGGCGCGCAAGGCACCGATCTTGAATCCCGACACTGGGCACAGCATGCCTTCCCCCTGACAAGTCGGCAGTTTTCGACGGCTATTGTGCGCGAAAAGGAGTCACCGGGCGCACGCGCAGCCGTAGACGCGGCTGTGCCTGATCCGCCGTCTAGACGGCAGGCACGAACTCTTTAGAAACGGCGGAAAAGGAGCGCAGGGGCCCAAGGCGAGATTCAGCGCCCACGCCACAAACGCGAACCGCGCCCGGAGGCGCGGTTCGTCATTCACAAGGTGCACCTGCTCAGCTGCCGGGACGCGGCACCCGGCTGGCGGCGGGCGCGACGTCGGCGATGCGCGGATTGTCGATCAGCAGCTCGATGGCATCGGCCAGCACGCGCGCGCCCTCGGTCAGCAGCACGTCAGGCTTCTCATCCTTCTTTTTGTCGTCTTCGAGCTCCGCAGCGCCGCGTTCGCCCGGATTGAGGCCATCGTCCAGCGCCGCAAGCGCTTTGTCGTCGGCCTCGCCGCGCGCCTTGGCGCGCGCCGCCACGCGGGCCTCGTCGGCCTTGCGCTCGGCTTCGCGCTTGGCGTAGTTGAGCGACACCGACTTGCGCTCGCGCGACTCGCGATACTGCTTGATGTCATCCAGCAGGAAGCCGAACTCCTGATCCTTGGCCATGCGCGCCTCGTGCCGGGCGGTCAGCAGCGGCTGCATGCGCGCATAGTTGCCGACCGGCGCGTAAGCCGCGGCAGCAATCTGCGTCCACGGCAGCGCGTTGTCATAGGTGGATTCGCCGTAGTCCTGCGCGTCCATCGTGACCGGGAAGCTGACATCCGGGGTTACGCCCTTGTGCTGCGTAGAGCCACCGTCGATGCGGAAGAACTGCGCCATCGTCAGCTTGAGCTGGCCCAGGGTCTGCTCGCGATTGGCGATGTAGTCGAGATCGACCAGCTGCTGCACCGTGCCCTTGCCGAAGGTGGGCTCACCGATGATCAGTCCGCGCCCGTAATCCTGGATCGCGGCGGCAAAGATCTCCGAAGCCGAAGCCGAGGCGCGGTTGACCAGCACCGCCATCGGGCCGCTGTAAACCAGACCTGGCGCCGGATCGGACTCCACCTGCACGCGGCCGCGACCGTCGCGCACCTGCACCACCGGACCGGTGTCGATGAACAAGCCGGTCAACTCGGTGGCTTCGGTCAGCGAGCCTCCGCCGTTGTTGCGCAGATCGATCAATACGCCATCGACGCCGGCCTCGGTCAGCTCCGCCAGCAGCTTTTTGACGTCGCGCGTGGAGCTGCGGTAATCCGATTCGCCACGCGCCCGGGCGGCAAAATCGAGATAGAAAGCCGGCAGCTCGATCACGCCGATCTTCCGCGAGTGCTCGCCGCCAGTCTCGATGATGCGCTTCTGGGCCGCCTGCTCTTCCAGCTTGACCTTGTCGCGCTTGATCTCGACCAGATGGGTCTTGCCACCCACGCTGACCTCGGCCGGCAGCACTTCCAGCTTGACGATCGAGTCCTTGGGACCACGGATCAGATCGACCACGTCCTCCAGGCGCCAACCGACCACATCCGTCAGCGCCGGGTCTTTGGCCTGCCCCACGGCGACGATGCGATCACCGACTTTGACACTGCCATCGCGCGCCGCCGGGCCGCCCTCGACCACCGAGCGGATGACCACGTACTCGCCCTCGCGCTGCAGCACCGCGCCTATGCCCTCCAGCGATAGCCGCATCGAGATCTGGAAGTTCTCGCTGGCGCGCGGACCCAAGTAGTTGGTGTGCGGCTCGATCGCCATCGCGTAGGCATTCAGGAAGCTCTGGAACACGTCCTGGCGATCCAACTGCTCCACGCGCCCGAGGAAATCGGCGTAGCGCTTGTCCAGCGTCTCGGCGATCTTGGCATCCTCGCGCTTGGCCAGCTTCAAGCGCAGCCAGTCGTTCTTGACGCGCGTGCGCCAGTGTTCGTCCAGCTCGGCCGCAGATTTGGCCCAGGGCGCGTCCTTGCGGTCGTAGACATAGTCCTCATCGACCGTGAAATCAAAGCCCTTCTTCAGCAGCGCCCGCGCATAGGCGGTGCGCTCCTGCATGCGCTTCAGATAGACCTTGTAGATCTCGAAAGGCGCTTCCAGATGCTCCTCGTCGATGGCGTCGTCCAGCTTGTCGCCGTAGCGCGTCTGGAAGCCCTGGATATCCTCGGCCAGGAAGAACACCTTCTCGCTGTCCAGCGCTTCCAGATAGCGTTTCAGGATCTCGCGCGACATGGCGTCGTCGAGCGGCTTGCTGGCGTAGTGCAAACGCGTCAAATAGCGCTTGACCCAGGTTGCCGCCTCCGCCTGTTCGGGGGTGGGCGTGAGATCCGCCACACTGACAGACTTGGGCTTGGCGCCGATATCGGCCGACAGGCCGAGGGCCAAGGCCAGGGCGAGCGTGGTTGCGAACTTACTCATCGGGCTTCTCCATCCGTCCAGGCTAGCCTGCCGCGCGTTCCGGGGCGCGGCAAGTGACTAAGGAAATAGGCGCAGACACCGCGGCCTCAGGCGACGACGCCGGCGGCATGCGCCTGGCGATCGGCGTGATAGGACGAGCGCACCAAGGGGCCGCTGGCGACATGACTGAATCCCAGCGACTCGCCGTACTCGCGCAGCGCATCGAACTCTTCCGGCGTCCAATAACGCACCACCGGATGGTGGTGGGCCGTGGGCTGCAGATACTGACCGATGGTCACCATGTCGACATCGTGCGCGCGCAAATCGCGCAGCGTGGTGTGCACCTGCGCGAGTTCCTCGCCCAGACCGAGCATGATTCCGGACTTGGTGGGCACTGCGGGGTGCGCCGCCTTGAAGCGCTTGAGCAGCGTCAGCGACCAGTCGTAGTCGGCACCCGGGCGTACTTCAAGGTAACGCTCGCGCACGGTTTCGAGATTGTGGTTGAACACGTCCGGCGGGCCGGACTCGAAGGCTTCCAGTGCGCGATCCATGCGGCCCTTGCCGCGGAAGTCGGGGTCAGCACTTCGATCACGATGTCCGGGCTTAGTTCCCGGGTGGCGCGGATGCAGTCAACAAAATGCTGGGCGCCGCCATCGCGCAGATCGTCACGATCGACCGAGGTGATGACCACGTAGCGCAGGCGCATATCGCGAATGGTGCGCGCCAGATTGCCGGGCTCGTTGACGTCCGGGGGCTTCGGCCGTCCGTGGGCGACGTCGCAGAAGGCGCAGCGCCGGGTGCACACTTCGCCCAGGATCATGAAGGTCGCCGTGCCCTTGCTGAAGCACTCGTGGATATTGGGACACGAGGCTTCCTCGCACACGGTGACCAGCTGATTGGCGCGCAGTGTCGCCTTCAGCCTTTCCACCGAATTCCCGCTCGGCAGGCGTACCCGGATCCAGCTGGGCTTGCGCAGCAGCGGCCGGCTGGCGTCGAAGGTGACCGGATTGCGGGCGATCTTGTCCTCGCCCAGTTGTTTTTCGCCTACCACCAGCGCGGGGATGACTTTGTCGTTCACGGGGTCCGGAGCTATCGGTTCGGGCTGTGCGTGCAGCGTGGATTCGAGGCGTGATCGTACACGAGCGCCGTCAGCGCGCCGTGCATCCGCTCACGCTCAACTCGGGCAGCGTACAGGCAGATGGGGGCGCAGCCGCGAAACCGAAGAGCCGGGCAAAGTGCGCGCTGTAGGCCGCCGCCAGCTCCGGCAGCGGCATGCCGCTGGCCAGATCAGAGATCTGCGTAACCTCGAGGCCGCGGTAGCCGCAGGGATTGATGCGCAGAAAGGGCTCCAGATCCATCTGCGCATTCAGCGCAATGCCGTGGAAGGTACAGCCGCGGCGCACGCGGATACCGATCGCGTAGATCTTGCGGCCATCGACGTACAGCCCCGGCGCGCCCTCGCGACGTTCGGCGCTGATCGAGAAGTCTGACAGCAGATCGATGCCGACTTGCTCCAATCGCTGGACCAACTCACGCACGCCCAGATGCAATCGGCGCAAATCGATCAGCGGATAGGCCACCAGTTGCCCGGGGCCGTGATACGTCACCTGCCCGCCGCGATCCACCGGCACCAGCGGAATGTCGCCGGGTGCCAGCACATGCTCCAGTTTGCCGGCCTGGCCCAAGGTGTAGACCGGGTCATGCTCCAGCAGCCAGAGCGCATCGGTGGTGCGCTCGTCGCGGCGGTCGGTAAAGGCCTGCATCGCCCGCCAGACCGGCTCGTAAGGCTGGCGACCCAGCCAGTGTGCAGCCAGCGGCAGCATCAGAACACCCGGCAGAACACGGCCTTCAGATAGCGCGACTCCGGCACGTGCGCCAACCAGGGGTGATCCGCGCCGGCGCCGCGCACTTCCAGGACCTGCACGGTGCGATTGGCGTAGAAGGCGGCGCGCCGCAGCATGTCCAGGAACTGCTCCTCGCTGACGAGACCGGTGCAGGAACAGGTCAGCAGGATGCCCCCTGGCTTGATCACGCCCATCGCCAGCTTGTTCATGTCCAGGTACTTTTTCAGCGCCGGGATCACTTGCTCGCGATCGCGCGTCATCTTGGCGGGATCGAGGATGACCGTGTCGAACTGCTCGCCGTTCAGCGCGGCATCGCGCAGCCACGGGAAGATGTCGGCCTGCACGAAGCGCACCGGCGTGCGATTAACCTTGGCATTCAGCTTGGCGAGTTCGAGGACTTCCTCGTCGAGATCGACGCCCACCACTTCGCTGGCGCCAGCCGCCCGGGCGTACACGGCGAAACCGCCGGAATTGCAGCAGAGATCAAGTACGCGCTTGCCTGGCGAGTATTCACCGAGGCGCTTGCGGTTGTCGCGCTGATCGGCAAAGAAGCCGGTCTTGTGCTTGAGCCCGGGCGCCACGCGGAATTTGAGACCGTGCTCGGTGATGGTCACCGGCTCCGGCGGCGTCGGCACCGAGCAGTCGAAGCTCTCCTGCTTGGCGACGTGCTCCTCGGCGAACCAATAGAACTTGCCCTCCGGGTAGAACTCGGCCAGCGTGCGCCGAATCACGTCGCGCTGGCGCCACATGCCGGCCGAGAAATACTCGATCACCAGCGTGTCGGCGAAACGATCAATCACCAGGCCACTCAGGTCATCGCCTTCCGAATGGATCAGCCGATAGGCGTCGGTGACCGCGTCCAGACCCAGCACCGAACGCCGCAACTCGATGGCATGACCGATGCGTGTGCGGAAAAAGTCGGCATCGACCGCCACCTCGGGCCGATCGGTCAGCACCCGCAGCGCGATGCGCGAATGGCCGTTGTAGAAGCCGCGGCCCACCCACTCCCCGGTGCGGTCCTGGATATCGACCACACTGCCAGGCCGCGGCTTGGGGTCCGGCTTCTCGACCATCTTCTGGAAAATCCACGGATGGTTCGAGCGGCGCTCGGTCTTGAGCCGCACCAGCGGCAGGGTCTGCGAGTCTGGAGTCTTCATGGCGGCGGATCATAGCGAGGCGCACGCGTCAGGGGGAAAGGCCTGCCCCTATGCGTTCATTGCCATGCGCGATTGCGCAGCAATTGGCTAGCATTGCGCGGTCATCGCCGCAGGAACTGCCCTTGATCGAGGTCGAACTGGACCTGGACGTGCTGGAGGAACTGGCCAGCCTGGAGTCAGTGCGCCCCGGCCTGCTGGCCCGCCTGATCGACAACTTCGAGCACACGCGCATCGCTCAACTCGGCGAACTGGCGCTGGCGCGGTCGATGGGCGACATCGAGCGCGTGCGCTCGCTGCTGCATAGCCTGCGCGGCGCCGCCGCCACCCTCGGCATGGCCGGATTGGCGCGGCATGTCGGCACCTTGGAAGCGGCGCCAGAGCGCTGGATGGACGATGCGCAGGCCGACGCGCCGCTGCGGGCGCTGACCACCGACAGCCTGCGCGCGCTCAGAAGCTGGGCAGCGGCGCGTCAGCCCTGAGCGCCAGCGGGCGCTCGATCTTCACCAGCACGATCTCGCCGCCGCCGCTCAGCACCGCGCGCTCGGCGCCGCCATCGCCCTCCAGCAGCAGGCCATGCATGGGCCCCAGCCACTGGTGCTCCGCGCCCAGTCGCAGCTCGGCCTCGCCGCTGAGCAGATACAGCAACCAGTCCACGCCAGCCTGATCGAAGAACACCATGCTGCCCACCAAGGGCCGCGGCAGCAGCTGCGGCTGCACCTGGGTCGGGTCGTAGATCAGATTGAACACGGTCGCCGCCTGCTCGCCCAGCTCGCACATCGGGGCGGCGTCGGTCGGAAACAGATGGCTGCGTAGCCGCGGTTCCACCGCCAGCTGTAGTCCGTCGGGGAAACACAGGCGCAGCGGACCGCCCTCGATCAGGGCGATGGCCCGACGGTAGCCCGGAAACTCCGAGAACGGTCCACTCGCGTCGACCCGGGCGAGACTCGCGCGCCAGGCGTAACCGTCTTCCGCGCCCACCCGCACGATCTGGCGCGTCAGTCCACCGCCGTTGCGCCAGGCCAGCGTCGGCTGGGCTTCGGCGGGTATGCGCGTCAAACGCATCTCAGCGGCGCGCCAGGATCTGCGCCAGCTCGGTGGCGGTCATCAACAGGCTGTCGCGCCAGGGCAGACCGATGATCGGCGTGCCAGTGAGGCTGTCGACGAAGGCCTCCTCCTGCCCGTCCGCCAGCAGATGGCGGTAGTCAACGGTGATTTCGGTCCCCGCCGGCAAATCGCGGCGCGCAAACACGAAGCCCAGATGCCACAGCCCGGTCGGGTCGAAGGCATGGTTGATGTAGCACTCATCCGGCCATTCCGGCGTGGCCGTCATGCGGTCCTCGAACCAGCGCACGGTCGCCGGCAGCAGGCTGTCGGCGTCGGGCAGCGCCATCAACTCGGGCATCGTGTAGACGCGCGGAATGGCGTCGGGCGCCACCAAAATGCTGCCGGCCGCGACCGGCTGATCGACAAACAGCCCCTGGCCAGCGCCGGGAATCCGCGAGGGAGCAACGTGATACGCGGGCAGGATCATCAGCCAGCCTGGATGCTTGGGGGCGCGCAGTATCGCGCCGAAGCCGCAAGCCGTGAACCCGGGAACGCTAGACCGGCCGCGACGTGCGCGACCGGTGTGTCCTCCCTGACGCCGCTGCCAGAGCGGTCTCCGAGGCGGCCGGCCGCGGTCGGGGCGCTGGGGAGTCCGCCCGGACCGCGGGGGCTGCGGACTGCTCAGGGCGTGCCCGGCTGCCGCGCCGGCGCGGCGCTGGCGGTGCGGATCAGATCGCGGTTCTTTTCCACCGTCTTCAGGCCGATGCCCTTGACGTTCACCAGTTCGTCGGCGCTCTTGAACGGGCCGTTCTTTTGGCGGTACTCGACGATCGCCTTGGCCTTGGCGTCGCCGATGCCGTTCAAGCTGGCGGCAATGGCGGCGGCATCGGCCGTGTTGATGTTCACCGGTTCGGCGGCGCCGGCAAACATCGGCAGCGACAGGGCCAGGGCGAGCAGCAGGGACTTGATCAGACGCATGACAGCACTCCTTCATTTTCAGTGGCTTGGGTGGGCTGGGCGGCGGCGCCGTCCAGTGGTGCTCAAGCTACGGAAGCGCCGATTCCCGCGAATCGGCGCGGCGCTGAAGGCGCTGTCAGGGATTTGCGCCAGTGCGTGTAGGAAAATGCTGACACGCTGCGCGGGAACTCAGTCCAAGGTGCGGCGGAAGCGCCTGGCGCCCAGCGCGACAACCACCAGCGTGAACAGCAGCAGCGGCCAGAGATTCGGCCAGATCTCGGCCGGGCCGTTCACCTTCAGCAGAATGCCGCGCACGATGCGCAGAAAGTGCGTCAGCGGCAGCAACTCGCCGATGTGCTGCGCCCACCCCGGCATGCCGCGGAAGGGAAACATGAAGCCGGACAGCAGGATCGACGGCAGGAAGAAGAAAAAGGTCATCTGCATCGCCTGCATCTGGTTCTTGGCGAGCGTCGAGAACAGCAGGCCGACCGAGAGATTGGCGATCACGAAGGCCAGCACGCAGCCCAGCAGCAGCGGGATCGAGCCCAGGATCGGCACGCGGAAGATCGCGTGCGCGGCGATCAGGATCACGGCGACCTGGATGTAGGCGACCAGGATGTAGGGCACCAGTTTGCCGATCATGATCTCGATCGGACGCACCGGCATCGCCAGCAGGTTTTCCATCGTCCCGCGCTCACGTTCGCGCGCGATGGCGAGGCCGGTCATCATGATCAGCGTCATCGTCAGGATCACACCCATCAGGCCGGGAACGATATTGAACTGGGTGATGCCCTCCGGGTTGTAGCGGCGCTGGATGCGGATCTCTGCCGGACCGGGCCGGGCGGCCAGGTGCGCGAGCGGCCCTTTGAGCTCGCTGGCCCAGGCCTGATCGGCCAGCGTGGACAGCGCCGCGATGGCATTGCCGCTGGCTACCGGATCGGTGGCATCGATCTCCAGCAGCAGCGCCGGGCGCTCGCCGCGCACCAGATCGCGCGCAAAATCTGGCGGTATGCGCAGCAGAAACTGCACATCGCCGCGTGCCAGGGCCGCGCGCGCGGCGTCGATCGATTGCGGCACCGGCTGCAGATCGAAGTAGTCCGACTGCGTCATCGCCGACAGCAGCCGCCGGGAGAACTCGCTGTCATCAGCGCTGATCACGCCGGTAGGCAGGTGCTTGGGGTCGGTGTTGATCGCGAAGCCGAACAGACACAGCTGCAGGATCGGAATGCCGACCATCATCGCGAAGGTCAGTCGATCGCGCCGCATCTGGATGAATTCTTTGGCCAGCACGGCAAACAGCCGCCGCAGCGAGAAGGCGTTCATCCGCGCGTCTCCCGCATCAGGGCGATGAAAGCGTCTTCCAGCGAGGACTCCACCGGCTCGAAATGGACGCCACTGGCGGCGCAGTAGCGCTGCACCGAGGCCGTCAGCGCCGCGGCGTCGGTGCCGGAAACATGCAGGCGCAGGCCAAAAGGCACGACCTGCTCGACGCCCGGCTGCGTCGCCAGTTGCTGCACGGCGTCGCTGGGCGGCTGGTCGATCGCGTAGGTGCGCAAGCCCACCTGCGCGAGGATGTCGGCGGGCGTGCCTTCGGCCAGCAGTTTGCCGTAGGCGATGTAGGCCAGCCGATGGCAGCGCTCGGCCTCGTCCATGTAGTGCGTGGACACCAGCACGGTCAGGCCCTCACGCGCCAGCGCGTGGATTTCCGCCCAGAAATCGCGGCGCGCCTTGGGATCGACGCCGGCGGTGGGCTCATCCAGCAGCAGCAGCCGCGGCTGGTGCAACAGACAGGCGGCCAGCGCGAGGCGCTGCTTCCATCCGCCAGACAAGGAACCCGCTAATTGGCGCCGCCGGCTGCTCAGTCCCAGCCGCTCCAGCGTCGCATCGACCACCGCACGCGGACGCTCGATCTGGTGCATGCGCGCGGCGAAGCGCAGGTTCTCCTCGATGCTGAGATCCTCCCACCAGGTGAACTTTTGGGTCATGTAGCCGACCTGCTGCTTGATCGTCGCGCTGTCGCGGCGCACGTCCAGGCCCAGGCAGCTGCCGCTGCCGGCGTCTGGCGTCAGCAGGCCGCACAGCATGCGGATCGAGGTGGTCTTGCCGCTGCCGTTCGGGCCGAGAAAGCCGTAGATCGCGCCGCGCTGGACGCGCAGATCGAGGCCGTCCACCACCACCTTGCCGTCGAAGGATTTGCGCAGCCCACGCACATCGATGACCCAGTCGCTCGCTGCGGCGGCGCTCATGGCCGGCGCACCGTGATCGGCAGGCCGGGGACCAGCGCCACCGGCTGATCGAAGGCCGCCTCGACGCGAAACACCAGATCCTCGCTGCGCGACTCGCTGTAGATCACCGGCGGCGTGTACTCGGGTGCCGGCGCGATGTAGCGCACCTTGGCCTGCAGGCCCGGCGCGCACTGCGAGCAACTGACGGTCACCGCCGCCCCCGGCTGCCATTGCGACAACTCCGCCACCGGCACGTAGAAGCGGGCGTATGGCCCCTGCTCGGGCAACAGCTTCAGCACCGGGGCGCCGGCTGGCACCCATTCGCCCACCCGGTACAGCTGATCGACGACCATGCCCGCCTGGCTGGCGCGCAACTGCATCTGCTGCAATCGCCAGCGCGCCTGCGCGACCACCGATTCCGCCGCAGCGACGGCGGCATCGGCGGCGGCCTGCGCGTCTGGCCGACCAGCGAGCGCAGCGCTGGCCTCCTCCGCCACCGCCGAGGCCACCCGTGCCTGCGCCTGGACCTGCGCGGCGCTGGCGCGGTCGAGCGCGTCCTGCGCCGCCAGTCCGCGCTGCACCAGCTCGCGCGTGCGTTTGAGCTCGACCTCGGCCAGCGCCAGCGCCGAGCGCGCTTCGCGGGTGCGCGCCGCGATCACGCGGATCTCCTCCGGGCGCCGGCCGAGATCCAAGTCGGCACGCTGCGCACGCGCCTGCGCCCAGCGGCCCTCGGCCTCGGCCAGCTGCTGGCGCTCCAGCGTGTCATCCAGCGCGTACAGCACATCGCCGCTGGCGACCTGGGTCCCACGCGCTGGGCGCAACTCGATCAGTCGGCCGGCCACTGGCGTACCGAGGTAGGCGTAATCCGCTTCCAGATAACCCTGGTAGCCGTCCACCGTCTCGCGGCTGCAACCGACCGCGGCCAGCATCAGCAACAGCAGTCCGCGGCGGCTGGCAGTTTGCGCATGCGTCCGGGTAGAGATGGTCGTCATCGGGGTTGGTCCTTCAGGGAAGCAGGGCCCGGCGCGCCGGCGCGCAAGCCGCGCAGATGCAGATCCAGCCAGCAGGCCAGATAGCGCTCAGGGTCAAAGGGGCGTGGGTCCACGCGGCCCAGCGAATGCAGCCAGAGCGGCAGAAACACCAGCCCATGCACCAACAGGCGCACGGCATAGTCCACGTCCACCGGGGCGAATTCGCCGCTGGCGATGCCGCGCCGCAACACGCTGGCGACGACGCCGTCCTGCATCGGTGCGATGAAGCGCTGGACGAAATGCGCGGCCAGTTCAGGGAAGTTGCCGGACTCGCTGATCATCAGCTTGGGGATGCCGCGCAGCGGCACACGATTGATCACCGACCACCAGCGCCGCATCAGGCCTTCGATCAGCGCGCTGGCCGACAGCGTCGGATCGCGCATGCGCTGGGTGAAATCCTCCAGCAACGGCCCGATGTCGCGCCGCACCGCCTCGGCGAGCAGCGCTTCCTTGCTCTCGAAATACAGGTACAGCGTGCCCTTGCTGATGCCGGCGCACTCGGCGACATCGTCGAGCCGGGTCGCGGCAAATCCGCGCTCGATGAACAGACGCAACGCGGCATCGACGATCTCGCCGGGGCGCGCATCCTTGCGCCGGCGGCGAGTCGGTTGGGCGGGCACAGTGGCGCTGGACCGGCTCATGCGATTCTTTACTGACTGACTGGTCGGTAATTTATTCCCCATCCAGCGCTTCGACAAGCACCGCTGGTCGCCTTGGCAAGAGCGTCAACAGCTGACGGCTGCCCCTCCCGACCAACCTCCGGCCCATGGACGCAAACCGGCAGCGCCGCTAAGGTCGCGCGCTCGCCCACGCCCTGGAGTCGTCGCCGTGCGCACCGTGCTGTACGCCCTGCCCCTGATGTTTGCCATGCATAGCCAAGCCCAAACCCCCGCCGACCCCCATCAATGGCTGGAAGGCGTCGAGGACGCCAAAGC
>JAXMHB010000016.1:0-98918 GCA_046346965.1 Lysobacterales bacterium
GATGCCACCTTCGTCGCCGCGGTCAAAGTGCGCATCCAGCGCGGCAGCGAGCTCGTGTCTACGCTGGTCGGCACCGACACCGATGGCCGTCAGGTCTTGCTGGACCTGATCCCGAATCTGGGCGAGGGCGCGGTGGCCTATCTGGCGGTGTCGCCGGATCCTGCCGCCGCCGATCCCAGCGGCCTGACCGTGCTCGATCTCAAATCCGCCAGCGATGCCTTCCTGATCAAGACCAACCAGTCCACCGCCAGCGTGCCGGACAGCGTGGCGCGGGTCGCGCGGGCGCTGGCGGCCAGCGCGCCGCAGTCGCCGCTGGACACGGCGGATCTCAGCGCCCCGGCGAGCTTTGCGCAGTTGCTGTTCGAGGGCAGCGTGGTCGGCGGCGTCGGCTATTTCCTGTCGATTACCCAGCGCGATGGCAGCGGCATTCCGCCGAGCGCCTTCGACAGCGACGGCCGCGCCGAACTCTGGTTCGTGGTGCTGTCCAAGGCCGCGCAACAATCCGCCCCGGCCGGTCGTCCGCTGGAGAGCTTTGTCAGCGCTGCACTGCTGCCGCCGGGCAGCGATCCCAACGCGCAGAGCGTCAGCGTGATTGCCAGCGATGATGTCGGCGGCAATCAGGTCGCGACCGTTGCGCCGGGTCTGGCCGGTTTCCGGCTGCAGCTGCCGAATCCGCGCGCCGGCGCCAGCGACGATCCCAATGCCCCCAGCGACATCCATCAGCTCTTCGGTCTGGTGGACTACCAGCTGGGCAAGAACGGCGGCACCTACACGGCGGATCGGCCCGGTTTGGCGATCTATCCGCGCAAGCCCGACGAGGATCACTGGCGCAGCGAACGCGCAGCGCTGCGGCGGCGCGCGCGGCGCCTGGCCGCGCCGGCCGAGGATCCGAATCCGGACTGGAGCTACACCATCGTGCTGCCGCTGTATCGCTTCGCGCCGGCCTCGCTGGCGCCCGCGGTGCCCGGCTTGCCCGACGTCCAGCAGGATCCGTACCGCGGCCTGGGCGGCGCCAGCAGCCGCCCGAGCGCCGAGTTTGCGCTCGGCGTGCGCGACATCGTCGGCAACGCCTCGGCGCCCGGCGATGCGGCGAACGTGCCGGTCGAGATCGGCTACACCGACGCCCTGCTCGGCCCCGATGCCTGGCCGGCCACGCGGCTCAGCTACCGCATCAGCGGCAGCGCGCCGAACGGGCTGCTCAGCTACGCCATCGACGCGCTGCCGGCGAATGCCTGGCCCGCCCTCGGCGAGGCCGCGAGCAACGCCAGCGCGCGCGCCAGCGAACAGGCGCAGCGCTATCTGGCGGCCTGGTATCAATGGAGTCAGCCGGGCCTGCAGGTGGCCGCCCAGAGCAGTCTGTTCGGCACCGCCGGAGAACGTCTGGCAAGTGCGCTGCCGGCGGCCTGCTGGTCCTTCATCAGCGCGCAGTATCTGTACAACCGCGCCCTGGCGGCCGCGCAGCCGGTGCTGCCGGCGGCGCAGAGCGCGCAGGCGCTGGGCACCCTCAGCGCGCAGTACGGCTTTGCCATCGCCCAGCTGGCGCTGGCGAACGAGCAGGCGCCGGCGCACGCCATCCTGCTCAGCCAGCCGGTGCCGATGCCGGCCTACGTGATGATGCAGGACGGCAGTACCGCCACCCGGCTGGCCGCGCAGGTGCCGCCGGGCGTGGCGCCGATCAGCGCCAGCGCGCTGCTCAGCCTGCCAGCTAACGCCGAGCGCCTGCCGCTGCGCCCCGGCAGCGTGCTCGCCATTCCGGAGCGCACGCAGCCGGTGGGCGTCGACGAGAGCCTGGACGAGCTCTCCGCCGCGCTCTACACCAACGCCAGCCTGCTGGGTGGCGACAGCGCGGATCTGGAGGTACTGCGCAGCGGCTACGCCTTCGACATCGAGGGTGTCGAGGTGGTGGTCGGGCCGGGCACGCTGACGTTGACGCAGGTCAGCCTGGCCTACGCCAATCTCGGCGTGCAGATCAGCGCCGCGCAGCTGGCCGATGCCATGCGCGATGCGCCCGATCTGCTGAAGTCCGGCGCCAGCCTGCGCTCGGTGCACTATCTGGTGCCGCCGCCCAGCGCCGACGCGCCCTTCGAAACGTTGGTGTCCAACCACAGCGGCGCCAGCCTGGCCCAGCTGGCTGCACTGAACCCGGACACGCCGAACCTGTTCGATAGCGGGGCGATGGTCTACGTCGGTGACTACACGCAGCAGCCCAGCGTCGAGGCCGACGACGAGGCCACGCTGGCCGAGTGGACGGCGCGCTTTGGCGTCAGCGCCGCGCAGTTGTTCGAGCGCATGGCGGAAGCTGGTGCGCAACTGCCGGCCGGTTCGGCACTCAGCGTGCCCGGGCTGCTGGATGCCAGCAAAGTCACGCGCACTGCCGCGGTGGTGCCGGCCAGCAGTCTGACGCCCAGCGAGCTGGTGCAGCGCTACGACTACGCGCTGCCCAAACTGGATGCCGTGCGCCAGTTCGTGGCCGATCAAGCCGCCATGCCCTATCTGCTGCTGGCGGACGTCAGCATCACGGTCGCCGGCGCCGCCACCAAAACCCAGGCGGGCGATACCTTCGACAGCGTGCTGGCACGTCTGCAGCAGCAGAATCGCTCGATCACGCTGGATCAGCTCGCCAATGCGGTGGCCGACACCGCCGAACTGCTGCACGGCGGCGCGCTGATCAGCACGCCGCTGGCCAAGCTCGATGCCGATCTCAGCAGTGCAGGCGTGCAGCTGCGTTACGGACTGCCGGCGGATGCGATTGCAGCCGCCAACATCGGCATGGCCGGTGCACTGAAGGCCGGCCAGACGCTGCACGCGCCGGACGGCAGCAGCCTGCAAACGGTGGCGCAGGATTCCTGGAACGCGGTGTTGAGCCGCTTCGGCGATCTCGGCAGCTCGGTCGATCTGTCGGCGCTGGTGCTGGCCAATGCAGACGTCCCGGTCTATGCATCCGGCGCGCGGCTGCTGCTGCCGACCGCCACGATCCAGCACGACGAGCCCATCCAGGCGACCGCCTACAGCGCGGTGGTCTATGCGCTCAGCGTCGAGTTGCGCAGCTGGCGTCCTGAGGCGCTGATCCTGCCGAGTTTTGCCGGCAGCACGGTCGAGACGGTGCAGAGTCGCTTCCAGCCGCCGGGCGGCAGCAGTGACAGCGACACCCGCACGGCACTGTCGACGGCGCTGCGCGCGGCGCTTCCAGCGCTGCGGCTGGCCAGCGGTCGCGTACCCGACAACGATGCCGATCTGTGGATGATCGATTTCGGCGCTGCCGGCATCACCAGCGTCAGCCTGCAACCGGGTGCGGCCGGCCCGAACAACCAATCCTGGCCCGGCTTCTACGCGCTGCGTCCGCTGTATGCGCAGCTGGTCTCGCGCAGCGTGCACGTGCCGGTGGTGCAGCCCGATGGCACGCTGAAGGACAGCCCGAATCCCAGCGATTTCGTCGGCATCGATGTCGAGACCTGGGCACGCCGCTATCTGGCCGATGTGGATCGCATCCTCGGCGGCGAGCAGGCGGTCGCGCTGTATCGCGATGCCGATGCGCGTGGCTCGCTGAAGCAGATCCTCGCGGCCAAGCGCCAACTGGCCGAGGGCCTGGACGAGCAGGGCCAGGCGCAGCCGGGCCTCGGCATCTCCGCCGGCCTGTCGCCGGTGCTGCAGCTGCAGGCTGGGCTCAGCACGGAGGCGCGTCAGGCGGCGCAGGCCACGCTCAATCAAGCGCTGGGAATCAATCTGTCGAGCGCCTACGCCGCGGCCGGCGTGGTGCAGTACGCCACCAGCGCCAACACGCCGTGGACGCGTCAGCGCGGTCCGTCGGCGCGGCTGTATGGCAATGGCGTGCCGGATGCGGACAGCCCGGTGCCGTACACGCTCAGCACCGCGCGCATCGAGCTCGGTCAGAGTCAGGGCTTTAGCCAGTTCGTGCTCAGCCTGGATCAGGTCGCCGAGCACAAGTCGATCGCCTTCACGCCGAGCTTTGTGCCCACCCATCTGGAGTGGAACATCGAGCCGCTCGCCTTGCCCGGCGGCAACGGCTACGAGTCCTCCAACTGGCTGACGCTGGTGCCAGCCTTCACGACCGACATCCTGCCGTCCTCGGTGACGCTGAATCTGGGCGCAGACGCCTCGCCGCAGGCGCCGATCCCGCTGCGCGCCTTCCCTGCCCTGCCCTCGATACAGGGCCAGAGCGCGGATCGCACGCTGCAGCAGCAGTACACGCTGGCGAATCTGGGCCTGTGGACCTACAGCTTCAGCTATCGCCACGAACACGCCGCCCAGGACGAGCTGATCGTCGCGCTGCGCTTCAACCAGACGCTGGACAGCACCTTGCTGCGCGCCGGCAGCGGCCTCGACGTGGCCGCCTCGCTGGCGCGTTACATCAGCGTGGCCGATACGCTGTTCCTGTTGCTGCAGGGTCTGGGCGGCGCGCAGAACGCCGTCGCCGTGGCCGCCGCACAGAGTCTGGCGACGCTGATGACCGAGGTCGCCGCCGCCTGGACGGTGCATTTCCGTCAAGGTGTGAGCAAGCTGGCGGTGGCCGCCGAGAGCGTGTTCTGGCTGGATCTGCAGCTGCTCTACAGCCTGGACGGCAGTCACATCGAGGGCATCCGCGTCACTCGGCTGGCCGATCCGAATGAACCGGGCAGCGAACCGACCCCACCGGGTCCGGACGGCGCCTGGCCGACGCTGACGTATCTGGGCGCCGACGGCGTGCCCGGCCTGCCCACGGCGGGGCCGATTTCGCCGGACGGTCTGTCGCGCGAGTACACCTTCAGTAACCCGCCACCCAGCGCGCAATGGGCGCAGGTCGATGTGCGCTATCCGAATCTGGCGGCCGCGCAGTGGCAGAACGCGCTCGGCAGCGTCTCGGTGGTGCGCAATCGCGAGCTGATCGACGGTCTGCCCAGCGTGCAGGACTTCGTCTACGCCAGCGCCCGCGTCAGCGCCACCGAGGCGATCACGCCGCTGTTGCTGTGGAGCGATCCGGTGACACTGCCGGCCGCGGCCTCGCCGGTGCAGGCGCTGGTGGCGGCCATGCAGCAGCTCTACGCGCAGTCGCCCAACGGCCTGCCGATCTCGGTCGGCATCGGCTACGGCTATCAGCTGGCGCCGGGCATCCAGACCGTGCTGCCGGTGCATCTGCTGCCGCGCACTACCTGGAGCGACGCCCTGGTCGCCGAGCTCGATCAGGCCATCAGCGACTGGCAGAAGCTCAATCAGCCCGCCACCACCAAGGGCTACTGGGCCTTCAGCCTGACGCTGTACGCCTCGCTGCAGACCACCTCGGCGCCGCTGGTATCGACCGACAGCTTGAACTACGCCTTGTAAGCATCCGCGGAGCCGCGCGCGCGGCTCCGCATCCTCGGCGCGCAGCGGGGGCCGCGCGCCGGCTTGATCCGGCCATCACCACAGGGGAACCGCATGTCGCACGCACGTATCGAAGGCAGTCCGTCCGCGCATCTGACGCTGGAAAACGCCGGTCCGATCCAAATGGGATTCTGGGTGCCCAATCGCATCTGGGCCACCGCGAAGTTTCTGCTGCCGCTGCGCGAGCATCTGGCGGCGCGCAAGAAGGCCGGCACGCTGACGCCGATGACGCCGGTGATGCGCGAGTTCAAGCACTGGGTCACCACGCACGCGGTCTATCGCATGTGGGTCAACTCGATGATCGATCAGGCCAACGCCTATGTGCTGACGCTGGACGCCGGGACGCGCGAGGAGATCAAGGACAGCGACGGCGACACGCTGTGGATCCGCGACTACGACAGCCTGTTCGAGCTGCTGAATGAGATCATCACCACCTCGCCCTCTTTCAACGACACCGCCCAGGTCGGCACGCCGATGAACGGCCTGCTGGCGGTATCGATGGCCACCGAGGCCGGCCTCGCGCTGTTCCACGACACCACCTTCAACCAGCAGTTCAAGCGCGTGCTCGATGCCTGGAACGCCTTCCTGAAGAGTCCGGCCTCGCTCGACAAGCTCGACATCAACGACCCGGAAAAGCCCGGCTCCTGGATCTCGCAGGCAGCCTGGAAAGCCGGCGTCTGGGATCAGATGGAGCATGACGCCAACGCCCCCGGCTATGGCTATGACTCCTGGAACGCCTTCTTCATTCGCCTGTTCGTCCCCGGCGCGCGGCCCTTCCAGGGCAACCCGGACACCGACATCAACATCGGCTGCGAAACCACGCCCTGGCAGTACGCCGATCAGCTGGCCTTCGAGACCAAGTTCTGGGTCAAGGACGTCAACTACTCGCTGCTCGACCTATTCGCCGGCCGCGCCGAATGGGCGCGCCTGTTCGAGGGCGGCCAGCTCTACCAGGGCTTTCTCTCCGCCACCCACTACCACCGCTGGAACGCGCCACTCGACGGCGAAATCGTGCGCTCCTGGGTCCAGCCCGGCACCTACTTCGCACAGCGTCCGGGCCAGGGCGAGAACCAGGGCACCTGGGAAGGCACCGAGTCCCAACCCTACCTCGGCCACGTCGCCGCCCGCGCCATCTTCATCTTCAAGCATCCGCGCTGTGGCTATATCGCGCTGATCTGCATCGGCATGGTCGAAGTGTCCACCTGCGTCATCAACCCCGAGTTCCTGGTCCGCGAAGGCGACGATCCGGTCGCCATCACCCGCGGCACCGAGATCGGCCACTTCGAGTTCGGCGGCTCCACCCACATGATGGTCTTCCAACACGACCGCGTCGTCCTCGAACAATGGGCCCGCGACGCCGTCGCCCACCAAAACGATCCGAAGCCGACCGCCATGGGCTCGGTGATCGCGAGAGCGCGCTGAGAGCCTTGCTTCTGTAGGCCGGGTCTACGCGTCCGCCCAGCGCTACTGGGCGGACATCCAACCACGCGTAGCGCCCGGCGGCGGGTTGCAGTCCAAGCACCAGCCGCTGCCATCGGCGCGATGCTGCGACCCGCCCATCCATCGCCAACCGCGCCCATGGAGCGCTGCGCAGGCACCCCGATTGCCGCCGCGGCACGCGCTCACCCCCCGTGCGCCGCCACCCAGGCTTGCACGGCATCCAGCTCGAATCCGGGCCCACCGTGCAGGCGTGCCTCTTCCAGCGCCTGCGCGCCGAGTTCTCTGGCGCGCGGATGCTGACCGCGATCCCAGGCGATACGTGCGAGCAGAAAGCGCGCCGCACCGCGTTCGTCCAGGGCTTCGCGCAGCGACTCATACCCCGTGAGTGCCTGCTCCGCGTGCGTCTCGGCGGATCCCAGCTGGCCCGCTTGCCATTCACGCAGCGCCAGCTGGTAGGTGGCGAGTACGCTGTCGTGATTGTCGGGTCCGAGCAGATCGAGATACAGCTCCAAGGCCTGCCGGGAATGGAGAACCGCGGCCGAGTAGTCCTGATTCGCGGCCTCCGCGCTGGCCAGATTCATCAGCGACTGCGCGACATCCGGATGGCGGTCGCCCAATACCCGGCGCCGATCAGCCAGCAGTTCCCGGCACATCGCCAGCCCGGCGGCGGCGTCGCCATGGTCGACCAGCAGCAGCGCGAGATTGTTCTTGACCACCAGGGTAGAGCGATGTTCGGTGCCGAGTTGCTGCTCCAAGGTCGAAAGCGCCTGTCGGTAATGGTCCTCGGCGCGGACGAAGTCGCTGCTGTCGCTGTACGAGACCGCCAGGTTGAACAGGGCGTAGCCAGTGCGGCTGTGCGCGGGGCCGAAGATCTTGAGCGTGCGTGCGAGGATGTCCTGGCGCATCGCCAGCGCGGCCGCCCGATCACCGTGCAGTGCCATCAGCATCGCCAGCGTGCCGGCGGTCACCAGATGGGTGGGATGATCCGCAGGGTACACGTTGCGCTTGATCGCGGCGGTGGTCGTGCAGATGGACAGGGCCACCTCCTCGCGCGCGTCGGCCTCGATGCTGCAACGGATCTGCGCCAGCGCCGCCAATCGCGTCAGCACGGGCTCGTTGTCTGCGCGCAGCGGAAGCTCCTTGGCCGCCGCCAGCTCGGCGATGCCGAGCAGCTTCAGCAGGATCGCAGCGGTGCGATCGGCGTAGTCGCGCGCCAGCGCCGTGTCACGCCGTTCCTGCGCGACCGTGGCCAGCTGCAGCCAAGCATCGCCCGCCTGCAGCGCCTCGCCAGCGGCTGCGGCGCGGGTGGCGATCTCGGTCAAGGTCGCGACGGCCTCGGCACCGCGACCACTCTTGATCAGTGCCACCGCGTGCGCGTAGTCGATCGCCCGGCGCTCGCTGGGGCTGAGGCGTGCCTCGGCCGCGGTGCGCAGCGCAATTTCCGCGAGCGCCAGGCTGCGCTCGGGGTCGCCCAGTTCGGCGTGAATCAACGCCAGCTGCGCGTACAGCCAGGCGCGGGTATCGGCGTGTCCGGCCAGCCGTGTGTCCAGCGTCTGCACACCGCGTTCGAGCGCCTGGCGGATGCTCACATCCTCGCCGCGCGAGCGCGTCGGGTCTGCGTTGCGCAGTAGCTCCACCAGGAAGCCGGTGACTTGCTCGGCCTTGTCGCGCTGTAGCGCCGCCACATCGCGCTGCTGGCGAGTCGCCTCCAGTTGTTGCCAAAGCAGAGCGCCCGAGGCCAGCACCACGGTCAGGATCAATGTGGCGCTTCCGACCAGATATCGATGGCGGGCCGCAAATTTCATCAACGCGTAACGGCGGCTGCCGGCGCGCGCCGCCACCGGCAAGCCACGCAGATAAGCGTCCAGATCGTCGGCCAGTTCGGCCGCGCCGCGATAGCGTGCCGCCGCGTCCTTGCGCAGGCATTTCATCAGGATCGCATCGAGATCCCCGCGCAGCGCCGAGCGCGTGACGCCGGTCGTGGCATCGGCGCGCACTGCACTGCTGGCGCGCAGCGGCTCGCTTTCAACGATCGCGCGCAGCAGCGCCGGGGTGCCCTGGGTCTCGGCATAGGGCAGGCTCCCGGTCAGCAGCTCGTAGGCCATCACGCCGAAGCTGTACACATCGGTGGCAGTGCTGATCGCTTCGCCGCGGATCTGCTCGGGCGCGGCGTAACGCGGGGTCAACAGTTGCTCGCCGGTCGCCGTGTCGACGCCTGCAGCGGTGTCGTCGAGCAACTTGGCGATGCCGAAGTCGAGCAGCTTGGGCGCGCCATAGCTGTCGATCAAAATGTTGGCCGGCTTCAGGTCGCGATGCACCACCAGACGCTGGTGCGCTGCCTGCAGCGCGCGGGCAATGGCCGTCAGCACGCGGATCAGCGGGCGCAACCCCGGCCGCGTGCGCGCAACCCAGCGGTCGAGGCGCTCGCCGTCCACGTATTCCATCGCCAGATACGGCGTGCCATCGGGCAGGGTGCCGCCGTCGTAGAGCCGCGCAATGTGCGGATGGTCCAGACTGGCCAGGATGCGACGTTCACTGCGCAGGCGCGCCTGACGATCTCCCTGGTGCCAGGCGTCCCGGTGCAACAGCTTGAGCGCGACCGGTTGGCGAAAGCCGTCGTGCTCGCGCTCGGCCAGCCAGACCTCGCCCATGCCGCCGCGCCCGAGCAGGTGCTTGAGTGTGTAGCCGGCTGGCGCCGCCGGCAGTTCGGGCGCCGGGCTGCCGCTTGCCGACATGGGCGCGGCGGCTGCGACCACGCGCTCCGGCGTCGGATCAGGTGCTGCATCGAGGAGTGCCTGCACCTCGCTCCGCAGCGCGGGATCGTCGGCGCAGGCTTCATCCAGCAGCGCGGCGCGCTCTGCCGGCGCGGCGTCCAGCAGCCGCAGATACAAGGGTTTGACTTGCCAGTAGCGATCCCGCGTGGTCTTCATGATCCCAGCCTGCGGCGCAGCCACGCGCGTGCGTGCTGCCATTCGCGATAGGTCGACGACGGATGCAGCCCCAGCGCCGCAGCGGTTTCTTCGAGCGAGAGTCCTGCGAAATAGCGCAGTTCGACGATCTGCGCGGCCTGCGCATCGAGCGCTTCCAACTGGGTCAGCGCCTCGTCCAGCGCGAGCAACTCGCTGCGATCGGCGCTGGCCACGTCGAGCGCGGATTCAAGCGGCTCGGGGCGCACGCCACTGCCGCGCTTGTCGGCCTGACGCGCACGCGCGGCGTCGACCAGCACCTGGCGCATGGCGCGCGCAGCGGCGCCGAAGAAATGCGCCCGACACTGGAAGTCGGCATCGGCGCCGATCAGCTTGATCAGTGCCTCGTTGACCAGGGCGGTCGGCTGCAGCGTGCCGGCGCCGCCGCCCAGCAGCGCGGAGGCCATGCCGCGCAGTTCGGCGTACACGCGGGCGAACACGCGCTCACCGGCCGCGCGATCTCCCGCGTGCCAGGCCGCCAGCCAACCGGTGAGATCCACCTGCTCGTGCATGTGCCAGCCCCTCTCGCCTTCACATTGTGCGCGCCGAGGCAGTCGCGCGAAAGCCGGCGAAAAAAATCCCGCGGCGGTCCGTATGGGAAGTCCAGGACACCGAGGATCGCCATGAACCGCCCGCGCCATCTGTTGCCGATTGGACTACTGCTCGCCCCGGCGCTGCACGCCGCCACCTTCACCGTCACCAGCGCTGCCGATAGCGGCACCGGCAGCCTGCGCGCAGCCATCGTGCAGGCCAATACCACGGCGGCGGCCGACAGCATCGTGTTCAACATCGGCGGCGGCGGCGCGCGCAACATCGCGCTGACCTCGTCGCTGCCGGCGATCACCGCGCCGGTGAGCATCGATGGCGGCACCCAGCCTGGCTATGCCAGTACGCCGCTGATCCAGATCGACGGGCGCGGAGCCGGGCCCGGCGTCGACGGGCTGGTGCTCTCCACCGGAGCGAGCACGCTGCGCGCCCTGTCAATCATCGGCTTCGGGGCCTCCGGCGTGCTGATCGATGGGGTCGGCGGCAACACCATCACCCTGTGCCACATTGGACTGAATGGCGGCGGCGCCGCGGTGGGCAACGGGCATACCGGCGTCTACATCCGTTCCAGCCCGAACAATCAGATCGGCCCGGGCAATGTGATCAGCGGCAACGCGGTGGACGGCGTGCGCATCGATCTGGCCGCGGCGACAGGCAATGCGGTGTTCGGCAACCGCATCGGCACCGATATCAACGGCAGTGCGGCGATTGGCAATGGCTTCAACGGCGTCGTGATCACGGCCGCCAACAGCAACCGCATCGGCGGCAGTACTGCGGCCGAGCTCAACGTCATTTCCGGGAATCTCAAGAATGGGATCGGTATAGGCAGCGGCGCCAGCGGCAACCTGGTGGCACGCAACTACCTGGGCCTGGCGGCTGATGGCGCCACCGCATTGGGCAATGGCGAAGACGGCGTGTTGATCGTCGATGCGCCCGCCAACAAGGTCGGCGGTGATGTCACCGGCACCTTCAACATCATCGCCGCCAACGGCGCCCACGGCGTCGAACTGCGCGGCGACGGCGCCGACGCCAACATCATCCAGCGCAGCATCATCGGCAGCGATTTGTTCGGCACCCTGGACCGCGGCAATGTGCGCGCCGGTGTCTATCTGACGCCGACAGTCGGCGGCTCCGGGGCCAGCGACAACCTGATCGGCAGCGCGGCTTTCGGCAGCGGCGGCAATCTGATCTCTGGCAACGGTTGGGCCGGCGTCCACATCGACGACGCCACCGGCACGCAGATCCGCGGCAACCGGATTGGTACCGACTACGCCGGCACAGCGGCCTTGCCCAATGCGTCCGGCGGCATCGACATCGTGGCTGCATGGAATACGGTGATCGGCAGTGTCGACGCGGGCAATCTGATTTCCGGTAACGCCAGCACCGGCGTCGACGTGCAGTTCGAAGGTTTGCTGACGCTGGTCGGCAACCGCATTGGCAGCACCGCCGACGGCATGGCGGCGTTGCCGAACCAGGGGCGCGGCATCTGGGTGCGCGATGCCCGCACTGGCGCCGTGATCGGCGCGGCGGACCATGGCGCCTGGACCTGCAACCGCGCGTGCAACCTGATCGCCGGAAACACCGGCGCGGGGATCGAACTGAACACGCTCACGCTGGGCGCGCACCAGGTGGTGGGCAACTTCATCGGCACGCGGATCGATGGCGCCGCCGCACTGGCCAATCACACAGGCATCCAGACCAGCGAAAGTGCCCAGATAGGCGGCGCTGCTGCAGGCGAGGGCAATCTGATCTCCGGCAATATCGGGCATGGCATCCTGGCCACTGCCGGAGCGCTCACTGCCTTGGGTAATCGCATCGGCAGCAATGCCGCCGGCAGCGCCGCGGTGCCGAACTCAATGGACGGCATCCACACCGGCAGCGCCCGCGTCGATTTCAGCATCGGCGACGTGGGTGTCGGCAATCTGATTGCCGGCAACGGCGACGATGGCATCGAAGTCGACCAGGTCAGCGCCTCCAGCTTTCCCGCCCAGAGCATCCGCGCGAATTCGATCGGCACCACGCCGGGAGGCACCTGCCTCGGGAACGCCGGTCACGGGATCTACCTGGCCAATACCGCCTTTGCCGAGATCGGCGGCACAGCTGCCGGCAGCGGCAACCGCATCGCCTGCAACGGCGCCGACGGCTACGCCAGCGCCAGCAGCAGCGCCGCCACGGCCGTGCTTGGCAACAGCTTCTATGGCAACGGCGGGCTTGCCATCGACATTGACGATGATGGCGTGACACCCAACGATCCTGGCGATGGCGACCCCTGGCGCGACAACTACCCGACGATCGCGAGCGCAGTGCAGAACGGCGCCAACGCACTCGTGCAGGGCGGCCTGGATGCGGCGGCCAATGCGAACTTCCGCCTCGAATTCTTCAGCGACAGCAGCTGCGATGCCAGCGGTTACGGCGAAGGCCGCAATTACCTGGGCTTTGTCGCCGTCGGCACCGACGCCAACGGCCATGCCAACTTCAGCGCCTCCTTGCCGGGCGTCGTTGCCGGGCAAAAGCTGAGCGCCACCGCCACCATCCTCATCGGCAGCGAGCCCTTCCTGGATTACAACAGCTCCGAGTTCTCTGCCTGTGCCACCGTGGTCGCCGCACCCAGTGCGCCGATCGCCGCCAACAACGGCCCGATCTGCACCCGACAGACGCTCAGTCTGACGGCAAGCGCGATCACCGGGGCGAGTTATGCCTGGACCGGCCCGAATGGCTACACCTCCACCCAGCAGAATCCGTCGATCCCCAACGCCTCGGCCGCCGCCAGCGGAAGCTACAGCGTGATCGCGACCGTGGCCGGCGTCAGCTCGCCTGCCGCAAGCACCAGCGCCAGCGTGCGCGACTGCCAGATCAGCATCGCCGATCCGGCGGCCGTGACCGAAGGCAACACCGGCAGCAGCGCGGTCAGTTTCGCCGTCAGCCTGAGCCACAGCAGCACCCAGCCGCTGAGCGTCGCCTGGCGCACCGTCGACGGCAGCGCCACAGCGCCAGCCGACTACGCGGCCGGCAGCGGAACGCTGACCATTCCCGCCAACGCCACCAGCGCCACAATCACGCGTCAGGTCGTTGGCGACGTCTTGGACGAGGACAACGAGAACTTCCACGTCGACCTCAGCGCACCCTCCGCCGGCACGCTGGTCGACAGCCGCGGCAGCGTCAACATCAGCGACGACGATGCACCGCCGACGCTCAGCATCGATGGTGGCGGCTGCACCGTCACCGAGGGAAACACCGGCACGGTGGCGTGTACGACCACCGTGCGACTGTCGGCGCCGAGCGGCAAGACCATCAGCTTCAACGCACTGACGGCCGACAGCAGCGCGCAGGCGGGCAGCGACTACCAGGCCATGGGCGCGAGCGTGCGCAGCATTGCTGCAGGCGCAACCAGTCTGGCGCTTCCCGTGCTGGTCAATGGCGACACCCAGATCGAAGCCGATGAGGCCTTCGAGCTGCGCCTGAGCGCTGTGCAGAACGCCAACCCCGCCGCCGTCACCGCGGTGAACGTGATCCTCAACGACGACAACCCCGCCCTGATTTTCGCCAACGGCCTGGAGTGAATCCCAATGAGAACCTGGATCAAGCGCCTGACCCTCGCACTCGGCGTCCTGCTTGGCCTGCTGACCTTGTTGCTGACGGCCGGCTGGTGGCGCACGCAACAGACGCTGGCGCTGCGCTGGCAACTGCCGGCCGTGAGCATCGCGGTCTCGGCGGACCCTGCCGAGATCGCGCGCGGCGAGCATCTGGCGCATACGCGCGGCTGCAGCGGTTGCCATGGCGAAACGCTGGCCGGCGCGCACATGATCGACGCCGGCCCGGTCATGCAGATCTACGCGCCGAACCTGACGCGCGGTGGCGTGCTGCCGCAGGTGGATATCACCGCTTTCGAACATGCCGTGCGCCACGGTGTCGGTCGCAGCGGGCAGCCGCTGCTGATCATGCCGGCAGGCGACTACAGTCTGCTCTCGAACCAGGATCTGGCCGCGCTGTACGCCTATCTGCACAGCGTACCCGCACAGCCAGATGCGCAGCCACCCAATGTGATCGGTCCGCTGGGGCAGGTGTTGCACCTGTTCGGCGCGCTGCCCTTTGCCGCCGCCGTCGAGATCGATCACACGCGCGCCAGCCGCGGCGATGCGGCGCCGCCGCCGGAGCAACTGGAAGCCTGGGGTGGCTATATCGCGCAGATCTGTACCGGCTGCCACGGGAACACCTTCGCGGGCGGCCCGATGCCCGGACAGCCGCCGGGTGTGCCGCCTCCCGCCAATCTGACCCGCCATGCCGACGGCCTGGGCGGCTGGAGTGAACAGGACTTCGTCGCCGCCTTCCGCACCGGCCGGCGCCCGGACGGCAGCCAGTTGGACGACTTCATGCCCTGGCGCACCATGGGCCGGATGAACGACGCCGAGCTGCACGCCATCTGGGCCTATCTGCGCAGCCTGCCGGCACAGCCGGATCGCCAGTGAGGCGGGCGGCAGCAACGCTTTCGCTGGCAGGCGCGCCGCGAGCCAACCACGGCGGATTCGTGCGCGGCTGGGACAGTTGGCGATGTGGTCACTCCTACCGCTTGCATCGGCTTGATGCCTGACCTCCGGAGTGACCCATGATTCGTGTATCGCAGCTAGGCCTGGCCGTGGGCATGGCGCTGTCCGCCGCCGCGGCGCACGCCGATCCCGCCAGCGCGTCCCTGTACCAGCGCCTGTTCAAGCCCAACGTGCCGGAGCAGTTCCGCACCGATGCCCTGGCTTTCGCGCTGGCCTCCGCGTGGCAGGCACGCGGCTGCCAGGTGGAACCGGCGCTCGCCGAGGTGATGGCCGCCGGCCTCGCGCGCGAGACCAACGTCGCGCGCTTTGAGCAGAAGCTGGGTTTGGTGGCGGATGCGGGTTGCGGGGCGGGTGCGCAAACCCCGCCGGCCGAAGCACCATCCGGGCGCGGCGAAGATCCCGCTGCCGCATTGATCGCAAGCGTGGCCGAGGGTCGATCCAAGAACACGCAAGTGGCGGCTGGGGCACCGGCATATGCCGCGTTCTCGGCGATTGATGCGCAGCCAAAGCCAGCGTCTCCGGCTGAGTCTGATGCGCAGAAACCAGACGAGGAGAAGAAGGATGACAAGGACGCCGAGTTGAAGAAGGCTCACGACGAACTGGTGGCAATCCGCGACTCTATCCGCCACCTGATCCAAGAACACGAGCACATGTCGAATCCGACGGCGACGGTGAGTGGTGAGATCAAGACGATCTGCCACACCCTCGAGGTAGATCCTCCGAAGAAATACGATGGACCGACCAACGCAAACGGGAAGTTAGACCGCCCCGAAAGCGTCGCCCGGTGCAGCAATCTCGTGTACCAGGAAATCGCACGCGGCTATCAGCGCGTGGTTGAAGGGGCCAAGGCTGTCGAGACGCTGCACAAGGACGCGGACCCGAAGATCTTGGAAGCACTCAAGACTCTCGCCCTCGATCTGCAGCCGCGCGTCGAATACGCCGCCGCACTGGAAGCGTCGACGCGCAGCGCCAACTACGGCTTGTACGTGGGCCCGAGTCAGGTGCTGCAGGACGATGGCAAGTGGAAGGAGGGCTCGGAGTACCTGTTGCGCTTCAACACGGAAGTCTTCGACAGCGAATCCACCGGCTATGACAGCCTGTGCCTGTTGCGCAAAAGCTGGTGCCGCGGCTACACCGACATCAGCTACACCTCGCCCGGCGTGCTGCCGAAGGAAGTAGAAGATCCGAGCGTGCCGCCGAATCCCTTCAAGCAGGAAGGCACTCTGCGGGTGCGCGCCGGCATCATCAGCCACTCCAATCCGTGGTTCGGGATGGAGTACGGCATTGGCCTCAGTTCACCGATCGAAGACGGCAACGACTTCTCCCGCGTCGAACCGATGGCGCGCGTCGGCGCGCACTTCCAGACGCTGTACAACGATGGCGTCGTCGGTGAATTGAGTGTCGGTCTGGCACACGACCGTTCGCGCACCTATCTGACCGACAAAGGCACCGCGGACAATCCGATTTACGAGGACGAGTTCAACCGCCTGTACCTGGAAGGCACGGTGCTGTTCCCGCGCGCCGAGATCTTGGGTGGCTGGCGCCTCGCCGGTCGCCTCAGCATGGACGCGCCGATCAACGGCGACAGCGAAGCCGAAGTCCGCGCCAGCGTGCTGGTGTATTACCCGCTCAGCAACTGGCTGGACACCTTCAAACCGGTGCAGGCCAAGCCGGCGCCCTGACGCCGTCGCGCCGGGCGCAGCACGCGCCCGGCGCATTCTGCGAGGGAACGACGCCTCAGGCCGGGAATATCGACGTCGCCACGGTGCGCCTGGGGCATTTCGGTAAGTCGTGACCGATCATTTCGGAAACTCGTGACCGGTCAATTCGGCAAGTCGTGACCGGCTTCCGTTCGATCCACAGCATCACGCGTGCAGGCAATGCCATAGGGCCAGCCGTAGCCCCAACGCCACGGAAAGGGCCACAGCGCGTAGCCGCCGACGCGCACACCCGCCTGATACACCACGGCCAGCAGCGGATGCCCGCGCTCGCGCATGCATGCCGCCAATGCCCGATCCGCCGCCGCCCGATCCGCACACGCGCCGCCCTGCCAATAGGCCCGGTCGTGCGCCTCGCAGCAAGCGCCAAAATCCAGGTCCGGCACGACCGAACAGCCATCGCTGACATAGGCCGTCGGCGGCGTCTCACCCCGCCGATAGCGCTCGATATCCTGCGTGCTGGCACACGCCGCCAGCCCCAGCACGCTGAGCAGCAGCAGCAAGCAGCCCCGCAGTCGAGTGGCGCTATGGCGACGACGCATGGAAGACACCCACAAACCCGGCTGGCACATAGCGTAGCGCCGTATCGCGGTACAACGCAGCGGACTACACGCTTTCCGGACCCGTCATTCCCGCGAACGCGGGAATCCAGGCCTCTGGCGCTGGGAGCCGAGCGCCGACCCGCCGCCACACCGTCATTCCCGCAAAAGCGGCTATCCAGGCATCCGAAGCCAGGCAGTGCGTCGTGCCCGTACACGCCCGGTCGGCGCGGTCACTCCGGCAACTTGGCGAGCACCTCGCGCAGGTAGTCGAGACAGGAGGCGACTCGGTCAGAAAGCGACCACGGTTGGCTGGCACCCTCACGTAGCACAACCATGTCAGGCATGACGGCCCAGCCCAGAATGGGCGTTTCAAGCCAGCCCAGGGCAACGCCCTGGGTGAGAGAATGCGCGCAAGATCGAGCCCTGAAGGGGCGAACCAATCAATGCCGCAATCCCTTGCTCGCCTGCATGTGCATCTGGTCTTCAGTACGAAGAACCGGGCGCCTTGGCTATCGGAGACTTGTCGTCCGTCCCTGCACGCATACATGGCAACCGTACTGCAGAACCTTGAGGGCTGCGCGCCAGTGTTGATCAATTCGGTGGAAGACCACGTGCATCTGCTCTTTGATCTGGCTCGCACTGTCGCGCTCAGCATGGCCGTCGAAGTCGTCAAGAGGTCGTCGTCCAAATGGATGAAGACCCAAGGCCAGGAGTTCGCAGATTTCGCATGGCAGGCGGGATATGGTGCATTTGCGGTCTCCGAATCGAACACTGACGGTGTGCGTAGTTACATTGCCAATCAGCGTGATCACCACCGTTCGCGAAGCTTCCAGGACGAATTTCGACAGTTCCTTGCACGCCATCGCATCAGCTATGACGAACGCTATGTCTGGGACTGATGGACCGGTCCGTCAACCTTTGCCCGTGGATGCTTGACCTTTGGCTCGCCCTTTCAGGGCTTGGGCCGATCTATCCATGGAACCCAGGGCGTTGCCCTGGGCTGCCTTGGATTGCCCTTTCAGGGCGAAAGATTGCGCCAACCGTGAAGCACGGCAACCAGGTTCCGAAGGGGCGAACAAAGGGAACGCCGACCATCGCGAATGCCGCCCTGGACCAGCATGGTCGGGCCAGGGGCGCCGGCTTGTCGAACGCCTCGCCCGGACGCAAGGGGGCCGCTGCGGGCGAGGGCTGCCGGCGGTCTCGTTGTATTCCTCGTGGCGGCCCGATCCGCCCGTACCCAGCGCCAACGGCGCGGTACCATCCCAGCCTGGGGCGCAGCCCCAGGTAGACGCGGCCAGCACCAGAGAGGGCTGAAAGCCCGATCCATCGACCGTCAGCGCCATCGCCGCACAGCCCCAATTGCACCAATTGCACCAATTGCACCAATCTGTCGCCTGAAGGGCCGTCGGGCCGGTGAGGTGGGTGCGCCGACCCATGAAATGTGTGGGCTCAAGGTCCGCGCCTACGCGTTGACGCACCAAATGGATGCGCTGGAGGTCTGCGCCGACGCGATGAGGCACGAAATGTATGCGCTCAAGGTCCGCGCCTACGCGTTGACGCACCAAATGGATGCGCTGGAGGTCTGCGCCGACGCGATGAGGCACGAAATGTATGCGCTCAAGGTCTGCGGCGACGCATTGAGGCATGAAATCTGCGGGCGCGAGGTCGGCGCTGACGCGTTGAGGCACCAAACTTGTAGGCGAACGGGCAAATGTTGTGCGCTCAAGGTCTGCGCCGACGCGTTGAACCATGAAATTTGTGGGCTCGACCTTGCGCCGCGTGCTCGCACGCACCGCGATGGTGCGTGCGCAACACTCCTTGACAGTGTGTTCAGTCACCCAGATCGCCAACATCGACGCGGCGCTGACCGCGCTGGAAACCGAACTCTCCGGGCTGATCGCCCTCAATGCCACGGTCAAGCGTCGGATGCGCAAGATGGGCAAGAAGAGCGAGAGCTTCAGCCGTCAGACCTTGCAGGTCGTCAGCCAGAAACCGGAGATGATTCCGGCCAACGTTCCAGTACGCGATGCGCTGGAAGACCTGCGCCAGCTGGACCAGCTGCGTCCCCGCCTCGCCCGGCTGAGCTTGCTGTGCCAACGTGGCGAGGACACCGATGCCGCGCTGGGCAACGACATCATGCACGTCGCCCTGCAGGCCTACGGCCTGATCAAGCTCACCGGTGCCAAGCAAGGCATGGCCCCCTTGCGCCGTGAGCTCTCCGGTACGTTCACCGGACGTCGTTCCGCCAAAGGCGACCCGACCGACGCGCCGAAGGAGCGCAAGACGGCATAGTCGTGAACGCTTCGAAGAGGAACGGGAAAAGCCGCGCGAGCGGCTTTTTTCTTTGCTGTGCTTGCAGTACAGGGTCGCACACGCCATCAGGCGGCGATCCGTCGCCATCACCCGCGGCTCTGAAATTGGCCAATTCGGGGTGTGCGGATCCATCCACATATCCGTGCGTCTCGCTCGTGGCCTGTGCGCAACTGCTCTCGGTGCGTCGATCAGAGGACGTCGACGTCAGCGAGGAAATGAACCTCGCGCGCTTTGTCAAGCCGGGGGCACTGTGGAAGGCCATTCGGCAGTCAATCAAGGACGTGCACGATCGCTGGCCCAGGGCGGTGGTGCTGATCGACGAGATCGACAAAGCGGACGCGGACGTGCCGAACGCGCTGCTCGAAGTCCTGGGGAACCGCAGCTTCACACCACCGGGTTTCGAAACCGTCGAGTGCAGCCAGAACTCCCCGTTGATCATCATCACGACCAATGAAGACCGCGAGCTGCCCCCGGCCTTCTTGCGCCGCTGTCAGGTGCTGAATCTGGACCCGCCGCAAGAGGCTGATGAAGCAGCCTTCTGCGCCTGGATGGAGCATAGGGCGCGGGCTCATCCACGGATCGCAGCGTTGGATCAGGACGACTTGCTGCGCCGTGCGGCAAGGCAGGTATGGGCGGATCGCGAGACGGCGCGGGAGAAGGACCTGGGTCTGGTGGGGCTGGCTGAGTACCTGGATTTGCTACATGCCTTGGCCGAACTCTCGCAATGTGACGCACCGCAGGCCGGCACCATGCTGGATGAGCTGTCTCGCTATGCACTGGTGAAACACCGAGAGTTGCCGCAACAACGGCCTGCGGTGGGCAGTCCCTAGCCCATGACCGCGCCACGGACCCGACTGCCTGTTGGCCGCGTGGGTCGGGTGGACTTGCTGCGGGCGCTGCAGGAACTGTCCTGGACGGGCCCTGTGCTGTTGGCCTCGCAGGAGGCGTGTTTCGTGCGTCAGCGGGTGGTCGAACTCGCGGGCAAGGGCGAGGTGAGCGTCAGCGCCGAGGCCGTTCCGGAGCCACCCGCTCCAGTAACGCTGCCCGAACAGGATGCGAAGCAGGATCGCCCGAGATTTGAGTCGCAGTGGATCGTGACCGAGGATCGCGCTTTGGCGCAGCTCCCGCCCCTCCAGCGCGAGACGCCCCCGCTGCCGCCGTTGGACCGTGGGCAGATCAAGGCCGAACGCGATCGAGTGGGGAGCAGCGTGGTGCGCGGCCAATGGCCGTGGCTCAGACGTCGCTTGCGCCAGGCGCTGAATCCGTTGAACCAGCGCAACCGCCAGCCCATCGACTTCGAGCACTTGGGTCAGCAGTTGGCCACCGGGACGGTACCGGGCGTGTGGCCACGCCGGCGTCTGGAACGTTGGCCCGGTGGAATGACGCTGCTGCTGGACGAACGCCCGCTGTTGGGCGTCTTGCAGGGCGAGTTTGATCACCTGGCCAGCAGACTGCGGCGCAGCATTGGCAGCCGCAGTGTGCGCCTTCTGCATCGGAAGCTCGACAGCGATGTACTTCCACGTACGCCCGGACCGGCGCCGTTGTTGGTGGTCACCGACTTGGCCGGGCTATCACCAGACACTCTGCGATGGTTCAAGGAACAAGCGCGCAACCAGAGCGCGCCCGTGGTGCTGTGCCCGGAGCCTGGTCCCTGCATCGCTGTCGAGCAGATTGCGCTGGGCCCTCGCGCGCCAGCGGACCAAGGCGCGCTGACGCCGTTATTGGCCTTGATCGACGCCTTTGGCTATGTCGATGATCGGCTGCTGAAGGCATTGGTCGAAGATCAATGTCCGGGACGATCGAGTTGGCGCCATTTGCTCGCCCTGCTGCGGAACCCGATGATCGAACACTTCCATGGCGACCATGGTTTCGGTATCACGGAATGCCGCAGTGAACTGCGCGCAGCATCACCGGATGCTGCCGGGCTGCCTGCCGCGCGGATCGCGCGGGCCATGCAACTGATGCAGCGGCTGCACGGCCTGGAAGGCGCCACCAACTACTACAGCGGCATGCTGCGCTGCGCGTCGCGCTATCTGTGCGCTTTGCCCGCGCTGAGCCGGCAGCTGGATCTGGCCGATCACTACTTTCTGCAACAGGCGGAAGCCAAGCTTAGGGATACACCCGATCCTGCTTTGGCGCTGCGCGTGCTCCGCGCGCTGCGCTCGCAGGCACCGTTGCGCGAGAAGGATCGCTATGCGCAGCTGATGGAGCGGGCGGTCGCCGTTACAGAACTGGAGTGGGACGCCGCACCACCGCAATCCGTCCCACGCCGCGCGCATGTGCTGAGAGCGATTGGCAGCCAGCTCAGCGTATCGCCTGATGCGGACGGACCCTTGCGCCGCGCCGTACTTGCGCGCGATCTGCAATTGCCGGAACGGGGCGCCAGTGTGTCGGCCGTGCTCGGTCGCGAACGCCGCGTCGTGTACCTGCGGGATCAAGGGAGCCATGCAATCGACGGCGGTGAGCATAGCCATCTCGGGTTGGTGGCAGGTGAGCGCCTGATACAGCTCACGCGGATCCAACGCCCTAGCTGGGCTGTTGGCTGGGGCCGCGACCTGCAAGGTGCATACGTGCTGGCGCCATCGCCATTGGGCAAGCCGCATCGCTTCCGCATCCACGAACGCGAAGGCGAGCACCCAATTTCGCCGTTGTTTCCTGCTGATACCCAAGAGGTGCTGGAAGCGCTTCCCTCCGGCCCCTGGGCAAATCTTGCTATCGGTATTGACCGCTTTGGCCTGTTTACATCGATCGAAGTCAAGGGTGCCACTCAGCGTTTGCGCTGGATTGAGCCCGGCAGCTTCCAAATGGGATCGGAGCCTAACGACATGGCAGCCTTCGATGACGAAAAGCCGCGACACGAGGTCAGGATATCACGAGGCTTTTGGTTGGCCAACACCGTCTGTAGCCAAGCCTTCTGGATGGCGGTGGCTGGCGGAAGGAATCCAAGTCACTTCGTCGGGAAGAACCGCCCAGTTGAGCGCGTAAGCATCCGCGACGTAAATATGCGCTTCCTAACCAGATTGGGCGGCCTCTTGGACATGAAGCCACACTTAGACAGGCCCAACCCGAGACGGGCTCCCAGATTTGAGAGTAACCAACTGGCACTCGACTTGCCCAGTGAAGCAGAGTGGGAGTATTCGTGCCGAGCGGGAACCATATCGCCGTTCAGCTTTGGGAACCACCCGAACACCATGGACGCTTTTGGCTTGTTCGAATCTCTTAATACGGTAGAGGTCGCCAGCATGCCACCCAATCCATGGGGACTTTATGGAATGCACGGCAATGTTTGGGAATGGTGTCGAGACGGCATGAGGAGGTACGGCACACTGTCGATGACTGACCCCGAGGGTCCCGAGAGTGATCGTCGCGCGGTACGCGGGGGCTCGTGGGCAGACTTAACAGAAGACGCCCGTTCGGCACGCCGATTTTGGAGCCTTGACAACAGTCATCACAGCGACCTTGGATTCCGATGGTGCATGAGGCCCATATCCTGAATCCACTCCTCAGGTTCAATTAACCGCAGACATTGCGTCGTCTTGTCCAACCATTATTGCCAGCCAAAGCAGGTCGCTGCAGCGGAAATCGGACGAATTCCTGATGAATCGCTACCCCGATGCGTTCCCTCCCGCTTGGGCCAGCGCCTACGGCGACGATGCCTACGGCCTATGGGCGGAATTGACCCTCGGCAACGCCACCCAACGGCTGCGATGGATAGAACCGGGCACATTCCTGATGGGGTCGGAAGATGACGTGGTTGCCTCGGCAACCGGGCTCGAGAAGCCGGAGCATCCGGTCACCTTGACTCATGGCTACTGGCTTGCCGACACCGCCTGCACGCAGGCCTTCTGGCTAGCTGTCGTCCCTGGCGACAATCCCAGCCGCCTCGCGGACGATCTGAATTGCCCAGTGGAACAGATCAGCTTCGAGGACATCGAAGATGGCTTTCTCCCGCTCTTGCAAGCCGCCCTGGGCGACGCCGCGCAGGTGCAACTACCGAGCGAAGCGCAATGGGAGTACGCCTGCCGTGCGGGCACCCAAACCGCGTTTGCCCACGGCGAAACCGTGACACTCGGGCAGGTCAATTGCGGTGACTTTTCATTTGAGGCTGTAAAGACAAAGCAAATAGGCCAAATCCGTAAACGCACCGTGCCAGTAGCCAGCTTGCCACCGAACCCTTGGGGATTGCACGAAATGCATGGCAACGTATGGGAGTGGTGCCGGGATGGGCCGCGACACTACACGCCGGCTTCGACAGTCGACCCGGAGGGTGCGCTCGGCATGCGCCGCGCCGTGCGCGGCGGCTCTTGGATCCGCGACGCGCTGTACGCTCGTTCTGCGTATCGCTATTGGTTTCACGGTAACCATCCGACCGCCCCCATGGATGCGGCGCCTGCGGTGGTCTGCTAAGCGGCTCTCGGCGCCCAGTTCATCGGCAGCAGCGCATCGATATCCCGGTTGAGCGTCGTCGGGAGGCGCTCCAGGACGTCGGTGAGGTAGGCCAGTGGGTCGTGACCGTGTGCCTTCGCTGTTTCGATCAGGCTGGTGGCAATGGCGCAGGCCTCGCCGCCGCGTTCGCTTCCTGCGAACAGCCAGTTCTTGCGGCCGACGGCGATTTCTCTGAGCGCGCGCTCGGCGGCGTTGTTGTCGATGGCGATGGCGCCGTCGTCCAGGTAGCGCGTCAGCGCCGCCCAGTGCTTGAGCGTGTAGCCGATCGCCTGTGCCGTCGGTGATTTCGGCAACAGCTCGCGCAGTGCGTCGTCGCACCAGATCCGGAACCCATCGAGGATCGGTCGGGCGTCACGTTGGCGCCGTTTGCCGCGCTCTGGCGGGCTGTCGCCGGCTTCGCTCGCCGCCCGCTCAATGGCGAACAACTCGCCGATGCGCTCGACCGCCTCGTGCGCCAGGACGCGCTGGCCGTTCTTGTCGGCCAGTGCCGCGATCTCGAAGAACTTGCGTCTCGCATGGGCCCAACAGCCCACCTCCCGGATGTCCGGCCGCTGGCGATACAGCTCATCGTAGTTGCTCGCCGCGTCCGCCTGCAGCCAGCCGCCCTTCCACGAGCGCAGGAAGTCGCGCACATGCTGGCCGGCCTTGTCGACCGTGAAGTCGTACACCACGATCTTGGGATCGCGGCCCACATAGGCCCAGGCCCGCGCGCTAATGGTGCGGCCCACCGACTGCAGCGGCAGCACGGTCTCGTCGACATGGATCACCGACTGCTGCATCAGCGCCGCGTGCAGGCGCAGCACCAGCGGCTTGAGCCAGCCCGACAGCGCGATCACCCAGTCCGACAGCGTGCTGCGCGGGATCGCCACGCCGCCGCGGCTGTAGATCTCTTCGATGCGGAACAGCGGCAGGTGGTCGGCGTACTTCGATACCAACAGATGCGCACCCAAGCTCGCATCCAGATGCGAGCCGTCGATCAGCTGCGCCGGCAACCTGGCGCAGCGCACGCCGGCTTCCGGCTGGCGCGGATCGGCGTACTTCGCCCGCACGATCAGCTTCTTGACGAAGGTCGCCGGCTTGAAGCACAGCTTGACCGTCACTTCCTCGCCGATCCGCTTGAGCGGCGTGCCGTCGGCGGCCACCTTCTCCGACTCGGGCAGATCGATCTCGACGCGCTCTTCCGGCAAGCCCTTGGGCAGCACCAGGCGCTGGCGCTCGCTCACCTTCTTCTTCGGCGTCACCGGCTGCTCGGACCGGATCTCCTGCTCGATCAGCTCGATGTCGGCGCTGCCGAACATCGTCAGCTGATCGGCGTTCTCCGAGGATGCCCCGAAGCGCTGGCGCTTGAGCGCGGCGAGTTGCTGTTCGAGGGCAGCCAGGCGCGCTTCGGCGCTCTCGGCACGCGCGAGGGCGGCGGCGCGATCCGCCAGAGCCGCCTCGTAATCGGCGCGGGGGATGACATCAGTGCTTGCCAGGACCATCCCGGCAGGCTACCCAGAGGGCATTGGAAAGCAATGCAAGTCACTGATCTGTCGTCAAAAAGACAGATCAATCAAGCCACCCGCATCGCGGTTACCGGGCGCAATCTGCGCACCGACAGATCGATCCCTTCCAGCACCAGTCGCAGGTCGCTCTCCGACAGCGCACCCGCCGTCACCGACGAGAACCGACCACGTTCCAGGCGCTTGTACATCAGCCACCACCCGTGGCGGTCATACCAAAGGATCTTCACCTTGTCGCGGCCGCGGTTGAAGAACACGTGGGCACTCGAGAGTGCCCGCTGCGGACCCAGGCTCGCTTGCACGCGTAGCGCCAATCCGTCGATCCCGAGGCGGAAGTCCACCGCCTCGGCGCACACCCAGACCGGCAGGCCACCGACCATCAGCGCCGCCGCTCGAAACGCACCGGCCGACCGAGCAGCTCACGCAGCAACCGCCGACGCCAGCCAATGAACGTCGCGTAAGACCAGCCCTGAGCCCGGCAATACCTCCGAGCACTGAGACCACTACGCGACACCGCGCACACGCGCATGAACCACACCACAGAACCCAGCGAAGAACGCGCCATCGACCACCCATCACCCACCAGCCGCCAGACTGCTCGCCATGCCGCCCTTCAGTGAAGAATGGGGGCTATCGGACGGGTACCGACCCGGAGGGTGCGCTCGGCATGCGCCGCGCCGTGCGCGGCGGCTCTTGGATCCGCGACGCGCTGTACGCTCGTTCTGCGTATCGCTATTGGTTTCACGTAACAGATCGCGACGGCAGTCTCGGCTTTCGCTGGTGCCTAAGGTCGGCATGATAAGCGAGAAAATAGAATCTTTCTCGCGGCAACCTGAGCCTGACCCAACGCAGGCGCGCTGCGACCGATTTATGGACCCCGAAGAATCTAAAGCTTGATTGACCAAGACAGATGATCAATGGGTAGATTTTCGACAAGAGACCGCCCATGTGACACTTGAGCGGTGCCTGCGGCCCGTTACGGCCGTCCCTGCAATACCTATCATTAGTTGATTTTTGATACAAACGCCCTAACGTGATTGAGACATTCCGTATAGTTTCCTGGTGGGATGCGGACAGTGCTTCCGTCTGGCATCTGATACGACTGGTGCGCTGGCAACTTATGCAACGGAATTCCAAGAGAGTTCAACGCCAGAGCTAAAGACTCCAGGAATGAGTCGCCTGCAATTAGATAGAGGTTCTCCGGGATGTTTGCATTAAACCTTGAAACGTTGATCTTGTATGATGCCCGAATGCATTGTAAATGCGGAGTTTCCCTTAATTAACCAGTCCATAAAGCCAACGATGTTCCTTCTTGAACTCGCCGCTTGCAGCTTCTGATTGGTCTCGTAACCTGCGTGACCTCCTCCGAGGAGAAACTGCGAGACGTTTGCCTGAGGGCATAGGTCGATCACCAATATCTGCTTCTCGGGGTTTTGTTCGGCAAACAAGCACGCCGCGTTCTGGCATAGCGTAGTTTTTCCTACGCCTCCCTTGTTGTTATAGAACGAGTATATTTTAATGCTCACAGGGCATTCCCTCATTATCTTTCTGACGAGACAGATGATTGCAAAAAAAAAACACCTGCTTCCAGCGACCGCGATGCGAAAGAAGCTATGCTGTCGGTCCTGATATTCTATGTCTGCTAGGCCATGTTTTGTCGTCATTGAAGTCCTTCATTCAGCGGTTCGCCTTAAATTAAGCTAGGAGAAGTCACTCAACCTTCAATCACCCACAGCACCCACAAACCGACATCTTCCCAAACACGGTCGTGGTCCATTGCCCGTTCCATTCGTCTTCGGCGGCGCTGCAGACTTTGGGGCAGGTGGCTTCGGCGTCTTGTTGGTTGAACAGGGGGCCGGCGGGGAGGTCTTGGCAGCTTTGTTGGGTGGCGAGGCCGAGGAGGAAGCTGAAGTTGGCGCTGTAGTGGACGGGTTTGCCGTTGGCGTCGGTGCTGCTGTAAGCGAGTTGGGCGCCGGCGTGGCAGTTGACGCAGTTGCCGAATTGCGGGTCGGTCTGGATGTAGGTTTCCATCGTGCTGTTGCCGAGGAAGGCCGGGACCGAGCCGTTGTCGAGTTTGCCGGGGACGGGTTCGATGTTGGCGCCCCAGTTGGTGCCGATCAGGTAGTAGTTGGCGAAGACCGAGTTGATTGCGGCCAGTTGGGCGGTCCAGGCGGCGTTCAAGTCGGCGGTCAGGTCGTACACCTGCCAGCAGCGGCTGACCTGGGTGCCGCATTGGGCGTTGTTTGACGGCGTCAGGTAGGCGGCGGCATATGGTTGGGTGCGACTCCACACGTAGGCGCTTTCGCCGGGCTTTTTCGCTGGTGGCGTGTTGACCGGGAGCGCGCTGCAGGTCGGGTTGTAGTAGGCGTAGCTACCGGCGTCAGAGGGCGCGGGACAGTTGTTGTTGGCGATGGTCTGGTAGCAGGTGTTGTCGACGACGGCGTCGCAGGCTTGGCTGGAGGTCGGCGCGTTGTTCTTGTGCTCGAAGCTGGCCCAGATGAACTTGGGCTGCAGCGCGCCGGGCAGTTTGGTCTTGGGGTCGATGACCTCGCTGTTGGCTTGAATGATGTGCAGGCCCACGAGTCCGAGCGTCACCTCGGCGCACAGCGGCTGACCGTCGCTGACGTAGGCGCCTTGGACGTCGATCAGGCCCTGGGTGTGGAAGTAGCTGGCTTTGTCCGCCTCGCCGATGATCTTCCACGAGGCCTTGATCTCGATGGCGCCGACGACGCCGTTGGTGGGCACCTGCTGGCCCGGCTGGAACAGCACCGAGTTGCCGGCTTCGATGAACTTCTGTTGGCCCTCGTAGGTATTGAGACCCTGGGATTCGATGTACTGCTGTTCGACCGAGTTCATGCGGCGCTCGAACAGCGTCCAGTTGCCGTTGGCGTCGATCAGGGGCTGACCGGTGGCCTGCAGGAATTCCTGGTCCCGCGGATTGGTGCCGGCTTTGGCGATGATGTTGAAGCGCGGCAGATTGTTCGGGTTCGGGCAGTTGCCCACGGGACCGTCGAACACGGCTTCCGGCGTGGCGTAGCCCTGCCACACCACCGGGCCCGCGCCATTCAAACCACTGGCGGGATCGGTGGGATTGCTGGCCTGCCAGTTCAAGGCCACGAACATCTGCCAGGCCATATTGTCGAAGGGGCTCTGGGCGTCATTGCTGGCGCTGGTGACATCGTTGGACAGGCCCTGATAGCCGTCGCCCGACAACAGGTCCGGGTCGGCGCCGATGAAGGAGGGCACCACCGGGCACAGCGTGCTGACGCTGGGATCGGCGCAGTACACGGGCGTCGGCGTGTAATTGTTTGGCGCCGTCGTCTCTGGCGCGGGAGCGGGGGCGGCGGCGCTGGTTGGCGCTGGCGGTGAATCGCTGGAACCACAGGCTGACAAAACGGCCGTCAGCAGAGCGATACCCATAGCGCCCGTCCGGCGCGTGCGTTCCGGATTACCCATGACCTGTCCCCTGTGCGCGCACCCCAATGTACGCGCGACCATATTGCTACGGTCGCTGCCATTCTGCGGCTTTGGGTTACGCTAGTTTGCAGTCAGGTGCTGAAGTGGCGGTGCGCTCGTGATTTCAAGCACTTATCGATTCTGCGCCGACCAACGGTAATCACTCCTGTACGCTGGGCGACGAATGTCTCAGGTGTTTTTGATTGAATTACGGAATGTTACGCATGGTTTTGCGGGGCTTTGCGATGGGTGCGTCGTGGGAAAGGGGGAGGCGGCGGCGGACCAGGATCCACGAATCACCGAGTGAGTGCGGAGCAGCAGAAGCGGGGCAAGGGTCGGGGGACCGGCACTGTGGCGCGTGCGTGGCGCTATCGCCGCTTTTCAGAACGAGTAGCCGTGACTTTCGTCCGATGGCAGCCACGAGGCCGCGCCGCATCCTGTGTCGATGGCGACCTTTTTGCTCTGGCTGTTGCTGCTGGTGGTGTGCTGGCCGATCGCGTTGCTGGCGCTGATCGTGTATCCGCTGGTCTGGCTGTTGCTGCTGCCCTTCCGCTTGCTCGGCATCGCGGTGGACGGCGTGTTCAGCTTCTTGCACGCGCTGCTGATGCTGCCAGCACGGGTGTTGCGCGGACCGCGCTAGCAAGCGCCCTGGCTTCGCGCTTAGGCCCTCAAGAGCCGCGGCCGCCGGCGCGATGGGCCGCTTCGCGCTGTTCGAACCCGACGCGCGCACGGAGCCGCGCTACGCCGGGATTGCGGCGCTTTGGTAGGCCGGGTCCTTCGCGTCCGCGTGGCCAGGCTGCGCGAACCCCTTGCACACGCGAGGCGCCCGGCGCACTTTGCTTCGCGCTTAGGCCCTCAACAGCCGCGGCCGCCGGCGCGATGAGGCGCTTCGCGCTGTTCGAACCCGACGCGCGCACGGAGCCGCGCTACTCAGGATTGCGGGGATTGGGTAGGCCGGGTCCTTTGCGTCCGCGTGGCCAAGCTGGGCGAACCCGCCGCACACGCGAGGCGCCCGGCGCACTTTGCTTCACGCTTGGGCCCTCAAGAGCCGCGGCCGCCGGCGCGATGGGGCGCTTCGCGCTGTTCGAACCCGACGCGCGCACGGAGCCGCGCTACTCGGGGATTGCGGGGATTTCTCAGCCCGCCGACTCCGCCTCGATCAGCTTGGAAATGCCGCTGACAAAGGCGACCCGGCGCTGCTGGTCGAAGATCTCGCCGGCGGTGAAGATCAGCGTGCGCGTGCGCCGCAACACGTGGGCTTCGCCGTAGAGCCAGCGGTTCGGAAATGCGGCGGCGAGGAACTGCGTATGCAAGTCGATGGTGGCAAAGCGCGCGGCATGACCGATCTCGTCGCCGATGGCGCGATACAGCACGTACTCGGCAAAGCTGGCGATCAGCCCGCCATGGACCACGCCTTCCGGATTCAGGTGGCGCTGATCGAGCAACACCGCGCGCCGCATGCCGTGCGCCAGTTCGATCTCGTAAAACGGACCGATGTGCGTGGCAAAGCCGCGCTGCTGTGGCGCCAGCTTGAGGCGCGGCAAGGTGTCTCGCGGTGACTCTTCGGCTTCGGACATGCGCAAGCTCGCAAAGGCGGGCCTCAGTCTAGCCCGAAGACGCGCTGCGCCGTGGCTATCCCGGGGGCGGGATACGAGGGCCTTGTGCCGAAAGGGGTCATTCCCGCGGGAATGACGGTGCGGCGGAGCGCCGCACCGGGATGGCTGTTTCAGGCGGCTTCGACTTCCAGGATCTGCTCGCGGACGGCGATGACGCGGACGCGCGCGCCGACGCCGAGTTCCGGGCCGGTCACGGTCCACAGGGCGTCGCCGACCTTGATTTTGCCGCGGCCGTTTTCGATCGCCTGATCGAGGGCGAAGATGCGGCCGATCAGTTGTTCGGAGCGCTTGTTGAGCAGCGGCTGCTCGGTCTCCCGCGCCGGGTGGCGCTTGCGCCAGGCGCGGAAGCCCACCAGTGCGCCGATCGAGAGGATCGAGAAGCTCAGGATCTGCACTTCCCATGGCAAGGCCGGGATCAGCCACACCGCCAGCGCCAGGATCAGCGCCGCGATGCCGAACCAGATCAGGAAGGCGCCGGGGGCGAAGGCCTCCAGCAGCAGCAGCACGACGCCGGCGATCGCCCACTCCATCGGTGTGATCGTCTGCCACCAGGGACTCATGACGTCTGCGCTCCCTTGGCGGCGACGGCTTTGGCGATCTCGGTGATGCCGGCGATCGAGCCGATCACGCTGGCGGCTTCCACTGGCAGGATCAGCGTCTTCTGGTTCGGGCTGGTCGCCAGCGCCTGCAAGGCCTTGATGTACTTGTCAGCGACGAAGTAGTTGATCGCCTGCACATCGCCCTTGGCGATCGCCTGGCTGACCATCATGGTCGCCTTGGCTTCGGCTTCGGCCAGACGTTCGCGCGCCTCGGCGTCGCGGAAGGCGGCTTCGCGGCGGCCTTCGGCTTCCAGCACCGCGGCCTGCTTCTCGCCCTCGGCGCGCAGGATCTCGCTGGCGCGACTGCCTTCGGCTTCCAGAATGGCGGCGCGCTTCTCGCGCTCGGCCTTCATCTGGCGCGCCATCGCGTCGACCAGATCACGCGGCGGCTGGATGTCCTTGAGCTCGATGCGATTGACCTTGACGCCCCATGGGTGGGTGGCCTCGTCGACCACGCGCAGCAGACGTGCGTTGATCTCATCGCGCTTGGACAGGCTCTCGTCCAGATCCATCGAGCCGATCGCGGTGCGGATATTGGTCATCACCAGCGCCGTGGTGGCCTGATCGAGATTGGACACCTCGTAGGCGGATTTGGCGGCGTCTAGCACCTGATAGAACACCACGCCATCGACCTTCACCACCGCATTGTCTTTGGTGATGACCTCCTGCGAGGGCACGTCGAGCACCTGTTCCATCATGTTGACCTTGCGACCGACATTGTCGATCAGCGGCATCAGCAGGCCGATGCCGGGCTCCATGGTGTGGGTGTATTTGCCGAAACGCTCCACCGTCCAGTTGAATCCCTGCGGCACGAAGCGGATCGAGCGAATGACGACGACAATCGCGAAACCAAGCACTACCAGGAAGAAGATGTTTTCCATCGTTCGCCTCCAGGACGAGCAGGCCGGGCACGGCGCCAGCCAGTGGGCGCAGTCTAGCCCGGAAGAATCCCCGCCATGCCTATGCACGAAGTACGGCCTTGGCCGGCGGCGGCGATGTGCCGCGGGGGCGCGATGAAGGCGCTTGGCGGTGCACTGGCGACGCTGGCAGCGCATGCGGGACGGCTGCTCTGGCTGCTGCTGTCGAGGCTGGCGCTGTGCGTGTTGCTCGGCGCGACCATCAATGCCGCACTGTTGTACGAGCGAGTCGGCGCCGGCTGGACGGCCTGGCAGGCCGGGCACTGGGGCGGGCTGGCCGGCTCGGTGCTGGCGCTGCCGCTGGTGCTGGCCTCGATGCTCGCCTACGCCGTGCTGGGCTATCGCCAGGGCCTGAGTGCGGCGCTGGATCAGGCCTTCCGCACGCTCAGCGGACCCTTGCTCGATCTGATTGCCGAACGCGCCAGTGCACTCTTGCAGCGCGCCGAGGGCGCCGAACGCCTGGCCGAACTGCCGGCGCGGCTGCGCGATCTGGACGAGCGCTTGCAGGGACAGCGCTGGATCGTGCGCAAGATCGCCGGCCTGTTGCTGGCCCGATTGCCCTACGCCGATCTGTTGAACCGACCCGAGGTCAGCGAGCGCCTGCAGGCGGCGCGCGAGGGTGACACGCTGACCACGCTGATCCGGCGCGAGCTCGATCGCATCGAGTTGCCGGGCCTGGGCTGGTGGCCGATCGCCGCCCTGGTGACACTGCATCTGGGTCTGATCGCGCTGCTGTGGTGAGTAGCGGCGGACGGGCGCGGCGCGCGGCGCCCTACAATGCCGCCCTCAGGACGGGAGCCGGGCATGGCTGACTATCTGCTGGCGCTGGATCAGGGCACCTCGAGTTCGCGCGCGCTGCTGTTTGATCGCCACGGACAGTTGGTCGCCGGCCATGCGATTCCTTTCGACTGCGACTACCCGCAGCCCGGCTGGGTGGAGGTGGATGCGCGAACGCTGTGGCGCACCCAGCTCGAAGCGCTGCACGCCGTGCTGGCGCGCGCCGGCGTGGCGCCGCAGGCAGTGCGCGCGATCGGCATCAGCAATCAGCGCGAAACCGTACTCGCCTGGGACCGCGACAGCGGTGAGCCGCTGGCGCCGGCGATCGTCTGGCAATGCCGGCGCACCGCCGCAGACTGCACGCGGCTGCGCGCCAGCGGCGTCGAGCCGATGCTGCGCGAGCGCACCGGGCTGCTGCTCGATCCCTATTTCTCGGCCACCAAGATGGCCTGGCTGCTGCGCGAGCACCCGCACATCCGCGCCCTCGCCGAGCGCGGCAGGCTGTGCTTCGGCACCGTCGACAGCTGGCTGGTCTGGCAACTCACGGGCGGGCGCGCGCACCTGAGCGACGTCAGCAATGCCTCGCGCACGCTGCTGCTGGATCTGGCGCGCGCCGAGTACGACGAGGAACTGCTGGCGCTGTTTGGCATTCCGCGTCACAGCCTGCCGACGCTGGTGGCCTCGGCCGGCGTGCTGGCGCACTGCGATCCTGCCGTCGTCGGCGCCGCGATCCCGATCTGCGGCATCGCCGGCGATCAGCAGGCCGCGCTGTTCGGGCAAGCCTGCGTGCAGCCGGGGATGGCCAAGAACACCTACGGCACCGGCTGCTTTCTGCTGCAGCACACCGGCACACGCCCGGTGCACTCGCGCCACGGACTGCTCAGCACCATCGCCTGGCGCCTCGGCGGGCAGACGCATTACGCGCTGGAGGGCTCGGTGTTCATGGCCGGCGCGCTGATCCAGTGGCTGCGCGATCAGCTGGGTTTGATCGCCGACGCCAGCGAGACCGCGGCGCTGGCGGCCAGCGTACCCGACAGCGCCGGCGTGCACGTGGTGCCGGCCTTCGTCGGCCTGGGCGCGCCCTACTGGGACAGCGAGGCGCGCGGGATGATCGCCGGGCTGACCCGCGGCGCCGGACGTGCACACATCGTGCGCGCCGCGCTGGAGGCGGTGGCGTTGCAGAACGCCGATCTGCTGCACGCGATGCAGGCCGATATCGGCGCGCCGCTGGCGGAGTTGCGCGTCGATGGCGGCATGTGTGCCAACGATTTTCTGATGCAGTATCAGGCCGATGTGCTCGGCGTCCCGGTGCAGCGTCCGCGACTGCGCGAGAGCACCGCCTTCGGCGCCGCGCTGCTGGCAGGCCTGGGCAGCGGCCTGTGGGACGATCTCAGCGCGCTGCAGTCACTGTGGCAGCCCGAGCGCCGCTTTGAGCCGACCTGGTCCGCGGCGGAGCGCAGCACGCGGCTGGCCGACTGGCAGCGCGCAGTCGCCCGCGCCCGCGGCTGAGCCTCGACGCCCGCCACCGGGTACGACGATTGCCTTGCTGCCGTCGCAATCCGGTCGCATGGCGTGCCGCTATGATTGTCGGTCTACCCGAGACGGAGAAGCACATGAGCGTAGGAGCCCCGGTGGTGCCGGCAGAAGGCGCCAAGATCACGATCGACGCGAACGGCAAGCTGACCGTGCCGAACAACCCGATCATCCCGTTCATCGAAGGCGACGGCACCGGCCCGGACATCTGGCGCGCCAGCGTGCGCGTGTTCGATGCCGCGGTGGCCAAGTGCTATGGCGGCGAGCGCAAGATCCACTGGATGGAGGTCTACGCCGGGCAAAAGTCGAACGACGAGTTCGGCACCTGGCTGCCGGACGCCACCGTGCAGGCCTGCCGCGACTACCTGGTATCGATCAAGGGGCCGCTGACCACACCGATCGGCGGCGGTATCCGCTCGCTCAACGTGGCACTGCGTCAGATGCTCGATCTGTACGTCTGCCTGCGCCCGGTGCGCTGGTTCAAGGGCGTGCCGAGTCCGGTCAAGAATCCGGGCAAGGTCGACATGGTGATCTTCCGCGAGAACTGCGAGGACATCTACGCCGGTATCGAGTTCGAATCCGGCACCGAAGCCAACAAGAAGATCCTGGCGCTGCTGAAGGAGCACTTCCCGAAGGAGTACGGCAAGATCCGCTTCCCGGAGAGCTCCGGCATCGGCATCAAGCCGGTGTCCAAGGACGGCTCCGAGCGCCTGATCCGCAGCGCCATCGAGTACGCGATCGCCAACGGCCGCAAGTCGGTGACCTTCGTGCACAAGGGCAACATCATGAAGTTCACTGAAGGCGCCTTCCGCAACTGGGGTTACGCCCTGGCGGAGCGTGAGTTCGGCGAGCAGGTCTATACCTGGGATCAGTGGGAGCGCACCAAGGCCAAGCAGGGCGAAGCCGCTGCGAACGCCGAGCAGAAGGCGGCGCTGGCCGCTGGCCGCATCCTGATCAAGGACGCCATTGCCGACATCACGCTGCAGCAGGTGCTGACGCGTCCCGAGGAATTCGACGTGATCGCCACGCTGAACCTCAACGGTGACTACCTGTCGGACGCGCTGGCGGCACAGGTCGGCGGCATCGGCATCGCGCCGGGCGGCAACATCAACTACGTCACCGGCCACGCCGTGTTCGAGGCCACCCACGGCACCGCGCCGAAATACGCCAACCTGGACAAGGTCAATCCGGGCTCGGTGATTCTGTCCGGTGAAATGATGCTGCGCTACATGGGCTGGACCGAAGCCGCCGACGCGCTGATCCGCGCGATGGACGTGGCGATCGGCAACAAGGAAGTGACCTATGACTTCGCCCGCCTGATGGAAGGCGCCACCGAAGTGAAGTGCTCGGAGTTCGCGGATCGTCTGATCGCGGCGCTGTAAGCGGAACAGCCGGCCATGTACCTGCGCAAGCTGGCGATCGAGAACGTCAAGGCCTTCAGCCAGGCCGAGTTCGATTTCGCCCAGGGTGACGCCAACGGCCTGGCCGGTTGGACTGTGCTGGTCGGCGGTAATGCCTCCGGCAAGTCCACCGTGCTGAAACTGATCGCCCTGGCCCTGATGGGCCCGACGCAAGGACGCGTGGCGCTCAGAAATCCCGAGGGCTGGATCCGCAATGACCAGCCCTCTGGACGGGCAAGAGTTGAACTTGAGTTTGCGCCTAGCGTCGATCTGTGGAGGGGACAGGATCCGACGACGACTTTGCCGCCCGGCATGCCTCTTGCCGCCGGTGTGGAGTGGTTGGAATTCCCATATCAATCAGGCGGTCCGAGTTTTGATGCAATCGAAGACTGGACGGACTGGAGGGAAGATGGCCCCTGGAACCCCAACGGCCGAGGCTGGTTCTGCTGCGGTTACGGTCCGTGGCGGCGTCTCAGCGGCAGCTCGGCGGACGCTGCGCGCGACGCTGTCGCGCCCGGCGCGCTGCGGCGTCATGTGACCTTGTTTCGTGAAGATGCCTCACTGGCAGAGGCAGAGGCGTGGCTGCGCGAACATCAATTCAAAATGCTCGAGCAAGGCGGCCCCGAGTCTGACGCGGGCCAGTTCCTGGCGCTGGTGCGCAGCATCGTCAACGACGGCCTGCTTCCCGCCGGTTTCGTGCTGCAGGACATCACCTCTGAGCATGTCTATGTGGTACGCGAGGGGCTGCGTCTGCCGCTGCGGGACGTCAGCGACGGCTGCCGCAGCGTGCTGGCGCTAGTGCTCGATCTGCTGCGCCATCTGGCCGACTGCTATGGCATCCAGATGCTGCGCCAAGCCCACCGTGAGGGCACGATCGCCTTGCCGGGCGTGGTGCTGATCGACGAGGTCGAGGCGCATCTGCATCCCCGCTGGCAGCGCGAACTGCCCGAGTGGCTGACGCGACACTTCCCGGCGCTGCAGTTCATCGTCACGACGCACAGCCCGCTGATCGCGCAGAGCGCCGACCGTGACGGCATTTTCGTGCTGCCGATGCCGGATGAGGGGGATCGCACGCCGCGGAAGCTCAGCAGCGCCGAGTGCGATGCCATCCGCCTGGGCCGCGCGGATCACACCCTGCTCGGCGCAGCCTTCGGCCTGGGCAGCACGCGCTCGCTGGCGGCGGAAAGGGAAACGCTGCGCTACCAGGCCTTGGCGTCCAAGCGCCGCGCACTGGCCCTGTCGGAGGGCGAGTCGGCGGAATACGAGACGCTCCGCACGGCGCTGCAAAACCAGTTCAGCGCTGAAGACCGGATGGGCTGAACTCCGTGCGTCCCTGCGGCCCACGCCCCGCACTGCCCGCCGCCACCTCGGCACGGCTGCAAAGCGACACCACGGCGATTACGCGCGCCACCAATCCCAAGGCCGAAGCCACCCGGCGCTACGACAATGCACGCGTCGCGCCGTGGTTCACGCCGGTGATCGATACGCTCAGGACAATGGCCGGCACCGGCGAAAACTGCATGTGGTGCAGCAGCAGCGAGTCCAGTCAGGTGGAGCATTACCGCCCCAAGTCGGTCTATCCCGAGCTTGCGTTGAGCTGGGACAACTATCTGTGGGCCTGCAGCGTCTGCAACAGCGTCTACAAGGGCAACCGGTTCCCAACCGGCGCCGAGCAACTGCTGGATCCAGCAGCAGAGTCGATCTGGGACTATTTCTTCATCGACGACACCGGCTTGCTGACCCCGCACTTCGATCCCGCGACGCAACAGCCACACCGCCGTGCGGTGTCGACGCGCGATCTGATCCGGCTCAATCGCGAGGTGGTGCATGCACGCCGACGCTCACGTATGCACGAGCTCCGGCAGCAGGTCGAGGACACGCTGCTGCTTGCGCAACAAGGGCACCTGACGCGCGTCGAGGTGCAAGAACGCTGGGACGAATGGCGCCACGCCGCGCTGCAGCCCGATGTGGCCAGCTATTTCCTCGACGGCCCTGGCAGAGGCGAGTCGCCCTATGCCGATCTGTGGAACTGGCTGTACCCATGATCATCTTCGACTTCGACGGCGTGATCGTCGATTCCGAGCGGCTGGTGAACGTCGTGCTGGCCGAGTTGGTGACGGCACTCGGGGTGCCGATGAGCGGCGCCGAGGCGGCGCGCGTGTTTACCGGCAAGGTGACGGCCGACTGCCTGCAGATCCTGCGGCGCGACTATGGCCTGACGCTGCCCGGGGATTTCGCGGATCGTTACGAGGACGCCGTCACCGCCGTCTACGAGCGCGAGCTGGTGGTGGTGCCGGGCATCGTCGAGCTGCTTGACGCCATGCCGGGGCGGCGCTGCATCGCCTCGGGCAGCAGCCATGCGCGCATCGCGCATGCGCTCGACATCGTCGGCTTGCGCCACCATTTCGAGGGCCGCGTGCACAGCGCCGAGGACGTGGCGCGCGGCAAGCCCGAACCCGATGTGTTCCTGTATGCGGCGGCGCGCATGGGCGTGGCACCGGCCGACTGCGTGGTGGTCGAGGACTCGATCACCGGGATCACTGCCGCGCGGCGCGCCGGCATGCCGGTCTACGGGCTGATCGGCACCTTTGGCGCGGCGGAGCTGGAAGCGGCTGGCGCCGAGCCGGTGCAGCAGCTGACCGATCTGCTGCTGCAGCCGCGCTTCCAGAAGGCCGCAGGCTGGACCTGATCGCGCCTCGGCGCCGTCGATGTGCCACCAGCGCGCAGATCGGCCAGACTATGGCCGGACGAGCGCGGAGCGCACGGCATGAGTGATGTCGACTGTGTGGTGGTGGGCGCGGGCGTGGTTGGGCTCAGTGTCGCCTGCGCCGAGGCGCGCGCCGGGCGCAGCGTGCTGGTGCTGGAGGCCGCTGAGCGCGCCGGCGAGGGCATTTCCAGCCGCAACTCCGGCGTCATCCATGCCGGCATGTATTACCCGACGGGTTCCCTGAAGGCGCGGCTGTGCGTGCGCGGACTGCAGCGGCTTTATGCGTGGTGCGACGAGCGCGGCGTCGCGCACCGGCGCTTGGGCAAGTTGATCGTCGCCTGCACGCCGGCAGAGCTGCCGGCCTTGCGCGCGCTGGCCCAGCGCGCGGCTGACAACGGCGTGCGCGTGCACTGGCTGGAGCCGGAGGCGGCGCGCGCACTGGAGCCTGAGCTCCGCTGCGCGGCGGCGCTGCTGTCGCCCGATTCCGGCATCGTCGATGTCCCCGAGCTGATCACCTCGCTGGAGGGCGAGCTGCAGCAACGTGGCGGCCAGGTGGTCACGCTGACCGCGGTCGATCGCATCGAGTGTGCGCCGGGGCGATTCCGCGTGCACACGGCAGCGGGCGATGCGCTCAGCTGCCGGCGACTGATCAACGCCGCCGGGCTCGGTGCGGTGGCGCTGGCCGCGCGCAACGCGGGTTTGGCGCCGCATCACGTGCCGCGCATGCATTACGGGCAGGGTCATTACTACGGCCTGCATGGGCGCGCGCCTTTCCAGCGCCTGATCTATCCGCTGCCCGGCCCGGCCAGCCTGGGCGTGCACCTCGGCATGGATTTGGGCGGACGCGTGCGTTTCGGGCCGGATATGCGCTGGGTGGCCGCCCCGGATTACCGCTTCGACGACAGCCAGCGCGAGGCCTTCGCGCTTTCGATCCAGCAATGGTGGCCGGCGCTCGACCCTGCCGATCTGCTGCCGGACTTTGTCGGCGTGCGCCCCAAACTGCACGGGCCGGGCGAGGCGCAACCGGATTTTCTGATCCAGGATGCCCGCACCCACGGCATTCCGGGCCTGATCAATCTGTTCGGCATCGAGTCGCCCGGGCTGACCTCGGCGCTGGCGATCGGCGACTACGTGCAGGCGCTCGATCCATGAGGCGGCTGCAGATCGGATGGCTGTGTGTGGCGCTGACGACGGCGGCGCTGGCGGCACCGCCCCCGGTGCCGGAGGATCTGGCCGACGTTGAATCCGCGCTGGCGGCGCAGGCGCTGCAGCCGGCGGAGCGGGCGCAGCGCTATTTGGCCGAGGCCGAAGCGCGCAAACCGCAGAATCGCGAACAGGCGATCGCACTGGCGCGGCAGGGACTGGCACAGGCGCAGGTGGCCGGCGATGCCGGGTTGACGCTGCAGGCACGGCTGCTGCTAGTCGACTTGTACCTGGCCGCGCGCCAGGCCGACGCTGCCGATGCCGAGCTCGCGCAAGCCGAGCAGGAGGCGACCTCGCCGGCGCTCAGCGCGCGCCGCGCGGCGGTGCTGTACCTGCGTGCGCGCTGGCAGCGTGATCGCCAGCAGGACGCCGCCGCTGCCGCCAGCTTCGACGCCGCTGCGCGACTTGCGGCGGAACTCGGCGACGAGCTCACGGAGTCGCGCGCTCAGCACAGCTACGCCATCCTGCTGCTGCGCGAGGGCCAGCAGGACCAGGCGCGCATCCGCCTGGAGCGCTCGCTGGCGCTGAACGAAGCCGCCGGACGCGAGCGCGAGGCCGACGCCAATCGCCATTACCTCGGCCTGATCGCTCGCGACGCCAGTCAGTACACCCATGCACTGGAACTGCACGAGACCGTGCTCGGCCACAGCGAGGCGCGCGGCGATCGCCAGGGCGTGGCCAACAGCGCCAATGCCATCGCCATCCTGCAGGCGCACAAGCAGCAGTGCGAGCTGGCGGTGCGCTATTTCGACCGCGCGCTCACCGCCTTCCGCGAGCTCGGCGACCAGTACGGGATTGCGATGGCACTGGCCAATCGCGGCTTCTGCTACGGCCAACTGGGCCAGCGCGCCGCCGCCGACGCGGACCTGGACGAGTCGCTGCGGCTGGCGCAGGCGATCGGCAACGTTGAGGTGGAGACGCTGGCGCGCAACCAGCGCGGCGAGATCGCCGTGCGCTTCGACGATCTGGCGCGGGCCGAGGGCGAGGTGCGCCGCGCGGCCGAGCTGGCACGCGCCGGCGGCGATGATGCCGGCGTGTACACCGCGCTGACGGTGCTGGCAGAGGTGCGCCGCAAACAGCAGCGCCACGCGGAAGCGGTACCGCTGCTGCGCGAGGCCACGACGCTGGCGCGCAAACTCAAGCGCAGCTTCGATGATCGCGAGAGCACCGCCGCCCTTGCGCGCGCGCAGGCCGCGGTGGGCGATTACCGCGCCGCTTACGCCAGTCAGCTGGAGGTGCAGCGCCTCACTGACGCCTTGCAGGACGACGAAATGACGCGCCGGCTGGCGGAGCAGCGGGCGCAGCACGAGGCCGAGACCCGCGAGCACGAACTGGCCAGCCAGCGCACCCGGATCGAGCTGCTGGAGCAACAGGCGGCGCAGCAGCAGCGTATCCGATATTTGATGGTGGCCGCGCTGCTGAGCGCCGCGCTGCTGGTGCTCGCCTTGATCAGCCGGGCGCGCAACAAACAGCGCGCCGAGGCCGCGCTGCGCGCCCACAATGCGCTGATCGAGCGCAGCAATCGCGACCTCGCCGACGCCGCCGACACCGATGCGCTGACCGGCGCGCGCAACCGTCGCCACTTCCAGCGCGTGCTGCTGCCGCAGCTGGAAGCCGCCGACAGCGGCTACGCACTGGTGCTGATCGACGCCGATCATTTTAAGCAGATCAACGATTTACATGGGCACGATGTGGGTGACCAGGCGCTGGTGGCGATCGCCCAGGCCTGGCGCGAGTGCATCGGCACCGGCGCCACGCTGGTGCGCTGGGGTGGCGAGGAGTTTCTGGCCGTGCTGCCGGATTGCGACGAAGCCAGCGCCCTCGCGCACGTCGACTGCGGCCTGCAGGCAGTGCGCGCACTGGCACTGGACAGCGCCGGCACGCCGCTGCGACTCAGCGTCTCCGCCGGCTGGGTGCTCGGCCCGCAGCCCGACTGCAGCGTCGAAGCCCTGCTGCGCCTCGCCGACACCGCCCTGCTGCGCGCCAAACGCGAGGGGCGCGATCGGGCGCTGCGAGGGGCGTAAAAGCCAGAGGACACGTTCAAGCAAAGCGGAGGGGCGAAGAGCAGCGCTTGCGCGGCATCGCCGCGCGCTGCTCTGAGCGCCCGGCGGCTATGCCGACGGGCCGGATCGAGGGCACGAGGGCACGAGGGCACGCAAGAGCTTGAAGGCAAAAGCTAAGCGCTGCCGTGGTGGTTTGGTGCTTTCCACATGCTTCTGGCCTGCGAGCTTCTTCGTGCCCTCGTGCCCTCGTGCCCTCGTGCCTTTGCGTGCCCTCGTGCTCTTTTCAAGCAAAGCCAGACTTTTGACCGTCTTGGGCGCGTCATCTCGGGTAACTCATTGCAACACCGTTTCTCCCCCAAACTGGAGTTCCCCATGAAACTCGTGATGACGCTGATTGCTGCTGCTGTGTGTTCCCAGGCTGCATTTGCGGCCAAGCCCGATGCGCCGCTGGCCCCTGGTCTGGAGGGCATGCGTCTGGTGTCCGATGGCCTGTACGCCACGCAGACCGAGACCGGTGATTCCTTTGTCGCCGTCAACGCTGCCGGCATGCAGACGCTGGCGCAGCAGATCGAGCGCTCGCTGAATCGGGCGCAGCAGCTGTTTGCCAAGGACGGCAGCATCAGCCGCAGCGAACAGCTGTTCCTGACGCGCATGCAGGGCTCGATCGACAGCCTGCGCGCGGACGCGGCGCTGAAGGCCTCGCAGACCAGCGGCGGCAGCTGCCCGGGCGGCGCCACGCTGTATACCAAGGCCACCGCGACCAGCGGCACCAATGCCACCGCCTATGCGGTGAACGCGCTCGACTTCAGCCCCGCCACGCCGACCTTCAATGAAGCCAGCGCCTACACCGACTTCACCAGCAACTACGTCACGGCAACTGGCCTGACGCCGGCGCAGACCAGCGCGTCCAGCTCGCAGAGCTGCATTTCCGCCGGTGAAGCGCGCGTCACCTGCCCGGGCGCGTCCACCCCGGCCTCGCGTGCTTACGCGATCAGCTACAGCTCCCGTCCGGCCTGCCTGCTGTAAGTTCCTAAGTCCTGGTGCGGGCCCGGCGCAATGCCGGGCTCGCTGGGCCGTTGGCCGACGCACTCGATCAGCCCGCCCAGATCGGCCACAGTCGCCCGATCAAATCGGCACGCCGCTTTTGCCTTGCGCGCACGTCGGTGTGCCGGCACGCCGTACTTTCCATGTCCCGAAGCTGCGCCCGCAGGCGCCGCAGGGTGCCTTGACGTGCGCGCTTTATTGATACACCATTTACGCCACTAAAGGTGTATCAATGAACGATCCGACGCGCTACTCACTGGAACAACTGGCTGCTGCCGCCGATGTGCCGCTGCGCACGGCGCGCTTTTACATCCAGAAGGGGTTGCTGGCGCGTCCGCATGGGAGCACGCGGGCGGCCTGGTATGACCATGCGCATCTGGCAACGCTGGTGCGCATCCGGCAGTGGTCGGCCGCGGGGTTCTCGCTGGAGCGGATCGCGGCGCTGCTGCAGACCGATGGCGCCGAGCCGGCGACGATGCCAGGGGGTCATGTCGATGTGCGCACCCACCTGCAGTTGGCGGAGGGACTGGAACTCGTGATCCGCCCGGACCTTGCCCGGCTGTCGCCGGAACGCCTGCGCGCGCTGATCCGGGCGCTGCAGCAGACCTACTCGGCGCTGACCGCCGAGCCACCCGAAGGAGAGACCGATGTCTGAATCACCGATGATTTCGCGCCCGATTGCGCGGCCGGTGCCGCCCACGCCGCTGCAGGCCACGCGCGTGGATCTGGAGATCCGCGACCTGCTGGCAACGATCACGCTGACGCAGGACTATGCCAATCGCGAGGCGCAGCCGATCGAAGTCAGCTACACGTTGGCGATCCCGAGCGGCGCCACGCTGCTCGATCTGCAGGCGGAGATCGGCGAGCGTGTGCTGCGCGGCCAGGTGCAGCTGCGCGCGCAGGCTGAAGAGCGCTACGAGCAGGCGCTGGCCGAGGGCCATAGCGCCTTCGCCGTGCGCATGGTCGGGCCGGATCTGATCCACATCGCGCTCGGCAACTTGCTGCCGGGCGAAACGCTGACGCTGCGCATCGTGCTAGGCCAGTGGCTGCACTGGAACGGCGAGCGCGTGCGGCTGACGCTGCCGACCACGATCGCCCCGCGCTATGGCGCCTCGCTGCTGCATCCGGCCGATCAGCCAGTGGTCGACGCTGCCATCGAACATCGCTACGCGCTGCAGGGCAGCGTGTCTGGTCTGCTGGCCGAGGCGGCGATCAGCTCGCCCACGCACAGCTTGCGCGTGCAGGGCGGCGGTGTGCTGCGCTTTGCGCTGGACGCCTGCCTGGATCGCGATCTGGTCATCGACTGGCACCAGGCCAGTGCGGGCGCGCGTGCGGCCGGGCAGATGGCGGCGGATCTGGACGGCATGCAGGTGGCGAGCATCGCCTTTGCGGCGCCGCTGCCGGTGGGCACAGCGCGGCCGGTGGTGGCGGAATTGGTGATCGATTGCTCGGGCTCGATGGGCGGCGTGTCGATCGAACAGACGCGCCAGGCGGTGCGTGCGATCGTCGCCCAACTGAGCCCCGCCGACCGCGTCAATGTGCTGCGCTTCGGCAACCACCAGGAGCTGCTGCTGCGGCGCCCGCAGCCGGCGACACTGGCGGTGCAGAAGACGCTGTTGCAAGCCGCCGATCTGCTGCAGGCGGATCTGGGCGGCACCGAGCTGCTGGCGGCACTGGAGGCCGGGCTCGATGATCTGGCGCGGGTGCCGGCGGGGGTGCCGGGCGAGCGCGTGCTGTTCATCATCAGCGACGGCGAAGTGTGGAATCTGCAGGCGGAGGCCTTCCTGGCACGCTGCCGTGGCGCGGGCGTGCGCGTGTACGCAGTGGCGGTCGGCACGGCGGCGGTCGAAGCCACCTTTGCGCCGCTGACGCGCGCCAGCGGCGGCGCGCTGGAGCGCGTGCTGCCGGGCGATGCGATGGCGGCGCGCATCGAGCGCCATTTCCAGCGCGTGCGCAGCGGCCCGCTGCAGTCGCTCGGCGTGCGCTGGCCCGGCGAGGCACGTTGGAGCGAGCTACCGGATGCGATCTATCCCGGCGATGGCGTGCTGCTGAACGCCGGGCTGGCGGGTGTAGAGCCCGGTGCCACGGCGGTGGTCGAATGGACGCTCGATGGCGAGCCACAGCAGCAGACGGTCACGCTGGCCGGCTCGGCCGACACGGCGCCGTCCACGCTGGCGCGCATGCTGGCCTACCAGCGCCTGTCACGGCTGGACGCCGAGGCCGCGGGCGCCATGGCAGTGCGTTATCAGCTGATCTGTGAGCAGACGGCAGTCACGCTGGTGCTGGAACGTGCGGAGCACGCGCGCGCCGATCAGCTGCCGGAACTGCGACCGGTTAGTCAGATGCTCGCCGCCGGCTGGGGTGGAAGCGCCGATCTGGCGCGGTCGGCGCCTGCCTGCGCAGCACCGCTGGATCTCGCCGACGCACAGCTCTGCCTGGATGTCAGTGGCAGCACCGGCAGCTTCAGCCCGGTGCTGGCGCCAGCGCCCGCAGCACGCCCGGCCGGACCGGTGCGGCGCGCGGTGCGCAAACTGATCGACGCCGTCAGCCCCGGCCCCGAGCGCACGCGCGGCATCGCGCCGGTGGTCGCCACGCCGGCAGATCAGGTGATCGCGGCGATCTGCGCACGTCTGCGCAGCGATCCCGCCCTGATTCAGCGTTTCCGCCGCGGCGAGCTGCGCTACAGCGATCTGGCCCTGGCCTTGTCACCGGCCCTGTTCAACTGGCTGGACGATCAGGCCGCGGCGCTGGGCCTGGAACTGGAAGACCCGACGTTCTGGTCGCGCTGGCTGCCGCAGGCGGCGGCGCTCGGCGAGCCGGCGGCGGCGGAGCTGGCGCGCCTGTTGGCGAGCTGAGCACAGCGGCGCCGCGGGAGCGGCGCCCTCCAGGGCGCGGCGGATTGCAGCTTTGCGGAGGGCGCCCGTCCCCGGGCGCCTTGGGGCTTTACGGGAGGGCGCCGGTCCTCCGGCGCCTGGGCTGGGATGAGGCGCCAACCTCCACAGCGGCGCCGCGGGAGCGGCGCCCTCCGGGGCGCGTCAGAACCGCACCACGCCCGATACCGAGTAGCTGGTCACCTGATCGGACCAGTCGGCGGCCAGATCCAGCTGGAAGCGCGGGAAGGCCCAGCCCAAGCCTGCGGTGTAGTGCATCTCGTCGTCGCCGGCCTGGAACAGCGCGCGGTCGATGTCGACGCTGGTGTCGTTCGGGCCGATGGCGACCAGCGCGTGTTCGGGCTCGCGCCAGAGGCCGGCGCGCAGCGAGAAGGGATGCGCGAACTGGGTGAACACGTACTCGCCACCGAGGCGGATTTCGGTGCCGTTGCTGACGTCAAGGCGCGTGGCGGCGCCGAAGATGTCGTCGTAATCGTCGGTGAGGCGGCTGTATTCGACGTGGTTCACGTCCAGCGCCAGCGCGAAGTTGTCGCTGGGGCGCCAGCTCAGGCCCAGGCCAAAGACGTGCGGCACCTTGAAGCCGGTGTCGAGCACCACCAGCGGGTTGCCGGCGGCGTCGAAGTTGCCGGCGCGGTATTCGAAGCTGCCGCCGCGACGGTAGGCGGCGCCGACCGACCAGCGCTCGTTGACTTTCCACAGCGCGCCGAGTGTGAAGCTGACATCGTGGTCATCGCCGCGCTGCAGTTGCAGATTGCGGCCGGTGCGGATGGTGTCGGACTTGAGATCGAACTGCGAGTACACGAGGCCGAATCCCAGCGAGAACTGCTCGCTGAAGCGATAGGCGCCGGAGGCGCCGTAGTTCACGAGATCAGCCGAGATGCGGGTGGCCTTCACCGGCAGCGTGCCGATCTGCGCGCCGGCGGCGTTCTGCACGACGATTTCGTCCTGCAGGTAGCCGGTGTCGAAGGCCAGCGGCTGGTGCCGGTACAGCGCCAGCGCCCAACCGTCGCCGGCGTGGGTGTAGGACAGGAAAGACAGCGCGTCGGTGTTGCTGTCGGCCTCGTCGATGCCGAGGTTGCTGCCGTCGAAGGGGCCGGTGCGGAAGCTGCCGCCCGAGGCGAAGGGCGTGCTGTAGTCGGTGTGGCGATATTCCAGCGCGATCTCGGAGGCCGCCAGGATGGTCAGACCCGCCGGGTTGGTGTAGGCCGCGGTGGCGTCGTCGGCCAGACCGAGGAAGGCGCCGCCCATGCCCAGCGCGCGCGCGCCGGGGTTGGCGAAGTTGAACTGGATGCCGGCGTTGACCTCATCCGAGGTGATCGCCAGCGCCGGGCTGGCGGCGGCGGCGAGGACGAGGGCAAGGCTCAGGCGGGACAGGCGCATGGGGGTCTCCGATGTCTGCTTCACAGTAGGTTAAATTTACCACGCGAGCGAACGTCCGCCGGGGCCGCCCTGGTCACACCCACCAATGCGCACCGACCAGCAGGTGCAGTCCGGCGAGCAGCCCGCTGAGCGCGGCCAGCGACACCCCGGCCGGCTGCAGGCGCTCGATCTGCGCCGGCGGCAGCACGCCGCGCGCCTGCGCCAGTGGCAGCGACGCGTACAAGCCGGCGGCGATCAGCGCCAGCGCCGGCAGCAGATCGCCGACGATCAGCCCGGCGAGCAGGCGCCAGACGCCAAAGACCGCCAGCAGCAGACCGGCATAGGGCAGCAGCGGGCGACTGCGATCGTAGGTGCGCGCCACGCCCGCCCGCTCGGCCTGCGCCCGCACCCACGCGGGACGCGCCTGCGCCAGGCACAGCGCGGCGGCGAGCAGCCCCCACAGCAGCATCGGCACGCGCGCGAGCAGCCCGGTGGACGCCACGGGTCCCGGCGCCGCAGCGGAGCCGGTACTCGGCTGCAGGGCGCCGTCGACGCGCGCCACGCCGATCCCCTTGGCCACCGCCAGCGGGCCGATGTGCGCGGCGACGATGCGCAGGATCGGCGCGTCCACCGCCTCGGCTTCCTCGCCGCGATAGCTGCCGAGCTTCTCGCCGCTGCTGGCATCGCGGATATCGCCCTCGATCTGCTTGCGCAGCTGCATGCGCCCAATACGGCCGGTGACTTCGGCGATCACCGTCCAACGGCCGTCATCATCGCTGTCACCGAGTGCGCGGCCGAGCTTGGACTCGATCTCGGCGATGGCTGCTTCGACCTCGGGATCGTAGATCGCCGCCACCGGCAGACCGCTGATCGTGGTGGCGAAGGGGAAATCGCCGACTTTGAAGCGATAGCCCATCAGATTGTCGGTCTCGATGCGGATCAGCTGCCCTTCGAGCGCCTGCGGATGGGTGGGGTCGAAGCCGCGCACGGTGGTGTACTGGCGCTCCATGTCCGGCCAGGCCGCGCGCGCCGACACCGTCATGCGCTGGTAGTAGCGCGCCAGACCCTCGGCACTGTGGGTGTCGGCATCGGCGGCCGCGCGCAGCCAGTCGCGGGTGCGCAGCGCCAGCGCGCCGAACTCGCGATCACTCTCCGCCGCCAGCGTCACCCGCAGACTCTCATCGAGCAGCCCCATGGCCGCGCGCGCCGGCTCCTCGCTGGCATCGGCCGCGGCAGCTGCGTCGACCAGCGCCTGCACGGCTGCCAGCAGGCGAGCGCGCGTCTGTGCTTGCAGCGTTTCCAGCCGCTCACGGAAGGCGGCCGGCAGCGGCGGGTCGCGCGTTTCGCCCAGCCGCGCACCAGTGGCTTGGTACAGGCCCAGCGTTTTCGGCAGGCCAAAGGCATTGCTGAGCGCCGAGCGCTCGCTGCGGTAGCGGGCGTAGTCGATCGCCTGTTCCTGCTCCCAGCCGGCATAGTCCTCGGTATCGCGCGCAAAGGCCGATTCCAAGGCCGCCAGTTCGGCCGCCGCGTCGGCGGCGCCGACCAGTTGTTCGAACGATGCGGCGACGCGGTCGATACGGCGGCTGAGATCGGCGACGCTGGGCGCCGGCAGCGCGGACTGCGCCTGCCGCAAACTGGCAATCGACTCGCGCAGATCGCTGACCGCCGCCTCGCGACTGTTGGGCGACAGATCGGGGTCGTGCAACTGCCGGCGCAAGCCGTCCCAGCGCTGCTCGAGCACGTCCACGCCCGCCGCCAGGCGTGCCACGTCCTCGATTTGGGCATAGCGCTGGAACTCGGCGCGCGCAGTCTGCAGCGCGTTGCGGTAGCGCTCGACCTGCTGCATCGACAAGCGCGGCTGGTAGTCCGTGAGCATCTGCTCCAGATCAGCGGCCTGGCCGGCGAAAGTCACCCGGTTGTGCACCTGAGCCTGCAGGTCTTCCAGCGCCGTCTCCACGCGCCGGGTGGCGGTGGCGGCATCCGGCAAGGATTGCGCCGGCAGCCGGGCGGCGCCGAGCAGCAGCAGGACGAGCAGACACAGACAGCGGTAGATCATGGCAGCACCCCAGGGTGGTGGACGGTGGCTGCAGCCTGCCGGGCGCCCGGCTGACACGCTGGAAAGTCCCCGGAGCGCACGCTGACGCCGAGCTGACATGGCGCAATTTCAAGGACTTGCACCTATGCTCGGGCGCTTTACTGGCAGGAGTGACGGGCATGCTCGAACTGGTCGCCTTTGACGCCGACGACACCCTTTGGCACAGCGAGATCTACTTTCAACAGGCGCACGCCGAGTTTGAACGCATCCTCGGTGCCTATCTGGATCTGGCCGACGCCCAGGTGCACGAGCGTCTGCTGGCGGTGGAGCGGCGCAACATCAAGCTGTTCGGCTACGGCGCCAAGGGCATGACGCTGTCACTGATCGAGACCGCGATCGAACTCACCGAGGCGCGCATCAGCAGCCGCGACATCCGTGCGCTGCTGGATCTCGGCAAATCGGTGCTGACCCATCCGGTCGAGCTGCTGCCGGATGTGCGCGAGACGGTGCAAGCGGTGCTGGCCGACTATCGCGTGGTGCTGATCACCAAGGGCGATCTGTTCCATCAGGAGGCCAAGGTGCGCGATTCCGGGCTGGCCGAGTTGTTCCACCGCATCGAAATCGTGTCGGAGAAGGACGTCGCTACCTATGCGCGGCTGCTGGAGGAGTTCGGTCTGCCGGCGGACCGCTTCGCCATGGTCGGCAACTCGCTGCGCTCGGATATCGAACCGGTGCTGGCACTGGGCGGCGCCGGCGTGCACGTACCCTATGCCGTGACCTGGGCGCTGGAGCGCGAGCACGCGGTCGATCCCGGCGCGCGCCGGCTGCGGGTGGTCGAGCGCATGGCCGAGGTGCCGGCGGCGCTGCACGCGCTGGCCCACGGTTGAGTTGTGCGTCCACGGCGACTCCGGCGTTTCTGTCAGCGCTGCACGGGCTCCCCCGCCAACGCAGCCACCGACGCAGCCGCGCCGGTGTACCGCAACGACGGAGTACGCATGAACAAGCCATTGCAAAGCTCGAAGTGGTCTGTGCTGGCATTCGCGCTGGCGCTGGGCGCGGGCGTCGGCGCCCAGGCCGCGATCAACTGCGATCAGCAGTTCAAACAATGCCTGGCGGATGGCCATACGCCGAAGACGATGTGTCTGGCCGAACTGCGCGAATGTCGCGCCGGCAATCCCTGAGCACGGCGACGCGCGGCGAGCCCCGCCGCGCGTCTTTAGCCTCCGCCATGATTCGACGTTTCCCCGGCTTCGCGGTGCCGCTGTTGGCGATCCTCGGCTATCTGCTGGGCGCCTACGGTCCAGGACTCTGGCGCGCCGCCAACGCCGCCTGGTTCGCCGTCGACAACGACACCCTGCTGGCTCGCGCCGGTGGCGCGCCGCTGCTGATTTCCACCCGCGACTGCCCCTGGTGCGCCCAGGCGCGCGCCTGGCTGCGCGCGCACCGGATCAACCACATCGACTGCGTGGTCGACCAGCTGCCGCAGGGGCGCGCCATACTCGCCGCCGCCGGCAGCGATCGCGTGCCGCAGCTGATCCTCAGTGCGCAGCGCGTCTACGGTTTCGATCCGGCCGCCTACGCCGTGGCCTTGCAGCCGCCGATCGTCGTGCCTGCTGGTGCGCCGTCCTGGGGCTGCCAGCGCGTGCGCTGGGGCTGAACGTCGGCGCCGGGCGCCCCTCGTCACTGTCATCGAAGCTGGGCAGAATGGCGGGCCCTGCAGCTGATGATGTCCCGATGTTCGAACTTGCACCCTACACGCCCGCGACCAAGGCCGAGCTGTACGCGCATCTGCTGGACCAGGCCACGCATCTGCTGGCCGATGAGTCAGACCGCATTGCCAATGCGGCCAATTTTTCCGCGCTGCTGTATCACGCGCTGCCCGATGTGAACTGGGTGGGTTTCTATTTCTTCGACGGCCGCGAGCTGGTCGTCGGTCCCTTCCAGGGCAAGCCGGCCTGCGTGCGCATCGCGATCGGCCGCGGCGTCTGCGGCACGGCGGCACAGACGCGCAGCACCCAGCTGGTGCCCGATGTGCATGCCTTTCCCGGCCATATCGCCTGCGATTCGGCCTCGCGCTCGGAGATCGTGATTCCGCTGCTGCAAGGTGAGACACTGATCGGCGTGCTGGACATCGACAGTCCGCTGCCGGGGCGCTTCGACAGCGAGGACCAACAGGGTCTGGAGGCGCTGGCGCAGTGCTTTTTGAACGCTGGCCGCTGATCCCGGTCTGAGCCGCCACCCACAGTCACCCCAGGACGACGCATGGCACCCAGCGAAAAAATCCGCAACGTCGGCCCCAAGAGCGCAGCCTGGCTGCGGCAGGTGGGCATCCGTACCGAAGAAGATCTGCGCAAGCTCGGCGCCGTCGAGGCCTACCGGCGCGTCAAGGTCGCCGGCTTCAAGCCCACGCTGAATCTGCTGTATTCGATGGCGGGCGCCGAGGATGACTGCCACTGGACGCAACTGAGCGCCGAGCGCAAAGCCGCGCTGGTGCTGGCGGCGGACGCCATCGATCAGGAAATGGCCGCGCGCAAGACCGCCAAGCGGCTGGGACAGAGCCCCGGGGTCGGCCAGTCGATCGTCGACAAGGCGCTGAATTTCGTCGAGCCGGTCGACACCGAAGCCGCGAGCGGCGGCGGCGGTGGTGGTGGCGACGAGTAAGCGGACGCTGCGACGAGCGCTGCTGCTGGCGCTGCTGCTGGCCGTGGTCGGCTGCACCAGCGCACCACCGCGACCAGCGCCGGCGCCGCGCCCACCGACCTTTGCCCCCGGCAGCGCCACGCTATCGGATCTCGCCTTCCGTGCGCTGGGCCTGGTCGGCACGCCCTACCAGCGTGCTGGCGCCGATCCGGCGATCGGCTTCGATTGCTCCGGCTTCGTCGTCTATCTGTATCGCGATGTGCTCGGCCTGCGCCTGCCGCGCACCACCGGCGAGCTCTACCGGATGCCCGCCAGCGCGCCGCGCCAGAGCGCGCTGCGCACCGGCGATCTGGTGTTTTTCGACACCGGCGGCCGCGGCGTCTCGCATGTAGGCGTGTACGTGGGCGAGGGCCGCTTCGTCCACGCGCCGAATGCCGGCGGACGCGTGCGCCTCGACCGCCTGGACGACAGCTACTGGCGTCCGCGCTACCTCGGCGCGCGCCGGCTGCAGTAGGGAAGCACGGAGAAGCGGGGCGAGGGGAAGGGGTCGGGGGACTGGCACTGCAGCAGTTGCGTGGCTCTGCCGCCGGCGCGCTTGCTCGCCCTGCAAACTGGCGGGTCCCGAGTCCCGAGTCCCGTTTCATCCCCGGACGCACTCATGTTTGGCAAGAGTCCCTGTCTCGCCTTTCGCGCGCTTGCTAGCCCTGCAAACTGGCGACAGCGCAATGCACGCGCCTCGCGGCTGGTCCCCCGCCCCCTGCCCCCCGCCCCGCTTTTGCTCCTCCGCTTCCATGCTTGGCGAGTGGTTCCCCAGGCTTCCCTGGGCGTAAAAATCGCCGATGATCGGCGTTTGCCTCTGCCGGAGACCCCAATGACGCGCCTCTATACCGCGCTGGCGCTGGCCTGCTGTCTGGGCACGGCCCAGGCCGCCGAGCTGCCGCGACTGGCACCGCCGCAAGCGATGTTCCAGCAGACGCTGACGCTCGATCAGTTCGTGCGCGGCACGCTGCGCTTCGTGCTGCTGCATGAGCTCGGTCATGGGCTGGTCGATTTGTACGATCTGCCTGTGCTCGGGCGCGAGGAGGATGCCGCCGATCGTTTCGCCGCCTGGTGGCTGTCGCCCGACGGGCGCGAGACCGGCGTCGATGCGATCGCGGCGATCGAGTGGTGGATGGCCTCGGCGCGGCAGAGCGAGGCGCGGCGAGAAGACCTGCCGTGGTGGGACGAGCACGGCATCGACGAGCAGCGCGGCTACCAGATCGCCTGCCTGCTGTACGGCGCCGATCCGCAGACGATGGGGCCGCTGGCAGTGCGCCTAGGCTTGCCGGACGAGCGTCAGGCCAGCTGTCTGCGCGAGGCGGCGCAGAACGCCGCGTCCTGGTCGGCGCATTTGCTCGACAAGACCGCGCAGCTGCCGGCCCAGCTCGATGGCTTCCTGGTCCCGGTGCAGCTGCTGCCCGCCCCGCCGGCGCTGGAAGCCGCCGCGCAGCGGGTGGCGGATCTGGGCCTGATGACCGAGCTCCGCGATCTGCTGCACCAGTTCCGCTTCCCGCCCGGGCAGGCGATGGTGCGTCTGGTGGCGCAGGACTGCGAGCAGGTCAACGCCTACTGGAGCCCCGAGGAGCGCGCCGTGGTGCTCTGCTACGAGCTGGTCGAGCACGTGCAGGCCGTCGGCCGGCAGGCGGGGTTTCGCTGAGTCCGGAACGCGGGTCTGTATGAACCGGGCACATGGGTGACATTTTAGACCGGGCACATGGGTGACATTTTTACGGCATTGAGACATCGGGAGATGGTCGATGCCGTGGCAAGAGGTCACCGCGATGGAAGAACGGGATCGGTTGGTCCGTGCGTACCGCCAAGGGTTGGGCACGGTCAGTGAGCTGGCGGGGAGGTTCGGCATCAGTCGGAAGACGGCGAGCAAGTGGATCCGGCGGTACGAGGCGGAGGGGTCGGGCGGGCTGGCGGATCGGTCGCGGGCGCGCAGGACGCAGTCGCATGCGACGCCAGAGTTGGTGCGAGAAGCCTTGCTGGGCTTGAAGCGTGAGCGCCCGCATTACGGCCCCAAGAAGGTGCTGGCGGTGCTGTCGGCGCAGCGGCCGGAGCTTGAGTTGCCGGCGGTCAGCACGGTGGGCGAGTTGTTTGCGCGGCATGGTCTGATCAAGCCGCGGCGGCGGGTGGCGGTGGTGTCGATGAAGCCGCTGCGCTGGCCCTTGCCGAGCTCTCCGAACGAGGAATGGGCGGCGGATTTCAAGGGTCAGTGGCGACTGGGCGATGGCAGCGAGTGCTTCCCATTGACGGTCACGGACACGCACTCGCGCTGTCTGCTGGCGTGCCATGCGATGGGGGCGATCAGCATGGCGGAGACCGAGAAGGTCATGCGCCGACTGTTCTGCGAATACGGGCTGCCGGCGGCGATCCGGACGGACAATGGGGTGCCCTTTGCCTACCACACGGCCAGCCTGGGACTGACGCGTCTGTCGGCGTGGTGGCTGCGCCTGGGCATCACCCTGCATCGCACACGACCGGGCACACCCACGGACAATTCGCGCCATGAACGCATGCATCGCACGCTCAAGGCGGAGACGCTGTCACCGCTGCAGGCGAACCTGAAGGCGCAGCAAAAGGTCTTCGACGCGTTCCGGCAGCGCTACAACGAAGAGCGGCCGCACGAAGCGCTGGGCATGGTGCCTCCGCAGAGCCGGTATCAACCCTCGACCCGAGCGCACCCGCGCAAGCTGCCGCCTATCGAGTATCCAAGCCACTTTGAGACCCGCATGGTGCAACAACACGGCGACATCCATTGGCGTGGCCAGCGCATCTTCGTCAGTCAGGCGCTGGCCCATCAGTGGCTTGGTCTGGAAGCGAGCATCCAAGGCTGGAAGGTCTACTTCTGCCAGCAACTGATCGCGCACATCGACGAGGAGACGATGACCCTGACCTACCTGCACTGAGCCTTCAAAAGCCCACAGAAGGTTGAGCAGGAAAGAATCCAAAGGCACGTAAAGCTGCTAGCGTCGTGTAACCCATGTGCCCGGTCAACGTGTCACCTATGTGCCCGGCCGCACAGTCCCGAGTCCCGAGTCCCGGGTCCCGGGTCCCGGGTCCCGGGTCCCGCTACCCCGCCGCCAACAAGGCCTTCAGCTTCTGCTTGACCTCCTCCTGGCTGCCGCGCGCGATCGGGCGGCCGGCGCGCGTCAGCTCGAAGCAGATCAGTTGCTCGCTGCCATCGGTCTGGCGGCGGACGATTTTGTGGATGGTGTACTCGCCCTTGCTGCCGAGGGCGATGCGCAGCGGCGGCGCTGGCGCTGCCGGCGCGGGCGCGGCGGCGGTCGCTGGCGGCGGCGCGGAGCTTTCAGTCTCCGGCTGGCGCGGCTCGACCAGGTCGAACAGCGGCGCGCTCGGCTGACGTGGCTCCACCGTGTCGAACAAAGGCGCGCCGGGCTGGCGCGGTTCCACGCTGTCGAACAAGGGCGCGCTGGGCTGGCGCGGCTCCACGGTGTCGAACAAGGGCGGCGCTGGGCGGCGCGGCTCCACCGTGTCGAACAGCGGTGCAGCCGGCGGCGGAGTCGGCGCCGGGGCGGCCGGTCGGGTCGGCGCGGCGGGCGCTGCGGCAGACGGCCGTGGCGTGGGGCGCAGGCCGGTGGTGTCGAAGGCAATCGCGCCCAGATCGTCCGCTGGCGGCGGCGGCGTGGGCTCGGCCTTGGCGCGCACCGACGGTGGCTTGGTCGAGATCAGGCCGGGCGTCCATTCCAGCGGCGGCAGCTCGCGCGATTCCTCCACCGGCGGTGGCGCTGGCGGTGGCGGCGGTGCCGCGGCGGCACGGCTGGCGGGCGTCCGCGCGCTGGCGGGCGGGGGCGGCGGCGGCGCCAGGCTGGCGGCGCCGGCAGCGGCCAGCACCGGCGCGCCGATCGGCGCCTGCGGCATCTGCGCGCGTTCGGCCGCGCGCTGGCGCGCCAGCTCGCCCATCTGCGCCAGCTTCTGACTGCGGCGCTGCGCACGATCCGCCTTGCGTCGATGTTGCACCGCCCAGGTGATCGCCGAGCCGATCGCGATCAGCAGCACGGCGGCAATCCAGGGGCGCGCCGCCAGCCAGCCGACGACGATGGTGATCAGCCCCATGGTCAGCCCGAACAGGGCGCCGGCGACCATCAGCGAAAAATCCACCAGCGCGCCGACCAGCGGGATCATGCTGAGGAAGCCACCGAGCAGGCGCGCGAAACCGGCGGCGCCGATGGTGGCGCCAATCAAGCCGACGATGCGCAGCAGCTTGGTGAAGCTCTCGTTGAGTGCGATGGCATCGTGGACGATGGTCTCGGCGCTGCGCGTGCCGCCCTGCGCGAGCAGCACGTGATCGCCGTTGCTGGCCGCCCAGGGCTCCAGACGATCGCCGTTCTGGCCCGCGATCATCGACAGCGGATAGTCGTTCGAGAGCTCGTAGAAGCTGACGCGCAGATCGCCGAGTTCGGCGTCCTCGACGTGCTCGCGACCCTTGTAGTAGGTCTCGGCATCCAGCTGGAACCAGCCCTGCTCGCGCAGGCTGGAGGAGAGTTCCGGCAGGCCCGACATCAGCGCCGGCCAATCGCCCAGCGAACCCGGTGAGGAATCGCCCAGCTCGTTCAGCGCCTGCCGGGCCACCGCGACATTGTCGAAGCGATAGGCACCAAAGCGGGCGTCGGGCGCAAAGAAACCGTCGCCGCTCAGCGCGGGTTTGGGGTTCTCGTGGCCGACCGGATTGTGGAACTGACTGGAATCCCAGTACTCGGAATCCCAGTCCATCTCGTAGGTGTAGGTGGTGCGCTTGCGCCGACCGCTGCCGTGGGTTTCCTCGTACTCGATCCACTGGTACATCTCGACCAGCCGATACATCGCCGGGCCGTCGGTATGCACGCCGAAGGTGTCATCGCGCGCGCCCTGCGTGCTGTGCACGCGGGCGCTCACATGCACGGGTTTGCCATTCAAGGCCGGATCCAGCGTGGCCGGGGCCACCTGGACCTGATCCTGCACCTCGATCAGTGCATCGCCGTGGCGCTTGCTGTAGCCCTCGTTCCAGAACAGCAGCGCGATCGACAGCAGAAAGATCGCGCCTGATCCGAGCGAGCGGATGCCCGCGCTACTGAACCAGCTGTCGCCGTCGCCGTCCTCTGCTACGTCGCCAATGTCGATCTCGTCGAGCACAAAGCGTTACCTGTCTGAAAGATTCGTCACAGTCTAAACGCGAAAAAGGCACCCGCCACCGGTCAGCTGCCGCGCGAACGCTGCGCAGCGCGCTTCGACCAATGGTGAATGGCGAGTGAACATTGGCGCTCGCACCATGCCCCAGCCGCCACTACAGCGGTGTGCGTCGCGCTTGACCGGCGTCATGGGCGGTGCCCGGCCGCCGGTTCGATGCTCGAACGCCACACCCGCGGAAACCAGCTCGGAGGGGAGTTCACCATGCACACGCGTACGCTTGCACAACGGCCATTGAGCCGCATCCTGGCACTGACCCTGGCGTTGTCTGCAGCGCCCGCAGTGTTTGCCCAGACCGCCAAAGAGAGCGAACTGGAAGGTCGTATCCAGCAGCTCGAAGCCCAGTTGGCCGAATTGAAGGCCATGGTCGCCGCGCAGAAGCCGGCCACGCCGCCGCCGGCGCCGCCAGCCGCCCCGGGCGCACCGCCACCGCCGCCGCCGATCCAGGCGACCACGATCACACCCGGCGCGGTGGCCGGAACCAAGTTCACCGTCGGCGGCTTCGTCCGCACCGACATGATGTACACGCAGACCGGCGACGGCGAACTGGCCGATGGCAGCGCCGGGCGCGATCTGTATCTGCCCGGCGGCACGCCGGTGGGCGGCGCCGATGAGGGCACCGATTTCGACGCCCACGCCAAGTTCTCGCGTCTGTGGCTGGGCTTCGACAACGTCTCCGATGCCGGCGACAAGGTCAGCGCGCGCATCGAGTTCGACTTCTTCGGCGGCGCGCTGGGCAATCAGCAGGCCACCAACACCTACGGCGCGACCATTCGCCATGCCTTCGTCAGCTGGAACCAGTGGACGGTGGGCCAGACTTGGTCGAACTTCATGGATCCTGCCGCGCTGATTGACTCGGTGGACTTCGTCGGTCCGACCGACGGCACCGTGTTCGTGCGCCAGCCGCAAGTGCGCTACACCAACGGCCCGTGGAGCTTCTCGCTGGAGAATCCGGAAACCACCTTCGTGCCCTTCCGCGGCGGCGCCAAGGTGTCGAGCGACGACAACAGCATCCCGGATCTGGTCGCCCGCTACACCTACAAGCCGGCCTGGGGCCATCTGACCGGCGCCGTGATGCTGCGCCAGCTCAAACATGAGACCACCGGCGTCAATGCCATCGACGACAGCCAGACCGCGGTGGCCGGCTCGATCTCGGGTCGCTACAACTTCGATGCCAACAACGATCTGCGCTTCGCCTTGAACGTCGGCGGCGGCATCGGTCGCTACGTCGGCCTCGGCATTGCCAGTGATGCGGTGCTGGATGGCAGCGGCAATCTGGAAACCATCGACGGCGTCGCCGGCTTCGTCGGCTTCCGGCACGCCTTCAGTCCGCAGCTGCGCGGCAATCTGTACTACGCGGCGTCGAACTACGACAACGACACTGCGCTGACCGGCACCGCGGTGACCAAGAGCGTCGATTCGATCTCGGCCAATCTGATCTACTCGCCGCTGCCGAAGCTCGATGTCGGCTTTGAACTGCGCTTTGCCAACCGCGAGTTGGAGAGCGGCGCCGACGGTTCGCTGACGCGCTTGCACTTCCTGACGCGCTACTCGTTCTAAGCGGCACTGCGCCACGGCCGGATGGCAGCACGCCATTCGGCCGTGGTTGCGCGCAGGAAGCTGCATCAATTGATGACGCCGACAGCGGGCGCCTGCCCGGGCGACGCGTCACCCAAGGTCGAGGCTGCGCGTTAGAGTCGGCACCTGGATCGTAGGGATGAGCGCGATGAACGATGCCGCGACACGCGGTCTTTGGGCGCAGGCACTGCTGCTGGGTCTGGCGATCGGCTGGCTGGCGGACGCGGTCGAGGCGGCCCCCGGGCGCTGGAGCAGCGCCGGTCCCTACGGCGGACGCATCGACAGCGCGGCGCTCAGCCCGCTGGAACCCGGCGTCGTCTACGCCAGCGCCCATCGCAGCGTCTACCGCTCGGACGATGGCGGCAACAGCTGGAGCAATCAGTCGGCCGGTCTCAGCACCCTGAGCGCCGGCACCACGCGGCTGGCGGCACATCCGGCGCTGCCCGGTTACGTGCTGCTGGCGGGCGCACGCGGCGTGTTCCTCAGCGTCAACAGCGGCCGCAGCTGGTTCCGCCGCGACAGCGGTCTGCCGGTCAACAACTCCAGCTTCCACACCGTCGATGTGGCCTATGCGCCCAGCAATCCCGCCGTGCTGTATCTGGCCAGCGAGGATGACGGCTTGTTTCGATCGAGCAACGGCGGCGCCAGCTGGGTGGCAGTAGGTGCGCCATCGCTGCCCACCGATCTGATCCGCATCGCCGTCGATCCCACCGACGCGCAGTCCTTGCTGGTCTGGGTCGGTGACCGCAACACCAACGACTATCCCGCCAGCCTGTACCGCAGCAGCAACGGCGGTCTCAGTTTCACGCCGGTCAGCGGTCCCTGGGACGGCGGCGGGCCGATTCGCGAGGAGATCCAGCTGCTGGCTTACAACGCCAACACGCCGGGCACGGTGTTCCTGGCGGGCGGCATCGGCAACTTCCGCTCCACCAACGGCGGCACCAGCTTCAGTGCACTGCCCGCACTGCCGCTCGGCGCCAGTCAACGCCTGCAAAGTCTGGCCTACGATCCCGGCAGCGCCGGGCGGCTGGTGTTTGGCAGCTCCGATGGCGTGCTGCTGAGCCTGGATAACGGCGCCAGCTTTCTGGCGCGCAACAGCGGTCTGACCGTGACCTCGGGCGAGCCGGCGTCGATCGGCACGCTGCTGATCGATCCCGCCAACGCGGCGCGCTGGCTGGCTTTTGGCGTGGCTGGCGAGGTGTTCCTCAGCGCCAATGCCGGTTTGAACTGGGCGCCGGCCAGCGGCGGTCTGCGCGGCACCGGCATCCAGACGCTGGCGGTGCATCCGACGCGACCTCAGCGCGTCTACGCCGGTTTGCGCAATCGACGCAGTGAAGCCACTTCACCGGCTTTGTACCAGTCCGACGACGGTGCGCAGAGCTGGGTGCGCTTCAACGCGGCGCTGGCGCTCGACACGGTGAACGCGATTGCCTTCGATCCGGCCAACGTGAGCAGCCTCAACAGCACGCGGATGTACGCGATCGGCGCCGATTTCGCGCCGCTCGGCCTGCCGGCGGCCAGCTATCGCGGCGGCGTGTTCCGCAGCAACGACGGCGGCGTCAGCTGGACACCAGCCGACAACTTCCTGCCGACGCCGCTGGCTGGTCCGGCCGCGGTCGGCGAGGCCAGCGATCTGCTGCTCGATCCCGCCTCGATCAGTGCCGGCGCCACGCAGATCCTGTACCTGGCGACGCGCGGTCTGGTGCGCTGCGTCGCCGGCGTCCCGCAACTGGATCTGGCACGCCTGTGGCGCAGCAGCGATGCCGCCAGCAGCTGGCTGCCGCGCGACGGGCTGCCGCTCGGCGTCTGCACGCCGCGCGTCCAGTATCCGCTGCCGGCCGCGCTGGCCTTCGATCCCGGCGACAGCAGCATCGTCTACGCCGGCACGCGGCTGCAGGGCTACTGCCAGGATTGCGGTGATCCGCTGCCGAGTACGCCAAACGGCGTGTACAAAAGCATCGATGGCGGGCTGAACTGGGTGGCGGTCAACAGCGGATTGCCGCTGATGAGCGGCAGCGGATCGGTGTGGGATGTGGCGGCGCTGGCTGCCGCGCCCGGCCTGCCCGGCACGCTGTACGTGGCGCTCAACGATGCCTCGCAGCCGGAAAGCGCGGGACGCGTCTACAAGACGGTCGACGGCGGCGCCAGCTGGCAGCGCGCCGACACCGGGCTGGCGGGCGTCAGCCTGCGCTCGCTGCGCGTCGATCCCGGCAATCCGCAGCGCGTGCTGGCCGGCGTCGGCGGCCTCGAACTCACGCCGGGCGGCATCTACCTCAGCAGCAACGGCGGCGCCAGTTGGGATTCGATCAGCATCGATCTGCCGATCGATTCGGCGCAGGCAGTCGCGCTGTCGCTGCCGGTCGTCGGGCCGCCGACGATCCACGCCGGCACCGATGAGGGCGTGTTCAGCCTGACCCGCATTCCCGACGGCGATGTCGATGGTCCGCCCGATGCCACCGAGGATCTGGCACCGAATGCCGGCGACGGCAACGCCGACGCCATCGCCGACCGGCTGCAGCCGGAAGTGGCCAGCTTCGAGATCCCCAACGCTTTCTTGCCGCAGGCTACGCGCGGCGGCGCGCGCGAGGGCACCGTCAGCAATACCGAACTGTCGATCGGCGAGGGCTCCGGCTGCACCCAGGTCTACGATGCCGCCGCGGTCGATCCGCTCAGCCTGCCGGATGACGGCGACTACCAGCCCGCTGCCGGCGTGGTGCGCTTCGAGTTCATCGGCTGCACGCAGCTGCAGGTGGGCCTGATTTTCCACGGCCAGAATTTCGGGCCGGACTGGGTGCTGCGCCGCTATGGCCCTACCAACGCCGGCAATGTGCTGAGCTTCAACTGGTTCAGCCCGAGCGGCGTGGCCCGCACCGGCAGCAGCTGGAACTTCACGCTGATCGACAACGGCGCCGGCGACCTGCGCCGCGAGACTGGACGCATCCTGTTTATCGGTGCGCCGATGCAGCCGGTGCCGCTGCACGCCAACGGATTCGAGTAAGCGTGTCGGCGGAGATGCAGCCGCCGACGGTGATGCAGCCCGGCGAGCTGCCGGTGCAGGTGCGCGCGGCCGATCCGGTGGGTCCGAACAGCTGGATCGGGCGGCAGATCGACGACTACCGCATCCTGCGCGTGATCGGCGCCGGCGGCATGGGCGTGGTGTTCCTGGCGCAGCAGCGCCATCCCAAGCGACTGGTGGCGATCAAAACGCTGCACGCCGGTCTGCATCAGGCCGAGCTGCTGGCGCGCTTCCAGCAGGAGGCGGAAATCCTGGCGCGGCTCAAACATCCGGGTATCGCGCAGATCTTCGCCAGCGGCCAGACCGATGCCAGTCTGGGCTCGGTGCCCTACATCGTCATGGAGTTCGTCGAGGGCGCGCCGCTGCTGGAACACAGCGGCGCGCTGGACACCCGCCAGCGGCTGGAACTGCTGATGCGGGTGTGCGACGCGGTCGAGCACGCGCACATCCGCGGCGTGATCCATCGCGATCTCAAGCCCGGCAACATCCTGGTGCAGATCGACGGTCAGCCCAAGGTGCTGGACTTCGGCGTGGCGCGCCTCACCGGCGAGGACCGCGGTCCCAGCGAGCTGACCAGCGCCGGCATGGTGATCGGCACCATCGCCTACATGAGCCCCGAGCAAGCGGTCGGCGAGCCCGGCGGCGTCGATATCCGCACCGATGTCTACGCGCTCGGCATGATCGGCTACCGCATGCTGTCCGGCGAGTTGCCCTACGAGGTGACCGGACACAATCTGGCGCGCGCGCTGCAGCAGATCTGCGATACCCAGCCGACGCCGCTGTCCAGACTGGACCGACGCTACGCCGGCGATCTGGAAGTGATCTTCCAGCGCGCGCTGGCGAAGGACAAGGAAGCGCGCTACCAGAACGCCGCCGAGCTGGCGGAGGACTTGCGGCGCTTTCTGGCCGACGAACCGATCCTGGCGCAGCGGCCCAGCGTGATCAGCGAGGTGCGCCGCTTCGCCCGGCGCAACAAGGCGCTGGTCGGCGCCGCGCTGATGGTGCTGGTGGCGCTGGTCGGCGCGGTCGCGGTCAGCACGCGCTTTGCGCTGCAGGAGCAGGCGCAACGGCGCGAAGCCGATGCCATGGTCGACTACATGCGACGCATGTTCTCGGGCGCCAATCCGGTGTTCGCGCAGGGCGAGGACGTCAGCGTGCGCACGCTGATCGAGCAAGGCGAGACCCGGCTGCAGCGCGATCTGGCGGACGCGCCGGCGGCACGCGGACGCATCCGCGCGACGCTGGCCGAAACCTTCAACGCACTCGGCGACACCAATCGCGCGCTCAGCTACTACGACGCCGCCCAGGCGGACTTCCGCGCCGCCGGCAGTGCCGCGGGCCTGGACGCCGAACTGGCGGCCGTGGGTGCGGCGCGCGCCTTGATCGACAGCGGTCGCGTGCTGGAGGCGCGGCAGCGTCTGGACGCGCTGCTGGCGACGCCGGGCGATGCGCACACCCCGGCACGCCTGAGCGCCGAGTTGCATCTGGCCGTGGCGCTGGCGGCGCTGGGCGAGCACGCCGAGGCCGCCGCCGCCTTTCGCAGCGGACTGGCGGCGCTGGACGCGCATCGGACGCAGCCCTGCGCGCCCTGTCTGCCCAACTGGGCCAGCCGCATCGAGATCTGGGTGCGCTCGCGCGAGTCGGCCATGCTGATCGACATCGGCGAGCCGCAGCAGGCCTACACCAGCGCCGAGCGTGCACTGCTGCTGGCGCGCCAGGATCTGGGAGAGAACGACCCCGACACGCTGATGGCGATGACGCATGTGTCGATGGCACTGCGGGAGAACGCCCGCCATCCGGAGGCGGTCGAGCTGTTGCGCACCGCGCTGGCGGAGCGCCAGAAGGTGCTCAAGGACGCGCACTGGCAGACCATCGCCACCGCCAACAATCTGGCGCTGACGCTGGTCGCCGGCGGCGACTCGGCCGGCGCCGAGCAGCTCTATCGTCATTGGCTGCAGATCGCCGAGCGCGCGCTCGGCCCGCAGCGTCAGGAAGTGGCGACGCTGAAGGCCAATCTCGGCTCGCTGCTCTACGACCAGGGCCAGATCGACGAGGCCGTCGCGCTGCTCGCCGCGGCCTACGAGGTGCGGCTGACGCGCCTCGGTCCCACGCATCCGTCGACGCTGACCACGGCGAGCAATCTGGCGGTGATGTATGCGGTCCAGGGCAAGCGCGATCCGGCGCGTTTCGACGACGCCGAGCGCCTGCTGCGCACCGCCTTGGACGGCACGCTGGCGCGCTTCGGCCCGGAGCACCGGCAGACCATCGGCATCCGTTCCGAATACGCCACCGTGCTGCGCGATCGCGGGCGCTATGTGGAGGCCGACCGCGAGTTCGAGCAAGCGTGGTCGCTGGCGCGCGCGCAGCTGCCGGCGGGCCATCCGGACCGGCTGCGCGTGCTGTTCCAGTATTCGGGCTCACTGCAGCGGCAGAATCGCTACGCCCAGGCGCGCGAGCTCAGCGCGCAGCTGATGGCCGAGGTGGAACAAGCCGCCGATCCCAAGGCCGGTCACGCGCGCATGGCGCCGCTGCGGCATGCGCGCTCGCTGATCGGCGTCGGCGAGTACGAGGAGGCCCGACGGCTGCTGCAGAGCGCGCTCGCCGCCGACGCCGATCCCGCCGTGCACACGCAGGCGCAAGCGATGCTGGACGAGCTGGCGCCCGCCGCCCATTGACTCCCCCGGCGGCTTCCCGTCGAATGCGCGGCCGAAGCTGGCGGGAGGCCGCATGCACGCGATACGTCACGACTGGAGCCGCGCGGAACTGGCGGCGCTGTTTGAATTGCCCTTCCTGGAGCTGGTCCACCGCGCGGCGCTGGTGCATCGCCAGCATTTCGATCCGCGCGCCGTGCAGGTGTCGACGCTGCTGTCGATCAAGACCGGCGCCTGCCCGGAGGATTGTGGCTACTGCCCGCAGAGCGCGCATTTCAAGACCGGCCTCGGCACCGAGCGCCTGCTGCCTTTGCAGCTGGTGCGCGAGAAGGCGGCGCAGGCCAAGGCCGCCGGGGCGACGCGCTTCTGCATGGGCGCGGCCTGGCGCAGCCCGCGCGACAAGGATCTGGACGCGGTGATCGCGATGATCGACGCGGTGCGCGCCGAGGGCCTGGAGACTTGCGTCACCGCCGGCATGCTGCGGCGCGATCAGGCACAGCGACTCAAAGACGCCGGCCTCGATTACTACAACCACAATCTGGACACCAGCCCGGAGCACTACGGCGCGGTGATCAGCACGCGCACCTATGAAGATCGCCTGGACACGCTGGATGCCGTGCGCGAGGCCGGCATGAAGGTCTGCTGCGGCGGCATCGTCGGCATGAAGGAGGCGCGCGAGGATCGCGTCGGCCTGCTGCACGCGCTGGCGACGTTGCCGCGCCATCCGGAGTCGGTGCCGATCAATCTGCTGGTGCGCGTGCCCGGCACGCCGATGGCGGACGCGCCGGCGCTCGATCCGCTCGAGTTCGTGCGCACCATCGCGGTCGCGCGCATCGCCATGCCGGCCTCCACCGTGCGGCTGTCGGCCGGGCGCGAGGGCATGAGCGAGGAATTGCAGGCGCTTTGTTTCATGGCGGGCGCCAACTCGATCTTCTACGGCGAGAAGCTGCTGACCACCGGCAATCCGGATGTCGAGGCCGATCGTCAGTTGTTCGAGCGCCTCGGCCTGGTTGGTTTGAACGCGCAGCCGCCAGTCGCCTGCAGCGCGCCAGCTTGCGAGCAGGTCGAGGCCGGCTGAGCGCGATGCGCCCGGACTTTGCCGCGGCGCTCGTCGATCGGCAAAGCCGCCGGCAGCAACAGGCGCTGCAGCGACAGCTGCAGGTCGCCGCCGCCGCGCGGCCTGGGCGCATCGTTCTGGACGGCCGTGAGCTGATCGACTTCGGCAGCAATGACTACCTCGGCCTGGCGCGCCATCCGCGCCTGATCGAGGCGCTGCGCAGCGCGGCGGAGCTGGGCCTGGGCGCACGCGCCTCGCATCTGCTCGGCGGCCACCATTCGGCGCACGCGGCGCTGGAGGCCGAGATCGCCGCCTGGATCGGCTATCCGCGCGTGCTGCTGTTCGGCAGCGGCTATGCGGCGGCGCTCGGCACGCTGACGGCGCTGCTGGGCCGCCACGATCTGTGCGTGCAGGATCGCCTCAACCACGCTTGTCTGCTCGACGGCGCCCGCCTCGCCGGCGCCGAACTGCGCCGATACGCGCATGCCGACGCCGCCGCGGCTGCCGCGGTGCTCGCCGCCGCGCCCGAGCGGCGCGCGCTGCTGGTCAGCGACAGCGTGTTCAGCATGGATGGCGATGTCGCACCGCTGGCCGAGCTGGCCGCACTGGCGAACCGCGAGCGCGCCTGGCTGATGGTCGACGAGGCCCACGGCTGGGGCGTGGTCGGCCCGCACGGGCGCGGCGCCTGCGCCGCCGCCGGGCTGGGTGTCGCTCAGGTGCCGGTGTGGATGGGCACGCTCGGCAAGGCCCTCGGAGGCTACGGCGCGGTGATCGCCGGCAGCGAGTTGCTGATCGACACGCTGATCAACAGTGCCCGCAGCTATATCTACACCACGGCACTGCCGCCGGCGCTGGCGCAAGCCATGCGCGTCGCCGTGCAGCTGGCACGCGAGGCCGAGGCCGAACGCGCCGTCCTGGCCCAGCGCATCGCCGAATTGCGCGCTGCGCTGGCCGCTGGCGGCTGGCATCTCGCCCCGTCAGACACGCCGATCCAGCCGCTGCTGGTCGGCGACAGCGCCGCGGCACTGGCACTCGCCGCCGCCTTGCGCGCCCACGGCTGCTACTGCCCCGCCGTGCGCCCGCCTACGGTGCCGCCGGGCCAGGCACGGCTGCGCATCAGCCTGTCGGCCGCGCACAGCGCCGACGATGTGGCACGGCTGGTCGCCGCGCTGCGCGGCCTGCAGAACGGCTGACCCCCTTTTCCCATTTTCCCTTTCCCCCATTCACGAACTTGACGTCGCCTTTTCACCCCCCTCATCTAGTCTCGACGTCAGCAACGAACCCGAGGGGACGACGATGGAATGGCTGGCTTCACCAGAAGCGTGGATTGCGCTGGCGACGTTGACGGCGTTGGAGTTGGTGCTGGGCGTCGACAACATCATTTTTATCTCGATCCTGGCCGGCAAGTTGCCGCCAGAGCAGCAGGACAAGGCGCGCCGGCTCGGGTTGATCGCGGCGGCGGTCAGTCGTCTGGTGCTGCTGTTCTCGATCGCCTGGATCATCTCGCTGACCAAGCCCTTGTTTACCGTCTGGGGCGAGGAGATCTCCTGGCGCGATCTGATCCTGATCGGCGGCGGCCTGTTCCTGATCGCCAAGGCCACCAATGAGTTGCACAACAAGCTGGAGGGCCCGAGCAACGCCAAAGGCGCGGCGGCCAGCGCCACGCTGGGCGCGGTGCTGCTGCAGATCCTGATCCTGGACATGGTGTTTGCGCTGGATTCGATCATCACCGCGGTCGGCATGGTCAGCGACATCAGCATCATGGTGGTGGCGATCGTGATTTCGGTGGCGCTGATGCTGGTGTTCGCCGGCGCGCTGCACCGTTTCGTGATGCGTCACCCGACGGTCAAGGTGCTGGCGCTGTCCTTCCTGCTGCTGATCGGCATGGTGCTGATCGCCGATGGTCTGGGACAAAAGGTGCCGAAGGGCTACATCTACTTCGCGATGGGCTTTGCGGTGTTCATCGAGCTGATCAACATCCGCGTGCGCCGCGTGCAGGCGCCGCCGGTGAAGTTGCACGAAGCCTACGAGGAGCAGCAGCGCTAGCGGTGCGGGGGTCTGTCGTGCGGCAGACCCACGTCACCTCCCACACGTCGAGCTTTTTCATCGCCGCGACATGGTTGAAGCTGAACGAGCCGAGCTTTTTTGCTCGCGCGTCGAGCTTTTTCACTGCCGCGGCATGGTTGAAGCTGAACAAGCCGAGCTTTTTTGCTCGCGCGTCGAGCTTTTTCATTGCCGCGGCATGGTTGAAGCTGAACGAGCCGAGCTTTTTTGCTCGCGCGTCGAGCTTTTTCATTGCCGCGGCATGGTTGAAGCTGAACAAGCCGAGCTTTTTTGCTCACGCGTCGAGCTTTTTCGTTGCCGCGGCGAGTGTGTCCATGGCCGCGACGGTCCCCGGCTTCGACGTGGGGACCCTCGGCGCGTCTCCGCGCGCTGCGGGTGATGGCCGCCTGGCGAGAACCGACGGACGCGAAGGACTTCGGCTTGGACCCACGCACGCCGGTCCTTCGCGCCCGGCTGTGGGTCGCCACCCCGACCTGCAGGAAGCCAAAGCCACACCTGGATTGCCACAGCCCTCGTTCGCGCCGCGGACGAGGACTTCGCAATGACGCCGTATTGACCGGGCGGGAGCAGGGAATCGAGAAAGGAAGAGCAGGGCCGTAGCGCGGCTCCGTGCGCGCTGCGGGCGATGGCCGGGCGACCGGCCAGATCGCGCCGGCGGCCGCGGCTTTGCCGCCCTTCCCTTTCCCTTTTCCCCTTTCCCTTTTTCCTCGGGACAAAGCGCCGGGCGCCTCGCGTGTCCGGCTGATCGCCCAGCCAGGCCCGGCGGACGCGAAGGACCCGGCCTACGACTTAGGCGCAAGCCAGAGCACCGGGTCCGCCCTTCCCTTTCCCTTTTCCCCTTTCCATTTTTCCTCGGGACAAAGCGCCGGGCGCCTCGCGTGTCCGGCTGATCGCCCAGCCAAGCCCGGCGGACGCGAAGGACCCGGCCGACGACCTGGGCTCAAATCAGAGCACCACGCCCGCCCTTCCCTTTCCCTTTTTCCCTTTTCCCCTTTCCCTTTTTCCCCTGTCATGTCATCCGCCGCGTCGCGCCAGCCAGGCCTGGAGCTGGCGCAGCGCCTCGCGTTCGGGCGGGTTCAGGCGTGCCGGGTCGGATTTGAGCAGGCCGTCCATTTCCTGGTCGATCAGCGGCTGCGCATCTTGCGGGCGGCCGGCGCGTTGCAGGGCCTGCGCCAGATACCAGGCGCGCATGCTGCGGTGGCGATCACTGTAGTCCTCCGGGCTGGCCTGCACCTCGGTCCACTGCTGCTGCATCGCTGCAAGGGCCTCTTCCGGCGGGCCGGCGAGCACCAGTGCGCGCGCCACCACCGATTGCGCCAGCGCCACCGCGGGCGCGTCGGCGCCGTACAGTCGGATGCGCTGATCGCGTGCCTCAGTGGCCAGCCGCAGGCCCTCGCGCGGATCGCCGGCGATCAGTTCGAAGTCCGCCAAGTTCAATCCGGCCCCGTAGACGTCGGCATTGTCCGGCCCCAGCGTGGCGAGGCGGCGCTCGTAGCACTGGCGCGTCAGCGTGCGTGCTCGCGAAACGTCACCGGCCAGCGCGTAGAAGGAGCCCAGATTGAGCAGCGTCCGCAGCGTCTGCGGGTGATCGGCGCCCAGCGTGCGCTGACGCAGCGCGTAGGCCTCCTCGGCCAGTGCGATCGCCGGCTGCAGCTGCCCGCTGCGCGACAGTGCCACGGCGACGCCGTTCATCGCGGTCAGCGTCAGCGGATGTTCGTTGCCGTTCAAACGCCGGCGCAGGCTGAGTACCTGCTGCAGCAGCGGCAGCGCCGCGGCGGTATCGCCGGACAGGTCCAGATTGGCCGCCAGCATCATTTGCGAGTTGATGGTCTCGGGAAATTCCTCGCCGCGACTCTGCCGCAGCTGCTCCCAGGCAGCCTGGAACAGCGGCGTGGCGGCGGCGAAGTCACCGCCGCGCTGGGCCAGCACGCCGAGGGTCTGGCGCATGTAGGCGGTCTGCCAGCCGGCGTCGCCGTAGCGGGCGATGTAACGGTCGAGCAGCGTGCGCGCCTGCTCGCGCGCCTGCGCCAGACCGGCGGATTCCAGGCCACGAATCTCGACCGCGGCACGCAGCGCTTCGAGTTCGATGTCCAGTCCGTCCTCGCCTTGCGCCGCCGCCTGATCGGCCAGCTGCATCAGCGCCGGCAGCACGCTGGCCGACTGGCCACGCGCCTGCTGCATCTGCAGCGACTGCAGACGCGCGCGCAGGGTCTTGGGATGCTGCGCGCCGAGCACCGCCGCGTAATGCGCCGCCGCGCTGTCGGCCGCCGCCTGCGCCGGCTCGAAACGGCCGATGCCGCGCCAGGCGCCGGCCAGCGCCAGCTTGAGCTCGGCCGCAACCAACGGCTGATCGTCGAGTTCGCGTTCGACCGCCGCCAGCGCACGCTTGAGCAGATCGGCATCCAGCATCTGCCGCGCCGCCTCGGTGGGATTGGCCAGCGCCAGATCGCGATCGAACTGATCGAGGCGCGCGGCGGCATCGGGCTCGCGCGCCAGCGCCGCCGTCAGCTGGGTGCGCAGGGTCTGCTGCAGCGTCTGGCCCAGCAGCGCCGGGTCTAGGCTCTCCAGCATCGATTGCTGGAACTCGGTCACCCGCTCCAGCTCGCGCTGACGCGCGGCGGTCTGGTCGCGCTCGGCGCGCACCTCGGACAGGCTCCACAGCGAAGCCAGCAGCGCGATCAGCAGCGACAGCCCGAGGGCGCCACCCAGCACCAGCGCGCGCCGGTTGCGGCGCCAGTAGAGCTGCAGGCGATGCACGCGGCTGGCCGGGCGCGCGCGCACCTCGCGAGGCTCCAGCACCCGGCGCAGCTCGTCGATCAGCTCGGCCACCGACTCGTAGCGCTGCGTGCGCGCCCGCTGCATGGCTTTGGCGACCACTGCGTCCAGATCGCCCGCCACCAGCCGCGCGCGTGCGTGCTGGCCCTGGGCGCGCAGGCGCTCGGACGGCGGCAGCGGCGCGAAATTGGCGAAGTCGCGGCGCAGATCCTCGGTGCTGACGCTGCTGAACTGACCCGGCGCAAACGGCGAAGCGTCGGCCACCAGCTGGTACAGCACCACGCCGAGCGCGTAGACATCGCTGCGCGCGTCGACCTCGGCGGGATCGTCATCGAGCGCGAAGCCGGCCTGTTCCGGACTCATGTAGCCAGGCGTGCCGGCCAGCGCCACGCCGCTGCGCTGGCCGGGAATGCCGACCGAGGAAGCCGCCAGCCCGAAGTCGATGATCTTCGGCTGCGGCTGCCCGTCCACCTCGGTCACCAGCACATTGGCCGGCTTCAGATCGAGATGCACGATGTGCTTCTGGTGCGCGTGCTGCACGCCGAGCGCCACGCGGATGTAGAGCTCGATGCGCGCCTGCAGCGGCAACTGGCGGCGCTTGCAGTAGTCGTCGATCGGCTCGCCCGGCACGTATTCCATTGCCAGGTAGGGATAGCCATCGGCGGTGGTGCCGGCCTCGAACACCTGGGCGATGGCCGGATGGCTCATGCGCGCCAGCGCCTGCCGCTCGATCTCGAAACGCGCCGCCGCCACCCCGCTCATCAGCCGGTGGTGCATGAACTTGAGCGCCACCGGCCGCTGCACCGGTTCCAGCTGATCGGCCAAAAACACCTGGCCCATGCCGCCGCTGCCGAGCAACTCGCGCAGCTCGAAGGGCCCCAGCCGCTGGCCGGCGTGCAGCGTCAGCGCATCGCCGCCAGCGCTCGCCAGCGGCACCCGCTCCAGCGGCGTCGGTGACGGTCGCGTGTCGCCCGCCTGCGTCATCGTCCTCGCCCTCCGCAACACCCTGGCGAGCACTTTCCATCAAGGCGCGGGTGCCGGCAAGAGGCACCCGGCCGCGTCACGGCGCCGGCGGCTGCACCGCGCCGATGCGGCGGAAGATCTGCTGAGCGCGCGCTTGCTGGTCGGCGATCGGATAGGCGGGGATGCGGCAGCGGTCGCCGTTGCGCAGGATTGACAGCGTTTCGCTGCCGCCACCGATCGGCGCCGGATCCTGCGCCTGCCAGCGTGTCGTGCACGCCTGCAGCGCGTCGAGATCGCGCATCAGGGTGTCGAGTTCCGCTTGGCTCAGGGTGAAGGCGATGGCTTTGCGCGCGGTCGGGTCTTGCTCGTCATAGCCGCGCACATAGACCCACTCGGCGCTGCCATCGGCATGGATCGTCAGGCTGCTCGATTGCCGGTAGGGCGGCGGCACCGAGCCGTTGTGACGCTGGTAGTGCAGGGTCAGCGCCTCGGCGCCGGCGAGGCCGGGCAAGGCAAGCAGCAGACACACAGGCAGCAGGCGCATGGCAGCTCCGGTCAGTCAGGCCGGATCAGGCTGGCATGGCGGTGGCGCAAGGGCAATGCCAGTGGCGCTTTCGCAGCCACGCTGATGCAGGCAAGATTCAGGCTGGCCGTTGGGGAGGCGGGCATGGTCGAGAGTGATCTGATCCGGCAGTGCCTGCTGGGTGCGGTGGCGCTGGTGTTTCTGCTGCTGGCGCTGCGCGCGGCGCTGCAGCCCGACGCAATCGCGCGCGAGGTCGGGCTGACGCCGAACGGCGCCAATGGCTACAGCGAGCTGCATGCGATCTATCTTGGCCTGTGGGCCATGCACGGCGTGCTTGGCGTGTACGCGCTGCTGCACGTCGAGCAGGCGATCCTCGGCGATGCGCTGGCGCTGCTGCTGTTGGGCCAGCCGCTCGGGCGCCTGTGGGCGCTGCCGCGGCATGGCTGGCCGCAGGGCCCGTTGCGGGTGTTCTTTGCGCTGGAGATCGTCGGCGCGCTGGCGCTGCTGCTGGTGCGGCCAGGCTGATGTCGGCTGTGAACGGGAGTCAGGCATGAGCAATAGCCGTGGTCTGCTCAGCGTGCTGGGCCTGGGCTTTGGTCTGGCCGTGCTGGTGGGCAACACCATCGGCATGGGGATTCTGCGCACGCCCGGCGTGGTGGCCGCCCATCTGCCCTCAGTGCCCTGGTATCTGGCGGTCTGGGTGATCGGTGCGCTGTACGCGCTGCTCGGCGCACTGACGCTGGCGGAACTGGCGGCGATGCATCCGCGCTCCGGCGGTCTGTTTCCGCTGGTCGAGCGCGGGCTGGGGCGCTATGCCGGCTTGGTGTCCGGCTGGACCGATTGGGTGGCCACCTGCTGCAGCGTGGCGGCGGTGGCGATGGTGTTCGGCGAGTACGTCGAGCCCTACGCCGAGGCGCTGCGCGGCCAGGCGGCGTGGATTGCCGCTGGCGTCGTCGCCGGCTTCGCGCTGCTGCAGGCGCGCGGCATCCGCCTCGGCAGCCGCGTGCAGACGCTGAGCAGCCTGCTAAAGGCGCTGGCGCTGGTGGCGCTGGCGGTGGTCGCGCTGTGGGCCACGCCGGCCGCAGCGCCGCCGGCGGCGGCTGACCTCGCAGCGCTGCCCTCCGGGCTGGCGCTGGCGGCGGCGGTGGTGGTGGCGCTGCAGTCGGCGATCTACACCTACGATGGCTGGTCCGGGCCGGTGTATTTCGGCGAGGAAGTGCGCGACCCCGGCCGCGATCTGCCGCGGGCGATGATCGGCGGCGTGCTGCTGGTGCTGGCGATCTACCTGCTGCTCAATCTGGCCTTTCTGCGCGTCGTGCCGATCGCAGAGATGGCTGGCGATCCCTTCGTCGCGGCGACCGCGGCGACACGCCTGTTCGGCGCGGCCGGCGAGTCGATCCTGCGCGCTTTGATGCTGATCTCCTTGCTCGCCGCGATCAGCGCGCTGCTGCTGATGGCCTCGCGCGTGCCGCACGCGCTGGCGCACAGCGGCCTGCTGCCGGCCCGCTTCGGGCGCGCCAACGCCGGCGGCACGCCGGTGCTGTCGCTGGCCTTCAGCACACTGCTGGCACTGGTGTTCCTGGGCACGCGCTCCTTCGACGCCGTGCTGGCGCTGCTGGCCTTTTTCTTCGTCGCCAACTACGTGCTCGCCTTCACCGCGCTGTTCGTGTTGCGCCGGCGCGAGCCCGACGCGCCGCGGCCCTTCCGCGTGCCGGGCTATCCCTGGATCCCGGGGCTGGCGCTGCTGAGCTCGGTGGTGTTCCTGATCGCCGCCATCCTTGGCGATCTGCAGCACAGCCTGCTGGCGCTCGCCGTGTTGGGACTCAGCGTCCCCGCCTATGCGCTGACGCGGCGGTCGGGGCGCTGAGCGGACCGCAGGCCTAGCCCGGCTCGCTGGACCAGGACCGGTGTGAGGCGGCGGACGATTCTGGCCGCAACCCTTCGGGACGGGGCTGAATAGGGGACCCTCCGGCCAGCGAACGAGTTCGCAGGCGTTCGTGCCGACGCGCCGCGTGCGACGCAAGCCGTCGGCCCTCACCCTCGCTGGGGACCGATTCAGCCGCCGTCGCGGCCACGATACTTGCGCAGAGTCCCTGCCTCGCCGTCGGCGCGCTTACTCGGGCGGCAAACAGGTACCCGCGACGGTGCGCGGAAGCGCGCTAGTGTTGGTCCCCCGACCCCTGACCCCTGCCCCGCTTCTGGCCCCACGCACGCATGTTTGGCAAGAGCTTCCCTAAGCTCAGCCGCGCCGCTGCTGCCAGAGCCCGAGGCCGCCGAGCAGCAAGGCCAGCAGGGCGAGGCCGGTCTGATTCAGGCTGGGCGCGGCGACGATGTTGCCGGGCAGGCCATTGCCACTGACGGCGACGTTGGCGCTGCCATTCGGCGCACCGAAGGACGACCCGACGACGACCACGTTGCCGCTCTGGGCGCCGACCATCGTCGGCGAGAAGCGGATCTCGATGGTGCAGGGATTGGGCGCCGCGCCGCTGGACGGGCACGTACCGCCACTGCGAATGAAGCCGGCGGGCAAGGTGATCGACGTGATCGCCAGCGGGTCGGGAATCCGCAGCACGGTGGCAACGGTGATCGTCTGCGCAGCCGAGGAAGAGCCAAGCGCGGTGTCGCCAAAGTTCAGCGAGGTCGGGGTCACCGTCGGCGTGGTGTAGCCATCGACCTGGGCGGCCAGCGGCGTGGCACTGCCGAGGGCGCTGAGCAGGAGCAGGGTGCGGATCGGGTGGCTGTGCATGCGTGGGTCCGGTCTGGCGACGTGAGGAGCGCACGCTAACAAGGCCCGAATCGCGGCTGCCTGCCCAATTCAGGGGATGCCCAGCCGGGTACCCCCGCCCTACCCGGCCCAGACGGCCAGCCGTTCGATGTCGCGCAGGATCTCGCTGGCGAGCACCGGGTCGAGTTCGCCCCAGCGCCGCCGACCCTGCTCGCCCCAGCTGTGCGGTCGGCGCAGCTCCAGCGCGCCCAGCGTCTGTTTGGGCTCGTACTGGATGTCGCCGACCACCGTGCCGGGGTCGAGATCGAGGTGCACCTCAAGCTCGGACGACACCCGCCGGGTGAACCAGCCGATCCAGCCAGCATCCTGCGGATCGCCGCGACGCCAGAGGCGATGCTCGAGTCCGAATACGCTGCCGGTGGCAACCTGCTTGCCGCGATAACGCGTCAGCTCCCAGGCTGCCTGTTCCTCCGCGCTCAGCCGATGGCACTCGCGCCCCAGCTGCGGGAAAGGCTGCAGGATTTCGTAGTCGGCGTAGATCTGGCCGAAGGCGGCTGCGTCGGCCGGCGACAGCTGCAGCGGATGCACCAGGCCAACCATGGCCTCGTCCGGCAGCGTCAGCAGATCGTCATGGGCATCGGCGTAGCTCAGGTCCTCGGCCACGCGCAGGCACTGCACCAGCGCGCCGTCGACGTAGTGTCCCCACAGCAGGCGTCGGCTCAGATGGCGTACCAGCGGATGCTCGACGAACAGCGCGCGGAACTCGCGGGCGCGCCAGCGCCGGCCTTCCACCATCGCCAGCTCCATCCGCAGGATCTGCTGGCTGGCCAGCGTGCGCGCGTCCTTCTTCAGCGCCTTGTAGCGCTCCTGCGCGTCCTCGGCGCGCGCGGCGTCATCGCTCTTGATCGGCTTGGGCAGATCTTTCAAGCGTGCGCCGCTGGCGTCGCGCACATACGGCTTCAGGCTCTCGTCGAAGCCCACACTGAACTGACGCGGGCCGTAGTCCAGACGCAGCGTGCCGGACTCGTCCAGACCCAGATCCGGCACCAGGCGATCGGCGAGCTCCTCGCTGGACAACCCGCGGGCCTCGGCGAGCAGCTCGATCTTCGCGCGCGCCTTCTCCTGCAAGCCCTTGAACTTGACCTTCTGGGCGATGCCGTTCAGATGCATCAGCGCGACATCGCTGCCGATCGCCGCCAGCACATCGAGCCCGGTCACGGCGCGCGCGTGCGCGCCTTCGCCCGGCCACAGGCGGATCAGCAGCGCCAGCTGGCGCGCGGCCTCGTCGTCGCCGAGTTGCCCCAGCGCGGTGTAGGCCCAGCTTTCCTTGCTGGGCGCGCCGGCCACCAGCCAGGACTGGAACAGATCCCAGGCAAAGGCGCCGAGGCTCGCCGGCGTGCACAGTGCGCGCAGTTGCTCGACGCCGGCATAGGGTTGATCGAGCGCCGAGAAGGCCAGCATCTCGCCCACCGCATCCATCGCCGCCAGCGGCAGGCTGCCGCCGCTGCGCAGCTGGATGCGGGTGTAGCCGGTGGGTAACCAGAAATCCGGCAGCTTGGGCACCCGTGTGGGCGCCAGCTGCATGGGATCGAAGGCGCGCAGTGTCGCCAGTGCCTGCGTGCCGTCCTCACCGTAGCGCGCGGCGCCGGCCTCGACCGCTGCGCCGCGACCGTTCGCCAGCAGCCAGCGCAATGCATGACTGGCGTCCTCGCCGTGCTTGCGATCGGCCAGCAGCGGCAGCAGCACCACCGTCGCCAGGCTCGCATGTCGCAACAGCCAGGCCTGCGCCGGCGCCTTGGCCTTCTTGCTGGTGCGCAGCGCAGTGGCGGCGATCGGCGCGATGCGCGGACTGGCCGCCGGCAGCGCCAGTTCCAAACCGCGCTCGACCACATGGGCGGCGAAATGATCGATCGCCGGCAGCCCCAGCGCGTCCATCCGCGCCACCGCCATTTCCAGCGGGTGCTCGCCCCATTCGTACCATTCGCGCGGATCGCGGGTCGCCAGCACGGCGGCCGCCAGCATCGGCGGCAGCGCCAGCAGCACGGCCGGCCTCGCCCAGCGCGAGGGCTCGATGTCGGCAGGCGATACGGCCCCGAACTCCATCACCTTCTTGTGCGACGAGGAGCGCACGCCGGCCAGCCCGAGCGCGCGGCGCAGCAGCTTCTCGCCGCTGAGTCCACGCAGATCGTGGTGCAAGTCGCCGGGATCGGGATTCGCCATTCCCATCCAGCGCTCGCGTTCGCCGTCGGCCCAGACCATGCACGGCACCACGTCGAGCGGCACCAGTGTCGGGTAGCTCGGCGCAGCGCGGCGGGCGCGCTGACGCCAGGGCGGGTTGCGCAACCAGTCCGGCAGCGTCTCGATCGCGGCTTCCGGCGCAGCGGTCTGCTGGCGCGCGGCCAGCCCGTCCAACAGCGCGCGCAACCCGCCGTCCGCGCGCGCACGCGCGGCCGCCAGCGCATCCGCGTGGGCCGCCGCGTGGCGTTCCAGCCACCCGCCCAACACCTTGTTGCTGCGCTGCTCCAGCAGCTGGGTTCCCGCCAGACGCAACGCCAGTTCCGGCCACTGCCGCGCAAAGGCATCGGCGAGCGGACGCGCGTCCTTGTCGTCGAGTTGCTGCAGCAGCGCGCCGAGTGCCTCGACGCTGTCATGCGCACGCACGATGTCCAGCAACTGCCGGCGCTGCTCGGTGGCCAGATGCGGGCGCTGCAGCAAAACCTGCGTGTAGCGCAGCGACTGCGGCAGCCCCAGGCGCACCAGATTCAGCGCCGCCACGCGCAGCTGATCGCCGTGGATCCAGGTCTGCGCCTCGATCAGCGCCCACACCGAGGCCGCCTGATCGGCATTCAGCACGCAGGTCGCCAACCAATGGACGTCGCCCGCCATCCCGTTGCCGGGCGCTTCCAGCGCGGCAATGGCGGCGCCAACCCGGTCGGATTCGGTTGGAAACAGGTATGCCACGACGCAGGCCAGGCGATCACTTTCGGGTGCGCGCTGCTGCGCGAGGGCCAACAGCTCGGCGTACTCGGCCGCTGCGCTGGCCGCGATCCGCGCGCGCAGCTCCGCCACATCCGCCTGGTTGTTCAGCATCCACCAGTTGCCGGTATTGGCATCGCTGGCACTCACGGCGCCGAGCAGAATGTCCAGCGCGAAGGGCAGGCCGAAGCGGCCTGCGGCCGCGCGCCAGACCTGGCTGGCAGCAATCGGCCGCTGATCGCCGTAGCTGATGTGGCCGATCGACAGCACCCAGCGCATGCACAGGGTCCAGCGTTCCCGATCGGGGGCGAGCAGCAGGGTTTCGTCCGCATCCAGATCCTCGCTGCCGAGCTGCATGCCGAGCGACTTCAGCAGCCGCTGCGTCGCCGCATTGTTGAGGCCACGCGTCCGCCGCGCGTGCGCCTTCGCCCCTTCGATCACCTGACTCAACTCGGCCGCGGGATCAATCGGCTCGGGCGCCGTCAGCGGCTCGCCTCGCCAGGCCGGCATCAGCTTGCGCCAGTGGGATGTCCACAGGAACTGGCCCGGCGGTTGCGGCTCGGGCGCCCCGGCAGCGGCTGGCGCGGTCGGCAGCGGACCTTGGGTGGTTACAGGCGGATCGTTGGCGACTGCCGCAGCAGGCGCCTCGGCAAGCGCCGCTGGCGGCGCGACCGGCGCGCTGACCGCCGCCTTGGGCGCGACCGGCTTGGGCGCCACCGGCGCCAGCGCAACAGCCGCGCTGACATCCACTTCCTGATAGCCCTTGCCAGTCTTCTCGCGCACCAGCTTGTCGTGCTCGGCCTGCGCCTTGGCGGCGCTGGCAAAGGTCTTGGTCTGGGTCTGGCCGTTGGTGCCGATGCGACCGTAGCGCACCGTCAGCTGCTCGCCGCTGCATTCGACTTCCCAGAACTTGCTGGAACTCCCTTCGATCAGTTCAAAGCGACGCATCACCCCTCCAGGCCGGAAACATGCCGTCAATTGCCCACAGATCTATCCGCGCGCTCAGACACGGGCCATCGCGGCATCTGCCAATATCCGATTGTGCGAACGCGTTCCGTCGGCCCCAGGTGCCGTCACGGCGCTGAATAGCCGGACGCCGAGCGGCACCGAGGCGAGCGTGCGCGAAGCACGAGCAAGGCTTTCGCTGCAGCGCTGGTTCCCCGGTCCCTAACCCCCGGAGATCGCGACCCGCAACAGTGCCACGGAAGTGCGGCAGTGCTGGTCCCTCTCCCCTTGCCCCTCGCCCCGCTTTCACTCCAACGCTCTCATGCGGGGCCAGATTCCTCAGCAGCAGCGGCTGCGCCCGCGGCCATAGCGGGCGCGCATGCGCTCGGCGTGGAACTCGGCGCGGCTCATCACCGGCTGATCGGGATGGGCCTGACGCCGATGCGCCAGATAACGCTCGTAATCGGGCACGCCGACCGCCAGCCGCGCGCTCTCGACGGCCAGCCGCCAGGCGCACCGCAGCGCCTCAGCGCAACGCTTCCAGCGCGACATAGTCGGACTCCTGCACCGAGGGACGCGCCTGACGCCAGGCTGCCAGCGCGACGCGCGTGCCCAGGATCAGCATCAGCACCACCACGCTCATGAACAGCACGCACAGCGCCGCATCCAGCTGATGGTTGAGCACCACGCGCTGCATCTCGGCCAGCGTCTTCGCCGGTGCCAGGATCTGGCCCTGCGCCAGCGCCTCGCTGAAGCGCTGGGCGTTGGCCAGGAAGCCGATCTTGGGGTCGGCGTGGAACAGCTTCTGCCAGGCCGCCGTCAGCGTGCACACCAGCAGCCAGACGGTGGGCAGCAGCGGAATCCACAGATAGCGCTCGCGCTTCATCTTCACCACCACCACGCAGACGAAGATCATCGCGATGCTGGCGAGCATCTGATTGGCGATGCCGAACAGGGGCCACAGCGTGTTGATGCCGCCCAGCGGATCGGCCACGCCCTGGTACAGGAACCAGCCCCAGCCGGCGACGGCGATGCCGGTGCACAGGATGTTCGCCGTCCAGCTCTCGGTGCGCCGGAAGGGCGCGTACACGGTGCCGATCAGCTCCTGGATCATGAAGCGGGCGACGCGCGTGCCGGCGTCCAGTGTGGTCAGGATGAACAGGGCCTCGAACAGGATGGCGTAGTGGTACCAGAAAGCCATCATGCCCTCGCCACCGACGAGGCCGTGGAGGATCTGTGCCATGCCCACCGCCAGCGTCGGCGCGCCGCCAGTGCGCGAGAGCACGCTGGCCTCGCCGATCTCCTGCGCGGTGGCCGTCAGCATCTCCGGCGTGATCACGAAGCCCCACTGCGAGATCGCCTGCGCCGCCGATTCCACCGTGGTGCCGATCAGCGCCGGCGGCGCGTTCAGCGCGAAATACAGGCCGGGATCGAGCACGCAGGCGGCGATCAGCGCCATCACCGCGACGAAGGCCTCCATCAGCATGCCGCCGTAGCCGATCATGCGGGCGTCGGCCTCATCGCTGAGCAGCTTGGGCGTGGTGCCGGAGCTGATCAGCGCGTGGAAACCGCTGATTGCGCCGCAGGCGATGGTGATGAACAGGAAGGGAAACAACTCGCCGGCAAACACCGGCCCGCTGCCGTCGACGAAGCGCGTCAGCGCCGGCATTTTCAGATCCGGCAACGCGAAGCCGATCGCCAGCGCCAGCAGCAGCACGGTGCCGATCTTCAGGAAGGTGCTCAGGTAATCGCGCGGCGCCAGCAGCAGCCACACCGGCAGCACGGCGGCGACGAAGCCGTAGACGATCAGCATCCACGCCAGCGCCTTGCCATCAAAGGTGAAGCGCGGGCCCCACACTGGCGAGTGCGCGATCCACTCGCCCACCCAGATCGACAGCAGCAGCAGCAACAGACCGATCAGCGAGACTTCGAGGATGCGCCCCGGCCGCAGGTAGCGCAGATACACGCCCATCAGCAGCGCGATCGGAATGGTCGCCGCCACCGTGAAGGTGCCCCAGGGACTGACCGCCAGCGCCTTCACGACCACCAGCCCCAGCACCGCGAGCAGGATCACCATGATCACCAGGATGCCGATCATTGCGATGCTGCCGGCAGCGCTGCCGATCTCGCTGCGGATCATGTCGCCGAGCGAACGGCCGTCGCGGCGGGTCGACAGCACCAGCACCAGAAAATCCTGCACCGCGCCCGACAGCACCACGCCGAACAGGATCCACAGCATCCCCGGCAGATAGCCCATCTGCGCCGCCAGCACCGGCCCCACCAGCGGCCCGGCGCCGGCGATCGCCGCGAAATGATGGCCGTAGAGCACGCGCTTGTCGGTGGGCACGTAATCGAGGCCATCGTTGCGGCGCCAGGCCGGCGTCGCTCGGCCGGGGTCCAGCACCAGCAGGCGATCGGCGATGTACAGCGAGTAGTAGCGATAGCCGATGCACAACACCGACACCGCGGCCGCCAGTATCCAGAAGGCGTTGATCGTCTCGCCGCGCGCCAACGCCACCGTGCCCAGCGCAAAGGCGCCCAGCAGCGCCAGCAACACCCAGCCCGCCCGTGCCCACATCGCCGGCTCTCCCCAGTGCCGATATCCGTGGCGGACACTACTGCGAGCGCGGCGCGCAGGAAACTGCTACTGCCGCGCATCGCCCCGGTTCAGCGTCCCTGTCTCGCCGTTGGCGCGCTGACTCGGGCGGCAAACAGGTACCCGCGACGGTGCACGGAAGCGCGGCAGTGTGGGTCCCCCGACCCCTAACCCCCGCCCCGCTTTTGCCCCTACGCACGCATGTTCGGCAAGACCGTCTGGCGTCCCTCGATCAGGCAGCAGGCCTTGTGGGTCGGCACCCAGCCGCCCGACTCGACGGTCCACGCGTAGACCACCACGCCGGCTTCGTGAAAGGGCGCCAGATCCAGCCGCAGCGGGCGCCAGCCGCCGGCCTCGATCTCGGCGTTGACCGACTCGGGCGGCTGATCGTCATTGGTGATCAGCAGATAACGCGCACGCTGCTTGAACAGCGCCAGATACTCGCGCACCAGCGCATTGGGCAGATGCTGCAGCACATCCTTGCACAGCAGCAGATCGCAGTCCGGAATCTGCTCTGGCCTCTGGTACACCGCGAAATCCACGCCGGGCCGCGCGTGCGTACGCAGATTGGCTTCGATCACCTCGCCGACCACGTCCAGGCCCAGATAGCGGACGCCCTGCCAGTCGATCAGCCGCGAGAACTGCCAGTCGCCGCAGCCGAAATCGACCACTGAAGCGATCTGCCGGCTGGCCAGGAAGTCCTGCAGGAAGGCGATATAGCCGCGCGTGTTCTCCGGCAGCGAGCCCACGCCCGAGCCATAGCCCCACTCGTTGTTGCGGTAGATCGCAGCAAAGCGCTGCTGCACGGCGGCCAGCGGGTCCGCCGCGGGCGCAGCGCGCTCGCGCAGCAGCGCCTCGGCGCGCGCGGCCGCGGCGGCGTCGGATTCCAATGTCAGATAGCCGTAGACCTGGCGATTGTCGAAATACTGCGGGATGCCCGCGCGCCGCGCGCTGTCGGCGAACACCACGTACTCGTAGCGATCGCTGCCGTCGTCGTAGCGCAGCATCGGGATCACATCGCTGCGGATCAGGTAGGTGCAGTGCACCACCGGCACCTCCAGCACGCCGCTCAGCTGCTGGCCGAGGATCCACTCGTACTGCGGACAATCCTGAAAGTAGCCGTTGGCGTCGATGTCGGCGTGGTAGTTGGAATAGCGCGAACCGCCGTCCACCGAGCGCAGCAGCGGCGCCACGATCGGCAAACCCAGCGCCAGCAGTTCGCGCAGCGTGCCGGGGCGGACGAAGTTGTCGACATCGGCGGTGAAGTAATAGTCGCAGCCCTGCGCCAGCGCCTGATCCAGGCTGTGCTGGCGGATCGCGGCCAGCACGCGGAAGCGCTCGGCGTTCCACTCGTGCACGCCGTAGCGCTCCACCCGCTCGACCACATCGCGATCGTCCATCACGATCTCGGCGTACTCGCCGCGCACGCGCTCGACCCACTCGCTCAGGATCTCGCGCGTGCGATCGGTGTTGTTGTTGGTGCGGATGTACAGCACGATCGCCGACTTCGGGTAGTCCAGCGCCTCGATGCAGCGCAGGTACAGCGGCAGCATCGGCTCCTTCTGCTTGGCCAGAATCGCGATCAGCACGCGCGGCGTGCGCGGCAGCACGCTGTGCAACTGGCGCGGCGCGGCCGTCAGTGCGCCGGCCTCGGCGGCGGCACGCCAGCCGCTGGCGACGGGGCTGACCGGCGCCGACAGCCGCTGCAGCGCGAACTCGGCGTTGGCGGCGATGCGCGCGCGCTGGTCCTCCGGGCAGGCCGGATGCGCCAGGATCTTCAGGCAAGCGCCCAGGCTGTCCTGGTACTGGCCGGCCCAGTAGGCGTTGACCGCGTACTCGTCGAGCAGCCCGTACTGGTAGATCCAGGGTTCGACGAACAAGCCGTCGCCGGGCACGGCGAGCGCCAGTCCGCGCTGCGCCAGCTGGTAACCGGCCTGGTTGCGACCGGCCAGTCGGCACTGCAAGCTGGCCCAGTGCAGCGCCTCGGCGCGACTCGGCAGCAGATCGCTGGCACGCAGGCACCAGGCCAGCACCGCATCCAGCGGCTGCCCCAGCGTCACCGCCAGCTTGGCGGCCTGATACAGGCTGATGTACACCTCCTGATCCCAGTAGCCGAGCTCGGCGCGGCGCAGATAGCAGGCTTGCGCCTCGGCGGCGGCGCCGCAGTCGCGGTAGCTCTGCGCCAGGTAGAAGGTGTAGCGGGCGCGCAGGAAGGGGTCGCTCTCCTGGCGCAGCGCCGCGTCCAGCACCGCGGCATCGCGCCGGTAGGTTTGCGGATCGCGACGGCGGGCGCCATCGTGATTGCAGTGCATGATCAGCCCGAGGTGGCCGGCCGGGCGCGCGCCTTTGCAGTCGAGAAACTCGTGCAGCACGCCGCGATAGCACCAGGGCAGCGTGTTGCGCACCAGCTGCACGCGCTGGTAGCGGGTGCCGCCGAAATGGATGTCCAGACTGTAGGCATCGGCATCGAGCGCCGGCAGCACGAAGCCTTCGGGGATCTCCAGGTGGTCATCGGCATCGATGATCAGCGAGTAGTCGCCGTGCGGCCGCGCCAGCGCCAAGGCCTCGCTGCGGTTGTGGGCGAAATCGCGCCAGGGACGCTCGCGCAGCTCGCCCGGCAGATCCCGCAAATGCTCGCGGATCACCGTTTGGGTGCCGTCGCTCGATCCGGTATCGACAATCACCCAGTAGTCGATCAGCGGGCGCACCGAATCGAGGCAGCGGCGGATCACCGGCGCCTCGTTCTTGACGATCATGCACAGACAGATAGTAATGACCGGCTCCCCTTCAGAGTCGATGTTTCGCCGTTGGCGCGCTTGCTCATTCGGCAAAGGCCTAGCGACGGTGCCACGCAGGCGCTGCAGTGCCGGTCCCTCGCTGCACGCAGCGCTCTGCGCGCTGCCCTTATGATGCACAGATCCATCGGAGCGCTTCGACATGAGTCAGACGCCACAAGCGGATCGCAGCACGCCCCTGGATCGGCTGGTGGTGGCGATTTCCTCGCGCGCGCTGTTCGATCTGTCGGCCGAGCACCAGTTGTTCGAGCGCGAGGGTCTGGATGCCTATCAGGCCTATCAGCTGGCCAATGAGGACGAGGTGCTGCGGCCCGGCATTGCTTTCCCGCTGGTGCAGAAGCTGTTGCGGCTCAACCAGACGCAGCCGGGGACGCCGCAGGTCGAGGTGATCCTGCTCAGCCGCAACAGCGGCAACTCCGGCCTGCGCATCTTCAACTCGATCGAGCACTACGGCCTCGGCATCGTGCGCGCTGCCTTCACCAACGGCGCCCCGCCCTATCAGTACATCCAGCCCTTTGGCGCCAATCTGTTCCTGTCGGCCAATGCCGCCGACGTGCGCCAGGCGCTGGAGGCTGGCTACGCTGCCGCCAGCATCCTGCCCTCGCAGGCCAGCGCCAATGTGCACCCGGAGCTGCGCATCGCCTTCGACGGCGATGCCGTGCTGTTCTCCGACGAGGCCGAGCGCGTCAGCCACCAGGAAGGCCTGGATCGCTTCCACGAGAGCGAAAAGGCGCTGGCGCATCAGCCGCTGTCCGGCGGCCCTTTCCGCAGCGTGCTGTATGCGCTGCACCGTATCCAGGCGGCCTCGCCGGCCGAAAGCGCGCTGATCCGCACCGCGCTGGTCACCGCGCGCTCGGCACCGGCGCACAAGCGCGTGATCCTGACGCTGCGCGAGTGGGGCGTGCGCATCGACGAGGCGCTGTTCCTGGGCGGGCGCGACAAGGGCCCGTTTCTGGCCGCCTTCGGCGCCGACATCTTCTTCGACGATCAGCGCAAGAACGCCGAGAACGCCAGCCGCTTCGTGCCCACCGGGCATGTGCCGCACGGGGTGGCCAACGGCTGAACGCGCTTACATCGCGAACTGTTCGGCGAGGATGCGCTCTTCCAGGCTGTGCTCGGGGTCGAACAGCACGGTGAAGGCTTCCTCGGGCGCCTCGGCGACCTCCACTTCGATGACGTCGCGGATCTCGGTGGCGTCCGCAGTGGCGCTGACCGGGCGCTTGTAGTGGTCGAGCACCTCGAAGCGGACCACCGCGGTGCGCTTGACGATGGCGCCGCGCCAGCGCCGCGGGCGGAACGGGCTGATCGGCGTCAGCGCCAACACATCCGAGCCTAGCGGCAGGATCGGTCCGTAGGCCGACAGGTTGTAGGCGGTGCTGCCGGCGGCGGTGGCGAGCAGCGCGCCGTCGCAGATCAGTTCCTCGACGCGGACGATGCCGTCCACCCAGATGCGCAGTTTGGCCGCCTGCTTGGTCTGGCGCAGCAGCGAGACCTCGTTGATCGCCAACGCCGTGTGCACGCCGCCGGATTCGCCGATCACGCGCATCCGCAGCGGATGCAGCACGGCGCTGTGCGCCGCCGCCAGCCGCGCGATCAGATTGTCTTCCTGGTAGCGGTTCATCAGAAAGCCGACGCTGCCCAGCTTCATGCCGAACACCGGCACTTTGCGCTCGGCGGCGTAGCGATGCAGCGTGTGCAGCATGTAGCCGTCACCGCCCAGCGAGACGATCACCTCCGCCTCCTTCACCGGCACCTGCGGATAGCGCCGGGTCAGCGCCGCCAGCGCGGCCTGGGCCGGCTCGGCGCGACTGGCGACAAAGGCAATCCGCGGCGGCGCGGTGGGGGGCGAGTCGGTCACGGGCATCCCTGGGCTGGGGCAGCGCAAGGCGACTAGGCTACCCCAGCGACGAGGGCAAAAGCGGGGCGGGGGGCGGGGGACCAGGACGGTGGTGCCGGCGTGGCACCGGCGTACGTACCTTTGCCGTGGGCCGGGTCCTTCGCGTCCCTGATGCTGGCTTGGCGACTCCGCTGCATACGCGAGGCGCCCGGCGCTTGTCGTCGTTTGGACGGCCAAAGCCGCGGCCGCCGGCGCGATAGGGTCCGCCGCACGCAAGGGGTCGCTGGCGCGCACGGAGCCGCGCTACCTGGGATCTGCCGTAGGCCGGGTCCTTCGCGTCCCTGGGTCTGGCTTGGCGACTCCGCCACATACGCGAGGCGCCCGGCGCTTGTCGTCGTTTGGACGGACAAAGCCGCGGCCGCCGGCGCGATGAGGTCCGCCGCACGCAAGGGGTCGCTGGCGCGCACGGAGCCGCGCTACCTGGGGCTTGCCGTAGGCCGGGTCCTTCGCGTCCCGGATGCATGGCATGGCGACTCCGCCGCATACGCGAGGCGCCCGGCGCTTGTCGCTCGTGTGGCTAGCGCCGCGCCAGCCGGTGCTCGACCAGCGAGTACACGCTCGGCACCACGATCAGCGTCAGCAGCGTGGAGCTGACCATGCCGCCGATCACCGCGACCGCCAGCGGTGCGTTGACGTCGGAGCCCGGCCCCACGCCCAGGCTAGCCGGCAGCAGCGCCAGGATCACCGTCAGCGAGGTCATCAGCACCGGGCGCAGGCGCTTGGGACAGGCTTCGCGCAGCGCCGCGTCGATGCTGTGGCCCTGCTCGCGCAGCTGATTCGCCAAATCGACCAGCAGAATCGAGTTCTTGGCCACCAGGCCCATCAGCAGCACCAGACCGATCATCGAGTAGATGTTGAGCGTGTGACCGGTCAGCCACAGCGCGAACAGGCCACCGATGATCGCCAGCGGCTGCGCCACCATCACGATCAGCGGCTGGACCACCGAGTTGAACTGGCTGGCGAGCACGATGTAGACCAGCGCGATCGCCAGGATGAAGGAGAACTTGATGTAGCCCAGGGTCTTCTCGAACTCGCGTGCCTGCGCCATCAGCTTGACCTCGTAGCCAGCCGGCAGCACCTCGGCGGCGATGGCGCGCACGATGCCGACCGCCTCGCTCAGCGTGACGCCGGTGGGCGTGGCGAAGAAATTGGCGGAGTACTTGAGGTCGTAGCGATTGATCGCCGCCGGGCCCAGCGTGGGCGTCAGCGTGGCCACGGTATCCAGCCGGATCATGCTGCCGCGACTGCTGCGCAAGTAGATGCGCTTCAGATCCTCGGGCGTGGCGATCTGGCCGGGCGCGGCCTTCAGTCGGATGTCGTAGCGCTCGCCATCGCCCGGATCATCCGAGTACTTGGCGACGTCAAAGCCGCCGGCCAACACGTTCAGCGCGCTGGCGATATCGACGCTGGCGAGGCCAGCGGCTGCCGCGCGCGTGCGATCCACCGAGAGCCGCAGCGTGGGCAGATCGAGCTGCATGTCGAGGTCGACCTTGCCGAGTTCGGGGCGCTCGGCCAGCCGCGCGAACAGGCGCTGACTGACCTCGGCCACCTGATTGAGCTCCGGCCCGCTGACGTTGAACTGCAGCGGCTCGCCGCGATTGTTGCCTCCGCCGACGGTGGGCGGTGGCGAGGCAAAGGCCTTCATGCCGGGGATGCCGGCCAGCCGCGCGCGCAGATCGTCGAGGATGGCCGACTGCGTACGCGTGCGCTCGCTGCGCGGCACCAGCGTCACCGAGGCGATGCCGCGATTGACCTGACCCAGGTCACCGAGGCCGATCGCGGTGAACATGCGCTGCACCTCGGGCGTGTCGTGCAGCGCCGCCTCCACCGCCGCCAGTGCCTCCTCGGTCTGCGTGATCGAGGACCCGAGCGGCGTGCGGAAAGACACCACGAAGCGGCCGTCATCCGGCTGCGGTGAGAACTCGCCGCCGATGCGCCCCAAGATCAGGCCGGAGGCCAGCACCACCGCCACGCCCAAGCCGATCACCTTCCAGCGATGCGCCAGCGCCCAGCCGACCATGCCGGCGTACACCGCATCCATGCGCGCAAAGAAGGCCATCACCGGCCCGCTGATGCGGCCGTGATGCTCGCCGACCGTGAGGTAGCGCGAGCACAACATCGGCGTCAGCGTCAGCGACACCAGCAGCGAGACGACCACGCCGACCGTCACCACCACCGCAAAAGACTCGAAAAAGCGCCCGATGATGCCGCCCAAGAAAATCACCGCGGCGAAGATGCTGACCAGCGTCAGACTGGCCGCCGTCACCGCGAACACCACCTCGTTGGAGCCGCGGATGGCGGCGAGGACGCGCGGCGTTGACAGTCGGGACCCGAGACCCGGGACCCGGGACCCGACAAGAGCGTCGACCGAGCTCGATCCCGCGCCGGCCGAGGTCGCGAGTGCATGCACCGAGCCCTCGGCTGCCGCTGCCTCCCGGTTCCCGGGTCCCGGGTCCCCGGTCCCGGCTTCACGGGCCAGATCCCGATCAAACTCCAGATGCCGGTGGATGTTCTCCAGCACCACGATGGCGTCGTCGACGACCACGCCGATCAGCAGCAGGAGCGCCAGCAGCGTCATCGTGTTGAAGGTGTAGCCGGCGAAGTACATCACCGCGACGGCGCCGAGCAGTGACACCGGAATCGCCAGCGAGATGATCACCGTCGAGCGCAAGCTCTGCAGGAACAGCCAGACCACCAGCGCCGCCAGCAGCGTGCCCTCGATCAGATGGTCTTGCAGCGCGCTGACGATGGCGCGGATCGGGCTGGAGGAGTCCACCACCACGTCCAGCGTCATGCCGGCCGGCAGCTGCGGGCGGATCTCGCGGTCCAGGCGCTCCAGCACGTCATCGACGATGGCCACGGTGTTGCCGTTGGACACCTTGACGATGCCGATGCCGACCGCCGGCTCGCCGTTGACGCGGGCGATCTGGCGGTAGTCGGCCAGATCATCGTGAATGGTGGCGATGTCCTTGAGGCGCACCGGCAACGGATCGGCGTAGCGCACGATCAGCTCGCCGAGCACGTCGGGCTGGTGGTATTCGAGATCGAGTTCCAGCAGTTGTTCGGTGCGCTCGCCGACGACGAAGCCGCCCGGCAAAGACAGGTGCTCGCGGCTGAAGGCCTGGCGCAGATCGCGCGCATCGACGTTGAAGGCCGCCATTTTGGCCAGATCGACGTCGACGCGGATGGTGCGGTCGCGGCGACCGCCGAGCAGCACCTGGCCGACGCCGTCGATGGTTTCCAGGCGCTTTTTGATGGTGTTGCGGGCGTACTGATTGAGCTGCTGCAGGGTGCGATCACCCTTCAACGCCAGCCAGAGGACGGGATCGGCGCCGAACTCCACCTTCGCCACCACCGGCGGATCGGCATCGTCCGGCAACTGCCGGAGCACCTGATTGACCTTGGCCTGCACCTCGTTGAAGGCGACGTCGATGTTCTTGCTCAGATCGAACTGCAGCACCACCTGGGAAACGCCGGGCTGCGAGGTCGAGGCGACGAAATCGATGCCGGGAATCGCATTGACCGCGCTCTCGATCACGCCGGTGACGCTGGTATCGACAATCTCCGGATTTGCCCCCGGCAACACCGTCACCACCGACACCAGCGGAAACTCGATCTGCGGATAGCGATCCACGCCGATGCGCTGGTAGCCGATCAGCCCGAACAGCACCAGCACGATGCTGAGCATCGCGGCGAACACATGACGGCGGATCGAGAGGGTGGGGAGGGACATGGAAGTCGGGCGTCCTTCGAGACGGAACCGGAGTTAGTGGCTCGGGAGTGAAAAGTGAAAAGTGAAAGGTGAAGGTTCCGGCCGCCCGCCCTCGTTGTACGGGGGGAGGGGGCACCGCGAGAGCGGGCAGCCAGAAGGGGGTGCGGAGGCATCCGCATGGTTCAAGGCTCCTTGCCCGAAGCGCTGATCCATCAGGACGCGATCCTCTTCACCTTTCACTTTTCACTTTTCACTCCAGCCCGCACCTCCACCTTCGCCCCATCACTCAAAAATCCGGCACCCTTGACCGCGACTTGCCGGTCGGGGCGCAGGCCTGCGGTGATTTCGGCGTAGTCGGCGGTGCGCACGCCGATGGTCACGGGGGTGGCTTTGACCTGATCGCCTTCGACGACGTAGACCACCTGGCCGGCGGGGCGCAGGACGACGGCTTCCACCGGCACCGTCAGGGCCTCGGGGCGGGCCTCGATGACGACGTCGCCGACCACGCTGCTGCCCGGCTTCCAGCCGCCCGGGTTGGCGAGTCCGACGATGGCTTCGATGGCGCGGTTGTCGCGTCCGACGATCGGGCGCAGTTCGTCGATGCGTCCGCTGGCCGTCTGCTGCGGCTGATCCGGCAGCGACAGGCGCACCTGCTGGCCGATCTGGATGCGGCCGAGAAAGGTTTCGGGGAAGGGCAGCACCGCGCGCAGCGATTCGGCGCCGGCGAGTTCGACCACCGGATCGCCGATGCGCACCAGATCGCCGACGGCGACGCGGCGTTGCTGCACGACGCCGGCGATCGGCGAGACGATCTCGGTCATGCGCTGCGCCCAGCGCGCCTGCTCGACGCCGGCCCGGGCTTCGTTGACCTGGGCGGCGGCGGCTTCGGCGGCGGCACGGGCATCATCGAGCGCACCTTGCGAAACCGCGCCGGATTTCTTCAGGTCCGCCAGCCGCGCCAGCGTCTTGTCGGCATTGTCCTGCTGCACCTGAGCACGATTGAGGGCGGCTTCGGCCGACTTCAGGCCGAGTTGCTGTACCTCGTCGTCCAGGCGCGCCAACACCTGTCCGGCCTTGACGTCGCTACCAGCGTCAACCATCCATTCGACCACGCGGCCGGTGACCTCGGCTTTTACCAGCGGCAGTTCCGGCGAGGTGATCAGGCCGACACTGCGCTCGGTGGTTTCCACCACTTGTACCGATGGCAGCTGCACAGTGATCGGTGTGCCGCGCGCGGCCGGCGGCGGCATCGGTTTGCTGCAAGCTGCCAACGCGAGCAGCAGCAGACTCCAGTGCGGCCTCATGACGTTCCCTCGGGCAAGCGCGCACTAGGCGCCAGCGCGCCGTGCAGGATCAGGTCGGAAATTTTGCTGGCAAAACTCTGCTGGTCAGTCGCGAAACGCAGACTCGGGATGGCTTGCAGCGTCGGCGCAGCGAGGAAGGCGAAGATGTCGACCGCGACCAGGGTCAGCGCGACGACCGCTGGATCCAAGTCCTCCCGCAACTGGCCGGCTTCTTGTCCGGCCGCAATGAGCTGCACCAGCTGCTGGTGGCCCTCGCTGAACACCTCGAAGCTCAGGTCCGGATGACGTTCGCCATCCGCTGCGAGCAGCTCGCGCAGCAACAGCCGCGTTTGCAGCGGGCGCTCGCGCAGGCGCGTGGAGTGCCAGATCACAAAGCTGCGCATGCGCTCTGCATACTGAGGCTCGCTGCGCGCCAGCTGCGCCAGTTGTTCGGTGAAATCCGCCAGCGCGTGTTTCAGCACGGAAACGTACAGTGCTTCTTTGTTGGCGAAATGGTGGAAGATGTTCGCTTTGCTGACGTTGGCGGCTTGCGCCAACTCGGTCATCGACACGCCCTCAAATCCGCGCGCCGCGAACAAGCGCGTACCCGCGTCGAGGATGCGACTGATGGCAGATTTGTCGGGAGAGAGGACGGCGTTCATACGCTGACCGATTGGTCGGTCGGCGGAAGATAGCGCAAGCTGCGGCGGTGTAACAGTGGCCTGTGCGTGTCGTGCGGCGTAGGCTTAACCCGTACAGTTCATGAAGTTGCGAGGAGTGTCTCAGCGTCGTTGTCCTGACGCGGAAATCCGCAGGTCCATCCCAGTGACAGAGTGCCCGCGACCATTTCCCCGCTGAAGCGAGCCTCGCTCGCTCTCTGCGCTCATCCGCGCGCCCTCATGTAGCAGGCTGTCAGCCGTTCCTCGCGAGTGCGCCAGAAGTCCCTTTGGCACGTGGCTTCGATGGCAGTCTGGAAACGGTTCGGCTTTTTTCATGCCACCAGATGCTCCGCAGTGCGCCCGCGAGGATCGAACGCATCGACCTCGTTCGCCACAGCTTCGACGGTCAAAACTGGAGTGTGGCGATCGACCCGGTCAGCGCGTGATCCGCAAGCGCACGGAATTGCGCATGAGCAACGGAAACCCAAATCCGGATTCCGCGCCATGCCCAATGCAACCCGTCGCTTTCACGCTGATCGACTGCGCCTGTCCTTCCTCCTGCTGTCCCTCGCAGGCGGCACGGCACACACGGCGACGAACTACGCGTTCGAGCAGCACGTTCACGCCATCGGCCAGGGCTCGCGCTTCGGCGACGCCCTTGCGCTCTCGGGCGGGACTCTGGTTGCGGTCGATTCCGACGCGAACGGCAACGACGCCTACCTCTTCGTTCGTGGCAGCGGCACCTGGCTGCTGCAGCAGGCGATCGACCTGCCGGGATGGACACCGCAACCCACGATCACAGCCAATGCGCATGCCCGGGGCCGCGTCGCACTGTCTGGCGATACCCTCGCGGTGGGCTCGCCCGGAGACAACATCGGAGGCCTGGCTGACGTTGGTTCGGTGCGCATCTACCAGCGAAGCGGCGCCATCTGGAGCCTCCAGCAACGCATCGACCGGCCGCCGGCCCCCAGTGTCACCGGCAACTTCGGCGCGAGCGTGGCGATCGAGGGTGATCGCCTGGTGGTCGGCGCGCCGGGACGCACTGCCTACGGGCGTGGCGCCGTCTACCATTACGTCCGCACTGGAAGCAGCTGGTCCCTCGCGTCCTCCATCAGCCCACCGGCGGAGTTGGGCCGGTCCTTCGGGCAGGCGGTGGCACTGGCCGGCGACCGGCTGGTCGTGGGCATTCCCGATGTGCGCCGCGCCATGGCCTATCGCCGGGTAGGCGCGGACTGGCAGAACGAGGCCATTTTCTCCCCCACCTCGACCGATCCCACCATCGCATTCGGCGGCGCAGTTGCAGTGACGGGCGACTACGCCTTCGTGAGTGCACCCACCGGCCAGGCGCCGGACGGGCGGGCGGTGCATGTCTACTACCGTTCGGGCGGCAACTGGGGCCTGACCCAGCGGCTGGGGCCGGTTGGCGCCAACCGCTTCGGCGCCGGCCTGGCGGTCCTGGGCACGCGTCTGGCGGTGGCGGACCCGGATCAACTGGACCCGGTCACCCAGCGCCGTGGCCGGGTGCACGTGTACGAACAGAACGGGCTGTTCTGGGTTGAGCAACAAACGCTGCGCTATCCAGAGTCACCGAGCAGTGCACTGGCCGATTTTGGAACTCGCCTGGCCATTGATGCACAAGAGTTGTTGGCCTTCAGTGCTTTGGCTGCCCCGGGGGCCGCTGGCGACGATGGACAGGTCGTGGCTTACCGCCAGGCAGCCGCCTCGCTGCAGTTGGGCAGCCCGCTCGCTTTCGGTGCGGTAGCAGTGGGCAGCACCAGTGCCGCGCGCGACCTCAGCGTCGGCAACAGTGGCAATAGCCCGTTGACCATCAACGCCATCCAGGCTGCTACTGCGCCTTTCGTCCGGGTCGGCGGAGGCAGTTGCGGCAACCTGCTGCCGATCGTGGTCCAGCCGGGTGCCTCGTGCACCCTGCGATATACCTTCTCGCCTGCCGGCGTCGGCGCCGCCGGACAGACGATCGCTTTCACCAGCAATGACCCAAGTGGCCCTAAGACTGCTTCCCTGAGCGGCAGTGGCGTCGTCGCCCAGCTGACGATCACACCGGGCGATCTGTTCGTGGGCTCGACCGTTGTCGGCGTGCCCACCAGCCCGGCCGTCCTGACGTTGAGCAACGCCAGCGCGGCTGCCCTGACCGTGCAATCCATCGGATCGCCGGCCGCGCCCTTCTCCAGCGTCGCCGGAGGCACCTGCCTCGCGCCTCCGTTTGCCCTGGCGCCGGGTCAATCCTGTACCCACAGATACGTCTACGCACCCACCACGAGCGGGTTCCACAGTACGCTGTTCACCATCAGCAGCACGGCATCGAACAGTCCGCACAGCGTGTCGCTGTCGGGCTTTGCCGATGGTCCGGGACTGGCCCTCAGCAATGGCACCTCCCTCGATTTCGGGTCAGTCGCGGTGGCGACGCCCTCTGCCACACTGACCCAGACGCTGACAAGTACGGGGGTGACCGACGCGCTGGTGCAATCCATCGATGTACCTGCCGGGCCGTTCGAGCGCGTCGGCGGCGATTGCCCCGCTCCACCTTTCGCCTTGCCGCCAGATGTGGCCTGCACCCTGGTCTACCGCTTCACCCCGGAGGCGCTGGGCCCGGCCGTGGCCATCATCGGGGTCTCGAGCAACACGACGCCCACGGTCGCCGCGTTCGAACTGACGGGCACCGGCGCCCTGCCGGCACTGGTGATCGGCAACCACCCGCTCGACCTGGGGGGTGTCCCGATCGGAGAACAGACGCCGGTGAAATCCGCGATCCTCGAGAACGTTGGCAACCTTGCGCTCACAATCCAGTCCATCGGTTCTGCCGGAGCACCTTTTGCGCTGGTTGGCGGCAGTTGCTCCGCGCCGCCCTTCGACTTGGCTCCGGGAGCTTCATGCACCCTCGATTATCGCTTTGCTCCCGCCGTGCTCGGTGATGCTTCCCAGCAACTGACCTTGATCAGCAATGCACCGGGCTCGCCACATTCGCTGACGCTGCTGGGCAAGGGCACTCTGAGTTCCTTGTCGTTGACCCCGTCCTTGCAGGACTTCGGCCCACTCGCGGTGGGCCAGAGCGCCAATGCCATGGTGACCTTGAGCAGTGCGGGCAACACTGCGCTGACGATCCAGGCGCTCGGTGTGCCGGCCGCGCCCTTCGGGCTTGGTTCCGACAGCTGCCCGCCAGTGCCGTTCGTGCTCGATGCCGGGCAGTCATGCAGCCTGCAGGCAACTTTTGCACCCGCGGCCAAGGGACTCTTCGAAGACTCGATCACAGTGATGCATGCGGGCGACAACGGTCCCGCGGCCATCGTCCTGCGTGGCCGGGGCGCGCCTGCAGCACCCAGTTTGTCCCCGGCCATCGTCAACTTCGGAATTGCGGGCGTGGGCGAACCCGGCCTTCAGCAAACCGTGACCCTGAGCAACGTCTCGCCGGTCAGCCTGGTGCTCGGCACACTGGTGCTCAGCGGCGGAATCGACTATTCGCTGCAATCGGACCAGTGCAGTGGGCAGACCCTTGCGGCGGGTGCGACGTGCCAGTTCGTCTTGCGTTTCGCGCCTGCGATGGCTGGGAACACGGCCGATCTGCTCTCGATTCCGAGCGACGCGGTGGGCTCACCCGCGGTGCTCATCATGCAGGGGATCGGCGTGGTTCCATCGATCTTCGCCAACGGCTTCGAGTAGGGGTCGTTGCTCCGGACTCCGGACCGGAGGCTCACCGCATCAGCGCCTGCGCGCGCAAGCGGACCAACGCCGGGTCGCCAGCGAACTCGCCCGGTTGTTCCGGGATCAATCCGGCCAACAGTGCCTCGGCCTGCGGGTGCGCGCCCACACCACGCCAGCAGGCCGCGAGGTATAGCGCGAGCAGGCGGCTGCCAGAGGGATCGGTCGCCTGCGCGTGTGCACCCGAAAGCGCCTCGCAGCGGGAGCGCACCGCAGATTCGGCGTGAAACAAGCGGATTCCCTCCAGGCGCGCGCGGGTCAGTCCGTTCAGCTGCATCCAGCCGCTCTGCGCGCGAATGCTGTCGGCCGCGCGCTGCGCGTCCACCAGCCTTCCCGCTGCCTCATCGATCATCGCCATCGCCCCACGCGCGCCCAAGGTGCGCGGATGCGCCTCGCCGTCCAGGCGAGTACGCAGTTCAATTGCAACTTGTGCATCCTGCCGGGCACCGCTGAGATCGCCGGTGCACAGCCGCGCCAGCGCGAGCAGTTGGTGCACTGATGCGACATCGGAGTGGTTGTCACCGTAGTGCTCGCGCATCAGCGGCAATGCAGCCTCGGCCAGGGCCAGCGCGCGATTGGGGTCGTATTGCCGCAGCGCTAATCGCGCCAGCTGACGCAGGTCCGCCGCCACCGCAGGATGGCGCGGCCCGTAGATTCGACGCGAGAGCTCGAGCCGCGCGTCGATGGCCTCTCGTGCCGCCTCCCAGCGGCCCAGTTGCTCCAGCGCCAGGCCCTCACCCTGAAGCCATTGTTGCTGTGCAGCGTCGTCGAAGGCACCCAGGGACTGCAAGCGCGCGCGGGTGGCGGCGAGCCGCTCGATCGCTTCCTCGGCGCGGCCGGAGCCGGACAGGTACCCCGCACGCACGACTTCCATTCCGACCACGGTGGCCGGCGGCGACGCGCTAAGGCCAACCAGTTCGATGGCCCGCGTGATCGCGCGGTCCGCGCCGTCGATATCGCCGCCATTGCCCAGCAGGATTCCGCGCTGGTACCAGGCCGCATAGAGATCTGCAGGGGGCAGGTCCGCGTCAGCTGCCGCGGCCAGCACGCGGTCGATACGCATCCTTGCTTCGTCGCCGAGGCCCAGACGCTCCTCGAGCGACGCCAGGTGGATGTCCAGGCGCAGAGTAGCTTGACGGTCACCGAGCGACGCGAAGATGGCGCGTGCCTCGAGTGCCTGCTTGTGCGCGGCTTCATAGGCGCCGAGCGAAGCGCGCGAACGGGACAACTCTTCGATCAGAGTGGCGCGCACGCCGGGTTCTAGTTCGCTGCGCTCGGAGAGCATTTGTTCGCCCAGGTCGAGCAGCTCGGACGCGGTGGGCTGGCGTCCGCGATGCTGGGTCGGCCGCGCGCGGCGGAAGATCTCGCGCTGGAAAGCGAGCGCGGCGCTGGCGCGCTGGCTCTCCAACAGAGCGAGGTCACGCTCTCGTGCAACTTCGCCAGCCTGCCAGACGGCGGTGCCGATGCCGGCGACGAGCGACAACAGCAACAGGCACGCGAGCGCGACCGCCAATCGATGCCGCGCCGCGAAGCATCCCGCCCGATAGCGCCATGAGCCGCGTCGGGCATCCACCGGTCGCTGCGCGAGCCAGCAATTCAAGTCCGCGGCCAGCGCGTCAACCGAGAGGTAGCGGTCTTCGGGCCGCAACCGTAGTGCCTTGGCCATGATCGCGTCCAGGTCGCCGCGCAGCGCCCCGCGCAAACCCGCGGCCGAGTTGCCACGCGCAGCGGCCACGCCATCCAGGCGTGCACGCTCCATACGACCGAGCGTGCCGCTCGCAAGCGGCGGTTCCTGCGTCAGGATCCGGACCAGCACATCGCCATCGGCGGTCGCCCGACGCTCAGGCGGCAACGCGCCGACCAGGAGTTCGTGCAACAGCAGACCCAGCGCATAGACGTCCGTCTGCGTGCTCACGGGTTCCCGGCGCAGTTGCTCCGGCGCCGCATAGGCGGGCGTCATCGGCATGGCAGCCGTCACGCAGACCTGCTGCGCCAGAGCGCCCGAGAGCAACTTGGCGATCCCGAAGTCGAGCAGCTTGACTTGCCCATCGGTTGTCACCATGACGTTGGACGGCTTGAGGTCCCGGTGGACAACCGGCAATCGGTGGGCGCTCGCCACCGCTGCGCAGACACCGAGGAACAGCTCGATCCGGCACCGCAAGGACAAGCGGCTGGCGTCGGCATGGGTGATCAAGTCCCGACCGCGCACGAACTCCATGGCAAGCCAGGGCTGTCCGTCCGCGAGGGTGCCGCCGTCCAGCAACCTCGCGATGTTGGAATGATCGAGCCGCGCCAGGATCGCGCGCTCTCCTTCGAAACGTTCTGCTTCACCGAATCCGCGCATTAACTTGATGGCGGCTTCCTGTCGGAAGCCACCGTCGACCCGCTCCGCCTGCCAGACTTCGCCCATTCCGCCGCGTCCCACCCTATTGATGAGACGCCAGGCGCCGACACGCGCCCCGGCGGCGACGACGCCGGCGAGCGCATCCATGGAGGCTGATATTGCCGCCGGCGTCCATTCCGGCGCCTCGGCCGGCGCGCCAACAGGGTCTTCCTCGCAGAGCTCAAACACCCGGGCGCGAACTGCCGGGTCCGCCTCCACCCCGGCGAGCCACGCCATACGCTCGCCCGTGGGCTGGGACGCCGCCAGTTCCAACAGCTCCCGAATGCGCCGCCAGCGCTCGATATCCACCGCCGTCGACGCATTGCAATCCGGGGACGGGCCTGAACTTGCCGCCACAGCCGGGTCGCGATTCAGTTGGACAGACATTCGGCGAGGAATTCGCGCACGAATCGGGCGTCGCGCTTCACCGTCGGCTCGGAGACACCCAGCATCGCTGCTATCTCGCCCACTTCCAGGCCGGCAAAGAAGCGCAGCTCGGCGACCTCCAGCGCGCGCGCATCCACCTCGCCTAGCTGCGTCAGCGCTTCGTCGAGCCTGACCAGATTCTCGGCCTCGCTGTCTACGCGCAACACGCTTTCAGCCAACACCGTGAGGTCCACCGGACGCTGGCCCGCCCCGCGCCGTTCTGCCAGGCGTGCGCGCGCGTGCTCGATCGCCACCTGCCGCATTGCCCGCGCGGCCGCTCCGAAAAAATGCCGTCGGTTCTCGAAACGAGCGCCGCCGTGCGTCGGAAACAGCTTGAAGTAAGCCTCATGAACCAATGGGCGGGTATCCAGGGTGCTGTCGGCGTCTCGGGAACCAAGTTCCCGTCGGGCGATCTGGCGCAACTCGTCGTATACGCGCGCGAACAGCCGAGCCCGCTTAGCGGGATCGGCGCCCGCCTCGGCCAGCAGTTCAGTGAGATCCTCGCTCATGGGCAGAGTATTGCACCGGGACGGCCGTGCAGCGGAGCGCCGCGCGACGCGCCTTACCGGCAACGTAGCGCCAGTCGCCCACCCCGCCGCAGGTCCGCCCTTCCCTTTGCTCCTACGACAGTGGGCGTATTGCAAGCTTGCCGCTATCGTTCGCGCGCCGCCGAACGCCAGATCGCGGCGACCTGTCATCTTGATCGCGGAGCCACGTGGATGCGTGCGACGGTGGGTTTACTCGCGGGCACGCGTCCGGAATGCCTGAAGCTGATTTCGCTGCAGCGGGCGCTGGCGGGTAGGCCTGGTGTGCGTCCCTGGCTGATCAGCTCCGGTCAGCATCCGATGATGGTACGGCGCACGCTGGCGCAATGGGGCCTGCGCCCGGATCTGGAGTTGCCTGCGCCACGTGCGCCGATCTCGCTGTCCGGCACCGTCCGCTGCCTGCGCGATCAAACGCGCGCTGCGCTGCGCCAGAGCAGCGTGAACATGCTGGTCGTGCAGGGAGACACCTCGACCGCCTATGCGGGCGCGCTGGCAGCGCGCGCCGAGGGCGTCGTGCTGATCCATGTGGAAGCCGGTTTGCGCACGGCCGACCCGATGCGGCCCTTTCCCGAGGAATTGTTCAGGCGGCGCATCGGCCCACTTGCGGATTGGCACTACGCCCCGACCGAGTCGGCAGCGTCCAATCTGCGCGCCGAGGGCGCGGATCGGGTCTACATCGGCGAGAACGAGCTGGCCGACGCGATGGTGGGCGAGATCCGCATGCGCATGGCGGGCTGACGCCGATCCTGGGACACCGGCGCAGTCGCGCGCCGGCATGGCTGGCGCTTGCCTATACTGGCGCCTCGCCCGGTCTGGGGAGTCCGGGTCCACTCCAGTCAGAAGTCCCA
>JAXMHB010000017.1:0-91922 GCA_046346965.1 Lysobacterales bacterium
GCGCACTGCTGGAAGTGGTGCCTGCCTGCGGCAATCCCGAGTCGATCCTGCGCCGGCTCAATCGCAGCCTGCACGCGGTGGTCGAGCCCGGATTGTTCGTCACCGCGATGGCGGTGATGCTGGACACCCGCACGCACCAGATCGAGATCGCCTGCGCCGGCCATCCGCCCGGGCTGCTCAAGCGCGCCGATGGCAGCGTGGTCGCGCTGGAGATCGACAGCGGCATTGCGCTCGGTCCGGACGACAACCCGGAGTTCGGCGTGCTCAAGCACACGCTGGCAGCGCGCGAAGTGCTGATGGTGACCACCGACGGCGTCGACGAGGCGCGCAATCTGGCCGGCGAGGAACTCGGCACCGCGCGCGTGATTCAGGTGCTGGCCGAGAGCGCTGGCGCCACCGACGCTGCACGCCGGCTGCAGTGGACGATCAACCAGCATGCCGGCGAGGCGCGTCAGCACGACGATCTGACGGTGGTGACGTTGGAGCGCTGCAAATAGTGTCGCTGGACGCCGCGACCGCAGCCTTGGTTATGCTGCGCAGCTGTCCACCGGAAACCTGCCCATGGCCTCCAGTCTGCTTGCGCTGATTGACGACATCGCCACCCTGCTCGACGACGTCATGGTGATGAGCAAGGTCGCCGCGCAGAAGACCGCCGGCGTGCTCGGTGACGATCTGGCGCTGAATGCCCAGCAGGTGGCCGGCGTGGCCGCCGAACGCGAGGTGCCGGTGGTCTGGGCGGTGGCCAAGGGTTCCTTCATCAACAAGCTGATTCTGGTACCGGCGGCGCTGCTGATCAGCGTGGTCGCGCCCTGGGCGATCTTGCCGCTGCTGATGATCGGCGGCCTGTTCCTGTGCTTCGAGGGCTTCGAAAAGCTGGCACACAAGTATTTGCACAGCGCCGCCGAGGATGCCGAGCACCACCGCGAACAACTGGCGGCCATGGCCAATCCCGCGCTCGATCTGGTCGCCTTCGAGAAGGACAAGATCCGCGGCGCCATCCGCACCGATTTCATCCTGTCGGCCGAGATCATCGTGATCACGCTGGGCACGGTGGCCGACGAGGTGTTTGCCAAGAAGCTGATGGTGCTCAGCGTGATTGCCATCGTGATGACGGTCGGCGTCTACGGACTGGTCGCCGGCATCGTCAAGCTGGACGATCTGGGCTACTGGCTGGTCAAACGCGGCGCGGGCATTCGGCGGCGCATCGGCGAATGGATCCTGCGCGCCGCGCCGCTGCTGATGAAGACGCTGTCGGTCCTCGGCACCGCCGCCATGTTCATGGTCGGCGGCAGCATCCTGGCGCATGGCATCGGCCCGCTGCACCACGGCATCGCCCACGCCAGCGAGCAGCTCGGCGCCGTCAGCGTGTCCGTGCTCGGCAGCACCCTCGGCATCCTGCTCGAAGCCCTGGTCGGCGTCATCGCCGGCGCGCTGGTGCTGCTGCTGCTGACCGTGGGCAAGAAGCTGTGGGGCAAGCGCGCGCCGGCCTGAGGGCTTGGGGCTTGGGGAGAAGAGCGGGGCGGGGGGAAGGGGGCGGGGGGCCGGCATTGCGGCGCCTGCGTTGCGGTGTCGCGGGTCCCGGGTCCCGACGCATCCATGTTTGGCTAGAGTCCCTGTCTCGCCCCTGGCGCGCTTGCTCGGGCGGCAAACAGGTACCTGCGACAGGGCTCGGAAGCGCGGCAGGTGCTGGTCCCCCGCCCCTTGACCCCCGCCCCGCTTTCGCTACTACGCACCCACCCTTGGCAAGTGGTTCCCAACCGCGTCAGCGCTCTGCCACTGGGCGCTTGCCGAGCTTGCGTTGCAGGGAGCGTCGATGCATGCCGAGCAAGCGCGCGGCGGCCGAGATATTGCCGCCGGTGGTCGCCAGCGCCTGCTGGATGTGCTCCCACTCCAGGCGCTTGAGCGGCGTCATCGTCGTCGGCGCGTCCTCCATCGGCTCGGCGCCATCGCCGTCGAGCGCGCGCAGGATGGCGTCCAGACTGGCGGGTTTGGGCAGATAGTCGTCGGCGCCGCGCTTGATCGCATCGACCGCCGTGGCGACGCTGGCGTAGCCGGTCAGCAGCACGATCACCATCTCGGGCGCGAGGGCGCGCAGTGGCTCGATCAGACGCAAGCCGGAATCGTCGGCCAGCCGCAGATCGAGCAAGGCTGCATCGGGCGGCTGCGCCTGCGCGGCGGCCAACGCCGACTCGGCGTCCGCACACACCGTGGTGGCATGACCACGCCGCCCCAAGGAGCGCGCCAATTGATCGGCGTACACGGCGTCATCGTCGACGATCAGGATGTGCATGGGCGCGACTCGGGACTGGGACTGTTCGGGACTCGGGACTCGGGACTCGGGACTCGGGACTCGGGACTCGGGACTCGGGACTCGGGAGCATTGTGTGGTCGACGGATTGGGGCAAGGCGCAAGAGCACACTAGCCCGCCGTCAGCCGCCGCACTGGCAGGGTAAAGCGTGTCACTGCGCCATCGGCGCCCGGCTGCAGCGTGAGCTCGCCGCCCAGGCGTTCCACCGTGGCATGCGACAGGGCCAGTCCCACGCCCATGCCATCGGCCTTGGTGGAGGCGTACAGCGTGCCGGCGAGTGGCCGCTGCGCCAGCGCCGGACCGCCGTGATCGACGATCTCGCCGACCAGGCGGTCCGCGTCGACCCTCAGGGCCAGCTGCACCTTGGTCTGCGCGCGCGCCAGCCCGGCGTCGGCGGCATTGTCCAGCAGCGCTTGCAGCAGGTGCGCCAGCGCCGGATCGGCGCGGACAGGCATGCTTGGCAGGTCGATGGACTTCTGCAGCGTGATCGCCGGGCGCAACAGCTCCCAGCGGGCCACCACGGTGCTTAGATAGTCCGCCAGCGGCTGCACCGCCTGCGCGTCCGGATGCGCATCGTGCACCAGCTTGCGCACTTGATCGCGACAGACCGCCACCACCGCACGGGCGCGCTCGACTTCGGTCTGCAGCGTAGCCTGCCCCGCGCAGTCCAACAGCAGATCGTCGAGGATCAGGGTCAGTGTGCCGAGCGGCGTGTTCAAGGCGTGCGCCATCGCCGCCGCATGCGTCGCCAGACCGAGGATGCCCTCGTCGCGGGCACTCTGCTCGCGCAGCCGCGCCAGTTCGCGTTCGCGCGCGTCGCGAGTGGCCGCCAGGCGCGTCAGGACGGCCACGAAGACGATGGCGCTCAACACGAAGTTGACCGCCATGCCCCACAGATGCAGATCAAAGGTGCCGGCGATGCCGTGGATATGCGGCAGCGCCGGGCCCAGCGTCGCTGCCAGCGCGTAACCGAGCGTGGCGAGCGCTGCCACCCCGAGGATGTGGCGCACCGGCAGCACCAGCGTCGCCAGCGCAATCGGCACCAGAAACAGCGAGACGAAGGGATTCATCGCGCCGCCGCTGTGGGCAATCACAAAGGTCAGCTGCGCGATGTCGAAGCCCAGGTGCGCGACTGCCACCATCGGCGCAACCGGATCGCGTACGGGATAGACCCACAGGGCCAGATTGAAGGCCAAGAGCGCGGTCACGCCGCCCCATAGCGGCGCCGCCGGCAGCGGGATCTGCAGCCACTCCAGGGTAGCCAGGATGGTGGCCGCCTGACCCGCTGCGGCCCACCAGCGCAGCGTTGCCAGGGTGCGCAGAAAGCCAGGCTGGATCAACAAGGGAAAACGCTTGCCAAACATGAGTGCGTGGAGCCAAAAGCAAGGTCAGAGAACGGGGGACCAGCACCGCAGCGCGTGCCTGGCGCTGTCGCCGCTGCGGTTTGCGGATCGAGTATGCGCGTCCTTCTTCGCCTGATTGTCGCCGCGGCGCTTGACGGTCCTGGCATCCCTGCTCTGGCGCTCAGAAGCGTGTGGTCCAAGCCGCCCGCACACGCCAACCCTGGGTAATCTGAACCTCGCTGACCTGCTGATCCAAAGGCAGTTCGAAGCCCACTTCGAGCGCCTGACGCGCGCCCCAGGTGCCCGCCCACTGCGGTCCCAGCGCCAGGGTACGCTGGCGCGTGTCGCCCAGTCGCTCCCCGCCCAACTCGTCAAAGCGCTTGTGTTCACCTGACAGGCGCAGCTGCAGAGACTGGCTGCGGTCGTCATCCAGCCGCAGATAGCGGCCGACGGACACGGCCCACTGCAGATCGTTGCCCATCCGGTAATCGTAGTCGCCTTCCGTGCGCCACGCGTATTGCAGCTCGGCGCCATAGAGCCAACGCCCCTGACGGCCGTTCAGCGTGCTGCCCAGCAGCAGGTCGGTCGACCCGGAACCGAGCGCGAGATCGTGCCCGTGCACGCCAACCGGGATGCCGTCGTCATGCTTCAGGCCGCCGTGGTGGTCCTCGTCCAGTTCCTCGGCCAAGCGATCGCTGTCGCCGGTCGCCAGCTTGATGCCTGCCAGCAGCCTCCAGCTGAACGCAGCATCGTCGCGCATGCGCTGGACCGCCAGGTACTGCGCCAACACGCTGACATCGCCCATGCCGGAGTCGCTGCCGCGATCGGCCATGCCGTCGTGTTCCAGGCGCAGGTAGCTGCGATGGATCAGCGGTGCGTTCAGCTGCAGCGACCACTGCTCGCTGAGCCCGTAGCCCAGAAACAGCTGCGTGATGGAACTCCTCAGATACTGGCCACCGTCCTCGTCGATACGATCGCCACCGCTGCGCAGCTGGTCATAGCGGCTGTATTGCTCGCTGAGGCCGGCGTACCAGCCACTGGCGCCCTGGGCATGCGCCAGTTGCGCGCTGTACACGGCGCACAGGTCGCACGCGGATGCACCACCTGCCAGTAACAGCCAGGGTGCCGAAGCAAGAAGGCGTTTGCGCATGGTCTGGGTCCATTTCCAAAGGCCGGCGACAGTAGGCCAATGCCGGCGTAGCCGGGATGCGACCCAGTGTCGCAGCCAGGCGTCAGCGCGAGCCGCGCGCCGTCACGCTGCCGGAAACGACGCCAGATCTGGCCTGCCAGAACTGCGCGTGGTCCGCGTCCACGCGCGGAGCGGGCGTTGGGTCCAAGCCACGGGCGCGATCGTGTTGCGCCTGGCGTTTGAATCCCCAATGCAAGGCCCACATCGTGCCGGCCCACAGCAGCAACAGCACACCGACGAAAACGCCTGCGGCAATCATGGTTGCATCCGCTCAGAGCAGGAGTGACGTACCGTAGTCTGAAGTCCCTTGGTCGTGAATGCGGCCAGGTGTCGCAGGCGCGAGAGATGACCATGAGCTCCCTACAAACCGGCCGCTGCCTGCTCTATGCCTCGGTGCTGGGTGCCCTGATCGGTGCGCTCGCCGGCGCCCGGTCCGCAGCGCAACCGCAGGCCGACCCCATAGAGCAGGCGTCCATGACCCTCGATTGCACGCAGGCTGCAGCGCCGCAGCACGTCGAACTGCGCTTCGAGTATGTCTCGCTATCGGCGCTCGAACAGACCGCGGCTGCAGCCGAGATCACTCCGGCACCGCCAGCGCCAGCGTCTCCTTGACCTCCTCCATCACCGCATAGCTGCGCGAACCGGAGACATGCGGCAAGGTCAGCAGGGTCTCGCCGAGCAGGCGTCGATAGGCGCCCATGTCGGCGACGCGCGCCTTGATCAGGTAGTCGAAATCACCGGACACCAGATGACATTCGAGCACCTGGGGCAATTCGACCACCGCCTGCTTGAAGGCCTGGAACACGTCCTTGGAGGTGCGCACCAGCCGAATCTCCACGAACACGAGCAGATCGGCGCCCAGCCGCGCCGGATTCAGGCGCGCGTGGTAGCCGGTGATGTAGCCGTCGTCCTCCAGCTTCTTGACGCGCTCCAAGCAGGGCGTGGGCGACAGACCGACGCGCCGCGCCAGTTCCACATTGGCCAGTCGGCCGTCCTGCTGAAGTTCGCGCAGAATCCGCCGATCGATTCTATCCAATTGATTCTTTTGGACTTTCTGCTGACGCATGGAATTTCGTGCTCCGCCCGGCCGCGCGCGCAGCAGAATCTGCTGCTGCCCGGAAATCTACAGCGAAAAACTCCACCAACGGAACCATAGACTGCCCGCCGATCCTGTCCGGGCCCAGATCAGCAGCCGATTGCGCTGCTGCGGCGCAGCATGACAGGCCACCCCAACGATGAGGCAGGCAACCATGTTGATCGGCGTTCCCAAGGAAATCAAAAACCACGAGTACCGCGTCGGCATGGTGCCGGCCTCGGTGCGCGAACTGGTCCAGCACGGCCATCAGGTGGTCGTGCAGACGCAGGCGGGCAGCGGCATCGGCTGCTCCGACGCCGATTACGTCGCCGCCGGCGCCAGCGTGCTCGGCAGCGCCGAAGAGGTGTTTGCCCAGGCCGAGATGATCGTCAAGGTCAAGGAACCGCAGGCGGTCGAGCGTGCGCGTCTGCGCGCGGGCCAGGTGCTGTTCACTTATCTGCATCTGGCGCCCGATCTGCCGCAGACCGAGGACCTGATCAAGTCCGGCGCCACCTGCATCGCCTACGAGACGGTGACCGCGAACAACGGTGGTCTGCCGCTGCTGGCGCCGATGTCGGAAGTCGCCGGCCGCATGTCGATCCAGGCCGGCGCGACCGCGCTGCAGAAGGCCAACGGCGGTCGCGGCATGCTGCTCGGCGGCGTGCCCGGCGTGGAACCGGCCAAGGTGGTGATCCTGGGCGGCGGCGTGGTCGGCGCCAATGCCGCGCTGATGGCGGTGGGCCTCGGCGCGCAGGTGGTGATTCTGGATCGCAATGTCGATGTGCTGCGTCGTCTGGTGGCGCAGTTCGGCACCCGCATCGAAACCGTGTTCTCCAGCGCCGACGCGGTGGAACGCCACGTGCTGAGCGCCGATCTGGTCATCGGTGGCGTGCTGATTCCGGGCGCCGCGGCGCCGAAGCTGGTCAGCGCGGACATGGTCAAGCGCATGAAGCCGGGCGCGGCGGTGGTCGACGTCGCCATCGACCAGGGCGGCTGCTTCGAGACTGCCCACGCCACCACCCATGCCGATCCGACCTACATCGTCGACGAGGTGGTGCACTACTGCGTGGCGAATATGCCGGGCGCGGTGCCGCGCACTTCGACCTTTGCGCTCAACAACGCCACACTGCCCTTCATTCTGGAACTGGCGAACAAGGGCGCCAAGCGCGCGATGGCCGAGAACATCCACCTGCTGCGCGGCTTGAACGTGCATGCCGGCAAGGTCACTTACCAGCCGGTGGCCGAGGGCTTCGGCTTCGAGTACGTGCCGGCCGAAAAGGCACTCGGGCTGTAAGCCCTGATGCGTCGGCGGGCCACCCGGTCCGCCGGCGTTGGCTGCGCGCGGCCTGCGCCTACAGCCGCGCCGCCGCGAAGGTGTCGCAGGCCTGCAACTGGCCGCTCTGGAAACCCGTCGTGAACCAGCGCACGCGCTGTGCACTGGTGCCGTGGGTGAAGGCATCCGGCACCACCTGACCGCGCGACTGCTTCTGCAGGCGGTCATCGCCGATCGCACTCGCGGTGTTGAGCGCTTCCTCGATATCACCGGCTTCCAGCCACTGATGGCGCGCCTGCGCATGGTGGGCCCAGACGCCGGCGTAGCAATCTGCCTGCAGTTCCTGGCGCACCAGCATGCCGTTGTCGCCCTCGACGTTTTCGCCGCGCCGGCGCGCTTCGTTCACCCGGCGCGACACGCCGGTGAGCGTTTGCAGGTGGTGACCGACCTCATGAGCAATCACATAGGCCTCGGCAAAATCGCCGCCACCGCCGAGTCGGCGCTGCATCTCGTCGAAGAATGCGAGATCGATGTAAACCTGCTGATCGGCCGGGCAGTAGAACGGGCCGACGGCGGAACTGGCCTGGCCGCAGGCGGAATCGACTGCGCCCTCAAACAACACCAGCGTGGGATTCGGATACGTCTGTCCGCTCGCCTGAAACACCGCGCTCCAGACATCCTCGGTGTCGCCCAGGATGGCGGCGACGAACTGCCGGCGCGGATCGTTGGCGCGTGCCGCTTCCTCCTCTGGTGTACTCGGCGCCGATGCACTGGTGGTGGTCTGACCTTGCTGACCCGCCAGCATGTTCAGCACTTCCACCGGACTGACGCCCATGAACCAGCCCACGATCAGCGCGATCGCCAGGCTGCCCAGTCCCAGGCCGCCGGCGCGCACGCCAGCGCGGCCGCGCCGGTCCTCGATATTGGAACTCTGCCGCGCGCGCTCCCACTTCATGGCTGCCTCCGGTCCGGTCGCGGCACGCCCTGTGCCGCTCTGAGCCTGGAGCATAGCCGGGCGGGCGCTCGCAGGCTGTTCGGCAACGGACAGAGCTGCCCGATTTCGAAACCAGCCGCGGCAAGCCGGCCGCGTCGCGCCAGAGACGGGCGCGGACCTGATCTTGGGCACAAGCCTTGCTAGAGCGCTGTCCAAATGCATTGGAGCGCCGCCGATGAACGATCTACGCCTTGCCTTGCGGCAATTGCTGGCCCAGCCGGCGTTTGCGCTGATCGCCATCCTGACGCTGGGCCTCGGCATCGGCGCCAACATCGCCGTCTACACGGTCATCAATGCGGTGCTGCTCAATCCCCTGCCCTATCCGCAGGCCGATGGGCTGGTGTTCATCGGTCAGACCCGTGAGGGCCGCGAGGGCACTATTCCGGTGGCCTACCCGGACTTCCTGGAATGGCGTGCGCAGGCGGAGCAGTTCTCCGAGCTGACCTGGATGAACAGCGCGGCGATGAGTCTGTCTGGCGCGCAGGAGCCCGCCAATGTGCGCGTGGCGATGGGGACGGCGGATCTGTGGCCGATGTTGCGCACGGCCCCGGCGCTGGGGCGCACCTACACGGCGGCCGAGGATCGGCCCGGCGCGGCGCCGGTCGCGGTGCTCAGCCATGGGCTATGGCAGCGTCAGTTCGGCGCTGCGCCGGACGTACTGGGACGCAGCATCCTGTTGAATCAGAAGGCTTACACGGTGATCGGCGTGATGCCGCCGGCGTTCAAGTTCTGGGCCGGCGATCTGTGGGTGCCGGCCGGCCTCGATGCCGACTCCGATCTGCTGCGCGGCCGCGTCATCCGCAATGACTTCTGGGTGGTCGGGCGGCTCGCCCCAGGCGCCACGCCGGACAGCGCCAGCGAGGAACTGAAGCAGATCTCGCAGCGGCTGGCGCAGGCTTTTCCGGATACCAACCAGGGCACCGCGGCGGAGGTGACGCGCCTCAGCGACACCGTCGGCGGCAATCTGCGGGCGACCTTGACCGTGCTGCTGCTGGCGGTGGTGTGCGTGTTGCTGATCGCCTGCGTCAACGTCGCCAATCTGCTGCTGAACCGCGCAGCGGCGCGTGAGCGCGACTACAGCGTGCGGCTGGCACTCGGCATCACGCCACGGCGCCTGTTGCGCTCGCTGCTGATCGAGAATCTGCCGCTTGCGCTGCTCGGCACCTTGGCGGGTCTGCTGTTTGCCTACGGCGGTCTGCAAGCGCTGCTCGGCATCCTGCCGGCCAATATCGTGCCCTCGGAGTCGCGCATCGAGATCAACGGGCCGGTGCTCGGATTCGCGCTGCTGCTGGCCTTCGCCAGTACCCTGGCCTTCGGCATGCTGGTCGGCTTCAGTCGCTCGATGAAGCTCAACCCGGAGGCGCTGCGCAAGAGCGGCGCCGGCGGCACGCCGCGCCAACAAGGCCTGCGCGGCGCCATGGTGGTGGCCGAGGTGGCGCTGGCACTGACCCTGCTGATCTGCGCTGGCCTGCTGGTGCAGGGACTGCAACAGATGCAGCAGCGCGAACCCGGCTTCGCCACTGACCATCTGCTGGTGCTGCCGGTCGCGCTCAGCGAGACCCGCTACCCCTCGGGCACGGCTTCCACGCAGTTCTACGAGCAGCTGGTCGCCAAAGCCTCCGCGCTGCCCGGCGTCAGCCAGGCGGCGGCCAGCTTCAATCTGCCGATGATGTGGGGCTCCGGTATCCCGCTGGTGGCCGAAGGGCAGAGCTTCAACAGCCTGGACGAGTTGCCGATCGTGCAGATGCACCTGACGCTGGGTGATGTGATCGGCACGCTGGGACTGCAACTGGTGCAGGGCCGTGCGCTGGATGAGCGCGACCGCCGCGGCTCGGCGCCGGTGATCGTGATCAACGAGAGTGCGGCCCGCCTGTTCTCCAAGGACGCCAGTCCGCTCGGCAAGCGCGTGCTGGTGGGCTTGCCCGACAATCTGATGCGCCCCGGGCTGCTGCCGGCAGGCGTCGACCAGTTCTGGTGGAGCGAGGTGGTCGGCGTGGTCAAGGATGTGCGCCATTTCGGGCTGACCGCCGATCCGCCACCTGCGGTGTACATGCCGGTGGCGCAGAGCTGGGATGCGACCATGTTTCGCAACAGCATGCACCTTGTGATGCGCACCGAAGTCGAGCCGATGACGCTGGCCAGCGCCACCCGCGAGGCGTTGTGGTCGCTGGACCGCGATCAGCCTGCCGATGGCCTGACCAGCATGGATCAAGTGGTCTATCAGACGCTGGGACAGGTGCGCTTCAACACCGTGTTGCTGGGCTGCTTCGCGCTGCTGGCGCTGCTGCTGGCGGCGATCGGCATCTACGGCGTGGTCGCCTGGCACGTCACCCAGCGCACTCGCGAGATCAGTCTGCGCATGGCGATCGGTGCGCCGCCGCGGACGCTGGCACGCGCCGAGCTGCGGCGCGGGTTGCGGCTGGTGTTGATCGGCATCGGCGCCGGTCTGCTGCTGGCGCTTGGCGCCGGCCGACTGCTGGCCGCGCTGCTGGAGGGCATCGATGGCTTCAGTCTGGCGCTCTATCTGGGCGTGCCGCTGCTACTGCTGGCGATTGCTGCCCTCGCCAGCTGGTGGCCCGCCCATCGCGCCATGCGCATCGACCCGATGCTGAGCCTGCGCGCCGAGTGAGGCTAGGCCGCTGCGCGCGCCCACACGCTGCGCAGCGACACCCACAGCAGCAACCCGGCCATCACCAGCAGCGCCAGTTGCTGCATCTGGATCCAGCCGGTCAGCGTCACCGCACGCCCGGCCAGCAGTGACGAGGCCACCATGGAGGTGAACATCAGCGCATCGTGCACGCCCTGCGCCAGCCCCTTCTCGTGCGCCTGGTACTGGCGCGTCAGCAGCGCGTTGCCTGCACTGAACAACAAAGACCAACCTATACCCAGCAGCGCCAGCGCGATCACGAAATGGCTGACGCTGTGCCCGGCCAGCGCGATCCCCGCGCAGCCACTGATCCCGAGGATGCCAAGCACCATCGCCGGCCGGATGCCGATACGCTCGATCAACAGGCCGCTGACCAGCATCGGCGCATACATCCCGACCATATGCCATTGCAGCGCGAAGGCCGCATCGGCGAACGGGTAGCCGCAGGCCTGCATGGCCAGCGGGCTCGCGGTCATCAGCAGATTCATCGTCGACCACGCACCCGCGGACGCCGCCACCGCCAGCACGTAGTCAGGCCGTCGCAGCAGATCGCGCAGGCGCGCCCGACCGGCCTGCGCAGCGGGCCTCGCCATCGGCGGGAAGCGCAGGACGCGGGTAACCGCGTACACCAGCAGCGCAACGCCTATCAGCCCGAGATAGGTGCCGAGAAAATGGGTGCCGACCAGGTCCAGCGTGAGCCGGCTCAGGGCGGGCCCCAGAAAGGCGCCGAGCATGCCGCCCGCCAGCACCCAGGACATCGCGCGCGCCTGCTGACCCGGTCGGCACAGATCGGCCGCGGCAAAGCGCAGGTACTGTCCCGAGGCGTTGTAGATGCCGAACACGAAGGTGCCCAGGCACAGCAGCGCAAACGAGCCCGTGGCGATCGCCACGGCCGCCAGCAGCGCCCCGCAGATCGCCGCCAGACAACCGACGGCAAAGCCGGTTGGGCGCCCCTGGCGTTGCATCAGCAGCGAGATCGGCAGCGTAGACAACGCACCCCCGAGCACGAAACTGGTCACCGGCAGGGTCGCCCAGTGTGGATCGGGCGCGAGCAGCAGACCGGCCAGCCCGTTGACGCTGACCAGCATCGCGCTACCGGTCAGCAGCAGTCCCTGGCCCAGGCTCAGCAAGGGGATGGCCAGCTGCGGCGGCGTTGCGTTGGACATGCGTGGGGCTCGGCCGTGAAAGCGCTGCAGCATATCTGCGACCCGGCGGCGCGATTCGATCGAATCTGCCAGAGCGCACGCCCGATGCGCCGTTCCGAGCATTCCCGCCCGCGAGACGCGCCGCGGCGCAGCGGTCTCGGTGGCAGCGCGCTTACTCGAAACCACTCCAGTACAGGCAATCGCCGGTTCCGGGGAAGGCCGGATAGCCGTAGCTGCAGCCCAGACGCAGCAGGCCATCGAGCCGCGCAGCGCCATCGCGCCGTTCCAGCAGCACGCGCAGCGCGCTCACGCTGGCGTCGCGGTCAGCGGCGGCGCCCGTACGCAACAGGCCGCGGGCGTCGGCGAAGGCCACCAACTCGTCGTAAACCTTGGACAGATTCGGTTCCAGCGTGCGGTGCTCGGGATCGAGCAGATCCTGATCGACGCCCACTTCCCACAGGTGGCGCAGAGCATGCGGTCCCTGGGTGCAGTCGGGATTGCTCATGTCGACGCCAAAGCCGCGTTGCACCCCTTGCGGTCCCTGCAGCGGACTGCGATCGGTGCACACGTGGTGCGAGATGCGATCGCCGAGCGCGTGCAGATAGATGCCCAGCCGGGCATTGGCAGCGCGCCGCGCATCACCGCCGACCACGCTGTCGAAGTTCTCGGCACGCACGGGCCCGTTGGGTTGATTCGCACTGACGACCACCTGAGAGCCGGTCTGACTGGTGTAGTTGACGGCCGTCGGTCCGAACACCGAGATCACGCCATCGATGCTCGCCGGCTGCCCCAAGGCGCGCTCGAAGCAGCTCTGACCGAGCGCGTAATCGCTCCCGGTGTAGATGCTCAGCCCATCGGTGCAGGCCGGACGCGCGTTGCCGCTGCCTGCCAGGGCCCAGGCGCGCAGATGCACCAGAAAACCTTCGGTCTCGGCATCGCTCAGGTTCGGATGCAGGCCATCGACCGGCGCCGGCGGACCGATACCGTCATCACGCGGCGAGATGAAGTGAAAGTACACGCCGCCATCAGCCAGATTGCTGCGCTTGAAACCATCGATCACCGCCGTGGCGAGCTGCCCGCCACCGATGGGCATACCGCTGCGGTCCACCGGCTCGTAGGCGCCGAGATCGACCGCCTCGTCATACGCCGCTATCCAGTAAGCATCGTCCGCCGTGAACCCGACCCGTTGCGCCATGAAATAAACCGCATCGGTGTGCACGATGCTGCGGGCATGGGCATAGCCCGCCGTAGCCGCCACCAGCGCCATGGCACGCGTCTCGCAGGCCTGGCTGCTGCTCCCCACCGGCTCGCATTCCGCCGGCAGCGGCGTGCAGGCCACCACGCCGCTGCCATTGCTCTGCCAACACAGATCCTCGGCAAAGGCCAAGGCCAAGCCTGGCCACATCAGCCCACACACGCCCAGCACGCGCCAGATGCCCATGGAATCCCCGCTCCCTGTCTTGGTCCAGGCAGCGTAGACCGAGCCGGCGAAGCCTGTTTCTCTGCAGCTGTGCCAGCTGTAAGCAGATGTTTCCTAGAACGAAATCAGCGTCGGCCGGGCCTCGTAGGGACCGAGGTCGATGGTGCCGAACTGGTTCGCTGCAGCCTGGATGTCGACGGGTCGGCTCAGGCCATCCAAGTCGCCAACTTGCTGAAACGGTCCGCAGGCGCTGGCAATGTCGATGCCGATGGACGGGATCGGATCGAAGCGCTCACCGCCCGCGTACAGCCGGTAGTTGTCGCTGGCCGGACCGATGAAGCGCGGCACACCCTGGAACACCGAAGTACTGCTGGGCAGCTGTGTGGTGTTCGGGACCAGCACAAACTGCGCGTTGCGGGTGCCGCTGCCCTGGTGAATGACGCCCGTCTGATTGACGATGGCGCAGCGCAGATCAAGGTGCGGCGAGCGCACCAGCGGGCCGCTCACGGTGTTGCCGCTGATCGTGGTCTGGCTGATCCACACGGTGTCGTCGTCACCGGTCTTGATCAGCGCGTCGGTCACGCTGTTGGCGACGATCAGCGACTGCGCGATGGCGTAGTGATCGTAGTGCTGACGGAAATAAATCAATGAGTTGCCGCTGTTGCGGTCGAGCTGGGCGTCGAGCAGATCGGCCTCGGCCACAAAGCCCTCGGGCCAGAAGCAGCTGAACGGGAAATTGCATCCGGTCGGCGAGCTCCAGTCGAAATAGAAAGCGGCGCCCTCGCCCGGACCGGTGCCACTGGCGCGGGCGATATTGCCGGTCACTCGATTGCACTGGGTGCCGCTGACGCAGGGCACGGCGGCCGCCGGCGTGCCGGCATCGCGGTTGCGTGCGCTGCGCAGGCGGATACGCGGATCGGCTACGGTGTCGTTGTAGGCATAACCGGCCGCGCCGCGGTTCGCGCTGTTGCCCTCGATCAGCGTGTCCCACAAGGTCACGCTGGCGGCGTTGCGCAGCAACAGACCGCCGCCATTGCTGGTTGCGCGGTTGTAGGCGATGCGGTTCGGCGTCTGCGCCCACAAGCTGTAGATACGTACCTTGGCGTTGCTAACGCTCAGTCCGGCGCCGTGGTAGGCGGTGTTGCCATACAGCACGCCGGCGTTCAAGGGACCGTTGCCGGCCAGGTCCGCATCGCACTGATTCAGCCGCAAACCGCCGCCTTCGCCGAGGGCGTTGTTGTCGAGAAAGCCGCTGCCCTGCGCGCGCAGCTGCACCGCGCCCTGACGGCAGTAGCCACCGCCGCCCTCGCTGTAGGCGCTGTTGCTGTAGATCAGCACGTCGTCGCCCAGTTGCAGGACCGTCCCGTTGCCGTCGATGGCCACGCCGCCGCCGTAGCCGGCGCGATTGCCGTGGATGCTGCTGGCGACGATCGCCAGAATGCCGCCGTGGCGCGCGTACACGCCGCCGCCGTACTCGTGATTCTCGGCATCGCCGCCGGTGATCTCGAGGGCGGCCAGACGCACCCGCGAGCGATAGCTGCCGACCACCGCGATCACGCTCTGGGCGGTGCCGCCAGCGCCGTCGATGCGCGTGTAGCCGCCGCTGGCTTCCGCATCACTGCAGCGCTCAAAGCCACCGCGGAGCTCCACGCTCTCCGGATCATTGATCCGCAGTGCCTGATTGGTATAGCTCAGACTGCGCGTCAGCAGGATCAGCGAGGGCTGATTGCCATCATTGGCGGCGGCATCCAGCGCCGATTGAATGGTCGAATGCGTGCATCCGGCGCCGAGGCCTACCTTGAAGGTGGTATCGGCAATCGCGGGTGGCGCCAGCGCAGCGCACAGCAGCGCCCATAGGCAAGACGATTTCATCGCGTGTTTCCTCGTGGGGCGGGCAGCTGCCCGCGGGGTGGACTCAGTGCTCGAAGCCGCTCTGCAGCAGGCCGTCGGCACTGGCTTCAAAGGCGCCGACATCGATCGCTCCATAGGCGTTGGCGACCAGCGGATCGTCGACCGGGCGTGGGCGCTGCTCGATGTCCACGGCCAGATCCGGCACCAGGACCGACGTGCTGCTGGCGTAGTCGAGGGCCAGAGCATCGCGACGCAGATGCAGATCGCTGGCGCTGACAAAGCCTGGATCGGCCGTCAGATTGCTGCTGACGAAGGGAATGCCGGACAGGTCGTTGGCGATCAGGAAGGCGCTGCTCACCGATCCGCCGGTCTGCAGCAGCAAGGGCTTGCCGGGCTGCCAGGCCGCCAGATACTGGAGCACGCTGATGCTGTCCTGCCCCCACAGCACCGAGGGGCCGGCCACGCTGTTGCCGGCGATGCTGATGAAGCTGAGTACCAGCGCGTGCCCGACCACCAGAGCGCTTTGCGTGCCGATCACCTGATTGCCGACGAAAGCAGCGTTGGCCAGGTCCAACAATCGTCCGGATGCCGGCGTCGCAATGTTGCTGTGGACCACGCTGCCGCCCTGATTGGCGTCGAACAACACGCCGCGCAGCAATGCGCGGCCCGCGCTATTGCCGTCGAGTTGCAGGGCGATCGCGGCGACGCCGCTGTTGGTCACGCCGGCCACCTGGCTGCGGTTGTCGACAAAGCGATTGCAGATCTGTCCGCTCGGGCAGGCGCTGGCGCCGGCGATCAGGCCGCTGCTGGCAAGGCTCAGGTCGTTGCCGCTGGTGCTGCCGCTGCCGTGAATCAGGATGGCGCCAACATCACTGGCGCTGTTCGCCAGGAACTCCACGTTTTGAATCTGCAGATCCGCGCCATCGCGGCTGTAGAGGGCGCCGCCGCGGCCTTCGGCCCGATTGGCCTGGACGCGCGTGGGCGTGCTGGCCGCAAAGGAGTACAGCCGCGTGATGGCGGCGGCCCCGAAGGCATAGACGCCGCCGCCATTGCGCGTCGCCTGATTGTTCCAGAGCACGCCGAAGGGATGGCCGCTGGCCAGATCCAGCGTGCATTGATCGGCGTAGATGCCGCCGCCGTCGCGCGCCGAGTTGCTGTTGATGATGCCGCGGTCGGCGACCAGCGACAGCGTGGCATTGCGGCAGTAGATGCCGCCGCCATCGCTGCTGGCGATGTTGGAATAGATGCCGCTGTCGAGCTGCAGGCTGACGCTGACGCTGGTACCGGTCGCCGCGCTGACGGCGAGACCGGCGCCGCGGGCGGCGCGGTTGTTCTGCAATTGCACATTGTGCAGCGTGATCAGGTGTGGGCCATCGACGACGGCCAAACCGCCGCCATCGCTGCCGCTGTCGCCGTCGCGCAACACCAGATTGCGCAGCGTCACGTTGCCATTGCCCTGAACGCGGACCACCGCCGCCGCACTGCCGCCCGCGCCGGACAACACGGTCGGGTTGGCGGGGTCGGCGCTGGTGCTGCTGCAATCGGCATAACCACCCTGAATCACCACGGTGTCGTTCTGCACCACCAGCGCCTGCGCGCTGTAGGTCCGATTGCGCGCCACGTTGATGACGTCGAGTCCGTTGCCATTTTGCAGGCCGGCGGTGATCGCGTCCTGCACGTTGGCATGCGTGCATTGCGCCCCCGAGCCCACCGTGTACACATCGGCCGCAGCCGGGGCGCTGATCGCCAGCGCCAAGATCCACCAACCACGCATCGCAGCCCACTCCCGTCCTGACTGCCTCCACCAGCGCCGTGTGGTCGGCGGCTGCGCCATCCGCCGCCGTTGCCAGCGCAGAACTGCCACACCGTTGGCAATTCGACCGGGAGATGTCGCAATCGGGCGCCAGACAGCGCTGATCCCAGCAACCGTCCCGCCTAGGTGCTCCCGTGCGCACGATCACTGCCCTGCTGACCTTCCTGCTGTGGATGCCGACGACGCTGCCGGCCGTTGTGCGCGACTGGCCCGGGGCAGCGCCTTGCAACCTCAGCTTCATGGAGTGCCTGAACGCCGCGCAGGCGGGCGACACCATTCGCCTGTACACCAATGGTCCGATCAGCGACCGCATCGTGATCGAGCGACCGGTCTCGCTGTTGGCGGCGCCGGGCTACCAACCGGTGTTCAACGGCACAGAGAACCACGCTTTCAGCATCAACAGTACCGTGCCTTTCAGTCTGACGCTGAGTGGCTTGCACTTTGTCGGCAGCAGTGTGTACGTGGGCTTCTACGGCACCGGCGCCGGCGAGGTGTTGCTGGAGGGCCTCAGCTTCACCGGCAATGCCAGCACCGTGCAGACCCAGATCGGCGTGCAGATGCAGCAGACCGGCGCGCAGCGCTCGCGCCTGCGCATCCTGCGCAGCCACTTTCAGATCGGCAGCGACGCCGCCGCGCCGTTCTCGATCGCGCTGTTCGGCAGCAGCAACGCCGGGCTGGATGTGCAAATCGAGGACAACCGCTTTGCCCCGGAGCCGCAATCGATGGGCGCGAACGGCCATCGCGCGCTGTTCGCCAGTCTGAGCGGCAACTCACGCTATGACCTCGCATTCCGACGCAACCAGATTCTGCCGGCGGCAGCGTTGCCGGCTCGGCGTTATGCCAACGGGATCGAGTGGAACACCACCGACGCATCCACCGTGTATCTGCAGTTGAGCGACAACCTGTTCGTGCTCGATCCGATCGATGGCGCCGGCGGCGCCGCGATTTCGGCCGGCGGCACCAATGGCGGCTCGGTGGACCTGCGCGCCATCAACAACACCTTGCTCGGCGCCTACAACGCCTTGGCCTTCCGCGCCAACGTCAGCGGCCGCATCGACAACTCGCTGATTTCCGGGGTAGTACGCCTGCACGAGGGCCAGGCGCCAGCCTCGGCCTTCCAGTTTCGCAACAACTTGATGGTCGATATCGCGCAGAGCTCGAGCTGGTCGATCCCGCTCGGCACGCTGACGCTGCCGGCGCAGGTGAGCCCGCTGGGCGTGCCGTTGCCGGGCTCGCCGCTGATCGATGGCGGCAGCGACAGCGCCCGCGCCGAGGCCGGACCCGGCAACTATGCGGCGCCCGATCCGCGTGACGCCTGGGGCTTGGCGCGTCTGCAGGGCGCCCATGTCGACATCGGCGCCTTCGAAGGCGAACGCATCTACTACGATGGCGCAGAATGAGGACACTTCCCGCGTGGACACCTCGGTGCCAGCCCAGCAGACCAACGCGCTGTTCGCCCAGCTGTACGAGGATCTGCGCCGGCTGGCGCAGGCGCAGATCGCGCCCAGCGACACCCTCAACACCACCGCGCTGGTGCACGAGCTTTACATGCGCGTCAGCGAGCGCAGCGATCTGTGCTTTGCCGATCAGCAGGCCTTCTTCGCCTATGCGGCGCGCGCCATGCGTCATTTGCTGGTCGATCGCGCGCGCGCCCGGCTGCGCCTGAAGCGCGGCGCTGGCACCCAGGCGCTCGACTGGGACGCGCTGCAGGATCACGCCGTGCTGGTGCATGTCGATGCCACGCTGGAGCTGGACGAGTCGCTGCGCAAACTCGCCGCCGAGGATCCGCGCAGCGCGCAGGTGCTGGAGCTGCACTATTTCGGCGGTCTGACCGGCGAGGCCGTCGCCGACGTGCTCGGCCTTAGCCGCCGCACCGTCCTGCGCGATCTGGAGTTCGCCAAAGCCTATGTGCGTGCCCATTGGGGCGAGGGTTCCTGAGCCATGTCGGATCAGCCGGCCAATCTGCGTAGCTTGTTCGATGCCGCCAGTGAGCTGCCGCCCGAGGCGCAGGAGGCCTGGCTGGAACAGCACTGCGCGGACCCGGCTCTGCGTGAGCGCGTGCGCCGGCTGCTGCGGGCGCAAATGCGCACGCAGGATCCGCTGGCGATCGCGCCGCAAGAGCGACTGGCGGCGATCGACATACCCAAGCCCGCCCTCGGCGAGCGCCGTCGGATCGCCGACTTCACGCTGATCCGCCCGGTCGGCCACGGCGGCATGGCCACCGTGTATCTGGCCGAGCGCAGCGGCTTCGCGCAGCGCGTGGCGATCAAGCTGCTGCACCGCACCTTGCTGTCGGACCTGGACCGTAAACTGTTCGAGCGCGAGCGCAAGGTGCTGGCCAGCCTGGAACACCCCAGCATCGCGCGGCTGATCGATGGTGGCGTCACCGAGCTCCGCGAGCCCTATCTGGTGATGGAATATGTCGAGGGCCTGCCGATCACCGAGTACGCACGTCAGCGCGCGCTGGCGCCGGCGGCGCGGGTGGCGCTGCTGATCGACGTCTGCGATGCGGTGGCCACCGCGCATGCGCAGTTGATCGTGCATCGCGACCTCAAGCCATCGAATGTGCTGATCAACGCCGAGGGCCGGGTCAAGCTGCTCGATTTCGGTGTCGCCAAAGTGCTGGCCGACGACGCCGAATTGACGCGCGAGGGCGTCGCCGGCTTTACCCCCGACTACGCCGCGCCCGAGCAGATCGGTGATGGCGTGATCAGCACCGCCACCGACGTCTACGCGCTCGGCGTGATGGCGCTGGAGCTGCTGATCGGCAGCAAGCGCGCGGCGCTGCGCAAGCTGAAGCCCTCGCAGGCGGTGCTGTTGCCGGATGACGAGGGCACCACGCTGGCGCTGACGCAGCGCGGCCTGGCGCACTTCCTGCGCGGCGATCTCGACAACGTGCTGCAGAAGTGTCTGGAGGAGGATCCGCAGCGCCGCTACCAGGGAGCCGCGGCGCTGGCGGAGGACTTGCGGCGCTTTTTGCGCCACCAGCCAGTCAGCGCGCATCCGCCCTCGCGCTGGTATCTGGTGCGCAAATTCGCGCTGCGCCATCGCGGTGGCGTCATCCTCACGGCCTTGTTGACGCTGGCCACGCTGACCTCGCTGGTGCTGGCGCTGCGCTGGGGGCAAGAGGCGCGCATGCAGGCCGAACGCGCCGCGCAGCTTGCGACCGACGCCGAGCAGGCGCGGGCGCGCGCCGAAACCGCGCTGCAGGTCTCGCAAACGGTGCAAGACTTTCTGATCGACATGTTCGACGAAGCCGTGCCTAGCGTGCCGCAGGCGCAGGAGCCGAGCGTGCGCGAACTGGTCAGCCGCGCCGAGCAACGCGTTGACGAGGAACTGGCGCAGGCGCCGGCGGTGGCTGTCGAGCTCTATCGCAGCCTGGTGCAGATGCACAACGCGATGAGCGATTACCCCGGCGCCAAGCGCATCAGCGCCAAAGCGGTGGCTTTTGCAAAGGCCCATTTCCCGGCGGACAGTCTGGAGCTGCGCCGCATCGAGTTCGGCGACGCCATGCTGCGCGAGCGCGGACGGGAAGCCGGCGCGCTGGAGCAGATGGAGGCGCTGGTCGCCCGGCTGGCGCCGAGCGATGTCAGCATCGAGGCCTTGCAGCAACGCACCAGTCTGGGCGCCGCGCTGGCGCAGAGCGGGCGCACTGACGAAGGTGTAGCGCTGCTGGAGCAGTCGCTGCCACCGCTGCGGTCCCAGTGTGCCGGCGCCAGCCAGACCGACGCCTGCCGGCTGCTCGCCACCGCGCTGAACAATCTGAATGTCAGCAGCTTCTCGGCGCGGCGCTATGAGATCGCGCAGCGCTACGGGCTGGAGGCGCTGGAACTGGCACGCCGCACCTACGGCGAGGAGCATCGGGAAACCGCCAAACTGATCGGCAATCTGGGTCTGGTCGAGTTCTATCTCGGCCACCAGGCGCAGGCGCTGGCGCATACGCTGCAGAGCATCGATCTGTTCGAGCGCATCGAAGGCAGCGACTCCCTCAGCATCAACTACATGCGGCAGACGCTCGCCAATGTGTACGCCGTCAGCGGGCGCAAACTGGAAGCCATCGCCGTGCACGAGCGCGTCATCCGCGACGTCGACAGTGGCCGCCAGACGGGCCTCGGCGTGGACGTGTTCCGCATCAACTACGCCAAGGAACTTATTCAGGTCGGGCGTTACCGCGAGGCCGAGCAGCAGCTGGCGCTGGCGCAGGCGCTGCTCGGCCCAGATTCGCCCAAGAGCCGCGGTGGCCTGGCACGCATCCACGAGGCACGCGCGCTGATCCGCGCTGAGGCCGACGGCGATCAGACAGGCGCACTCGCCGAGGCGGAGGCCGCGCTGGCGCTGCGTCCGCTGAATCCGGATGCACCGGCCACCGAGCGCATCCTGACCTTGCTGATCGCCCATCGGGTGGCGAGCACGCCGACGCTGCAGCCGCAGGCAGCTGCCTACTGGGCCGAAATCGAATCGCTGGCGGCCAAGGACACGCACACGCTGCCCTCGGTGCAGCGCGGCATGGCGCTGCGGCGCGCCGAGATGGCGCTGGCGCAGGGCGATGGCGCCGGCATTCGTGCGGCGCTGGCGCAATTGCGTGCCACTATCGATCACCAGGTTCCGCATGCCTACGAAGACGAGGCGCAGCTGATCGAACGCGAGTGGCAGACGCGGTCCGGCGCCGTCCCAGCCGATCAAAAGGCTTGGTTGGCGGAACTCAGCAGCCGCTACGGGCCCGACACGCGTCTGGTGCGACGCGGGCGGGCGCTGCTCGGCAGCCCTTGATTCATCCGCGCCGGGCGCCGGGAGGGCGTCGGCTCAATGCACGATCTGATTGAGCTGGAAGATCGGTAGCAGGATCGCCAGCACCATGAACAGCACCATGCCGCCCATGCACACGATCAGCAGCGGCTCCAGGATGGCGATGAAGGCCGCCAGTCGACCCTGAACCTGCTTCTCCTGCAGCTCGGCGGCGTGGTCGAGCATCGCTTCCAGCTCGCCGCTCTTCTCGCCGCTGGCCACCAGCCGTGTCAGCAAGGGCGGAAAACGGCCGCTTTCGGCCAACGCCCGGCTCAGGCTGCCGCCCTCGCGCACCCGCGCGATCGCCGCCTGCAGCGCTTCGCGCAAGGGCAGCAGGCCGAAGGTCGCTGCCCCCAGACGCAGCGCTTCGAGCAAGGGCACGGAGGCAGCCGTTGCGATCGACAGCGTGCGCGCGAAGCGCGCGGTGTCCTGCGCGCGCAGCAAGGCGCCCAGCAGCGGCACATGCATCAGCAAGGCATGCCAGCGGGAGCGGAAAGGCGCGCGCGCCAGCGCCAGCCGGAAGCCGATGGCAGCGACGAGCGCCGCCAGCAGCAGCCACGGCCCGCCGACACGCACCAAGGAACTCAAAGCCAGCAGCACGCGCGTGGGCCAGGGCAGCGCCTGATCCAGATGCTCGAACACGCCAACCACCTGCGGCACCACAAAGGCCAGCAGGCCGGTCACAATGGCACCCGCGACCAGCGACAGCAGCGCCGGATAAATCAAGGCGCCGATCACCCGCTGGCTGAGCTCGCGACGTTCTTCGAGAAATCTGGCCAAGCGTTCGAGCACATGATCGAGCTTGCCCGACTGTTCGCCCGCAGCGACCGCCGAGCGATAGAGCTCCGGAAAGGTCTCCGGGAACTCACCCAGGCTGTCCGCCAGCGTGCGTCCTTCCATCAGCCGCGCACGCACTGCCACCAGCATGCGCCGGGCGCGCACGTCGCCGCTTTGCTCCGCCAGCGCCGCCAGCGCCTCGTCCAGCGGCAGGCCGGCGCGCACCAGCGTGGCCCATTGGCGCGTGATCACCGCAAGGTCCGCGGCACTGACGCCGCGCCCGAACCAGTCCTTGAGTTCGCGCCGCGGTGCCTGCTCGCGTACCTCGACCACATCCAGCGGCATCAGCCCCTGATCGCGCAGGCTCTGACGCACCGCCTTGGGGGTATCGCCCTGAAGGACGCCCTTGTGGGTGCGCCCGGCGTTGTCCAGGGCCTGAAACTCGAATGCAGGCATGCGGGGAGGCACCAGCCAGTGTGTCGCGGGGGCACAGCATAGGCCGGGAGCGCTCAGCCTTGCATCCGGGTCTCCGGGAACAGATCCGCCTGCCAGCCCGCATCCAGCACATCGACGAAGCCGGACAAGCCGACGCCGACCAGGCGATAGCGCGTCTGCGGCGGCAGCTCAACGCGCGCGCTGAGGCGCCAGGCCTGATCGGCCAGGTCCGCGGCCGACTGCGGCGGCAACGGCGGCGTCAGACTGCGCGTCAGCGTCTTGAACTCGGCGGTCTTCAGCTTCAGCACCACCGTGCGCGCCTGCCGACCACTGCTTTGTGCGGCCTGCCAGACCCGCGGCGCCAAACGGCGCACGGTGGATTCCAGCTCCGCCAGCGGCAAATCGTGCTCGAAGGTGTCTTCGGCGGACACCGATTGCGTCGGGCGCTCGGCCTCGACGCGCGAGTGGTCGATGCCGTGAGCGAGCTCACGCAAGCGCTGGCCCCAGCGACCGAACTGACCCTCGACCGCGATCTCCGGCGCCACCCGCAACTCGCCGACGGTGCTGATGCCGAGCGCCTTCAGGCGCGCCTCCATGACCTTGCCCACGCCATGCAAACGCCCGACCGGCAAGGGCGTCAGAAAGTCGATCACCTGATCTGGTCGAATGACGTACAGCCCGTCGGGCTTGCGCCAGTCGGAGGCGATCTTGGCCAGGAACTTGGCCGGCGCCACGCCGGCCGACGCAGTGAGCCCGGTGCGCTCGCGGATCTCGGCACGGATGCGCCGTGCCACCGCGGTGGCGCTCGGCAAACCCTGCAGATTGACGCTGACATCCAGATAGGCCTCGTCGAGCGAGAGCGGCTCCACCAGCGGCGTGTGCGTGAGCAGGATTTCGCGCACCTGTTGCGACACCTGGCGATAGCGCGTGAAGTCGGGCGGCACGAACACCGCGCCGGGGCACAGGCGCTCGGCGCGTACCGCCGGCATCGCCGAGCGCACGCCGTAGCGGCGCGCCTCGTAGGACGCGGCGCAGACCACCGAACGCGGCCCGCGCCAGGCTACGACCACCGGGCGGCCGCGCAAGGTCGGATCGTCGCGCTGTTCCACGGATGCATAGAAGGCATCCATGTCGATGTGCAGGAACTTGCGCTCAGCCGCCACGCGCCCGGCTCCCCTCCTACCGCTGTCTGCAGGCTGCATTCTGCAGCAGTCGCGCGCTTGCGTAGCCGCAGCCCGTCCGAGTCCTCCGGCCAGGGCGCTGGCAGGCGGCCTCAGTCCGTCGCGAACTGCTGCGCGTTGCGGCCCTGGATGCCAGCGTAGAAGCGCTTGATCTCCGCCATATCGGCCTCGACATCGCCAGTGGGCACGAACACCGGTCCCAGACCACTTTGCTTGCGCTGATAGTCCATGAAGGCCAGCACGATCGGCACCTGGGCGGCCAGCGCGATGTGATAGAAGCCGGTCTTCCAGTGCCGCGTGCGGCCGCGCGTGCCCTCGGGCGGCACCACCAATTGGACCGGGCCATCGGCCGCCTCGATTGCTGCCGCAGAAGCCGCCACCAGATTGTTGGCCTTGCTGCGATCCACCGCGATGCCACCGAGCCAACGCATGATCGGGCCGAAGGGCCACTTGAACAGGCTGTGCTTGCCCATCCAGTAGACGTGCAGATTCAGCTGAAAGGCCACCATCAGCGTGTACGGCAGATCCCAATTGCTGGTATGCGGCGCGGCGATCAGCACGCTCTTGCGAGCACTCTCCGGCAGCGTGCCGACTACGGTCCAACCGTTCAGCCGCAGAAAGAGGCGCGACGCCGCCCGCAGCACGGTTCTAACGATGGGCGTGTGGAAGATGGTCTGATGCATCGCGCCGCTGAGCCAGACGGAGAGCACTCCGGGGCCGCGCAGCATACGGGCGCCCAGGTGACGAGCACTTGACTGCGCGCAGTGCAGGCGCTGGCGAGCGGCAAGCCGGTCTCAGCCGGCGCCGACAAAGCCGAGTTGCCGCCAGGCCTCGAATGCCACCACCGCCACCGCGTTGGACAGATTCAGACTGCGCGAGTGCGGCTGCATCGGCAGGCGCAGCCGATGGGATGGGGGAATGCTGTCCAGTAGCTCGGGCGGCAATCCACGCGTCTCGCAGCCGAACAGCAGCGCATCGTCGGCGCGGAAGGCAAAGTCGTACACCGAGCCGCTGCCGCGCGTGGTGAGCGCCAGACAGCGCCCCGGCGCCAGCGCCTGCAGGCAGTCGGGCAGCGAGGGCCAGACGCGCAAGCGTGCGTACTCGTGGTAATCGAGACCGGCGCGTCGCAGGCGCGCGTCGTCCAGCGCAAAGCCCAGCGGCTCGATCAGATGCAGGCCAAAGCCGGTGTTCGCCGCCAGCCGGATGACGTTGCCGGTATTCGGTGGAATCTCCGGCTGGTACAAAATGATGTCGGGCACGGACTACATCCCGGAGACGCGCTGCCCGTCCAGCCAGGTCGAGCGCACTTTCAGGGCCAGCAGGCCACGACCGCGCACCTTGTGCGGGTCCATTGACAGCACGGTGAAGTCGGCGCGCTTGCCGACTTCCAGCGTGCCGAGTTCCGCTTCCTGTCCCGCCGCGTAGGCGGCGCCACGGCTAAATCCATCCAGCGCTTCCGGCAGGCTCAGCTTCTGCTCCGGCAGCCAGCCGCCCGGCGGCTCGCCGACGCTGTCCTGCCGATTCACCGCCGCGTACAGGCCGAGCAAGGGATCGACGCGCTCGACCGGGAAATCCGATCCCAGCGCGATCGCGGCGCCAGCGGCGCGGAAGCGCTGCCAGGCGTAGGCGCCGCGCAGGCGCTCGGCGCCGATACGCGCCTGCGCCCAGGGCATATCGCTGGTGGCATGCGTGGGTTGCATCGAGGCAATCACGCCAAGCTCGGCGAAGCGCGGAATGTCCTCCAGCGCCACCACCTGCGCATGTTCGATGCGCGGACGCAGCGCCTCCCGCTGCCCCGGGCTCAGGCTGGCATAGGCATCCAGTGCAACGCGATTGGCGCGATCGCCGATCGCGTGCACCGCGGGCTGCACGCCACAGTCGGCGGCTTTGCGGATGCTGGCCGCGAGTTCCGCCGCCGGCTGGATCATCAGTCCGCGATTGCCGGCGTCATCGGCATAAGGCGCCAGCAGCGCCGCACCGCGACTGCCGAGCGCGCCATCGGCATAGAACTTTGCCGCACGCATCTGCAGCCGCCCGGAAGGATGGACATAGACGCCGTCGCGGCACAAGCGCGCCAGCGCGGCGCGATCACCATCGGCCATCGCATAGACCCGGATCGGCAACTGGCCCTCGTCCGCCAGTTCCGTCAGGATGGCCAGATCGTCCAAGCTGACGCCGGCATCGTGCACGCCGGTCAGGCCGGCACGCGCGGCTTCGACAACCGCCAGCCGCATCGCCCGCCGCTTCAACGCGCGCGTGGGCGGCGGAATCACCGCGGCCACCAGTTCCACCGCGTTGTCGATCAACACGCCGGTCGGCTCGCCCTCGGCATCGCGCAGGATGCGCCCGCCCTGCGGATCGGGCGTTGCCGCAGTGAGTCCGGCCAAACGCAGCGCTGCCGAGTTCACCCAGGCCGCATGTCCGTCGACGCGCTCCAGAAACACCGGCCGCTCGGGATAGATGCGATCGAGCACTGCACGGGTTGGAAACGCCTGATCGGGCCAGTCATTCTGATCCCAGCCGCGGCCCTGCAGCCAGTCCTCCGGCCCCAGATCGGCCGCTTTCGAGCGTAAGCGCGCGAGCACTTCATCGCTATCGTGGGTGCCGACCAGATCCGCCTGCAGCAGCGCGAATCCCAGCCCCAGCAGATGGCCATGGGCGTCGATCAGACCCGGAATCACGGTGCCATCGAGCACGGTTTCTTCGACCGCACGACCGCGCTGCTGCAGGCGCATGCGCACGCTGCGGGCATCGCCAGTCGCTACCACCCGGCCATCGGCGTCGGTGGCGAGCGCTACCACTGGCCGCGTATCCAGACCCCGCAGATAAATGCGTCCGATGAACAATCGATCGGCGCCGGCCGTGTCCCCGCTGACGCCGTTTTTCCGTTCCGGGTCTACGCCGACAGCGCTCGCTGGCAGCGACAGCGCGAACGCACAGATCAATGTGGCAGCTAGACGCACGGCGGGCCTCCGGGACGCGGGGCGGCAAGCCTAGCGCGAACCATGGTGGAGGGCACGCAGAGGATGGCGCGGTCGATTGCAGCAATCGGAGAGGCGCGCGCCGCCGCGCGCGCTGGCCGCACGCGCACTGCCAGCGAAACGCCCGTAGCAGACGCTGGCGCGTGGCTAGAATGCCGCGTTGCAACATGACCCTGTGGACACCATGACCCGCCCGCTCTCGCTACGCCGCGCTGCTCCTGCCGATGCCCAGGTGATCGCCGAGTTCAATCTCGCGATGGCGCTGGAAACAGAGCACAAGCGGCTCGATCCCGACACCGTTCATGCCGGCGTGCTGGCGGTGCTGACCGATGCGCGCCGCGGCTTCTACTGGCTGGCCGAGCGCGAGGGCGAGATCGTCGGCGGTCTGATGGTGACCTACGAGTGGAGCGATTGGCGCAACGCCGACTTCTGGTGGATCCAGAGCGTCTACGTGCGCCCGGATGCGCGTCGCAGCGGCGTGTTTGCGGCGCTGTACCGGGAAATCGAGGCGCAGGCGCGCCAGGCCGGCGCCTGTGGACTGCGCCTATACGTCGAGGACAGCAATCTGACGGCAATGGCGACTTACCTTCGGCAGGGCATGCACGACGCGCATTACCGAGTCATGGAGCACGGCTTCTGATGGCGCTGCGGCACTACGCACTGGGGCTCTGGTGCCTCGCGGGCCTCTACGCACAGCCCGCCGTGGCGGCCGATGAACTGGTCATCCTGACGGTGGACGCCACCTTCCTGGAGACCGGGATGCCCCTGTATGCCGAGCTGGACAAGCAGGCCGATGCGCTGCGCGCCGGCGCCGACGAGGACCGCCGGGCGCAGGTCGATCTGGCAGTGGAACTGCGTCGCAGCGAGGTGCTGACGGTGATGCCGGACGTCATCGCCGAGATCGCCAAGGCCGAGGACGCGGATCTGGTGATTGATCGCAGTGTCGCCACGCGGATCCAGCAGAAGAACGCCAAGGACATCACCGCCGCCGTGCAAGCGCGCCTGGAGGCGCAGTTTGCCGGACAGAAGCTGGAGACCGATCCGTGACGCGCAGCCTGTGCCTGCTCCTGATGCTGGTGGTCATGTCGAGCGCCGCGGCGACGCCCGCGGTGTTGGTGGTCGATCTGAGCGACGCCTACACGCGCTCGACTGCGCTGGCCGGACTGCTCGCCGACGTCGACAAGGAGCTCAAGCGCCTCGCCGACACGCTGCGCCCCAAGCGCCAGCAACTGCAGCGCGAGCTGCGGGAACTGAAGTCGCAAGGGCCGGCGACGCGCGACCAGCAGCTCAAGCTGGCGCGCCAGATCGCCGAACTGGACGCCGCCAGCGAATCCGCCGAAGACCATCTGGCCGATGCCAACCAGCGCGCGATTGCCGAGGTTGACGCCGCCATCGCCGAGGTCAAGTCGCAGCTGAAACAGAGCCTCGGTGCACGCGCCGTGTTGGATATCCAGGAAACGCTGTATGTGCGGCCGAATTGCCGGTGCGACGTCACCGATCAGCTGTATGCCCGCCTCAACGAGAAGCTGCCCTCGGTCCAGTTGAAGATCGCGCAGAACTGAGGAAGCTCTGATCAAGTCTCGTGAGCCGCGTTGCGAGTCAGAATCGTCTGCCGCTAGGCGCGGTCCGCAGGGCAAAGCCGGGCTCTCTGGCCAAAGACCGGTTTGAGGCGGCGGACGATTCTGGCCGCAACCCTCCGGGACGGGGCTGAATCGGCCTCCAGCGTCGTCAGCCGCCTCGGCCAGAGAGCCAACTATGCCCTTCGGCGACTTTCTCGCTGGAGACCGATTCAGCCGCCGTCGCGGCCACGATACTTGATCAGAGTCCCTGTCTCGCCTTCGGCAAGCTTACTCGCTTCGCAAACTGGGGAGTCCCGCATCCCCCGTCCCGCGTCCCGCGTCCCGGGTCCCGGGTCCCGGGTCTGTATGAACCGGGCACATGGGTGACATTTTAGACCGGGCACATGGGTGACATTTTTACGGCATTGAGACATCGGGAGATGGTCGATGCCGTGGCAAGAGGTCACCGCGATGGAAGAACGGGATCGGTTGGTCCGTGCGTACCGCCAAGGGTTGGGCACGGTCAGTGAGCTGGCGGGGAGGTTCGGCATCAGTCGGAAGACGGCGAGCAAGTGGATCCGGCGGTACGAGGCGGAGGGGTCGGGCGGGCTGGCGGATCGGTCGCGGGCGCGCAGGACGCAGTCGCATGCGACGCCAGAGTTGGTGCGAGAAGCCTTGCTGGGCTTGAAGCGTGAGCGCCCGCATTACGGCCCCAAGAAGGTGCTGGCGGTGCTGTCGGCGCAGCGGCCGGAGCTTGAGTTGCCGGCGGTCAGCACGGTGGGCGAGTTGTTTGCGCGGCATGGTCTGATCAAGCCGCGGCGGCGGGTGGCGGTGGTGTCGATGAAGCCGCTGCGCTGGCCCTTGCCGAGCTCTCCGAACGAGGAATGGGCGGCGGATTTCAAGGGTCAGTGGCGACTGGGCGATGGCAGCGAGTGCTTCCCATTGACGGTCACGGACACGCACTCGCGCTGTCTGCTGGCGTGCCATGCGATGGGGGCGATCAGCATGGCGGAGACCGAGAAGGTCATGCGCCGACTGTTCTGCGAATACGGGCTGCCGGCGGCGATCCGGACGGACAATGGGGTGCCCTTTGCCTACCACACGGCCAGCCTGGGACTGACGCGTCTGTCGGCGTGGTGGCTGCGCCTGGGCATCACCCTGCATCGCACACGACCGGGCACACCCACGGACAATTCGCGCCATGAACGCATGCATCGCACGCTCAAGGCGGAGACGCTGTCACCGCTGCAGGCGAACCTGAAGGCGCAGCAAAAGGTCTTCGACGCGTTCCGGCAGCGCTACAACGAAGAGCGGCCGCACGAAGCGCTGGGCATGGTGCCTCCGCAGAGCCGGTATCAACCCTCGACCCGAGCGCACCCGCGCAAGCTGCCGCCTATCGAGTATCCAAGCCACTTTGAGACCCGCATGGTGCAACAACACGGCGACATCCATTGGCGTGGCCAGCGCATCTTCGTCAGTCAGGCGCTGGCCCATCAGTGGCTTGGTCTGGAAGCGAGCATCCAAGGCTGGAAGGTCTACTTCTGCCAGCAACTGATCGCGCACATCGACGAGGAGACGATGACCCTGACCTACCTGCACTGAGCCTTCAAAAGCCCACAGAAGGTTGAGCAGGAAAGAATCCAAAGGCACGTAAAGCTGCTAGCGTCGTGTAACCCATGTGCCCGGTCAACGTGTCACCTATGTGCCCGGCCGCACAGTCCCGAGTCCCGAGTCCCGAGTCCCGAGTCCCGAGTCCCGAGTCCCGAGTCCCGAGTCCCGAGTCCCGCCGCACCGCATGTTTGGCAAGAGCTTCCTAAGGCACGCCATGCTGCAGTGCAGCTTGAGTTGGTTTGCTTGCTCGACGCATGCTCCAATCTTCCCGGCCGCATCAACGGCATGTCGGGGAGGGGGCAAACCCGTGGCGATCCAGTCGGAACGCCACGGGTTTCGTTTTTTGGGGAGTCCTGAATGGTCATGACGCGGCTGATCGACGACCCCGAAGCCTTTGTGCACACCGTTCAGCGCACGCCGCCGCGAAGTCCGGGCGTGCCACGGGGCGTGTTCTTGATCGCCCCGGCCGAGTTCCATCTGGCGCGCGAATCGGCCTCGGACAATCACTACATGCAACTGGAACAGGGGGTCGACCCGGATCTGGCGCTGGCGCAGCATCACGGGCTGGCACTAGCGCTGTCCGAGCAAGGCATCCCGGTTTGCGCCTTCGCCGGCCGCGCCGACACGCCGGACGCGGTGTTCCCCAACAATGTGTACGCCACGCGGCCGGGCGCGCTGATCGTCGGCGCGATGCGCCACCGCGTGCGCCAGCGCGAGGCAGAGCGTGTCGATATCCGCCGCTGGTTCTCGGATGTGCTCGGTTATCGCTGCATCGACCTGTCCGGCAGCGACTGCGTGGCCGAGTTGACCGGCAGCCTGGTGATCGACCGGGCCCGAGGCATCGGCTACTGCGGCTTGAGCGAGCGCTGCGATCGCCGCGGCGCCGAGCGCATGGCCGAGGCGTTTGGGCTGCACGCGGTGCTGGTATTCGATCTGGCAGCGGGTGAGTACCACACCAACGTGATCATGTCCGCGCTGGCCGGCCGTGGCGTCCTGCTGTGCCCCGAGGGTTTCGCCGATGCGCGCGTCGCCTCCGCGGTGGCGCGCTGTTACCCGCAGGCCGTCGTGATCGATGCGAGCGAAAAAGCCGGCTACGTCGGCAACTGCATCGCCCTCGGCGAGGACGGCCTGTGGATGTCTGCACATGCCGCGAGCGCGATGCGCGCCCGCACCCGCGCGGCGATCGAGGCGCTCGGCCTGCGCATCCACACGGTGGCGCTGGATCAGTTCGAGCGTGCCGGCGGCAGCTTGCGTTGCATGATCGGCGAGATTTACTGACCCCTGTCGACCGGCACGGGGTGACGGCGGTCCGCACCTCTACAATCGCGAGCCCTTTACGCGGGTACGCGGAAATCATGGATGTGCGCCGGCGACTGCTGTACGCGATGCTCTGGTGCCCTGTCGTCGCAGCAGCGCAGGATGCCGCGCTGACAATCGACGGGCGCCTCGATGAAGCCGCGTGGGCAAAGGCCCAGCGCTTCGATGATTTCGTGGTCGTCGAGCCCTACACGCGCGGTCAGCCCGCCTACCCGACCGAAGTCCGGCTGCTGTCGACGCCGCAAGGCATCGCCGTCGGCTTTCGCTGCCAGCAGCCGGCCGCGGTCGCGCGTGAGCGCGAGCGCACGCCGCGCGATGCCGACATGCCGGGCGACCGCGTCAACGTCTTCATCGATTTCAACGCGGACGGCGAAATCGCCTACAACTTCACGATCGCGCTGTCCGGCGCCATCCAGGACGCGACGGTGACCAATGAGAACGCCTACAGCACCGATTGGGATGGCGATTGGCAGCACGGCGTCAGCGAGGACGCGGACAGCTGGTCGGCGGAATTCCTGATCCCGTGGACGGTTGCGGCGATGCGCGATAGCGGCGCTGAAACGCGCACCATCGCGGTCATGTTCGATCGCGTGCTCGGGATCACCGACGAGCGCAGCGGCTACCCGGCGGCGAGCTTCATGCGCCCGCGCTTTGTGTCCGAGTACGCGCGGGTCGAGATCGAGCAACACCAGAGTTCGCTGCTGCAGGTCTTTCCCTATGCCACGCTCAGCCGCGATCTCAAGGACAACCGCTTCGAGCACAAGGTGGGCGGCGATCTGTATTGGAAGCCCTCGGGCGATCTGCAGCTCACCGCCACGCTGAATCCAGACTTCGGACAGGTCGAGGCAGATGAACTGGTCGTCAACTTCGACGCCATCGAGACCTTCTTCTCGGATCGGCGTCCCTTCTTCACCGAGAACCAGGCGCTGTTCGATCTGCGTACGCCCGACAGCGGCCTGTTGATCTACACCCGCCGCATCGGCGGACCGAGCGACGATGGCAGCGGCCTGGCCGCCGACATCGACGCCGCGATCAAGGTGAACGGCTCGGCCGCGGGCCTCGACTACGGCGTGCTGCTGGCGCAGGAATCGGATTACGCCGATGACCTCGGCGCGCTGTACTACGCCCAGCGACTGCTGCGCCCCGGCGACGCACTGACGCTGGGCTATCTCGGCACCTACACGGATCGTCCCTTTCTCGACCGCGAGGCGCAGGTGCACGCGGTGGATGCCACCTGGCGGGCCAACTCGCAGTGGCAAATCAGCAGCCAGCTGATCGCCAGCACGGTGGATCGCCCGCAAGCGGACAAGAACGGTCAGGGGCTATGGGCGCGCATCGACTACACGCCCTCGCCGGCCTGGCGTCAGGAGCTGGAGCTGACGCATTTCGACCGCGAGCTCGATTTCAACGATATGGGCTTCCAGCGTCGCCCCAGTCTCAACGAGCTGGAATGGACCGTCGAGCATCAGGAGAACATTGAGGACCCGGCATCCGCGTTGCGCGGACGCAACTGGCGCGCCGAGTTTCAAGGCCGCACCAACGACAGCGGCGATCTTTTGCCGCTGGTGCTGATCCTCGACCACGAGCGCCAATACCGATCCGGCGCCACCTGGGAGTTCAATATCTACACCGAGAGCGCGGGCTACAACGACCTGATCTCACGCGGCAATGGTCTGGTCCGGATTCCGCAGCGGACCTCGCTGTACACGGAGTACGACAGCCCGCGCCTGGGACGCTGGCAGCTGGAGGCAGGCATCACCCGCTTTCAGGAGGGCCTCGGCGGCCCGGCCTATGGCTTCAATTCCACGCTCTACTACTACGCCAATGCGCAACTCACCATCGACGGCAGCATCGCCTGGTTCGACAGCGAGGATTGGGTGATCTGGGAGCGCGACCGGCTGTTTGGTCGCTACGGGCGAGAGCAGATCGAGAGCTCCCTCAACGTCAACTGGTTCCCCGCGCCGCGCCACGAGTTTCGCGCGAAACTGCAGTGGCTGGGCTTGGTGGCCGATGCACGCGAGGCGCGCCAGATCGGTCCCGGCGGCGTGTTGATCGCCAGCAGCGACACGGTATCGGACTTCAGCGTCAACAATTTTGGACTGCAGTTGCGCTACCGCTACGAGTACGCGCCGCAATCCGACCTGTACGTGGTGTATGGGCGTGGCGGCTATCTCGAGCAGTTCGACGAGGATCGCGACGGTTTGGGGGATTTGTGGCGTGAAGCCATCGAACTCCGCGACGCCGACCAGATCCTGGTGAAGTTGCGCCGTCGCTTCTGAGCCCACTAGCCGACGCCATGCGTCGGCGCTGACACGATGTAGGGACTGCGCGTCCCAACCAGGAGCTCATTGACTCACTGCCGCCCGTTCGGAGCGTGCAAGGCAGAACACCATTACAAGCCGGGTGCAGTGCAGCCCAGCGTGCGCGATCAACAGAGATGCCGGTTGCCAGCCCGAAGGCCGACCAGACTCAGAAACTCACGTTCCAGAGCGCTTCGAACTCGAAGTGCGCCGATTCGGTGGGATCCACGTTGCTGACGTAGGGCGAACCGAGCACGTATTCCGAACCCGCGTAGCTGGCGGTCAGACGAAAATCGCCATAGCCGCCAATCGAGCGCCCGAAGCCCACCGACCAGTTGGAGTCGCTCTGGATGCCCTCGATCGCCTTCTGCAGCAGCGCCGAGGTCGGGTTCGGCTGCAGACTGGTGCTGTAGCGCAAGGACCACTGCCAGCGAGACAGCGAACCCTGCACCGCGGCCGAGTAGACCGTCAGATCCTGCCACTCGAAGCTCGGGCTAGAGCTGTCACCCAACAGCGCCAGGAAGCGGTTGGGCAGCGCATAGCTGCTGAAGCCGTTGATGTCGCTGTAGAACACATGTTCCGCGCCCAACACCAACTCGGTGCTCGGGGCGAGCACGGCAGAGACGCCGAGCGCAGCCGTCGCCGGAATATCGAGATCACCCGGCTCGGAGTACACGCCGCGGAAGCGCTTGTAGGTGTCCATGTCCACGCGCGAGCGCAGACCCAGACTCCAGCCAAAGGAGTCGTTCAACGGGCCGGCAAGCGCCATCGCCAAACCCATCCCGCGCGACTCTTCCGACGAAGCGACACTTTCGGGCAACAGACGCGCCGGCGAATCCACCAACGGTGGCAAAGTCGCACTGGCAAAGCGCTGATCGGCGAACACGGCATCGACGCCAAAGCCCACACCGCCGGTCGATTGCAGGTACAGGCCAGACGTCAGCAGTCGACGCTCCAAACCAGAGTCGTCAACCGCGCTGAGCGTGGGATCGCTACCAGTGATGCGCGCCGACGGCGAGCGCCCCTGGGTCAGCATCGCGGCGCGGGCAAACAACGCCCAGTCGCGACCGCTGGTGACGGGGACGACAAGCAGATCGCTCAGCGCGATACTCAAAGGATTGAGCGACGGAGTCACTGTCAGCGACTCGACATCTACCCAGTTGTAGTCTGGCGCCAACCGCTCGGCGGCGGCTGCCATGAGCGGGCCTCGCAGCACACCATTAGGCGTGTCGAAGCCCTCCGAGAATCCGTCAGTGGCCTGAGCGGCGGAGAGAAAAGAGGGGACGACGAGGATCAACCCCGCCGTCCCTAGCAAATTTTGCAAACGTGCTCTCGCCTGCATGCCCCAAAGCCCTGCTAGAAGGAAAGGAGTGTTGCTTCTAGCCGACGCCAGGATCGCAAGAAAACAACACCGTGTCAACTACGCAACAACCAAAAAATTTCGTTGTATCTGCGCAACAAGAGGCTGCCATGATCACAAACGCCAGACCCACGGCTTACGCACTGACCATCGCCGGCTCCGACTCGGGCGGCGGTGCCGGAATCCAGGCTGATCTGCGCAGTTTCGCCAGTCAAGGGGTCTTTGGTCTGACTGCCCTCACTGCCATTACCGCGCAAAACACCCGCGCCGTCAGTCAGGTCCAGATGCTGCCGACGCGCATGGTGCGCGCGCAGATCGATGCCGTGCTGTCGGATTTCCCGGTCGGCGCAGTGAAGACGGGCATGCTGGGCAGCGGCGCGATCACCCGATGCGTTGCGGGAGCAATTCGGGATCGGGCGCTGCCCTGGATCGTCGACCCGGTCATGATTGCCAGCAGCGGCGCCCGCTTGCTGGATCAGGATGCCGAACGCAGTTTGCTCGACCTGCTGCTGCCGCGCGCCACGGTGCTGACGCCGAACATCCCCGAAGCCGAAGTGCTGCTCGGTCGCTCGATCACCCGAAGCAGCCAGATGGCCGCCGCGGCGGCCGAGTTGCGCACGCTCGGTGCGCAGGCGGTGCTGTTGAAAGGCGGGCACCTGAGCGGCCGCACGGTGGTCGACATCTACTGCGACGCCGACGGGGTCACCGAATTTGCCGCGCCGCGGCGCCGCTTCCAGGGTCACGGCACCGGATGCACGCTGGCCTCGCTGCTGGCCGCCCGTTTTGCGCTCGGCGAGCGCGGACTGGTGGCCGTCACGTCCGCCATCGGCGCGTTTCGGCAGGCACTCGATGGCGGGGTCACGGTGGGCCGGGGCGAGGTCTACGTGCCTTACCCAGTGGGCGTTGCGCTGCGCCAGTGAATGGCGCCGCCCGCGTTGAGGCGGGCGGCGCGCATGGCTCGGGATCAGGCGCGATCGCGCAGTGCGGCGATGCGCTCTTCCAGCGGCGGGTGACTCATGAACAGGCGTTTCAGGCCGGCGCCGACGCCGCCACTGATGCCGAAAGCCTGCACTTCGCTGGGCAGGGCGGTCTGGCCGTGATTCAACTGCAGACGCTGGAGCGCAGCGATCATCTTGTGGCGGCCGGCCAACTGCGCGCCGCCGGCATCGGCGCGGAATTCGCGCTGGCGCGAGAACCACATCGCAATCACCGAGGCGATCAGGCCGAACAGGATCTCCAGCACGAACACAATCGCAAAGTAACCGAGCCCCGGACCTTCGCCGGCTTCGCGCTTGAACACGACCTGGTCGATCAACTGTCCGAGCACGCGCGACAGGAAGATCACAAAGGTGTTGAGCACGCCCTGCACCAGCGTCAGGGTGATCATGTCGCCATTGGCGACGTGGCTGACCTCGTGCGCGAGCACGGCTTCCACCTCATCGCCGGACATGTTTCGCAGCAAACCGGTACTGACCGCCACCAGCGCGTTGTTGCGGTTCATGCCAGTGGCAAAGGCGTTGAGGTCAGGCGCCTCGTAGATCGCCACCTCCGGCATGCCGATACCCGCGGCCTGCGCCTGCCGGCGCACGGTGTCCACCAGCCAGCGCTCTTCGGGCGTCTGCGGGTTCTGAATCACCCGGGCACCGGTCGATCGCAGCGCCAGCCACTTGGACATGGCCAGCGAGATGAAGGAGCCGGCGAAACCAAACAGGGCCGCCATCACCAGAATGCCGGTCATACTGCGCGGATTCAGACCAAAGGCCGAGCCGAGCACACTCATCACCACACTCAACATGATGAGCACCGCAAAATTGGTACCCACTAACAGCAACACGCGTTTCATGGACGGACTCCAGATTGCCAAAGCCACGGGGACGAAGGGTGGTGACGTTACCCGCGCAATTCAAGGACGATGGAACTTTCGTTCGGGTGTGGCTAACAGAATGTCTGCGCCGACATGAGCAATTCGTGCACGCCCTACTGCGGTCGCTTCGCACCCTCGCCAACCGGCCCGCTGCATCTGGGTTCGCTGTTGAGCGCCTGCGCGAGTTGGCTGGATGCGCGCGCGAACGGTGGCCGCTGGCTGATTCGGATGGAAGACCTCGATCCGCCGCGCGAGGCGCCCGGCGCGCGGACGGAGATCCTTGCCACGCTGACCCGCAGCGGCATGCATTCGGATCTACCCATCCGCGTACAGAGTGAACGCGCGCGCGCCTACGATGACGCGCTGCTCAGACTGCTGCGCAGTGGACACGCCTTCGAATGCCGCTGTTCCCGCACCGATCTTGCCACCAGCGGGGGCATCCATCGCGGGCCTTGCCGTGCTTCCGACCGCAGGCGTGCGCCGGCGATCCGCCTGCGCGTGCCGGATGCCGTGGTCAGCTTCGCAGACCGGATCCAGGGCAACTATGCGCAAGCCCTCGCGGTCTGCGTGGGCGATGTGGTGCTGAAGCGCGCGGATGGCCTGTACGCCTATCAATTGGCCGTGGTCGTGGACGATGCCGATCAAGGCATCACCCATGTGGTCCGCGGCGCCGATTTACTCGACTCGACACCGCGTCAGATCTATCTGCAGCGCTGTCTGGGTTTGCCGACACCCAGCTACGCCCACGTGCCAGTGCTGCTCGGCGCCGACGGGCAAAAGCTCAGCAAGCAGAATCTGGCACCGGCGATCGTCGCCGGCACGGAGCTCCACGCGCTGCGACGCGTCGGCCGCTGGCTCGGTCAGCCGGATAGCGATGCCGACTCCGCATCGGCATGGCTGGCACAGGCTGCTGAGCGCTGGCGGCTGGATGCCATTCCACGACGGTACGGAATACCGATCGGCGACGATCAGCACTGATCGCGATCAGCCCGGGCCGTGTCCGCGCTGTGTAGAATCCTTGTAAACCTGGGAGGGAGTCACGCTATGACGAGTCGTATTGCTCTGGTTACCGGCGGCACCGGCGGCATTGGCACTGCCATCATCAAGCGCCTCGCGCGCAACGGCCACCGCGTGGCGACCAACTATCGAAATGAGGAAAAGGCGCGCGCCTGGCAGGAGCAACTGCGCGCGGATGGCGTGGAGTGCCTGATCGTCCCCGGGGACGTCGCCGATTACAGTTCCTGCCAGAACATGATCAAGGAGATCGAGGGGCAACTGGGCGGCGTCGACATCGTCATCAACAACGCCGGCATCACCCGCGACACCACCTTTCACCGGATGTCGCCGGTGCAGTGGTCGGACGTGATCGCCACCAATCTGACCGGCTGCTACAACGTCACCCGCTGCGTGATCGAAGGCATGCGCGCGCGCATGTGGGGCCGCGTCATCCAGATCTCCTCGATCAACGGCCAGAAGGGCCAGTACGGCCAGGCCAATTACGCGGCCTCGAAGGCCGGCATGCACGGCTTCACCATCTCGCTGGCGCAGGAAAACGCGAAGTTCGGCGTCACCGTCAACACCGTCTCGCCGGGCTATGTGGGCACCGATATGGTGATGGCCGTGCCGGAGGAAGTGCGCGCCAAGATCGTCGCGCAGATCCCCACCGGCCGCCTCGGCACGCCGGACGAGATTGCCTACGCCGTCTGCTTCTTCGTCGCCGAAGATGCGGCCTGGATCACCGGTGCCAATCTGTCGATCAATGGCGGACACTACATGGGCTGGTGATGCCCTTCGGGCCGATCGCGCGCCCGATCGGCCTGCCCATGCTGCCTGCGTCGAGGAAACCCGCGCTGATGTCCCGCATCCGAATCATCAAGAAGTACCCGAATCGCCGTTTGTACGACACCGAAATCTCGTCGTACGTGACGCTGGAGGACATCCGTCAATTGGTACAGGACGGCGAGGCCTTTGAGGTCCAGGATGCCAAGACCGGCCAAGATCTGACGCGCTCGGTGTTGCTGCAAATCATCACCGAGCGCGAGGAACAGGGTCAGCCGCTGCTGACCACCAACATGCTGTCGCAGTTGATCCGCTTCTACGGCGACTCGCTGCAGGGCTTCATGGGCAGCTATCTCGAACGCAGCATGCAGATCTTCCTGGAACAACAGCAGCAATTCCGGACCCAGCTCAACACGCTGCTCGGCCAGTCGCCGTGGGCCGTGATGACCGACCTGACCGAGCGCAATCTGCAACTCTGGCAGCAACTGCAGCAGGGCTTCGGCAAGCCGCCGGCACCGCCAGCGGCCACCAATGAACGCCCCAAAGCCGAGCCGGCGGCCAGCGCCCGGCCGCGCGGCAAGTAGACTCAGCGCGGATCGTAGCCGGCGTAATGCCGGCGCAGGGTCTCGTAGGCGGCGCGGTCGGCGTCGCTGATCGCTTCTGGCGTGTGAATTTGCAGCACCACGTATTGATCGCCGACGCCGCTGCCGGACGGCATGCCGCGGCCTTTCAGCCGCAGCTTGCGGCCGCTCTGCGAACCCGCCGGAATCGCCATCTCCACGGCGCCGCCCAGGGTCGGCACGGAGACACGGGCGCCCAGTGCCGCTTCCCAGGGGCTGAGCGGCAGCTGCACGGTGACGTCGTTACCCTCGACGGCGAAGCGCGGGTGCGGACGGATGCGCACCTGCAGCAGCAGATCGCCCGGGGTGCCGTCGGCGCCTATATGACCTTGTCCTGACAGGCGGATCGTCTTGCCGGATTGGATGCCCTTGGGAATCTTCACCTCCAGCGTGCGCAGGCCGCGCGGCGATTGCAGACTGACGCGCTGCTTGCCACCGGCGTAGGCCGTTTCCAGATCGATCTCCAGTTCGGCACGGGTATCGGCCGGATTCTCGCGGGCGCCGCGGCGCGGTCCGCCGGCACGCGCGCGGCCGAACAAGGACTCGAAGAAGTCGCTGAACTGGCCACCGCCGCCAAGGTCACCCATGTCGAACTCAAAGCCGCCGCCACCGGGCCGGAACTCATCGCCGGCGCGGAAGCCGCCCGCGCGCGCCTGATCGTAAGCGGCGCGCCGTTCCGGCTCGCGCAGCGCCTCGAAGGCCTCGTTGATGTCCTTGAAGCGCTCCTCGGCGTTCTTTTCCTTGCTGACGTCCGGGTGAAACTTGCGCGCCAGCTTGCGATAGGCCGACTTGATCTCGTCGGCGCTGGCATCCGGCTTGACGCCCAACACATCGTAGTAGTCCTTGAAGCGCATGGTCACCGTCGTCTGCGTGAGATGGTCGGAATGATGGGCCCTTTACGAGCGCCGCGCAGGTCGGTCGATCTGCGCGGCGCGGTCTGGACAGCGCGGGGCTCGGCGGCCCCGCGCACACGGTCGCTGGCGCCGACCTCGGCTTACTGGTGGATGGTGATCCGGCGCGGCGTGGTCTCCGGCCGCTTGGGAATCACGACTTCGAGCACGCCGTGCTTGCCACTGGCGGTGATGCCATCGGCGTCGGCGCTGTCGGGCAGCGCGAAGCGTCGATAGAACAGCCCGCGCGAGCGCTCCACCCGCGTGTACTTCTCGTTCTCTTCCTTGGTGTCGGTCTTGCGCTCGCCCTTGATGGTCAGGATGCCCTTCTCCATATGGATCTCGATGTCCTTCGGATCCACCCCAGGAATATCGGCCTGGATGACGAAGCGCTGCGGCTCTTCCTTCACGTCCACATGCGGCGTCCACTGACTGGTGACCACACTGGACGCGTCCTGAGCCTCGCCGCCGTTGAAGAACTTCTCGATCAACTCGCGAAACTCATTCGGGGTATTGGCCGGCAGATTCCACGGGTTGTAGCGGGTAATAGCCATGAACTCCTCCGATCTTCTGGTTTGCGGCGCGATTGCCGCCATGACCACTAGATGGGGTTCAGGCGCAGGCTTTCAAGCGCAGGTGGTCGAACCGCGACGCGGCAGGCCGGTGCGGAGGACACGGCGATCAGAAGCGGCTTTGCGCCGCAGAGCCACGGACCGCGCCTGGCGGCAGACGATTCTGGACTCGAAGCGCGGCTCACAAGACTGGTTCGGAATCCCTGTCTCGCCTACGACGCGCTTTCCCGTCCTGCAGTCCGGCGACAGAACCACGCAAGCGCCCCACGGCTGGTCCCGCGCCCCCTTACCCCCGCCCCGCTTTTGCGCTTCCGCACCCATGCTGGGCAAGCATCGTGTTTGGGCTCCCAGTCTCGCCTTCGTCACGCTGACCCGTCCCGCAAACCTGGCGACAGCGCCACGCAGGCGCCGCACGGCTGGTCCCCCGCCCCCCCGCCCCACCTTTGCCCACACCCACCCGTGTTTGGCGAGAGGTTTCCTAGACGCAGGCCAGACTCAGGCGCGCCAACAGGGCACCCAGCGCCGAAGCAGCCAGTACATCGCTGGGGTAATGCAGACCGAGCACCACCCGCGAGAGCGCGACGCTGAGCGCGAAGGGCACCAGCAGCAGGGCGAGCGCCGGCAGATAGCTCAGCGCTACCCAGGTGAAGCTGACCGCATGCAGCGTGTGGCCGGAGGGAAAACTGAACTCGTCGAGCGGCGCCACGCTCACGGCGATCTGCGGATGCCGATGCAAGGGGCGCGGACGGCGACTCCAACGCTTCAGTCCGTGGTAGAGCAGCAGGGCGATGGCCCCGACGACCAGCATATGCAGCGCCGCCTGCAGGCCGCGATCCCGGTCCAGCAACGGCATTGCCAGACACAGCAGCAACCAGAACCAGCCATCTCCCAGCCAACTGACCGCGGCAAAGTAGCGCTGTACCGGGCGTCGCCGCGCCAGTCGGTTGATGCGCAAACACCAGGACACATCCTGCGCCAGCAGGCGCCCGGCGGCGATTCCCAAGGCACTCATCGCGGGCTCTCCAGTTGGCGCAGCAGGTCGGCAAAACGGGCACTGACGGCGGTCGTCGTCAGCTGCTCGGCGCTCGCGCGCGCCGCCAGCGCCATCTTGCGGCGCGCTGCGGCATCGTGCGCCAGCGCCACGGCGCGTTTGACGTAGGCGTCGCTGTCAGCGTAGCGCACCGCGCAGCCGTTGACGCCATCGTCGATATGACGACCGGCCGCGCCGTAGTCGAAGGCAATCGTCGGCAAGCCACTCGCCAGCGCTTCCAGGGTGACGTTGCCGAAGGTCTCGGTCAGGCTCGGGAACAGGAACAGATCGGCGCTGGCGTAGTGCTCGGCGAGCGCCTCGCCGCGCTGCATGCCGCACCAGACGTGCTCAGGATATTGCTGCTGCAGAGCCGCCCTTGATGGGCCGTCGCCCACCCAGATCATGCGCGCCGGAATGCCGCTCGCCTGGATGGCCGCCACCGTCGCCAACACCAAATCCAGATTCTTCTCCGGCGCGATCCGACCAACGAACAGCAGGGCCAGCGCATCCGGCGGCACGCCCCAGGCGGCACGCAGCGCAAGCGAACGCCGAGCCGGATGAAACAGATCGGCATCGACGCCGCGCGCCAGGATGCGCACATCGCGGAAACCTCCGGTCTGCAGTTCCGCCTGCAAGGCCTCGGTCGGCACCAGCGTGGTCGCCGCCCGGTTGTGAAAGCGCCGCAAGTACGCAAAGGCCGTCGAGCGCAGAAAGCCCAGCCCGTAGTGGCCGACAAAATCGTCGAAGCGGGTGTGAAAACCGGTCGCCACGGGTATGCCCATCGCGCGCGCCGCCGACACTGCCGACCAACCCAGCGGCCCCTCGGTGGCCACGTACAGCGCATCCGGGCGCTCGCGGGCGAACTCGGCCCGCAGGCGCCTCTGCGCTGGAAACCCAAAGCGCAGCGCGGCATAGCGGGGCAGGCGCGCGCCCGGCACTGGAAGTTCGCGCACGCCAGGCAGCGGCTCGGGTTCCAAGCCGGCCGGCTGCGCCGGACGCACCACACGCACCTGATGCCCTTCGCTCGCCAGACCGCGTGCCAGCGCGGCAACGGTCAGCGCCACACCGTTGATTTCTGGCGGCCAGGTCTCGCTGACCATCAGCACATTGAGCGCTTTGGCCGCGCGCGCGGGCGCGAGCGCCGGCACGGTGGGCGGCATCGACACATCCAAAGGCAGGGAGCGAGCGTACATGGGCGCACCATGACCCGCGCAGATGAAGACCAGATGCCGGAATGACGAAGTCCAGATGACAGGCGGCCAGCGAGGCCACATCGCGACGGCGTCTACACGTGACCACTGGGCCATCGGCCCGGATGCGGCAAGTCCGTATGATTCGCGGCCGGCGCGACCATCGGGTGCGCCTCGGCATCCTAGGAGAGTTTCATGGTTGAAAAGCGTCCCGGCTTCCTGCGCCGCCTGTTCGGCGGGCTCTGGAGTGGCCTCGATTTCACGCGACGCCTGGTGATGAACCTGGTGTTTCTGTTCATCCTGATCCTGCTGATCTCGGCGATCTTCGGCGGCGGCGAACCGGCGCTGAAACCGCAAACGACACTGGTCATCGACCCCAAGGGCGAGATCGTTGAACAGTACGCGGGCGATCCCACCGACATCGCGATCTCCAAGGCGCTCGGTGACGAAGTGCCGCAGACGCAGTTGCGCGACCTGCTGAAGGCCTTCGAGGAAGCCGCCAAGGACGAACACATCACGCAGGTATTGCTGCGCGTCGACAGCCTGTCGGGCGGCGTCAGCACGCTGCGCGAGGTCGGACGTGCGATCGACGAGTTCCGCAAGAGCGGCAAGAAGGTCGTGGCCTATGGCGACTACATGGATCAGGCCGGCTACTATCTGGCCGCGCGCGCCAACGAGGTCTATGTGCACCCGGATGGCATGGTGCTGATCGAGGGCCTGGGCCGCTATCGCAACTACTATCGCTCGGCGCTCGACAAGCTCGGCGTGCAAATGCACGTGTTCCGCGTCGGTCGCTACAAGAGCGCGGTCGAGCCGTACCTGCTCGACGGCCCCTCCGCCGATGCCGCGGAAGCTGATCGCTACTGGCTGGAAGACGTCTGGAGCGTGTTCCTGGAAGACATCGCCCAGGCTCGCGGCCTGCAGGCGCAGGGCCTGCGCACGATGATCGATGAACTGCCGCAGCGGATGGCGGCGGTCGGCGGCAACACCTCGGCGCTGGCGCTGGCCGAAAAGTTGGTCGACGGCACCAAGACGCCGGACGAACTGCGCAGCCTGCTGATCGAATCCGGCGCCAAGGACGACGAGCACGAGACCTTCCGGCAGATCGGCCTTGACGACTATCTCAAGCGCTTCCCGGCCAAGCCGGCGATCGGCGAGCAGACCCAGGTGGGCGTGATCGTCGCCGCTGGCGAGATTCTGGGCGGCAGCCAGCCGCAGGGCAGCATCGGCGGCAAGAGCACCAGCGAACTGGTGCGCAAGGCCCGCGAGGACAAGAACATCAAGGCGGTGGTGCTGCGCGTCGACTCGCCGGGCGGCAGCGGCTTTGATTCCGAATTGATCCGGCGCGAGATCGAGTTGACGCGTGCCGCCGGCAAGCCGGTGGTGGTCTCGATGGGCGATCTGGCGGCCTCGGGCGGCTATTGGATTTCGATGACCTCGGACGCGATCTTTGCCGACCACACGACCATCACCGGCTCGATCGGCATTTTCGGCCTGTTCCCGGATGCCAGTCAGACCATGGACAAGATCGGCCTGCACACCGCCGGCACCACCACCACCTGGCTGGCTGGCGCGCTCGACCCGCGGCGTCCGCTCGATCCGCGCGTGGGCGAACTGCTGCAGACGGTGATCAACAATGGCTACCAGGACTTCATCGGCAAAGTCGCCGCCAACCGCGGCAAGACGCCCGAGGAGATCGACACCATCGCCCAAGGTCGCGTGTGGAGCGGCCAGCAGGCGCTGGAGCGGGGCCTGGTCGATCAGATCGGCGGTTTCAAGGACGCCATCGCCGACGCTGCCAAGCGCGCCAAGCTCGATAGCTACGACGTGGTCTACGTCGAGAAGGAACAATCCGGCTTCGACCGCTTCCTCGCCAGTTTGAGCGCCCGTGCCAGTGCCGTGGTCGGCCAGAGTGTGGCGCGCACCCTGCTGCCGACCTGGATGAGCCCGCAGCTGCACCAGCAACTCAGCCAGGATCTGCGCATTTTGGAAGGCTGGGATCGCCGCCCGATGAGCAGTTACGCCTACTGCTTCTGCGAGCTGCGCTAAGCACCCGTCGTGGCCCCGCTGCCGCAACGGCGGCGGGGCCTTGACGGACGACGAGGATCAAACGGGGGCTTGGGGATTTGGCTACACTGGTGCCATGTCCGCCCCTGATCCCGCACTGACGGCGCTGGAACAGCTGACGGGTCTGTTCAACAGACCCGATTCGCTGGCTGTGATCAGCCGCGCGCGAGACGATTGCATTGTCGCCCTGAGCCCTGCCTTCGCGATGTTGCTGGGCCTGGACAGTGCCACCGCCCGTGGTCGCACTGCAGTCGAACTCGGGCTCTGGCGCGACGCCGAACAGCGCGCCCATCTGCTGGAAGCCTTGCGCCAACGCGGATCCGCCACCGGCGAACCGATGTCGCTGCGCACACCGGACGGTCTGGACTACGACGCGCTGGTGAGCTGTGCGCTGATCGACTGGGAAGGCGAGCGCTGCATCTTCGCGCTGGTTCAGGACATCCGCCGCTACTCCAACGAGTCCCAGGCACGCCGGCGCGAGGCCGAGAGCTTCCGCAGTCTGGTCATGCAATCGCAGGTCGGCGTCTACCGCCGCACTGGCCCGGAACTCGCGCTGACCCACGCCAATCCCGCACTCGCCCGGCTGCTGGGGCACCCCAGCGCCGAACAGCTGATCGAGCACGCGCGCGGTCGCAGCCAGTTTGAATATCTGGACCCCGCCGATGCCGAGGAACTCGCCGCGGTCATCGCCCAAGGATTGAGCGAGCTCCCGCAACGCCGTGTGCAACTGCAGCGCTGTGACGGCGGAACCGTCTGGGTCAACGAGCGCGCGCGCGTGCATTACGCCAGCGACGGGCAGTTGCTGTACCTCGAAGGCACGCTGCTAGATATCAGCGAACAGGTACGCGCCGAGGCAGCGCTGATCCAGAGCGAGATGCTGTATCGCAATCTGGTCGAGAACTCCCGCGACGGCGTGTTCCTGATGCAGCACGGTCGCGTCGAATTCGCCAATGACGCGCTCGCCGGCATCCTTGGCTGCAGCATCAACGATTTGATCGGCGCCAGCTACTTCGACTGGGTAGCACCCGAGGATCAGGCCGCCCAGGCGCAGCGCAAGCAGGCGCGCGAAGCTGGATCCGTGCAGACCCAGGAATACGAGATTCGCCTGCTCAGACGCGATGGCCACAAGCGCATCTGCGCCGTGCGTGCAGGCGCCGTGATGTTTCGCGGTGAGCCGGCGTCGATCGGCACGATCCGCGACATCACCGAAGCGCGCGCCCAGCAGATTCGCCTGGAAGCTGCAGAAGAACGTTATCGCCTGCTGTTCAAGCATGCCGTGCTCGGCATGTTCCAGAGCTCGCTGAACGGCGACATCATCGAGGTCAACGAAGCGATGGCCTCGCTGTTTGGCTATGCCTCACCGGAGGCCATGCGCGAGGAAGTGCGCAATATGCGCGCCTGCTACGCCGATCCTGGCGCGCGCGAACGGGCACTGGCGGAACTGAAGCGCAGCGGCCGCGTGGTCGGCTGGGAGTTCGAGATGGTGCACCGGGACGGCTCGCACTTTCATGTGCTGGCCAGCGCCCGCATCGTGCGCCACCACGAGGATGATCCCGGCCACGTCGAGGGCAGCCTACTCGACAACAGCGCACGTCGGCGCGCGGAGCAAGAGCTCAAGTTCCTCGCCCTGCACGACAGCCTGACCCAATTGCCGAATCGGCGCAGCTTCGAGGCCGCACTGGTCGGCGCACTGGCCGAACTGCGCCTGCAGCCGCAGCAGTCGCGTGTGGTGATGTTGCTAGATCTGGATCGCTTCAAGCTGATCAACGACAGCCTCGGCCATGCTGCCGGGGACGAGTTGCTGATCAAACTGAGCAGTCGCCTGCTGGTGGAACTGGGACCACGCGCATTGCTGGCGCGCTACGGCGGCGACGAGTTTGCGCTGCTGACCACCGGGCCGGCCGATCGTCAGAGCGCGCGCGCCCTCGCCGAACGCGTGCGCGGCGTCACGGCGGCGCCCTTTCAGGTCCAGGGGCATCAGGTGTTCACCGGCGCCTCGATCGGCATCGTGGTGGTCAGCGACGGCCAGATGCAGCCGGATGCGATCATGCGCGACGTCGACACTGCCATGTTTCGCGCCAAGGCGCAGGGCGGCGGCTATGCCCTGTTCGATCGCAACATGCACGATGCGGCGCGCGAGCGCCTGGCGCTGGAAACGGATCTGCGTTTCGCGCTCGAGCGCGGGGAACTGCAGGCCTACTACCAACCAGTGTGGTCGCTGGCTCAGGGGCGCATCGTCGGTGTGGAGGCGCTGGTGCGCTGGCAGCATCCGCAGCGTGGGCTGATGGTGCCGGGGCAATTCCTGGGTGCGGCCGAGGATGCCGGACTATTGCCGACGATCGACATGCTGGTGCTGGATCAGGCGCTCGCCCAATGGCAGCGGTGGCAGCACGAGTACGGCAGTTCGGCGCCGCAGAGCCTGAGCGTCAACATCTCGGATCGGCTGTTTGCATCCGCCGACTTTCCCGCCGCAATCGAGCAGCGACTGCAGGGTTTGGTCGCCTCGCAGCTGCAGTTGGAAATCACCGAAACCGTCTTTCGTGACGCCACGCAGAGCCTGCAGCAGACGCTGCAGCGGCTCAAACAGATCGGCGTGCAACTGATCGTCGACGACTTCGGCACCGGCTATTCCTCGCTGGTGTCCTTTTCGGAAGCGGCTTTTGACGGACTCAAGATCGACCGCGGTTTCATCCACGATCTCGAAACGAATCCGCGCCACCGCGCCATCATCCGCACCATCGCCCAGTTTGCGCGCGATCTGGGGCTCAGCCTGGTCGCCGAAGGGGTTGAGACCGAGGTGCAGGCCGAAACGCTGCGGCAGGCTGGCTGCGAGCGCGCGCAAGGCTATCTGTACGCACCGCCACTGGCTGCGAGCGCGCTGGCGCGCATGCTCGGGCCCGGCAGCCATGGCGGTCAGGCCATCAGTGCTTGAGCGCGGCAACGCTTGCAATTTCCGGGAGCGCTTCGCTATAGTGCGCGGCTCCCGCTGATGCGGGACTCCCATCGGGGTGTAGCTCAGCCTGGTAGAGCGCTACTTTCGGGAGGTAGAAGTCGGAGGTTCGAATCCTCTCACCCCGACCAATTCGAAGCCTGCTCACGCAGGCATGAAACCGCCCCGCTCGTCGGGGCGTTTTTGTATCTGCAGCGCGCCGGCCCGGTGTAGGCTGAAGGGCCCGAGCCGGAGGCATCCGCCGTGTATGTCGTGATCTTCAGAGCCCGCATCCGCGAACTCGACGAGGACTACGTACGCTGGGCGGCCCGGCTGCGCGCGCTGGCGTTGGAGCGCTACGGTTGCCTGGCCTTCCACGCCACGACCGAGGGAGCGGATGAGGTGGCATTGTCCTACTGGCCCGATCTCGACAGCATCCGACGCTGGAAGGCCGATGCCGAGCACGCCCAGGCGCAAGCACTGGGCCGCAGCCGCTGGTACTCGCATTACGCGGTGGAAATCGCCGAGGTCCAGCGCCACTACGATTGGTCGCGCGCCACGCCCTGATCAACTGGCGCGGCCGAACTCCAGGTAGACGAGCACTGCCAGCGCCAGCAGGGTGACGATGGCGGCAGTCATGATGATCCAATCCACCGCACTGCTCTCGCGCTCACGCGCGATCGGCGCTGGCAGCGATTGCGGAATCAGCAGTGGGCGCTGCACCTGCGTGACCACGCCGGTGTGGGGTTGCTCATCACCCGGCGCCATCAGCAGATATCCCGGCGCCTCGATCAGAAAGCGGTTTTGATCGAATGCCAACTGATCGCCCGGCTTCAGCACGGTGTCGCGCACCGGCGTACCGTTGACGAAGGTTCCGTTGGCGGAGCCCAGATCGCGCAGGAACAGGCCGTCAGGGCTGTTTTCGATCAGGGCATGGCGCCGGCTCATCTCCGGCTCGTTCAGCACCAGATCGCAGTCACTGCCACGACCGATCACGGTGCGATTGCGCAAGGGGATGACCTTGCCGAAATGCGCGCCCGAGACGCCGCGCAGCACTACTCGCGGCGGCGTATAGCGCTGCCGCGTTTCCTGCTCCGACAGCGGCTTGGGCGGTTTCTCGGTGCGGTCCTGGTCCGGCCGCATGACCATCCGCACGCTGCCTGCGATGACCACATCGCCCAACCGCAGAATGGCCTTCTCCCGCACGGGACGCCCGTTGACCTGCACCGGCGCGCCGGCATCACTGACCGCCAGGGTGATCCCGCGGCGCGGCTCGATGTGGATGCTGAGGTGCTGCGCGCGCACGCCCTTGGCAGCTGGCAGCACGATGTCGGCGTCAGGCGCCGAGCCCACGCGCACCACGCCCTCTCCCGTCAGGAAGTCCTGTCGTTCTCCGCCAGGAAAGCTGATCTTCATCGCTCGTAGACTACCAGCGCGTACGCAAATCGAGCAGCCATCGCTCGGTGGTGTCGGCGACACCGTCACGCCGCTCGATGAAACCGGTCAGCTGCACACCCAGATTGGGGCGAATCCCATACGCGACCCAGGGCATGTAGCCGCGCGCGAAACTGTGGAACCACCAATCGTCCTCGGCAAATGCCGCCAGTACGGCATCGCGCTGCGCGCGCTGGATGGCATATCCGAGTTCCCAACCGCCCAGGTCGAGTGCGTCGCCCCAGACCAGACTGAAGCGCGCGCCATCGCGCAAATCGTCAGCACCCAGATTGCGCACCAGATCCAGACGCCCGACCAGCGGCGCATCGTAGACCTGCATTCGACCGATGAACTGCAGATCGGCCAGACGGTAATCGCTGAGGTAGCGGCCGGCGACGCGGCGGTTGGTGCGGCCCAGGCCCTCGCGCGCAGCAACGTCCAGATCGCTGAAGTCGAGATAGCTGAGGAAGGCACTGAAGCCGGTGTCTGCGCCCTCCATCCAGCCGTAGCCGAACTGGATGGCCGCGATGCGCGACTCGTCCCCGTACAAATGGTCGCCGGCGAAGTACCCGGCAGTCAGATGCAAGGCATCGAAATCGCGAACGCCGGCGGCGTAGTCCATGCTCAGCCCCACGGGACGCAAATCGCGATCCCAGAGCAAGGGCGAGAGCACCAGGGGCATGCTGCTCTTGCCAAACTGAAAGCGAGTGGACTCGCCCAAGCTGTAGGCGGCATACCATTCGTCCAGACCGGCGCCGTTGGACTTCTCGTTATCGTTGTTGCGAACGCTGTCGGCGTTGTCATCGCTGCCGGCGGCCAGCTTGACCGCAGCACCAAGCTCCCATCCGCTCTCGCCGGTGTGGCGCAGACCGGCGCGCAGCGCGACACGCCCGCGCTCGATATCGTCGGCGCGCGCCGGAATGTTCTGCGTGCTTTCGCCACGGACGCGCAAATCGCCGTACCAGTCCAGACTCGCCGACGCCTCCGCCGCCTCGTCCTGCGCGTGAGCGACACCCGGCAGTCCCGCGAGCAGCGCGAGTACCAGCAGACTCTCTTTGCCTCCAGTCATCGTAATCTGCCCTCCTCAGGCGCGCAAACCAGACAAGGCCACCAGCAGGTCGGCCGCCGAGGCGTAACGATCCTCCGGCCTCTTCTCCAGACATTTCAGAATGACGTCTTCCAAGGGGCGCGGGACGTCGGGCCACAACTCCGAGGGTTTGATCGGCCGCTGCTGCAGGTGGGCGACGTACAGCTCCATGGTGCTGCCGCCCGAGAACGGCAGCTTGCCGCAGAACATCTCGCACAGCAGGATGCCGGTCGAGTAGATGTCGGAGCGCTGATCGAGCTCCATGCCGGACAGCTGCTCGGGTGAGGCGTAATTGGGCGTGCCGAGGAAAGTGCCGGGCTGCGTATGACCGGGATCGGCACGCCGGGCTGGCCGGGCGATGCCGAAATCCATCAGCTTGGCGTTGCCGCTCTGCTCGATGATGATGTTCTCGGGCTTGATGTCGCGATGAATCACGCCGACCTGATGTGCAGCATCGAGTCCCATGCACAGCTGTCGGGCGATGCGCAGCGCTGCGGAAAATGGCAGTCGCCCGGTTTGCTGCAGTAGATAGCGCAAAGTCAGGCCGCGGACGTACTCCATCGAAATGTACGGCACGCCTTGGAAATCGCCGAAATCGAAGGTGCGCAGCACGTTCGGATGGGTGATGCGGCGCGCCAGCTTGAGCTCGCTCTTGAGGCGATCCAGCTGTTCGGCGTCGATCATCATGCCCGGGCGCAGCATCTTCAGCGCCACCACATCGTTGAGATCGGCATCGCGCGCCTTGTAGACCATGCCCATGCCACCGGCGCCGAGGATCGCGAGAATCTCGTAGCGCCCGGCAAATCGGGTGCCCATCGCCAGGCGGGTGGACCCGCTGTCAGTCGCCCGCAGCGCACCCGGCTGCACGGTGGCGATGCCCTCTGCGGGCACGACGACAGTGGATCGCGCCAAGCCACCGGCGAGAGCGGACAGCGCCGCGAGACCGGGTTTTTCCAGCGTCAGATAGCGCTTGCCGCTGGATTGCCCCTGGGCCACCTTGAGCCACTGCACCTGACCCAACGCCTTGATTCGCTCGCCCAGCGCTGGCGCCATCAGCAACTGACCAGCGGAGGTTTCGCCGAGCAGACGTTCGACCTGCAACACCGGCAAACCGATGGTCGCCGTCGACTCTGGCCGGGCGGGCAGCGATCCGTACACGATTTCGCCACCGGCGATGGCGGCAGCAGCGGCGTTCTCGGCGCTGCCGATGCGGCCTTCCCACCACGCGTGCACGGTGGCAATCGCGCGGAGGTCGGCGCCCTCGCCCTGAAAACCAAACAACAAGCGCGGCCCCTCTTGCTCCAGCAACTCACCGCCCGCGGCCTGGGTGCGCGCCAGCGCCTCGTCGAGCAACTGGCCGAGCGCGGTCAGCGTGATCGCTTCTTCGCCTTTCGGCGGCGCCTTCATGAAGCGGCGCAATTCCAGACCCAGCAGGATGGACTCCACCCGCACCACCGGTTTGGCGGCGGGCTTTGCCGCCACCACCGGCGCCTCCGCACCCGGGTCCGGGAGAAAGCGCGACAAGTGCCCGACGTAGCCCTCGATATCTTTCTTCTCGCGCAGATCGCTGAGCAGTGAATCGAAAGCCCGTCCCAGGCGCGCCACCTCGTCGCGTCCTTCGATGCTGATCTGCTGGTGGTAGTTGCCGCCAGCAGCTTGCTCGGCGGCCTCGGTCAGCTCCACCACTGGCCGGAGCACGCGGCGCGCCAGCCACCAGGAGACCGCAAGCGCCAGCGCCAAGGCAATGATGCCGCCGAGTTGCACCGACTTCTGGATGCTCAGAAAGGGCGCCATCGCGGCATCGACGCTGGTCATCGTCAACACGGCGCCGACGGCATCGCCGGGCTGCCCGTACAGCGGCACCAGTTTCGCCGCGACTTTGCGCTCGCCGAGCGCCAGATCGAGGCGATCGATCGATTTCGCATCCTTCAGCGCGGCTTTGACATCTGCCTCGCGCGCCAAAATGGCCTCGGCGAGCAAGGGCGCACTGGTTTCATCCAGCGAAGTCGCAACCTGGCGCAGGGTATCGCCGTCGAGCATCCAATAAGCCACATCGCCGCCGCTGATCTCGCGGACGTTCTTGGCGGTATCGGCGTTGACTTCCGAGCCCACGATCAGGAAGCCGACCAACTGGTCGCCCTGCACTGCGATCGGATGGGCCGAGACCTGCAGCAACTGCACGCCGGTCCGCCAGTAGCCGGTGACGCCGACCGCATTTTCGACCATCGAACCGAACACCGGATCGTCGGCGAAGCTGTCCTGGAAGGCTTCGCGCTCGTCGGTACGCGCGACTACGCGGCCGTCGCCATCGAGCACCATGCCGAAGCCGAAGCCGTAGGTCTGGCGCTCCTGATCGAGCAGATCCTTGACCGAGGCGATCCCACTGGCGTTGGTCTCGGTGGCAGCCGGCGGCGCCGGCGCCGCCGCCGGATCGGTAGGCACCGGCGCCGCATCGGCTGGCGGGCCCAGACCGTCCGGGCCAGGTTCCACCCCGGTGCCCGCGGCGTCGTCGGTGGCCGTGGCCACATAGCGCGCAAAATCGGCATCGAGCGCGATCGTGCGCGCGACGATATCGAGCTTCTCGAAGGACAGCTTCTCCAGGCGCGCCTGCGCGGCGTCGGCGGCGATCAGGCTTTGATCGACCGCGCGGGCGCCGCTGCTGCGCCCCTGCTGCAGAGTCACCAGGGCCGCGGCGGCCACGGCAATGGCCACCAGAATGCCACTGGCCAGAAAGATGCGGGCTGCGAGCGGCAGCCTGAAACCGCGCTCAGTACTCATCGGGACGCGTTCTCCGGTACGGCTGGCCGAGCTTGTTCAAATGCGGCAATACGCGTCGCTTGCTGAGTTCGAGTGGAATGCTGACATCTGCGTCGGCGCCGGCCTCCATCGTCCTGCGCCAGAGCTGCGCGCGCTCGTGCCAGACAAACAACTCGCCCGGCCCGGCCGGCACATTGGCCAGCCGAAAGCGCCCTTGCGCATCCGGCTTGGTGAAAAACGGTGTGTCCATGACCAGCACGTGCGCGACCATCGCATGGTGCACATTGCAATAGACCCGGATCACCCCTGGCTGGGTGAATCGATGCGCTTCACCCTCGCTGCGTCCATACAGACCGAGGTCGAAGGTCGCTTCTTTCGCCGACGAGAACACGTTGTGCAGGATCGGGTCCATGTTCGGGAAGCGCACACTCGCGCCGACCGGAATGGGCAGCACCCGCGGAATGAAGGTCTTGCGCTCGGTCGAGATGACGTAGGGCGCGTCCGGCACGACCACCGCAACTGTCGCTTGCGGCCGCCAGTAGACCACCGCGTCCACCGCTTCCTCGGCGCGCAGCGGACGTCCGCCACTGGTCAGCGCAAGCTGTCCGCGAATCACGCCGAGTACCGCCGGCGCCGGCGCCGGCTTCGGCGGGCTGATGGCAGGTGCCGGCAAGCTGACGGGCGTGGCCGCCGGCGCGCGCTCTGGCACCGCGGCGGGCGGGCTGGCCGCGGCGGCGACCGGCGCCTTCGGGGTCGCGGGCGCGCCGGACGTTTGTGCCACGGCGGGCACACCGGCTGCGAAGATCAGCGCAAACGCATATCGACGCACGAGTAGCTCCCGTTAAGCTCAGGTCTTGATCATAATCAACCCGGAGCCTGAGGGCATCGGGCAAGGAGCCTGACGTGTCAACGATCAAAATGGAGCGCTCGCACTCGCTGGGGGTCGCCAAAGCCAAAAAGGCGGTCGATCGAGTCGCCCAGCACATCATCGAACGCTTTCAGGTAGAGGCCCACTGGAACAAGCACACGCTGGAGTTCTCGCGTACCGGTGTGCACGGCGAGATCGCGGTGACCGCCGATCATGTCTCGGTGCGCGCGCAGATCAGCTTTCTGCTGTTGCCGATCAAGGGCGCGATCGAACAGGAAATCCGCCGTTATCTGGACCAGGAATTTGGTAGCTGAAGGCGGATCGCGCGCTCACCAGCGACGATGCGCGCGATAGCGGTCATGAAAGCGCGCTCGCGCTGCAGGATGATCCCGAGAAAGCGCCCGGCCCCGCCCAGCTTGCCAAACGCATCGAATCCCCGCTCCAGAAAGCTCTGCAGCGCGCCTAGTCCGGCCATGCGCGCGGGCCAGCGGCACAGATGCAGCAGTTCCGACAGCATCGGCTTGCGCACCAGACGATCCAGTTCGCGCCCCAGCACCAGCAGCAACGCCAGCTGTCGCCGCCGCAGCGGTGCTTCGGCAGCCTTGCGATAGGCCTCGGCGTAGTCGTTGTCGCTGATCTCCTCGGCGCGCGTGTAGTGCGCCGGCAGCGCCGCCGCCATCTGGTAATCGAGCTCATGGCTGAGCGCGTTCAGCTCGATGGCACGCGCCAGACTGGCGAGTACGCCTTCGGGCAGCAGGCGCAGCATGATCGGCACCACGCGCTCGACCGCCCGGTCGCGATCGGTGAAATCTCCCTCACCGTACAGATCGGCAAGAAAAAACTCGCAGGCCGCGGCGAACGGCTGGGTCTGCCGGATATCCGCATAGGTGGCGGCCAGACGGCGCGATTGCCAGGCACGCAGCGCCAGCAGGCGCGCGCGCACCGAGGCGTCGTTCACGGACAGGCGCTGCTGTGCCTGCACGCGCTGCAACTGCGCGCGCAGACGATCCGCAATGGCGCTCATCGGCGCTTCGGCGCGGGCCCGAGCGCACGCACCGCCTCGATCAACTCCTCATGCGAGCGACGAAACAGGGCCAGTGCCTCGACGTGGGCGTAGCGGATTACGCCTTGCTCATCCACCAGGAACACTGCCCGTTTCATGCCGAGCACGCCGGCCGCGCCGTAGCGCTTGGCTACGCTGAGCCCGACATCGCTGAGCAGCGCGAAGGGCAACAGGCGCTTGCGCTTGAACTCGCGATGGCTCTCGATGCTGTCGGAACTGATGCCAACCACCTCCACCCCGAGATCCCGATAGTCATCGAATCCATCTCGGTACTCGCACAACTGCGCCGTGCACACCGGGGTATTGTCGCCGGGATAGAACACCAGCAGGACGCGCGTGCCGCGGTGCTCGCGCAGTGCGTAGGTGCTGCCATCGTCGGCGGGAAGTTCAAAATCGGGAGCAAGCTCACCAACTGCAGGCATGTTCGGCATCCTTCAGAGCAAGGTCAGCGGCCCACCGCCGCGACCGGGGTCAACGCGTCCACGGCACGCAGGATCGAATCGACGCTGCTGGCCGCGCAGATCGCAGCCAGATGCCCGCCGTCCAATCGGCGGTTGTCGCCACCCGCGCACCGGGAGTGTGCGGCCGGAATGACAATGTTGTCATCCAGCGTGTGAAAGTGAATCGCCGGCACGCCGGCGGGCGTCTGGGCGTTGAAATGCTGCAGCCAGCGCGCTGCCGGCGACGGCGGACCGTACTCCCGACCATAGACCAGCGCGCCGAGCACGGTTCCGGCATGCGGCGCCGCGACGCTGACGTAGCCCGCCACCCGCGCCGGAAATCGCGCGGCGTAGGCGCGCGCCAGCAGTCCGCCCATGCTGTGACCGAGCAAGATCACTTGCGCCTGCCCGCTCTGCTGCAGCACGCGCTGCACCGCCTGATCGAGTGATTGCAGTTGGCGCTCGAAATGTCGATAGCTGGGCTCCAGACTGACTGCGACCCGCCAGCGTCGCTGGCAGCGCGTCAGCAGCGGTCGCCAGACACCGGCGTTGCAGCAAAAGCCGTGCACCAACACCAAGGGCAGGTTGTGTGGCGACGGCGACTGCGGCAGCCGCTGCAAGGGCCACGGCCAGCACTGATCCCAGCAGTACAGGCGCGCCATCCACACCGCCTCACGCGCCAGCACCGCCCACGGCCGCCAGCCGTTGCCGCGGATGGCGCCGGGCCAGTCGCCCAAGGCCCACTTGACGGCGAAGCTGGCGGCCGCGATGAGCAGATGCACGCCCGGCACCACCATCAGAGCCCAAACGACCGCCACCCGAGGACCGGCGTCGTCAACCATGTGCCAATACATCGCCAGCGCGATCAATGCGTGGCTTAGCCAGAGTCCCAGCGCGAGCATGGGATTGGCTGCAGTCTTCGGCAATTTATCGAGCACATTCATGGCTCTAGCCTACGCCCGCGGATCTGAGTCCAGGCTCGGCGGCAAAGGTAAACAAGCGCCGCCTTCGAGTGTGCCCTCGGGATCGCGGCGATTACACTCGGGCTATGCGGGTCCCGATGACGCCCGCGGAATCAACATCATGTTGCATTTGCAGGAAGCGCGGCGCCCCCGGCCTCTGCGTCAGGCGCATCGCTTTGGATTGGCGGTCGCTGGCGGCGGCCCGATCGGCGGCATCTACGAGATGGGTTCCTTGCGTGCGCTGGACGAGGCCATCGAGGGACTGGATCTCACGCGGATGGACGTTTATGTCGGCGTCAGTTCCGGTGCCTTTCTGGCCGCCGGACTGGCCAACCGCATCGACTCGGCCGAAATGTGCCGGATGTTCATCACCGAGGAATCGCCCGAGCACCAGTTCCGGCCGGAGTTGTTCCTGAAGCCGGCTTTTTTCGAGTATTTGCGACGTCTGGGGACGGTGCCGAAGATCGTCGTCGATTGTCTGGTCGACCTTGCGCTGCATCCCTTCTCGGTCAGCTGGAGCGAGGCACTGGGGCGCTTGGGCAGCGCTATTCCGACCGGTTTGTTCGACAACGAGGGCGTCGAGCGCTACCTGCGCGGCATCTTCACCGCGCCTGGGCGCAGCAATGACTTCCGCAAGCTGGATCGCCCCCTGTACGTGGTCGCGGTGGACCTCGACACCGGCCACGCCGTGCGCTTTGGATCCGAAGGTGCCAACAAAGTCCCGATCTCGCGCGCCGTGCAGGCCAGTTCTGCGCTGCCGGGCTTCTATCCACCGGTGGAAATCGACGGCCGTTACTACGTCGACGGCGCGCTGCAACGCACGCTGCATGCCTCGGTAGCGCTCGACGAGGATGTGGACCTGCTGCTCGCGCTGAATCCGCTGGTGCCCTTCGACGCCTCGCGACTGCGCGACCGCGGTGACGAACCGCCCGGCAGCCTGGTCGATGGCGGCCTGCCGCGCGTGATGTCGCAGACCATCCGCGCCATGCTGTACTCACGCATGCGTGTCGGCTTCGGCAAGTACGACAAGAGCTACGACCACTCCGATCTGGTGCTGTTCCAGCCCGATCCGGATGACGCCCTGATGTTCTTCACCAATGTGTTCAGCTTCAGCAGCCGTCGTCTGCTGTGCGAGCACGCCTACGCCACCACCTTGGCCGATCTGCGGCGCCAGCGCGGGACGCTCGGCAAGGTGCTCGCGCGCCACGGACTGCGACTCCGGGACGAGATCCTGGACGATGTAGACCGCACCGTCTGGGACGGCCTGGAAGGCACCAAGCCGCCCAATTCGACCATCCTGCACCGACTCAATCGGGCGCTCAACGAATTGGATCGCGTGCTCGAACGCACGCGGCGTTCCTCGCCACGCAAGCGTGCGGCGGCGGTCTCCGACTGGGCCGATGACATCGGCGTGAACGCCGGAACCGATTGAGCAACAAAGGCGCGCAAAGGCGTCCGTACGCGGAAAATCCGGCATTGCATAGTGTGAATATTCTAGCTGCGCACCGGAGCATGCAGCCTAAGCATCCAGCGCTTCGCAACCCGCGAAGTGGGGCGAGGCTGCAACTGAAGCAGAGGGATCACATGGCTACGTCGAAGGGTTCAAAACTGAAGTCCAAGCTCAAGGACGCCGGCAGCGACAACGCGCTGAAAAATACCGCCAAGGCCATCATGGAGCAGGCGGAGCAGATTTGGCTCGCCGGCCTGGGCGCGTTCTCCAAGGCGCAGGAGCAGAGCGGGAAATTGTACGAGACCTTGGTTCGCGAAGGCGCTGTGCTGGAAAAAGCGACGCGCAAGCTGACGGGCTCCAAAGTCGAGGAAGTGCGTGGCATGGTCGAGAATACGGTGACGCAGGTGCGTGAGCGCGCGTCGGATACCTGGGACCGTCTGGAACAGGTGTTCGAAAATCGTGTGTCCAAGGCCCTCGGCACGCTGGGCATTCCGGGCCGCGAGGAGCTGGAACAACTGGCAAAGCGCGTCGACGAACTGAGCAAGGCCGTGCGCGCGCTGGATGCGGGGAACCGCACGGCGGCCAAGCCGGCCAAGAAGGCCGCTGCCAAGGCCGAGGCCCCGGCCGCTGAGCCGGTGAAGGCCGCGCCGGCCAAGGCCGCGAAGAAGCCCGCTGCCAAGAAGGCCGAAGCCGCCGTCGAGGCCAAGCCGGCCGCCAAGCCGCGCAAGCCGGCGAAGAAAGCTGCCGAAGTCGCCGCGCCCGCCGCGGACGCCCCGGCCGCCGAGTAAATCAGCCTGCAGGCGTCGGGGCGCCCTGACGCTACAAGCCCACGGGGCCGGACGCCGATCGCGCGTTCGCCTCAGGCGCACGGATGCGCCACTGTTTATGTCCGCCAGCCCAAGGTTTCGCCGATCGCCCTCCCCGACCGGCCGGGCTGGCGGACACCCTCCCCGTACACGGTCTTGCGCCCAGCGCGACGACGCGCCGCGGGCGTGGCGGCGCAGGTTCGTACTGGGGCGCGCCGTGGGCGCGCCCCAGGTAGGTCTTACCAGTGGATGCCGCGCATCAGGGAGGCGAAGGCCACCTGCTCGCTCGACGGCGGCGCCTCGGCGCCACCCTTGACGCCCTTCGCTGCTGCGGAGTCCGGGAACAACTGGAAGGCGGTGTTCAACACCACCTGGTATACCTTCGGCGCCAGCAGATGCAGCACTTCCGCGAAGATACCGAGGCGCGTCGCGATGCGCTGCGGGCGCTCGATTACCGCCTTGACCACCATTTCAGCCGCGTCATCCGGCGTCAGCGTCGGCACATTGTCGTAGATCTTGGTCGGCCCGATCATCGGCGTGCGCACCAGCGGCATGTTGATGATCGTGAAGTGCACATTCTTGTCGGCAAACTCGCTGGCCGCGCAGCGCGAGAACGCATCCAGTGCCGCCTTGGACGCCACATAGGCGGAGAAGCGCGGCGCATTCGAGAGCACGCCGATCGAGCTGATGTTGATGATGTGGCCCTTGCGGCGATCGGTCATGCTCGGCAGGAAGCCCATGATCAGGCGCAGTGAGCCGAAGTAGTTCAGCTGCATGGTCCGCTCGAAATCGTGGAAGCGGTCGTAGGAGAGCTCGATCGAGCGGCGAATCGAGCGGCCGGCGTTGTTCACCAGGATATCGACGGCCCCATGATCGGCCAGCACCTGCTTGACCAGCTCGTCGCAGGACGCCAGCTCGGCCAAATCGGCCTGATAGATAAAGACCTTCGCGCCCTTGGTTTCGGCCTCGATCTCGGCCTTGGCCTTCTCCAGATCCTCCTTGCCACGCGCGCAGATGATGGTTTTGGCGCCGGCCGCTGCGACCTTCTTGGCGCTCGCCAGCCCAATGCCAGACGATCCGCCGGTGATCAGCACCACCTTGTCCTTGACGCGACTCGATAGCGAGCGGTCGATGAACAGGTCCGGATCGAGGTGACGCTCCCAGTAGTCCCACAAACGCCAGGCGTAGCTGTCGAGATCGGGCACCTTGATGCCCGTTCCCTTCAGCACACGCTCGGTCTCGCGGCTGTCGAATCGGGTCGGGTAGTTGAAGAACTTCAGCACATCGGCCGGGATGTTCAGCGACTTCAGCAGGTGATTCAGGATGCGGCGCACCGGCGGCAGCATGCCGATGGCATTGCGGATCGAGCTCGGGATCACCTGGAAGATGCGCGCGTCGATGCGCATCGTCATTTCTGGTGCATGCCCGGCGTAGGCAAAGCTGTTCAGCACCTCACCCACGCGCCGCGGCGCGGGATCGGTCAGATGGAAGCAGCCGCCATCGAGCCCTTTCTCGTGCGCGATGTGGTCCATCGCGTCGACGACGAAATCTACCGGCACGATGTTGATGCGTCCGCCCTCCATGCCGAGCATCGGCATCCAGGGCGGCAGGATTTCGCGCATGCGCTTGAGCAGCGTGAAGAAGTAGTACGGCCCGTCGATCTTGTCGATCTCGCCGGTCTTGGAATGGCCAACGACCATGCCGGGCCTGTAGATGCGGAAGGGCCGCGTGGACTCCTTGCGGACGATGCCCTCGGAATCGTGCTTGGTGCGGAAGTAGGGATGGTCGAGGTTCTCGGCTTCGTCGAACATGTCCTCGCGGAACACGCCTGCGTACAGCCCCGCCGCGGCAATCGAACTGACGTGATGGAAGCAGCCGGCGCGGATCGCATCCGACAATTGCACCGCATTGCGGGTGCCATCGATGTTGGCCGCCTGCTGCGACTCGGCGCTGGCCGACAGATCGTAGATCGCCGCCAAGTGGAAGAAGTGCTTGATCTTGCCGGTCAGCTGCTTCTGCGCTTCAGCACTCAGCCCGAGCTTCGGCTTGGTCAGATCGCCATAGACCGGCACCAAGCGGTCGCCCGCCTCCGGATAGCGCGCCTGCAGCGCCTCAAACTTTTCCTTCGACGCACGTCGCACCAGCACATGGATGGTGCCCTTGCGCTTCAGCAGGTTGCCGATCAGGAAGCGGCCTAAGAAACCGGTGGCGCCGGTGACGAAATAAGTCATGGGTTGCATCCTCCCCCGAGGGCTTGAGTTCGGGCCGCCGCGTGCGGGCGGGCTCGCCGCTAAGATAACCACGCCAGCGCCCGGTGACCATGGTCAGCCCGTCATCCCGCGCCTCGTTGCAGCTGCAAAGCAGGGTTGCGAACACTTGCTTATCGCCAGCTACGGAAGGATAGTGACGCTCTGGAGTTGATGCGCGCCCCAGGGAGGCACGAATGTCCGATCTCGACACCCAGTTCCAAGCCGCCACCGAAGCGGCCAAGCAGCTGCCGGAACGCCCCGACAACGACACCATGTTGAAGCTCTACAGCCACTTCAAGCAGGCCACCGAGGGCGATGTTTCCGGTCCCAAGCCCGGCTTTTTCGACTTCGTCGGCACCGCCAAGTACGAGGCCTGGGAGAAGCTGAAAGGTATCGCTGCCGACGATGCGAAGAAGAAGTACATCGATCTGGTGAAGCGCCTGGGTGGCAAGTTCTGAGGTGGCCGTGAGTCAGGAACCGGGTCCAGTCAAGACGCGCGATCGCATCCTGGCCAAGAGCCTGGAGATGTTCAACGCGCAGGGTGAACCGAACGTCACGACGAATCACATCGCCGACGAGCTCGAGATCAGCCCCGGCAACCTGTACTACCACTTCCGCAACAAGGACGACATCATCGAGCAGCTGTTTGCCCGCTTCGAAGAGCGCATCGGCGATGCGCTGCTGGTGCCGGAGGGGCGTACACCCAATCTCGAAGACATGTGGTTGCAGATGCATCTGGTGTTCGAGTGCATCTGGGACTATCGCTTCATTTATCGCGATCTGGTCGATCTGCTGACACGCAGCCGCAAGCTCAAAATGCATTTCTCACGCATCCTCAAACGGGCGCACGAGAGCATTTCGAGGGTATGCACGGAGATGGTGAAGTCGGGCGTGATGCTCGCGAGCCAGCGCGAGATCGAGGCGATCGCCCAGAATACCGTGGTGCTGACCACCTTCTGGCTGAACTTCCAGCAGATCAAGCCGGCCACCAGCAGCAAGACCGATGTGGACTTGGGGCGTGGCATTTACCAGGTCATGGTGTTGATCGCGCCCTATCTGAAAGCGGCGGAGCGCGCGCATTTGAACCGTCTGGCCGACCAGTATCTGGGCCAGTAGACCGAGGGTCGGCACGACGGCCGACCCTCGATCCATTCACACTCAGGCAGCCTTCGCTTCGGTCTTGCGAGCGTTCTGCAGCGCCTTGACCTGACGGTTCAGGTCGGCCACGCGGCGCGAGAGTTCCTGGATATCGGACTTCGAGGGAACGCCGATGCGCGACAACACGCGCGTCACCTGCGTGCCGACCACCGTCTCCACCTGAGACAGGTTGGCGGCGGCCTTCTGCTGCACCTTGCCGATCACGCCCACGACCTGCTTGCGAGCGCCATTCACGGTGCCCTCGGCGAGCTTGAGCGTACGCTCACGCAGATCCTGACCCTGCTGACGCAGGCCCTCGACGAAACGCGCGCCCTGCTTGCGCGTCACCGACATCGCGCCGAGCGAGGCCAGCCACAGATCACGCGGCGTCTCGATCTTCTGCGCAACAACGGTCTTGGTGGAACGGGTCGCCTTCTTGCCAGCGAGCTTCTTCGTAGCCATGAGTATTCTCCTTGGTTTCGTCATTCGCGCTGGTTGGGTGCGCGCTTGATCGTCAAGGTAGGCAGCGGGGGTAGAACAATCACACTATGTTGTCAATTCGACCTCGGCCGCTTCAGGCGAGCGTCAGCGAAACGCCTCTTGCAGGCGCGGTCCGCATTGACGATGCTCTCGCCTGATTCCGCGTCCGGAGCAGCCGATGGCAAGCAAGAAATGGGTGAAATTCCCGCATGGCAGCAGTGCGTTTGACTACGCGGGCGCCAAGCTTGCCAAGGCCTGGGGCCGCCTGCACGCCGGCGATCAGGAAGCGTTCCCGGATGCCAAACACATCCAGTCGCTACTGAAGAAGCATCCCAAACTCAAGCTGCCGCTCGAGGCCGAAGCAGCCGCCGAGGCGCTACAGGATGCCTGGCGAGCTTTCCACCGCGGCGACTTCCAGGCGGCCACCGAAGCCGGCGATGCGCTGGGCGTGCTCGGCGCAACCGTCGCCAACAAGGCGGAAGGCATTTACGCCACCTATCTGGCCAAGGATGCCGACAAGCTGGCGCACTTCGAGCACTGCGCCAAGCGCGCAGAGGCCGCGATCGCCGCGCTGCCAGCGGACGCCAACGCCCACTATTTCCATGCTTTCGCGCTAGGGCGCTACAGTCAGTGCATCTCGATCACCAAGGCGCTGGCGCAGGGACTGGGCGGGAAGATCAAGGACAGCCTGACGCGCGCGCTGGAACTTGCACCCAAGCACGCGGAAGCGCATACCGCCATGGGTCTGTACCATGCCGAGATCATCGACAAGATCGGCGCCATGCTGGGCGGCATCACCTATGGCGCCAAGGCCGATACCGGCTTGAAGCATTTCCAGGAAGCGCTGAAGTTGGCGCCGCACGCGCCGATCGGCCATATCGAATACGGCAACGGGCTGTTGATGATGTACGGCAAGAAGCGCGCAGATGAAGTCGTGAAGGCCTACGAGGCGGCGGCCGCGCTCAAACCCGCCGACGCGATGGAAGCCCTCGACATCGAGAAGGCCAAGTCCGAACTGGAAGATTGACGGCCGCGGGCGCGTGACATTCGGCGCCGACACCAGCAAACGTCTGCCGCCACTTGGGCGGTAGACGACTGGTAGCGCACCAAGCTCGGCCCCGTCGCCCAAATGCAGCCATAACGGTGATCGCCGCTCCGACGGCGAGCGGCGCCGGGACGTTGCACCCATAGCTCGCGAGCTTGCCATCGCGCAGGGCCCTGACTCAGCCCAGCTTGCGGCGCCCCGCGCTGATCAGGTACCTGTGACGCTCAGGGCGCGCTCTCGAAGCCGTTCTCGAGGATCATCGGCGGCACGTAGGTGGTGGCGCGCAGCGGCACATCCGCCGACAGACACCACTCGACCAGCGACCCCTCCTTGCCGTTGGCGACAGTGTCTTCCACGGTCAGGCGCCAGTTGCCGGCGCCCTCGGCCGGAGCAAACGAGCCCAAGGCCTGCACCGGGCCGAGCTTTCCGGATAGTGTGGGCTCGGTCGCTTTGCACGAGGCATTCGCGTAGGCGCCGCCATCGCCGAACACGGCCTGAAGCCGCGGGCCATCGCAGCTGCCGCTGGCCCCAATCGTGGCCGTCGGACGGTCCATGACCAGCACCGGGCCATAGACCACTGGCGAAGTCTTGGTCAGTGAGATGCGCAAATCACTGATCTGCGGATGGTTTGCATGGACCGTCAGGCGCAGATTGGGCACCAGCGAGCCAGGATTGAGGCCCAGCGTGGCGGCATCGAAGGTGGCCGTGCCACCGTCCGGAATCAAGCCGCCACTGGTGAAACAGGCTTGCGCCGTACGGAAGAACGGCCGCGGAGGCGTCGCCAACTGCTCTTGGCTGACACCGCAGTTGTTGCGACCGAGCACCCGATACTCGTAGGCCTTGTCGGGGAGCAAAGCCGTCGCGGTCTGATGCGAGGGTGGCGTGCCGATCCAGCAGTAGTCGCTGTTGCCACACTCGGTGGTCAGCGGCTCGAAGGCCATATTGGAGCCGCCGCATTCGTCTCGGCTGGTCGCAGTGGCCGAGGTGCAGGCGTCCACGTCCAGGCGATAGCTGGTCGAGGACAGATCCCCGGTCCAGCCAAACCACGGACGCAGCGGCATATCCAGCATGCCATCGGCTACTTCCCGATAGCGGGTGGTGCTGGGTTCGAATTGGGTCTCGATCAGCGCGCTGGCGCTGGCGATCAAGGAACTGTCGAAGGTGCCGCGGCCACGGAAGGTCACGGTCTTGATGCCGGCAGTGTTTACCGGCCCGGTGATCATCCCCACGTCGACGAAGCGCGTGTATGGGGTGGCCACGGACGCAACCGGCATCGACGCCGGATTGGGTGCCACGCCCTGCACAAAAAACTGCGGGTAGAAGGTTCCGACCGGCTCGGTGTAGATCTGCTCGACGAAGCTGTTGCGCCAGACGTACTTCAGTCGCAGCGTGATCGGGTAGTTCCGGCACATGGTGTACGGCTGCTGGATGTCCGCGAAACCATTGGGCTGGAAGGGCGTGTACACGATGGCCCTGTCGATCGTCAGCGCAAAGTTCTGTGCGGATACATCGGTCCCCGGTGCCAATACGGCGGCGAGCGCCAACGCGAGCAGGGACGTCGTGGGTTTCGAGCCGGCCATGGAGTCCTCCCGACCTGCAGCTTTAACAGACTGCTAGGATAAACCAAAGAGAATCAAGCACAAAGCAGCAATTGCTCATGCTGATTGACAACTGAGGCATACAAGCTTCTCTTTTTCAGCATACGGAGCGTGCTCCCGCTCGGTCTGCGGACGCGTTCACGCTGTGCGTCGACGGCGTGCGCGCGCCGGCTTCGGACGATGCGCCTCGGCGTATCGTGCCATCAACGCCTCGGCCCACTCCGGTGAGATCGGCCCTTCAGCGTCGCTCATCAACGCAATCATCAGCAGTTGCTCCAATTCGCTGCCGAAGCGGTCGATGATCGTCTGCGGATCGGGCACCAGCTTGCTGTCGGTGATCAGCCCGAAGTACACCGCGCCAGCGTAGCTCAGGATGCTGATGCCCATTCCGATGGTGCCGCTCTGCGGAACCCAGAACATCATCTCGCGCACACGCTCGCCAGCCAGATAGATGGGCGCCGGCGGTCCCGGCACATTGGTCGCCACCGCGGTGGCCTTGCGGCTCAACATCTCCAGCGCTGGCTTCTGCACAAAGGCGGGCCCAACGCCCAGGGCGCTCAGCAGTCCGTAGGACACCACTGCCTGGCGCGAACCTTTGAGCTTGCGCATGCCCTCGCGCACCGCCAGCACACGCTCGACCGGATTGGCGATGCCGATCGGCAGATCCAGGAACACCAGGCCAAAGTGATTGCCGAGTTCCTTGGCATGTTCGAGCGGCCGCAGGTTGACCGGAATGGTGGCGCGGATATGCACGCCGTCGACCGGATCACCACGCGCGACCAAATAGGCACGTAGCGCACCAGTCGCGCAGGCGAGCAGGACATCGTTGACGGTGGCATCGAAAGCGCGGCCGGCCGCCTTGACCTCGGACAGCGGCAGCGGCGCACACCAGGACACGCGCTTGAATACGCCGAGCGGCCCTTTGAAGCGCGTTTGCGTATCGTCCGACAGCGTCAGCGAGTGCACCAGTTCGCGCAGGATCTCACCACCTTCGCGCGCGCCGGTGCGAGCGCCCTCGGAAATCGCGGAGGCCGCCTCCTGCGGATGCGCGGCCCAGTGAAAGGCCTTGTGCAGCGTGGCCTCCACCATTTCGGCGGCATGTTCTACCCCATGCCGAGCAGGTGACAGCAAGCGCTCGAACACCGTGCCGCCGGCCTTTTTCAATTTGCGTTTCGGATGCGGCACATCATGGCGCGCATGCGGGTCGGCATCCGTGAGCGAAAGCAGCACTTGCACCAGCGCCATGCCATCGGCGTAGCAATGGTGAATGCGCATCACCAGCGCGCTGCCACCCTGGTACTGCTCGATCAGATGAAACTGCCAGAGCGGTTTGCTGTGATCGAGGGGCGTACTGGCGAGGTTGCTGACGTACTCCTCCAGATCAGCCTTGCCGGCGGGCGATGGCAACGCCGCACGGCGCACGTGCCAGTTGAGGTCGAAGGTCTCGTCGTACTCCCACAACGCCTGCCCCGGCAGATCCATCACGCGCTGGCGGAAGCGCCGAAAGGCCAGAAAGCGACTCTCGATGGTGGCCTTGAGCTTGCGGATGTCCAGCGGCTGATCGAGCACGATCACGCCGGTGATCATCATCAGGTTGGTCGGCCGCTCCATGCGTAGCCAGGCGGTGTCGACCTTGGACATCGGTTCGTGCTTGATCAGCGGTGTGTCGGCCATGTCCTGTTCCGAAATGCCGGGTGCGGCAGCGCGCACCCCGCCGCAATGGAAGCACGATCCACTTGGCCCGGCAAGCAATGCGCGCCCGCTGGCTACCCTCAGGCCGGGCGCGATCCGAGCAAGCGGCGCAGGACGCGCTGCGCCCGCTGCATCGCCTCCTCCAGCGTGTGCTCGATCTCTTCCATGGTGATGACCGCCTCCGGCCCGCGACCTGCTGCCCAATTGGCGACCACCGCCAAACCGGCGTAATCGATACCCGCCTCGCGCGCGAGCGGCGCTTCCGGCGACGCGGTCATGCCGACCAAATCCGCACCGTCGCGCCGCAGCTTTTCGATCTCAGCCCGCGTTTCCAGACGCGGGCCCTGGGTGACCGCCATGACGCCGCCGTCATGCACGGCCAAGCCGAGGTCCGCGCCGGCCTGCAGCAGTGCCCGGCGCAAAGACTCGGTGTAGGGATCGCTGAAATCGCTGTGGACAACCGCGACGCCTTCCAGATCGCTGAAGCTGCTCAGGCGGCCGTGGGTGTAATCGATCAGCTGATCGGTCGCCGCCAGCACGCCGGGCGCCGCCCAATCGGCGATGCCGCCAACAGCGTTGAGGGCAATGATCTCGCGCACGCCGAGCTGACGCAGCGCATCGATGTTCGCCCGATAGTTGACGCGATGTGGTGCGATCCGGTGCGGGACGCCATGGCGCGCAAGAAAAGCGACCGGATGTCCTTCCAGCTCACCGAGGGCGATGGCGCTGGACGGTACGCCGTAGGGCGTGCTGCAGTCGATGCGCTGCGCCTGGGCCAGTTCCGGCAGTCGACCGAGGCCGGTCCCGCCGATGATGCCGATCGGTGCCCGAGAGGTACTCATGCCGCGTAGATCCCGTACAGGCTGCGCCCGTGTTCCTCGTAATCCATCCCAAAACCAAAGACATAGCGATCCGGGACGGTCAGGCCGACGAAGTCCGCCTTCAGGCCAGGCACGCAGCGATCGTGTTCCTTCTGGACCAGCACCGCGATGTAGACGGCAGTGGCGCCGGCATCCAGCGCATAGCGACGCAGCGCATCCAGCGTATGTCCTTCATCCAGGATGTCGTCGACGAAGATCACCGGGCGACCGGCGAAATCGTGCCGCGGTCGCGCCATCCAATGCAGTTCGCCGCCGGTGGTTTCGCCGTGGTAGCGGGTCACGTGCACGTAGTCGAAGTCGAGATCGACGCGCATGCGCGGCGCCAACATGCCGGCGATGATCAAGCCGCCGGTCAAAACCGTGACGTACACCGGCTGCTGACCACGCAATACCTCGGTGATCTCAGCCGCCATACGGTCGATGGCGGCATCGATGGCGGCACGGTCGTGTAGCAGGTCGGCGCGCGCGACAATCGCGTCGATATCGATAGCGGACATCAGGTTCACTCCAGCAAATTGGCCAGCCTAGCGGCCCGGCTCGACCAAGTCGAGCGTTCACGCTCGCGCGCCAGCGGCCGGCGCAAGCGCCCGCGCAAGCGGGCTGCCAGCGCCTGTGTCGCGTGCCAGCGCAGCTCGGCGGCCGCCGCCAGTGCCGGCTCGACCAGCGCGGGATCGCACACCAGAATCAGGTCGCAGCCGGCATGGCGATGCCCATCAAGGCGCGCGCCGATGGCCCCCACCTGAGCACCGGCCGCCATGCCGATATCGTCCGAGATCACCACCCCCTTGAAGCCCAGACCCGCGCGCAACACCTCGCGGATCCAGTAGCGCGAGTAGCCCGCGGCATGGGCATCCGCCTGCGGATACTCGACGTGCGCCATCATCACGGCGCGCGCACCGGCCTCGATGGCGGTGGCGAAGGGCAGCAGATCCTCGTCCAGGATCTGCACCAGCGGGCGGTCGTCCACCGCGCGATCAGTGTGGGTGTCGGCGCGGACGCTGCCGTGACCCGGAAAATGCTTCAGCGTGGCCGTCATTCCGCAGCGCTGCAAGGTATCGGCGTAGATGGCCGTCAGCTCGGCGCACACGCGCGGATCGGCGTGGAAGGCGCGGTCTCCGATCGCCAGATTGCCGCGCCCGAGGTCGGCCACGGGGGCAAACGAAAGGTCCAGACCGTCAGCGAGCACTTCCACCGCGATGATCTCCGCGTGCAGTCGCGCCGCCCGGCGCGCCGCCGCAGGCACGGTGTCGTACAGCCGGCCGATCGCCGCCAACGGCGGCAGTTCGGTGTGGCCCGCCCGGAATCGCTGGACTCGCCCACCTTCCTGATCGACCGCAATCACCGCCTCGGGCGCGTGCGTACGGATGTCGGCGCACAGGGCGCCAAGTTGCGCGCGGTCACTGTAGTTGCGGCTGAAGAGGATCGCTCCCACGACGGCAGGATGCGCCAGTTGCTGCCGCTCTGCGGCGGTCAGGGTGGTCCCCTGCAATCCGATCATCAGTGCACTCACGACGCCTCCCAGGTCGTATACGGACGACGCGCCAACTGGATGTTGTAGTAGCGCGAATCATCGGTCACTTCGGCGCCCAACCAGTCCGGGCGCAGGAATTCCTCGTCGATGGCGCCGAGCTCGATTTCTGCCACGATCAGCCCGCGGTTGGGACCGTCAAACTCGTCGATCTCGTAGACATGCGCGCCAGCGGGCACCAGATGGCGGACCTTGGATATCACCGGACCGTCAGCCAGCTCGGCCAGCAGGGTATTCGCATCGGTGCGCGGTATCGGGTACTCGAACTCCAGCCGACTGCTGCCGAGGGTATGGCTCTTGATATTCAGCCACGCCTGATCGCCGCTGACGCGCACCCGCACCGAACTGCGCGTACCGCCCAGATAGCCCTGCGCCAGATACTGACTGGAACGCACTTCGGTTCGCCAGGACTCATTCTTGATCAGAAACTTACGCTCGATCTCTATACCCATGACACACTCATCGTCGTACAAACAGGGCCATGCTCTCGACATGGCCGGTATGCGGGAACATATCCATCACGCCAGCCGCCTCCAGACTGAATCCGCCGCGCCCGACCAGAATGCCGGCATCTCGCGCCAGCGTCGCTGGATGACAGGACACATACACAATGCGTTCAACTTCGCTGCCAGGCAGGTAATCGAAGACGCGCTCGGCACCCGCGCGCGGCGGGTCCAGCAACAAACGCGTGTAGCCTGCACGACTCCAAACCGCCTCGCTTTGATCCTGGCTCAAGTCGGCCACGTGATAGTCGATATTCTCCAGCCCGTTGTGTGCCGCGTTGACCCGCGCCCGGGCGATCAATCCGGCGTCACCCTCCACGCCGGTGACGTGCAGACTGCGACGTGCCAGCGGCAGGGTGAAATTGCCGAGGCCGCAGTAGAGATCGAGCACGCGGTCGCGCGCGCCGACACTGAGCAGATCGATCGCCTGCGCCACCATGACCTGATTGATGCTGTCGTTGACCTGGACGAAATCGAGCGGCAGGTAGCGAATCTCTAGATCACCATCGATGCGATAGCCGAGTTCAGGCACGGCATCGCCATCAAGCCCGACCAGGCTGTCCAACCCGCCCGGCTGCAGCACGATGCGTGCGTCGATCTGGGCGCCGAAGGCTGCCAGACGCGCGCGATCGGCCGCCGTCAGCGGCACCAGATGCCGGAACACCAGCACCAGGTCGGCGGCGGCAGCCGCTTCGATCTGCGCGATCTCGGCGCGTGCATCCATGTCGCTGACCAACTGTGACAGCGCGTCCAGATGCACGCCTATACGCGGATCGAGCACCGGACAACTGGCAATCTCGGCAACGTAACGACCATTGTCCTCGCGAAACCCGACCAGCGCGCGGCCCTTTTTTTCCACGTAGCGCACCGACAGCCGCGCCTTGCGTCTATAGCCCCAGAGGTCCCGCTGCAGGGGTGCCAGCAGGCGTTGTGGCTCTACCTTGCCGATGCGCTGCAGGACGTCCAGCAGATGCTGCTGTTTGTGAGCGATCTGCGCGGTCGGCGCCAGATGCTGCAGGCTGCATCCCGAGCACACCGACACGTGCGCGCAGCGCGGCTGCACGCGATCCGGACTGGCATGCAGTATCTCCACCGCGCGCGCCTCGTCATACTGCCGATGGCGTTTCAGCAGATCCACGCGTACACGTTCACCCGGCAGCGCGCCCGCGACAAACACGGCCTTCTGATTGACCCGAGCGACCCCGCGGCCCTCGTGCGACAGATTGTCGATTTCCAGCTCCAACGCCTCACCCCGAGCGGCCAGGAACGCCGCCAAAGCCGCGCACTCTATCAGTTTGACCACCCCCGGCGTGACGAGGCCCAGAGCGCGTGGTTATGCTGCAGCCATGCGCATCCTGATCGTGGACGATGACCCGATTTCGGCGGCCTTTCTGCAGGAATGGCTGCGATTGCGCGGCTGCGAAATCATCCTGGGCGGCCGATTATCGGAGCTCGAAGGCTTGGCGCCGCTGGCGCCAGACTGGCTGATCCTCGATCGGCATCTGCCCGACGGCGACGGATTGGCCTGGGTGCAGCAACGGGCAGCCGCTGCCGAGTTGCCTTGCCAGGTGTTGTTGCTGAGCGGCGACGCGCCAACCGCCGAGCTGCCGGTCAAGGTGACGGCACTGCAAAAGCCGGTCGACCCCGACCAGCTCTGGGCCCGCCTCGGTGGCGCGAGCGTGCTGCCCGAACTCGACGATGCGGTGGCGCTGCGCGCGCTCAACGGGCAGGCCAGCGTCATCCACAGTATCCGCGCCATGTTCCGGCAAGAGCTCGCCAAATCCGACTGGCGGCTGGAGCTGGCGGATCCGGCACGTGCCTTGAGTCAGCTCCCTGCGGTGCATCGGCTGCACGGCGCTGCCGCCATGGTTGGCGCGCTGCAGCTCTCCGCCATCGCGCAATCGGTGGAATCCCTGCTGCGGCGCGGCGAGTTGCCCAGCGCCGAGTTGCTGACGGCGCTCGATCAATCGATCAATCGCCTGCTGCCGCGTCTGCCGCTGCGTCCGAATTGAGTCCGCCACGTTGGACTCGCGGCAACTCGGATAGCAAGCGCCAGGAGCGCAGCGGTGCGCCGGTCAATTGCGCGCCCAACAGATCACGCAACAGTCCACGCATGGCCCTCAGCTGACTAGCCTCCTGCGGCTGCTGGTCCTGCGCCAGCGCCAGCAGGGCGCTGCCCGGATAGCCGCCGACACCCTCGGCCACGGCGACGAACCCGCGCTCAGGCTGCAGACGGTAGTGCGCGGCCGGATCCAGCCCCGCGCCATCGGCGTCGGCGCCATAGTCGATGCCATAGCCAAGCAGCGCGAGCAGATCGCGCTCGAAACGGCGCAGCGGCCAGGCCGGCGCGGGCGCGTCGGCCAGTTCGATCAGCACCTGGCGATAGCGCTCGAAAGCCGCGGCCGACGGGTCCGCGCGCGGCAGGAAGCGCACCACCAGTTCATTGCAGTACAGACCCGCCAATGCGCGCTCGCCGACCAGCGCCACTGGCCCACCTACGGCTTCCGCACGCGTGAGGCGCAGCAACTCACCGGCGCCGGAGGCATCGACTCGCAGTTCTTGAAAGGGCTGCAGCGCGGCCGCCAATCCGCTCCGGCCACCTCGCGCACCACGCGCAAGCATGCCCAGGCGGCCGCGCGCCGGCGTCAACACCTCGAGCAACAGGCTGCTCTCCGAGTACTGCCGCCGGTGCAGGATGAACGCGGGTTCGGCCAGCAGGCGCTGCACGGCGGGCCGAGCGCTAGTTGAGCCCCAACTGCCGCAAGGAGCGCTCGTCATCGCTCCAGTCGGCACGCACCTTCACCCAGATCTCCACGTGCACGCGACCACCAAACAGAGCTTCCATTGCTTCGCGTGCGGCGGTGCCGACCTGTTTGAGCCGGGCACCACCATCGCCGATGACGATCGCCTTCTGGCCTTCGCGCTCGACCCAGATGGTCGCCGCCATCCGTCGCAGATTGCCCTCGGTTTCGAACTGCTCGATCTCGACCGCGCAGGCATAGGGCACTTCCGCCCCCAGTTGCCGCATCAGTTGCTCACGGATCAACTCGCCCGCCAGGAAGCGCTCGCTGCGGTCGGTCAGGGTGTCTGGATCGTACAAGGCGGGACGCTCCGGCAGCAGGCCCGCGAGGCGCCGGCAAGCCTCCTCCGTGCCCTGCTCCTTGCGCGCCCCGACGAGCAGCACGCTGACAAAGTCGTGCTTGGCAGCGACCTTGGCGATGTAGGGCAGCAGTTGCTGCTTGTCTTTGACCAGATCCACCTTGTTGATCAGCAAGGCAATCGGGCGACCACTCTGCTGCGCACGCGCGAGGGCGTCGCTATCGCCGCCCTTCCAGATCCCGGCCTCGACGACCAGCGCGATCAGATCGACATCGACGAAAGCCTGCTCCACCGCTCGCTCCATGGCGCGGTGCACCGCGGTAGGGCGTCGCTGCTGCATGCCAGGGGTATCGACGAAGGCGATCTGTGCGTGCTCGAAAGTGCGCACGCCGATGACACTCTGTCGCGTGGTGTGGGGTTTATTCGACACCGCGCCCAGGTGCGCGCCAACAAACACATTCAACAGGCTGGACTTGCCCACATTGGGGCGTCCCACCAGCGCGGCGTGGCCGGCGCGGTAGGCTTGGGTCTCACTCACGATCTCGGCTCCTGTGCCAGTCGTTGCAGCACCTTGTCGGCAGCACCCTGCTCCGCGGCCTTGCGACTGCGACCGCTGGCGCGCTCTTCGATCCCAAGGGTGACCAATCGACAGGCGACATCGAAGGTCTTGTCATGGTCCTTGCCACTGGTGTCGACCAGCACGTAGTCGGGCAGCGGCAGAGCGCGGCTCTGCAGCCATTCCTGCAGGCGCGTTTTTGCGTCCTTCACGGCGTTGCTGTCGATGCGCTCGATCGGCCCGGCGAAGATGGCTTCGACCAGCGCGCGGCAGCGCTCCCACCCGGCGTCCAGAAATACCGCAGCGACCAGCGCCTCGAGGGTATCCGCCAGGATCGAGTCGCGCCGGTAGCCACCACTCTTCAGCTCGCCACCGCCCATCCGCAGGAACTCTGAGAGTTCCAGCGCACGCGCAATCTCGGCCAGGCTGGACTCGCGGATCAGCGCTGCGCGCAGCCGGGTCAGATCGCCCTCGGCCGCGCGCGGATGGCGTCGGTAGAGTTCGATGCTGACCACGGTATTGATCAGCGCGTCGCCCAGGAACTCCAGGCGCTCGTAGTTGGCTTGACCTGCGCTGCGATGCGTCAGCGCCCGATCCAGCAGGGCCGGGTCACTGAACTCGATGCCAAAGCGCTGGAGCGGGTTAGTCAACGGCGGCGCGCGTCAGTTCGACGGAATGATCGAATTTGGCGACGATGTCGAGGTTGTACATCAGCGGCTTGCGCACCTCGTACTTGATGCGCAGGAAGTATCCATTCTTGCGCTCGACCTCGACATTGTTGCGCTTGACGCTGTCGACGTAGCTGATGTTGAAGTTCTTGTCGAGGATGATCCAGATCTGTTCCGGCGACAGGCGCGAGGAACCTGGCGTGTTCTGAACCAGTTTCATCGCGGCCTTCACGGCGTAGTACTCGGTGTAGACCGGAAACAGCTGCGCACCGATGTAAAAAAAGAAGCCAGCAATTGCCAGAACGATGATGAAGCCGATCAACGTGATGCCGCGTTGCGTCGCACGCATAACTCACCCCACCTTCATGCCGATACGTTCCCAGGACACGAAGCCCCGGATCTTCCAGTCCCAGTGCATCCAGACGAAGAAGGCCTTGCCGACCAGGTTCTGCTCTGGAACCAGCCCCCACACGCGACTGTCCTCACTATTATCGCGATTGTCGCCCATCATGAAGTAGTAGCCGGGCGGAATCTGCCAGACGCGACCTGCCGGAACGCCACGACCGTTGCGCAGCAGGATCTGGTGATTGACGTCGCCGAGTTGCTCCTTGCGCAGTTCGCTGCCGGTAGACTCGCTGTTGATGCCCTCGGCGTAGTAGCGCCCCACCGCCTCCTGCGCCATCGGCACATCGTTGATGTACAACACATCATTGACGTAGCTGATGCGATCACCGGGCAGTCCGACCAGACGCTTGACATAGTTGCGGTCCGGCATGTGTGGCGGACGGAAGACCACGACGTCGCCGCGCTTGGGTTCGCCGACCTCGACGATCTTGGTGTTCAGCACCGGCAGGCGCAGCCCGTAGCTGTACTTGTTGACCAGAATGAAATCACCGATCAGCAGCGTCGGCACCATCGAACTCGACGGGATCGTGAACGGCTCGAACAGGAAGGAGCGGATCAGCAGCACGACCAGGATGACGGGGAAGAAGGACTTGGAGTACTCCACCACCATCGGGTCGCGCGCCGCCGGCGCTGCGGCCGACTGCTGGACGCCGGCATCGCCGATGCCAACTCCGAGCAGCGCCAGTCGGCGACGACGGAAGAACAGCGAGTCCACCAGCCAGACGAAGCCCGTAAGGCCGGTCAGCACCACCAATATCAGCGCAAAATCTATGTTCATGCCCTCGTCCTGAACTCAGCGTTCGTCTACCTGGAGCACGGCGAGGAAGGCTTCCTGCGGAATCTCGACTCGCCCCACCTGCTTCATGCGTTTCTTGCCGGCTTTTTGCTTTTCGAGCAGCTTGCGCTTGCGCGTGATGTCGCCGCCGTAGCACTTGGCGAGCACGTTCTTGCGCATCGCCTTCACCGTTGAGCGGGCGATGATCTGTGCGCCGATCGCCGCCTGGATGGCAACGTCGAACATCTGGCGCGGGATCAACTCGCGCATGCGCTCGGCGAGATCGCGACCGCGCCGATCGGCTTGCGTGCGATGCACGATCAGCGACAGCGCGTCGACGCGATCGCCGTTGATCAGGATGTCCAATCGCACAAAGGGGCCAGCCTCGAAACGATCCACGTGATAGTCGAAGGAGGCATAGCCGCGACTGGCGGATTTCAGTCGATCGAAGAAATCCAGCACCACTTCGGCGAGCGGCATCTCGTAATTGATCTGGACCTGGGTGCCCATGTAGCTGATGCCCTTCTGGCGTCCGCGCTTCTCTTCGCACAGCGTGATCACCGGGCCTACGTAGTCGGGCGGTACCAGAATGTTGGCAATGATGATCGGCTCGCGGACCTCTTCGAGTTCGCTCGGCGTCGGCAGCTTGGCCGGATTGTCGATCTCGATGACCGAGCCGTCCTTCTTCAGCACCTGATAGATCACCGTCGGCGCGGTAGTGACGAGGTCGAGGTCGTACTCCCGCTCCAGACGCTCCTGCACGATCTCCATGTGCAGCATGCCGAGGAAGCCGCAACGGAAGCCAAAGCCCATGGCTTCGGAGGACTCGGGCTCGAACTGCAGCGCCGAGTCGTTGAGCTTGAGCTTTTCCAGCGCCTCGCGCAGCGCGGTGTAGTCGTCGGCCTCGGTGGGGAACAGGCCGGCGAAGACGCGCGGCTTGATGCGCTGGAAGCCGGGTAGCGGCTCCGCTGCCGGTTTGGAGGCGCTGGTCAGCGTGTCGCCGACCGGCGCGCCGTGCACTTCCTTGATCGCGGCGCAGACGAAACCCACCTGCCCGCAGCCGAGCTTCTGACGGGTGACGCGCTTCGGAGTGAACACGCCGACCTGCTCGACGTACCAAGTGCGGCCGGTGGACATCACCAGGATCTTGTCGCCCACGCTGATCTCACCCTGCATCACGCGGACCAGCGAGATCACGCCCAGATAGTTGTCGAACCAGGAGTCGATGATGAGCGCCTTCAGCGTCTGATCTTCCGGCTCTGGCGGCGGCGGGATGCGCTCGATGATGGCTTCCAGCACCTTGCGGACATTGAGACCGGTCTTGGCGCTGATCTCGATGGCATCGGTGGCATCGATGCCAATGACGTCTTCGATCTCCTGACGCACGCGATCCGGCTCGGCCGAGGGCAAGTCGACCTTGTTCAGCACCGGGACCACTTCCAGACCCTGCTCCACCGCGGTGTAGCAATTGGCGACGCTCTGCGCTTCCACGCCCTGCGCAGCGTCGACTACCAGCAGTGCGCCCTCGCAAGCCGCCAGCGAGCGCGAGACCTCATAGGAGAAGTCCACATGGCCCGGCGTATCGATGAAATTGAGCTCGTAGACTTCGCCGTTATCGCTGCGATACGGCAGCGACACCGACTGCGCCTTGATGGTGATGCCGCGCTCGCGCTCGATCGGATTGCTGTCGAGCACCTGCGCTTCCATTTCGCGGTCCTCGAGGCCACCGCAAATCTGGATGAAACGGTCCGCGAGCGTCGATTTGCCGTGATCGACGTGGGCGATGATCGAAAAATTGCGTATGTTCTTCATGCGTCGTGCACTCCGCCTGCCGCAGGCAAGCGGCGGCCGAACGGGGCTTAGGGAAACCGTGGATTAAAGCACGACGCGTGTGGATGCGGCGAACAAAGTTCCGACCCCGGCCGGCGCCAGCGCGCGGTCGCGCCGCCGGTCATGGCTGGCGTTCAGCCGCCAGCGCCGCCTCGCCCAAGCGCTCCAGCGTGGCGTTAGGCAGATCACCCAGCACGTACACCCAACTGTCGCCGGTGCGCATCGACACCTGGCCGATCGCGCCGCGGCGCCAGCCGGTGGCGGTCGGTTGTCCCTGGCTCGCGGGCAATTGGTAGATCGACACCCAAGCGACGCCGTCGGACACCACCCAGTGGCGGGCACCGACGATGCCGGGCACGGCGATCGCATCTCCCATCAGCCTGAAGCCGGACGGCAAACTCCACTGGCTGTGCACGCCTGCAGACGGCACTGCGCGCGTCACCACGCCAGCAAAACCCAGCACCGTGAGGCGCGTAATCATGCGCCGTTCGAGCACGCTGCCATCGGCTCGCAAGCGTTCGCTGCGCAGCGGCAATCCGGTGTCTACATCCAGCCACAGACGCAGGCCGTAACGGTCTTCCGCGTTGGGATGCAGCAGCAGCCGCATGGCGGAGCGCCCGGCAATCCGGTCTGGGCCTTCGAGGCTGACTTCGTAGGTATCGGCCAATTGCTCGGCCACCAGATCGGACACCAGCTCGGGGCCCTTGGCCAGACTCCGATTGCCTTCCGGGCCAAGCACCGACAGGCCTTGCGCGGTGCGCAGGAAGCGGCGGCGTTCGCCGTTCAGCGTCGCCGCCTGCTGCTCCGGACCGGCCGGACCGATGCGCTGCGACAGCTCGATCAGATCCCAGCGCTGATCCTGATCGATGATCAGCGTGGCATCGTAGTTCAATGACTGCTGGGCCTTGTCCATTCGCGCGACCCAGACCTTCCAATCCGCCGCGCCGGTGGCGCTGGCGCTGGCCGCCAGCGCTGCCAACAGCAGCCCTGCGCAGTAGCGAATCATTGCGGCTGGTAGTTCACTGGGGTCGCCACGGCATCGCCCTGCTCCACGCGCGGCGCAACGTACAGGCCCTGATCGCCACCCACCAGCCAGTTGGCGCCTGCCACCTGACGATGCCGCATCAGCATCAGTTCTTCGGCCGTCATCGGCGTTGGCGCCAGCGGCAGTTCGCGGCGCACCTCAGCTGCGACCGGCTGCACCATCGAGCCACTGTTCGCCAGGGTCGGGACCATCGGGCCCGGCACATCGGCTGGCAGCGCCATGCGCGGGGCGGGAGCGGTCTCGGCCACTGCCGAGTCGCCGCTGAAACTGAGCTGCGTGCGTGGCGAAATCGCCATCACCGCCAGCAGCGCCACGCTGGCGGCCAATGCGGCACCTGCCCACGGTCGCCAGCGTCCGCCGCTGCGCGCCTGCGGCCGCTGCGCGCGGTCCTCGTCGGCGATGGCGGACATCACGCGATCCGACAGGTCCATCGGTGCGCTGCCGCGGTGATTGCTCATCACGTCGCGCAGCAGGTGATAGCGCGTCCATCGGGCGCGCAGTTCGGCGTCGTGTTCCAGTCGGCGCAGCAAAAATGCGCGCTCATCGCGACCGAGTTCGCCGTCCATCAGTGCCGACAACTGCTCTTCGATATCTTGACTCATGCTCAACCCTCCATCAGCGGCCGGATCCGGCGATCCACCGCGTCACGTCCGCGGAAGATGCGCGAGCGCACCGTTCCGATCGGACAATTCATGATCTGCGCGATTTCTTCGTAGCTCAAACCGTCGATTTCGCGCAAGGTCAGCGCCATCCGAATCTCTTCGGGCAGGTCTTCCACCGCCGCCAGCACGGTACGTTCGACTTCGGCGCGCAGGAATTCGTTCTCCGGCGTCGCCCGGTCATGCATGCGGCCGGCGTCCTCCTGGTGCACGGCATCGTCCATCTGCACGTCGTCGGTGGGCGGGCGCCGCGATTGCGAGACCAGGAAGTTCTTCGCCGAATTGACGGCAATCTTGTACAGCCAGGTGTAGAAGGCGCTGTCGCCGCGAAAATTGGGCAGCGCGCGATAGGCCTTGATGAAGGCCTCCTGCGCGACATCCTGCGCCTCGTGCCAGTCCGGCACGAAACGCTGCACCAGCGCCACGATGCGGTGCTGGTACTTGCGCACCAGCAGATCGAAAGCCAGTCGGTCGCCGCTCTGGACGCGCTCCACCAATGCCGCGTCGATCGCTGCTTCCTCCACCCCGCCTCCCTGTGTGGTGACCGGCCGTGTCGTCGCCGGCTTTGCCTGATTCGGGTGCGATGATGGCGCGACCCAGCGCAGATTCAACCCCATGAGCTCTGCATCCCTGTCTGTTCAACGCAGACATGGACCGGCCGCCGGGCGAAAAGTTCAACCGGCGGCGATCTCGTTCAACAGACGCGCGCGCTCATTGAGCATGTTCTCGAAGCTCGCCGCCGGCAGCGGGCGGCAGAACAGATAGCCCTGCAATTCCTGACAGCCGTGCTCGCGCAGGAAGCGCAAATGGTCTTCGGTCTCCACACCCTCGGCCACCACCACGCGATCCATGTTGCGCGCCATGTTGATCGTGGCGCGAACGATCGCCTCGTCGGCAGGGTCGACGCCGATATTGCGCACGAAGGTCTGGTCGATCTTGATGCGATCAGCGGGGAAGCGCTTGATGTAATCGAGCGAAGACTGCCCGGTACCGAAGTCGTCGATGGCGATATGACAACCGAGGGCGCGCAACTGTCCGAGCAGTTCCATCAGGTTCGGGATGTCCTTGATGTTGATGCTCTCGGTCACTTCGAGGTCGAGGTTCTCCCCGGGCAGCCCGGTATCGCGCAAGGCAGACGCAACCACATCGACCAGGTTCGGCTGTCGCAATTGCAGCGCCGACAGGTTGACGCTGACGCGCAGCGGCAGGCCGAAGCGATCGATCCAGCGCTTGGCGTCGGCGCAGGCGGTGCGCAGAATCCACTCGCCTATCGGCACGATCAGGCCGGTGTCCTCGGCGATCGGAATGAAGAAGCCCGGGCTGATCAGACCGAGTTCCGGATGCTCCCAGCGGATCAGCGACTCCATGCCGATGATGTCTTCGGTGACCGCATCGACCTGTGGCTGGTAGTAGGCGCGCAACTCGTTGTTGCGCTCGGCGACGCGCAGCTTGGTCTCCAGATCCAGTCGCTGGCGATGCGATTCCTCCGGCACCGCCACGTACACCTGATAGGTGTTGCGGCCCATGCCTTTGGCGCTGTACATCGCCACATCGGCATGCTTGAGCAGCGTCTCACCGTCCTTGCCGTCTTCCGGGAAGAAGCTGATGCCGATGCTCGCGGTGATCTGCAGCTCACGGCCATCGGTGAGCGTCAGCGGCGTTTCCAGCACGCGCACGATCTTCTCGGCGATTCGGGTCACGTCGTCGCGCTGGACGATGTGGCGCAGGATCAGCGTGAACTCATCGCCGGCATAGCGCGCCACGGTGTCGGAGGCGCGCACGCTGGCGCGCAGGCGCTTGCTGACGCCGCTCAGCACCTGGTCGCCGACCGAATGCCCCAGACTGTCGTTGATGGTTTTGAAACGGTCCAGATCGACGAACAACACCGCAAACTGCTCGCCGCTGCGCCCAGCCTCGGCGATCGCCGACTGCAGGCGATCATTGAACAACAGCCGGTTCGGCAGGCGCGTCAGCGAATCGTGCAAACCCTGGAAGCGACTGTCCGAGCGATAGCGCGCCACCATGGCCTGCAGCGCCATGTGCGAACCGACCATGCGCAACACGGCCAGCAATTCCGGCGCGCGCGCCTGCGACTTGCGCCCGCCGGCAATCAGCGCGCCCACGGCCCGCTGGCCCTCGCCGAACAAGGGGACGGCGCTGACGCTCTGCAGGCGCAATTGGCGGAAGAAGGGCTCGCCCAGACGCGTACCGGCGTCCTGCGGCGCGGAAAACTCCGAGCCCGCCAGCACGCGTCGGTACAGTTGCGTCTGCCATACCGGATGCAAGGCGCCCTGGTTGGTGCGCGGGAATGCAGCCAGTACCTGCGGCTCGGCGTCGGTGCCACCGCGTTCCACGCAGACATAGAAGAAATCGAGGCCGTAATCGGCGATCAGGCGCTTGAGGACCGGCTGCACCGTTTGCGCGTCCAGCCCGCTCCGCGCCAGTCCCGCGAGCAATTCCAGCGGCGATTCGGCCGCCTGACTGGCGGTCAGCAGTACCAGCCGCCCGCTGCTGGAGCCGAATCCCACGCACGCCAGCCCGACTAGCCTCGGATCACCGCTGGCATCGATGCGCGCCTCACCGACGCCCATACCCTCGCTGCGCACAGTCGGCAACTCGCCCAGCGTGGCCTGCACCGAGGCCGCCAGCAGATCAGCTTTGTCTCGGCGCAACAGCGTGGCCGCTTTTTGATTGGCGGCGCGGATGCGATCACTGCCGAGATCGACGATCACCGCCGGCGTATCCAGGCCCTCCAGCCAGTCGTCGCCGGCCGGCGCGATGGCCGGCGGCGGCGGTGGTTCGAGCATCTCGCGCGCCTGCCGCAGCGCCTCGGCGGCATTGATCGGACTGCGTATCCAGGTGGCCACCGGCGCATCCGGCCCGCCGGGTGCGCCGGGCGGCAAGGCACCGACCGGCAGCACGCCGATGCGTGGCACCAGTCGCCAGCGCGGATGCCCGGCAAGCAGGCGGCACAATCCCTCGGCCTCGGCATAGGGATCCAGAAACTCGACAAAAATCAGCGCGAGTTCCGGATCCTGAGCCAGCAGCGCATGCGCCTGGGCGACATCGCGGGCGGTGTAGATCGCCTCGAAATCGGCGCCATCAAAAGAATCGAACAGGATGCGACGATCATCGCGGTTACTGGCGACGATCAATACACCGGCATTGCGCGCGTCCTGGTTGCTCATTCGCGTATCCAGCGGCCGTCACGCAGACGCAGGCGATCGGCCAGACCATGTCGATGGATGATGATCCGTGCGAGTTTGTCGAGGGGGCTCGGCACATCGAGCGCATTGCCGAGGACCACCACGCGTTTCTCGCCGCCTTCCTTGCCGCGCGCGATCTGTCGCAACAGGGCCAGATTCTGCGGCGTGAACTCGCGCTTGTCGGCCGGAAATACGTACACCCCGAAATGGCTGGACTGCAGCACGAATCTCAGCGCCTCCGACAGCCGCTTGCTGCCGGCAACGGTGATGCCGTGCTCGCGCAGACTGGCAAGGCCGGTGTCCGCATGCCAGGCATAGATCGAGTGTCCGCGCCGCTGGGCCATCAGGCGCAGGTGCGCGAGCAGTTCGTCGACGAAGGGCGATTCGATCATCACCAGATTGGTGCTGCCATCCAGCACCAACTCGTACAAACGGTCGGGCACGCGCTGATCGCCGCTGGTGCGCACGCTGGTGGTGGATTCGTTGGCAACCGGTGCAGGCACGCCGGATTTCCTGATGCAGAGTGAAGCAGTATAGGCTGCGCTCGCGCCCGACCTGACGCGAATCCCTCGCCTGCGGGACTCGCGACCAAATCCTTGACAGTCGACGCCAGCCTACATGGTGTGGGTGGGCCGCTCGGATCCCAGCGTGCCCGCCAATATCGATTCGATCTTGGTCTTGACCGCCTCGCCGTCGGAGCTTTCGCCGAACTGCACGCCGATGCCGGCAGTGCGGTTGCCTTGCGCGCCAGTCGGCGTGATCCAGACCACCTTGCCGGCGACCGGCATGCGGTCTTTTTCGTCCATCAGCGTCAGCAGGATGAAGACCTCATCGCCAATGTTGTAGCGGCGCTGCGTAGGCACGAATATCCCGCCGCCCTTCAGAAAGGGCATGTAGGCATGGTAGAGCGCGCCTTTGTCCTTGATCGCCAGGGACAAAATGCCCTGACGGGGAATTCCGGGTCCGGTACTCATGCGCCGCGCCTGTACTCCGTAGCCGTAAACAGCATCGACCAGCGACGCGCGAGGTCGCCCAGCATCAGATCCTCGCGCACACCGCTCCCCAACATGGCTCGCGAGCGTTCCAACTGCGTCGCGAACGGCAGCAGCCTCGACATTTCCACCCGCGAAGTCAAGGCTGACCATGCTGACCACGGCGCGCCCGCAGTCGAGGTGCCATCAGCGCGCACCGCATAGCCGAGCAGGCGCGACCAGCGCTCCAGCAGTCTGGCGCCGTCGCGGGCATAACTTGCCACCAGCGCCATCGGCGGCGCGCCCTTCGCGACCGCCAGCAAGCGCTCGACCAACGTGCTCCATTCGGACCAGACGTCCTTTTGCAGCATCGCCGCGGCCGCTTCCGGATCGTCCAGACTGAGCGACCAGGCCAGGGCCGCACGCTCGGTATCGACGCCGGCCAGTCGTGCGAGGAAGCCCACGCTCTCGGCCGAGGCCGGCGCACGCACCGGCAGCCGTTGGCAGCGACTGCGGATGGTGGCGGGTAGCCGGCCGATGCGATCGGCCACCAGCAGCAGATGGGTGTCGGCTGCGGGCTCCTCCAGCGTCTTCAACAAGGCGTTGGCCGCTGCTTCATTCATGCACTCGGCCGGCCACAGCATCGCAACCTGCGTTTGCGCCAGCTGCGGTCGCATGGCCAGGCGTTCGGACAGCGCGCGGATCTGATCGATGCGGATGTAGGCCGACTCCTCACGCGCTACCAGCGTCCAATCCGGATGATTGCCGGCGCGGTACAGAACGCAGGAGCGGCAGCTGCCGCAGGCGGTGGCGTCCGCCGCGCGCTGGCTGCACAGCAGAGCGGCGGCCATCTCTCGCGCCAACTGCTGTTTGTGCAGCCCGCCTTCGCCGTGGATCAGCAGTGCATGGCCCACTTGGCCACGCTCGAGACCCGATTGGAATCGCGACCAGGTCTCCAAATGCCAGGGATATCGAGCGTCCATCAGGGCTGCCCCAACTGGTAGCGGCGCACGGCGCGGTTGTGCTCGTCCAATGTGCGCGAAAACACGTGGCCGCCGTCACCGCGCGCGACGAAATACATGGCCTCGGTCTGCGCCGGCCGCGTCGCCGCCTCGATGGCGGCGCGTCCGGGCATGGCGATCGGGGTTGGCGGCAGGCCGAAGCGCGTGTAGGTGTTGTAGGGGTTGTCGGTTTCCAAATCCACACGGCGCAAGTTGCCGTCGAAGGCGCTGCCCAGGCCATAGATTACCGTCGGGTCGGTCTGCAGGCGCCAGCCGAGGCGCAGTCGATTGACGAAGACGCCACCGATCTCCGCTCGCTCGGCGATTTGTCCGGTTTCCTTTTCGATGATCGATGCCAGGATCAGCGCCTGATAGGCATCCGCCAGCGGCAGATCCGGCGCCCGATCGCGCCACGCCGCCTCCAGCACTTTCTTCTGCGCCCAGTAGGCGCGCTTGAGCAACTCGACATCGCTGAAGCCGCGCGGGAAGAAATAGGTGTCGGGCAGAAACAGGCCCTCCGGGTGCGCCTCGGTCGCGCCGATGCGCTGCAGGACTTCGGCGTCGGACAGCCCGCCGAGTGTGCTCTCAATCTCCGCAATCGCCGCCAGCGCCACGCGCAGCTCGCGGAAACGCGAGCCTTCCAGAATCGTGAAGCGATACTGCACCACGCGCCCATCGGCCATCGCCTGCAGCAACACGGCGGGCGTGGCGCTGGCTTCGATGCGGTACTCGCCGGCCTTGAGCTGTTGCGCCAACTGCATGCGCTCGGCCAGCAAACGCCATTGCCAGTACGGGGCCTGGCTGAGGCCTTGTTGCTGCAACTGCTCCGCCAAGTCCCGCAGCCGCATTCCGCGCTTGAACTCGATCAGCTGCTCGCGACCAAAAGCCGTGTGCTCGAAGCGATGAAAATCGCGCCAGCCCAGCCAGCCGGCGGTCGACAACGCCAGCGCCAAGCAGGCCAGCAACAGCAGCCAGCGAATGCGACCGAGCACGCGCGTCGGGGCCGGCTTCATGCGGGATCCGCCTCGAAGCACTGGCGCCAGCATCGGCGCCACTCGGTGACCTCAAGATCGGCGGCGTAGTGCCGCCCAGCCAGTCGCAGCAGCTGACGCGGCCCATGCACCGCATTGCTGATGACCAGACAGTCGGCGGTGTCCACCTCGGCCTTCGTCAGCGTCGCCTCACTGACCGGGAAGGACTGCATCAACCAGCGCCGGGCGACACCGGCGACGCCGCAAGCATCCAGCCGCGGCGTCAGCCAGCGTCCGCCGCAGCGGATCAGCAAATTGCCGGTGGTGGCAGAAATCACGCGACCCTCATGATCCAGCATCAAACCCTCGTCCGCGCTTGCATCCTGACACTCCATGCGCGCCAGGACTTGCTCCAATCGATTCAGATGCTTGAGCCCGGCCAGGCGCGGCTGCAGCGCGCAGCGCAATTCGCACCAGATTGCCGAGCGCAGAGCAGGCGTTTCCGCCAGTGGCGCTGCCTGCACATACACACGGACCGCCACCGGCTCCGGCCGAGCATACCCGCGGGGACCGCTGCCGGCGCTGAGGAGCAGTTTGACGACGTAGCTGGCGTCATCCGGCACCTCGTCGCACACCGCCGACCACAAGGCTGCGGGTGCCGGACCCGGCAAGCGCAGGCGCTCGCACCCATCCAGCAGTCGCTCCAGGTGGAAGGTCCAGAACGGCGCGCGGCGGCGTTCGACTCGCAGCGTCTCGAACAGTCCATCGCCGTACTGCAAGGCGCGATCGTCCATCGGCACGCTCATGCGCCGGACTCCAGCGCACGCAGCAGACCCTTGGCCTTGGCACGGGTTTCCAGCAGCTCGCGCGCCGCCACCGAGTCGGCGACGATGCCGGCGCCAGCGCGAAACACAGCGCGCCGCCCGCAGACCGAGAAGGTTCGGATCAGGATGTTGAAATCGACGTTGCCATCGTCACCGATGTAGCCGAGCGCGCCGGTGTAGGCGCCGCGGCCCACGCCTTCGAGCTCGCTGATGATCTGCATGCAGCGCACCTTGGGGCAGCCGGTGATGGTTCCGCCGGGAAACACCGCGCGCAGCAGCGACCACGCCGAGGTGCCGGGACGGAGTTCGCCGCTGACGTTGGACACCAGATGATGCACGTGGGCATAGCTCTCGATCACGCCGAGTTCGTCGACGCGCACGCTGCCGGGCACGCAAACGCGACCTAGGTCGTTGCGCTCCAGATCGATCAACATGATGTGCTCGGCGCGCTCTTTCGGATCGCGCCTGAGTTCTGCCAGCAGCGCGGCGTCGCTCGCCGGATCGGTATCGCGGCGGCGCGTGCCGGCAATCGGCCGGGTCTCCACCCGGGCGCCGCGCACGCTGACAAGGCGCTCGGGCGAGGAGGAGGCCAGCCCCCAGTCTTGATGCTGGAGCAGCGCCGCAAACGGCGCGGGATTGGTGCGGCACAGACGCGCATAGAGCGCATCCAGATCGACCGGCGTCGGACTGTCAGCCATCCAGGCGCGCGACAGATTGACCTGGAACACATCGCCGGCGCGCAGGTAGCTGTGAATGCGCTCGACGCCATCGAGGAAGGGCTGGGGCTCGTCCTCGACAACAGTCCAGTGCGGCGCCGCCGATGGCAACACCGGATTGATCGGCAGGCGCAGCGCGGCGTCCAGGTAGTCAGGATCGCCATCCGCCGTCGACACGCCCGTGGCATGGTGATGGGTGATGCACGCGGGCATGCGCCACAACAGCGCCAGCGGCTCCGGCAGCGCCGGTCGGCACATCGGCACGCCAGGCTCGAACACCTGAGCGAAATCGTAGGCCAAATACAGCAGCCAGCCTGATGCCGGCGGGCGCTCCTCGGTACCACCCTGTCCCACCGTCAGCGCCATCAACTGCTGCTGCAGTGCGTGCAGCCTTTCGGCATGCTCGGGCTCACCGGGATAGGGCACCACCAGCGGCGCGCCGGCCACCAGCGGCAGCAAGTCATGCTGAGCCTGTGGACCGCTGGCGGCACTGCTGAGCAGAACTGGCGCCCGCGCGCCAAGCGCGCGCCGGAGTGCCGCCAGGTGTCCCGCAGACTGAGGCCACTGGCGCGCGTCGATGCTCATGCTGGTCCGCGTATCCGGCAGGTAGGCGGCACGGTGTCCGTCCGCAGGGGCGCGCGGCTCGCCGCGGCCCCGCAGTCCGGATCAGACACGCTTGAAGATCAAGGTGCCGTTGGTGCCACCAAAGCCAAAAGAATTCGACATGACAATGTCGAGCGGCGTCTGTCTCGCCGTATGCGGCACCAGATCCAGATCGCAACCCTCATCCGGATGGTCCAGATTGATCGTCGGCGGCACCACTTGATCGCGCAGTGCCAGCACGCTGAAGATGGCCTCGATGCCGCCGGCCGCGCCCAGCAGATGCCCGGTAGCCGACTTTGTGGAACTCACCATCAGGCGCTCGACGGCCGAACCAAAAGCGCGCTTGATCGCCACGATCTCGGCGCGGTCACCCAGCGGCGTGGAGGTGGCATGGGCGTTGACGTACTGGACTTTCTCCGCATTCAGACCGGCATCCGCCATGGCGGCGATCATCGCGCTGGCTGCGCCGGCGCCATCTTCGGTCGGCGCAGTCATGTGATAGGCGTCGTCGCTCATGCCGAATCCCACCAACTCGGCGTAGATGCGGGCACCACGCTGGCGCGCGTGCTCGTATTCCTCCAGCACCAGCGTGCCGGCACCGTCCGAAAGCACGAATCCATCGCGGTCCTTGTCCCACGGACGACTGGCGCGGGTGGGATCGTCATTGCGTTCCGACAGGGCGCGCGAAGAAATGAAGCCGCCGACCGCTGTGGGCGTGGTGGCATGTTCGGCGCCACCGGCGATCATGACGTCGGCGTCGCCGTAAGCGATCAAGCGCGCAGCCACGCCGATGTTGTGCGTCGCCGTGGTGCAGGCGGTCACGATCGACAGATTCGGCCCCTTGAGACCCAGCATGATGGCCAGATGCCCCGCCACCATGTTGATGATCGTGCCAGGGACGAAGAAAGGCGAAATCTTGCGGGGACCGCCCTCGTGCCATGCCAGCGTGGTCTTCTCGATGGTCGAGATGCCACCAATGCCCGCCGCCACGGCGGCGCCAAAGCGTCCGCGCAGAGACTCCGGCACGGTCTCGAAACCGGCATCGCGTACCGCTTGAATGCCCGCTGCAATGCCGTAATGAATGAACGGGTCCATGCGGCGCGCGTCTTTCATCGGCACCCACTGGGTGACGTCGAAATCGCGCACCTGCCCGGCAAAGCGCGTGGCAAAGGCGCTGCAATCGAAGTTGGTGATCGGACCTATGCCGCTGCGTCCGGCGAGCACATTGGCCCAGGCCGTGGCGATGTCATTTCCTACGGGCGAGACGATCCCAAGCCCGGTCACTACGACGCGACGAGCGCTGCGCATACTTTTCTCCCGGATTGAACGCTCGCCCGCGGCTGCGCGGGCGAGCAGTCAACAGCGCAGCGGCCGCTGGCCGCCGCGCGGTTCGCCTGGGCCTGGATCAGGCCTTGACGTTGGCCTTGACGTAGTCGATGGCCTGCTGCACGGAGGTGATCTTCTCCGCTTCCTCGTCAGGAATCTCGCACTCGAATTCTTCTTCGAGCGCCATGACGAGTTCGACCGTGTCCAGCGAGTCAGCGCCCAGATCGTCGACGAAAGACGAGTTGGGTTTCACTTCGTCTTCCTTGACGCCCAGGCGGTCGATGACGATTTTCTTGACGCGTTCTTCGATGCTGCTCATGGCTGGGTGTTCCTCCCGAAAAGGCCGTGGGGATGATAGTGAAAGCGGGTCTGCCGGGCTACGGCATGTACATGCCGCCGTTGACGTGCAAGGTCTCGCCGGTGATGTAGGCGGCGGCCGGTGACACCAGAAAGGCGACGGCGCCGGCAATGTCGGCGGCGCTGCCAAGGCGCGCCAGCGGGATGTCGGTCAACATCGACTGGCGCTGCGCATCCGGCAGCGCGCGCGTCATGTCGGTGTCGATGAAGCCCGGCGCCACCACATTGGCGGTGATGCCGCGGCTACCGACCTCGCGCGCCAGCGATTTGGTGAAGCCGATGATGCCGGCCTTGGCCGCCGCATAGTTGGCTTGGCCGGCATTGCCGGTCAATCCGATGACCGAGGCGATGTTGACGATGCGGCCTTCGCGCTCGCGCAGCATGCGCTTGAGCACCGCCTTGCTGAGCCGGAACACCGAGGCGAGATTGGTCTGGATGACGGCGAGGAAATCCTCGTCCTTCATTCGCAGCAGCAGTTGGTCGCGGGTGATGCCGGCGTTGTTGACCAGCGCATAGACCGCGCCGAACTCGGCCTCGACGGCACTGACGAAGGCGTCGATGGCAGTCGCATCGGCGACGTCGAGTACCCGACCCGTCCCTTGAGCGCCTAGGCGAGCGCTGATGGCATCCGCCCCGGCCTGACTGGTCGCGGTGCCAACGACAAACAATCCGGCTGCGGCCAAATGATCGGCAATGGCGGCGCCGATGCCGCGACTGGCGCCGGTTACCACCGCTAGCTTGGCGCGTACCTCAGACATGGGAAACTCCGGCAACGGCGGTCAGCAGCCCTTCGGGATCCGCCATCGAGGAAGCAGTGATGGACGGGGAAATGCGTTTGATCATGCCGCACAGCACTTTGCCCGGCCCGCATTCGTACACGGTGGTGATGCCGCTGGCAGCCATCAGCTCAACGGTCTCGATCCAGCGCACCGGCGCGTACAGTTGGCGCACCAGCGCGGCACGGATGTCCGCCGGATCGGTGTGACTGCCGACATCGGCGTTGTGAATCACGCGCAGACGCGGACGACGAATCTCGATGCCCAGCAAGAACTCTCCCAGGCGAGTTGCCGCATCGCGCATCAACGGCGAATGCGAGGGCACACTGACCGGGAGGCGAATGGCGCGCTTGATACCGTGCGCTTGCAGCAGTTCCAGCGCCCGCGCCAGCGCCGAGGCCGCGCCGGAAATGACGATCTGTCCCGGGGCGTTGAGGTTGGCCGGCACCACTTCAGCACCTGCAGTCGAGGCCTCCTGGCAAACGCGCGTCAGCAGATCGAGATCGGCATTCAGCACCGCCGCCATCGCCCCCGCACCCTCCGGCACTGCCGCCTGCATCAAGCGACCGCGCTCGCGCACCAAACGTGTGGCGTCCTCCAGACTCAGCGCATCGGCGCACACCAGCGCCGCGTACTCGCCCAGGCTGTGCCCAGCGAGGCAAGCCGGCTCCGAACCGCCAGCCGCCTGATAAGCGCGCCACACCGCCACATCGGCCGCCAGCAGGGCCGGTTGGGTGTTGACGGTCAGATTGAGATCGGCTTCCGGGCCCTGCTGCGCCAACTGCCAGAGATCGAGATCGATGGCCGCCGAAGCAGCGTCAAAAGTCGCACGCACCACCGGGTACGCCTCGGCGAGCGCCGACAGCATGCCGAGCGTCTGCGAGCCCTGGCCGGGAAACACTAAAGCAAGTTCGTTTCGACTGTGGGTCATGTCTAGCCCGGAAATCTCAAGAGGTCGCTCGAAAGTGCCCCGAGGGCGTGATCGTCACGCAGAATCTGGCGCTGTTGGGCGGGCCGTCGGCTCAGATGCGAACCAGGGCGGAGCCCCAGGTGAAGCCGCCGCCGAAAGCCTCCAGCAACAGCAGTTGCCCGGGCTTGATCTGACCGCTGCGCAAACCATGATCGAGCGCCAGCGGCACCGATCCCGCCGAGGTATTGCCGTGCTTGTTGACGGTCACGATCACGCGATCCATCGGCATGTCCAGATGCTTGGCGGTCGCCGTGATGATGCGCAGATTCGCCTGGTGCGGCACCAGCCAGTCGATCGCCGACTTGTCCAGTTGGTTGGCCGCCAGCGTTTCATCGACGATCCGCGACAGCGTGCGCACCGCGACGCGAAACACCTCGTTTCCGGCCATCAACACCTTGACGCCGTGGTTGGGCTCGTCCTTGAAGCCACGCGAGACACCCACCGGATTGTGCAGCAGATCCTTGTACTGACCGTCGGCGTGCAGATGCGTGGAGATCACGCCCGGCGCTTGATCGGCACGCAGCACCACCGCGCCAGCGCCGTCACCGAACAACACACAGGTGCCGCGGTCATTCCAGTCCAGCATGCGCGACAGGGTTTCCGCGCCAACGACCAGCACGGTGCGCGCGCTACCACTGCGGATGAACTTGTCGGCGATCGACAGCGCGTACAGAAAGCCCGTGCAGGCTGCGTTGACGTCGAAGGCCGGACAGTCTTTGGCGCCCAAACGGTACTGCACGAGGCAGGCGGTGCTGGGAAAGATCACGTCCGGCGTCGTCGTGCCGACGATAATCAGATCCAACTCGGCCGCAGTCACACCGGCAGCCTCCAGCGCACGCTGGGCTGCGATCGTTGCCAGATCCGAGGTGGTCTCGCCG
>JAXMHB010000018.1:0-84754 GCA_046346965.1 Lysobacterales bacterium
AAGACAACGAGATCAACCAGCAGATCGCCGTCGAGCTGCTGCAGCTGGCCGGCGTGCAAGTGACGCTGGCCGGCAACGGGCTGCAGGCGGTGGAGCGGGTGCTGGCCGAGTGCTTCGATCTGGTGCTGATGGATCTGCAGATGCCGGTAATGGACGGCCACGAGGCCACCCGCCGCATCCGCGCCGAGCCGCAGCTGGCCGGGCTGCCGATCATCGCGATGACCGCGCACGCGACGCTGGAAGAGCGGCAGCGCTGCCTGGATGCCGGCATGGTCGACCACGTCAGCAAGCCGATCGATCCGGCGCAGCTGTATGCGGCGCTGGCGCGGCACGCGCCGAAGGCGAGCGCGCCCGTCGCAGCGCCGGTGGCGCCGGCGCCCAGCGCGGAGGTCGAGCTGCCGAAGGTCGACGGCCTCGACAGCGCCGACGGCCTGGCGCGGATGGGCGGCAATCGCGCGCTGTATCGGCAGCTGCTGGGGCGTTTCGTCGAGCTGGCGAGCACGCCGGACGAGATCGCGACCGCGCTGAGCGCGGGAGATGCGATGACGGCAGAGCGGCTGGCGCATACGCTGCGCGGCGTGGCCGGGAATCTGGGCGCTGGCGGCGTACAGGCGGCGGCGACGAGCTTGGAGCAGGCGCTGGCAGCGCGCGCCGAGCCCTCCGTGCTGCAGCCGCTGCAGAGCCAACTTGCGCAGCGACTGGACGCGCTGATCGCGCAGTTGCGACCGCTGCTGACCGATAGCGCGGCAGCGCGCGCGGCGCCGCTGCCGGATGCCGCCGAGCAGCAGCAGATCCTGCAGTCGATGCTGGCAGCGCTGGATCAGTTTGACGTCGCCGCCAGCGAACTGCTGAACACGCACGCGGCGCTGTTCCGTGCCCTGCTGGCCCCTCCGCAGTACGCCGAACTGGTGCAGCATATCGAGGGTTACCAGTACCCCGAGGCGCATTGCATGCTGCAAGCCCTGGTGGCGGTGCCATGAGCGCCGCCAGCCGCATCCTGATCGTCGATGACGCGCCGGCCAATCTGCAGGCGCTGAGCGCGATCCTGCGCGAGCGCCAGTACCAGATCAGCATTGCCACCCACGGCCGTCAGGCGCTGGAGGTGCTCGGGCGCGTGCGTCCCGATCTGATCCTGCTGGATGTGCTGATGCCGGAGATGGACGGCTACGAGACCTGCGCGCAGATCAAGGCGGTGCCGGCGTGGCGCGATATTCCGATCATCTTCCTCACCGCCAAATCCGATACCGGCGACATCGTGCGCGGCTTCGAGCTGGGCGCGGTGGACTACGTCGCCAAGCCCTTCCACGCCCATGAACTGCTGGCGCGCGTGCACACGCATCTGTCGATGGACCGGCTGCGGCGCGAGAACGAGCGTCTGGTGCGCGATGAATCCGAGCTGGCGCGGCATCGCTCGGTAGCGCAGATGGTGGCCGGCGTTGCCCATGAGATCAACACGCCGCTCGGCGTCATCAACACCGCCGCCGACCTGATCCGCAAACGCCTGGACGCCCCGCAACTGGCGGCGCTGGCAGCCGATCCCGACGGCCAGTATTTGCTGGACGACCTGCGCGACGCCGCCAATCTGATCGGCCGCAATGCCGCGCGCGCCGCCAAGCTGGTGCAGGACTTCAAAAAGGTCTCGGTCAACCAGATCACCGATGTGCGCGAGTCCATCGTGCTCGCCGAGCTGCTGAACGAGACCGTGCATCTGTTCCGCGTCTCCGAACGCAGCTCGCCGATGACGGTGGCGATCGACAACGCGCTAGGCGCGGCCAATTGGACCGGCTACGCCGGTTCGCTGTCGCAGGTGCTGCTGAATCTGCTCAGCAATGCGCAGCGCTACGCCTATCCGAATGGCGCGGGCGGGCGCGTGGACGTGCTGCTCGATCAGGATCCGGAGGCGCCGCAGACGCGCTACCGCATCCGCGTACGCGACCACGGCCTAGGCATCGCGCCCGAGCATCTGCCGCGCATCTTCGAGCCCTTCTACACCACCGGACGCGGCAAGGGCGGCAGCGGACTGGGCCTCGCCATCGTCTACACCATCGTGACCGTCCACCTGCAGGGCGCCATCCGGGTCGAATCGACGCCCGGCGTCGGCACCTGTTTTACGCTGAGCCTGCCGCAGCAGGTTGCCGAATAACGCGCCACCACGACCCACCACCACCAGGGGAGATCTGAGCATGCATGTCAATGAGTTCCACGTCGTCCTGGTCGATGACGAGCCCGATGTCCACGAGATCTCGCGGCTGGCGATGCGGCAGTTTCGCGTCTACGGTCTGCCGGTGCGTCTGCACTCGGCGCACAGCAAAGCTGAGGGCATCGAGGTGCTGAACCGCCTGTCGCTGGGCCGGCCCGACATCAGCCTGGCCTCGGTGGCGCTGATCGACGTGGTGATGGAGACCGATCACGCTGGCCTCGAACTGTGCGACTACATCCGCAACGAGATGAAGAACCGCATGCTGCAGATCTTCGTCCGCACCGGCCAGCCCGGCGTCGCGCCGGAGCGCTCGGTGATCGACCGCTATGACATCCAAGGCTATGTGGCCAAGTCCGAGGCCACCGAGGACAAGCTGTACACGCTGGTCAAAGCCGGCATCCGCGAGGCCTATTTCGGCGGTATCTCGCATGCGCTGCAGGACTTGATTCGCTACCTGATCCCGCACGCGGGCAGCCGCAGCGCGATGGCCGAGGCGCTGCGCAACTGGCAGCAGCTGACGCGCGTCGACAGCGGCGGCAGCAAGGCGCCGACGGTCAGCGCCTCGCTTGCTACTTCGGCGACGGCGAGTACATCGCCGGCGTCGACCAGTACGCCGATGCGGCCGCCGCCACCCAGCGCCTGGCCGAACTCAAGGCCCTGCCCGGCGAGGCCCTGAATGCGGAGGGTGACCGCTACGCCATCGACGGCCGCGACCTGCTGATCGAGATCGCCCCCAGCGCCGCCGGCGCCGGCATCCAGTACCTGCTGCGCGGCACCATCGCTCCGCCCGATTGGTTTGTGTTTCTTTACCACCGCTATCTGCGCAGCTTCTCGGCGCTGTGGAAGCTGGCGGGCTGAAGGACGAGAGCACAAAGGCACGAGGGCACGCTCAAGCAAAGCGGAGGGCACGAGGGCACGCAAGAGCTTGAAGCCAAGAGCTATGTGCTGCCGTGGTGGTTTGGTACTTGACGCGTGCTCCCGGCCTGCGAGCCTTTGCGTGCCCTCGTGCCCTCGTGCCCTCGTGCCCTCGTGCCCGCGTGCCCTCGTGCCCTCGTGCCCTCCGCTTTGCTTGAGCGTGCCCTCGTGCCTTTGCGTGCTCTCAGCCTCTCCGCCGCGCGCGCAGCAAGCGGTAGCTGACCCTGGCAGGCAGCACTTGCCCGCCGGGGCGGTAACCGATCTGGCCGGCCTGGGCGCTCGCTTCCACGCTGTAGCCGGCCTGCGCCAGCAGCGCGTCGGGATCGTCGCAGCCGAAGCGCCACTCGGCGCCGCCCGCGCGCAAGCGTTCCTGAACGCTCTGCAGCGCCGTCAGACCGGCCAGGCCGCTGCCGGCGATATCGAGCGCCAGATGGCTGCCGGCGCAGCTGAGTGTCGCCACCCGGGCCAGCAGGGCCAGCGCGCTCGCGGCGTCCGGCAAATAGATCAGCAAGCCTTCGATCAACCAGGCCGAGGGTTGCTCGGGCCGGTAGCCGGCGCCCTGCAGCGCCTCGGCAAAGCCATCGCGCAAATCCACCGCCAGCGCATGCCGCTCGGCGCGCGGCTGCGCCCCGGCCTGGCGCAGCAGCTCGGCCTTGCAGTCCAGCACCGCCGGCTGATCGAGCTCGTACACCCGCGTGCCGGCGGGCCAGTCCAGCCGGTAGGCGCGCGTGTCCATGCCGGCGGCGAGGATGACGAACTGGCGCACGCCGCTGGCGGCGGCCGCGCGCATCCAGTCGTCGAAATAGCGCGTGCGCTCGGTCAGCACCGGTGAGTCGCCGGGCACCGGCTGCGGAATCTGCGCCTCCATCCAGTGCATCAGCGCGCGCCCGTCCGCACCCGCCAGCAGCCCAGCCCAGGGATCTTCGAACAAGCGATCGGATCGCAGCGACTCGCGCTCGCGTACGGCCGCCACCCAGCGTGAGGTCAGTCCCAGCATGTCCATGCGTGTTCGCGCGTCCTGGTGGTCGAGCCGCTTCATACTACGGGCCGACACCCAATCGGAGCACCCGATGCCCTGGTCGCGTTCGCTGTGCGCGCTGGCCCTGACCCTGAGCAGCCTGTCCGCGCAGGCCGAGGCGCCCTTGCCCGAGATCACCGTCACTGCGCAGAAGCGCGAGGAGTCGCTGCAGCGCGCGCCGCTGGCGGTGACCGCGCTGACACCAGAGGCGCTCGATGCGCTGGCGATCACCCATATCGGCGATCTGTCGACCTACGCGCCGAACACCACGGTCACGCCCACCGTGGGTGGCTCGGTGAATGCGGCGATCAACATCCGCGGCGCCGGTTCGGCGGTGAACAATCTCTCGCGCGATGCGGCGGTCGGCGTTTATCTGGACGGCGTGCCGATTGCAAAGGCGGCCGGCGCGATCTTCGACGTCACCGACCTGCAGCGCATTGAGGTGCTGCGCGGACCGCAGGGCACGCTGTACGGGAAGAACACCATCGGCGGCGCGATCAATCTGATCAGCCAGGCGCCGAGCGGCGAGTACGCCGGCACGCTGACGCTGGGCGCGGGCAGCGAGCATTTGCGCAGCCTGCGCGCGCACCTCGACAGCGCGGCCATCGGCGAGGTGGGCGTCGGCGCCGGCCGCTTCGCCAGTCGCTGGAGCTATGTGCGCACGCTGCGCGATGGCTACGTGCAGAACCTGCATCCGTCGACGCCGGACTTCGACAATCGTGATCAGTGGGCCGGGCGGCTGGATCTGGACTGGCAGTGGAGCGAGCGCCTGCGGGCGCGCTACGCGCAGGATCGTTTTGACCTGGACCAGCGTCCGACCGCGCTGCAGATCGTCGAGTTCGGCAGCTATGCCACCTTGCCCGTGTTCGGATCGATTGCCGGCGCGGCGTACTCGCCGCGGCGGCGCGATGCCATCGCCAATGAGGCCTCGCGCCAGAGCGCGGTGGCGATCCGTGGCGACACGCTGACGCTGGACTACGCGCTCGGCAGCGCCGCCGGCCTCGATGAAATGGCGCTCAAGTACATCGGCGCCCGGCGCGTGCTGGCCACCGACAGCCAGACCGATTTCGACGGCACTGCGGCGGATTTCTCGCGCTTCGGGCTGTACAACGACTATGTGCAGCACAGCCACGAGCTGCAATGGAGCGCGCGCAATGAGCGCCTCAGTCTGGTCGGCGGGCTGTTCCGCCTGGACGATGACTGGCGCACCGACAACCCACGCTGGAACGCGCAGATCCTGCGCGGCAACGATGGCGTGTATGAGATCAATCAGCGCGGCGCGCAGGACCGCTCGGGTGCCATCTACGGACAGCTGGACTGGCGCGCCAGTGAGCGCTGGACGCTGGGCCTGGGTCTGCGGCGGACGGTCGAGGAGAAGGCGGTCTATCGCTTGCGCGTCACCGATGGCCTGCGCCGCGGCACGCTCAATGCCAGCAACCCGGCATCCGGCGTGTTTCTGCGCGATGCCAGCGGTCAGGCCTTGCTCGATGGCGCCGGCCAGTACCAGCCGCTGTCGGCGCGCCGCCGCTTTGCCGAATCGACGCCGATGCTGGTGGCCAGCTATGGCTTCAATGCGGACTGGCTGGCGTATCTGCGCCTCGCCAGCGGCTTCAAATCGGGTGGCTACAACGATGTCGCCAGCACCAACGCGGAGTTTCTGCAGGGCTTTGACGCCGAGCGCATGCGCACGCTGGAGCTGGGGTTGAAGGCGAGCGTTGGCAACGGTCGCGTCCAGCTGCGCGGCGCCGTTTTCGACAACGACTACCGCGACTATCAGGCCGATGTGTACATCCCCGAGGCGCTCGGCATCGGCGTGCAGAACGCCGCTCGCGCCCACGCGCGCGGGCTGGAGCTGGAAGTCGATGCGCTGCTGGGCGAGGCCTTCGAGTACACGCTGAGTTATGGCTATCTGGATTTTCAGTTCGACCGCTATCTGACCCCCGACGTCAACGATCTCAACCAGAACGGCAATCGCAGCGAGATCATCGATGTGGCCGACCGCCGCGTCGTCCCTTACAACCCGCGCCATACGCTGAGCAGCGGCCTGCAGTACCGCCGCGAACTGCCATTCGCCACCCTGCGTGCCCGCCTCGACTACCAGTTCCGCGGCAGCCACGTGTTCGCCGCCGACCCCGCCACCGCACTGCGCAGCCCCGCCTACGGCCTGTGGAACGCGCGTCTCAGCCTCGCCGACATCGAGCTCGGCGACGGCAAAGTCCTCGGCATTGACCTCTGGGGACGCAATCTGCTGAACCGCGAGTACCTCGTCTCCGGGCTCGTGTTCGCCAGCGGCCTCAGCCGCGGCATGGCGGTCGCCACCTTCGGCGACCCGCGCAGCGTGGGGCTGGATGTGAGGGTGGCGTGGTGAGCGAGAGCCGCTAGGATTTGCTGGAAGCGCGACCAGCAAATGCGAGGCGAGAATCAGGGGGCTGTGCAGACAGCGCTCGCGTGCCTGTCGCCGGTCGCTCGGGGCCGGAACCGGTGGATAGCGGCGGCCGCAGTTCCGCTGACGGAATGAAGTGTTCAGCTGCAGGGACTAGGGAATATCCCGATACTTTTGTCAACTTAGGTCAAGCGGCGCCACGTCTACTGCGCGGCAAATAGACCCTAATGCATTGATCTTATTGCGTTTTTCCGAAGCGCATCGACGCTGCGCCAGCGCGCAAGCCCCGAATACGGGATGGGCGCTGGCGCCCGGCCCTAGGCACAATGACAGCGTTGACGGGATTGTGGCGATCTCGTTTCGGGGGATACGCAAGCATGGGGCACTGGACTGGCAGTCACGCGCAGCTTGAGGCTGTGCGCGTGCTGATCGCGAGTGGGGCAACGTTGACGCGCATGGGCCTGGGCCAGTTGCTCAGCGAGAGCCCGGGCGTGGAGGTGGTGGGGTCGTGTCGCGACGAGGTGGAGGCGATCGAAGCTTTGCGGCGCTACGAACCGGACATGCTGGTGCTCGAGCCCAAACTGTTCCCCGTCATGCGCGAGGCCATGGCACTGCTCAAGCGAACGCCGCGGATCGTGTTGTTTTCCCCCAGCGCGCATTGCGGCGCCGACGCCGGGGCGATCGAGCAGGCTTGCGGCTTTCTGTCCGAGCGCGCCTCGATGGAAGCCATGCGCGCCAATCTCGAAGACGTGGTGCGCTGCCCGCGCGCGCAGCGCAGCAGCAGCTGTCCTGCGACCTGCCGGGCGCTGCGCACGCTGGTGCCGCCGCGACTGCCGCTCACGGCACGCGAGTACACGGTGTTTCTGCACATCGGCGAGGGCCAGTCCAATCAAGTGATCGCCGCCACGCTGGGCGTCAGCGTGAAGACCATCGAAGCCCATCGCGAATCGATCAAGCGCAAGCTGGGACTGCACAACGCGGTGCGCCTGTCGGAAGCGGCCATGCTGTGGCGGCGCGGCGAGTTCGAGGCCCCCGATAGCAACCAGACGCCCCTGCGCTCGGTGCCGCTGCGGCGCAGCACCTAGGGCTTGAGGAGCGCGTGCCAAGCACGCGGACGCGGGGGCAAATGACGGGACCCGGGACCCGGGACCCGGGACCCGGGACTCGGGACTCGGGACTCGCCAGTTTCCAGAACGCGTAAGCGCGCCGAAGGCGAGACACGCCCCTGAATCGAGTCTCCCCGAGTCCCCTCACGCGGGTTCGGCGACCGGCTGGCGCAGATGCCGGCTCAGCATGGTGTCGAGTTCCTCCAGGCTGACCGGTTTGCCGAGCACTGCGGTGCAGCCGGCCTGCCGATGCGCCTGCACCGAGGCCGGCAGCATGTCGGCGGTCAGCGCGATGATCGGCAGGCGACAGCCTGCGGCGCGCAATGCGAGCGTGGCGCTGTGGCCATCGAGCCCGGGCATGTGCATATCCATCAGGATCAGATCGTAGTCCCGGTCCTGCGCCGCGTGCAGCGCCGCCTGCCCATCGTCGACGGCATCGACTGCCAGGCCGCGGTCCTCCAGCCAGGTGATCGTCAAGGCCTGCAGGAAAGGGTCGTCCTCGGCCAGCAGCACTCGGCCCTGGTAGCGCGCACTCGGCCGCTGCGGCGGTCCCGCCGGTAGCGCCGATTGCGGCTCGCTGATCCAAGCCAGGTCCGCGCGTATCGGCATCTCGATGCGCAGCCGGCTGCCGGCCGGCGTGCTGTGCTCCACTGCGATGCTGCCACCCATCCGCCGCATCAGCTCGGCGCTGATGTACAGACCAAGTCCGGTGCCGCCAAAGCGCCGACTATGGCTGGCGTCGCCCTGCATGAAGGGTTGAAACAAGCGCTGTTGCTGCTCCAGCGACATGCCGATGCCGCTGTCGCTGACGGCAATCCACAGCCGCTGGCGTTCAGCGTCGGCGCCGATTTCGAGCTCTACTCCGCCCTGCTCAGTGAACTTGAGCGCGTTGCCGACCAGGTTCACCAGCACTTGCTTGAGCCGCAGCGGATCGGCCTGCACCAGCCGCGGCAGCGGCCACAGGATGTGCAGACGCAGATACAGCTGCTTGGCCTCGGCAACCGGGCCGAGCAAATCGATCACGTCGGCGCTGACCGCCACGGCATCCGCTTCGCTGGCGGCGATGTGCAGCTGTCCCGCGTCCAGTTGCGCCGCATCCAGCACATCGTTGACGATCTGCAGCAGATGGCGTGCGCTGCGCTGAGTGGTATCGAGCGCCTTGCGCAGCGCCGCCAGGTCCTCGCCGCGCGCCAGCGCACGGTCGGCATAGCCGAGGATGGCAGCCAGCGGCGAGCGGATTTCGTGGCTGATATTGGCCAGGAAGGTGGATTTCGCCTCTGCCAGCGCGCGCGCCTCGCGACTGGCCTGTTCCAATTCTTGATTGCGACGATCGAGGCGCTGTTCGGCAAGCACACGAGCGCTGACATCGGCGTAGCTGGTGACCACGACCGACACCTGGCCATCGGCATCCAGCAAAGGAATCACCGATGTGCTGATCCAGCGCACTTCGCGTTCTGGGGCGCTCAGTCCCATGACGGTGGCAGACACGGCCTGCCCAGTGCGCAAGGCTCGCGTGGTGGGATGGTCCGCCAGCGGCACCTGGGTGCCGTCCTCGCGCACCGTACGCCACCCCGCCGGCAGCGGTGCCTCGTCGCCGATCTGTGCCGGCGTCAGGCCCAGGATGCGTAACGCCGCCGCATTGCACTCAAGCACCCGACCGTGACGGTCGCGCAGTACCAGGCCATCGGTGGTGGCATCAAAGATCAGCTGCAGACGTCGGCGGCTCTCCTCCACGGCTTGTTCATTCCGTTTGCGCTCAGTGATGTCCGCGCAGCTGGCGACCGTCAACAGGGTGCGACCCTGGGCATCCAGCAGAGGCTCCACGCTGACCCGATTCCAGGTCTGCAGCGTGCCATCGACCACTCGGCCGATTTCGACATCGCGCACCGGCTTGCCGGTACGGGTAGCGATCACCGTGGGCAGATCCGCGCTGCTGAGCTGTCGACCCCGGGCATCCACCAGACACATCCCGGAAGGCAGCTCCTCGAGCCCGTCCAAGCGCTCGGGGATGGCATCCAGATTGATCTGCGCCGAGCGGTTGCTGGCCAGCAGGCGCCCGTCGGCGTCGCGCAGCACCATGCTGTCGCTGACCGCATCGAAGATCAGCTGCAGACGCTCGCGGCTTTCCAGCAGCGCTGCAAAGGTGCGTTTCTGCTCGTCGATGTCGGTGCGCGTGGCGATCACGCGCAGCGGTCGGCCATTCTCGCGGCGCGACACCACCATCGCGCGCATCGCCACCCAGCGCCAGCCGCCAGCTTCGCTGCCGATGCGGCATTCGAGCGCGCTGCAGTTCTCCGCCCCGCTCAAGCTGCGCTGAAACTCGGCCTGCGCCCGTGCGCGGTCGTCCGGATGGATAGCCTCGGTCCAGTCGCACAGGGCGAGCTCAGCCGGACCCTCCGGATTGCCTTCGATCTCGCGCCAGCGCCGCGAGACCACCGCGCGGCCGCTGACGAGATCGCAATCGGCGACGCCATCACCACCGCCCTCCAGCGCAAAGCGCCAGCGTGCCTCGCTGTCGCGCAAAGCCCGCGCCTGCGCCGCCGAATCCAGCCGCAGGCGAATGTTCTCGACCAGCAGCGCATGGGTGCGCAGCACGCCGAGCACGACGAAGATCGCGCCCAGCAGCATCAGCAACGCCAGGCTGTAGTCGAGTGAGCTGCCTCCGATGAACAGCAGCACCAGCAGTGGCGGCAGTGCGGTGACAGTAAAGCCGAAGGCAGAGACACGATCCACCGCCATCGATGCCGCCGAGGCGGCGCCCATGCCGGCAATGGTCATCACCAGCATGGCGCGGAAATCGGCCGGCGCGTCCTGGTACATCAGCAGCGCGCCGACGCCCCACAAGCAGCCGGTGATGAATATCGCCAGCCGGAAGGCCCAGAGCCAGCGCCTCTGCAGCGCGGCAGCGCCCGAGCGGCGCCAGGCCCCCAGCAGGGGCAGACGCAGCAGCAATGCCACGCACATCGCCACCGCCCAGCCGAGCAGGGCCGGCTGGGCCGCGTGCTCCAGGCTGGCAATCACCAGCACCGACCCCGCGGCAATGCTGGCGCCGATCAGATTGGGCAGCAGTTGGTACAGATAGGGAATCTGCTCGGCGCGTAGCGCCGCGTCGAAATCCGTGCCGGCTGCTGGCGTGCTCGTGTCCTGATGCATGGCTGCCCAGCTCTCCGCGGCGACCGATCTGCAGTGATAGCGCAGCCGGGGCGTGCGCGCGAGCCGTGGCTTGACAGTGCGCGGACGCACGCTGATCGTCGCGGGGATGAACACACCGACTTTCACCCTGAATGGCCGCAGCGTGGCGCTCGCGGCGATCGATCCGCAGGAATCCCTGCTGCGCTGGCTGCGCCGGCAGGCGCTGCACGGCACCAAGGAAGGCTGCGGCGATGGCGACTGCGGCGCCTGTACGGTGGCGTTGGTGGAGACCGACGCCGACGGTCGTTCGCACTATCGCGCGGTCAACAGTTGTTTGCTGCCGATGGGCGCGCTGGCCGGGCGTACGCTGGTGACGGTGGAGGGACTGGCGGACGGTCAGACGCTGCATCCGGTGCAGCAGGCGCTGGTGGATACCGCCGGCTCGCAGTGCGGCTACTGCACGCCGGGTTTCGTGATGAGCCTGTTTGTCGGCTGGTACACGCGGGAACTGGGCGATCACGCCATCGAAGGCAATCTGTGCCGCTGCACCGGCTACCGGCCGATCCGCGATGCGGCGCAGCGGCTGGCACAGCAGGCGCCGCCCACCGATGATCGTCATCAGCAACTGCTGGCGTCCGCGCCGCCGACCAGCGCGTCCGCGCTGCCCGGTTGGCACAATCCGCTGACGCTCGCCGAGGCGCTGGCACTCAAGGCCGCGCACCCGCTGGCGCAGTGGATCGCTGGCGCCACCGATGTCGGCGTGGCGCTGAGCCGCGGCACGCGCGCCGCGCACTGGATCGCGCTCGACCGCATCGACGAGCTGAAGACGCTGCAGGTCGGCGCCGAGCAGGTGCGCATCGGTGCAGGCGTGGCGCTGGCGCGCCTCGAACACGAACTGGCCGGCGTGTTTCCGGCGCTCGATCAGTTGCTGCCCTGGTTCGCCGCACGCCAGGTGAAAAACCGGGCGACGCTGGGCGGCAATCTCGGCAGCGCCTCGCCAATCGGCGATCTGCTGCCGTGGCTGCTGGCGCATGACGCCGTGATCGAGCTGCGCAGCGCCGAGCGCATGCGCCGGATCGCGGTCGCCGACTACTTTCTCGACTACCGCAAGACCGCGCTGGCCGGCGATGAGCTGATCGTCGCGGTGGAGGTGCCGCGCCACCGCGGGCCGCAGGCGGCCTACAAGGTGGCCAAGCGCCAGACCGACGACATCAGCATCGTCTGCGCGGTGTACACGCTGGCGCTGAGCCAGGGTCGCGTCAGCCATGCGCGTCTGGCCTACGGCGGCGTGGCCGCAATCCCGGCGCGGGCGCGCGCCACCGAGGCCTGGTTGATCGGCCGCGCACTGGATGTCGACACCGTCACCGAGGCCTGCCAGCGTCTGGCGGCCGAGTTCCACCCACTGTCGGACCACCGCGCCAGTGCCGAGTACCGGCGCGATCTGATCGGCGCCCTGTTCCGTCGTTTCATCGACGAGCAGGTGCAGCCATGAGCCAGTCGCTGAAGCACGAAAGCGCCCGCGGGCATGTCAGCGGCCGCGCGGTGTACACCGACGAGCAGCGCATGCCCGCCGGCCAGCTGCGCTTGCATCCGGTGCAGGCGCCGCACGCGCACGCTCACATCCTGGCGATCGACGCCAGCGCGGCGCTGGCGCTGCCGGGCGTCCATCGTGTGCTGACCGCAGCCGATATCCCGGGCGTCAACGACACCGGCCCAATCCTGCACGACGAGCCGCTGATCCCGGCCGATGTCGTCAGCTACTACGGGCAGCCGGTGGCCTGGGTGCTGGCCGAGGACGAAGCCACGGCGCGCGCGGGCGCGGCGGCAGTGCGCGTCGAATACGCGCCGCAGCCGGCCTGTGTGTCGCTGCAGCAGGCGATCGCCGAGGAGCGCTACCACCTGCCGCCGGCGCAGGTCGCGCGCGGCGATGCCGAGGCCGCGCTGGCGTTGGCGCCGCACCGATTGAGCGGTGAGATTGAATGCGGCGGCCAGGATCATTTTTACCTGGAAACCCACACCAGCTGGGCCGAGATCGATAGCGAGGGCCTGCTGCAGATCACCGCCTCGACCCAGCACCCTCCGAGACCCAGGCCATCGTCGCCCATGTGCTCGGCATCCCCGCGCATCGGGTGGTGTGTCGCTGTCTGCGCATGGGCGGCGGTTTCGGCGGCAAGGAAACCCAGGCCAACAGCTTTGCCGCGCTGGCAGCGCTCGGCGCCACGCTGACCGGCCGCCCGGTGGCGATCAAGCTGTCGCGCATGCTGGACATGCAGCTGACCGGCAAGCGCCATCCTTTCTACGCACGCTTTGACGTCGGCTTCGACGCCCGGGCAGCTGCTGGCGCTGAAGGTGGACATGGTCGCCGACGGCGGCTGGAGCTGCGATCTGTCGCCGCCGGTGCTGATGCGCGCGATGGTGCACGTGGACAACGCCTATCACTATCCGGCCGCACTGATCCGCGGGCGTATCGCCAAGACGCATCTGCCCTCGAACACCGCCTTCCGCGGCTTCGGCGGTCCGCAAGGCATGCTGATCGGCGAAGAGATCGTCGATCGCGTCGCGCGCACGCTGGGTCTGCCGCCGGATCAGGTGCGCGAGCGCAATTTCTATCGCGAGCAGCAGCAAACGCCCTACGGCCAGCCGGTGCAGGACAACGAGTTGGCCACGCTGTGGCGGCAGCTCAAGCACAGCAGCGATTACGCCGCGCGCCGCGCCGCCGCCGACGCCGCCAACGCGCGCCAGCCCATGCGCAAGCGCGGACTCGCCATCACGCCGGTGAAGTTCGGGATTTCCTTCAATCGCACCGAGTACAACCAGGCCGGCGCGCTGGTGCACATCTACACCGACGGCAGCATCCAGCTGAACCACGGTGGCACCGAGATGGGGCAGGGCCTGCACACCAAGATGCTCAGCGTCGCCGCGCGCACGCTGGGGGTGTCGGTGGAGCGTCTGCAGATCATGGTGACCGCCACCGACAAGGTGCCGAACACCTCGGCTACTGCCGCCAGTTCCGGCTCCGATCTGAACGGCCAGGCGATCCGCGCCGCTTGCCTGACGCTGCGCCAGCGGCTGGCCGAGATCGCCGCGCTGCGCCTGGGCGGGCCGGCATCCGAGGTGGAGTTCGGCGCGGACCAGATCTGGCTGCGCTCGGCGCCGGCCGAGCGCCTCGGCTTCGTCGAGCTGGTGCAGGCGGCCTACAGCGCGCGCGTCAGCCTGTCGGCCACCGGCTACTACCGCACGCCGGTGATTCACTGGGACGGCCAGCGCGGCCAGGGCCATCCCTTCTACTACTACGCCTGGGGCGCGGCGGTGTGCGAGGTCGAGCTGTGCGGCTACACCGGCGTGCACCGGCTGTTGCGCGTCGATCTGCTGCACGATGTCGGTGACAGCCTGAATCCGGCGATCGACCGCGGCCAAATCGAGGGCGGCTTCGTCCAGGGCCTAGGCTGGCTGACCTCGGAGGAACTGGTGACTGCGCGCAACGGCCGCCTGCTCACCGATGCGCCGAGCACCTACAAGATCCCGACCGTTGGCGATGTGCCCGAGGATTTCCGCGTGGCCTTGTACCAGCGCCAGCAGGCGCCCGGCACCGACGTGATCTTTGGCAGCAAAGGTGTGGGCGAGCCGCCGCTGATGCTGGCGCTGGCCGCCCGCGAGGCGCTGCGCGATGCCGTCGGCGCTTTTGGCGGGAGCGGTCCGGTGACGCTGGCCTCGCCGGCCACGCCCGAGGCGCTGCTGCGGGCGATCCACGCGCGGCGTCGATGAACGAGCGCCTGTACGCCCGTCTGGCCGCGCGTCTGCAGCGCGGTCCGCAGGTGCTCGCCAGCGTGCTCGACACGCGCGGCGCCACCCCGCGCAAAGCCGGTGCGCGCATGCTGATCGATGCGCAGGACAGCGAGTACAGCATTGGCGGCGGTCTCGCCGAAGCGCGCGTGCTGGCCGCTGCGCAGGATTTGCTGCAGACGGCCGGCCAGGCCTGCCTGCTGACCATCGAGCTCAACGGACTGCCCGGCGCGGCCGGTGTCTGCGGCGGCCAGATGCAGCTGGCGCTGCGGCGCTGGCACGGCCCGGCCGACCAGCAGCGCGCCGACGCGCTGGCGGCAACGCTGGCCAGCGGGGCCTGGGTGCAGCTCAGCGCGGAGGACGCCGGTCACCCGCTCGGCGCCGTGCGCGTCGACGCCGACCCGCGCCTGCTGATCGTCGGCGGCGGCCACTGCGGCCACGCGCTGTACGAGCTGGCGCGCTATGTGGACTTCGAGCAATGGATCTTTGATCCGCGTCCCGAGTACGCCGAGCCGGCGCGCTTTCCCGGCGCCCACTGCCTGAGCGGCGAGCACGCGGTGCTGCGCCAGGCCCTGGACACCCCGCGCGCGCTATACGCCGTGCTGCTCAATCGCGACTTCCACAGCGACGTTGCCACGCTGCGCGTCATCGCCGGCGCGCGCTTTGCCTTTCTCGGCATGATGGGCAGCCAGCGCCGCATCCGCCACGTCCTCGCCGCCCTGCCCGAGCAAGCCGCCGCCCTGAGCACCCTGCAGGCCCCCGTCGGCATCGAAATCGAAGCCGAAACCCCGCACGAAATCGCCATCAGCATTCTGGCGCACCTTATACGAACGCGTCGGGGCGCGTGAAAGGCACGCAATAGCACGAGGGCACGCTCGAGCAAAGCGGAGGGCACGTAAAGGCGCAAAGGCACGCGCACTGGAGGGCGCCGCTCCCGCGGCGCTGCTGTTGATCTTGATGCGTCTATCCGTCCCAAGCGCCGGAGGACCGGCGCCCTCCTCGAAGCCACGGCGCTCCGCGCGGCCTGCGTGCCCTCGTGCCCTCGTGCTGTCGCGTGCCCTCGTCTCAGCGCGCCGGCCGTCGCAGCGCCCACCAGGTGATGGCGACCAGGATCAGCGGGGGCAGGGCGTTGACCAGGATCAGACCGTCGCGGTGGGTTTCGGCGAGGTTGATCAGCGTGCGCTGGCCGAAGTAGAAGCTGACGCCGAGTGCCATGCCGGCCAGCAGGCGTTGGCCGAGGCCGCCGCTGCGCAGATTGCCAAAGGCAAAGGGCGTGGCGGCGAAGGCCAGCGCCAGGCAGATCAGCGGGTAAAAGGCGCGGAACCAGAAGGCGCTCTCGAAGGCCAGCGCGTCGAGCTTGTTGACCTTGGCGTAGCGGATGGTTTCCAGCAGGTCGCGCGTGGCCTGTTGGCGCGGGCGCACGGTGTTGGATTCGATCAGGCCGGGGTCGAGCAGCGTGGTGACGGTCAGCGCGTCCAGCGCCTCGCTGCTGACCGCGGCATCGCTGAGGCGGTCGCGCGTCAGCCCGGTCAGTGCGAACTCGCCGCCGCGATAGCTGGCGCGTTCGGCCTTGATCACCTCGGTGATGCGCGCATCCTCGCCAAACTCGTAGCGCCAGGCCTCCCACAGATCGACCTGACCCGGCCCGGTGATGACGATGCGCTTGGCGTTCCAGACCGCCTGGCCGTCGCGCAACCACAGGCCGCTGCCGCTGAAGGCGATACCCTGCGCCTTCGATTGCGCCGACAGATCGGCGGCCATCCGGTCTGCCCGCGGGCCGATCCATTCGCCCAGCAGCAGCGCGGCCACCAGCAGGATCGCAATCGCGTAGACGCCTGCCAGCCCGATGCGCGTCTTGGTTGCGCCGGCCGCCTGCAGCGCGGTCAATTCGCTGCTGGCCGCCAGCGCGCCCAGGCCGAGCATGGTGCCGACCACGGCGGCGGTCGAGTACATCTGATAGAAGCGCCGCGGCACGGTTAGCGCGATGTACTGCAGCACACGCGTCAGATCGTAGCTGCCGATGCCGATCTCATCGATCTCGTTGAGCAGGCCGAGCACGGTATCGAAGCCGACGAACACCACCCACACCAGCAGCGTGGCCGGGATCACCGCCTTCAGGACCAGCTTGTCCAGACGCGTCATGCCGGCGTCTCGTAGCGCGCCAGCAGCGCCCGCCCGCGGCTCCAGGCCAGCAACTCGCGGCCCCAGGCGATCAGCACGATCAGACTGAAGCCGACATGCACCCACCAGGTGCCGAGCCACGCCGGCAGCGTCCCGGTCTGCGCCCACACGCGCGCCAGTTCGACCAGATTGGCGTAGGTGATGTACAGCAGAATGGCGACCACCACCCGGTCATAGCGCGGCTGGCGGGGCGCGCTCTGCGCCATGATCGGCGCCATCAGCAGCAGCAACAGCAAGACCAGCGGCTGCGCCAGACGGCGCGTCAGCTCGGCCTTGGATTCGATGTCGTCGGCCGTCCACAGCTGGCGCGTCGGTCGCGCCTGACGCGGGTCGTCGCCGGTGGCGTCCTGGCTGCGCGGAAAGGCGATATCGGCCTGCTCGAAGCGGATGCGCCGATAGCCGGCCTCGCCGGGCTTGCCATCGACGCGCTCCCCCGACTCCAGCCGCAGCAGCACCTCGTCGCTGGTCTCGTCGATCTCGATGGCGCCGCGCCGCGCCGTCAGTACCAGCCGCGCGCCCTCACGTTCGCGCACCAGCATGATCTCGTCGACCGAACGCTGATCGTCGCTGACGCGCGAGACATACAGCGTGCCGGCTTGGCCGGGCAGTTCCACGAAGCGCCCGCTCGACAATCCGGCCACCGCCACCGAGCGCTGCATGTCGGCGATCATGCGCGCGGCAATCTCGCGCCCCAGCGGCGCCAGATACAGCGCCAGTAGAGCCTGCACCGCCACCAGCACGGCGCCGATACGCATCAGCGGGCGCAGCGTCTGCAGCGGGCCGTAGCCGGAGGCCGCCAGCACCGCCATCTCGCTGTCGCGATACAGCCGGCCGTAGGACAGCAACACCGCCAGCACGGCACCGAGCGGCAGCAGCAGCGTCAGCGCGTCGGGGATGCGCAGGGCAATCTGGCTGAGCAGCAGTGGCGGCGGGATGCGGCCACGCGCGATCTTGTTCAGCACATCGGTCAGCAGGCCGCCCAGCACCACCAGCAGCAGGATCGCAAGGACGCCGGCAAGGGCATACCAGACCTCGCGTTCCAGATAGCGATCAGCGCGGGTCCTCACAGGGTAGACTTCCAGGTTGAGTCTGCTCGCCAGCGGCGCCGGCCATGGGGCCGCATTCTGCCCGCCCGCGAGCGCAATTTGCCAATCCGATCCGGAGACTGTTCATGCTGGAGTTCAAGCGCCTTGCCCTGCGTCCCAAGGACGTCGCTGCCTCGCTGGTGATCGTGGGGGTGTTCGAAGAGCGCATGCTGACCAGCGCTGCGGCGGAGCTCGACGCCGCCAGCGGCGGCCTGCTGAAGCGCCTGATGGAAAGCGGCGATGTCAGTGGTCGCGTCGGCACGACGGCGATGCTGCACCAGGTGAGCGGCCTCAGCGCACCGCGCGTGCTGGTGGTGGGGCTGGGCGAGCAGCGCAAATTCGATGCGCAGCGCTTCCTGCGCGCCACGCGCGAAGCGCATCGCGCCCTGAAGGGGCTGCCGGTGGACGTGGTCGCCTCCTACCTGACGGAGGTCGATGTGCCGCGTCAGGACGCCGAATGGAAGCTGCTGCAATCGGCGCTGGCGGCCGACTACGCTGCCTACAAGTACACCGCGACGCTGAAGTCGCGCCCCGAGCGCATCGAGCTGCGCGAGGTGCATTTCAGTGCGCCGGGCTACCAGGGCAGCGCGCTGGATCGCGCAGTCGGCATCGCCGCCGGCGTACGTCTGGCCCGCGAGCTCGGCAATCTGCCGCCGAACATCTGCAACCCGGCCTATCTGGCCGATCAGGCGATCGAACTGGCGCGCCGGCATCCCGAGGTGTCGGTGCAGATCCTCGACCGCGCCGAGATGGAAGCGCTCGGCATGGGCGCGCTGCTGGCCGTCGCCGCCGGCAGCGACAACGCCCCCAAGCTGATCGCGATGGAGTATCACGGCGCTGCCAGCAAGCCCTATGTCTTTGTCGGCAAGGGCATCACCTTCGACACCGGCGGCATCGACATCAAGCCAGCCGCCGGCATGGAAGAAATGAAGTTCGACATGTGCGGCGCCGCCGCCGTGTTCGGCCTGATGGAAGCGGTGGCCACGCTGAAGCTGCCGGTGCACGTGGTCGGCATCACGCCTGCGGTGGAGAACATGCCGGACGGCAAGAGCTACCGCCCCTCGGATGTGGTCAAGACCATGGCCGGCCATCAGGTCGAGATCCTCAACACCGACGCCGAGGGTCGTCTGATTCTGTGCGACGCGCTGACCTGGTCCTTGCGCTATGAGCCGCACACGCTGATCGATATCGCCACGCTGACCGGCGCCTGCGTGGTGGCGCTCGGCAGCCATGCCACCGGCCTGATGTCGCGCGACGACGATCTGGCGCAGGAATTGCTGGCGGCCGGCGAATACACCATGGACCGCGCCTGGCGCCTGCCGCTGTGGGACGACTACCAGAGCCAGCTGGAAACCGGCTTCGCCGATTTCGCCAACATCGGCGGCAAGTACGCCGGCGCCATCACCGCCGGCTGCTTCCTCGGCCGCTTCACCGAAGGCCAGCGCTGGGCGCACCTCGACATCGCCGGCAGCGCCTGGGACAGCGGCCGCAAAGGCACTGCCACCGGCCGCCCGGTGAGCATGCTGGTGCAGTGGCTGGCGGGGCAGCCCAAGGGCACGTAAGCGCACGAGGGCACGCTCAAGCAGAGCGGAGGGCACGAGGGCACGCAAGCGCTTGAAGCCCAAAGCGACGCTCGGCCGCGGTGGTCTCGTACCTGACACGGGCCTCTGGTATTCGGGCCGGTTCGCGCACTCGATCCGGCCCGTCGGCATGGCCGCCGTGTGCTTGGAGCGGCGCGCGGCGGGGCCGCGCAAGCACTGTTCCTCTCGCCTCGTGCCGCTCTACCCTTTTCCATTTTCCCGTTCCCCTTTTCCCCGACCATGGCCCGCGCTGACTTCTATCTGATCGACAAGCCGCGCTTTCGCGCCGATCCGCTGCTGCTGGTGTGCGAGCTGGCCAAGCGCGCCTACGCGGCCGAATTGCCGACGCTGATCCTGGCGCGTACGCTGGAAGAAGCGGAGCAATTGGACGATCAGCTGTGGGCTTTCGATCCGGACGCCTTCATCCCGCATCAGATCGCCGGTGACGAGGACGATGAGGTCACCGCCATCTTGATCCTGCCGCCCGGTGCCATCGCACCGCCGCGGCCGCTGGTGATCAATCTGCGCGAGGAATGCGCCGAGCCCGGCTTCGACACCGTCAAAGAAGTCGTCCCCGCCGACCCCGCCGAACGCGAGGGCTCACGCAAGCGCTGGGCCGAATACCGGCGGCGCGGGTTGGATGTGCAGAAGTTTGATATGTAGGGCGCGAAAATCACGAGGGCACGAGGGCACGCGCAAGCAAAGCGGAGGGCACGTAAAGGCGGAAGCTAAAAGCCACGGTTTACCGTGGTGGTTTGGTGCTTGACACATGCTCCTGGCCTGCGAACACCTTTCGTGCCCTCGATCCGGCCCGTCGGCATAGCCGCCGGGCGCTCGCTGCGGCGCGCGGCAGTGCCGCGCAAAGCGCCGCAGTTCTCCCCTCGTGCCCTCGATCCGGCCCGCCGGCATTGCCGGCGGGCGCTCCGGACAGCGCGCGGCGGTGCCGCGCAAGCGCTGTCCTTCGCCCCTCCGCTTTGCTTGAGCGTGCCCTCGTGCCTTTCAGTGCCAAGCCACTTTGTGGCGGGTCCAGGCTTCGGGCGGATGGGGCAGGCACTCCGGGCGCAGGGCGTCGGCGTTGACCAGGTACCAGCGGCGGCGATTGGCTTCGCCAACGACGGTGGCGCGTTCGATCAGGAAGCAGGCCTCCAGGCTCAGCTTCTGCGCCATCAGCCAACGCGTGTTCGGGCGCTCGCGCAGCCATTGGGCGGCGGCGATTTCCTGTTCCGCGCGCGGCCGCAGGAAGCCGAACACGGTGGCCGGGCGGTCGGCCATCAGCAGGTTCTGCTCCTTCCAGCTGAGCAGGCCGAGTTCGGCCTCGCTGCCGATCAAGTGGCCGGCTTGCTGCATCACGCCGCGCGCCGAGCGGGTGTCGTTGATCACCGGATAGGCCCAGAAGCCGTAGATCAGCCAGATGCCGGTCAGCGTGCCGGCCAGCGCCAGCGCTCCGCGACGCAGGCGGAACCACGCGCAGGCGAGCAGGCCAACGATGCCCATCGCCAGCGTGATGTGCCAGGGATCGAGGCCGCGCAGGCTGCGCAGCTTGGTGGCAAAGGCCGGCTCACCGACCAGCGCGTAGACCGACGCCGCCGTCAGCAGCGCCGCTAGCGTCAGCGCGAAGGCAAACAGCAGTCGCTGCACGCCGCGGCGGCGCAGCAAGCCGGGCAGGATCGGCGCCAGCGCCAGCACCAGCATGGGCAGCGCCGGCATGATGTAGACGTCGCGCTTGCCGCCCGACAGCGAGAAGAAGAACACGATCAGCGCGGCGTAGCTGAGCGGCAGCCAGACGCGCGCCGGTCGATGCCCGCGGCGCCAGCCCCGCACCCAGTGCGGAACCGCCCACAGCAGCGCGAAGGCGGTCGGCAGCCACAGCGTCGCGATGATGCCGAGGTAGTACCAGGGCGGATGCAGATGGTGCGTCGGCGTCAGATAGCGCGAGGCGGTCTGCCCGAACAGAATGTCCTTGGCATAGGCCGTGTAATCCGGGTCATTCTTCAGCCAGACGCTGATCAGCATCGGCGCCAGCCACAGCGACACCGCGCCCAGGAAAGCCAGCGCACCGACCAGCGGCCGGCTCAGGCGCAGCGGTTCGCGCGGCGGCAATCCCTGCCAGTCCAGGCGCCGGCCGGCGTAGGCCAGCGGGAGGAGCAACAGCGCCAGGAAGGCCACGCCCTTGGTGATCGTGCCGATGCCGGCGACCGCGCAGCCTAGCCACAGCCAACGCGGGTTGGGACCGAGCAGCAGATGGCGCAGGAAGCCGTAGGCCGCCAGCGTGATCAGCCCGAGCAGCGTGGCGTCGATCTGCGCCGCGCGCATCTGGAAGGTGAATTGCAGCGTGAACAGCAGCGTCGCCGCCGCAATCCAGGCGCTGCGCCGCCCGTGCAGCCGGCGCGTCAGGTCGTACACCAGACCCAGCGTCAGCAGCCCGGCGAGCAAGGAGGGCAGCAGGAAGGCGATGCGCCAGGAGCCGGTCAGCGCATGCGCGCTGGCCTGCATCCACATGTACATCGGCGGCTTGTCCGAGTACAGCTCATTGCCGCGATGCGGGAACAGCCACTCGCCGCTGTCGACCATCTGCTTGGCGACCAGCGCGAAGCGCGGCTCGTCGGCCGGCCAGGGATCGCGCAGGCCGATGCCGGCGCCGAGCAGCAGCAGGGCGAAGGCCAGCAGCCACCAGCGGCGGCGCTGCTGGCTTTCGCCGTAGGCACTCACGGCACCGCGTCCAGGCGACCGCCGGCCGGGCCGAACACGCTCTCGTCCCAACTGACGATGACCAGACCCTTGCCGTCGAAGTGCATCAGGATCGATTTCTTCGGACGCGGTTCGATGCCCACCACCACCGCGATCACCTGCGACTCACGCTGCAGCCACTGGCCGCGCGCTTCCTTGCCGTCCTTGCCCCAGCTCAGCTGCAGAATGCCGTTGGGCTGCAGCTGCATGCGAATCGGATCGCCGCCCGGCAGCGTGCCTGCCCACTGCTCGCCGAGCGGCAGGCGCAGCGACTGGCCTTCCTTGCGCGGATCGTAGATCGCCAGCGTGCTGATTGCGTCCTCCACGTCCAGACGCAAGGTGGCGTAACGGTCGCGCTTCTTGGCTTCCGGACCGCGCAGCACGATGAAGGCGGAATCGTAATTGGTCAGCGTCACCCGGCCGGGGCCGGCTTTGCCGTCCTTCTCCAGCAGGCGCCAGCCGGCGAGATCGGCGCGATAAACCGTCAGCAGCGGTTGCTTCTTGCCGCGCTCGCTCAGTTCGACCACCAGCGCGGCCTTCACGTCCGGGTGGATGGCCTGCGCCTCCTCCGGGCTGAGCTCGCGCGCGCTGACGTCCTCGGCGCGCCAGGACTCGGGCAGCACCAGGCTGACGCCGACGCCATTCGACACATAGCGGCCGGGCACGTTCAAGGTGGCGGGGGTCACCGCGGCGCCGGGCGCCCAGCTGGGACGATTCTGCTCGGTGCTGCTCGCGGCCGGCGTGGCGGCATCCTCGGCACTGGCAACGGACGCGATCAAGCCAGCGGCGAGAGCGAGCAGGCACCCCATCAATGTGCGCATGACTCTGGCTCCAATCAGGAAGAAAGGCCGCGGAGCATAGCCCAGGCGCATGAGGGCTGGCGTTCCAGGGCCTGAACCGGCGGCGTGGCTGGCGAGGCTGTTGCCAAACATGGCTGCGCGGAGCCAAGAGCGGGGCAGGGGTCAGGGGTCGGGGGACCCACACTGCCGCGCTTCCGTGCACCGTCGCGGGTACCTGTTTGCCGCCCGAGCAAGCGCGCCGGAGGCGAGGCAGGGACTCTTGCCAAACATGGCTGCGTCGGGAGAGAAACAGGACTCGGGACTCGGGGCAAACCGAGGCGGCGACAGTGCCAGGCAAGCGCCGCCCTGCTGGTCCCCCGCCCCCCGCCTCGCTCTTGCTCCTCCGCACGCATGTCTGGCAGGAGGGTCTCTGGCTGAACGGCCGCGCCCGCGCAGTTCCCAATCCCGGCGACTTCGGCCATGCTGCGCGCCCGTTTCTCCTCCGGCAGCCTTCCGTGCCCAATCCGCAAGCCCAGGCCCTGATCGAGGCGCTCGGCTACACGCCGCGCTTCTTTACGCGCGATGGACTGTCCATGCACTACCTCGACGAGGGTCAGGGCGAGCCCGTCGTCATGGTGCATGGCAACCCGAGCTGGTGCTGGTTGTATCGCGATCTGGTCGCCGAGCTCAAATCCAGCCATCGCTGCATCGTGCCCGATCACATCGGCATGGGCTTGTCCGATCTGCCGGACGACAGCCGCTACCGCTACACGCTCGACAGTCGCGTCGCCGATTTCACCGCACTGATGGACAAGCTGGTGCCGAGCGGTCCGGTCACGCTGGTGATGCACGACTGGGGTGGCGCGATCGCCAGCGCCTGGGCCACGCGCAATCCGGAGCGCGTGCGCCGCCTGGTGGTGTTCAACACGGCCGCCTTTCCGATGCTGCCCGGCAAACGCCTGCCGCGCACGCTGAAGCTGGTGCGCAATACGCGGCTCGGTGCTTTCCTGGTCGAGCGCTTCAACGCTTTTGCGGTCGGCGCCGCGCGCACCGGCACCGTCGGTGCGCTGCCCGCCAAGGTGCGCGAGGGCTTCCTCGCCCCCTACGACAGTCCGACCGCCCGCAGGGCCGTGCTGCGCTTCGTGCAAGACATCCCGCTCAGCGAGGGCGATCCGGCCTGGTCCACCATTCAGGCGACCGCAGCCGGTCTGGAACGGCTGGCCGACAAGCCGATGCTGATCCTCTGGGGTCTGCAGGATTTCGTGTTCGACCGCGATTACTTCGACGAGTGGTGCCGGCGCTTCCCGCGTGCGGAGGCGATCGCCTTCAACGACGCCGGCCACTATGTGATCGAGGACGCGCGTGCGACCATTCTGCCCAAGGTGCGCGAATTCCTCGCGCGCAGCTGAACTGACCAGGACTGCCCATGAGCTCTCGCCCGGACGCCGACGCGCGCCTTGAAGCCTTCATCGAAGGCGTATGCCGCAGCAACACACTGTGGGGACTGAAAAGCGCTTCCGGCTGGGCCGTGGTGGGCGCCGACGATCAGGACTGCTTCCCGGTGTGGCCGGACGAATCCGGCGCGCGCGCCTGGGCGGTCGGCGAGCTGGCCGATTGCGTGCCGGCGAGCATCGATCTCGAGAGCTGGATGCAGCGCTGGCTGCCGGGCATGGATGGCGATGGCACGCTGGTGCTGGTCAATCCCAGCGACGACGATGACGAAGAAGGCCTGGTGCTGAGCCCGGGCGAGCTCGAAGAACTGCTGCTCGACGCGCTCGGCGAATAAAGCTCATTCGCCGCGGCGGACGTCGATCCCGTACTTCTCCATGCGCCGGTAGAGCGCCTGACGCGATAGCCCCAGGGCGTGCGCGGCTTCGGCGACGACGCCGTGGGCGCGCGCCAGCGCGGCCTCGATTTCATCGCGTCCAGGCTCGCGCAGCGCCGGCTCGGCGCCGCTGGGCAGCGGGCTCGGCAGCGGTAGCCCCAGATCCTCGACACTGACCACGCCGTCGCGGCACAGCAGGCCGGCGCGGGTCAGCGCGTTTTTCAACTCGCGCACATTGCCCGGCCACAAATGCGCTTCCAGCGCCCGCCGCGCGCCATCGGACAGCTTCAGCCCCGGCGGCAGGAAGTGCTCGGCCAAGGGCACGATGTCCTCGCGCCGCTCGGCCAGCGGCGGCAGACGCACCTCGATCACGTTGAGCCGGTAGTACAAATCCTCGCGAAACTCGCCGCGCCGGATCATCGCCGGCAGATCGGCATTGGTGGCGGAGAGCACGCGCACCTTGACCTCGCGCGTGCGCGTCGAGCCCAGGCGCTCGAAGCGGCCGGTTTCCAGCACGCGCAGCAGCTTCATCTGGCCCGCCGGCGGCAGGTTGCCGATCTCGTCGAGCAGCAGCGTGCCGCCGTCGGCGGCCTCGAAGCGGCCCTCGCGCGCCTTGCCGGCGCCGGTGTAGGCGCCGGCTTCGGCGCCGAACAACTCGGCTTCCAACAGATCCGCCGGCAGCGCGCCGCAATTGACCGCGATGAAGGGGCCGTCCTTGACGCGCGAGTTGGCGTGGATGATCTCGGCGATGCGCTCCTTGCCGGCGCCGTTCGGGCCGGTGATCAGCACCGACACATCGGCCTTGGCCACCTGACAGGCCAGTCGCAGCACGCGCTCGGTGGCGGGCGCCGCATACACGAGGCCACGCAGATCGTAATCGCGCGCCAGACTGCGGCGGCCTTCGGACTCGCGCGCGGCCAGGCGCCGCGCCTGCCGATTGCTCTCGGCCAGCTCGAGCAGATTGCGCACCGTGGTGAGCAGGCGCTGGTCGTCCCAGGGCTTGCCGAGGTAGTCCGCCGCCCCCGCCTTGACCAGATCGACCGCCTGCTCCAGATGCGTCCACGCCGTCAGCAGAATCACCGGCAGATCGGGATGCCGCTCGCGAATCTGCCGGAACAGCGCGACGCCTTCCTCGCCCGAGGTGGTGTCGCTGCTGAAGTTCATGTCCTGGATGACCAGGTCGATCGCCTCGCGCGCCAGCACGTCCAGCCCGGCGCGCGGACTGGTCACCGCCGTCACCGCGTAGCCATCCAGTCCCAGCAGCAGTTCCAGCGCGGTGCCGATGGCGGCGTTGTCGTCGATGATCAGGATGTGGGGCATGGGAGGGGGAAAGGGGAAAAGGAAAATGGGAAAAGGGGATGGGAGGTTAAAAGTGAAAAGTTAAAAGTGAAAGGTGAAAAGCACATCGCTGGTTTGCCGGGCTCGGGGGGAGCCCGGCGGTGGTGCTCAGGCGGCGCGGGTGGCGATGGCTGGGGCGATTTTGCTGGCGCGGACGGCGGGGCCGAGCACGGCGAGCTGTCCCAGAATCAGCACGACGACAGCGCCGATCGGCAGCCAGGTCCAGGGCAGTCGATCAAAACCCAAATGCTTCACCAGGAAGGCATTCACCGCAATGGCCAGGATGGAGCCAATGCTGATCCCGATCAGCGCAATCAGCGCATTCTCGGTCTGGAAGTAGCGCACGATGTCGCGCTGGCGAGCGCCGAGCGCGCGGCGGGTGCCGATCTGTTTGGTGCGCTGGGTCACCCAGAAGCTGGCCTGACCAACGATGCCGAAGGCAGTCACCGCCAACAGCGCGATGCCGATGGCGCCCAGCAGCACCGCCATCGCCATATCGTCGCGATAGGCGTCGGCGCGGATGTCGTCAAAGCTGCGCACGCCGGCGACGATGCGATTCGGGTTGACCTTGAACAGCGTCTCTTCCACCACCTTCATGACGCGATCGCGCTCACCCGGCTGGGTGCGGACCACGTAGGCCGCGCCGACCGGCACTGCCGGCGCAAACACCACGTTCAGCGGATTGCGCGAGCGCGGCCACGGCGTGGTCAGGTGATCCACCACACCGATGACGCGCTGCTGCGGCTGGGCCTGATCGCCGGTCATGTTGATCATCTTGCCGATCGCGCTCTCACCCGGGAACAGCTTGTCGGCCAGGTCGCGCGTGATCAGCACCACCGGCGGGTTCGGACGGTCGCCCTGCTTGAAGGTGCCGATCTCTCCCGGCTCGAAGTTGCGGCCCTCGACGATGCGCGTGCCCAGCGCATCGATGAACTGGACGTCGGCCAGGTACAGCGCCGCGCCGCGCTCGGGACCCTCGATGTCTTCCTCGGCCTTCAGCGCGATGCTGGTCTGCCAGCCGCTGCGACCCATCGGGATGGCGATGGTGGAACTGGCGGCGAGGACGCCGGGAATGGCGCGCAGCGCGGCCAGATCTTCCTCGGTGGCTGCCTGCGGCTCGCGGGCAGTGCCGATGTTCTGGTTGTTGACCAGGAACACATTGGGCTCATCGACGCCGCTGGCCATGCTCATCGCCTCGATGCGCTCGGTGACGATGAACAGCACATTGGCCAGGATCGCCAGCGTCAGCGCGATCTGCGCCGCGATCAGCGTCGCCGCCACCGGATTGCGCTTCAGGGTAGACAGAATCGGACGGATTTCCATGGCGGACCTCAATTGGTCTTCAGTTGCGAGGCCGGCGCGATGCGGCAGGCGCGCCAGGCGGGATAGGCACCAGCGGCCACGGCGCCGAGCACGGACACCAGCAACAGCAGGCCGAACAGCGCGGCATCGAGGTGCGCGATGGCATCAAAGCGCGGCATCAGATACCGCAGCAGGCGCAGGCCGGCGAGCGTCAGCAGCAGCCCCGACAGCGCGCCGAGCAGACCGATCAGGCCGGATTCGGTCAGGTGCTGCGCGAACACCGCGCTGCGCTTGGCGCCGAGCGCCCGGCGCAGACCGATCTCGCCGCTCTTGCGCAGGAACTTGGCCAGCAGCAGGCCGGCGGCGTTGAGCAGACAGACGATCAGAAAGGCCACGCCGACGCCGACAAAAATGCGGGTGTCGTCCGGCACCACGCGGTTTTGCGCCAGCCATTCCATCACCGGCACCACGCGGTTGTTGTCCGGGCGCGGGAAGCGGCCGGCCTTGCGCTGTTCGGCCACGTAAGCGCCGAGGTAGGCCAGATAGGCCTCGCGCGCGGCGGCGTCGGGCAGTTCCACCCAGTACTGGGTCATGATGCAATCGGACTCGATCAGGCCCTGGTAGCCCTCGCCAGTGGGCGGCTTCCAGCAGTTGATGCTGCCGTTGACGTCCATCTGCTTGGCGGCCGCCACCGAGAAGGGAATAAAGACCTCCTCCGGGTTGTCCAGCGTGTCGTTGGTGATGTCGTAGAACAGCGGCGTCAGCCGCCAGTTGTCGAGCACGCCGACGATGCTGAAGTCCTCGTCGTCGAAGCGGATGCGTTCGCCTACCACGTCGGTGCGCTTGAACACGCGTTCGGCCAGTTCGCGTGTGATCACGGTCACCCGCGCCTCGCGCTGTTCGTCCTCCCTGGACCAACCGCCGCCGTGCAGGAAGGGCGCGTCGAACATGGCAAAGAAGTCGCCGCCGGTGGCGCGCGCGCTGGCCAGCCGCGGGCGCACGCTGGCATCTGCCGGCACCACGCTGACCGAGGTCTTGTGCATGCCGGCCTGGCGCAGGCCCTTGGCATCGGCCATCAGCCGGCGCGAATCGCCAAAGGTCAGCTGGTCGGGCGGCAGTCCGGTTTCGCGATCGAAAGCGCGCTCGGGCGACCAGTTATCCAGCTGCACGGCATACAGCACATCGCTCTTGTGCGGAATCGGGTTATTGGACATGCGATACAGCACGGTAAAGGCGGTCATCGCGGTGGCCAGCCCGAAAGCAATGGCCAGCACCATCAGCGTCGACAGCACCGGTGTGCGCTTGAGCGCCAGAACGGCGAGTTTCAGATAGTAGGCGAACATGGGAGAGGCCGAGAAAAGGAAAAGGGGAAAAGGAAAATGGTGAGGGAATCAATCAGGCAACGGCGCGTGGCTTGTCGACGACGCGGATCGGCTTGTCGTCGGCTTCCGCCAGATCCACCACCTGACCATCGACGATATGCACATGGCGACGGGCGCGGCGCGCCAGTTCCAGATCGTGGGTCACCATGATGATGGTGGTGCCCTGGCTGTTGATTTCCTCCAGCAGTTCCATTACGCCGCGCGCCATCACCGTATCCAGATTGCCGGTGGGCTCGTCCGCCAGCAGCAGTTTGGGATCGCCGGCCAGCGCGCGCGCGATCGCCACACGCTGCTGCTGCCCGCCAGACAGCTCGGCGGGATAATGGTGCAGGCGCGAACCCAGGCCCACCCGCGCCAGCGAGCTCTCGATCCGCCGCTTGCGCTCAGCCTTGGGCATGCCGCGATAACGCAGCGGCACATCGACATTGTCATAGAGGTCGAGATCGGCGATCAGATTGAAACTCTGAAAAATGAAGCCAATCTTCTCGTTGCGCAAACGCGAGCGCGCATCGTCATCGAGGTTGCGCACATCGATGCCATCGAGCGCATACAAACCGTCGGTATGCTCTTCCAGCAGGCCAGCGATATTCAAAAACGTGGTCTTGCCCGAACCCGACGGCCCGGTCACCGCAGCAAACTCGCCGGCATTGACGGTCAAACTGAGGTCGCGCAGCGCATGGGTTTCCACCAAGGCCGTGCGGAAGACTTTGCGCAGGTTTTGCATGTGTAGCATGGGGAACTCCGTGGGGCGGGGGCTAAAGGTGAGGGCTGGGGTGAACGGTAAAAGGTTAAAAGTTAAAAGTTAAGAGTGAAAGGTGCTGAGACATCGTCGATTACCAGATCTGTTGCGTTCATCCTGGGGCTTCGAGTGGGAGAATTCACTTTTCACTTTTCACTTTTCACTCTCCCCCTCCAGCCGCCGTCATTTCCCCGACTTCCCGCTTCATCGCGTCAACAACACTTCATCGACGCCGCGCAGGTCGTCGAGGCCGGCGACGATGACTTGCTGGCCGGCTTTGAGGCCCTGGGTGACTTCGTAGGCGGCGACCGAGCTGGCGCCCAGGGTGACCGGTTGGCGGCGGGCGACGTCGCCGTCAACCACCCAGGCAAAGGCGGCGTCGCGTTCGAATACCGGGCCGCGTTCGACCAGCAGCACGCCGGGCTTCTCTTCCAGCAGCACGCGCACCTGCACGCGCTGGTTCTGGCGCAGGTCGGCGCCGGCCTGGTCGGTCAGGCGGATGCGGGTTTGCACCTGGGCGTTCTGCACCTCGGGCGACACCAGCCGCACCTCGCCGCGCAGCGTGCTGCTGCCGACGGTGATCTCGGCGCTCTGGCCGGGCGCCAGGGTGTCGGCGTAGACCTCCGACACCGCCGCTTCGACTTCCAGCTCGGTCAGATCGACCACCGTCAGCAGCGCCTGATTGGCGGCGACGTTGGCGCGGTCGGTGACCAGCCAGTTGCCGACGATGCCGTCGAAGGGCGAGCGCACCGACAGCGCATCGACCTGACGCCGCAGTTCCTCGACCAGCAGGCGCTGGCTCGCCAGTTGTTCCTCGAAGGTGGTCAGCTCCAGCGCCAGGCCGTTGGTTTCCAGCGCCAGATCGGCCTTGGCCGACTCCAGCGTGATCTGGGCGCCGTCTAGGGTGTCTTGGGCGCGCTTCAGGTCGATCTCGGGCAGCGCGCCCTTGTCGACCGCCCACTGGGTGCGCTCCAGGTCGCGGCGCGCGGCCTGGGCGGCAATCTGCGCGGTATCGATGGCGCGCTTTTTCTCCAGCAGCGTGCGCTGGTTGCTGATGCGCTGGCGATCACGCTCGGCCGTGATGCGCGCCAGCGTCGATTCCTCGCGCTTGAGTTCGCTCTCCAACTCCGGACTGTCGACGGTGGCGAGCAGATCGCCCTTGGCGACGCGCGCACCGGCTTCTACGGCGAAGCGCACGATGCCGGTGGCGGAGGTGTACAGCGAGGGACTGCGTGCGGCCACCACGCGGCCTTGCGAGGCGACATCGCGCACCAGCGTGCCGGTCTTGACCACGCTCAGGCGCAGGCGTTCGCGCGGCACCGTGCGTTCGGCGGTCAGCGTCGGCCCCAAGGTGAATCCGGCCACCACCAGCAGCGCCAACGCTGCGGCACCCAGGGCCAGGCCCTTGCGCGGCAAGCGGCTGACGGACTGGACGGGACGATCGGTGGCGGAGGTATCTCGGAACATGGCGGACACGTTTGGCGGTGGATGCCGGTGTCAATGCAGCTAGCGTGCCACGTCACAAGTGATTGATTTAAATGAGTGTACGCGGCGGACAGCGGCTGGCGGACAGGTGCCGGACGGGCGCCGGACAGACTCTGCGACTTCCCTCAGAGTGGCGGATCCCGCCTTGGCTTTGGCGCCGATGGCCGCCCGGATCGTGCTCTGCTAAGGCCTTGCACGCATCGACCAGGACCATTGCCGTGGACGCCGTCCTTCACCGCATCAATCGCCTGGCCTTTGACCGGGTGCTCGCCATCGTGGCCTGGATGACGCGACGTCCGCGCTGGCAAGGCGTGGCCCGGCGTCTACTGGGGGCGCTCGGCGGCTTGGTGACCTGGCTGTATCGGGTGCGACCGAGTGCCGTGCCTGAGGGTTTTGGTCGAGAGTGGGAGCGCGTGTTCCCCTCGCGCAAGGCGGTGCGGCTGACGGCGGTGCATGGCGATACGGCGATCGGCGAGATCCATGTGCGCTGCCCCTTGCGCGGCAGCGGCGATGTGCATGCCTGCTGGCGTCTGATGCACTACGACCGCGTGATCGCCGAGCGCGCCGGTGCCGACTTCGTCGTGCTCGCCTCGCAGGCCGAGCCTGGGCGCAGCCATTGTGTGGTGGCCCTGCGAGCGCGCGGCGCGGACTGGTCGGATCTGGTCGCGGCACACCGGCGCGCGCCAGCGCCCTACGCAGAACCGTTGCCGCCCGCGCCGCCGCCGAATCCGCCAGACCAGACCGGGCAAGCGGCCGACTGAGAACGCGCCTCAGCGCAGCGGGCGCCCGTCGGTCTCGCGCAGCCAGTCACGCAGATCGGCGTAGACGCGCGCATCGTTCAGCAGGTCGAAGTGGCCGACGCCTGCGTGTACGCGGCCGTCCGCAGTCAATGCCCGCAGCGGGTCAGCGTGCGCGCCGAGTGCGCTGTCCACCGGCACCAGGCCATCGCCGGCCAGTCGCGCGGCATCGAGGGCAGCGCTGCGGGTGCCGGCCAGCAGCAGCGTGCGCGCCGGCAGCGTGTGCGCCGCTGGCGTCCGCGGCGGGGCGCAGCGCCCGGCGTGCAGATCGCGGATGCCGAGACTGCGGCTCTGGCCGACGCGGCCGATCGGTGCGCTGTAGGGACTCAGGCCGAGCAGCCAGTCGAGCTTGCTGCCGGCGCGCGCGGCCGGCGCGCCCTGGTGCGGCGTGCCCAGCGTGACCAGCGCCTGGCAGCGCGCCAGCCATCCGAGTTGGCGCGAGCGGGCGCTGTAGCAGGCGGCGCGCGCCACCAGGCCGCCCATGCTGTGGCCCAGCAGCGTCAGCGATTCCAGCGGGACCGGCCAGTCGGCCAGCAGGGATTCCATCAGGTCGGCGAGGTCCTGACCGTTTTGCTGCACGCTGCGACCGCTGTTGTAGTGCAGATACACCGGCGTGTAGCCCAGATCGCGCGCCAGCGCGGCGCCGTGGTCGTGCCCCTGGCGCAGCCATTGGTGGTCGCACATGCAGAGGCCGTGGATCAGCACCAGCGGGCGCGGTCCGAGGTCCGCCAGCGCATCGAGGCGCCCGTGCACCGAAACTCCGTCGCGCCGCAGCTGCATCGGGATCGCCAGCGGGTTGCCGCTCTGCTCCAGGTGATCGCCATGGCTGCCGTTGATCGCCGCGACCAGCGCATCGCGCACCGGACCGGTGTGCGGCTGATCCAGCCACGGCGCCGCCAGCGACAGCGCCTGATCGAGCGCGGCACCGACCCCGCGCGTCACCCCGCGCACGCTGCGATAGACGAGGCCGGTGATGCCGCCGGTCGGGCCCTCGCGCCCGCGCCCTAGCGGTGGCGCCAGACCGGCGATGTTGCGGTGCATCGCTTCGACCACATCGGTGACGCCGGTGACGGCGTCGATCCCCAGGCGACTGAGCCCGCGCAGATCGGAGAGACGTGTGCTGCGTCCTGCCATCGTGGGCTCCCGAGGGCCTGAGATTGCGTCGCAGCGTGCACGCGAGTGCTCGTGCCTTTGCTCCAGGGCGTGAGGCCTACGGCCACTCGGCCAGGGCCGCCTCCGCATCCATGCCGGCCACCACCACCAGCGGCGGCGCGCCGTTGTCGGGCACCACCACCAGCGGGCCGGCGTAGGCGGCCACGCGCGCCGCCACTTGCAGCACCGCGATCGGCCAGCCCTGCTCGAACCAGAACTCGACGCGATCGGGCTCGTGCGCATGCGGACGCACGTTCAGCCGCGCCCACGGGCCGTCGGCGTCGAGGCTGCTGACCTCGGCCTGATAGCGAAACTCGTCGAGGGCGTGGTAGCGCACCTGGTAGCCCGGCAACAGGCTCAGCGCGAGGCGCAATTCGGCATCGCTGGGGCTGCGCGAGACGCTGCCCGGCGCGGGCACGCGGGCGCCGTGCTGGATCAGCCACTGGCGGCGCGCTTCATCGTAAGGCGTGGCGGTATAGCTGACGCGGTACACGAGGGCTGCCGGTGGGGGCGTGCGCACAGCCTAACGCAGTCGCCGGCCGTGCGTCTGCGACGCCTTGCCGAGCGCTGCGGGCTTGCCGAGCGCGCCATCCGGTGCCAGCCTGCGCACCTGACCCTCTGAGTGCACGCCAATGACGCAGGCCATTGCGACGGTTCGGGCTTTTGCCGTGTATTTGTGGTGCCTGGGCGCCCTGCTGCTGCTGATCCCGAATCCCTTCCTCGGCCTGTTCGGCATGCCCGAGGCGCGCGAGGTGTGGATCCGCGTGGTCGGCGTGCTGGTGATCAACATTGGCGTGTACTACTGGTTTGGCGCCGCCGCTGGTCGTGGCTTCCTGCAAGCGACCGCCTACGCGCGCTTTTTCGTGCTGCTGGCCTTCGTCGGGCTGGTGCTGGCCGGCTTCGCGCCCGCGCTGCTGATCGCCTTCGGCGCAGTCGATGCCGCCGGCGGGCTGTGGACGCTGCTGGCGCTGAAGCGGAGCCTGTGACCATGTCGCGCTGGCGTTTGGACGGGCAGACCGCGCTGGTGACCGGCGCCAGCAAAGGCATTGGTCTGGCGACCACGCGCGAGTTGCTGGGCCTCGGTGCCGATGTGCTGATGGTGGCGCGCGACGAGGAGTATCTGCTGCGCGTGTGTGCCGACCTGGAAGAGGAGTTTCCGGCGCAGCAGGTGCGCGCCTTCGCTGCCGATGTCGCCGATGCCGAGCAGCGCCTGGAGGTATACGACTGGATCGCCGATCTCGGCACCGATTTGCACCTGCTGGTCAACAATGCCGGCGGCAATACGCCCAAGCCGACGCTGGACTACGCCGAGGACGAGGTGCGCGCGCTGTTCGCGACCAATGTGCACTCGGCCTTTGGCATGGCGCGGCTGGCGCACCCCTTGCTCGCGCGCCACGGCGCCAGCGCCATCGTCACCGTGGCCTCGGTGTCGGGGCTCACCCATGTGCGCACCGGCTCGCCCTACGGGATGACCAAGGCCGCGCTGGTGCAGCTGACGCGCAATCTGGCCTGCGAGTGGGCGCAGGATGGCATCCGCGTCAACGCGGTGGCGCCCTGGTACATCCGCACGCAGCGCTCCGAGCTCGCGCTGGCCGATCCCGCCTACGCCGAGGAAGTGCTCGAACGCACGCCGATGGGTCGCATCGGCGAGCCCGAGGAAGTCGCCGCGGCGATTGCCTTCCTGTGTCTGCCGGCGTCCAGCTACATCACCGGCGAGTGCATCGCCGTCGACGGCGGCTTTCTGCGCTACGGCTTCTGAGGCGGCGCGCCGCTACTGGCAGTCGCTCTGCGTCGGCCCGGCGTAGACGTAGCGCTCCAGATCGCGGGTTTGCTCAACGCCATCCAGGCGGTAGCGCAACAGGCCGCGCTGACCATCGACGAACTCGATGCTGGCCTCGCCGACGCTGGGCACCGGAAAGGTGGTCGCGGCGCCGTTGATCTGATCGAAGGGCGTGCCGCTGGTCGGCCGCGTGAGCGCGCCGCGATAGCGCCCTTCGACGTCGCGCGTCAGGCTCGCCAGCAACCAGATCGGCCGCCGGTCGGGCCCGAAGGTGTACCAGGCGAGCACCAGGGTTTGATCCTGCTCGGCCAGGAAGGCGCCCCAGCCCGGCTCGCGCGGATTCCACCAGATGTCGCTGCGATTGGCGCCCAGCGCCCGACTCTCGCTGCTGAAGCGGCACGCCGGCAGGCGCCCGAAGCGCGTGCGCTCGATGCGCCGGGTCTGGCGGATGCCGTCGATCTCGCTGCTGAAGCTAAGGCTGCCGTCGCTGCCGGGCTGCAGCGCGAAACTGCCGGCCAGCGTGGCCTCGGTCTGCACTGGGCCATTGATCTGGCTGTAGGGGGTGCCGCTGACGCGATAGGCCGGACCTCGAAACACGCCGTCGCTGCCGGGCAGCAGGGCGCCGCCGACCAGCCAGGCCGGCCGGCCGTCGCGATCAAAGGTGTACCACACCGGGAACAGGCTGTTGCCCTGGTGGGCGATCGACACGCCCCAGCCCGGCTCGTCGGGCTTCCACCACAGCCCGGTGTAGTTCGGCGCCAATTGCGCCTCGAAAAAGTGGACGACGCGGTGGGCGTAATCGCTGCTGTACTCGTGGCCGCCGTAGGCCGCTTCCATCTGGCCGATGATCTCGCCGGTGTAGGCGCGCAGCGTGGCCGGAATCAGGGCGTCCAGCGCGTTCGAGCGCGGATCCTGGATCACGTAGCCGCTGGCATCCAGAAAGCCGGCCGTGCGCAAGCTGCTGCTCAGCGCGATTGAGTCGCTCAGACTGATGCCTTCGATGCGCGCGAAGCGCTCCGGGTACACCGGCGTCGGCTCCACCACATTGCGCTCCCAGGCCACGCCGCGCGCCGCCAGCGAGTCGGCGCTGGCCTGCGAGCGTTCCAGGTAGCCCGGGGTCAGCGTCGGATCATTGCGCCCCAGCGTCCAGATCGTCGGCGTCGGCACCTGCGCCAGGATCGCCTCGACGCCATCGGCGATCATCAGCGACTGCGCCCGCATGCCGAGCAGCGCGCTGACGCGACTGCAGAAGCCGCCGCCATTCGAGCTGCCCTCGCAGTAGATCGGCGTGCTCTGGCTGATCAGGCCCAGCGCACGCAGCCGGGTGAGGATGCCGCTGACGTTCACCACATCCGGGTTGCTCAGACTCAATTGCAGGTTCCACTGGCGATTGACGCGGTCGACGCTGTCCAGTCCCACCACGCCAAAGCCGCGGCTCAGCCACAGCCGCGTGCTCAGCTGCGCTTCGGTCTTGCTGAAGGGCAGATCGCCGCTGCCGCCGCTGCCATGGAAGGAGAACACCAGCCCGCGCACAGACGACGGCAGCTGGTAGCGCACGCGGGCGCCGTTGATGCTGTCCAGCACGGGATTCAAGGCCGGCGCCGGCTGAAACTGTGCCGTCAGCGTCGCCGCGCGCTCGGCCTGCGTCCACGGCGCGTGCCAGGCGCGCGGATCGGCCAGCTGCGGCGAATCGCCACGCCAGCCGACAAACAGGCGGGTGCCGGGCGCTTCGGCTGCGATCGACACGCGGCTACCGGGGGCCAGCCAGCCGCCGCCATAGCCCTGTTGCACCAGCAGCCGCGGTGGCTGCGGCGCGCCCTGACGCAGGATCGTCCCCACCTCCACCCAGAGCGCCTGCACCTCGGTGGCGACATTGCTGAGCGAGTTGCGGGTCATGAAGATGCCGGCATAGCCGAGCTCGCGATCGATCACCGGATGGAAGCCGAAGGCGCCGGGGCTGGACAGCAGCAGCGCACGGCCCTGGCCGTCGACGCGTTCGCGCCATTGACCGATGCCGTATCCGTACGCGCCGGGCAGCGGAGTGCTGAGAATCGGGGCGCCGCGGGTCTGGTCCTCCGCCATCTGGTCGATCAAGGCCGGCGCCAACCAGGACTGGCCCTGGTTGGCACCGCGCGCCAGGATCGCGCGCAAAAAGCGGCCGTAGTCGCCGAGCGTGCTGCGCACGCCACCCGAAATCCGCGGATTGCTGACCGCCACATAGCCCGGCAGCGTGCTGAAGAAGGCGTAGTCGGTCTGCGTCAGCCCCAGCGGGGTCGCCACTTCGGCGCGGAACAGATCGTCCCAGCGCTGGCCGCTGGCAATTTCGGCCAGGCGACCGGCGACTTGCATCGACAGGCCGCCGTAGGCAAAGCCCTGGCCCGGCGGGTAGGCCAGCGGCAGCGCCAGGATCTCATTGACGCAGTCCTGCATCGCCAGATTGACGTTGCCGAGGCAGCCAGTCTCTTCGCCGGGCAGCCCCGAGCTGTGGCTGAACAACTGGCGCAGCGTGATCGCGCGCTTGTCCGCCGGTGCGTCCGGCAGATAGCGGTCGATGCGATCGTCCCAGCGCAGCACGCCGCGATCTACCAGTCGGGCGATTACCGCGGCCGACAGCCATTTGCTCGCCGAGGCGATCGGCACCCGCGTCTGCAGCGTGTAGCCGCCGAAGGCCTGCTCGTACAGCGTGCTGTCATCGCGCAGGATCAGCACCGAGGCGCCAGGCAGATTCTGCTGCTGCACCAGCGCCTGCACGCGCGCGCTGACCGGCGCAAAGTCCAGATTCTGCGCGCTGGCCAGCGCCGGCAGCAGGACACAGAGCCACAGGATTCGGAGCATCGTCGGCACTCGCCAGGGGATGCGCGCTACAACGCCGTGGCGGTCGATGCGTTGACTGACCAGTCCGGTCCTCGGCCATAGAGCCAGCTATGCCCAGCGGACCGCGGCAAACGGCGGATGATTCGGACTCGCCACGCGGCTCAGCAGACGGGTTCAGATTCCCTGCCTCGCCCTTGGCGCACTTACTCGCTCAGCAACCTGGCGAGTCCCGGGTCCCGGGTCCCGGGTCCCGTTTCATCCCCGGACGCACCCATGTCCGGCAGCAGAGGTCCTAGCCGCGGTGCTCGCGCCCTAGGTAATCCTGCGACTGCATTTCGATCAGGCGCGAGCGCGTGCGTTCGAACTCGGCGCGCAAACCGGGGCCGTGGTACAGCGCGTCGGGGCTGGCCGCCGCGCTCAGGATCAGCTTGACGCTGCGGTCGTAGAACTCGTCGATCAGATGCACGAAGCGGCGCGCCTCGTTGTCGTCCTGGGCGCCGAACACCGGCACGCCGCTCAGCAGCACGCTCGGAAAACTCTGCGCGATCTCGATGTAGTCGGCGGCGGCGCGCGGACCGCGGCAGAGCGCATCGAAGTGGAACCAGATCAGGTCGCCGGCGCGCCGCAGCACGGGAATCTCGCGGCTGTTGACGCTCAGGCTGGCGCGCGCATCGGGCGCTGCCGTGGCCAGGCGATCGAAGGCCGCCGCCAGCGCCTGCTCGGCCGCAGCGCCCAGCGGCGTGTGGTACACCTCGGCCTGACTCAGCGCGCGCAGCCGGTAATCCTGCGTGCTGGCGAGTTCCAGCACTTCGCAGTGCTGCTGGATGGCGGCAATGGCCGGCAGGAAGCGTGCCCGCTGCAAGCCGTCCCGGTAGAGCAGATCGGGCCGCACATTGCTGGTGGCCACCAGCACCACGCCGCGCGCGAACAGATGCTCCAGCAGCCGCCCGAGCAGCATGGCGTCGGCGATGTCGCTGACGAAGAACTCGTCGAAGCACAGCACCTGCGCGCGCTCGGCAAACTGCGCGGCGACCAGCGCCAGCGGATCTTCCTGATCCTTGAGCGCGCCGAGTTCGGCGTGCACGCGACCCATGAAGCGATGGAAGTGCAAACGCAGCTTGCGCGCGGTCGGCAGGCCGTCGAAGAACAGGTCCATCACAAAGGTTTTGCCGCGGCCGACGCCACCCCAGAGATACAGCCCGCGCGGGGCCGGCGGCGTGCGCGACCACAGGCGCTGCCACCAGCTCGGCTCGGCGCGATGCTTCAGCGCTTCATGGATGCGCGTCAGCTGTTTCAGCGCCAGCCGCTGCGCCGCATCATCGGTCCAGGCGCCGGCGGCCACGCCAGCCTGATAGCGCGCCAGCGGGGTATCGGCAGCGGCTTTGTGGCCCATGGCTCAGCGCGGCAGCAGCGCGCCCAGGCGCTCGCGCAACTCCACCAGGCGGCCGTGAAAGAAGTGGCTGGCGCCGTCGAAGCGCAGCAACTCGACCGCCGGCACCACCTCGGCAAAATGCGCAAACACCAGCGCCGGATCGACCACCTCATCGGCATCGCCCTGCAGCACGATCCAGCGGCAGTCCGGCCGCGTCAGCGCGCGGAAAGCAAAGCGGCCCACCGGCGGCGCCACGCTGATCAGCAGGCTGGCGCCGAGTGCCGTCGCCATCGAGGTGGAGACATAACTGCCGAAGGAAAAGCCCGCCAGCCACAGCTCGGCTTGCGGCGACCACTGGCGCAGCAGCGCCACCACCGCGGCCAGATCCTCGCCTTCGCCGCGGCCGTCGTCGAACTGCCCGCCAGAGGCGCCGACGCCGCGGAAATTGAAACGCACGGTGGCCACGCCGGCGTCGCGCAGCGTGCGCTCCAGCATGGTGACCACCTTGTTGTCCATGCTGCCGCCGTGCAGCGAATGCGGATGGCAGATCACGGCGACGCGCGCTGGCGCCGCCTGCGGGCTGCTGGCGATGCATTCCAGCGGACCGACCGGGCCGCTGAGCAGGAACTTCTGGGGCGTGGTCGGCCAGCTGCTGGGAATCACGTGGGGCTCATCGATTCAACGGGGAAGGCGCCTGCGACGGGCGCCGGTGCACGCCGGCCGCAGCCGGCGCGCGCATCAGCGGCCGAGATTCAGCCGCCTTCGACGATCACTTCGACGCGGCGGTTGCGGGCGCGGCCTTCGGCGCTGGTGTTGTCGGCGATCGGCGTCGATTCGCCCTTGCCCAGAGCCTGGATCCGGCCGCCGTCGGCGCCGAGCGCAATCAACGCCTCGCGCACACTGGCGGCGCGCTGTTCCGACAGCCGCTGATTGGCGGCGTCGGCGCCACGGTCGTCGGTGTGGCCCTCGATCAACACGCGCTTGCCCGGATAGCGATTGATGAAATCCAGCACCGGCTGCAGATTGTCCTGGGCCTCGGCGCGCAGCCCGGTTTGACCGGAGGCGAAGAACACATCGCCCAGCGTCAGCACTTGTCCGCGGGCGGTTTTCACCGGACGCAGCATCGCCATCTGCGCCTGCAGGCTCTGCGCCTGCAGCGAGGCCAGTTCGGCTTCCTGACGCGCCAGATTGGCCTCGCGACCACGCGCATCGGCCAGCCGTCGCGCCGCTTCCGCTTCCTGGCGGGCGAGATCCGCCTGCTCGCCGATCTCGGCGCTGCGCACGCGCTCGGCCTCGGCCTCGGCGCGCAGACGCTCGGCTTCCTCGGCGCGCGCCAGCGACTGCAGGCGCAGCTTCTCGGCCTCCAGTCGCGACAGTTCGGCATCGCGGCGACTGGCTTCCAGCAGGATCGCCTTGTGCTCGTCTTCCAGCGTCGCCAGCCGCTCGCGGTCACGCGCAGCCGCCACTGCCGCGGTGTAGATCGAGATGCGCAGCTCGGCCAGATCGGCCAGATGCTTGCGCATCGCCACATCGCCCTTCGGCACCGCTTGAATGGCGCCGATTGCATCGTCCACCCGCGCCGCCTCCAGCGGGGCGCGGGCGCGGTCGTCGCGCGAATCCAGCGTGCGCCAGTCCGCCTGCAGGCGTTCGAAATCGAGATCGCGCTTGGGCTGCGAGGCGCAGGCGGCGAGTGCCAGAGCGACGCTCAGGGTCACTAACTTACGCATCACGGCACCTGTCCTTCGCCCAGCAGCTCGCGCCGCAGGTTGGCATTTTCCGCTTCCTTGGTCTGCACCTGGCTGCGCAGCTGCGCCCCGGCACTCTTGGCGGCGGCCAGCTCGGCGCGCGCCTGCGCCAGTTGCAGCGTCAGCCGGGCATCGCTGTTCTTGCGTGCTTCGATCAGCGCGCGGCCGGCATCCAGGCCCTCGCGTGCCAGTTTGTAGTCCACCGGCGCATAGTCACCGGCGCCAGCCTTCTCCGCGCTCGCCACCGCATCGCGGGCGCGATCCAGTTCGAGCTGCGGCACCGGCGCGCTGGCGCAGGCCGCCAGCGTCAGCGCCAAAGCACCGACGCAAAAGGCACGCAGGGAGCGCACGTAAACAGGCGTAGCATCTGGCATTGCACTTGCACCACCGTTGGGCTGACTCGGTATTGTGCTCAAGGCCAGCAGGCCACCGCAACCGACTCCAAAGGACATCGCGCATGGATATCGGCTACTTCCTCAAGTTGATGACCGAGAAGAACGCGTCGGACATGTTCCTGACGACCGGCGCACCGGTGAACATCAAGGTGGAAGGCAAGCTGTACGCGCTGGGCAACACCGGTTTGCCAGCCGGCATGGTGAAGAAGATCGCCTACTCGCTGATGGACGAAGGCCAGGTGCCCGCCTTCGAGCGCGATCTGGAACTGAACCTCGCGATCGCGGTGAAAGACGCCGGCCGCTTCCGCATCAATGTGTTCAAGCAGCGCGGCGAAGTGGGCATGGTGATCCGCGCGATCAAGAGCGAGATCCCGAGCTTCGAGCAGCTCAAGCTGCCGCCGATTCTGAAAGACCTGATCATCGAACCGCGCGGCCTGATCCTGATGGTCGGCGCCACCGGCTCCGGCAAGAGTTCCACGCTGGCCTCGATGATCGACTACCGCAACAGCACCACCAGCGGCCACATCCTGACCATCGAAGACCCGATCGAATTCCTGCACAAGCACAAGAAGTCGATCGTCAATCAGCGCGAAGTGGGCCTGGACACGCGGACGTATCACAACGCGCTGAAGAACGCGATGCGAGAGGCGCCGGACGTGATCATGATCGGCGAGATCCTCGACACCGAAACCATGGAGGCGGCGATCGCCTTCTCCGAAACCGGCCATCTGTGTCTGTCGACGCTGCACTCCAACAACGCCGACCAGACCATGGAGCGCATTCTCAACTTCTTCCCCGAGAGCGCGCACAAGAACGTGCTGATGAACCTCTCGCTCAACCTCAAGGCGATCGTGTCGCAGCGCCTCGTGGTTGGCAAAGATGGCCGCCGCCTGCCGGCGGTGGAAATCCTGCTGAACACCCCGCTGATCCGCGACATGATCCGCCGCGGCCAGGTGCACGAACTCAAAGAGGCGATGGACCGTTCGCTGGCCGAAGGCATGCAGACCTTCGATCAGGCGCTGTTCCGCCTGTACAAAGAAGGCAAGATCGAACTCGAAGAAGCGCTGCGCAAAGCCGACTCGCGCGACGGCCTGGCGCTCAAGATCCGCCTGTCCGAAGGCGGCAGCGGCGCCGCCGACAACCCCGACGCGTACTACGATCACTCGCAGTTCTGATGGCGGGGGCGAGACGGTGGTGTCGATACCCTCGGCACCGCTTGCGCGAGGTGCCAGGAGCGTGGATCGTCGGGCGCTGACGCGCCGGGAGTCCGCCCCATGATCTGCCCCAAATGCCAGTCCCCGATGGAAAAGGTCGCCACCGCAGCCGGGGTGGTGGATCGCTGCACGGCCTGCAAAGGCATGTGGTTCGAGATCCAGGAGTTCGAGGACCAAAAGGCGCATGCCGCGATCATCGACATCGGTGACGCCGCGCTCGGCGCGCAGCACAACGCCAACGACCGCATTCGGTGCCCGGTGTGCGCCAACTCGCCGCTGATCCGCATGGTCGATCCGCAGCAGCCGCACATCCATTTCGAGAGCTGCACCGTGTGCTACGGCCGCTTCTTCGACGCCGGCGAGTACCGCGACTTGAGCGAGCTGACGCTGAGCGATCTCTACAAGCGCTGGACCGCCAAGCCGCGTAGCTGACTCCCGCACGGCATTGCCGCTGCGCTTCCCTTTTCCTTTTCCCCTTTTCCGTTTTCCCCTCCCCATGCAAACCCTGATCACTGGCGCCAACCGCGGCCTCGGCCTCGAGTTCACCCGGCAGTGCCTCGCCCGCGGCGAGCGCGTCCTCGCCACCGCGCGCGACCCCGGCCACGCGCAGGCGCTGAACCGCCTCGCAGGCGAGTACCCCGGCCACCTGACCGTACTGCCGCTGGACATGACCCAGCCAGCCTCGATCGAGGCGCTGGCGAGCGAGATCGCGCTGCTGGGCGTCTCGGTGCAGCGCTGGGTGGCCAACGCCGGCGTGCTGCACCGCGGCGAGCGCTTCGGCACGCTGGACGCGGCAACGCTGGAGCACGCCTGGCGCGTCAACACGCTGGGACCGCTGCTGCTGGCGCAGGCGCTCACGCCGCAGCTGCCGTCCGGCGCCCGCGTGGTATTCCTGAGCTCGATCCTGGGCTCGATCAGCGCGCGCGACAGCTTTTACGTGCCGGGCTACTGCATCAGCAAAGCCGGCCTCAACATGGTCATGCGCCAACTGTCCTACGCCTGGGCGCCCAAAGGCATCCTCACCATCGCCGCCCACCCCGGCTGGGTACGCACCGAGATGGGCGGCGAGCAGGCACCACTGCTGCCGGAACAGTCCGTCTCCGATCTGCTACGCCTGATCGACAACCTGACCCCCGACCACCACGGCCGCTTTTACGCCCATGACGGTACGGCGTTGGCGTGGTAAGGGATGGACGCGACGCCACGCCAATGGAACGCGACGCAGCCATCGCTTAATGAGCGCACGGCCGAGTGGCGTGTCGGGTGGGAAGGGCGGAGTCTGTTCCGTCGCCCGTACACAAGAGCTTCCTCGTCTCGTCTACACGCAAGCACGAGATGACGCCAAACAAACAGGGTTCGTATGAAATGTCTCCTTCTTTTCGCCGCATTTGCAGTATGTGCACCTTGCGTTGACGCCCAGGAGTATCGCGCTCAAGATCCCGCGTGTGATCGGGGGGAGACTATTTACATTAATGCATGCCTAAAGAGTAAGTTGGCCATTGAGGAGGAAAGACTCCAGCGGCTGCTGGTGGACATGCAATCGTATCTAGACGAGCATCAGCGCGGAGAGCTTCAGGCAAGTCAGGGCTCTTGGCTGGATTACCGTGAAAGGTATTGTCAGATCATCTATGCGATGAATATCGATGCCTCTATGCGAGTTGCGGAGGGGCTTTCTTGCACCTGATTAGCGTCGAACCTCAGTAGTCGTCAGTGGTCTGTCTCAGCCTGTGAGACGGCCGGGTGGGATCTTGGTGCCATTGAGAGCCAGGAGAGTGGCGATGGCAATGAACCAGGTGCAGTTCCAGAAGGGTCTGTCGGTGGCGGAGTTCATGGCGAGCTATGGCAGCGAGGCGGGGTGTCGGGAGGCGCTGGAGCGTGCGCGCTGGCCGCAGGGCTTCGTCTGCCCAAAGTGCAGCCATGTCACCTGCCGTCGTTTCGAGCGCGGTGGGCAGCTCTATCTCGAGTGCACCGCGTGCGGCCGTCAGACTTCGCTAGTCAGCGGTACGCTGTTCCAATCCTCCAAGCTGCCCCTGCGTCTTTGGTTCCTTGCGATGTACTTGCTCAGCGCGGCGAAGACCAACCTTCGGCTCCCGAGCTCAAGCGCCATCTGGCGTCTGCGGCCTGCACCGCATGGCGAACGAAACAGAAGACATCATGTAGGCCATGACCGCACGCCAAGAGGCCCGCAGGCTCGAGGGCTTCGTGCAGATCGACGACGCCTACCTGGGCGGCGAGATCAATGGCGCTGCCGGGGCGCGGCTCTCCCAACAAGCAGGCCTTCTTGATCGCCAGACCGACGAGACGATGGAGGTTGCGCTGTACGCCGTGGCCGAGCCGGTCCCGACCTCGACAAGGCCGCAGTGGCTGATTGGGCCGCGCGCCGCCTGGATCCAGAATGTGAGGTGTACACCGATGGGCTTGGCGCGTTCAACGCGCTCGAAGACCAAGGCCATGCACGCACCACGGTTGTCGCGTCCGGGCGCCGCGAGCGAACGCAGACGACAAGCGCGCGCTGGGTCAACGTGGTGCTGGCAAACATCAAGCGCTCGCTCTCCGGCGTGTACCACTCGATCCGACAGCAGAAATATGCTCGGCGCTACTTGGCGGAGGCCACTTGGCGCTTCAACCGGCGCTTCGACTTGCGAGCGCTCGTGCCGAGGCTCACTGTAGCCATGGCGACGTGCGGACCCCACTCGGAACGAATGCTCCGGATGGCGACGAACTATGCGCACTGAAGATTAGCGCTAATCAGGTTCTTGCAAGATCCTCTCAACCACGGCGCGCGCGGACGAAATCGGTCGGCTTCTGGACTCACAAACGGGCGGTTAGGCTAAAGCGCGGGAACAGTCACCCGGAAAGGAAAGAGCCCGGCAAAAATGGGAAGGCAAAACGGGGACAGTCAGTGCGCCAAGCGGAGTTGGCGCAATCTAGGTGATTGCATTCGATAGCGAGTGGGGTAACTGTGAGCAGTCTGGCGGCTGGGTTCTCACTGGTCGCACTCGATGGCGCGTTCTTCGCTGGGTTCTGTCGTTGCAGAACGAGGACATGCGAGATTTGGTAAATTGGCGAGCCGAACGAACGTGGACACGCATGCGAACGAACGTGGACACGCAGGATTTGCTTGAGCACGGCGCCGGCGGCCGATCATTGCTCGCGTCTCTGGAGGTTCCGGCCGTCTGAGTGGCGTTCTGCGCAGGAAAATCCAACGCGCCCAGGCGCCCGCGGCGCCTAAAACGGCTGGCTGAACCGCTTAGCTCAGTTTTTCGAGCCAGCGGGCGTAGCCGATGCCTTTCATCCACGCCTGACCGATGGCGGCTGCTTTGTCCATGATCGACTCGGCGCCGCCGACGATGCGCCAGTAGGCCGAACCGATGCCCTTCACCTGTCCGGTCCAGTGGCTGGCATCGAGTCCAAGGCGGCGGAGCGCGGGTGGTTCTGTCAGGTGTATGGCACCGCGCTTGTCGGGTCGGAACTGTCGGCCTGTGTAATCAACGAGTTGGATGTATTCTGCCTCGGTCATTGGCAGCCGAAACACCGACAAACCGACGATGGGCCGCAGCGTTTCGCTTGCTCTCTTGGGCTGTTCGCGCAAGGTCTCTGCGCGCGCCTGCACGCTGGTGTGATCGGAGCGCTCGACGTTCTTGGCGATACCGGCCCGCACCGGGTTCAAATCCACATAAGCCATCGCCGCCGCCAATGCGCGTTCGTCTGCCAGCAGCTGGCACTTGAAGCGGCCTTCCCAAAACCGACCTTTGACACCGTCCTCCGCATTGGCCCGCCGTGCAACGTACTCGTCCAGGCACTTCATGAACCAGGACAGATCGCGGAGCCGCTTGCGGTATAGGTCGGCCATCGCGACCAGCCGCTCGCGCCGCGCGGCCTGGCGCTCGGGGTCACTGAGCGGGAATAGTCGCCCCCAGCGGCCGGCGACCTCGTCGTCCGTCCAGGCTCGCGCCAGTTCAGGTTCCGCCGAGAGGACGATGTGCAGATGGTTGCTCATCACCGCATAGGCGTACACGTCGACCGCGAAAATCTCGCCCAACCCCCTGATTCGATTGACGATCATCGGCTTGCGCGCATCGTGGTCCTGGCCGGTGAGCGGATCAACGCCGCATAGTCATCGACGCGCGCCCCTGCTGTGCGGCGCGACCACCCTGTCGGTATTTGCGGCCTCGCGCAATTGATCGGCGGCGATGCGCACCGGCTTTCCGTCCTCGACGACGATGATGGCCGTGTTGGTCTGCACGGCCAGCTGACGGGCCGCCTGCGCGGCGCGTCGCATAGCGGCCAGCGATGCCCGCAGATCGGGGTTTCTGGCTCGGTCCAGGTCTTGTTGCCTCATGGTTGCTCGCTCCATTCCAGCAGAATGGGTTCTGTGCCCGTATTGTCGTACAAGGCCCAGTCGTCCACCGCCGTTTGATAGTGCTGCACAAAGTTGTGCCACCCGGATGCGTAGCGACGCCGGATAACGCTCTCGGGGATGCTGTGGCCACCTTGGAGTGCGCGCTCGGCCACGCGGGCGATGGCGGTGTCGGCGTTGGGCAGTCGCAGGAAGTACAGGCTGACGCGGTAGCCCGCCGCGCGCCATTGCTCGATTTGGCGCAGATAGCCGATGCCGGCCAGTGTGGTCTCGAAGGCGAAACTCTCGCCACGGTGTACGCACCCGGCGATTTCCTCCAGCATCAAGCGTGCTGCCTTGATCGCTGCGGTCTCAGGCAAAGGGCGCCAGCCCCGCGGCAATCAGATCGGCATTGATGAAGCTCGGCAGCTGCGCCTCGGCCGGGAGGAAGGCGCAACCCGGGCGCCATCCACATCGGCCTGGCCGCGACGCCGCGCAACCGGGCACAGCGGATACGGAGCACCTTCTGCGCGGATGTCGCGCGGCACCATGCGCGCCGGCGGTGGGTGAGGCGACCGCGCAGGTCATCGGGCCGGCGGCTGGGGCTTGCCGCGTCCGGTGGATGCCGCCGAGTGCCCGGCCAACTGCGGATAGCAGAACGGGGACACGCAGGATCTGCCAACGAGCCGAGCTTAGGGCCGTTCTTTGCCGGCGCCTCGCTGAATACGTGCCGTCTTGTCGCCCTGTACGTGCAAAAACCCAACGCCCCCAGGCGCCCGCGGCGCCTAAGATTCTTGGCTGAACTGCTCAGCTCAGTTTTTCGAGCCAGCGGGCGTAGCCGATGCCTTTCATCCACGCCTGACCGATGGCTTGTGCCTTTTCCATGATCGCCTCGGCGCCGCCGACGATGCGCCAGTAGGCCGAGCCGACGCCCTTCACCTGTCCGGTCCAGTGGCTGACGTCGAGTCCAAGCCGGCGCAGGGCGGTTGGTTCGGTTGGATGTATGGCGAACGGCGACAGAACGGGGACACGCAGGATCTGCCAACGAGCCGAACTTAGGGCCGTTCTTTGCCGGCGCCTCGCTGAATACGTGCCGTCTTGTCGCCCTGTACGTGCAAAAACCCAACGCCCCCAGGCGCCCGCGGCGCCTAAGATTCTTGGCAGACGGATCAGGACACGCGAGATTTGGCCGATTGAAGTGTTGTGGGGTCGGATTGAGCGACGCGACTCGCATAATTCGAGGTTTGCAGGAGTGTTTTCTGGCGCCGCGCCAACGCCCCCAGGCGCCCGCGGCGCCTAAAATGCTTGGCTGAACTGCTCAGCTCAGTTTTTCGAGCCAACGGGCATAGCCGATGCCTTTCATCCACGCCTGACCGATGGCGGCTGCTTTGTCCATGATCGCCTCGGCGCCGCCGACAATGCGCCAGTAGGCCGAGCCGACGCCCTTCACTTGCCCGGTCCAGTGGCTGGCATCGAGTCCCAGCCGACGCAAGGCGGGCGGTTCGGTTGGGTGTATGGCGCCGCGCTTGTCGGGTCGGATCTGTCGGCCTGTGTAATCAACCAGTTGAATGTACTCGGCTTCCGTCATCGGCAGCCGAAACACCGACAGGCCAACGATGGGCCGCAGCGTTTCGCTTGCTCTCTTGGGCTGCTCCCGCAAGGTCTCTGCGCGCGACTGCACACTGGTGTGATCGGATCGCTCGACGTTCTTGGCGATACCGGCCCGCACCGGGTTCAAATCCACGTAAGCCATGGCCGCCGCCAATGCGCGTTCGTCCGCGAGCAGCTGACACTTGAATCGGCCCTCCCAAAATCGCCCTTTGACGCCGTCTTCGGCGTTGGCGCGCCGTGCAACGTACTCGTCCAGGCACTTCATGAACCACGAGAGATCGCAGAGCCGCTTGCGGTACAGGTCCGCCATCGCCACCAGCCGCTCGCGTCTGGCGGCTTGGCGCTCGGAGTCCGCGAGCGGAAACAGCAGCTCCCAGCGATCTGCGACCTCGTCATCCGTCCAGCCTCGCGCCAGCTCCGGCTCCACCGAGAGGACGACGTGCAGGTGGTTGCTCATCACCGCATAGGCATACACGGCGACCGCGAAGATCTCGCCCAACTCCCGGATTCGACGCACGATCATGGGCTTGCGTGCGTCGTGATTCTGGCCCGTGAGCGGATCGACGCCACACAACCACGCCCGACGCACGCAGCGCGTCACGCAGTGGTACATGCCGTGCTGGTCGGCGCTGACAGTGTGGGCGCGGGCTTGAGTCATGCGACCATGATGGCCAGCCGCGACGGCGCTGTCTGTCGGATTTCTTCGCGCCCTTGTGTAAGAATTTTCCTACAGATCGCTGCGTGTCCTTGATCTGTTTCCTTGATCTGTTTTAATCGAGCAGGTTGCGCACCTTGGTGGCATCCCAGACGAAGGGCCGCTGGATCTCCGGGATGGCGATCTCGCCCGACTTGATCCAGGTCAGCAGCGTTTCGATCGCGTGCGGGGTGACCGAGTAGCGTTGCGTGGACATGCGTGGGCGGACTCAGGCGTGTTGGACGAGAGGCGTTTTGAGTTCGTCGAAGGCGGCTATTTTGCGCATTGCGAGGTCACTGAGTCTTGATACTTCAACGCTGAGCGCATCTGGCAGCCTGACGGATTTTACTCGCGAGTGCGTTGAAGGTCCGACAGGCATTTGGTCCAGATGCTTCATTAGGTCGCGAGGAGAGCATCGAAGTCGTTGTGGTGACCAGGGAATCCGCCGGTGGCGGCGTCGGGGCGGAGCTGAGAGCCGTTGCGTCGCCGCGGAGAAACGCGGTCCGCGGCGTCGCCCTCAGGCCTCGTCAATCACATGGCTGCGGCAGCAGACGCCGCGGAAGCGGGTTGGGCCGCGTTGCTCCACTTGGGCAGCGGCGTCGTCGGTGTGCCACCAGCTGAAGGTCTGCCAGATGGCTTCCGGGCAGCTGGAGTGGCTGGCGAGGCCGGGGGTCAGGTCGAGGCCCAGGGTGTTGAGTACGCTGTCGACGACCATCGCGGCGGGGAAGCCGACGCCCTCGTGCAACGGATTGCCTTGTCCGCGGATGCCCCAGGCATAGCCGAGCCAGCGCCACGCGCACTCGGCGGTGGAAATCACGTCGCCGCGCCGGCGATATTGATCGATGGCGGCAGTGGCATCGAATGCCAGGCCGTGCTCGGTTGCGCGCAGTTGGGCCCGGGTTTCGGTCGACAGGCGCAGCAAGGCAATATTGGGATAATCGATCGGCGAATCGATCAGGGCCTCGATGCCGGTCTGGATGCCGTTGTTCCAGGTCGGCACATTGCGCAGCAGGCGCTCGCTCTGGTGCGCCATGGGCGTCTGGATCGCCGGCAAATGCACGCCGAAGGACTGGAAACCCTCCGCGCTGCGGACGATCAGGAACACTTCCGACCAGGATGAGGGCGAGCGGTCGTAGCGGGCCAGCGACTGCGCAAAACGCAGGCACAGGTCCAGCGAGGTGCGACCGCCCACCAGGACCACGCCGATCTCGGCGTCGGCAAAGGCTTCCGATGCCCAGTGGCGCTGCAGAAAGGCGAGATTGCTCTCGCCCGGCTGGCGGTCCTCCTGCCGGATTTCACGATTGCGCTCGCGCAGATTGGATTCGCGAATACTCAGCATGATGATCTCCTGTCGATTCAGAACAAGCGCACGGTCATTCCGGCGCTGGGTGTGTTGTTGAGGCTGAGATAATGGATGTGTGCAGCCATGCGGGCGCCCTGATGCTCGATCGACAGCAGCGCCAGTTGATCGCCGGTCTGGCCGGCGCGCTCCAGGCTCGCGCCATTGCTGCGCCTGACCGCCGTCAGATGTGCAGGCTGCAAGTGGCTGCCGCCCGCATGCTTTCTAAAGGGGCCGAGGTCGTCAAAATCGGGATCGGAATGGCGTGGCCAATCCCGCCAGGGCCGGTAACGTGGTTGCCAATCGAGCAAGGCCATTGGCGACACAAAGGCCTCGTACACGCCATCGTTCGCCGCGCCGCCGGTGTGTTTGGCGTACATCACGCGCCCCCAGTGCACATCCCCGGTGAGGTAAATCAGCTTCTGCGGATGACCGGCCACCGCCTGACAAAACTGTCTGAAATCGGGGAAATCGGCCTGCTCGAAATCGGTCATCGACCCGGTGGCACCGCGGAACAGACCTTGGCCAGACAGGATCACCGGCACCGCACCAGCCGCGTGCGCGGCCGTCAGAGCGGTTTGCAAGCGCAGATACATGTCGCTGCCGCCATCCAGCCGCGCCAGCAGCGGATTGGCGGGGAAGTCGGATTTCGCCCTGCGCAGCCAGCGCAGATCCAGGCCCAGCAGGCGCAGCGCGCCGGCTTCGATGTCGATGAACTCCGGCATTCCCGGCGCCGCCGCCACGCGCGGGCGCTGGAAGGCGTGGAAGGCCTCCAGGGCGGCCTGACGCCAGCGCTGGCGACCCGCTGCGCTGTGCGTGTTGTTCATGTGGAACTGGCGTTCCGGCGCGTTGTTCCACAGCTCGTGGTCATCGGCGATCAACAGCAGGGGTGCCGACGCAAGCACGGCGCCAAAGCCGGGCTGGTCGAACCAATTGCGGATGTAATCGTCCAGAAAGCGGTCGCGCAGCCAGTCAAGGTCATCCTGGAAGTTCTTGTGCCAGGGCAGATCGAGGTACACCTGATCGCCCATCAGCGCACACAGATCGGGCGCCCCGCCGCCGCACAGCTTGCGGACCTCGCCCAGCGCCTTGTCGATGGCGCCGTGATTGGCCTTGTCGTAGTAGTAGCAGGAGCCCAACAGCATATTGAAGCGCTGACCCGGCGTCAGACGCGGCAAGGGTCGCGCCTGCAGGCTGGCGACCGTCTTGCCCTGGACCTGCGCCTCGATCCAGATCGGCGTTGCGGTCGCAAACTCATACAGCGCCGTCTGCACGCTGCCCGCGCGCCCGGGCGGCAGCTCCAGGGCCAGCTGCGCTGCCGCCAGCGGCTGCCCCTGGTGCATCAAGCGGACGGTCGTCACATCGCCATCGACCACGCCCACCCACACGCGCACCGTCCCCGGGGGACTGGCGTGTTGCAGCAGCCGTACGCGCATAGGCCCGACTCCGTGGTGTGTGCACTACGCTTCAGGAGGACGCAGAGCGGCGCGTGTCTCACTTGGGCTTCGGCGTAGTCGCTCGACCTGTGCGACGTAGTCGTCGGACCGATGCGGAGTGGTAGGCGGATCGATGCGGAGTGGTAGTCGAACCGATGCGGAGTAGTCGTCGAACCGATGCGGAGTGGTAGTCGGATCGATGCGGAGTGGTAGTCGAACCGATGCGGAGTGGTAGTCGGACCGATGCGGAGTGGTAGTCGGACCGATGCGGAGTGGTAGGCGGACCGATGCGGAGTGGTAGGCGGACCGGCGCGGAGTGGTAGGCGGACCGATGCGGAGTAGTAGGAGAACCGATGCGGAGTAGTAGGAGAACCGATGCGGAGTAGTAGGCGAACCGATGCGGAGTAGTAGGCGAACCGATGCGGAGTGGTAGGCGGACCGATGCGGAGTGGTGGTCGGACCGATGCGGAGTGGTCGTGGGACCTGTGCAGAGCAATCGCCGTACTGCTCCACACAGGTCAGCTCATTGCTGCGGAGACGTCCAACTGCTGCTCCGCATCGATCGCGCTATGGGTGCGCAGACGTCCAGCGGCTGCTCCGCATCGATCGCGCCATGGGTGCGCAGAGGTCCAGCTGCTGCTCCGCATCGGTCGCGCTATGGGTGCGCCGAGGTCCGGCTGCTGCTCCGCATCGATCGCGCTGTGGGTGCGCAGAGGTCCAGCTGCTGCTACGCGCCGGTCGTGCCATCGGTGCAGAGTCCGTGTCTCGCCTTCGGCGTTGACATCGGCGCGAGTCCCGCATCCCGCATCCCGCATCCCGGGTCCCGGGTCCCGGGTCCCGACGCACCCATATTCGGCTTGAGGTTCCCTAGGATCAAGGAAATGCCCGAGGCGTAGCCGCCGATGGCATCCGCGCCGGGTATGCGGCGCATGCCGTGTCAGCTGTCGGGCACCTCGCCGCAGGGCTGGCTCGCCGTCCCGCCCTCGGGGCCAGGCGGCAGTCCCCCAAGATGCTGATCTTGAAAGCCTTTGTAAGTGCTTTCCTGATGGCGGGATGCGCCGCAACGTGGTGGAGTTTCCAGCCAAGGCCGGTCAGGCGTGCTGCATGTGCGCGGATCGGGACAAGGTCGATGCGGTGCGCCTGGGTGCCCCGCTTGGCTGCCTTACTGAGATCACTGGGGAAAACCGTATGGACCGCGCACTGTATCCGTCCACTGCGACCGGGGGAGTCGGCATCCGGGATGGCGCCGATCCCGGCGCGAATCTCGGCCGCTCTGCGCTGCGCGCGCTCTGGCAGTCGCTTTGTAGGCTGTGCGTCCTCGCCCTGTGCGCGGCGAGCACGGCGCAGGCGGAGGTGGTCGTTCTGAAGCCCTGGTCGGTGGATCCGTCGGGACATGCCTTTTCCCTTTTTCCCTAGTCCCTCACATTCCTTGCCGCGGCGGCAGGATGCTGTTGCCGAGGACCAGTCCGGCGACCAGGGCGGCGATCAGGGTGACCACCGAGAAGGCGGTATCAAGGCCCAGGAACACGTCTTTCTCGAACACGAAGTAGAGGCTGCGGAAGCCGACCGAGCCCGGCACCAGCAGGATCAGACCGGGCAGGCGGAAGGTGGCGCCGGGGCGGCGCGCCAGTCGGGCGTAGATGTTGCTGGAGATGCTGACCACCAGCGCCGCCACGAACAGCCCGAGTTCCGGGCCCAGCGCCGGGTTGCCGATGCGGATGCAGCTGTAGCTCAGCAGCGCCGCCAGGTACACCACCCACCAGTCGCGGATGCGCGCCTTGAACAGCAGCGCGAAGGCGGCGGCGGCGATCAGCAGCGAGACCGGTTCCAGCCAGGGCGCTTGCGCGGTCGACAGCGGCGCCAGCGGATCCCAGCCCAGCGCGGCGGCCAGCCGGGTGCCGACCAGCGCGCCGAAGGCCAGCTTCAGCAGCACCGCGATGGCGCCGGCAAAGCGCGCGGTGCCGGACACCAGATGCTGCGAAGCCACTTCGACCGCGGCGGTGGTCAAGGTGAGGCCGGGCAGCAGCACGATCAGGCCGGCGGTGAGCACCAGCCGCGAGGAAATCGGCGCCAGCGCATGCGCGATCCAGGCGGTCAGCAGCGCCACCAGGAAGGCCGACAGCGCATCGAGATTGGCCAGCAGGCGCGGGCGCCCGGCCGACAGTTGCGCCAGCACACCGAGCAGCAGTCCGAGCGCTGCTGCGCACAGCATTTCGACCACGCTGGCTTTCAGCAGACCGGCGACGCCGGCCGAGGCCAGCGTGAAGCCGAACACCGTCTCCAGCCATTGCCGCCGCTGGCTGTCGGGCAGCGTTGCGCGCTGCAGTTCCAGCTTGCCGGCGGCAGCGCTCAGCGCGCCGCTGGCGACGCGTTCGGCGATGTCATCCAGCCGCCACAGCCGGCGCAGATGGATGTCGCCCGGCTCCAGCCGCACCACCCGGGTGATGGTGCGATCGTGGTCGCGCGCGTCCAGCGGCTGGATGGTGGCGATGATCGCAGTCGGGCTGGACCAGATGTGGGTATCGAGGCCGAGGCGTCGGCTGACCGCATTGATGGCGTCTTCCAGGCGCGGCGCGGTGGCGCCGCCCTGGTGCAGGCGGCGCGCAAGTTCGATCACAAAATCGCACTTGTCGGTCTCGTCCATCGTGGTGTCAGCAGCGTGCCAGTATTCGGGGTGGGCAGCCCCAGGGCCGTGCGCGCATTCTGCACGGCCGGCGCAGGGGCAGGGACTCGACGCCTGCGGCCGACCTCAGGGGAGATTCATGCAAGCGGGCTTGGGTGAGCTTTACTCGATCAGCGCAGCCGCCTGCTGGGGGCTGGGCGTGGTGTTCTACAAGCAGCTGGGCGATCGGCTGCCGCCGATGGCGCTGAATCTGCTGAAGAACGCCATCGTGCTGGCGCTGATGCTGCCCAGCGTCTGGTTTGCGCACGGCTTGAGCCTGCCCGAGCTCAGCGCCTGGCAGCTGGCGCTGACCGCGCTCTCGGGCTTCCTTGGCATCAGCATCGCCGACACGCTGTACTTCCGCGCCTTGAACACGCTGGGCGCCGGGCGCATCGGCGTGCTGGGCAATCTGTTCAGCCCCTTTGTCATCCTGCTGTCCTTCCTGTTCCTGGGAGAGCGCCTGACGCTGCTGCAGTTTGGCGGCTTCGTGCTGGTGATGAGCGGCGTGGTGCTGGTGAATCAACGCCAGGTGACCGAGACCCTCGAACCCGCGCAACTGCGGCGCGGATTGCTGATGGGGCTGGCGGCGATTGCGCTGAACGCCGGCGGCATCGTCATGATCAAGCCGGTGCTCGAACACGCGCCGTTTTTCTGGGTGGCGCTGATTCGCATGGTGGCGGCGGTGCTGCCGATGCTGTGGGTCTGGCGTCTGCTGCCGCCGCGCCACCGCATCGCGTCCTGGCGCGCGGTGCCCTGGCGGCTGCTGATCCTGTCCGCGGTGATCGGTCAGTATCTGGCGATGCTGTTCTGGCTGGCCGGCTACAAATACACCAGCGCGTCGATCGCCTCGATCCTCAACGAAACCGCCTCGATCTTCATCCTGCTATTCGCCTGGCTGCTGCTGAAAGAGCCCGTCGGGCGCCGCAAGCTGATGGGCGTGGCCTGCACCTTCTGCGGGGTAGCGGTGATGCTGCTGTGAGGCCCGGGGGCAAGGGCAAAAGCGGGGCGGGGGGCAGGGGGCGGGGGACCCACGATGCGGCGCTTCCGTGCATTGTCGCGGATAGCTGTTTGCCGCCCGCGTAAGCGCGCCGAAGGCGGGACATGGACGCTTGCCAACACAAAGTGTGTCAAGGCAAAGGCGGGGTCAGACGGCAAGGTACCGGCGCTGCAGTGCTTGCGTAGCACTGGCGCGCTTACTCATGCAGCAAACCAATCCGGCGAAAGTGTGACGGAATTGCCGCATGGTGGGTCCCCCGCCCCCCGCCCCCCGCCCCGCTTTCTCTACTCCCCAGCCTGCTCGCCTATGCTCGCCGGCAGTCGTTCTTTCCCGGGTGAAACATGCAGTCAGCGGTGATTTTGTTGTCTGGCGGGCTCGATTCCGCCACCGTGCTGGCGATGGCGCGTGCCGCCGGCCATCGCTGCTATGCGCTCAGCGTGGATTACCGCCAGCGTCATCGGGCCGAGCTGGATGCGGCGCGGCGCGTGGCGCAGGCGCTCGGCGTGGTCGAACACCGCGTGATTCCGCTCGATTTGCGCGCGATCGGCGGTTCGGCGCTCACCGATGACGCCATCGCCGTGCCGGAGAGCCCCACCAGCGGCATTCCGGTTACCTATGTGCCGGCGCGCAACACCTTGATGCTGTCGCTGGCGCTGGCCTATGGCGAGGTGATTGGCGCCAATGATCTGTACATCGGCGTCAATGCGGTCGATTACTCCGGTTACCCGGACTGCCGGCCCGAGTTCATCGCCGCCTATCAGCGCATGGCGCGGCTGGCGACGCGCACCGGCGTGGAGGGCGCCGAGATCACCATCCACGCGCCGATCATCGGCATGCGCAAGGCCGAGATCATCGCCACCGGCACACGCCTGGGCGTGGACTACGGGATGACCGTCAGCTGCTACCAGGCCGATGGCGAGGGCCGCGCCTGCGGGCGCTGCGACTCCTGCCGCTTGCGCGCCGAGGGCTTTGCCGCGGCCGGCATCGCCGATCCGACGCGCTATCAGCCGCGATGATCGCGTTGCCGTCGGCCGCCCAGCTGCAGGCCTTGAGCGCCTTCCAGGGCGACTCGGCGGCCGCCTGGCGCGCGCAGGGCGCGCTGTTGCGGGCCCTGTACGGCGAGCTCGCCACGGCGCTGGTGCTGCGGCCGGCGGTGGGTGCGCCGCGCCTCGTTGCCTTGAGCGATGCCAGTGGCGCCGTGCGCATCGACGCGCGCGATCCTTTCGACGAGGCCAGCGCCGCGCTGGCCCTCAGTGATCGCGCCACCCACGCGCTGCTGAGCACCGACCAGCCGATGCGCGTCGGCGCGCAGACGCTGCAGGACACGCTGCTCGCCAGTCTGCTCGCCAGCGAGTGCGTGATCGCGCTGCCGCTGTACCAGGAAGGTCAGGCGCAGCTGGCGCTGCTGCTGGGGGTGGCCGAGACGCATCCCTTGGCGCAGGCCGAGCTGGCATTGCTGGGGCTGCTGGCGGGCTGTCTGGCCGCCTATCTGGGCGGCGCGCTGTCGCGCCAGGAGTTGGCCGAGGAAACCCGCCGCGCGCGCGTGGAGATCCGCGATCTGGCCGACGTGCAGCGCTTGCTGCTGCCGGACAATCCGCAGATCCGCGGGCTGGCCTACGCCGTTCACTACCAGCCATCGGCGGCTGCTGGCGGCGACTACTACGATCTGATGTCGCTTTCGCATCGCATCGCCGCCGACTATCCGGCGCAGCTGCCCGATGCCTTCGGCCTGATGCTGGCCGATGTGTCCGGTCACGGCGCCGGTGCAGCGATGGAGGCGGTGCAGTTCGACGCCATCCTGCGCACCTATCGCGGCACCGAGGGCGAGGGACCGGCCGGCGCCCTGACCTACGCCAATCGCTATTTCTTCTCGCGCAAGGCGCGGCCGCATTTCCTGACCGCGCTCGGCTTTCTGCATATCCCGGCCACCGGCGAGGTGCGGCTGTGCAACGCCGGGCATCTGCCGCCGCTGCGCCGCCGCGACGGCCGGGTTGAACGCCTGAGCGCGGGTCGCGACATCCCGATCGGCATTTTGAAGGACTACACGTACAGCAATCAGCGACTGGACGCGCGCGCCGGCGATCTGATCGTCGTCTACACCGATGGCATCACCGAGGCGCGCGACGCGTCCGGGCGCGAGTTCGGCATCGAGGGCCTGGAGCGCATCCTCGAACGCTCCAGCCTGCGCACGCCCGAGGCGCTGCTCAGCGCCATGCTGGCCGAGCTCTACGCGCATCAGGGCAGCGACAGCGGCCGCGACGACCAGACGCTGATCGTGCTGCGGCTGGCCGGGGTGCCGGGCGCGGGCTGAGGGCCATAATCGGACCCCGAACCACAGGCAGGGCAGACGATGACACTGGCGATTCTGGCTTTGTTGGGCGGCGTGGTGCTGGCGGGTCTGGGCGGGGAACTGTTCCTGCGCGGCGTGCTCGGCTTCGCGCGCTGGCTGCGCATACCGGCCGCGATCGCGGCAGCCACCCTGGGCGCATTTGCGACCTCCAGTCCGGAGTTGTTCGTGTCCACCGTCGCCGCCGCGCGCGGAGAGCCCGCCATTGGCCTCGGCGATGCCACCGGCAGCAACGTCGTCAACATCGCCCTGATCCTGGCCGTGGCCTTGCTGATCAAGCCTCTGGCTGCGCCGCGCACGCAGATCAGCCTGGACTACGCCGCCGCGCTGGCAGCTACTGCGGCGCTGGCCTTGATGGCGCTTGATGGCGTTATCTCGCGCATCGATGGTGTGCTGTTGCTGATCGGCTTTGCCGCCTGGATGACGATGCACGTGCGCAATGCGCGACGTCAGCGGTCGCCGGCCGAGACGGATCGCCCGGCAGGATTGCTGCGGATCGCCGTCGACAGTGCCGGCGGCCTCGCGCTGCTGGTGCTGGCCGGGACGCTGGTGGTCAATGGCGCCACCACGATCGCCCAAGGACTTGGCGTTTCGCCCTATCTGATCGGGGCGACGCTGGTGGCCTTGGGCACCTCGATGCCGGAACTGGCGACCACGCTCGTCGCCGTGTTTCGCGGCCATGACGATGTCGGCGTCAGCACGCTGCTCGGCAGCAATGTGTTCAATGTGCTGGGCATCGTGGGTGTGGCGGCGACGATCACGCCGATTGCTGTCCACGGTGCGGCCCTGTGGATCGCGCTCGGCGCTGGCGCGCTGGCGGTGCTCATCACCTGGCCCGGCGCGCGCGAGTCGCTGGGACGTGGGCGCGGCCTGCTGCTGATCATTCTGTATGCCCTGACGCTGTCGCTGCTCGCCGTGTTCTCTACGTCCCCTCATTGAGGGCTACCGCGCCCCGGCTTTGAACCGGATCGCGCGCAGAGCGCACCTTGGGTTCATAGCCCGAACAGGACGCCAGCGTGCAACGCGACAGTCAGCGCATCTACGACGAGTTTCTGGTGAGCGCCGCGCTCACCGGCGATGCGCCAGCCTGGAATCGACTGGTTGCGCGCTGGCAGCCGCGCTTGCTGCGTCACGCTTGGCGACTGCTGGGTGACGGTGAGCGCGCCTTGGACTGTGTCCAGGAAGCCTGGGTCGAGATCGTCCAGGGATTGAAGCGTTTGCAGGATGTGGCGGCATTCCCCGCTTGGGCGCTGCAGATCGTCACCCGACGTTGCCACCGCCGTATTCCGGAGTCTCGGCGCGAGCGCCTGCACGCCGATGCGGACGACTGCGAGATCGCGGCGGCGGCGCCGCCGCTCGACGACGCCTTGGATGTGCGCACCCTCTGCCAGGCGATGCAGACGCTTCCCGCCGCGCACCGCGCTGCGCTGGCCCTGTTTTATCTGGATGGCCTGGGCGTGGCGGAGATCGCCGTTGCCCTCGACGTTCCGCCGGGGACGGTCAAGACCCGGCTCATGCACGCGCGACAGAAACTGCGCGCCATTCTCGAAGGAGTATCGACGTGAACAAGCTCGATCAGATGATCAGTCAGGCCTTGAGCGAGGAGGATCTGGCCCTGTTGGCGCGCCACGGCGAGCCGGCGTATCTGAGACAGGTGCAGCAATTGTTTCGAGGGCCGTGGAACTGGGTGATGTGGCTGGTCAACGTTGCCGTGTTTCTGGCATTCCTCGGCGGCGCCTACTGCTTCTGGCGCATGTTGGAAGCCACTGAGGTCCTGCTCGCGCTGCAATGGGCGACTTCCGCCATCGTGCTGTTCCAGGTCACGGTGCTCGGCAAATCCTTTTTGGGATCGCATCTGCAGGCCAATCGCCTGCTGCGCGAGATCAAGCGCATGGAGCTGCAACTGTCCTTGCTGCGCAGCGAACCCGGTTGAGCGTGCGCGCGCGGGGAGTGCCGTCGCGCTCCCCGCCGCTCAGCGCGTGATCGGCATTACGCCAAGCTCGCGCGCGGCCTGGATGTCGATCATCTGGTGATCCAGATCGTTCTCGTCGGCGAAGGCATCAGCGGCCTCGTCGACCTGACGCTGGCCTTCCTCCAGCGCCGCCGCGAAGCTGGCGAAGGTGGCTTCCTGGTCGACGCCGATGCTGACCTCGCGGCGCAGATCAGAGAGTTTCTTGCCGCGGAAGGGCTGCACATCGCCCAGCATGGTGGTTTCGAGGTACGCGGAGTGCTCGCCAGCCTCGTCGAGCGCAAAGCCCAGGAACATGTGGCCGGGCACCAGCACCAGCTTGGGATTGATGTCGATCTTGCGCAGGATGGAGGCGAACAGCACGCTGCCGTCCACGCAGTTGGCTTGCGTCATCGCCAGTGACTCGTCGACGAAGCGCACGTGCTGGCTGAGCACATTGCCGTGCTCGTTGGCGGTGCGGGTGATCGAGGAATAACGGATGCCGCGCATCTGCAGCACATGCCAGATCGCGTACACCTGCTTCAGCACATCGTCCTCGTCCTCGGCCTGATAGCCCGAGAAGTTGTCGACGATGCCGCTGTCCAGCGCTTCCTTGAGGATCTGGTCGACCGCCGGATGGTCCTCGTTGACGTAGGCGGCGAACAGCCAGTTGAAGTCCAGATCGTCCTCGTCATCGTCCTCGTCGATGAAGTACAGCGCGTCGTTAACCGAGCGCATGCGCACGCGCTCGGTGCGCGTGCCCTGCGGCCGGCCGCCCAGGCTGAGTTCGAATTCGACATTGGCGGGTTTGGACTGCTTCAGGCGCGCCAGCGTGTCGAAATCCCAGTTGATCGTCGGCGCCAGACCGACATCCTCGTCGACGTCCGGAATGCGGCCGCTCAGACGGCTGTCGCGCGCGTAGCCGGGGATGCGCACGGTCAGCTCGAAGCGTGTGCCGGGGCGCGCGCCGCTGACGATGACGCCGATCAGGCCGTCCTGATCGCCGACCACCGAGGGATCCTCGTCCTCCGGGTCCACCGTCATGGTGGCGGTGGCGATCTCCAGACTGGGAAAGATCTGTTGGTACGGCTCGACGAACGGCGCCCATTCGACCTCGGCCGTGGCTGCGGCCGAGGCCAGCAGCAGCGGCAGTGCAAGCAATCCACGCATGGCGCCCCCTGTAGACCTTACAGGGAGGGAATGCGCAACACCTGGCCCGGGTAGATCTTGTCCGGGTGCTTGAGCAGCGGCTGGTTGGCCTCGAAGATCGCCTGATACTTGCCGGCGTTGCCGTAGTGCGCCTTGGCGATCGCGCTCAGCGTGTCGCCCTTCTTCACCGTGTAGAAGGTAGACGCGGCGGCGCCGTCGCCGGCGCTCAGCTGATCGTCGACCTTTTCCACGCCCTCGATGTTGCCGAGCGCCAGGATCAGTTTCTCGCGCTCGGCCTGGGTGGCGGCGTTGCCGCTGACCTTGACCTTGGCCAGTGCCGGGTCGTACTCCACCATCAACTCGCTGCTGCTGACACCCTTGGATTTCAGGTGTTCCAACAGCTTGCCGGCGGTGTCGGCACCGGGCGCAGCGCTGAGGACCTTCTCACCGGCGGCTTTGACGAAATCGAAGATGCCCATGCTGCGCTCCGCTGTGGTTGATGCCCGCAGCATAACGCGCGCTGCGACGGGCAGTCGCGCCAGGCGCTACCTTGGACGCGCTGGACCGGCGCCGCGCACGGGCTGCTAAGATCGAATCTTCACAATTCCTGGGCCGCTCCCGCGCATGGAACTGTTTGGTTTGTTGGGCGTCATGCTGGTGCTGTACCTGTTGCTGACGCCGGCCCTGGCCTGGCTGCGCGCCGGCAGCGCCCTCCGCGAGGGCGAGGAGCAGCAAAAGGCCCAGCAGCGCGCGATCACCGATCTGCTGAAGCAAGTGCGCGAGTTGCGCGAGCAGCATCTGGCGCTGCAGCAGCGTTTGCAGGCGCTGGAGGCGGCGCCGCCGGCCACGACCGCGCGCACCGACGCGCCGCCGGCTGCCCGCCCTGACGCGGCGCCGGCTGTCGCCGACGTCGTGATCGTCGAGACGCCCCCGGCCGAGCCACGCCCGGCGCGCGCGCCGCTGGTCACGCCGTTGCCGCCGCAGCGCGAGCAGCGTGCGCCTTTCGACTTCGATGCGGCGGATCTCGGCATCCCCGAGCCTGCCGCGGCGCCTGAGTCCTCGACCCCGGCGCTGGAACTGCCCGAGCTGCCGGCCGCGCCGGCGATCGAGCCGCCCCCGGCGTGGAATCTGGAACCGATCGAGTTGCCGCCGGCCGCCGAGCCGGAGAGCCCGCCGAGCTGGCGCGAGCCCGCCGCCGCCGAGCCCGAAGCGCCGCCGCCGCCGAGCGCGCCCAAGCCGGTCTGGAAGCCCAAACCGCCGGTCACCGAGCGCGCGCCGCGTGCGGACCGCGCCGAGCCCCCACGCAGCCCGCCACGCCCGCGTCCGCAGCGGGAGCCCACCGATCTGGAGCGCGGCCTGTCGACGCTGCTGCAGGCAGTCAAGGGCTGGCTGTTCGGCGGCAATCTGGTCGCCAAGATCGGCCTGATGATCCTGTTCATCGGCGTCGCCTTCCTGTTGCGTTTTGCCTCCGCCTACGTGGTGGTGCCGATCGAAGTGCGACTGGCGGCGATTGCCGCCGGCGCCATCGCCATGCTGCTGTGGGGCTGGCGCATCCGCACATCGAGACCAGGCATCGCCTTGCCCGCCCAGGGCGCCGGTCTGGCGACGCTGATGCTGGTCACCTTTGGCGCCTTCAAGCTCTATCACCTGATGCCGGCCGGCGCGGCCTTTGCGCTGTTGCTGGTGCTGGTCAGCTTCACCTGTGTGCTGGCGGTGCTGCAGGACGCGCTGTGGCTGGCGGTGTTCGGCATCGTCGGCGGCTTCGCGGTGCCGATCCTCACCTCCACCGGCGAGGGCAGCCACATCGCCCTGTTCAGCTATTACGCACTGCTCAATGCCGGCATCCTGGCGATCGCCTGGAAGCGTTCCTGGCGCTCGCTGAATCTGCTCGGCTTCCTGTTCACCTTCCTGATCGGCACCGCCTGGGGCGTGCAGCGCTACGAGCCGCAGCACTACTTGAGCTCGCAGGCCTTCCTGGCGCTGTTCCTGGTGTTCTACGTGGCAATCGCCGTGCTCTATGCCTGGCGTCAGGCGCCGCAGCTCAAATCCTATGTGGACGGCACCTTGGTGTTCGGTGTGCCGACGGTGGCGATGGGCCTGCAGTACGGCATGGTCAAGGACATGCACCTCGGCAGCGCGCTGTCGGCGCTGGCGCTCGGCGTGTTCTACGCGCTGGTGGGCCTCGGCCTGTGGCGCTGGCGGCGCGGCAATCTGCGCCTCCTGGTCGAGTCCTTCTTCGCGCTCGCCGTGGTGTTCGGCACGCTGGCGATTCCGCTGGCCTTCGACGGCCGCTGGACCTCGGCCGCCTGGGCGCTGGAAGGTGCTGGCATCGTCTGGGTGGGCCTGCGCCAGAAGCAGGCGCTGGTGTGGCGCTTCGGTATTCTGGTGCAGTTCCTCAGCTGGATCGCCTTCCTGCGTGCGCTGACCGGCATCGATCCAGTCGCCGCGCTGACGCAACACATCAGCCTGGGCTTTGCGCTGCTCGGCGCCACCGGCGTGTTCCTGGCGCTGACGCTGCGCCGCCACGGCGCGCAGGACGCCGGCAGCGAGGACGCCGCGCGCGCCGGTTTTGCCCGGCTGGCGGGGGCCTTCATCACGGCCGCCGTGGTCTGGTTGCTGGCCGGCATGTGGGTGGAGATCTGGCTGCGCGTGGAGGGCGTCCATCGCGCCAGCCTTTACGTGCTGAGCGCCATCGGGCTGGTGGTGGCGCTGCAATGGCTGGGCCGGCGCGAGCAGTGGCGCGTGCCGGATGTGCTCGGCGGCGCGGTCACCGCGGTGGCCGGGCTGACCTTCCTCGGCCTGATGGCGCACTACATGCGCTGGTACAACGTCGCCGTCTACAGCGAAGCCAGCCTGGGCGAGATCTTGTCCGGCAGCGCGCTGTTCGGCGGCCTGCTGCTGGGCGGCGGCGCGCTGGTGTCGGCCTGTGCCTTCAAGGGCCGGGTGCAGGCGCTGGAAGCCGAGGTGCACGACAGCGCTCAGGCGCGCGCGGCCACGCAAGGCTGGTTCCTGCTGTCGATGTTCTGGACGCTGGGCTTCGCGCTGAACGGTCTGGCGCATGTGCTGGCCTGGCTGACGACGCCGGCGGAGGGCCAGGCGCTCTGGTACACGGTGCCGTTCTGGGCCGGCTACAGCGTGCTGCTGGCGCTCAGCGCGGCCGGTTACGCCTGGCTGGCGCGCCGCCATGACTTCCCCAACCCGGCCTTGCAACAAGCCTGGATCTGGCCGGCGCTGAGCGCACTCGCCAGCTGGCTGTATCTGGCCCAGATCGGCCCGCAGCTGCAGCTGGATCACGCGCTCGATTTCCGCTGGGCGGCGCCACTGCCGCCGGATGTCCTGCTGGCCTTCCTGGGCGGCCCGCTGCTCGGCACGCTGATCCTGAGTGCGCTCACCTGGTTCGGCATGCAGGGCTGCCGGCGCGAGGCCGGGCGCGGCGCGCTGCCGCTGTGGCTGATTCTGCTCGGCGTGCTGATCCACGGGCCGCTGATCGACACCGGCGCCCAGTTCGCCACGCAGGTGCTGGTGGTCGCCGGCGCCAGCGTCGACGGCGTCGGCTGGCTCAGCTACGCCGATGTGCGTCTGCTCGGGATGACCTTGGCGGCGCTGTTCCTGCTGCCGCTGGCGCAGGTGGTGGACGTCGCTGCGCTGCGCCGGGTGGCGATCCCGAGCGCGCTGATGCAGGCGCTGGCGAGTCTGGTGTTGATCGGCATGCTGTACGGGGACGGCCAGCTGCCGTCCCTCGGCACCGGCTTTGCGCTGCTGGCGATGTGGCTGGGCATGGCCTGGTGCCTGCGCTACTGGCAGCAATGCTGGGGCGTATCGGAGCCGATGCTGAAGGCGCTGCACTTTGGCCGCGTGATCGCGCCGTGGCTGATGGTGGCGCCGCTGGTGTCGCTGAACCTGTGGCCCTGGCTGGTGGGCGCCGATGTGCCGCTGGCCAGCGCCGACAGCTGGGTGGTGGCCGGCATGTGGCCGGATTATCTGGCGGCCTGGGTGTCAATGGGCCTGCTGTTGCTCGGGTTGCGTCAGGTGCGCGCGGCCGGCTGGCCGCTGCAGCCGCTGCAGAGCTGGTATGGCGCCCGGGTGATTCCGATCGCGTCCGGCTGGGCGCTGCTGCTGGCGATCTACTGGAATCTGCGCCAGGACGGCAGCATGGCGCCCTTGCCCTATCTGCCGGTGCTGAATCCGCTCGATCTGACCAGCGGCTTCGTCGCGCTGCTGCTGGCCGATCTCTGGCGCCTGCACGCGCCGCAGGCGAGTCCGGATCAGCGCCGCCGCGTGGTTCGCGCGGCGATGGCGCTGGCCTTCGCCTGGTTCAACGCCATGCTGCTGCGCACTGCCGCGCACTATCTGGGCCTGCCCTACCGCTTCGAGCCCTTGTACCAGTCGCAGTTCGTGCAGGCGATGCTGTCGATCGTGTGGACGCTGTGCGCCTTCGCGCTGATGCGCTACGCGGTGCGCCGACTGTCGAAGCCGCTGTGGATGATCGGCGCCGCGCTGCTCGGCGTGGTGGTGCTCAAGCTGTTCCTGGTCGATCTGCGCAATGTCGGCAGCATTGCCCGCATCGTGTCCTTCATGGGTGTGGGTGGGTTGATGCTGTTGATCGGTTACCTGGCGCCATTGCCGCGCGAAGCCGAGGAGCGTCGTGATGAAGTCTGAGTCACTGCTGTTCGGCTGCTGCGCGCTCTGGATCGCTGCCGGACTGGCGGCCGCCGAGCCCGCGCATGCGCCCACCGCCGCGGAGTTCGCCGTGCACCTGCCGCTGCGCGTCAGCGGCGACAACGGCGTGGTCCAGCTGCAGCTGCCGCTGCTGGTCTACCAGCACGCGCGCACGCCGGATCTGGCCGATCTGCGCGTCTACAACGGCGCCGGGCAGGCGCTGCCCTATGCCTTGCACCGGCCCAGCTACCGCAGCCGGATCAGCACCGAGGAACGCCGCACCACGCTGTTCCCGGTGTTCGAGGACGCCGCGCCGGCGCTCGATCAGGCGCCTGAACTCAACTTGAGCGTGACCCGCGACGGCACCCTGAGCGTGCGCCACACTGGCGCCGAGCGCGCGGCGGCCGACACCCGGCTGGCGGCGCTGATCATCGATCTAGGCCCCAGCCGCAGCGACGAGATGCTGGAGAGCCTGAGTTTCGAGCTGCCCGAAGCCGGCAACTACCGCGCGCGTATCGCGGTGGAGCGCAGCGACGATCTGCAGCTGTGGGACGGCGCCGCCCACGGCAACATCGACTGGCTGCGCAGCAGCGATGCCAGCGGCACGCTGGTGCACGATCGCATCGACCTCGGCGAGGGCCAGGGACGCTACCTCAAGCTGCGCTGGATCGAAGGCGAGCCGCTGCAGTTTGCGGCCGTGCGCGCGCGCTGGCGCAGCGCCAGCGTGCCGGTCGATCCGATGCTGGAAGTACGTATCGAGGGGCATCCGGCGCGCGTTGCCGGCGACTATGCCTACACGCTGAGCCCGGCCATCGCCGCCACCCGTATCGGCCTTGATCTGGCCGAGCCAAACACGGTGATGCCGGTGCAGATCGGCTACTACCGGCCGGGGCCGCCGAAGGCCGATCCCTGGCTCGACAGCCGCGTCGAAACCACCTTCTACCGATTGCTGCACCAGGGCCGCGAGCGCGTCTCCGGCCGCATCCTGATCGCGCCGATGAGCGGCGCCGAATGGATCGTGCGCCCGCGCACGGCCGGCCAGCCGGCCCCAACCCTGGTACTCGGCTGGCAGCCGCAGACGCTGGTGTTCACCGCGCAAGGCAAGGATTTTGTGCTCGCCGTCGGCGCCGAGGCCGAGCAGGTGCGCCACTGGCTGGGCGGCCCCGCCGCGATGGGCCAGGTCGCGCCCGGCTACAGCCTGGACGAGCTGGCACAACTGGAACGCGCGCAGGTCGGCGAGCTGCAGCGCACCAGCGGGCCGGTCGAAGCACTTCCAGCGCCCAGCGCCGCACCGGACGACAGCGACGCCGAAGCGCGTAAGCGCCGCCTGCTGCTCTGGCTGATCCTCGGCGTCGGCGTTCTGGTGCTCGCCTGGCTCAGCTGGCGGCTCTACACGCAGATGCAGGACGAGCGCGAGTAGCGCGGCTGGGTCGTACCTCGGTGCCGATGGCAGGGCGCCACTCGCGCCGCGAGGCCGCGCGGGCCCGCTCAATGGCGGGCGACGCGCTCCGCCAGTTCCACGGCTTGCGCGATCTTGTGCTGGATGTCGGCAGGGTTGCCGATGTACGCGGTCACTGCCTCGCGGGCGCGCTGGGCGATGGCGCTGGCATCGGTCAGGCCCGCCTGGACCAGACTGGCAATATCTTCACGGTCGACATCGGCCCATCGGGCGATCTTGCTGACGGCGAGGTCCACCGGCGCCAACAGCCGGAGATCGATGTGCGGCACTCCCAACTCCACGGGTACCGCGTCGCGCTGATAATGCTCGTGGACCAGCGCGAACATCGGATTGAAGTTGGTGTCGAAGTACACCGGCTCTCCGCCCTCGATCTCGACCGCCAGATTGGCCGGCAACAAGACGCGCCCGGCAAACTCGGCGTCGAGGTCATGCGATACCCGCTTGCCGACATAGAAGTAGACCGCCATGCCGCCGGCCAGATAAACACGCAGCGTCTGCTTCAGATCGAGCCGTTCAGCCAGTGCCGCAAACAGTGCGCGCACGGCAGCGCCCAGCGGCGTGCCTGGCACCGGGATGCTCATGGCACCAGCCTTTGCAGCAAGCGCGCCTTGAAGCGCGGCAGGTCCACGATCAGGCCGCTCTGCAGCAGCTCGGTCAGCGGCATGCGGGGACCGGACAGGCGCTCGGCCGCTGCGGCCAGGGCGCGGGCGGCATCGGGATGACGTTGCTGCAGCAGCGACGCGGCCAGCGCCAGCACCGGCGCGTCCTCGGCCATGCCTGGCGCTTCCCGCCGGGCGACGGCGACACAGCGCGACAACAGCGCCGCCTCGCGCTCGCGCGCGGGCGAGGGCAGGTCGCTGCTGGGCGTCGTTGTGCTCACCGTCCCACTCAGCAGCAGGCGCCTGCCGCCGCGGCCGCCGGCGCCGTTGCGGCGTCGGGTGCGCAGTCGAACAGGCCGTAGTGGGTGTGCTTGGCGCCGTCGATGCGGAAATGGGCGCCGTAGCGGGTGGCACCGAGCATGTCGGCGGTGTTGCCGCAGACCAGCATCGGCTTGCCGCGTACGAAGTGGTGGTGGTCGTCGAGGTCGAAGGCGTGCGGGTGGCCGGCGATGCTGCCGAGGTAGGTCGCCACCTGGCCGTAGTCCTCGCAGCGGTCTTCCAGGTCCAGCTTGAAGGCGCGGTGGGTCAGGCTGGAGAAGCGCGCAAAGCCGACGCGCTGCTCGATCGCCGGATCCAGCAGCTCGATCGGGCTGGACTTGACCCGGCGCACGTCGTGGCAGCCCACCCGGGCCATCAGGCGGCGGAAATCCTCCACGTACAGCGCGCCGCCCAGACACTCGCCCAGCAGCACCGGATCCTGGCGCAGCGCCTCGGGCAGGCGGCGGTCGGCGTAGACGTCCGAGAAGTACAGCTCGCCGCCGGGCTTCAGCACGCGGAAGATCTCGGCGAGCAGGCGCGGCTTGTCGGGCGACAGATTCACCACGCAATTGCTGACCACCACATCGACGCTGCCATCGGCGATGCCAAGCCCGCGCAGATCCTCGATCTGGCCTTCCAGGAACTCGACGTTGGACGCCGCGTAGCCATAGCGCTCGGCGTGCCAGTCGCGATGGCGGCGCGCCACCTCCAGCTGTTCCGGCGTCATGTCGACGCCGATCACCCGGCCCTGCGCACCAACCAGGCGCGACAGCACATAGCAGTCGCGCCCGGAACCGCAGCCCAGATCGAGCACGGTGGCGCCCTCCAGCGCTGGCGGCAGCGGCGAACCGCAGCCGTAGTAGCGGGCGCGCACTTCCTCGTGCACTTCGGCGATCAGCGGCCGCAGATAGGCGGGAACGCTCTCGATGGTGCAGCAGGCCGAAGTCTTCAGATCGGCCGAGGATTGCAGCACCTCGCCGTAGTAGTGACGCACATCCGCCAGGGTCTGGTTCATTGGGAGCGTTCCATCGGCACGGTGGAATACAGACCCCTATGATGGCCACAATCTGACAGCCACGGCAGCACCCGCATGAGCAACCCGAGCGACGCGCGCATCGCGCTGGCCTGCATGGATCTGACCTCGCTTGGCGAGGACGACAGTGCCGCCGACATCGCCCAGCTGGCGCGGCGTGCACGCACGCCCTACGGCACGCCGGCAGCGCTGTGCGTGTATCCGGAGCTGATTCTGGCGGCGCGCATGAGCCTGATGCGCGAGGGCATCGCCCAGGTGCGCGTGGCGACGGTGATCAACTTCCCCGAGGGCAGCGCCGATGCCGAGCGCGCGCTGCGCGAGACGCGGCGCGCGCTGGCAGTGGGCGCCGACGAGATCGACCTCGTTTTCCCTTACGCCGTCTGGCTGGCCGGCGAGCATGCCGCGGCGCTGGCGCCGGTGCGCGCGGTGGCGGCGCGCTGTCGCGGCCACGCCATGCTCAAGGTGATTCTGGAGACCGCGGCCTTCAGCGACCCCGCCACGCTGCGCGCGGCGGCCGATGCGGTGATCACCGCCGGTGCCGCCATGCTGAAGACCAGCACCGGCAAGCATCCGGCCGGCGGCGCCAGCCCGGCGGCGGCGCAGGTGCTGCTCGATGCCATCGCCGCCAGCCCGCGCAGCGTGGGTCTGAAGGTCTCGGGCGGCGTGCGCACGCTGGACGACGCCAGCGCCTATCTGGCGCTCGCCGCCGCGTACTACGGTCGCGAGCGCGTGGTACCGGCGCGCTTCCGGATCGGCGCCAGCGCCCTGCTCGACGCGCTGCTGCCGCTGCTGGCGCAGGAGCCGCTGGAGGACTAGAGCGGGAGGCAGGGACAAGCAGAAGGCGGGGCAGGGGGCGGGGGGCAGGGGACCAGCTATGCGGCGATTGCGTGGCAGTGTCGGCGGCGGCAGAAGCGGGGCAAGCAGCGACGGGCCAGCACCGCAGCGCCGCTTCTGCGTGCCCTCGTGCCCTCGTGCCCCCGCTTTCCCTACCCCGCGACGCTGCCGGCAATCGCGGCACGGCTGGTCCCCTGCCCCCGGCCCCCCGCCCCGCTCTCGAGCCTTCGCCCCCTGCCCCCCCGCCCCGCTCTCGAGCCTTCGCCCCCCGCCCCGCTCCTGCTCTTGCGCCCTACAAATACTGATCCTTCAGCTTGCGGTAGTTCTCCGCCGAGTAGTACAGCGATTCGATCTCGGTGTCGGTGAGTTTGCGTACGAAGCGCGCCGGATTGCCTACCCACAGCGAGCCCGGCTCCACCACCTTGCCGGGTGACACCACCGCGCCGGCGCCGATCAGCGAGTGCTTGCCGATCACCGCCTTGTCCAGCACCACGGCGCCCATGCCGATCAGACAGGCGTCGCCGATCGTGCAGGCGTGCAGGATCACGCCATGTCCCACGGTGACGTCGTCGCCGATCACCAGCGGCGAGCCGCCGGGCGTGTAGCGGCCGTCGTGGGTGACGTGCAGCACCGAGTTGTCCTGGATATTGGTACGCGCGCCGATGCGGATGTGATTGACGTCGCCGCGCACCACCGCCAACGGCCAGACCGAGGCATCGTCGCCGATCTCGACCTTGCCGATCACTTGCGCCGATTCATCGATGTACACGCGCGCGCCGAGCGTGGGCAGTTGCTGCAGAAAGGGTCGGACGGCCATGCGGGCTCCGGGGCAGGGGCAGGCCCGCTAAAATGGCGGCAATGCTGCCCAGGGACAAGCGGCAAACGTGCACGTCAATGCTGGAGGCCGGCGCCACGTGCCTCCACGGGCGGCAGGATGGCATCGCGGATCGCCGACCAATCGGCCTCGCGGCGACCGGCATAGCTGCGCTTGGCGTCCAGCGCGAGGCCGAGTTGCGCATACCAGGCATCCATGGACGGAAAGGCGGTGGCGGCGGCGGCCGCCTGCGCTGCCGGTGCGAACACATTGTGCCCGGTCAGCTGATCGAGCCGCGCGGCGAACTCGTCGGCGGTCCAGCGACGATGGGAGGGCAGACAACAGGCCGCATAGTCGCGCAGAGCCTGATCCAGGGTCTGGCGTCCCTGCGTGAGTCGGCGCAACTCCACATCGGTCTGCAACCAGTACGCGGCACCCGCCCAATACACGCGCATGTAGGCGTGGTGCCGGCGCATGTCGCTGGCCAGGTCAGCCAGCGTCAGCCCGCTGGCAGTATCCCGACGCCCGCGCTCGAAGCCGGCGAGGAGATTGGCCCATGCCTGATCGGAGCTGATGTCGCCAGCGCGGGCGCGCAACAGATTCTGGTAGTACGACGCCAGCCCTTCTGCCATCCAGCGGTCTGCCCCCAGATAGGGATGCAGCAGGTGGCTGAACTCATGTGCCGCCGTCCAGTCGTCGACGAAACTCTGCATGGACTGCCGCGGATGCACGAAGAAGTGCACACCACCCATGCCCGCACGGGTGTTCTGGCCCCACGGTACCGGGCCGCCGTCGCCTGGAAGAGGCACCACCAGCACCTGAACGCGCGGCACCGGCAGGCCACCCAGCGACCGCAGCAGTCCCGCCGAATGGGCGATCCAGTCGTGCATGCGCGTCTGCTCTTCGTCCGGCAGTCCGCCGAGCACGCCCAGCTCGATCTCGCCGGAGCCCGCGCGCAGCCGCTGCAGACGCAGCGTGCCGATGGCGATCAGACCCGGCCAATCGCGCGGGGTGTCACCCAGGTGGTAATGCCCATCGGCGTTGCGCGGCCACGGCAGCGAGGCGGACCAGCCGGACGGCAAGTCCAGCTGCAGATCGATGCCAGCAGCGCGATCAGCCGGCCACCACAGCAGGGCCTCGGGCCACACCAGCACATCGGGTCCGACCATCAGGCCAACGCCGCGCCGACCGCTCCGTGCCAATCGCATCAGATCGACTCGAAGACTTCCGCAATGGCCGGCCCCGCGCCAATGCAGCGTCCGACCGTCATCGCGTTGCTCCCACCGGGCAGCGTCGACCTCGACGTAGGCGCCAGCGGGTGTCGACGAGGACAGGCGCAGTGCGGTCCCGGCAGGCGCGCAGACACGCAGCGTCATTCGAGCAGCCTCATCGATCGAGGCGCGGTACGACCACTCTGCGGCGTGCGCAGAGCTCCACAGCAGCAGGCACAACCAGGTCAAGCGCATAGGAGTTGGGAGCAATGCAGTCGCTGAGATCATGCAAGCCGCGGGTGCGGTCGCGGTAGTTGCACCTGACTGAAGTCACCACTTGCGGGGCGCGCCGGCCGTCTTCGGCGGCTGCTTGTTACACTCGGCCGATGACGAACTCGAGCCCCCAGCCTGCGGCGCCCTGGCATCCGCACTGGCTGTCGCCGCTGAATCTGGCGGCCTACATCACCTGGCTGGCGGTGCTGCTGCAGTCGGTGCCCTTTGCCGAGCTGGCGCAGCCGCGCATTGCGCTCGGCGGCGCGATGCTGGTGCTGATGCTGCTCAGCTATCTGGGCATCGCCGGTGCCGGGGCGCGTTCGCCGCAGGCGCTGGCGCGCGCGCGGCTGCTGGTGGTGGTGCAGGCGCTGGGGGCGCTGGCAGCCTGCTGGCAGTTGCGCAGTGGTGGACCGATGATCCTGCTGATCATCGTCGCCGGGCAGGCGGTGGCGCTGTGGCCGTTGCGCATGGCGGTGGCCGGACTGGCGCTGGCCAATCTGATCATGGCGTGGATGTGGTCGCTCAGCCTGCCGATGAGCGACTGGCTGCTCGCACTGCTGCCGATGATCGGCTTCCAGGCTTTTGCCGGACTCACTGTGCATTACGCCACCACCGCCGAAGCGGCGCGGCTGGCGCAGGCGCACACGCACGCCGAACTGCTGGCGACCCAGCAGTTGCTGGAAGACAGCGCGCGCAGCGGCGAGCGGCTGCGGCTGTCGCGGGAATTGCACGATGTGGCCGGCCACAAGCTGACCGCGCTGATCCTCAACCTGCGCTTGTTGCGGCGCGATCCGGCGCTGGCCGGGCGCGAGGAGGCGCGGGTGGCCGAGGCGCTGGCGGAGGAACTGCTGGCCGATATCCGTGGCGTCGTCAGCGCGTTGCGTCGCCACGACGGCATCGATCTGGCGGCGGCGATCCACACGCTCACGGCGCAGATCCCGGGCACCGCGTTCGCCGTTTCGATCGACCCGGCGCTGCGCCTGCCGGATGTGGCATCGGCCGAAATCCTGCTGCGCTGCACCCAGGAGGGCATCACCAACGCGCTGCGCCACGCCCGCGCCGGGCGCATCGAGATCGATTGCGCGCAGGTGGATGGGCAGCTGCGCCTGCAGGTCCGCAACGACGGCAGCGCGCCGCGCACGCTGCGCGCCGGCAACGGCCTCACCGGTATGCGCGAGCGGCTGGCGGCGGTGGGCGGTCGGCTGGAACTGCGAGCGCGCCCGGACGGCGGCGCCGAACTGATCGCCAGCCTGCCGGTGAGCGCATGACCAGCATCCGCATCGCCTTGATCGATGACCAGGCCCTGGTGCTGAAGGGCCTGAGCGCGTTGCTGCATGGCTATCAGGGCATCGAGGTGGCGCTGGAAGCGCAGGATGGCCTGCAGGCGCTGGCCGGGCTGGCGCAGCGACCGGTGGACGTGGTGGTCAGCGATATCCGCATGCCCGGCATGGACGGCATCGCGCTGGTGCGCGCGCTGCGCGAGGCCGGCAACGCGGTGCCGGTGATCCTGCTGACCACTTTCGATGACAGCGCGCTGATGCTGGCGGCGGTCGAAGCCGGTGCCCAGGGCTTTTTGCTCAAGGACGCCTCGCCAGAGGACCTCAGTGCGGCGATTCAGCGCGTGGCCGCCGGCGCCACCTTGCTGCAGCCGGTCAGTCTCGGCCCGGTGCGTGCCCTGCGGCCGGCGCAACCCGGCCCCAAGCTCAGCCTGACCGAACGCGAGGTCAGCATCCTGCGCTTGGTGGCCGGCGGCTATTCGAACAAGGAAATCGGGCGCACGCTGCATCTGTCCGAGGGCACCGTGAAGAACTATGTGTCCGACATCCTGCTTAAGCTCGACAGCCGCGACCGCACGCACGCCGTGCTGAAGGCGATTACTCAGCGACTGCTGTAGCGGTAGAGAGCAAGAGCGGGGCGGGGGGCAGGGGGCGGGGGACGAGCACCGCGGCGCGTGCGCGGCACTGTGGTGTGGCGGGCCCCTGCGGGGCGTTTGCTGAATGAGTCAGCGCGCCGAAGGCGGGGACATGGACGCTTGCCAAACACACGTGCGGAGGGGCAAGAGCGGGGCGGGGGGCAGTGGGCGGGGGACGAGCATTGCGGCGCTTGCGCGGCATTGTGGTGTGGCGGGCCCCTGCGGGGCGTTTGCTGAATGAGTCAGAGCGCCGAAGGCTAGACAGAGACTCGGGCCGAGAATGCGTGCGGAGGGCAAACGCGGGGCAGGGGTCGTCGAACGAGCACTGCAGCGCTGGCCCGTTCTGCAAACTGGCGACAGCGCCAAGGAACCGCCGCATGGCTGGTCCCCCGCCCCCTGACCCTTGCCCCGCTTCTCCTGCCTCCCGCCCCGCTTCTGCTCGCGCATTGCAAGCTTCGCCAGGCTCAGCCCCCGCGCTGGTGACGGCGCGCGGCGTACATTTCGGTATCGGCGCGCGCCAGCGTGTCGGCCAGTGATTCGCTGCCCTGGCGCACGGCGGCGCCCACCGTGTAGCGGCACGGTGCGGCCTCCACGGTGCCGCGCAGCCGTGCGATGGCGGACTGCAGCCGCACGCCTTCGCCCTCGCTGAGCAGCAGCACGAACTCGTCGCCGCCGCTGCGTACCAGCGCATCGCCCTCGCGCAGCGCCGCCCCGAGGTGCGCGGTCATTTGGATCAGCACGCGGTCGCCGGCATCGTGTCCCTGGGTGTCATTGATGCGCTTGAAGTGATCCAGGTCGATATTGATCACCGACCACGGACGCTCGCCCAGGCGTTCCTCGAACACCTTGAAGTAGCGCCGGTTGTAAGCCTGGGTCAGCGCATCGCGCATGCTCTGATCGCGCAGTGCCTGGGTCTCGTGCAATTGCTCGGTGATGTCGACGGCGTGGCCGATGGCGTAGGCGCCGCTGCCGGACAGGCGCGTGCTGTAGCGCCAGTGGCGCAAGCCGTCGCCGCGCCGGCGCACCACCAGCGTGCCTTCGTCCTGCTGTGACTTGGCCAGTCGCTTGAGGCTGGCGTCGAACTCTTGGCGCGACTGGTCGGCCAGAAACTCGCCGAGCGCGCGCCCGACCATGCGGTCCGGCGACTCGCCCAGCGCTTCGGCGGTGGCCAGATTGACCATCACCAGTTCGCCGCGCAAATCGTGCAGAAACACCATGCCCTTGCTGAGCTGCAGCAGATCGGTGGCCTTGGCCTCGCTCTCGCGGCGGGCGGCGAGCGCCGCCTGCAGACGCCGGTTGGAGCGCCGTTGCTGCAGGAAAAAGCCCGACAGGATGAGCAGCAGCGCGAGCGCCGAGGCGGTCAGCCAGCTGCTGAGCCGGCTGCTCTCGGCCAGCGCCGCCGCGCGCGTGCGCTCCAGCTGGGCGTCCGCCGACAGCCGCAGCACTTCCAGCTCCTGCTCGGCGTATTTGATGCGCGCCTCATAGTCATCGGCGGCCTTGGCGCGGTCGCTCTGGTTGACGCTGCGATCGAGTTCCAGAAAGCGGCCCACCAGCGCGTTCCACTGTGCCGGCTCGCCATCGTGATCCACCATCAGCTGCATCAGCTGCCGGGTCAGCCGCAGCTCGTCACGGGTCAGGCCGAGCTTGCGGAACGCCAGTTGCGCCGCCTCCAGCTCGCGCTGCGCGCCGGCGCGATCACCCGAGTCGAGTGCCGCCAGCCCCATCACCTCGTGGCCCAGGCCAGCCAGCTGCGAGTTCTGCAGCGTGCTGGCCATGGACAGCACGCGCTCGCCGTTGCTGCGCTGGGTGGGCAGATCGCCCGCCAGTCGTGCCACGCGGGCCGATTCCAGCGCCAGTTCGGCGGTCAATTTGGGGTCCACCAGGGCGTCCACCGCCTGCAAGGCCTGCGCCAGACTGGCGCGCGCCTGATCCAGTTGCCCGAGTTGCGCTTCGGCACGCGCGCGGTTGCGCAGCAGGCGCGTACGCATGGCTGGCGCCGGATCCTCGGCCAGCACCGCCAGCCCGCGTTCGGCGTACTGGGCCGCGGATTCATGCTTGCCGAGCGTGAAACTGAGCGAGGAGTACGCCAGATAGACGTCGGCGGCCAAGGCCGGGGAGGGCGTCTGACTGAGCATCAACTGGGCATCGCCGAGCAGATGTTCGGCGCGCGTGTAGTCCTGCAGCGCAATGCGGCCGCGCGCTTCGGCGATCAGTCCGCGGATCTCCAGCGTGGCATCGCCCGCCGCGCGCGCCGCGGTGACGGCGGCCACGCCGGCATCCCGCTGACAAGCCCAATCAGCGATCACCCGACAGGCATTGGCGCGAGCGACCTGCAGCAAGGCCTGCTCGTGAAAGTCGTGGCGTGCCTCCGCCTGTGACAGCGCTTCGCGGATTTCGCGCAGCGCCGCCTCCGGCTCCACCAGCGCGCGCGTTTCCAGCGCGTGCTGCGGGATGTCGGCGGCCCCGGCCGGCACCACGCACAGCCACGCGCACGCCAGCCACCAGCGTCTGCTCGCCAGATCTCGTGCGCTACGCATCTGCCATGGGCCCCCGGTGCGCGCCCCGTCACGGGCGACCGAGGGCGGATTGTAGCGGGCATTGACGCGGCTGCGGGCGCCTGCAAGCCGCGTTGGGACGCGTCATTGGTTGAATGGGGCGGATGCGGAACGCGGTCCTCGGGGATGCCCGGATACACGCTGCCGGCGCTCGCCGCCCGGCCGTGATTTATTGCCCTCTCGCGGCGAATCACCTGACATGGGCGCCGCGCGCGCCGAAATCAGGGCAGAGCATGGAAACGAGTACACAAGCTGGGCTGGCGCAGCAGCGCTGGCATGCACTCGATGCGGTGCGGGCGCTGGCCCTGCTGCTGGGGGTGCTGCTGCACGCCACGTTGAGCTATCTGCCGGGATCGGCGCACTGGTACATCGTCGGCGATCAGACGCCCAGCGTGGTCTTGAGTGCGCTGTTCTTTGTGATTCACAGTTTTCGCATGCTGACTTTCTTCCTGATCGCCGGATTCTTCGCGCGCGCCCTGCTGATGCGTCGCGGCGAGGCCGACTTCGTGCGCGATCGCTGGCGCCGCATCGGCCTGCCCTTGCTGCTCGGCTGGCCGCTGGTACTGGGCGCAATCATTGCGGTGATCGTCGCTGCTGCCTGGCTGCAGGCGGGCGGCAGCGCGCCGCCGCCGCCCAAGGAAGCGCCGCCACCGCTGTCGGCCGAGTCCTTCCCGCTGACCCACCTGTGGTTTCTGTACCTGCTGCTATGGCTGTATGCCGCCGCGCTGCTGGCGGGTCGTTTGGCGCAGCGCCTGGACCCAGGCCAGCGCCTGGTCAAGATCGCGGATCAACTGCTCGAACGCACGCTGCCGGGCCTCGCCGTGTGGCTGCTGGCCGCGCCGATCGCGCTGGTGCTGCCTGCGGTGGCGGACTGGACGCCGTGGTTTGGGGTGCCTACGCCCGATCACTCGCTGTATCCCAACCTCGCCGCTTGCGTGGCCTACGGCAGCGCTTTTGCGCTCGGTTGGTGGCTGCAGCGCGATGCCGGGCGCTGGCTGGCGATCCTGCAGCGCCGGCGCCGTTACCATCTCGTCCTGGCGTTTATCGGCTGGGCGAGCAGCGCCGCCTGCCTGGGGCTGTCGCCACCCGCGGTCAGCGCGCTCGGTCCCTGGACGCTGGCACTGGCGAGCTACGCCTACGCGCTGACCGGCTGGAGCCTCAGTTTTGCCTTGATTGGTTATGCGCTTGAGTACACCGCCGGATACAGCGCGCCGCGGCGCTACCTCGCCGATGCGTCCTACTGGATTTACCTGATCCATCTGCCGTTGCTGATGGCTTTGCAGGTGCTGGCCAGCCGCATCCAGGCGCCGTGGTGGCTGGAGTATCCGGCGATGGTGGTGCTGGCGATGGCACTGATGCTGCTCAGCTACCACTGGCTGGTGCGCGGCAGTTGGATCGGGGCGCTGTTGAACGGACGGCGGCTGCCGCCGGGTGCGCCGTGAGCGCGAACGCCGACACCCAAGCCTTCATCGACGCGCTGCAGGCGCATCGCGGCATCTTGTACAAGGTGGCCCAGGTCTATTGCCAGCGTCGCGAGGACCGCGCCGATCTGATCCAGGACATCGTCACCGAGCTGTGGCGCGCCTGGCCGCGCTATCGGCCGGAGCAGCCGGTGTCGACCTGGATGCACCGGATCAGCGTCAACGTGGCCATCTCCCATTTTCGCGGCGAGTCGCGACGCATCCGCGATGCCGTGGACATCGATACCTTGGCGCTGGATCTGGCCGCCGCCGATCAGGTGATGGATGCCGCCGCTGTCGATCTGGCGGCGCTGCACCAGCTGATCAGCCGCCTCGATGCGATCAACCGCGCCCTGATCCTGCTGTACCTCGAAGGCTACGGCCTCGACGCCATCGCCGAGCTGCTCGGACTCAGCACCAGCAACGTCGGTACCCGCATCCAGCGCATCAAGCAGCGGCTGCAGCGCAGCTACGCCGAGGAGAGCTCGACATGAACCCGGATCTGGATCAACTCCGCCAGCGCTGGCAGGCCGCCCATCAGGCGGCGCTGCCGCAGCTGGCGCTGGATCTGCCGCGCTTGCGCCAGCAGCTGTTGCAGCGCAGCCAGCTCGCCTTCGCCCGCCACCGGCGCTGGCTGCAGGCTGGCCTGTGTGCGCAGCTGCTGGTTTGCGGGTGGCTGGGCCAGTTTGCCTTCCAGCATGCTGCGGACGCGGTCTACCGCTTCCTCGCGCTGCCGCTGCTGGGCCTGGCGCTGGCGCAATTGCTGGTCTCGCTGCGGCAGTGGCAGCAGTTGCGCGGGCTGGACCTCAGCGCGCCGGTGTCGCAGGTGCGCGCCACGCTGGAGGGCTTGCGCGCATTGCAGCTGCGGCTGACGCGCTGGATCGCGCTCAGCTCGGTCTGGCTGTGGATGCCGCTACTGCTGGTGCTGTGCAAGAGCGTGCTGGAGGTCGATCTGCTCGACTACCTGCATCCCAGCGTGGTCTACGTGAATCTGGGCCTGGGCCTGGCCTGGTGGCTTGCCGGCGAGGCCTTGCTGCGCACGCTGGCGCGCCGCTGGCAAGGCCAGCCCTGGCTGCGACGCTGCTTGCTGACGCTGACCGCGCGCAGCTGGCAGCAGGCGGAACAGCGTTTCGAAGCGCAAGCGGCGCTGGACGATGCCCAGGACGAGGATGCGCTGGCCCTGGCTGTGGCGCGTGAGCAACGCCGCGCTGCGCTGCCGCCGCAGCTGGCGGCGCCGCTGCAGCGCTTGCGCCGTCGTCTGCTCGCGGCGATCACCTTCTGGAGTCTGTGCCTGCTGGCGATCGGTCTGTACAACGCCAGTGTCGGCGGCATCCCCAGCCTGCTGATCCCCGGCGTGCTGCTGAACGGCTGGCTGGTGGCGCAGCTGGTCGCCAGCATCGTCCATCGGCAGCGACTGAGCCTGCTCGATCCGGGCGACCCGGCGCTGGGCGAAACGCTGGCGGCGTGGGCTGCCAGCCAGTTGCGGGTGGCCAGCGTGAGCCTGGCGCTGCTGCCGCTCGCGGCGCTGCTGTTGTTGCAGGTGCTGGGGCAGCTGCTCGGTGGGCACGATCTGGCGCTGGCCTTGCCCTGGCCGCTGCAGGCGCTGCTGGCGGCGCTGGTGGTGGGCGCCAGCGCCTGGCTGCTGCGTCCGCCGGCGCAGCGGCGCCTCGCTCAGCCGGCACGCGCCCTGCTGTGGGGCGTCGCGGGCTTGTCCGAGGCGCTGCGGGCGGCGCTGAGCGCGCTCAGGTAGCCGGCGCGGCGGGTGCGGCGGCAGGCGCGGGCTCGGCCTTCGCTGGCGTGGATTCCGGTTTGCTGGCGGCCGACCCGCCGCCGTCACCGCTCTCGACCAGATTGCGCTTGGTGTCTTTGTCGCTCTTGAAATCGGTCTCATACCAACCGCCGCCCTTCAGCCTGAAGGCGGCGGCAGTGACGGCGCGCTTGACCTGCGGCGCGCCGCAGCTGGGGCAATCGCTGGGATCGGGATCCGACAATTTCTGCAGGCGGTCGAAGCGGTGCCCGCAGCTCAGACACTCAAACTCGTAGATGGGCATGGCAGTTTCCTAGGGAAGAAGCGCAACGCGCCGTGCGGGCAGCGCAGATAGGGATCGTCTACCGCGATTCAAGAGCGCGCCTGCATCAGGCGCTCGACGTAACGGGCGAGTAGGTCCACCTCGATGTTCACCGCATCGCCCACCTGCAGGCTGCCGAAGCTGGTGTGCGCCAGCGTATGCGGGATCAGGTTGACGCCAAAGCCGTCCTCGCTGACTTCGTTCACCGTCAGACTGACGCCGTTGACCGCCACCGAGCCTTTGCTGGCGATGTAGCGTAGCAAGGCGGGCGGTACCTGAAACACCCAGCGCTGCGAGCGCCCATCGGCGCTGATCGAGGCCACGCTGCCGACGCCGTCGACGTGCCCGCTGACAAAGTGGCCGCCGAGCGGCGTCGCCAGCGTCAGCGAGCGCTCCAGGTTGACCGGCGCGCCCACGTGCAGCGCACCCAGCGTCGTGCACGCGAGTGTCTCGTTCGAGACATCGGCGTGGAAGCGCCCATCGCCTGGCGCCAGCGCGGTCAGACAAACGCCGGAGACAGCGATGCTGTCGCCTGCCTGGACGCCGTCCAGACAGAGCGTCCCGACCTCGATGCTGAGGCGACAGTCGCCGCCGCGCGTCTCGATCGCCGCTACGCGGCCGACCGCCTGTATCAATCCGGTGAACATCGTATCGTCGCCCCAGAGGCTAGGCGACGCAGGATACAGGGGGCGGATGGTGGCAGTGCTCAATCCTTTGCGCTGGTGGCGCCAGCGCAAACTGGCGCAGGTGCCCATCGATGTGGCTGCATTCGAGGCCACCGTGCGCCTGTTGCCCGGACTGCAGGCGCTGCCGGCCGCAGATCAGCAGCGATTGCTGGCGTACACGCGCGCCTTTCTGTTGGACAAGGCCATAGTCGGCGCGCATGACTTTGCGCTCGACACGGCGATGCGCACGCGCATCGCCACGCTGGCCTGCTGGCCGGTGCTGGCGCTCGGCTATGACTGGCTGGCCGGCTGGCACGAAGTGATCGTCTACCCCGAGGGCTTCCAGGCGCGCCGCATCGATCACGACGAGGACACCGGCGTGGTGCACGAGTGGGACGAGGAACTGGCCGGCGAATCCTGGGACCAGGGCCCCTTGATCGTGTCCTGGGAGGATCTTTGTACCGATCTGGCGCAGCCCGAGGACGTGCAAAACATCGTCGTCCACGAGGTGGCGCACAAGCTCGACGCGCGCAAAGGCTACGCCGACGGCGGTCCGCCCTTGCCGCCGGGCATGGATGCCGCGCAGTGGACGCGGGTGTTTCAGCGCGACTATGACGCGCTGTGCGCGCTGGTGGATGGCGACGAGTCGCAGGCGCCGATCGATCCCTATGCCAGCAGCGCACCGGAGGAGTTCTTCGCGGTCTGCAGCGAGTACCACTTTCTGGCGCCGGCCTTGCTGCAATCGGCCTATCCCGAGGTGGCCGCGCTGCTGGCGCAGTTCTACGCCGGTGGCTCGCCTTCGATCAGCCCGGCCGCGCGCAGGGCCACCAGCAGCTGACTGAGATCGGCGTCCAGTCGCGCTGGGGCCACCGCATGACGCTGTGCCAGGGTTTCCAGCAGCGCCGCGCGTCCGCTGCCCGCCAGCAGCGCCTGCAGCATCGCGGTGCCGCTGGCGTTGAGATCGAAGTACTGCCCGCCGCGCGAATCGAGCAGCAGCATCTGGCCGTCGATCACCTGAGTGACCACGCCGGGGCGCAGCTGCAGGCTCACGGGCCGCCGTCCGGCCAGCGCTGCAGGATCTGAAAACGGCTCACCGACTCTGCCTCGGCCAGCGCCGCGCCATCGACTTCCACCCACGCGTGATGCATCCACTGTGCTCCCTGACGCTCGGCGCCGATCACCAGTATCGCCGCCACGCCGCGTTCGCGCAGCAAAGAGGCCAGCGTCAGGCTCTGGTCCAGACAGCGCGAGCCGGGCCAGCGCGTGCCGATGCGCCGCAGGCAACGCGCCCAGGCCAGCGCCGGCGCGCGCGCGTCGCCGGTCACCGGGAGCAGCCAGCGCCGGCGCGCGCCTTCGAAGCCCAGGCTGGCCAGATCGCGCCGCACCCGCCACAGGCGGGCGGCCGTTTGCAGGTAGCAGAGCGGCGTCATGTCAGCGCCGCCCGCAACTGATCGAGCGCCGCCTGCGCAGCAGCATCGATATCGGACTGCTCGGTGACGGTCAACTGCAGCAGCGTCAACGCGCCGCGCGCCACCGCGGCAGCGGCCTGCGCGGCGCAGTCGAACTGCGCGCGCAGCTGGCCGTCGGTGTACAGGCGGCTGCCGAGCGTATGCATCAGCAGGGCGCGGCTGGCGTTGCCGGCGTCCAGGCGCCGCAGCGCCGACGCATTGCCGCGCTGCAGCAGCACCAGCGCGTGCAGGCGCTGATCGCCCGCAGGTGCGGGGACGTCGGGTGGCGGCAGCTTGAGCTGCGGAAAATCCGCGCGCACCCACAGGCCGTCGCCGTCGATCCGGTAGGGCAGCACATCGTCACTGAGGCGCTGCCAGCCGCGCGCATGGGCGACCCGCGCCAGCGTGGATTTGCCGGTGCCACTGTGGGCGATCAGCGCGACGGCGGGGGACTGCGCCTCCGCGCCCAGGCGCACGCAGGCGGCGTGCAAGGCGTACCAGCCCTGCCAGGCCAGCGCATGCAGCAACAGGGGGCCGTACAGCACTTCGGCGCGCAGGCCTGGATCCGCGGGCAGCCCCTGGACCTGCAGCGCCTGGCGCTGCGGCTCAAACAGTGCGCGACCGCAGTCGCCCAGCTCCAGCCAGACGCCGTCAGCGTCCTGGCGCCAAGCCACGAGCAGCGGCTGCTCGCGCAATTCGGCGCGCACCCGCGTCCAGTCGCACGCCTGCGGCCAGCTGCGGGTCAGCGGCTCCAGCGCAAACGCATACCCGCAGGCCTGCAGTGCGGGCACATGCTGTTCCACGGAAATGGGCGGGACGACGGCGCCAGGGCGCCAGCGATCAGACCTGCTGAATGAGCGCGTTGCCGCTGTCGCCGGTACCCAGAGAACCGCCCAGCGTCAGCTCCCGAATGTCACCCAGAGCACGCAGCACGGGCGCCTCATACACCGTCGGCGACGGTTGCTGATCACGAACGTCTTTGCGCTCGCTCTCGATGCTCAAATTCATGACGACGACGCCCAGAAAAAAGAAAGCCTTGCTGCATCTTAGGGCGGGCATGCAGTGGACGCAAGGATTTCGTCCCGGCGCGGATGCGCTTCCAGCCACAAGCCGAGGCCGCACAACAGCCAGACCAGGAGACTCCCGGTGTCGCTGTGCAACTCGGTGTCAAACTGGGCAATCAGCGTGTCGGCTGCCACATGGCGCGACCACAGCGGCCTGCCGAGTTCGATCAGTGACAGACAGCGCGCGCGCGCCTGCTGCAGCCCGTGCAGATACAGCGGTTGCATGCTGGCGCCCTTGTCGCGCAGTCGCCAGGGGTCCGGCAGCAGACCCTGCAGGCATTCGCGTTGCCACCATTTGCCCAGCCCGCCGCGCCAGCTGAGGTCGCCGGGTGCCGACAGAGCGAGGCGGGTGAGTTCGGCATCGCGAAAGGGATGGCGCACCTCGATGCCCCAGCGTTCGCTGAAATCCAGCTCGCCGGCGGCGTCCAGCGCGGCATAACCCCCGAGTACATGGGCGGCTTGCAGCGGTCGCGGCCACGCCGCGCAGGACTCGAGCGCCCGTCCGCGCAGATCGGCGGCGTGATCGCGAGTGTCCGGCAGCAGCCAGGGTGGCAACACCGGCAACGGCAGCCCACGCAGCCAGGCGCGCCAGCCGCGCTCGTACCAGAGCGCGCGTGGACCGCGCCGGCGCAGCCACTGAGCGTAGTGCTTCAGCAGTTGCGCCGGGCGTCTGCGTTGGACGGCCGAAGCGAAGGACTGCGCTGGCGAGGCGCACAGATGGTCAGCAAAGTTGCCGGTCAGCATCACATCGACGCCGGTGGCCTGCAGACGGGCATAGACCGCCGACTTCAGTTCGCGATAAGGGCTACTGGCCGGCGAATCCAGGCTTAGCTGGCGCTGCGCCGACAGCGGTGCGTAGTCATCGGCGTCCAGCGTGCTGAGATGGACGCCGAGCTGCTCGGTCAACGAGCGCGCCCACGGGCGTTCGTCGAGACTGGCGTAGCGCGTGCTGCCGTAACTCACCGCCTGCAGCGTGGCGCCGGTGCGTGCGCAGAGCGCCGCGACGGCAGAGGAGTCGAGACCGCCGCTCAGGCTGATACCAGGCTGGCGCGCATCCGCCAGCGACTGCTGGCAGGCGCGCTCGAGCGCCGCGCGCAGTGCCGCCAGCCAGTCGCCATCGCGGCGGTGCTCGCTGCAGGGCAGCAGCGGAAACTCCGTGATCTGCACCGAGTCCGCCGCCAGTGCAACGCGCGTCCCCGGCGCCACCGTGCGGATCGACCGGTACACGCTGCGCTCCGCCGGCAGGCCGATGCAGGCGAAATAGGCGCTCAGCCAATCGGCGTCGAGCGCTGCTGATACCCCCGGGTGCTGCAGCAGTACCGACTCGCTGGAGCCGATCAGCCAGCCATGCGCAAGGCGCGCATAGACCAGCGGGCGCTGCCCCAGCGAGTCGCGCAGCAGCGTGATCGCGCGGGTCTTGGGGTCGATCTCGATCAGCGCCGCGGGCGTGGGCGGTGGCCGGGTCCAGTCGAGCACCGGCAGTGCGGCGGCGTCCAGCAGTCGCAGTCGGTCCTGATCGGCGATCAGCGCGGGGGCGGCGTGCACACGCGCCGGCGCGGCCCAGGCGTAGATACCGGGGCCAGCGTACTCGCAGGCTTGCGTGCGCGTGCGCGCCGCGGCCAGGCGCAGC
>JAXMHB010000019.1:0-82669 GCA_046346965.1 Lysobacterales bacterium
TTTGAAAACCTCAACTACAGCGCCCGCCGCCTGCCCGAGGTCTGGCCGCGCCGCTTCAAGCCCCTAGGCCCGCTGAATCCCGCGGATTACGCCCACCAACCCGAGAAACTGGCCAACACCGTCTACGGCGGGCGCATGGGCAATCTGCAACCCGGCGACGGTTACCGCTACCGCGGCCGCGGCCTGCTGCAAACCACCGGCCGCGACGGATACCGCCAAGTCACCACCCGCGTCCGTGCCCTCTACACCACCGCCCCCGACTTCGAATCCGACCCCGACCTGGTCCTCAGCCCCGACTGGAGCCTGCGCGCCGCCATCGCCATGTGGACCTGGAAAGGCTGCAACGCCCTCGCCGACATGGATTCCATCGAAAAAGTCACCCTGGCGATCAACGGCGGGCGCACGGGATTGGCGGATCGGCTCGAATGGCTGCGGAGGACTAAAAGGGTGTGGGGGAGCGGGTGAGGCAGGGGCGTGCCGAATGACGCACTTTCGCAGCGTCCGCCCTAGAATGGTGCGCTGATTTCAGCGACGGGCTCTATCCACTTGGGGCACTTCGCTTAAACCAAACTATCTAGCCGTAACAGCCTATCGTGGTCTTAGTCATCTTTGGAGAGCACTTTGCGTGGCGATACCGAAGTCATCATGATGATTGCGTTCTTTCTTCTCGGCGCTATCGTGGGAAGCACGCTTGGGTCGGACGCTATGCCAGAGTGGCTCGTGTCGCTCGCAGATGCATTCGCTACCCTCGCAGCCACGTTTATCGGCGCATGGCTTGCGTTCCGGTTTGAAAGCCGCAGAGAAGACCTGCAAAAGCGAGAGAGAAATATTGATGCGCTGAACCAGACACTGTTCGAGCTCGTATCCCTGTACAACAAGTTTCTGTCGATTAAGCGTCAGTTTATCGAGCCTCACAAAAACAGTCGCTTTGAGCACCTCGTTATCCCGCCAATGGCCGGAATCATTCCTCCCGCGTCCTTTGACTACAGAGGGATTAACTTTGTTCTTCACTCCGCAAACCCGAACATCTTGGGAACACTGTCGCGTGTTGAGCTTGAGGCATCAACAACGCTCGATGTCGTTCGTCAGCGCACTGATTTGCACTATAGCAAAGCGCAGAGCGCCGCAGAGCGCGCGCTGCAGCGGCGGGGGGCGAATTTCACGGAACTAGATGTTGAGTCGGAACTCGGGCCGCGAGATCTCATGGCGCTCGTTAGCCTAACCAAGGCAATGGTGAAGGGGGTTGATGATGTTCTTGAAAGCACCTACAAACACATCGAGGCACTCCACGATATTGGGCGGGAAATGTTTCCTGGCGCTCGAATCATAAAGATGGACCTTCCACCGGCAAGTACAGCGCAGTGAGGAATGAACCCCATCGATTGTTGCGAATTGGCTGCGCAAGTGAGATTCCGGATTTTTGCCATCGCCGCGGTCCGTGGCTCACAGCATCCACATTGGAAATGGCAGTTCGACGAGAGGAGAGATAACCTTTGGCCATCCGATTCAGAAAATCTATCAAGCTTGCACCAGGGATACGCTGGAACATTAGTGGCTCCGGTTCGAGCTGGACCATTGGCACTCGCGGCGCATCCCTTGGCATTGGGAAGCGAGGCACCTTTCTGAATGCTGGCATTCCAGGAACCGGGATCTCTTCACGCAATCGACTCTCGGCGGGGGAGCCCAAGGGAACGCGAACCCGCAACGAACCAAGCCCGTCCACCACAACCAGCGTGTCCCTGACTTGTGCGATTTCCGAGGATGGGACCATTATCTTTACTGACTTCGATGGCACTCCGGCGCCCGAGCATTTGATTGAGCTTGCGAAGAAACAAAACAGGGAAGCCATTCAGAACCTGATCAAGACGAAGTGCGACGAAATCAACGATCAGATTGAGGCGCTTGCGCGACTTCATCACGACACGCCGTGTCCCACGTCGCCACGATATTCTGTACCCGAGTTCAAGGAGCCCCGACCCGAGCCTCCACTGGTGCGCGATGTTCGCCTGTTTGATCGCTTTTTCCCAGGCCGACCCCGAAGGATCGCCGCCGAGAACAACACCGCTTCGGTTCGCTTTCAAGACGACCTGGCCGCATGGACGGACGCAAAGGCAAAGTTTGACCGTGAGGTCGCGGAGCGCAAATTGTTTGTCGAGGAACGCATCTACACAGATGTTTCGGCGATGGAGCGCTACCTAGAAGAACGTCTTGCTGAGGTCGTCTGGCCACGCGAAACGACCGTTGCCTTTGAAATTCCAGAAGATGGTAGGCGTGTTTCCCTGGAGGTGGACTTACCCGAACTGGAGGACATGCCCTCAAAGCTTGCTGCTGTGCCTGCCAAAGGGCTGAAGCTTTCAGTCAAGGAACTTAGTCCTTCCAAAGTACAGAAGCTCTATGCGGAACACGTGCATGGCATTGTCTTCCGTCTCGTAGGCGAGGTCTTTGCCGCGCTGCCAGCGGCACATGAGGTAGTTGCTGCCGGGTACTCGCAGCGTCGAAACTCGGCCACAGCGCAACTGAATGACGAGTACCTCATTTCGGTGCGCGTTGGTCGAGACGAGTGGCAAACAATCGATTTTAATCACCTACATGCCCTCGACATAACAGACGCACTTTCCAGGTTCGACCTGCGACGACAAATGCTGAAATCTGGGGTTTTGAGATCGATATCGCCACACACGACCTAAGCACATGATGGCCTGTGACTTGCGCGATTGAGTTCTTATCTTCATCGATGCGGTTCGCAGGGCTCACCGCACCCTACTCGGGCTGAAACTATCAATGGCGGATTCAATGGATTTCCATCCCTTTGTAGGCGTTGGACTGCTGAACTTTGGCAACGTGCGTCAACTCCCGGCCATGGTCGGTGGCGCGCATGGTTCCATGGCGCCCGGAAAGGATCGACTAATCTACGATGAAGCTGGCATTACCGTCTTCTTTTATAGCGATGGATTGATCGAGTTCATTGGAGTGGCGTCGCCGGCGCAGGTTTCCGTGGGCGGCGTCGCAGTTCTAGGATTGAAGTTGGTCGAGTTCATTGCCGCCATGTGCACACAAGATATTCGAGGCTCGACTGTCTTCGATGGGATCTGGCTGGCATCCGACAGATCCTTTTCCGTAAGGATGACCGATGGGATTGTGGATCAGTTGACGGCATATTCGCGCGAGTATCTTTCGCGAGGCACATCTGTTTCGTGGGCAAACCCGAGTACCGAGCGAGGGATGCGGTGAGGAACGAACCGCATCGATTGGGAGACGGCACCTGGTCGTGGATTGTGGATTTTGTCGTCATCAACGCGGTTCGCAGGCTTGCGTTTCCTTGGTCATAGGGGCGACTGCAACGCCACACGCGGCGTGCACGGTGCCAAGGCCGTCGCGTTCTTGAGCCCGCGCCCTCAGTTTCGGCGCAAGCGCCAACGGCGCGCTCCATCCCAGCCTGGGGCGCAGCCCCAGGTTTGCGGCGCACGGTGTCGAGGGCTGTAGGCCCGACCCATCAACGGGATGTTGGCACCGCGAGCGCATCATTCCCATGGTGAATGGTTCGGGCTTTCAGCCCTCCTGGGTCCCCGGATGATCTGACCCCGGGGCTGCGCCCCAGGCTGGGATGGTGTCGCGCCGTTGGCGCTGGCTCGACGCGGATCAGGTCGCCACGGCCCTGGTGCCGCGGTGGGCGGTGGCGGCAGCGGCAATCCGCATGCGTCGATTCGCGGCGCTGACCGCAACGGCGATCGACGTACGGCGCTTGGCCTTGGCGAACGGCGCGCCCTCGCGGACACCCGCCAGCCAATCGGCCCACGACTCCACCACGCACAACCGGCTGCAGCGCCCCTGGTTTCGGGAGTGCAAGCGCCAGCGGCGCGCCCCATCCCAGCCTGGGGCGCAGCCCCAGGTAGCCGGCGCAAGGCGTCGAGGGCTGTAGGCCCGACCCATCAACGGACGGGTTGCGGAGGCGCCTCGTCCATGACGGGGGAATGGCTCGGGCTTTCAGCCCTTGTCGCTCGCGGCATGACGCGACCTGGGGCCGCGCCCCAGCTATCCGGCGCGAGGCGTCGCGGGCTGTAGGCCCCATCGATCAGTCCCAGACATAGCGTTCGTCGATGTCGATTCCATACCTCGACAGAAACGCTCGGAACTCCTCCTGAAAGGTCCGCGTCTGGTGATGCTTTTCCTGGTCGTCGATGTATCCGCGCAGGGCATCCAGATCGGCGGGGCCGACCGAGAACGCGCCATAGCCGCGCTGCCAGGCAAAGTGCCCAAGCGTCGGGGAACGCGTCTTCAGCCATTTCGAGGATGCGGTCTTCAGTTCACTGACCAAACTCGCCACGGTCACCGTGCGCGACAGGCGAATGGCCAGATGCACATGATCGGCGACGCCGCCGACGCGGTAGCACTCACAGTCCAGTTTGCGCGCGACTGTCGCCAGATAGGCATGAAGTGGGGCGCGAATATCCGCATCGAGCAGTGGAGCCCGGTCCTTGGTGCTGAACACCACGTGGACCAGCAAAAATGAGAGGGACTGCGACATGGCGGCCATGATGGCACGGGCTTGGACGTTGTCGTGGCCGTCTTGGAGTTGCGGGCGGATTGCGACGCGGCATCGTCGATCGGCGTCGTGGATGGTTCGGGCTTTCAGCCCTCCTGGTTTCTGTGCCGACCTGACCTGGGGCTGCGCCCCAGGCTGGGATGGGGCCGCGCCGTTGGCGCTCGGTCCGCGCGGATCAGGGTGCCAAGGCCCTGATCCCGCTGCGGGTGATGGCGGCGGCGGCGATCCGCGTGCCGTGGTTGGCGGCGGCGACGGCGATCCGCATCGAACGCTTGGCTTCGACGAATGGCGCGCCCTTGCGCGCAGATCTGCAAGACAATCCGTCAACAACTTCACCACGCACACCAGGGCGCTGACTTGGGAGTGCAAGCGCCAACGGCGCGCTCCATCCCAGCCTGGGGCGCAGCCCCAGGTTGGCGGCGCAAGGCGTCGAGGGCTGTAGGCCCGACCCATCAACGGGATGTTGGCACCGCGAGCGCATCATTCCCATGCTGAATGGTTCGGGCTTTCAGCCCTCCTGGGTCCCCGGATGATCTGACCCTGGGGCTGCGCCCCAGGCTGGGATGGTGTCGCGCCGTTGGCGCTGGCTCGACGCGGTTCAGGTCGCCACGGCCCTGGTGCCGCTGTGGGCGGTGGCGACAATCTGCGTGCGGCGGTTTGCCTGGTCGACTGGCACGCCCTTGCGCAGACCCGCCAGACGATTCGTCGGGAGCACCGAAGCGTGTTTGCCGCCTGCCCGCCGGCCGCAGCCTGTTGTGGCAAGCTATGAGGCTCCACGCCGGAGAGCCGCCATGTCGACCCTCGTAGAGGTCCTCGCTCAGCAGGTCCTGCAGCAGCCCACCGCGGAGCGTGCCCGGTTACTCGACCAAGTGATTACGAGCCTGGACGCCGACCGCGAGCGAGACGCCAAGTGGAACGCGCTCGCAGCTCGTCGTGATGCTGAAGCGGACTCGGACATCTCGGTCCTGGTGTCGGGGGTCGAGGCGCTTGCCCGGCTGCGTTTGGACCTTAAGTGACCTACAGCCTGCATCGAGGCGCTCGATATGCGCGACATCAAGGCAACGTCCGTGCATGACTTGGAGGCCGAGGGTCTCAGCCTGCCGCCGGAAGATCGAGCGCGCCTGCGCGAGCGCTTGATCGCGAGCTTCGAACCGCAATCTGCAGCTCAGGTTGCGTGGGCAAAGACCGCACAGCGGCGACTGGCAGACGCAAAGGCGGGGAAGGTGGCCATGGTGCCGGGCGATGAAGCGCTTGAACGAGTCCGGGCACGGCTGGCGTGAGCCTCTGGCTACATCCGGAGGCCGAGGCGAGCGCCTGGCTACTGGACCGATCGCACATGACGCATCGGTGTCGCCCGATTGGGTTCGCGGCCTGTTCCGGCTAGAACCAGAAGGCCCCTCCACCCTGAGGCCACGCCCCGGCCGCCCGATTCCAGGTCGGCTCACACCTCATCCGCCGCCAGCGGCATGACCAGGCGCGCGTGGCAGCCGGCGCCGGGGCGGGTGGTCAGGTGCAGGGTGCCGCCGAGCAGGCGCGCGCGTTGGCGCAGGTTGTCGAGGCCGCGCCCCGGTGCGGCGCGGCCGGGATCGAAGCCGCGGCCGTCATCGGCCACATCGAGCATCAGCTGGGCCGGGGCGCCGGCGACGGTCAGCAGCTGGCAGTCGATGCGGATGCAGCGGGCGCCGGCATGTTTGACGGTGTTGGTGAGCAGTTCCTGCAGGATGCGCAGCAGCTGGATGGTGCGCTCGGGCGCCAGCCGCGGCAGTTCGGGCATCTGCGTGAAGTCCCAGTCCAGCCGGATGCCGAGCGTCGTCAGGCGGCGCGCGACGCGCTCGCGGAAGCGGGCGTAGACGTCGTTCAAGCGCTCGACATGGATATCGCTGGCGTCGATCAGCAGGCGCAGATCGTCCAGGCTGTACTGCACCGCCTCGCGCACGCGCTCGATCGGCTGGCCGGCGTCGGCCATCGCCAGCGCCTGCACCAGATGGCCGCCGACGCCATCGTGCATATCGCGCATCAGCCGGTCGCGCTCCTCGAAGCGTGCGCGTTCGCGCTCGACGGTGGCGATGTGCTGCCAGGTGCGTTCCAGCTCGGCCGATTTGGCGGCCACCCGCGCTTCCAGCGTGCGGTTCAACAGTTCGGCCGCATCCAGCGCCGCCAAGTGCCGGCGCAAAAGCATGCCGCCAAACACGGTGAACGCGACCGGCGTCAGGTAGTGCAGATAACGCCCGCTGCCGTCCGGGCCGAGCAGGTGCAGGTCGTACAGCCAGTCGCGCACGCCGATCAGCCACATCACGCCAGCGAGGATCGCCAGCGCGTGCAGCTCGAGCGCGGGCGGCTGCGTGCGTGCGTGGCGCAGCAAGCGCCACACGATCAGGGCGCCCACGACCAGCGCGGCCGGCACTGCCAGCAGCGCGCCGACCAACACGTACGCGCTGCTGTGCAGCAGCGAGAGCAGCAGCAACAGCGCTGCAATCAGGCCAAAGAGCAGGCGCACCTGACGCTCGCGGCGCACGCCCGGCAATGGCAGCAGCACGCGACTGAACTCGAGTTCGCAGTAAATGAAACCGAGCAGGCTGAAGTAGATCAGGCAACGGTAGAGCTCGGGCCAGTCGAACCACGGCGTCTGCTGGATGCCGAGTTGGGTGAACAGCGCACGGAGAAGCAGCGCCGCGGCCAGCCAGGCGAAGGCCGCTTCGCGCCGGCGGGCCAGCCAGAAGGCGGCGAAGGCGATCGCCAACACCACGCTGATCAGCACCGAATGGCCGGGCAGCGTCTTGTCAATCCAGTTGCGCGCGGACTTGTAGGCGGCGAGTTCGGCGGAATCGGCGATCAGGACCTCGCCCAGCCCCGCCTGGCCCTGTCGCGAGACCGAGAGCACCAGCACTTCAACCCCTTCCGCGCGCCACAATGCCGGCGGAATGTTGTAGCGCAGATCGCTGCGGTAGATCGGCAAGGGACGGCGATCGACACCGGAGTCGCCGATCAGCGTGCCGTCGACATGGATGCGCAGCGCCGCCACCGGACGTCGCAACAGCAGCGCCTGCAGGCGTGCTGGCGCTGGCCCGCCGGCGAAGCTGAGGCGGTACCAGGCGCGTTGCAGCGGCGCCTCTGCACGCAGCGGCGCGCGGTCGGGCAGCGTCACCGGCACCCAGCCGGTGGCGCCAGCTGGCGGCTGCTCGGCGTCGCTGAGCAGGCGCTCGACGCGGATCGGCAATTGCTGCGGCGCTGGCAGGCGCACGCGCGTGAATGCGTCCAGCGCCAAGGTCAGCAGCACGGCGATCAAAACGATCACACCCGGCACCCGCCAGGCGCCCGCGAGCGCGTGGCGGAGGGCTGCGCCGGCCGATCCGACCTCAGGGCTCTCGCGCATGCAACAAGCCCAGACGCGCGGCCTCGTAGACCGCCTCGGTGCGCGAGTTCACTTCCAGCTTCTCGTAGATGCGCCGTGTGTAGGAGGCCACCGTGTGCGCGCTCAGATCGAGCAGCCGAGCGACCTCGGCGTGGTTGTAGCCCTTGGCCGACAGCCGCAGCACCTCGATCTCGCGCGGCGTCAGCGGCGAGTCTTCGCGCTCGGGCGCTGCGCTGACCGGCTGCAGCATGCGCGCGACCAGATGGCGTGCGATCGCCGGGCTGATCGGCGCGCCGCCGGTGCGCAACTGCTCGATCGCCTCGACCAGCCCGATCGCCGGCTCATCCTTCAGCAGATAGCCGCGCGCGCCGCGCTCGATCGCCCGGATCAGCTTCTGCTCGTCGCCGAACACGGTCAGCACCATGATCGCCGGCGGCGGCTGCAGCAGGCGCGCATCGGCGATCAGGTCCAGGCCCGAGCCATCGGGCAAACCCAGATCGACGATCAGCACATCGGGCACCTGGTCGCGCAGCGCGCGGCGCGCCTGCGCCAGCCGATCGGCCTGCCAGAGGATGCGATAGCCCTCGACCGCGCTGAGGCGCGCCGCCAGCGCGGCGCGGGTCTGCGGTTCGTCCTCGACGAGGGCCAGCGTCAGCGTATCCATGCGGTGCTTTCCTGGGCGTGGCGCCATCATCGTCCGGCTGGCTGCCGTCGGCAAACGCCGCCGACGAGACTCACCCGCCCGGCGCGCGCCCGCCAGCACCCGATTAGGGGCTTGACATCGCCTTCTTGCCCAAGACCGGCGCCGGGGCGCCGGTCCGGAAGGCGCTCAGGGCACGAAGCGGATGGTGTAGTTCCACGAGGCAGCGCCGTTGGCGTACACCGAGACGTACTGCTGCGGCACCGGGCCGGGCTGGTAGTCGCGCAGGAACACCGGCTGGCCCGGATCGCTGCTGGAGCGGCGCGTGTAGGTGCTCAGCGTCGGTGCGCTGCCGGTGCGCGAGTACAGATCCGGATCGCCGGTCACATTGCTGAGTTCCACCTGCAGCTGTCCAGCATTGCTGAACGGGCCGTAGGTCACCCATCCACCCGCCGAACTGCTGCTGCCAGCGATCTGGCTCGGGTTGATGCCCTTGCCGGTGCTGTTGGTGTAGTCGGATTGGATCTGGAAGCGGGTCATCACCAGCACGCGATTCGGGATGATGATCGGGAACGGACAGGGATAGCGCACGCAGTAGCCGTTGATGATGATTGGCGGTTTCTCGATCACCATGCCGCCGTCCTGCCAGATGCCGTTCGCGGACAAGAAGCTGGTGGTGTTGCCCTGGTTCTGGTGCACGTTGTGCACGCCCTTCTGCCCGCCCGCGTAAGGCTCGCCCCAGATGTAGACGCGGGTGGCGCCGGTCAGCAGCTGGTCGAAGGTGGGCACCGCGTTTTGGGTGTTGGGATTGTTGTCGGCATCGACGATCAGCGGCGTCTGTCGCCAGGCCTCATCCGAATAGTCGCCGACGATGCCCGGATGGCGATGGAAATCGAGCGCGCCGGAACTGGCGGCGCCGGCCTGCAGGTGATACGGCAGCGGATACCAGCCGTTGGCTTTGCTGAACACGCCGTTGTAGGCGCTGCTGTAGGCCGGATTCATGAACAGCTCGCGGTGCGCCACCTGCGTGCCGACGCCGGAAGTGACGGCAAACAGATTGACCGCCACATCGTACTGACCGGCCGGGGTATTCACTTTCAGCTTGTAGTGCGGCCACTGCCCCACATTGGGCGGTTCCAGGCCAAAACTGGCGGGCGTGCCGATCAGCACGCCGTAACCACCGTCCAGCTCGGCGTGCGCCGTGCTGCAAAAAAGTACCGCCATCAGCGCCAAGGCGCTGGTGCTCTGCTTCACCATCGTGATTGCTCCTGCGAATGCCGCGACGCCGTGATGGGCCCTGATCAGTCCCGCACCTGCAGGACCCCCACCACCTTCACCTCGCGTGCACGCAGGCTAACGGGGCTATGTGACGATTTGGGACATTGCGCCGAGACCGTCGCGGCGCACGCTCAGGCCGGCGCGCCCTGAATCAGCGCGTGGTACTTGAACGTGGCAATGGCGCCACGCAGGTAGTAGTACACGAAGATGAGCGCCAGCAAGCCGCCCTGAAACTGGCCGGTCTCGACGACTACCAGGATCTTCGACATCAGGAAGTAAGCCAGCATCAGCACCGCGCAGACCCGACTGTTGCGCTTGATGCCGTAGGCGAGTCCGAAAATCAGCGCGACGTCGACCAGGTTCCAGGCACCCGTGCCCAGGATCTGGGTGCCGGATATCGAGATCAGCGTAACAACCAAGGTGAGCGTGCCGGAGATGCACGCGGCGATCCAGGCATTGCGGATGTGCTGGCTGATCTCGACCGGCACCTCGGGTGCCTGTTCAAGCGCGGCGGCAGTGGGCGCGGCGTAGGGATTGGACGGCTGCATGGAAGTACTCCGGTGACGGGGCAGGCCCCAGTATGGCGTCAGCGCACCGATTGCTGTCCCCGCGGTCGCCCCGAATTCGTGAAGACGAGGTGCACGACTGACAAATCCAGAGGGGGAAGTCCGTGAAGCGCCTCACAGTTTTGATCTTGGTGGTACTGACCGCCTGCTCGGGAGAAGCCGGATCCGCTCCCGCACTCACACCCGAGCACATCAGCCTCGCCTCGCCCGATCTGCGCATCTGGGGCGTGGAAGCCACCAGTGCCGTGCGCGAGGGCAGCACCACCACTAATGAAGCCGGACAGGTCGTGGTGAAGTGGAGCGACGGCAGCACCAGCACCCACGACGCCAACTTCAAGGTCGAGAGCGGCACGCTGTTTCAGGACGGCAAGGTCTGTCACAACTACGGCCCCAAGTGCTATTGCGGGACGACCACCTTCCGTCTGGAATCCGGCGCGCGGATGTGGAAGTTCGGCACGCCCAGCAACAATCAGCCGGTCGAGTGCCCCAGCGGCATCACGCCTACGGGTGATGCTGAGATCCGCAAGAGCATGTCGAAAGAGGAACTGGAGGCGCTCAAGCAGCGCATCCTGCGCGAACGGCAAGCCAAGTCGAAGGGTGGCTGAACAGCAGGGGCAGGCTGCGACATTCGGTCGCAGCGGTACTTCAGCGTGCGCTGATACAGTGCCGTGTTTCCATTCGAGGCATCTACATGAGCACCCCGTTTGCCATGCTGCTGTGGGCGGCCGGCGCGATGTCGCCGGCCTGCGAGCTGCACGTGCAGGATCCCTGGATCCGCGCGGCCCCACCCGCTGCCCAAGTCATGGGCGGTTTTGCCAGCTTGCACAATCCTGGCGACACGCCAGTGCGCGTCACTGCCGCCAGCAGTCCTGCGTTCGGCCGCGTTGAACTGCACGAGATGCGCATGGACGGCGACGTCATGCAGATGCGCAAGCTGGACGCCATTGAAGTGCCCGCCGGCGCATCCGTCGATCTGGCACCCGGCGCGCTGCACCTGATGCTGTTCGACCCGATCACCGCACTGCCCGAAGGCGCCAGCGCCGAACTCACGCTGACGCTGGACTGCGGCGCCAGCGTGCAAGCCACCCTGCCGGTACGCGCCGCGCCTGTCGACATGGGGCACGACCACGCGCACTAGGGAAGCTCGTGCCGGGGGCGGAAGAGCAAGAGCGGGGCGAGGGTCAGGGGGCGGGGGACCAGCCATGCGGCGTCTGCATTGCGCTGTCGCCGGTTTTCAGAGTGAGTAAGCGCGCCATGACCTCGTCGCCAGACGGATTGCTGAACGCGGCGTAGCGCGGCTCCGTGCGCGCGCTGGGTGGTGTTTTGCCGTGGAGTAGGTCGCGCCGGCGGCCGCGGCCGGTGCCTGCCGGTCGCGACGAGCGCGGGCGCCTCGCGTGTGGGAGCGCGCGATCCGCTCAGCGCTCGGCGCCGGCGGCGGCGAGTTCGTCCAGGTAGCGCTGCCAGTAGTCGCCCTGATGGGTGCCGAGTTCGTAGAGATAGGTCCAGGCGTAGATGCCGGTGCGATGGCCGTCGTCGAACTCGAGCAGCACGGCGTAGTGGCCGACCGGATGGATGGCCGTGATGTTGACCTCGCGCTTGCCCACCTGCAGCACCCGCTGCGAGGGTGCGTGGCCCTGGACTTCCGCCGAGGGGCTGTACACGCGCAGCAACTCGCATGGCAGCCGGAACACCTCGCCGGTATCGAAGCTGACTTCGAGGATCTTGGAGCGCTGATGCAGGCGGATATCGATGGGCTGAGGCATGGCGAGCGCGGGCGTTCGGAGAGCGCTGGATGCTGAGCGCGGAGCGCCGCCGGGTGCAAGTCGGAGCCGGCCTGCGCAGCGGCGCACACTGATCGAAGGTCGATGCCGGCAAGCCCGCGCGCGCCGAAATTTTCAGCGTAGACTCGGGCGCGCTGCGCGGTCATTCCGTGTTGTGACCTGGAGGGAGGTCTACAGATGCAGTCGACGGACATCCGTCAACCCGACTACTTTCACAAGGTGGTCGACTGTCAGTGGGCCTGCCCGGCGCATACGCCGGTTCCCGAGTACATCCGGCTGATTGCCGACGGGCGTTACGCCGACGCCTACATGATCAACTGGACCTCCAACGTCTTTCCCGGCGTGCTCGGGCGCACCTGCGACCGTCCCTGCGAGCCGGCTTGTCGCCGCGGTCGCGTCGAGGAGAGCGCGGGTCATACCCCGGAGCCGGTGGCCATCTGTCGCCTAAAGCGCGTCGCCGCCGACTACAAGGGCGATGTGCTGGAACGCATGCCGGCGCCCGCTGCGCAGCCCAATGGCAAGCGCGTGGCCTGCATCGGCGCGGGGCCGGCCTCGCTGACGGTGGCGCGCGATCTGGCGCCGCTCGGCTACCAGGTGGTGATCTACGACGGCGAGGAGCGCGCCGGCGGCTTCATCCGCTCGCAGATCCCGCGCTTCCGTCTGCCGGAATCGGTGATCGACGAGGAAGTCGGCTTCGTGCTGCGCCTGGGCGTGGATTTCCGCGCTGGCCAGCGCATCGACTCGCTGCGCGCGCTGATGGCGGAAGGCTACGATGCCGTGTTCATCGGCTGCGGCGCCCCGCGCGGACGCGATTTGGACCTGCCCGGTCGACGCGAGGCGGCGGCGCACATCCACATCGGCATCGACTGGCTGGCCTCGGTGTCCTTCGGCCATGTCGAAAAGGTCGGACGCCGCGTGATCGTGCTGGGTGGCGGCAACACCGCGATGGACTGCTGCCGCTCCGCCCGCCGCCTGGGTGGCGAGCAGGTCACGGTGGTGGTGCGCTCCGGTTTCGAGGAGATGAAGGCCTCGCCCTGGGAAAAAGAGGATGCCATGCATGAGGGCATCCCGATCCGCAACTATCTGGTGCCGCTGGCATTTCTGCATGCGGATGGGCGCCTGACCGGCATGCGCTTCCAGCACGTCAAGCCACAGGTCGACGCTCAGGGCCGGCGCCAGTTGCTGCCGAGCGGCGAGCCCGATGTCGAGATCGACTGCGACGAGGTGCTGATCGCAGTGGGCCAGGAAAACGCCTTCCCGTGGATCGAGCGCGATCTCGGCATCGAGTTCGATCGATGGGGCCTGCCCAAGCTCGATGCGCGCACCCATCAATCGACCGTACCGACGGTGTTCTTTGGCGGCGATGCGGCTTTCGGCCCGAAGAACATCATCTGGGCGGTGGCGCATGGACACGAGGCCGCGGTCAGCATCGACAAGCTGCTGTCCGGCGAGGACATCAGCCAGCGTCCGCGCCCCGGTACCACGCTGGTGTCGCAGAAAATGGGCATCCACGAGTGGAGCTACGACAATGACATCAGCAACGCCGCGCGCAACAAGGTGCCGTGGGCGCCAGCGGCAGAGACGCTGAACAGCATCAAGGTCGAGGTGGAATTGGGCTTCGACCCGGCGCTGGCCTGGAAGGAAGCGCAGCGCTGCCTCAACTGCGATGTGCAGACGGTGTTCACGCTGAACAAGTGCATCGAATGCGATGCCTGCGTCGACATCTGCCCGATGGACTGCATCAGCTTCACCGAGAACGGCGAAGAGGCCGAGCTGCGTAGCCGGCTGACCGCGCCCGCGCTGAATCTGACTCAGGATCTGTACGTCGCCGACGGCCTGAAAACCGGCCGCGCGATGGTCAAGGACGAGGATCTGTGTCTGCACTGCGGCCTGTGCGCCGAACGCTGTCCGACCGGTGCCTGGGATATGCAGAAGTTCTTCCTGCAGATGAGTCACGCCGGGCCGGGCTGTCGTTCCGGCGCTGGGCAGCCGCTGAAGGTGGCGGCGTGAGGCGCGCGCCTTGGGTCGGTTTGAGCGCGCCAAGGACCCAGGGATCGTGACGAGCGCGTCCGGGATGGTGCGCAACACCACTCACGCTTGCGCACGCCGCACGACCCGGAGCGCCCCATCGATGTCCCGCATGGGCTTCCGTTTTCTCGCCCCTCGTAGTGTCCGTCGCGCCCCTTGCGCACCCTGATCGAGCCAACCAAGCCGCGTCCATGACCGCCATCGCCGCCACCAACGACTTCGTCATCAAGTTCGCCAACGTCAACGGCTCTGGCTCGGCCTCCGCCAATGAGTTGTTCGCCAAAGCCATCCTGCGGATGGGCGTGCCGGTCAGCCCGCGCAATATCTTCCCGTCGAACATCCAGGGGCTTCCGACCTGGTATGAAGTGCGAGTCAGCGAGGCGGGCCACCTGGGACGGCGCGGTGGCGTCGACCTGATGGTGGCGATGAATCCGCAGACCTGGGACGCCGACCTCAAGGAGATCGAGAGCGGCGGCTACCTCTATTACGACAGCACCAAACCGCTGCCGCCCAGCGCCTTCCGCGAGGACATTCAGGTCATCGGCATGCCGCTGACGCGCCTGACCGTGCAGCATTACGCCGATCCGCGCCAGCGCCAGCTGCTCAAGAACGTGCTGTATCTGGGCGGCCTGTCGGTGCTGCTGGGCATCGAGCCCGAGGTGATCGAACAGCTGCTCGGCGAGCAGTACCAGGGTAAACCGCAACTGGCGCAGCCCAATATCGACGCCTTTCGGCTCGGGCGCGCGTGGGCGATCGAACATCTGGCGCCGATCGGCTTGCAGGTGCGGCGGGCCGATCGCGTCGGCGACCGCATCTTTGTCGATGGCAACACCGCGGCGGGCCTGGGCTGCGTGTACGGCGGCGCCACCGTGTGCGCCTGGTATCCGATCACACCCTCGACCTCGGTGGCTGAAGCCTTCGAGAAGTACTGCCGCAAGTTCCGCACCGCGCCCGATGGCAGCAAGCGCTACGCCATCGTGCAGGCCGAGGACGAAATCGCCTCGATCGGCATGGTGGTCGGGGCCGGCTGGAACGGCGCACGTGCCTTCACCGCGACCAGCGGACCGGGCGTCTCGCTGATGACCGAGTTCATCGGCCTCGCGCATTTCGCCGAGATTCCGGCCACCATCATCAACGTCCAGCGTGGCGGGCCGTCCACCGGCATGCCGACGCGCACGCAGCAGGCGGATGTGCTGGCCTGCGCCTATGCCTCGCATGGCGATACCAAGCACGTGCTGCTGTTCCCGGAAGATCCGACCGAGGCCTTCGAGCACGCCGCCACCGCGCTCGATATGGCCGATCGCCTGCAGACGCCGGTCTTCGTCATGCTCGATCTGGACATCGGCATGAACCAGCGCCTGTGCGCGCCCTTCAGCTGGGACGATCAGCGCGGCTACGATCGCGGCAAGGTGCTGGACTACGACGCGCTGGAGGCGGGCAAGCCTTTCGGTCGCTATCGCGATGTCGATGGCGACGGCATTCCTTACCGCACCTATCCCGGCACGCACCCCAGCCGCGGCGCCTTCTTCACGCGCGGCACCACCAAGAACGCCGATGCCGGCTACTCCGAACGCGGCCCCGACTATCTGGACAATGTGCATCGGCTGCTGCGCAAGTTCGAAACCGCGCGCGATCTGTTGCCGCAGCCGGTACTGACCGCCGCCGCCCGGCCCACGCGCATCGGCGTGATGTACTACGGTTCCACCAGCCCGGCGATGCTGGAAGCCGCCGAGCGCCTCGCCGCCGATGGTCTCGCAATCGATCTGCTGCGCCTGCGCGCCTTCCCCTTCCCGACCTCCGTGCGCGACTTCGCGCTGGCCCACGATCAGCTGTTCCTGGTCGAACAGAACCGCGATGCGCAGCTGCGCACGCTGCTGGTCAACGAATTCGAACTCGACCCGGCGCACATCCAGGCCGTCCTGCACTACGACGGCACCCCGATCACCGCGCGCTTCATCGTCGCCGCCATCCGCGAACGCCTGCAGCGCGCGGCCGAACGCGCGGGGAGGGCGGCATGAGTAAAGCGGGGGAAAGGGTCAGGGGGCAGGGGACCGACCTTGTAGCCCGTCCGGGCGGCTCGAGGCCAAGTTTGACCGGTAGCAGGAGCAAGCGCATTGAACCCCTGCTACCGCGCCGTAAACCCCGAACCGCGACAGCGGTCGCCAGTGCGAATCGGTCCGTCCCCCGCCCCCTGCCCCCTTTCCCGCTGTTCACCGCCTGGGACCAGCCATGACCTACCTCGCCAAACCCAAGCTGCACCATCCCAGCCTGAAGCCGAACGCGGTGGGTTTCACGCGGCGTGATTACGAGGGGCGCATCTCGACGCTGTGCGCGGGCTGCGGGCACGACTCGATCTCGGCCTCGATCATCCAGGCCTGCTGGGAGCTCGATATCGAGCCGCACCGGGTGGCCAAGCTGTCGGGCATCGGCTGCTCGTCGAAGACGCCGGACTATTTCCTCGGCCAGTCGCACGGCTTCAACACCGTGCACGGGCGCATGCCCTCGGTGCTGACCGGCGCCCATCTGGCCAATCGCGAGCTGCTCTACCTCGGCGTGTCGGGCGACGGCGACTCGGCCTCGATCGGCATCGGCCAGTTCGTCCACGCCATGCGGCGTGGCGTCAACATGGTCTACATCGTCGAAAACAACGGCGTCTATGGATTGACCAAGGGGCAGTTCTCCGCCACCGCCGATCAAGGCAGCAAGAGCAAAAAAGGGGTGGTGAACACCGACAGCCCGATCGATCTCGTCAGCCTGGCACTGCAACTTGGGGCCAGCTTCGTCGGCCGCAGTTTTTCCGGCGACAAGCAGCAGTTGGTGCCGCTGATCATGGCGGCGATCCGCCACCGCGGCGCCGCTTTCATCGACGTGATCAGCCCTTGCGTGGCGTTCAACAACCACGCCGGCAGCACCAAGAGCTACGACTACGTGCGCGAGCACAACGATGCGGTCAACCGCCTGGATGTCATCGAAGGTCGTGCGCCGATCGAGATCGAACAGGCGGATGGCACGCTGATCGAGGTCGCCCAGCACGATGGCTCGGTCCTGCGCTTGCGCAAAACCCACGCCGATTACGACCCGCGCGACCGCATCGGCGCGATGAACTTCATCGCACGCCACCATGCGCAGGGCGAGGTGGTCACCGGCCTGCTGTACGTGGACCCGGAGGCGGTGGACTTCCATCAGCATCTAGGCACCACCGAAACGCCGCTCAACCAGCTCGGCCCGGCGGATCTGTGCCCCGGCAGCGCGGCGCTGGCCAAACTCAACGCGGCGCTGCGCTAGTCTCCACGCCGAGCGGCTCTGGCCGACCGTGTAGGCTGCCGGGGGAGCGCTGCGAGCTTGGACGTGTGCTGCAGGAGTGAGGCGGTCGCGGGATGAAGGCATCGACCGCGCTGCGTGCGGACATCCAGGCCCTGCGGGGTTATGCCGTGCTGTTGGTGCTGTTCCACCACGCCGGTGTGCTGCCCGGGCTGCAGGCCGGCTACCTCGGGGTGGACGTGTTCTTCGTGGTGTCCGGATTCCTGATCACGTCGATCATCCGGCGCGATCTGGAGGCCGGTCGCTTCGACTTGCTCAGCTTCTACGGCCGTCGCGCACGGCGGCTGTGGCCGGCGGCCTATCTGACCTTCGTCGCCACCACCGTCGCAGCAGCGTACTTGCTGGCGCACGACGAACTCCGTGACTACGCTTGGCAGTTGGCGGGGGCGGTCAGCTTCACGGCCAATTGGGTGCTGTGGCAGCAGTCGGGTTACTTCGAGGGCGCGGCGGTTCGGCGGCCTTGGGACGGGAGCTGGATCTGAGCCAGCGTCTGTGGACGCTGGCGCGCTGAACGACGGCCAGAATCCGTGCCTGGCCTCCGGCGCTCTGACGCGTTCTGCAAACTGGCGACAACGCAGCGCAGTCGCCGCACGGCTGGTCCCCTGACCCCTGCCCCCCGCCCCGCTTTTTGCTCCTACTACGCGCTCACGATACGCACGCGCTACCGTCAGTGCCCCTGCGTGCCGCCTACGGTCAATCCATCCACGCGCAGCGTGGGCTGGCCGACGCCGACCGGCACGCTCTGGCCTTCCTTGCCGCAGACGCCGACGCCCTGATCGAGCTCGAGATCGTTGCCCACCATCGACACGCGTGTCAGCACGTCCGGTCCATTGCCGATCAGCGTGGCGCCCTTCACCGGCGCGGTGATGCGCCCGTCCTCGATCAGATAGGCCTCGGAGGCGGAGAACACGAACTTGCCGCTGGTGATGTCCACCTGGCCGCCACCGAAGTTGACCGCGTACAGGCCCTTTTTCACCGAGCGCAGGATCTCTTCGCGCTCGTGCGGGCCGGGGCGCATATAGGTGTTGGTCATGCGCGGCATCGGCAGGTGGGCGAAGGATTCGCGGCGACCGTTGCCGGTGCTGCGCGTGCCCATTAGGCGCGCATTGAGCTTGTCCATCAGGTAGCCCTGGAGGATGCCGTTCTCGATCAGCACGGTGCACTGACTGGGCGTGCCCTCGTCATCGACGCTGAGCGAACCGCGGCGGTCGGGCAGAGTGCCGTCGTCGACCACCGTCACCAGCGGGTGCGCCACCCGCTGACCAATGCGCCCGGAGAAGGCGCTGGTGCCTTTGCGATTGAAGTCGCCTTCCAAACCATGGCCGATGGCCTCGTGCAGCAGCACCCCTGGCCAGCCCGAGCCCAGCACCACGGTCATGCTGCCGGCCGGCGCCGGGATCGATTCCAGATTGACGAGCGCCTGGCGTACCGCCTCGCGCGCATGCGCCCGCGGCACATCGCCACTCAGGTACTCAGCCAGCGAGCGCCGACCGCCGCCGCCAGAGAAACCGGACTCGCGGCGACCGTTCTGTTCGGCGATCACCTGGACGCGGAACTGCACCAATGGGCGCACATCGGCCGCAAGCGTGCCGTCGCTCTGCGCGATCAGCACGGTGTCGGCCTCGGCCGACAGACTCACCATCACCTGATGCACGCGCGGATCCAGTGAGCGCGTGTAGGCGTCGATCTCTTTGAGCAGCGCGACCTTGGCTTCCGCGCCCAGGGTGTCGATCGGGTCCACCGCCGCGTACAAGGCGCGTGTCGGCCGGCTGACCAGCGGCGCCTGCGTGCCATGCTGGCCGCTGCGGGCGATCGCGCGCGCGCTCGCCGAGGCTTCCAGCAGCGCGCTGCCGTCGATCTCGTCAGAGTAGGCGAAGCCGACTTTCTCGCCAGACACCGCGCGCACGCCCACGCCCTGCTCGATGCTGTGCGAGCCCTCTTTGACGATGCCGTCCTCCAGCCCCCAGCCCTCGTGGCGGGTGTGCTGGAAATACAGATCGGCGCTGTCGACGCCAGGGCCGAGCAGCTGACCCAGGGCGGTTTCGACCGCGCTGAGCGACAGGCCCTGGGACAGAAACTGGCGTTCGGCCAGTGCAAGTGCATCAGTGCTCATGAGACTTCCAGCAGAGAGTAGGTGCGCGTGGTGCACAAGCCGGGCGGGCAGTGTGCCGCAGGGCCGATGGCCGCCGAGTGAAGCGGGCTATTCCGTGCGCTGCGAGCCGTAGGCGCGCAGCCGCCGGTAGCGGGCTTCGACCAAACTGCCGGTTTCGATGCGCTCGAGCGCGTCCAGCTGACGCAGCAACGCATCTTTGAGCGCGGCCGCCATCGCCGTCAGGTCGCGATGAGCGCCACCGAGCGGTTCGGCGATGACTTGATCGATCAAACCCTGCTGCAGCAGCCGGGCCGAGGTGATGCCGAGCGCATCAGCCGCTTCGCGCGCGCGCTCGGCGCTCTTGAACAAGATGGAGGCGCAGCCTTCCGGGGAAATGACGGAATAAATCGCGTATTCCAGCATCAGTGTGCGATCGCCGACGCCGATCGCCAGTGCGCCACCCGAGCCGCCTTCCCCGATCACCGTGCAGACGATCGGCACGCGCAGTTCGGCCATGATTTCCAGACTGGTGGCGATCGCTTCGGACTGGCCGCGCTCTTCCGCGCCTACGCCCGGATAGGCGCCCATGGTGTCGATGAAGGTCAGCACCGGCAGGCCGAAGCGCTCGGCCATGCGCAGCAGGCGCTGCGCCTTGCGGTAGCCTTCCGGACGCGGCATGCCGAAGTTGCGGCGCACCTTCTCCTTGGTGTCGCGCCCCTTCTCCTGACCGATGAACATCACCGGGCGACCGGCGATCCGCGCCAGCCCGCCGATGATCGCCGGATCGTCGGCGTAATGGCGATCACCCTTGAGTTCGTGGAACTCATCGAACACCAGCGGCAGGTAGTCGACCGTGTGCGGACGCAGCGGATGGCGCGCCAGCTGGGCGATCTGCCAGGGCGAGAGATTGGCGAAGATCGCCTCGGTCTTGATCCGGCACTTGTCCTTGAGCCGGCCGATCTCCTCCTCGATGTTCAGCGCGTTGCCCTGACTGGCATAGCGCAGCTCCTGGATTTTCGCTTCCAGTTCTGCGATCGGCTGTTCGAAGTCGAGAAAGGCTGGATTCATCGGCGGGCCGGATTCAAAGAGCGCGGCAGGATACAACGCGACCGCCGCAAGCGTCTGGACGGCGGCGTATGGACGCGACGGTGAGCAGCCGGCCGTGGCCGGCTGCCAGGGTTCAGCCGAGCAGCGCCTTCACGCGCGCACTGACGAGCTGCATGTCGGCCTTGCCCGCCGCACGCGGCTTGACCGCCGCCATCACCTTGCCCAGATCCTTGACGCCTACGGCGCCGGTCTCGGCGATCACCGCGCGTACCAGATCATCGATCTCGGCCTCGCTCATGCGCGAGGGCATGTAGGTTTCGATCACGGCGACTTCGGATTTTTCCTTGTCGGCCAGATCCTGGCGGCCGGCGGACTCGAACTGCTGGATCGAATCGCGCCGCTGCTTGAGCATCTTTTCCATGACCGCGAGCACTTCGGCATCGCCGAGCTCCGGTCGATCCCCGGTGCTGCGGGTGTCGATCTCGACCTGTTTGATCGCGGCCTGAATCAGGCGCAGCGTGGCCAGACGGTCCTTGTCGCCGCCCTTCATGGCGGCCTTGACGTCGTCCATCAAGCGGGCTTTGAGGCTCATCGTGTGTCTCCTGGAAAACGACGACAGCCACCTGCAGTCAGCCTGCAGGCGGCGCTCGGAGTCGCATGACAGGACCCGGCGCGGGCGCGCCAGGCCGGTGCTCAATACATGCGCTGACGCTTGGTCACGTCGCGCGAGACGCGACGCAGATTGCGCTTGACCGCAGCCGCGAGCTTGCGCTTGCGCTCCTGGGTCGGCTTTTCATAGAACTCACGGCGGCGCACTTCGCTGAGCACACCGGCCTTTTCGCACGAGCGCTTGAAGCGGCGCAGGGCAAACTCAAAGGGTTCGTTTTCGCGGACTTTAACGTTGGGCATGGATACTCCGAGTTGTCACCGACTGGCGCTTGGCGCCGAGCGAGCCCACAATCATAACCCGGATTTGCCTGAACGATCAAAGCATGCGTGTACTTGGCATCGAAACCAGCTGCGACGAGACCGGTGTGGCGGTCTATGACACCGAGCACGGCCTGCGCGCGCACGCTTTGCACACGCAGGCGGCGCTGCATCAGCAGTATGGCGGCGTGGTGCCGGAGTTGGCCTCGCGCGATCATATCCATCGCCTGCTTCCCCTGATCGATCAAGTGCTTGCAGAGGCCGAGCTGACCCGCCGCGACCTTGACGGCATCGCCTATACCGAGGGCCCGGGCCTGATCGGCGCGCTGTTGACGGGCGCCACGCTGGCCAAGACGCTGGCCTGGTCGCTGGCGATTCCGGCGCTCGGCGTGCATCACCTGGAAGGTCATCTGCTGGCCCCGCTGCTGGAGACGCCGGCCCCGGCCTTTCCCTTTGTCGCGCTGATCGTCAGCGGCGGCCACAGTCTGTTGATGGATGTGCAGGGCATCGGGCGCTACAGCTTGCTGGGCGACACCCTCGATGACGCCGCCGGCGAGGCCTTCGACAAGACCGCCAAGCTGCTGGGCCTCGGCTATCCAGGTGGCCCCGCGCTGGCGCGGCTGGCGGAGTCCGGCGATCCCAAGGCCTTTCGCTTCTCGCGGCCGATGACCGATCGGCCGACGCTGGATTTCAGCTTCAGCGGATTGAAGACGCAGGTGCTGCTCGCGGTCCAGGCGCAGCCGGACGCAAGCCGCCACGCCGACATTGCGCGCGGCTTTGAGGAAGCGGTGGTCGACACCCTGGTGTGGAAGTGCCTGCGCGCGCTGGATGAGAGCGGGCGTCAGCGACTGGTCGTCGCGGGCGGCGTCGGTGCCAATGTGCGACTGCGTGAGCGTCTGCACGTCGGTCTCGCCAAGCGCGGCGCCAGCGTCTACTTTCCGCGGCCCGCCTTCTGCACCGACAACGGTGCGATGATCGCGCTCGCTGGCGCCTTGCGTCTGGCCGCCGGTGAACGCGAGGATGCGGTGATCCGCGCGACGCCCAGACGCGATCTGGCCAGCCTGTATCCGCCTGCGGAGATGTCCGGATGAGCTTGACGACGATCCTGATCAAGAATCTCAAGGTAGAGACGCTGATCGGCGTCTATGCACACGAGAAGCTGGCGCCGCAGACGCTGCGGCTGGATCTGGAGCTGCGCCTGGACGCGCGGCAGGCGGCGCGCAGTGACGAACTCGCCGACACCGTGGACTACGATGCGGTCTGCGGCCGCGTGCGCGAGTACTCGCGCCAGCACGCGCACGAACTGCTGGAGCGCTACACTCACCAGTTGGGCGGCGAGTTGATGCGCGTGTTTCCGCTGCGCAGTCTGTCGATCACCGCGTGGAAGCACATTGCCGGCTGGTTGCCGGCGGAGATCGCGGTGCGGGTCGAGCTCGACCGTGACGAGATCGCGCGCGCCCAGGCCGATGAAGACCGACTCAACGACTGACGGCGCCTCGGCGCTGCAGTTGCTGGTGCTGGGCAGCAATGAGCAGGCCGCGGGCCAGCTGGCTGCCGCGCGCGAGCAGTTGCAGCAGCAGTTCGAGTTGCTGGCAGCGTCGGCTTGCCTGCAGAGCGCGCCGATCCACGACGATGGCGCCCCGCCGTATCTGAATCAGGCCGTGCTGATCGCCACGGCGCTGCCGCCGACAGAACTCAAACAACGCTTGCGGGCGATCGAAGCGAGTCTCGGGCGCGTACGCCCGGCGCCGCGCCCGGGCCTGTGCCCGATCGACATCGATCTGGTGGCCGAGCTCGGCCCGCCGCTGACCGTGTGGGATCCGAAGAGCTGGAACTCCTCCTACGGTCGCAGTGTGATCCGCGATCTGATGGAGTTTGCAAAATGTAACAACATTGAAGGCTTTGTTCAGCCTCCAATTGATACGGTGTAACGTTGACTTCTCTGAACCTAAGCTGAAAATGCCCGCTCGCAGTTCGGCATGGGGATGCCGACGCGGGTTCCGTTCGGTGAACGGTCATCTTTCTACTGGGGATCTATCTATGAAGTGCAGTCTTCGTGCGGTGGTGGGTGCGTTGTTGCTGGCTGGCGTAGGCAGTGCGTGGGCGGCGGGCAATCCGCTGTCGGTGGAACTGGTGGCGCAATCGAACAAGTCGATGCCCACGGAGTCCGTGCGTTGGCAGATCACCAACACCTCCAATGAAGCCGTGTACGTGCTGCGCTGGGAAACCCCGCTCGACGGCCTGTCGCGCTCGATCTTCGAAGTCAGCCAGAACGGCAAGCCGGTGCGCTACATGGACAAGATCGTCCATTGGGGCCATCCGGAAGCCAAGGATTTCGTCAAGATCGCGCCGGGCCAGACCTTGTCTGCCGACGTGAATCTGGCGGCCTCCTACGAAATGACGCAGGCAGGCGCCTACACCGTCAATTTCGAGGGCCAGCTCTCGTACCTGATGGCTGAAGACCTGAAGAGCGGCCACGTCGAGGATCTGGGTGGTTCGCAGTTGGATGCCGACGCGGTGTCGATCTACTCCCTCGGTCGCTCGCCCAGCTACTACCAGCAGCTGGGCACGGTGTCGGGCCCGGTCGCGGCGGTCAAGGCGGTCAGCTATGCCAGCTGCTCGTCCACGCGTCAGACGCAGCTCGCCAGCGCGCACACGCAGGCCAAGAGCTATGCATCCAACTCGCTGAGCTATCTGAATGCCGGTACGCGCGGCGCGCGCTACACCACCTGGTTCGGCAGCTACACCTCCAGCCGCTATGCCACGGTCAAGGATCACTACACCAAGATCAACAACGCGCTGAACAATGGTGCGGTGACCTACGACTGCTACTGCACGCCGTCGAGCGCCAGCGCCTTCGCCTACGTCTATCCGAATCAGCCGTACATCATCCACCTGTGCAACGCCTTCTGGTCGGCCGCCAACGCCGGCACCGACTCGCGCGGTGGCACGATCATCCATGAGATGAGCCACTTCACCGTCAACGGTGGTACGCAGGACTACGCCTACGGCCAGTCGGCGGCGAAGAGCCTGGCGACCAGCAACCCGACGCGCGCGATCTCCAACGCTGACAACCACGAGTACTTTGCCGAGAACACGCCGTTCCAGAACTGAGTCTGGCGCTGCTGTGCGGCAAGACGGAGGGCGGGGAAACCCGCCCTTCGCTGTTTCTGGCGACCGCCCACTTGGCGTTCGGTAGTTCAACGTAGCTGCGGAACACCACACTAGCTGCGCGTTCACCCCCGCTTTGGCACACTGCGCGCTCTGACCCCGAGGTGCGCGCTGCGATGTCGTCCGTGAAGTCGATCTACAAGGTCGTGTTTCTGAACCACGGCAAGGTCTACGAGATCTACGCCCGCAAGGTCAGTTCGAGTGAGCTGTGGGGCTTTACCTGCGTGTCGGAGCTGGAATTCGCCCCGCGTGACAGCCTGCTGGTCGATCCCACCGAGGAGCGGCTGCGCGAGGAGTTTCAGCGCACGCGCGTGCTGCATCTGCCGATACAGAGCATCGTGCGCATCGAGGAAGTGGCCGAACGCGGTACCGCGGCGATCCGCGATGGCGCCAGTGGCGACAAGGTGATCCCGCTGCCCTTGCCGCCGCAGCGTCAGGGCTGATCAGCTCTTCCAGCGCGCCAGCGCACGCAGGATGTTCAGCGCTTCCTGCAGCACGAAGTCCTGGCCGGCGTCGGCGCTGGCCGCTGCGGTGGCGCTGCTGTTCTTGTCGGGTTTGCCGTTGCCGTTGTTCAGATGTCCTGGCAGATCGGCCTCGGTCACATAGGCCACCGGCGGCGTGATCGGCCGCAGTTCGGCGGCCTGCAATTCGACGTCGGGCGTGATGCCCTCGGCCTGGATCGAACGACCCGAGGGCGTGTAGTACAGCGCCGTGGTCAGCTTGATGGCTTCGCCGCTTTCCAGCGGCAGCACCGATTGCACCGAGCCCTTGCCAAAGCTGCGCTGGCCCAGGATCAAGGCGCGCTTGCGGTCCTGCAGGGCGCCGGCGACGATCTCGCTGGCCGAGGCCGAGCCGCCATCCACCAGGATCACCAGCGGCGCGCCCTGCAGCACATCGCCCGGCGTCGCCTTGTATTCGGCGGCGGCCAGCGCCACGCGACCCTTGGTGCTGACGATCAGGCCATCCTCCAGAAACAGATCGCTGACCTCGACGGCGGCATCGAGCAGGCCGCCCGGATTGCTGCGCAGATCGATGACCAGCCCCTGCAGCGGCTGGTCTGGCTTGATCAGGCCCGCTATGCGTTTGGCGACGGTCTCGCCGGTGTTGTTCTGGAAGGCGGCGATGCGCACATAGCCAAAACCGGGCGCCAGCAGGCGGGCGCGCACATCGGTCACCTCGATGATCTCGCGCTTGAGCTTGAGGTCGAACGGCGCCTGGCCGGCGCGCATCACGGTGATGCTGATCTCGGTGCCCGGTTGCCCGCGCATGCGGTCGATGGCGACATCGGCGTTGTCGGATTCGACCGGGATGTTGTCGATGCGGGTGATCACATCGCCGGGCTGGATGCCAGCGCGCGCGGCCGGCGACTCATCGATGGGCGCGATCACGGTCAGCTGGCCGCCGCGTATCTGCACTTCCACGCCGAGGCCGCCGTACTGGCCCGCGGTGTCGTCGGTGAGTTCCTGCAGATCGGATTTCTGCAGATAGGCGCTGTGCGGGTCCAGATCCATCAGCAGGCCGCGGATCGCCGACTTCATCAGCTGCTCGGCGCTGACCGGCTCGACGTAGGAGCGCTGGACCTCGCGGAACACCGCGGTGAACACGCGGATGTCCTCGACGCTGACCTCATCACTGGCCTCGGCCGGTGCCGGCGCGGCGTCGGCGAGTGCGCCGGCGGACAGCGCCATCAGGATCGCGGCACACAGGGTACGCAGTTCGGGACGAAGGGGCATGGAGCGCAGGCCAAAGACAAAGAAGCACGAGTATAGATTTGCCGCCCGCGCAAAAGACGAAGCCCCGCACGGGGCGGGGCTTCGGGGACTGCGTGCCTGGAAAGGCCGGACTTAGAAGTCCATGCCGCCCATGCCGCCGCCGTGGTCATGACCGCCATGACCGCCGCCCGCCGCTTCCTTCTTCGGCAGTTCGGCGACCATGCACTCGGTCGTGATCATCAGTCCGGCGATCGAAGCCGCGTTCTGCAGCGCGTAGCGGGTGACCTTGGTCGGGTCCAGGATGCCCATCTCGACCATGTCGCCGTACTCGCCGGTGGCGGCGTTGTAGCCGTAGTTGCCGGTGCCTTCGGCGACCTTGTTCAGCACCACCGACGGCTCGTCGCCGCTGTTGGTGGCGATTTCACGCAGCGGCGCTTCCATCGCGCGCGCGGCGATCGAGATGCCGTGGTTCTGGTCTTCGTTGGCGCCCTTGAGCTTGCGCACCGCGTCCAGACCGCGCACCAGGGCCACGCCGCCGCCCGGAACGATGCCTTCTTCCACCGCCGCACGGGTGGCGTGCAGGGCGTCTTCGACGCGCGCCTTCTTTTCCTTCATCTCGACTTCGGTCGCGGCGCCGACCTTGATCACCGCCACGCCGCCGGCCAGCTTGGCCACGCGCTCCTGCAGCTTCTCACGGTCGTAGTCGCTGCTGGTCTCTTCGACCTGCTTCTTGATCTGGTCGATGCGGGCCTTGATGGTGTCTTCCTTGCCGGCGCCGTCGATGATCGTGGTGTTTTCCTTCTCGACCACCACGCGCTTGGCGGTGCCGAGATCCTTCAGCGTGGCCTTCTCCAGCGACAGGCCGACTTCCTCGCTGATAACCTGGCCGCCGGTCAGGATGGCCATGTCTTCCAGCATCGCCTTGCGACGATCACCGAAGCCCGGGGCCTTCACGGCGCACACCTTGACGATGCCGCGGATGGTGTTGACCACCAGCGTGGCCAGCGCTTCGCCTTCCACTTCCTCGGCGACGATCAGCAGCGGCTTGCCGGCCTTGGCGACGGCTTCCAGCACCGGCAGCAGCTCGCGCACGTTGGAGATCTTCTTGTCGTGCAGCAGGATGAACGGGCTCTCCAGCTCGGCCTTCATGGTCTGCTGGTTGTTGATGAAATACGGCGACAGGTAGCCGCGATCGAACTGCATGCCCTCGACGACGTCGAGTTCATTGTTCAGGCCCGAGCCTTCCTCGACCGTGATCACGCCTTCCTTGCCGACCTTCTTCATCGCATCGGCGATGATGGTGCCGATCTCGGCGTCGCTGTTGGCGGAGATGGTGCCGACCTGGGCGATTTCCTTGTCGTCCTTGCACGGCTTGCTGATCGCCTTCAGCTGCTCGACGGCAGCGGCCACGGCCTTGTCGATGCCGCGCTTCAGGTCCATCGGGTTCATGCCGGCGGCGACCGCCTTCATGCCCTCGCGGATCAGCGCCTGCGCCAGCACGGTGGCGGTGGTGGTGCCGTCGCCGGCCACATCGGAGGTCTTGGAAGCAACTTCCTTGACCATCTGCGCGCCCATGTTTTCGAACTTGTCAGCCAGTTCGATCTCCTTGGCGACGGACACGCCGTCCTTGGTGATCGTCGGGGCTCCGAAGCTCTTCTCGAGCACGACGTTGCGGCCCTTCGGGCCGAGGGTCACTTTGACCGCATTGGCGAGGACGTTGACGCCCTTGACCATGCGCGCACGAGCGTCTTCGGAGAAACGGACTTCTTTGGCAGCCATTTGAGTAATCCTTGGAAAATGGGAAAGGGAAAAAGGAAAACGGGGAACCGGCCAAGCGCTTTGCGGCGGCGCAGGGCCGCCGGCGGCGCGCTCAGGCTTCGATCACGCCCAGGATGTCTTCTTCGCGCATGAACAGCAGTTCTTCGCCGTCGACCTTGATCTCGGTGCCGCTGTACTTGCCGAACAGCACGGTGTCGCCCGCCTTGACGGCGATCGGGCGCACATTGCCGTTCTCCAGAATCTTGCCGTTGCCAGCAGCGATGATCTTGCCGCGCATCGGCTTCTCGGTGGCGGAATCAGGAATGACGATGCCGCCGGCGCTGACGCGCTCTTCTTCCATACGCTTGACGATCACACGGTCGTGCAAAGGACGAATTTTCATGGCTAATGGCCTCTGACTAAGTAAATCAAGGAGTTGACTAACGATTGTGGTGCCGCGCCAGGTTCACGGATACCCGCCCAGCGCGCGACGGGCCCCTTTCTGGGGGCGGCTTCAAGGGCTTTCAAGAGCGTGGCGAGCGCTGGCGTGCGCAAAGTGACGCGCCGATGGCTGGCGCCAAGGGAACCTCTTGGCAAACCTGGGTGCGGAGGGGCGAAAGCGGGGCGGGGGTCAAGGGGCGGGGGACCAGCACTGCCGCGCTTCCGAGCACCGTCGCGGGTACCTGTTTGCCGCCCGAGTAAGCGCGCCAGAGGCGAGACAGGGACTGTTGCCAAACATGGGTGCGCGGGACCCGGGACCCGGGACCCGGGATGCGGGATGCGGGACGCGGGAAGCGCAACACAGCCGCGCTTCCGAGCACTGTCGCAGGTTCCTGTTTGCCGCCCGAGTAAGCGCGCCAGAGGCGAGACAGGGACTGTTGCCAAACATGGGTGCGCGGGACCCGGGACCCGGGACCCGGGACCCGGGACCCGGGACCCGGGATGCGGGACGCGGGAAGCGCAACGCAGGCGCCGCATGGTTGGTCCCCCGCCCCCGCCCCCCGCCCCGCTTCTGCTTCACACCGCATGTTGGGCAAGAGGTTCCCAAGCGCGCGGCGCCGGAGACGGGCGCGCATCAGTCGCGGCGCAGTCGTGGAACCATGCGTTACCGATGGCGGCGCCGGCCGCGGTGGCAGGCGTGCTAGTCTGCGCCGGTCATTGGGGAGTAGCCGCCCGGGTCCTCACCGGGGTGTGCGCCAACAGACTTGGCCTCGTGCCATGGCGCCCACGCTGCCCGCGCTCGCGGGAATTGGCCAGACCTTTGACCACGCCGTCTCTGCGGGCCGGAGGCGCGGCGTGGTCATTGCGCAGCCTTCGGCCCGGAGACCCTGATTCATGGAAGCTTTGCTCATCTCGACCGGGATCGTCGCGCTGGCGGAAATCGGCGACAAGACCCAGTTGCTGGCCTTCATCCTCGCCGCGCGTTTTCGTCGGCCGCTGCCGATCATCGCCGGCATTCTGATCGCCACCCTCGTCAATCACGCCGGTGCCGGCGCGCTGGGTCACTACCTCACGCACTGGCTGAGCCCGCTGACCTTGCGCTGGATCCTTGGGCTGGGCTTCATCGCGATGGCGGCGTGGATGCTGATCCCCGACCAGATCGATGCCGATGCCGCCGATCGTCCCGGCCATGGCGTGCTGCTGACCACGATCATCACCTTCTTCTTGGCCGAGATGGGCGACAAGACGCAGATTGCGACGATTGCGCTGGCGGCCAAGTACCAGGCCTTCTATGCGGTGGTAGCCGGGACCACGCTCGGCATGATGATCGCCAATGTGCCGGCCGTGTTGCTGGGTGATCGCATTGCCGGACGGATGCCGGTCGAATTGGTGCACCGCATCGCGGCCGCGATCTTTGCTGCCCTCGGTGTAGCGACCCTGCTGGGTGTGGGACAGGGCATGGGGCTGTAGCTGGGGAAGCAGAAGCGGGGCAAGGGGCGGGGGGCGGGGGATGTGCACTGCAGTGCTTGCCGGGCACTGTCGCGGGTACGGTTTGCTGGTCGAGCAAGCGTGTCTTCGGCCGGCTTGCTCGGTCTACAAACTGGCGACGGCGCAACGCAGCCGCCGCATTGCTGGTCCCCTGACCCCCGCCCCTTGCCCCGCTTATGCCCCACCCATGTCGGGCAAGCGTTTCCCAGCCCTCTACATCCAACTGGCCAGCAGCGGCAGCCACAGCAATGCAATCAGGATGCCGTAGCCGACCAATGCGGCAGCCAGTTCCGGGGCCAAGCGGGCGTCGGTGGCGAGCGCGCCGGCGGTGATCATCGCCGGCATTGCCGACTGCAGCGTGCTGACGCGCACGATGTCGGCCTCGGCACCGGCGGCGTTGGCGGCCAGCCAGGCGATCGCCGGCAGCACCAGCAGCTTCAGCCCGAGGCCGGCGGCGGTCGCGCCGGCGTAGGCGCGCGAGGGCACCAGTTTCAGCTGCATGCCGACGGCAAACATCGCCATCGGCACCAGCAAACCGGCCAGCGTCTGGATCAAGCCTTCCAGCAGCGCCGGTCGCGTCCACGGCAGCAGGCCGATCAGCAGCGCCCCGAAGGAGGGAAAGGTCAGCACCTTGTGCACGATCACGCCGACGCTGGGCCGCGCGCCGCCGCTGTAGACCGCGACCACGACCAGCCCGAAGCTGCTGAGCAGCAGAAAGGACCCGAGCTGGTCGTACACCACGGCATAGGGCAGCGCGTCGTGGCCCAACACGGCTTCCACCAGCGGGTAGCCGAGGAAGGCGGTGTTGCCGAGCGCCACGCACAGCAGCAGGCAGCCGACCACCGGTCGCGGCCACCGGCACAGCCGCGCCAGCAGCCAGACCAGCGCCAGCGTGCACGCCGCCAGCAGCCAGGGGGTCAGCACCAGCAGCATCAGTTCTGCGCGCAGCGTCAGTCCGGCCGTCGCTTTGAGCACCAGCGCCGGCAGGAACACCCAGATCACCAGCTTGTTGATGACCTCGGGCGTATTGCTCGGCAGCAGCCGCGTGTAGCTGTACAGCTTGCCGAGGACCAGCATGGCGATGACCAGGATTACCGCGGGCGAACTCAGCATGATCGGACTCTCGTGACCGCGGCGGAGCATAGTGCACGCCACCGGCGGACCGCTTCACTTGAACTTCCGGCTACCTTGACATCCCGCCTGTCAGGCTGGGCCTCCCCAAAGGAGTTGCCCCATGCGCAAGATTCGAGCTCTGCTGTGGCTGTCGCTGGCCCTGGCCTTGGTCAGCTGTGCCGGTGCCCCGCTGCGGACATCCCAGACGCTGCAGCCGGCGGCGGCGGTCGACACGCAGCGCTTCCTCGGCACGTGGCACATCATCGCCCACATTCCCTACTGGCCCGAGCGCGGCAAGGTGGCGACGCGCGTGGAGTACGTGGCGCGTGCCGATGGCCGGGTCGACGACCTCTACTATTTCCGCGACACCCTGGACGGCCCGGAGCAGCGTTGGGAAGGCGTGGCCTGGCCGCTCGATAGCAGCGGCGCGCGCTGGAAGGCGCGCTTCATCTGGCCGTTCAGCACCGAGTTCTGGGTGGTCGAAGTTGATGCCGATTATCAGTTGGCATTGATTGCCACGCCGGATGCGGAGCTGGCCTGGGTGTATGCGCGCTCACCGCAACTGGATGACGAGAGCTACGCCGCGGCGCTGGCGCGCCTGCAGGCGCTCGGCGTCGACAGCACGCGCCTGCAACGCATCCCGCGCTGAGCGCTCGCTCAATCGGCGGGGCAAGGCGGTGCGGCCAGGCTTTCGAAACCCTGCGTGCTGCGTTCTCCCGCAGCCATGCAGCCGGCGCTGCTGCCGGCCTGCTGCAGCTCGCGCGTGCGCCAGGGCGCGGGCAGCAAATCCGGGCCCCAGCCAAAGCCGCCCAGCAACACGCTGGCGCACAGCAGGCTGAGGCAGGCCAGCGTGGTCGGCAGCGACACCTGCCAGCGCCGTCCGCGCGCCAGCGCGCGCGCCGCGCGCTGCTGCTCGCCCGGCTCCAGCGTGGCGCCGATCAGCGACCACAGCGCGGCGGGCCCGAGCACGCGCACCCCGGCCGCGCGCAGCCGGCGTTCGTCCCAGCCATCCAAAGGCTGCGCACAAGCCAACACGGCGTGCGCACCGTGGGCGGCGGCGCGATGCGCCAGCGCCTGTCCCTGCGCCAGCAGGCGATCACCGTGCGCCGTGGCGGTGGCGACCCACAGCAGCTGTCCGCGCGCGTCCACGCGCATGACGGTGCTGCCGGGCGCATCCAGCAGGCGATAGCCCTGCTGCTGCCAACTCTGCGCGAGCAACATCAGCAAGCGCGGCGGGGTCCACGGGCCCAGCGCGGTCAGCGCGCATTCGCCCTGACGTCGCTGCCAGGCGATCCAGGCGCGGCTGGCGTAGAGGAATCCGCTGAGCGCCAGCACCGTGCTCAGTACCAGCGCAGCAAAACGCAGCAGTACGTCGAACTCGCTCATCGCGGGCACTCCGGCGGCGGGACGCGGCCACTATGGCAAATGGCCCGCGCAGCCGGCGCGCGCGGCGCCCTGCGCGTTCAGCTGGCAGCCGGCGTCGCGCGGGACGCCGATTGCCTCAGGCGGCCTTGGCCTTCTTCACCGCGGCAGCTTTGGCGGCCGGGCGCGCGGCCGGCTTCGCGGCTGCAGCCTTCTTCGCCGGTGCCTTCTTGGCAGCCGTGGCCTTTTTGGCAGCCGGTTTCTTGGCGGCCTTCTCCGCGGGCGCCTTGGCGACCTTTTCCTTGACCGGCTTGGCGCTGTCCTTGCCGGTCTTGCGGCCAAAGCGGCCCTTGCCGGCGGCCTTGGCCGGCGCGCTGGCGAGGATGGCGACGCAGTCGGCCTCGCTCAGATCCTCCGGTGCCACGTCCTTGGGAATGCGGCCGTTCTTGCTGCCGTCGGTGATGTAGGGACCGAACTTGCCGCGCAGCACCTGGATGGCGCCGTTCTGGAAGCTGGCGATGACCTTGTTGGCCGCCGCCTCGCGCTTGGCGCGGATCAGTTCCACCGCGGCATCGAGCTCGATCTCATGGGGATCGACGCCCGCCGGGATCGAGGCATACGTGCTGCCGGCCTTGACGAAGGGCCCGAAGCGCCCGATGCCGACGCTGACCGCCTCGCCGTCGGCGTCCTCGCCGAGCTGACGCGGCAGCTCGAACAGCTTGAGCGCCTCGGGCAGCGTGATGCTGTCCATCTTCTGACCAGCCTTGAGCGAGGCAAAGCGCGGCTTGTCCTCGTCTTCCTTGACGCCGATCTGCACGAAAGGCCCATAGCGCCCGAGGCGCACGGAGACTTCCTTGCCGGTTTTCGGATCGCTGCCGAGCACGCGGCCCTGGGTGACTTCGGCGCGGGTGACCGAGCTGTCCTTGTCTTCGACCAGGGCCTTGAACGGCACCCAGAACTCGCGCAGTACCGGCACCCAGTCCTTCTCGCCGCGGGCGACGGCATCGAGCTCGTCTTCCAGCCGCGCGGTGAACTCGTAGTCCACGTACTGCGTGAAGTGGCCCGACAGGAACTTGGCGACCACGCGACCCACGTCGGTCGGCTGGAAGCGCTTCTGCTCCAGCGTCACGTACTCGCGCGCCAGCAGCACCTGGATGATGCTGGCGTAGGTGGACGGCCGGCCGATGCCGTATTCCTCCAGCGCCTTCACCAGACTGGCCTCGGAATAGCGCGGCGGCGGCTCGGTGAAGTGCTGTTCGGCGCGCAGCTCGTTCAGATCGACCAGCTGGCCGATCTCCAGCGCCGGCAGTTTCGAGCCACCTTCGTCGTCCTCGTTCTTCTGATCGCGACCTTCCTCGTACACCGCCAGGAAGCCAGGATCGACCACCGTGGTGCCGCTGGCGCGCAGCAGATCGCCCTTGCCGGCTTCGAGGTCCACGCTGACCGTATTCAGCAGCGCCGGCTTCATCTGGCAGGCCACCGTGCGCTTCCAGATCAGTTCGTACAGCTTGAGCTGATCGGGCGTCAGGTACTTGGCAATCGAGGCCGGCGTGCGCAGCGCGCTGGTCGGGCGGATCGCCTCATGCGCTTCCTGCGCGTTTTTGCTCTTGGATTTGTAGTACTGCGGCGCCGGCGGCAGCTTGTCCTGCCCAAACTCGCGCACGATCACTTGGCGCAATTCGGCCAGTGCGTCATTCGACAGGCTCACCGAATCGGTACGCATATAGGTAATGAGACCGATCTGACCGCCCTCGCCCACGTCCACGCCTTCGTACAGGCCCTGCGCGATGCGCATGGTGCGCTGCGTGCCAAAACCGAGCTTGCGCGCGGCCTCCTGCTGCAGCGTCGAGGTGATGAAGGGCGGCGCGGCGCGGCGCTGACGATCCTTGCGCTGGATGTCGGCCACCTTGAGCGCGCCCTTGGGGGCGTGCAGGCGGGCGCCGGCCAGCACGCGCTCGCGCGCGGCGGTGGCTTTGGCCTCGTCATTCAGATCGAACTGGTCGAGCTTCTTGCCGCCGAGCACGTTCAGCTTGGCGCCGAAGCTCTGGCCGGCCTGACAGTCGGCCTCGATGGTCCAGTACTCGCGCGGCACGAAGCGCTCGATCTCTTCCTCGCGCTCGACGATCATGCGCAGCGCCGGGCTCTGCACGCGACCCGCGGACAGGCCGCGCTGCACTTTCTTCCACAGCAGCGGTGACAGATTAAAGCCGACCAGATAATCGAGCGCGCGGCGCGCCTGCTGGGCGTTGATCAGGTCCAGCGACAGCGTGCGCGGATGCGCAATCGCTTCCTTGATCGCCTTGGGCGTGATCTCGGCGAAGGTGACGCGGTGAATGGCCTTCTCGCCGAGCAGCTTTTTCTCGCGCAGGATCTCGTGGACGTGCCAGGAGATCGCTTCCCCCTCGCGGTCCAAGTCGGTGGCCAGATAAATGGCCTCCGCCGCCCGCGCCGCCTTGGCAATAGCGTCGACATGCTTCTCGTTGCGGTCGATCACCTCGTAGGCCATCTGGAAGTCGTGCTCGGTATCGACCGAGCCGTCTTTGCTCGGCAGATCGCGGACATGACCGTAAGAGGCCATCACCTGGAAGTCCTTGCCAAGCACCTTGTTGATGGTCTTGACCTTCGCCGGCGACTCGACGATCAGTAAGTTCTTAGCCATTGCGCGCTGGGACAGCCTGGGAGGGTCTGCAAAAGGGGGCGGATGTTAACCCTAATTGACTTGAACTGTCGCTGGCGGGCAAGAGCTTGAGGGCACGAGGGCACGCGCAAGCAGAGCGGAGGGCACGCAAGAGCGCCGTGGCTTCGAGGAGGGCGCCGGTCCACCGGCGCCTGGGGTGCCATGAGGCCCACAAATGACCAGCAGCAGCGCGGGAGCGCCGACTTCCGGTGCGCGGCCCCTACAGCTTGCTGGCCTTTTCGTGCCCTCGTGCCCTCGTGCCCTCGATCCGGCCCGTCGGCATAGCCGCCGGGCGCTCGCTGCGGCGCGCGGCGGTGCCGCGCAGGCGCCGCAGCTCTCCCCTCGTGCCCTCACCGCTCCATCGGGCGGACGCGGATGGCGAGGCCGTTGGCTTCGTAGATGCGTAGTCCGTCGACCCACAGGCTGGCGTCGGCGTGGGCGAGCAGCTGGGTGCCGGTGTCGTCGAGGGCGGTGAGTTCGAGGGTGGTGTGCACTTGCCGGTGGTGCGGAAGCACCTGGCCGCGGTACTTCCAGCGGTGCGGCTGGCCGCTGGCGAGGACCTCGAAACGCAGGGCGCTGGCGTCGCGGTCGCCGAGGATCTGCAGCAGCGCGTATTCCAGCGTCTGCAGCATTGCCTCCAGGCCCAGCGAGCCCGGTTGCACCGGATCCTGATAGAAGTGTGCGCGGAAGAACCACTCGCCCGGGTCGATGTCTTTGACCGCGCGGACGGCACCCAGCCCGGCGCGACCGCCCTGCGGCCACCAGCCCTCGATGCGGTCGATCATGCGCAGCTGGCGACCGGGTAGGCGCGGGCCCGGCCGGGCCGGCAACTGGTCGAGCGCGACGCTGGCGCCGGTGGCCGCGGTCAGCAAGGCCTGCTGCGTCGGGGCGGGCGGCAAACCGGCCTGGGCGGCCAGTGCCGCCGGCGGGAAGAAACCAAACACCGTGCTCAGCGTGTAGACCGGCCGTGTGCCGACACGGCAAGCCACCCGGAAGCTCTGGATGATCATGCCGGCGCTGGCGGAGACCTCAGTCAGTTCAACCTCGGTGACCAGCGTCTCGCCGCCATACAGCTCGGCGTGCATCGTGCCGTTGCCGTCCAGATTGCGGAAACCGAGTTCGCCCTCCGCCGTCAGCGCCGAGCCGACGTAGCTGGCCAGCCAGCCACAGGGTTGCAGCGCGGCTTCCAGCAGCACGGCAAAGGGCATGGTGCGCGCGCCGTGGGCGGCCAGATACCAGGCGTCGACGGGGACGTCGTACTCGGCGACCACCCGCGCCCCGGCGCGCATCTGGCCGATCGGCCCGTGGACGGCGGCGATGCGGCTGACGAACAAATACGGCGGGCTCGGCAGGCGCGGCGCACGCTCGCCGCCATCGAAGCGCGCGTACATCACCCCGAAGGCCTCGCTGGGGCGCCCGCAGGCGCTGGCGAGAATGGCGTGGGCGTCGAACTGACCAGCGTCCGGACCGGGTGCGCCATCGCGGCGCGCCGCCAGCGGCCAGTCCGGCACCAGCTCCAGCCCGACCCGGCGCGCGTGGAAGGCTTTCAGGCCATCGACGGTGCACAAGAGATCCGCGTAAATCGTCGGCCGCGGTCCGGCGCTGCGTTCCTCGATGTACACCTCGGTCACCAGCAGCCGCGAGCGCGGCGTGACCTGGCCGCGGCACTGCAGCGCATATGGCTGCTCCGGCACCGGCTGAAAGCGCCAGCCATCGCGCCGCAGCGTGTAGCCGCAGGCCGCCAGATACACCGCCATCGCCTGCAGACAGGCCTCGAACATCAGCGTGCCCGGCATGCACGGATCGTTCTTGAAGTGGCCGTCAAAGAACCACTGCTGCGGATGGATATCGAGCTCGGCGCGCAGATAGCCGCGCTGCCAGGGGCCGCCATTGAGGGCCAACTCGGTCACGCGATCGAGCAGCAGCATGCGTCCGGCGTGAATGCCGGGGCTGCGCGTATGCGTGCGCGCCAGCGCATAGGCCGGGCCGAAGGCCTGCACCAGATCGCCCGCGGCAAAAGCCTCGAGCTGCGCGCGGTCCAGTCGTTGGTGGGCCGGCTGCTGCGCCGGCGGATCCAGGCGCGGCTGCGGCACGATCGCCTGGGTCTCGGGACTCCACAGACAGCCGGCCGAGGCGGCGAGCTCGGCATCGGTGAAGAAGCCGGCCTGACCGCCGCGCACGCTGAGCTGCGGACGGCCGCCGTTGTGGCAGTCGTAGTGGAAGAACATCAGCCGCACCTCGCCCTGGGCGGCGTGGCCGTCGAGGTGAATATCGAAGTGCAGCGTGTCGCCTTGGGCCGGCAGATCGCCGTGGTAGGTCAGCTCGCAACCGAGCAGTCGATAGACGCGCTCGCCGCGGTTGAGCGCGTCCACGCCCAGCCAGGAGATCAGCATCAGATCGGCCTGTCCGGCCTCGATCATCACGCCCGCGGGCATGCGTCCATGGTGCAGATACCAGGCGTCCGCGTGCACATCGGTCTCGGTCTCGATATGCCCGCGTCCCATGCTGCCGGGCTCACCGCTGAGCGCGGTCACCCGATCGGCCAGCAGCAGCGGCGGCCGCGGCATGCGCACCTGCCGCGCGTAGCCATCCTGGCCGGCAAAAGCGGGGCCGAAGATCTCGCTGATGCGGCCGTCGGCGTGAATTTCGAGCGCGGCGCGATCAAAGCGCGGCGTCGCCCGCGGCGGCGCTTCCGGCGCGGGCGCCGGCGCTGCGGACGCGGGAATCGCGGCGACCGGCGCCTCGGGCAGCACGCCAGCCTGCGCGGCGCGCAGCAGCAGCGCCTGCGCCTGCGTGGCCAGCGCGAGGTAGCGCTGGTGCGCCTGCAGCAGATGCGCCTCGTGCGCGCGTTGCTGCGTGCTCAGGCGCTCGATTTCGGCGCGCAGCTGCGCCATCACTGGCGCGGCAGTCACGCTTTGCGCGGTTGGCACGCTCGGCGCGGCGGCGATCTCGGTCGGCGCAATCGCTGCCGATGGCGCCAGTGCGGCCGCGCGCTCGGCGTGCCAGGCGGCCAGCGCGCTCGGCAAGGTCGGCGCCGGCGCCATCTGTTCAACTTGGGGCCCGATCCGCACCGGCGGCCAGTGCGCCGGCAGCGTCAGCGGGCGCGTGGGCACGTAGGGCGGCGCCGGCGTGAGCCGCTGCAACAACGGCTCGGGATCGAGCGGTACGCCCGCCGCCAGCAGCGCGGCCACCGCGTTCAACGCGCCCTCCACGCCCTGCCCTTTGCGATCCAGGCTGAGCACCAGCGCCTCGCGCTCGCCGAGCGTGCTGCGGATGGCGCGTGCGTAGGTGCTGCCGGGGCCGTGTTCCAAATAGATGCGCACGCCGTCCTGCCAGCTCTGCAGGATGGCCGGCCGCAGGTCCAGCGTGCCGCGCGCCTGCGCCAGGATGGCCTGCGCGCAGCTCGCCTGGCTCGGTGCGTAGGCCTGTCCGCTGGCGCTGGCATACATGCGTCCGTGCGCCAGCGGATAGGTGCGACGCTGGTGCAGCGCCAGCCACTGATCGGCCACCGCCTCGAGTTCGGGCACGTGCACCGCCAGCGGGTAGTCGAGCGCCAGACAGCGAGCGCGGCCGAGCGCCTCGACCACGCGCTCGCAGCCCTCAGCGTCACCGGCGATCACGGCGTCGTTGTCGCTGTGGATGATCGCAAGATGCACGCGCGCCTCGCCGGCCAGCGCGGCGCGGATGTCGTCCACCGGCGCCAGCACGTTCCAACTGGCCCAGCGCACCGGCGTGCCCCATTGCGGCGCTACCGCGGCGAACTCGCCGCCGAGCGTCGTCGTCATCAGCCCGGAGGCTTCCATCGCCGCCATCAGCGCATCGGGATCGCGCCAGACGCCCGCGGCCACCAGCGCATTGGTCTCGCCCGAGGAGTAGCCCAGCCAGGCGTCCGCGCGCAGGCCGAGCAAGCGCTGGGAGAGTTCCAGATGCATCTGCGACAGCGCCGAGGCGCCCCACAGTTGATCCTGGGCACTGGGACGCGGGGAGGCGTCATAGGCCCAGGCCAGCGCCGGTGCCAGCCGGCGGCTGCGCAGGCCCAGATAGTCGACCAGTTCCGGCAGCGCCTGCAGCAACTCGCGCCCCATGCCAGCGTAGGAAGCGCCTGCACTGGCAAACACGAAGGCGATCTCGCCCTGAATCGGGCGGTCGCAGTAATGCACGCCGCTGCCCGGCGGCGTGCCCTGCTGCAGATGCGCCAGCGCGCGCGCCCGCACTGCCGCCCATTCCTCCGGCCGCGCCAGCAGCACCAGCCGCGCCGGGCCGGCCAGACCACGCTGATCGGCACTCAGCGCCGCCACCACCGCCGCGCGATCGGCGCCGGCGTAGCAATAGAGCTGCGGCGGCGGCATGGCCGAGCCGGGCGGCGTCAGCGGCAGCAGCGCGGCGGCGGGTGACAGAGCAGGAGGGCACGAGGGCACGAGGGCACGAGGGCACGTAGAGCCCGGAGGGCACGAGGGCACGAGGGCATGAGGGCACGCAGTAGCGGGCTGCTCGCCTGGCTCAGGTAGTGAGGCCTGATGGGGCGATGTAGACGTACTATCGACCTGCAAAGCCACCGCGCTATCAGGCAGCGCGAGATCCGCTTTCGCGTGCCCTCGTGCCCTCATGCCCTCATTCAACGTGCTGTGGCCGCGCATCAACACCATCAGCACGCCAGCATCGACCGGCGTGCCGCCGGCGGCGCGGTTGACGACTTCGTGGCCGAAGTCGACGTTGCCGACGATGGCGGCGTCGATCTCGCCGTGGACCAGGGCGCGCGTGGCGATGTCGAAGGCGATGCGAGCGGAGTCGGCGCCGGCTTGTACGGTGTAGCTCGGGCCGCGCAGGTCCCACTGGGCGTTGAGGCGGTTGGCCGGCATGTTCGGCATGCAGCCGAGCACACCGGCGGCGGTCAGCGCCGGGACCACGGCATCGCGCTCGCTGGCCGTCTCCGTCAGCTGCCAGCGCGTGCCAAAACGCGCGACGTCGGCGTCGGGCTCCATGCCGATCAGCACCGCGGTGCGTTCGACCGGCAGCTCGCACTGCGCCAGCACCTGCTGGCACAACTGCAGCGCCAGCGCTTGCTGCGGCAGCATCTGGCGCAGATCGTTGGGCGGGATGCGCAGGCCGGCCAGATCGAGCGTCAGCTGCTGCATGCGCGCGCCGGGGTCGCCGTCCTCGCCGATACGGTCGGCGCGCGCGACCACGCGCACGCTCACCGGCGCCGGACGCGGCCGGCTCAGCACCAGCGCCGGATCGTCGTCGGACAGAATCAGATGCGCGTTGTTGCCGCCAAAGCCAAAGGCCGAGATCGCCGCGATGCGCGGCGCGGTGCGCGGCCACGGTTCCGGCGCCTGCAGCAGGCGGAAGGGCGAGTCGGCGAGGGCGTCGATCTGCGCGTCTAGCGGGCGATTCGGCGGCCGCGTGTCGTGGCGCAGCGCCTCGATCAGTTTCAGGATGCCGGCGGCGCCGGCGGCGGTGATCAGATGGCCCAGATTCGACTTCAGCGAGCCGATCGGCAGATCGCGGGCGCCGGCAAAGATCGCTGCGCTGCTGAGGATTTCGGTGCGATCGCCCACTGGCGTGCCGGTGGCGTGGCATTCCAGCAGCGACACGCGCGTCGGGTCGATGGCGGCGGCGGCGTAGGCGGCGCGCATCGCGCGCTGCTGGCCGGCGCCGTCGGGCACCAGCGGGCCGCGGCCGCGACCGTCGTTGCCGAGGCCAATGCCGCGGATCACCGCGTAAACGGTGTCGCCATTCTGGCGCGCGTCGGCCAGCCGCTTGAGGGCAAACAGCACGCAGCCCTCGGCCGGCAGCAAGCCATCGGCCTGCGGATGAAAGGGCCGCGACTGGCCACTCTTGCTCAGCGCACCGAGTGCCGCAAAGCCCTGATGCAGAAACAGATCGTCGGCGCGCTGCACGGCGCCGGCCAGCATCAGATCGGCGCGGCCGTCTTCCAGTTGCTGGCAGGCCAGCGCGATCGCATACAAGGAGCTGGCACAGGCCGCGTCCAGGCAGAAAGCGCCCTCGGACAGATCCAGCGCCTGCGCCAGCGTGGCGGCGGTGCCGGCGCTCATCCAGCGATTGCGCGGATCGATCTCGCCCTTGCCGCGCCACACCTGATCGGCAAAGGCCGCCATCGACTCGCTGGGGAAACCCAGGTTGCCGAGCACTGCGCCGGCGCGCGCGGGACGCTGCTGCAGGTCCGCCAGCGCAGCACGTGCGCAGTGCAGCGTCCAGTGCACCAGCGGATCGAGGCCCTCGAGCGCACTGGCCGGCAGCGCAAAGCCGTGCGGATCCCAGATCGCCTCAAAGCCGCGCACATAACCGCCGCGATCACTCCAGCAACGGTCTGGCCGCGGCGCGTCCGGCGCGCACAGCAGCTGCTCGGGCGGCAGCCGCCAGCGTCCCGGATCGACCGCCGAGCTCAGGTCCCGACCGGCCAGCACGGCCTGCCACAAGGCCTCGGGCGAGAGTGCACCGGGCAGGACCGCGCCGCGGCCGACAATGGCGATCGGCGTCATCGGGCTGGCGCGCTCATGCGCTCACCGCGTGGTTCTGCACGCCAATCAGATCGGCCAGACGACGCCCGGCGAGATCGGTCAGGATGATGTCGGTGGTCACCGCATGGCTGCCGACGCGGCGCGCGTAGGCGGTGGCGCGCAGGCGGCCGGGCGCCGGCGCGGCGTGGCAGCGCAGTTCCGCAATCGCGGTGGGCAGATTGGCGCCGCCCAGCATGCGCTGGCCGTACAGCACCGCCAGCTGCAGACCACCATCGAGGCCAGCGGCGTCGAGCTGCCAGTCCTGCGCCGGCCAGTCGGCCTCGGCGACGCCGATCAGCTCGGCGCGGATGCCGGCGTCGGAGATGCCGTCGATGCGCTCGATCAGCTCGAAGGCGTCGCGGTGGAACAACAGATCTGCGTACGGCGGCGCGCCCGACCAGGCGTCCAGTGCCAGCGCGGCGTCCTCGGGTGCCGCCGGCGGCGCCGCATCGCCGAGTTCGGCGCGCGCCGTGTAATGCAGCTCGCCGCGCGGACCGCGCAGCGCCAACTCGATCTGCACGCCGTCCGGCTGCAGCCGACCCTCGATGCGCAGGCGCAGCGGGCGTTCGAGATCGACCAGACGGATGCCTTTGAGCACCTTGAGCGCATGCAGCGCGCGCAGCTTGAGGCCCGGTCGCCAACTCTGCGCCGCGCGCGTCAGCCATTCGGCCACCAGCACCAGCGGCACCACCGGCACGCCGGCCACCGCATGCCCGCGCAGCCAGCCGTAGCGCTGCGCGTCGACGATGAACTCCAGTGCCTCGACGCGCGCGTCGGCGCCGACCGACAGCAGCGCTTGCGGCCGCGGCTCGCCGCCCAGCACCAGTTCCTGCGCGCCGGCATCGGCCATCTCGTCGGCAAACTGGCGCGCACCCACCTTCAGCGGAATCATCGGCACGCCAAGTTCGGCAAAGCGCGCGCGCAGCGCCGGCGTCACCATGCCGCCTTCCCACGGTCCCCAGCCCAGCACTTTGACGCGCAAACCGGGACGCGCGCGTTGCTCGGCCAGCGCAAGCTTGGCGATCACCTCGTTGGCCATCGCGTAATCGGCCTGACCAGTGTTGCCGCAGCGCGCCGACACCGAGGAGAACACCGCCAGCAGCGCCAGCGAATCGGCGCGGGTGGCGTCGAGCAGCGCGCGCAGGCCCTCGACCTTGGTGCCGAAGACCTGGGCGTACTGGGCGTCGGTCTTGTCGGCCAGCCGCTTGTCGGCAATCACGCCGGCCGCGTGCACCAGCGCGCGCACCGGGCCCAGCGACTGCCGGATTTCCGCGACCACCTGCGCCACCGCGGCGCGATCGGTCACCGTCACCGCGCGATAGTGCGCACTGGCGCCAGCAGCGCGTAGCTCGGCCAGCGTCGCGCGAATCTCGCGCTCGGCCAGCACGGCCTCGGCGCGCGCCTGCAGTTGCGCCGGGGTTGGGCGCTCGCCGCGCGCCTGTGCTTGCGCCAGCAGGGCGCGCTTCAGGGCTGCGGCGTCGCTCAAGTCGGCGAGCGCCGGATCGGGCTCGCCGAGCGCGCTGCGACCGAGCAGCACGAACTGCGCCGGGCAGCGGCGCGCCCACTCGATCAGGCAGGCGGCGGTGACGCCGCGCGCGCCGCCGGACACCAGCACCACCTCGCCGGGCTGGATCAGCGCGGCGTCGGGACATGCCGGCTGCGCCACGCTGCGCAGGCCGCGGCGGGCGCCGTCGGCGCGCAGCGCGATCTCGATCTCGCCGCCGCCCAGCAGCAACTCATCGGCCAGCGCCTGTGCCAGCGCAGCGGGAGGACGCCCGCCGCGTTCCAGATCGATGGCCTTGACCGCCGCCTGTGGCCATTCCAGCGCGCAGGTCTTCACCAGCGCCGGCATACCGGCGGCGTAGGCGCGCTCGGCCGGCATCGGCAGCTGCCCAAAGGCGCCGCCGGTGTCCTGCACGCACACGAACACGCCGCCGTCGGCCATCCGCGGCGCCAGCGTGCGCGCCAGCGCAAAGGCCTCGTGGCTGACCGCCTGCGCCGCCGCAATATCGGCAAACTCGCGCAGGCCGCCGAGATAGACCACCTGACGCGCCTCGGCTGGCAGCGAGGACACCGCCTGCGCCCACACGCCGCGCTGCTGCAGGGCCTCGGCCAGCACAGCGCCCAGCGTGTCCGCGCCGATCAGGTAGAGCGGCTGCGCTGCATCCCACAGCCCCGGCAGCGCCATGCCGGCGGCTGGCGCGTCCACCCAGTCGAGCACATAGCGCCCGCTGCTGGCCGCCGGCGTGGCGTCGGTCGGCTGGGCGTCGGTCGCGGCGGCCGTCGTGCGGGCCGCGGTGACTGCCGGCTGCCCCAGCAGCAGCGCAGCGATCTCGCCCAGCGTCCGCAGCGAGCCGAGTTGCGCGCGATCGGCTTTGGGCAATCCGGGCGCTTGTTCTTCGACCGCGGCCAGGATCTCGACGCGCTTGATCGAATCGACGCCGAGATCGCCTTCCAGGTCCATCGCCAGATTCAACATCTCGACCGGATAGCCGGTCTTGTCGGCGACCACGCGCAGCAGCAGATCGGCGCTGACGGCCGGCGCGCTCGGCGCGGCGGGCGTTGCCGTGACGACGGGCGCCGAGCCCAGCAGCAGCGCGGCGATCTCGCCCAGCGTCCGCAGCGAGCCCAGTTGCGCGCGATCGGCTTTGGGCAAGCCGGGCGCCTGTTCTTCGACCGCGGCCAGGATCTCGACGCGCTTGATCGAATCAACGCCGAGATCGCCTTCCAAATCCATCGCCAGATTGAGCATCTCGACCGGGTAGCCGGTCTTGTCGGCGACCACGCGCAGCAGCAGATCGGCGCTGACGGCCGGCGCGCTTGTCGCGACCGGCGTCGTCGCGGCCATTGTCGCCGCGGCGGGCGTGCCGCCCAGCAGCAGCGCGGCAATCTCGCCCAAGGTGCGCAGCGAGCCCAGTTGCGCGCGATCGGCTTTGGGCAATCCGGGCGCTTGTTCTTCGACCGCGGCCAGAATCTCGACACGCTTGATCGAATCGACGCCGAGGTCGCCTTCCAGGTCCATCGCCAGATTGAGCATCTCGACCGGGTAGCCGGTCTTGTCGGCGACCACGCGCAGCAGCAGATCGGCGTTGACGGTCGGCGCGCTCGGCGCCGGTGGACTGAGGGCTGCGGGCGGCGCGATGACGGGCGCGGGCGTTGCGGCGACCGTAATCGCCACCGGCGCCGCCGGCGTGACCGCGGGCTGGCTGGTCGGCGCCACGCGCGGCGCGTCGGGCGCGGGCGGGCTCGCCCCGGCGGGGGCGCTGAGCGTAGGTGCCGGTAGTGACGTGCCGGACTCGCCCTGCGCCAGCAGTTGCGTCAAGCCGGCGAGCGCGGTTTCGGCCAGTTTCAGGTAGGCGCTGTGGCTGTCGGCCATCGCGCGCTGAAAGGCCTGATGGGTGGCGGCGCTGTGGGCCTGGGCTTCCTGGAAGGCAGTCAGCCAGGCCTGTGACACGGGAGCGGTGGACATCGGGGTGGCCTTGACGGGCGTCGCCGCGACAGCGGTCGGCGGCGCGGTGGGACGAGGAGCCGCGGGTATGGCGGCCGGCGCCGGCGGTGCCGGGACTGCCGGCGCCGCTGGCGCAATGGCGACCTTGGGCGCGCTGACCGGCGGGCGTGGTGGCGACTCCGGCTGGCCGGCGCGCGGCGGATAGGGCTTGCCGAGATTGCTGCCGTCGATGGCGATGGCGTGTTTGGCGCGCGCCGGCGCCGCCTCGGGCAGGCGGACATCGGCGTACAAGCGCGTGGCATCGAAGCGCACGCCGAGCGCCGCCAGCCGCGCCAGTCCGGCCAGCAGCGCGGCCAGACCGTCGCCGCCCTTGCGGTCCAGCGCAATCGCCTGATGCGCGCGCTCGCCGAGGATGGCGCCGACCAGCCCGGTCAGCACCTGGCCCGGCCCGACTTCGACAAAGTGGCGGATGCCGTCGGCGTACAGCGCCTCGATCATCGCGACGAACTGCACCGGTTGCTGGATCTGCTCGGCCAGCTGATCGCGGATCGCCGCCGGCGTCGTCGGCCAGCGCTGACCGTCGCGATTGGCGTACACCGGCACCGTTGGGGCCTGCACATCCGCCGTCTCCAGCGCCGAGCGGAAGGCCGCCGAGGCGGCGGCGACGATCGGCGAATGAAAGGCGCTGGCGACCGCCAGACGCTGTCCGCGCAGGCCCTGGGCGGGCAGCGCACGCTCCAGCGCCTCGATCTCGGCGAGCGCGCCGGAGACGATCAGCTGGCGCGGCGCATTGTGATTGGCCACCACCAGCCCCGGCGCATGCGCTTGCAGTAGCGCCTGCACGCGATCCAGCGGCTCGGCGAGCGCCAGCATCGCGCCGGGCGCGCTGGCGGCGTCGCGCATGGCCTCGCCACGCCGGCGCGCGAGGCGCAGCGCCGTGGGCAGATCGACCGCGCCCGCCGCGTGCAGCGCCATCAGCTCACCAAAGCTGTGGCCGGCGACCGCATCAGCCCGCAGATTGAGGTTGCGCAGCACCGCCAGCAGCGCCGCCGAGTGCGCCGCCAGCGCCGGCTGCGCCCACTCGGTGGCGGTCAGACGCGCGCGTTGCGCCGCGCGGGTGGCCTCGTCGAAGGCCGGAATCGGGTGCACCACCGCCTGCAGCGGCGCTTCCCCCATCGACAGGTCGGCGGCCTGATCCCAGGCCGCGCGCGCGGCGTCCAGATGCATCGCCAGCGCATCGCCCATCTGCAGGTACTGGCTGCCCTGACCGGGGAACAGCAGAGCCACGCCGCCGTGCGCCGAGCCGCAGCCGTAGGCGCTGCCATCGGGCAGGTGCCAAGGTTTATCCGGCTGCGCCTGCAGTCGGGCGATGGCCGCGCGGGCGCGCTCGCCGAGTTGCTCGGAGGTGGCGGCCACCAGCGCCAGGCGCTGCGGCGCGCCGGCCTCGAAGCGGCTGCGCGTGCTCGCCGCCAGCCGCGGCAGCGGCTCCGCGCTGGCAATCAGCGCCTGCGTCGCCTGGATCAGCTCGGCGACGCTGGACGCGTGCAGCAGCAGCAAGTCGTGGCCGTGCACCGGCAGGCGCTCGGCGCGCTGCGGGCCGCGGTATTCCTCCAGCGCCACGTGAAAGTTCGAGCCACCGAAGCCGAAGGCGCTGACCGCGGCGCGGCGCGGATGGTCGCTGCCGCGTATCCACGGCCGCGCCCGCGTGTTCAGGTAGAAGGGGCTCTGCGCCAGACCCAGTTTCGGATTCGGCTGCTCCACCTTGATGGTCGGCGGCAGCACCTTGTGGTGCAGTGCCATCACTGCCTTGAACAGACCGGCGGCGCCGGCCGCGGCCTTGGTGTGGCCGATCTGGCTCTTCACCGAGCCCAGCGCGCACCACTGCGTGCGCGTGGGATCCGCCTCGGCGTAGACGCTGCGCAGCCCTTCGAACTCGGCGGCATCGCCCGCCTTGGTGCCGGTGCCGTGCGCTTCCACCAGTTCGACGGTCTCGGCGCCAAAACCGGCCTGCGCGTAGGCGCGCTGCAGCGCCTGCGCCTGCCCGGCCGAGACCGGCGCGTACACGCTTTTCGAGCGGCCGTCGCTGGAGCTGCCGACGCCGGCCAGCAGCGCATAGATGCGATCGCCATCGCGCTCGGCATCGGCCAGTCGCTTCAGCGCCACCATGCCCAGGCCCTCGCCCAGCATGGTGCCGTCGGCCTGATCGCTGAACGGCCGGCAGTCGCCGCTCGGTGACAGCGCCGGCGTCTTCGAGAAACACAGGTACATGAAAATGTCGTTGAGCGTGTCGACGCCGCCGGTGATCACCAGATCGCTGTGACCGAGTTCCAGCTCGTGCACGGCCATCGTCAGCGCGCTGAAGCTTGACGCGCAGGCGGCGTCGGTGACGCAGTTGGTGCCGCCCAGATTCAGTCGATTGGCGATGCGCCCGGCGACCACATTGCCGAGCAGGCCGGGGAAGCTGGCTTCCTGCCAGGGCACGTAGTGATCGGCGATGCGCTGGCAGGCCGCGTCGACCGTCGCCGCGTCCAGCCCTGACTCGCGCAGCGCCTTCGCCCACACCGGGCGTTGCAGGCGCGAGACCATCGAGAACAGCAGCTCCTGCGCCGAGGTCACGCCCAGGATCACCGAGATGCGCGAGCGGTCGATCTGCTCGAACTGCGCGCGCGCGGCGTCCTTCAGTACCGCCTGCGCGACGATCAGCGCCAGCAGCTGCGAGGTGTCGGTGGCCGGCAGCGTGGACGGCGGGACGCCCCAGCCGAGCGCATCGAAGTCGACCGGCGACAGGAAGCCGCCGCGCTTGGCGTAAGTCTTGTCCGGCGCCGACGGATCGGGATCGTAGTAGTCCTCGATGCGCCAGTGCGAGGGCGGCACATCGCTGAGCAGATCGCGGCCGGCCAGGATGTCGCGCCAGAAGCCGGTGGCATCGCTGGAGCCGGGAAACAGGGCGCTGACGCCGACAATGGCGATCGGACGGCGGGTGTGGGTCATGACGGTCTCAAGCCAGCGGGCGGGGGCGGAAATCGAAGGCGTCCTCGCCCACCGGCACGCCCATGCTGCGCAGCTGCTGCGCCCGCGTGACCACGGTGGCGCCTTCCAGCAGATTGCGCGCCACCTGGATGGCGCTGCGCTGCGCCGGGTCCTGCAGGAAACTGCCCTTGACCCAGGTGTTGAAGGCGCCCATCGCCGGACCGCACCAGATCTGATAGTCGGCGCGGCGCTCGCTCAGGCCATCGATGGCCCAGCGGCTGGCCAGTCCCAGGTAGCTGCGGAAGACCAGCGCCATGCGGTGTTTGGCATCGCGCTCGGCGCGCGCCACCTGCGCCGGATCGCGCTGCTGCCAGAAGGCGCGCGTGGACGCCCAGGCGGCCTCGAAACTAGCGCGCAGGATGCTGTTCTCGACCTTCTCGCGCTCCTCGGCGGGGATCGCTTCCAGCGCGGGATAGCTGCGATACAGCTCGTACAGCCTGCGCGCGCGCGGCGCGAACAGCGAGCCGCGCTTGAGCACCTGCACATCGACGCCCATCTCGAACATGTCGGCGGCCGGCGCCATGGTGACGTCGGCCATGTCGACCTCCGCCAGCATCTGCCGTGCCTCGGCGCAGATGCCGGCTTCCACGCAGCCCTGATTCACCGAGCCGGTCTGTACATAGTCGGCGCCGAGTGCGAAGGCGGCGGCGACCGCGGCCGGCGTGCCGAGGCCACCGGCCGCGCCGATGCGGATCGGCACCGGATAGCGGCGCTCGCGCGCGATCTGGCTGCGCAGCGTCGCCATCTCCGGGATCAGCGCGCTGAGCGGACGGTTGTCGGTGTGGCCGCCGGAGTCGGCCTCGGCGGTCAGGTCCTCGGTCAGCGGCAACTGCTGCGCCAGCGCCACTTCCTCGGCGCTGAGCAGCCCGCGCGCCTGCAGCTTGTCCAGCATCGCGGCGCTCGGCGGCGACAGGAACTGGCGCGCGACCTCCGCGCGGGAAACCTTTGCGATCACCCGATTCGGGCGCTCGATGCGGCCGTCCGGCAGCTGCCGCAAGCCGCTGCAGGCGTAGCGGATCAAGGCCGGCGTCAGCCGCAGATAGGCCGAGGCCTCGATGCAGCGCACGCCGCGGCGCAAGTACAGATCCGCCACCGCCTCCTCGTGCGCGGGCTCGGCCGGGTTGTGGATCAGATTACTGCCCCAGGGCAGGCCGGCCGGATCGAGTTCGCGCTGCAGTTCGTCGAGCGCCGTCTCGATGCGCCCCAGCGACAGGCCGGCCGCACCAAAAAAGCCCAGGCAGCCGCCGTGCGCCATCGCCTTCACCAAAGCCGTGCTGGCAATGCCATTGGCCATGGCGCCGGCGATGTAGGCGTAGCGCGTGCGCTGCTGCTCGCAGAAGGCGCGACTGCCCAGCCATTCCGGGTACAGCGGCGGCAGCAGTGCCACCCGCGTCAGCCCGGCGCCGGCCGGTGCATCGCCGCTGGCGACACCGAGCCTGCCGGCGTCATCGCGATAGACGCTGAGCGTGCTGCGGGCTTGTGCGGCGATGGCCGCGATCGCCGACGGCGCAAAGGCCACCTCGGCAGGGGACAACGGGCGGGAGTTTGAATGTGGCACTGAGTGGCACTTTGTGGAATGCGCCCTTATATCCTTCGCCCATGCCAAAGTCATCCTCTCGCCGCGCCGACAAGAAAGACGCCACCCGCCGGGCGCTCGTGCGCGCTGCCAATCGGCGCTTTCATCGCGATGGCTTTGACGCCACCACGATCGACGACATCTGCGCCGACATCGGCGTCAGTCGGCGCACCTTCTTTCGCTATTTCCCGAACAAGGAGGCGCTCGCTTTTCCGCACCGCGCCGAGCGCCTGGAGCGCTTTCTGGAGCTGCTGGAAGGCGCGCCGGAGCAGGAAAGCCCCTTTGTCAGCCTGCGCGCGATCTCGCAGGTACTGGCGCGCGAGTACGCCGCCAATCGCGAGCAGTTGGTGGCCCAGCAGCGGCTGATTCAGAGCGCCCCGGCGCTGATCGCGCGCGAGCACGAGATCGATCACGACTGGGAACGCGCGATGGCCGAGGTGTTCGCGCGCCGATTCGCCGGCGGGCCGCATCCGGAGTTGCGCGCGCGCATGCTGGCGGGCGCCGCGATCGGGCTGATCCGCGCCACCATGCGCTATTGGTTCGAGCACGGCGGCCACCCGGATCTGGGTGCGCTCGGCAGTCAGGCCCTGGATGCCTTGCAGGACGGCTTCGTCGCCAGCACGCGCCGCGTCGGCTGAGGCGAGGATGAGCCGCCGCGTGGGCGGCCGCGCCGATGCGCGGCCGCCCGCGTGCTCAGGCGGCGCGCAGCGCCGTGGTCACCGGCATCCGCGCCGCTGACAGCGCCGGCAGCAGCCCGCCCATGAAGCCGATGGCCAACGCCAGGCCGATGCCCGAGCGCAGCAGTTCCGGCGTCACCCGGAAGTTGAACACCACCTGGGTAAAGCCGGCGCCCAGCGTGGTGACGGCGTAGTTGTTGAACAACAGCCAGGCCACCGCCGCGCCGATCAACCCGCCCACCAGCGCCAGCAGCATGCTCTCGATCAGCACCGAGACCACCACCGGCGCCGGGCCAAAGCCGATCGCGCGCAAGGTGGCGATCTCCTTGGTGCGCGTCGACACCGAGGCATACATGGTGTTGAGCGCCGCGAAAATCGCGCCGAAGGCCATCACCACCGATACGATCAGCGTCAGCACGCGAATCATCGCGGTGGACTCGCCGCTTTGCTTCGCGTAGTAGCCCACCTGCGACTCGGCGTCGACGTTGAGGCGGCGATCGGCCTTCAGCGCGGCCTGAAAGCCGGTCAGCGCAGCGGCGTTCTCGAGCGCCACCAGCACCAGCGAATAGCCACCGCGGCCGAAAGCGGATTGCGCCGTCGCGGTGTCGATCCACAGCTCGCTGTCGTGCACATTGCCCGACTCGAACACGCCGACGATGGTCCAGTCCGCGCCGCGGATGCGCACCACCTTGCCGAGTTCCGCCCCTTCGAACTGGCCGGCCACGCCCTTGCCGACCATCATTTCGTTGAGGCCAGGCTCGAACTTGCGGCCGGCGATGATCTTCAGCTCCGGTCGCAGCTCAAAGCCGGCCGGCTCGACGCCACGCAAGGTCACATTGCCTGAACTGCCGGAGCGCTTGAGCGGCAATTCGGCGATCAGCACCAGTTCGCGCGAGGCCAGCGGCTTGCCGTCGCTGCCCTTGCGCACACCGGCCTGCTCGGCGATCAGATTGGCGGAATCCGGATCGAGGCCGCTGTTGAGTTCGGCGTCGGAGCCACCGCGCAGCACGATGGCGCGCTCGGCGCTGCCAGTGGCCTTGAGCGTGGACCCCAGGCCCTCGCTCATCGCCAACAGCGCGGTCAGCACGCCGACCACGCCGGCCAGACCGACCACGATCACCAGACTGGCGCCGAGGCGCTCAGGCAGGTTGCGCAGGTTCATCCAGGTGATCTCGAAGATCTGCTGAAACATGAGGATTTCCTTAGCGTCCGGCCAATGCATCGACGATCGACAGGCGCTGCGCGCGCAGCGCCGGCCACAAACCCACCAACAGCGCCATCGCCACGATCACGCCGAGGGCGCGCAGCCAGGCGGCCAGATCGAAGGGCAAGGGCGGGAAGCCGATCGAGGCGGTCAGACCCGGGCCGACGGCGGTCGCCACCGCCATTCCGGCAAGTCCGGCCATGCCGACCAGCAGCAAGGCCTCGACCAGCACCAGCATCAGCACCGTGCCATCGCTGAATCCCAGCGTCTTCAACACCGCCAGCTCCGGGATGCGCTCGCGCAGCGATTGCATCATGGTGTTGGCGGTCAGCAGCAGGATGGTGAACATCACCGCGCTCAGGATGGCGGTGACGATCAGGCCGATATCGCCGATCTGACGCGCAAAGCCGAGCTGAAACTCGCTCTCGGTCTGGCTCTTGGTCTCGTTGGCCGAGTTCAGAAAGCGCGCGTCGATCGCCGCCGCCACCGATTCCATCAGCGAGGCCTGCGCCACCTGCACGTTGTAAATGCCCGCGCGGCCGGCCCCGAACTGATTGGCCTCGTCGAAGTAGTCGAAGTTGATGTAGACCTGATTGGAGGTCTGTCGGCGGTAGTTGTCGTCGATGCCGTCGAAGATGCCGACGATGTCGAACTGCCAGTCCTTGCTGCCGTCCTTCTTCGGAAAAATGTTCGAGGACAGCGGCAGCTTGTCGCCGATCTTCCAACCGAAGCGCTCGGCCGCCAGTTTGCCGACGACGATGCCGGTGCGGGTCTCCGCGAAGGCCTTTTTCTGGTCCTCCGGCATCACCCACTCGGGGAACATGGCGGTCCAGCGCGCCGCCGGCACGGCAAAGCCAAACACGTTGTTCGGCGAGTCCTGGTACACCGCGCCGAACCATTGGCGCCAGCTGACCGCCTGCACGCCGGGTATGGCTTCGATCTCCGGCAGCATGCTGAGCGGCAAGGACACCGTGAACGAGGTGCGCGCCTGCACCACCAGGCGCGTGCTGGCCACTTCGCCGGTGCCGCTGGAATTGAACAGCGCGTTGACCGCACTCAGCAGCCCGAACAGCAGGAAGGCCGAGAAGATCGACAGCATCGTCAGGATCGTACGCGTCTTTTTGCGAAACAGGCTGGCGAACAACAGACGGAAATATTTCATGGCCCGGCCCTCAGTGCGCCGCGTCAGCCACCAGCGTGCCCTTGTCCAGATGCACGGTGCGCTTGGCGTACTCGGCAGCCTTGGGGTCGTGGGTGACCATCACGATGGTTTTCTGGTACTCGCGGTTCAGGCGCTGCAGCAGCGTCAGGATCTCGTCGGCGGTCTTGCGGTCCAGATCGCCGGTGGGCTCATCGCACACCAGCAGCGTGGGATCCGATACCAAGGCGCGGGCGATGGCGACGCGCTGCTCCTGACCGCCGGAGAGTTCCTTCGGCTTGTGCCGCGCGCGGTCCTTCAGGCCGACGATCTCCAGCGCGACATTGGCGCGCTTGATGCGCTCGGCGCTGCTCATGCGCGTCAGCAGCAGCGGCAGTTCCACATTGCGCTCGGCGGTCAGCACCGGCAGCAGGTTGTAGAACTGGAACACGAAGCCGACGTGGCCGGCGCGCCAGCGCGCCAACTCGGCACTCGACAGCTTGTCGATGCGCTTGCCGTCGACCAGGATCTCGCCCGCGGTCGGCTGATCGAGCCCGCCGATCAGGTTCAGCAGCGTGGTCTTGCCCGAGCCCGACGGCCCCATCAGCGCGACGAAATCGCCTTTGGGAATGTCGAGGGTAATCCCGTGCAGAACCTCGACGCGCTGCTTGCCGCGCGTGTAGTGCTTGACGACGTTGTGGATCTGGACCAGGGCTTCAGTCATGGCGGGCACTCGATGGACGTTCAGGGGTGCAGTTACGGGGCGGTGGTGATCAGCGCGCCATCGGCCAGCCCGGCCGGCGGCGTGCGCACCACGGTGACGCCGGCATCCAGCCCGGCCGTGAGATTGCGGAAATCGGCGATGGTGGCGCCGGCGCTCACCTGGACGCGGCGCACGCGCTCGCCCTCGACCACATAGACCACGCTGGCGCCATCCTGCTCGACGACGGCGCTGGCCGGCACCAGCACGCCGACCAGCTGCGGTCGCGTGTCGGCCTCGGCCTTGCGCGGCTCCAGGAAGCGCACGCGCACGCCCATGTCGGGCACGATGCGGCTGTCTTTGACGTCGATCGCCACACGCACGCGCACGGTGGCCTTGGTGCGATCGGCGGCGGGAATGACGGCGATCACCGAGCCCGGAATCTTCCAGTCCGGATAGGCATTCAGCGTCGCCTCGATCGGCATGCCGTCGCGGACGCGGCCGATGAAGGACTCGTTGACGTCGACCTCGATCTCCAGTGAATCCATGTCGACGATGGTGCCAATGCCGGTACGGGTGAAACCGCCGCCGGCGCTGATCGGCGAAATCATCTCGCCCGGCTGCGCCGCCTTGGCGATGACGACACCGGCAAAGGGCGCGCGAATCACGGTCTGGTCCAGCGAGACCTGCGACACCGCGGCCGCTTCCTCGCTGACCTTGACCTGGCGCCGCTGGCTTGCCAGCCGGGCGCTCAGCGACTCCGCCTGCGCGCGTGCCGCATCCAGCTGCGCCGCGGTGCCGAGCTTGCGATCGTAGATTTCCTGCTGGCGCTTCAGATCCGCCTGTGCCTGGCGCAGATTGGCCTCGATTTCGGCCAACTGCGAGCGCGCGCTGCCCAGCTGCGCCTGCGACAGCGCCAGCTGCGCCTGCTGCTGCGTGTCCTCCAGCGTCGCCAGCACCTGGCCGGCCTCCACCCGCATGCCTTCCTCGATCAGCACTTCGCGCACTTTGCCGGTCACCTGCGCCGACACCGTGGCCTGACGCCGGGCGACGACATAACCGGAGGCATCCAGCACCGAGTTGCTGGCCTGCGTGTTGGCTGCCACCGCGACCGCGGTGTCAACGCGGATCGCCGCCGGCGCGCGCGTGCTCCACCACCAGCCGGCGCCGCCCAGGACCAGCAGCAGCACCAGCACCCACCACGGCACACCGGCGCGCGCCGGCGCCGCGGCCGGGGCGCCGCGTTCAATCCGCAATTGGCTCAGCAAATCACCTTGAGACATAGGTCAGACAGTCCAGAAAAAGGATGGTGGGATGCTGGCACAGCGCGTGTGGGCGCGCTGTCCAATCTCCGTCACCGCTGTCATGCAGACTGACCGAACTGGATGACGCGCGTTAGTGACGATCGTCACCCGGCAGCGGATGACCGATGGCGGGTGCTGTCGCGCTGCAGAGCTTGCAGGCAGGCAAGCGCCGCCGGGCCCTCCGCCCAGGGCACGAACAGATGATCGTGATGCTGCGCGGCGATCACGTTGCAGGCGATCCCGGCCTGCGCCAGCGCCTGCGCGACGGCCGCCGTCAGACCCACCGCCGCGAGCTCGGAGGCCACCGTCAGCGTCAGCCAGGCGGCCCGGAAGTGAATCGTCAGCCCGGCGGCCCGGGCGTCCTGCTCGCGCAGGATCAGCGTCCAGCCTTCGGTCTCGCGAAAACAGCCGAGCAGCGGCAGCTGCTGCCAGCCCGCGCCGGCCGGGCTGGCGTAGACCCAGCAGTCCGGGTGCAGCTGCGGTTCCAGACTCTGCAGCATCTGCGTCAGGGGCGTCATCGGGTGTCCTCGGGCGCGGTTTGCAGTGCGTGGCAGGCGGCCATGCGCAGCAGATCGGGGTAAGGTGGATCGATCCAGCAGCCCGGGTTGCGCTGTCCCAGCTGCACGGCCAGCAGCGCCGCGGACTCGCGATGCGGCGATTGCTCGATGCCGCTGGCGCGCGCCTCGTCGAGCGCAGCGGCGGCCTGCTCGCGTCGCCCCGCGGCATAAGCGTGCCAGCCGGCCACCAGCGCCGGCTCGCCGCGGCCATAGCGATCATCGGTGGCGCCGGCGGTGGCCAGAAACTGCCCGCGCGGATACAGCTGCAGTCGCGCGTTCAGGATTTCCAGCTCGACCAGCGCCTGCGGTACCTCTGGCGGCGCCAGATCGCCGGCTTGCTGCAGCAAGGCGCGGGCACCTTCCGGGTCCTGGTGGCGCCAGGCCAGTTCTGCTGCCAGCGCCAGCAGCGGGCTGGCTGAATCGGCACGACCGCTCTCGCGCAGCGCGAAAGCAGCGCGCCGCAGCCGGGCATCGGCCTGCGGATCGTCCTGCAGATAAGCGAGCGCCGCCGCCAGTTCCAGCGCGTGGTTGGCCAGCTGGGTGACGCCCTCGGCCTCGGCGCGCTGCGCCAGCGTGTCCAGGCGAGACAGCGTGTCCGCTGCGCGGGTCGACCACGCCAGCCGCGCCTCCACGTAGGCGCGCAGCAGGGGCGCCTCGGCCAGACTGCCGGCCGCCAGTGCCTGGCGCACGGCGGCCTGATCGCCATAGGAGGCGCGGTCGGCCAGCACATACATCAGCGTCGGCGGCGGCGGACGATCCAGCGGAATCGCGCGCAAATGGCGCAGCGCACCGCTGTCATTGCCGGTCTGGATGTCCAGATGCGCGCGGCGCAGGCGCAAGCGCCACGCCTCCGGTCGCAGCGTCAGCAAGGCATCGACGATCGGCCGCTCGGCGCTGGCACCGTCCAACTGCGCCGCGGCGTAATCCACCATCAATCGCGCATAGGGGCTGTCCTGCGGCTGCAGACGGGCACGCGCATCCGCGATCAGTGCCGGCAGCGTCATCGAGTCGTCGGTGCCGTAATGAATCGCCCGCAGCGCCGGCAGCAGCGCGCAGCCCGGATCACTGGCGGAGGCACTCTGCAGCAGCCGCCGCGCCTGTGCCATGTCGCTGCGGTCCATCGCCTGCTCGACGCTCTGCAGCAGCGCCGCCGTTTCCGGCCGCGCGCTGCGCAGATCGGACTGGCGCAGCGCATAGGCGCTGAACACCAGCGCATCGCCAGCCGGGCCGGATCGCGGCGCGTACACCAGCGTCAGCAGCGTGGCCAGCACCAGCAGGCCCACGGCCAACCAGACATAGGGGGGACGACTGCGCGGCGGCACCGCCAGCACCGGCGTGGCCGCCACCGGCGCCGCGCTCGGCGGCGCTGCGCTTGCCGGCACGTTTGCGACCGGCGGCGCCAGCAAGCGCTCCACCGCCGCGTCCAGACGCAGCCCCTGCTTGCGCACCGTCACCAGCGCTGGCGCCTCGCTGCCGAGCAGCTCGCGCACGCGGCTGATCAGCTTGTTCAGCGCATCGTCGCTGATCTCCTGGCGCGGCCACACCGCATCGAAGATCTGATCGCGCGTGCACACGCTGCCGGCGTGCTCGCACAGCAAGGTCAGCAGCTTCAGCGGCAAAGGCGTCAGCGCGGTCTCCACCCCGCCGACGCGCACACAGGCGCGGCGAAGATCGATCTCCACCGTACCGACGCGATAACCGATGCATTCCCGACCCGCGTTGCTCATGGGCCATGAATACCAGAGCGTGTGCGTCCAGGTCCTGTGCACTGCTGACCGTCACCCGCGAGCGATTGCGCGTAAGCGCAGTGGCTTGCGACGAATCGCCGCTGTGGAGCGTATGTCAGACCATGAACGCTTCAACCGACCCCCTGCAGGTAGAGATCGACTGGCTGCGCCGGGCACGCCAGGGCGATTCCGCGGCCTTCGCAGCGCTGTACCTGCAGCATTCGGCGGCGGTGTACACGCTGGCACTGCGCATGAGTGGACAGCGCAGTGAAGCGGAAGATCTGACGCAGGAGACCTTTCTGCGTGCGCTGCAGTCGCTGTCCAGCGCGCGTGAGGGTGTCAGCCTCGGCCCCTGGCTGAAGCGGATCGCCGCCAATCTCGCCATTGATCGCCAGCGGCGTCTGCGCCCCGGCGGAGAACTGGAGGAAGACTGGTGCGACGGCTGCGCCGTCGCGCCAGGTGAGACGCTGGATCTGATCGACGCCCTGGCACGCTTGGACCCGATCGCGCGCAGCGTGGTCTGGCTGGCGCTGGTGGAAGGTTGGACGCACCGCGAGCTGGCGGACCGTTACAGCCGCAGCGAGAGTTGGTCGAAATCCGTGCTGGCGCGCGCGCTTGCGCGCCTGAAGCTGGAGCACTCCGCATGAACGAGATGGACGAGTTGCGTCGGAAACTGTCCGAGCTGCCGATCGAAGCGCCGCCGCCATCGGTTTGGCTGAATCTGCAAATGGCCCAGGCCGAGCTCTGCCCGCGTCCGCGGCTGCGCCGTGGACAACGCTGGCGGGTCGCTGCCGCCGTGGTGCTGCTCGCGCTTGCGCCGGCCCTGGTCTGGCGCATGCCGCAGCCGCCACCCGCGCAGGCTTACCCGGACGCCGCCGCCGCGCTGCGCGCCGTCGACCGCGAGCTGCAGCAGCAGTACGTGCGCGGCGCCAGCGATGCAGAGCTGGAACCCCTGTGGCGCCAACGCGAGCTGCTGTTGCGACAGCTCGAATCAGCGCCTGACACCTCCCCCACCATTCGCATCTAGGAGAGTCCCATGTACACCCGTTTGCGCTGCATCCTGTGGGCCGGTCTGATCGCCGGACCGGGCGTTCTCTGGGCGGCGGACCCACAGCCGACTGCGGACGCACTACGCCTGGCCGTGGACCGCGCCTTGTTCGAGACGCTGTCGCAGCGCCCGGCGCCGACGGATGGACTCACCATCGAGCAACCCGAACGCCAGTCGCTCGAGCTCGGCGCCGTCGTCGATGTGCGTCGACCTGATCCCGCCGGATTGCCGGTGGTCGCCGTCTCGCCGGGCGCTGCCGCCGAGCGTTTGGGTCTGAAAGTCGGTGACCGGCTGATGGCCATCAATGGGCTGGATGTGGCCGGCGTGCCGGCGCCCGCGCAGGCCTTGTTGCAAGCCCTGCAAGACAGCAACGGCGATCTGACCGTCCAATTGCTGCGCGGGTCCGTGCAGCTCACGCTGGCGGGCAGCGTCGACACGGTCACCTTGCCTGCCTACCGCCTGGTGCTGCAGCCTCCGGTCGCGCGCGTCGCCGCCGCCGGGTGCGCGCTGATCAGCGGCGGCGCAAAGGCCTACGGCGACGTGCGCAAAGTCGAGATCGTCAGTATCGACGGCGTGCCCGTCGATGGGATACGTCATCAGCTGGCCGCCGGTCGCCATACCCTGGTGGTGCGCATGGTCGAGAAGCTCGGTTTTCTCGACGGCAATCTTCCCAGGCAGCGTCTGGACGCGGATCGCCCTGCCAACCCACGCAGGGACCTGCCGGCGCCGGGCATGCCAGCTGACACCGAAGGCGCGCACCGGGAGACGCTGCCCGATCTGCTCACCGCCGAGCTGGATGTGGCGCCGAACACGCGCTATGTGCTGGGCGCCCGCGCCGGCGCTGAACGGCCCGAGGTGTTCGTGTTCCATCAGGAAGCCTGGACCTGCCCTGGCGGCTGAACAGGCTGAGCCACGCTGAATCCAGCCTGTCCCCGCAACTGAATACGATTGCAATCTCCCAAACGGTACGCACGCCGTTCCGTGAACGGCGTGTAATTCACAGCGTGTTGCGCGTGGGGACCAAGCGCGCAGCGCGCTCATTTCCTGGGGAGGAAATCCAATGTCGATTCAGCTGCGCCTGCGCGCTGCGGCCTGCCTTTGCGCGCTCGTTTTGCTCGCGCTTCTGTCCACCGCTCAGGCGGCCATCAATACGCACAATCTGGGCGCCAAGTACGACGCCACGCAGAGCAACATCAACTTCCGCGTCTATTCCTCGCGCGCCACGCGCATCGAGGTGTGGATCTACAAGACGCCCTCGGGTGCGCAGGAAGTGGTGCGCTACGTGCTGACCAAGGACGCCGCCACCCAGGTGTGGTCGAAGTCGGTCTCGGTAGCGACGCTGAAAAACAGCTACGGCGTCACCGGCACCGTCTACTACGGCTATCGCGCCTGGGGCCCGAACTGGCCGTACAACTCGACCTGGACCAAGGGCAGCGCCACCGGCTTCATCAGCGACATCGACAACCTCGGCAATCGCTTCAACCCGAACAAGCTGCTGCTCGACCCCTACGCGGTGGAGATGAGCCAGGATCCGAACACGCCGACCTGCACCGACGGCACGATCTACGCGAGCGGCGCCACCCATCGCAACAAGGACAGCGGCGCCTGCGCGCCCAAGGGCATCGTGCTGGCGGCCGATACCACCTCGATCGGCAGCAAGCCGACGCGTGCGCTCAAGGACGATGTGATCTACGAGGTGCACGTCCGCGGTCTGACCAAGAGCGATGCCAGCGTGCCGGCCGCGCTGCGCGGCACTTATGCCGGCGCCGCGTTGAAGGCCAGCTACCTCGCCAGCCTGGGCGTGACGGCGGTCGAATTCCTGCCGGTGCAGGAGACCCAGAACGACACCAATGACGTCGACCCCGGCAGCACCGCCGGCGACAACTATTGGGGCTACATGACGCTGAACTACTTCGCGCCCGACCGCCGATACTCGTCCGACAAGACGCCGGGTGGCCCGACGCGCGAGTGGAAAGCCATGGTCAAGGCCTTCCACGACGCCGGCATCAAGGTCTACATCGATGTGGTGTACAACCACACCGGCGAGGGCGGCGCCTGGGGCGGCAGCGATGGTCTGACCGTGTACAACCTCCAGTCCTGGCGCGGCCTCGACAACCCGACGTACTACTCGCTGACCAGCGATCTCAAGTATTCCTGGGACAACACCGGCGTCGGCGGCAACTACAACACGCGCAATCCGATCGCGCAGAACCTGATCGTCGATTCGCTGGCCTACTGGCGCGATGCGCTGGGCGTCGACGGCTTCCGCTTCGATCTGGCCTCGGTGCTGGGCAACAGCTGCGAGCACGGCTGCTTCAACTTCAACAAAATGGACAGCGGCAATGCACTCAACCGCATCGTCGCCGAGTTGCCGCCGCGTCCCGCCGCCGGCGGCAGCGGGCTCGACCTGATCGCCGAGCCCTGGGCCATCGGCGGCAATTCCTATCAAGTCGGCGGCTTCCCCAGCGGCTGGGCCGAGTGGAACGGCATCTATCGGGATTCGCTGCGCAAGAAGCAGAACAAGATGGGCGTCGAAGCCGTGCCGCCGTCCGAACTGGCCACGCGTTTCGCCGGCTCCAGCGACCTCTATGGCGACGACGGCCGCAAGCCCTGGCATTCAATCAACTTCATGGTCGCGCACGACGGTTTCACGCTGCGCGATCTGTACGCCTACAACAGCAAGCAGAACCTGCAGCCCTGGCCCTACGGGCCGTCGGATGGCGGCGAGGACAACAACATCAGCTGGGATCAGGGTGGCGTCGGCGCCGATCAGCGCAAAGCCGCACGCACCGGTCTGGCCTTCATGATGCTGAGTGGCGGCGTGCCGATGATCACCGGCGGCGACGAAACCTTGCGCACGCAGTTCGGCAACAACAACACCTACAACCTCGATTCCGCCGCCAACTGGCTGGACTGGACCTGGGACAGCGTCGAGACCAACCACCAGACCTACACCAGCCGCCTGATCGCCTTCCGCAAAGCGCACCCGGCGCTGCGCCCGCTGAACTTCTACTCGTCGGTCGACAACAACGGCAACGTGATGGAGCAGATGCGCTGGTTCAAGCCCGATGGCGGCGTCGCCGACACCGCCTACTTCACCAACGCCAACAACCACGCCATCGCCTGGCGCATCGACGGCAGCGAGTTCGGCGACAGCGCCAGCGCAATCTACGTGGCCTACAACGGCTGGTCCGGCAACGTGAACTTCACGCTGCCCTGGCCCGGCACCGGCAAACAGTGGTACCGCGTCACCGACACCGCCACCTGGAACGAAGGCCCGAACACCGTGGTCACGCCGGGCTCGGAAGCGCTGATCGGCGGCGAATGGACCGTCTACGGCGTGCAGGGACGCTCGCTGCTGGTGCTCATCGCCAAGTAGGACGAGATACGAGAGGGCACGAGGGCACGAGGGCACGAGGGCACGAGGGCACGAGGGCACGAGGGCACGAGGGCACGAGGGCACGAGGGCACGTTCAAGCAAAGCGGAGGGCACGAGGGCACGCAAGCGTGCTCGGTGCGCCCAAAGCGCTGGTAGGCCGGGTCCTTCGCGTCCGTGGTCCACGGCACGGCGACCAGGCCACGAGGGCACGCAAGCGTGCGGGCGCGGCCAAGGCTCTGGTAGGCCGGGTCCTTCGCGTCCGTGGTCCACGGCACGGCGACCGCGGCCCATACGCGAGGCGCCCGGCGCTTTTCCGCAGTCAGGACGACGCGAAGGCACGAGGCCACGAGGGCACGTTCAAGCAAAGCGGAGGGCACGAGGGCACGCAAGCGCGCGAGGTGCGGGCAAAGCTCTGGTCCTTCGCGTCCGTGTTCCACGGCACGGCGATCGCGGCCCTTACGCGAGGCGCCTTCCTCGTCGGCATACCGGCAGGGGACCGACGGCACCGCAGCCTGGCAGTCCGCTCTGCGGCTCTCCATCGCAGCCACGCCAGGCGCCTTGCCGACGATGATGTCGGCGCCCTCTGGCGACCACGCCAGGACCGGGGCTGGCGATCGCGGTGACCGGAGCGCGTTCCTGCTGGACGCACGCACCCACGACGTTTGCATCGCTGAAGCGCGGCGAGGCGCTTCCGGGGCATGCGGCCCACTGCCACCTCGACACCCGCCGGTTGGCTCCCCGCCCACCGCGCCGCGCGGATGGCTCCGGCGCAGGCACTGCGGGCGGGGTAGGCCGTAGTGACTTGGGTCCGGCGGCTGGCTCAACCCGCGGGCGCGCTGTCGTCCTCATTGAGGGTGAAGCGGATCGGCGTCTGCATGCTGGCTGGCAGCGGCTGCGCCTGGTTCTGCGGATTCAGCCACCAACCGCGCACCGCGGTGAGCACGCTTTCCTCGAACACCCCGGCGGGCTGCGCGCTGATGATGCGCGGGTTGCGCACCACGCCGGTGGCATCCACGTCGAAGGCCACCTGCACCTCACCCTCAATGCCGTCGCGCATCGCCTGCACCGGATAGCGCGGCGGCGGGCGCACGTCGGCCAGGGTGCCTGCGGGCGCAGCTGCGGTCGGCACCTTCTTCTGCTGCGAGACCCAGAAGGTCAGCTCGATCCCATCGGACGCGCCGGATCCGATGCGCACGGTGCCCGGCTCGCCGGTCTTCATCGCGATCGCCGGCGTGCCGGCCAGGCGTCCGTCCAGGCGCAGCTCGGTCTGCAGGTAAACCATGCCATCGCCACCAGCGGAGACCTGCAATTCCAGTTCTGCGTCGTCACTGTGGATGCCGGCGCGCTCGCCGGCGCGCACCAGCAGGCTGGGCATGAGGGGGGCGTGTCCCGGGCGGCTGAGCAACAGACGTACGGCATAGGAGGGCGCCTCGGCACCCACTGCGACCGGTGCCTGAGTGGCCCAGACGCCGCCCCCGACAGCCAGCGCCAGAACCAGCATGGCGGCTTGGCCGCGGCGACGCAGGGTCGGTTGAGGAAGATGTTTCAGCATGGCGATACGCTCCTTCAGCGGGTGGCCGGTCGGCCAGTGGCAGCCGAGCGGCGCCGGCAGGCGCTCTCCAGCCAGTTGGGCTTGCAGCAGGGCATCGGCGTAGGGACGACGCTGTGCCGGATGCGACTCCAGCAGGCGCGCGTCGCAGGCCAATTCCTGGTCATGGCGGAATGCGCGCAGCGCCCACCAGACGAGCGGATTGGGCCAACTGGCACAGGCGAGCAGCGTGGCCAGGGCCTGCGCGGGCAGATCGCCAGCGGCCAGATGGACGCGCTCATGCGCCAGCATCAGAGCCTGTGCTGCGGGCGAGTAGCGCAACTCGAAGTCCTCGGGCAGCACGATCCGCGGGCGCAGGAGACCGATCGCCATCGGCGCCGCGATCGCGGCGCTGCGCACCAGGCCCCCGCCGCTGCGCAGGCGCAGCGCGGCGAGAAAGCGCCGCTGCGCCAGCCAGTGCCAGGCGAGCGCGACCAGCACACCGGCCGCCCACAGCGCAGGGGCCATGTCGGCGAAGCGCCAGCCTGTGTCTGCAACGGCAGCATCTGGCGCAGCCAGCACACCGATCGATCCCAGCGGCGCCCAGCTCACCACGCGCACCGGCGCTGGCAACAGCGCGGCGACCAGCGCGACCGGCGGCAGGAACCAGAGCCCGTAAGCGACCCGCGCGCCGCACCAGTGCCGCAGCGGGCGCCGCAGTATCGACACAAGCAGAAGCGCCAGCGACAAGGCCAACGCACACCGCAGCAGGCACTCAGGGCTGGCCATCGTCGAGTCCTTCGATCAGCTGCTTCAGTTCGGCGATGTCCTGCGCGCTGAGCTTGCGCTGGCGGCTGAAGTGCGCCACCAGCGGCGCCACGCGGCCATCGAACAGCCGCGTGAGCAGGCTCTCGCTCTGCCGCGACAGCCAGGCCTCGCGCTCGAGTACCGGCGTGTACAAGTAACGGCGCCCCTCGCGCTCCGCGCGCAGTGCGCCCTTGCCGAGCAGGCGGTTGAGCAGGGTCTTGATCGTCGGCTCCTGCCAGTCCTGGCGGCCGGCGAGTGCCGCAACCACCTCCTCGGCGGTCAACGGATGGCGCTGCCAGAGCACCTCCATGACCACCGATTCCGCTTCGCTGATGTCCACCATGGCGCTCATTGGATATCGCTTACATGTGTAATTGACGATGATGATTACACGAGTAATCAACACATGCAAGCCGCCACCGTCGGCAGCACGCGGTCAGTGTCGAGTACCGACCGCTCGCCGCACCGTCATGCCCACGACGGGGAAATTCAGACTTCTGGTGATGGCAGGCGCGATCCGCCGACCCGCCGCGGCGCCTTCGACCCCGACCTTGCGAAGACCGACCGATGCCCGTGCGAATCTGCCGCCCCGCCTGACAGGAGACTTCGAGCTTCAAGCTGGATGCCCGCTTTCGCGGGAAGGACGCGCCAGGTGTTCATCGGTGGGGGTCCGGCTGTCCACCGGCGCGACCGCGACCTTCATCGCTGCGGCTGCATAGATTCACCCCGGTGGTGCGCTTGGCGCGGATCAGCAGCGCCAACGCCGGTGCTGCGGGCGCTGAACCGCGCGGGCATCTACCGGCGTCACAAGGCCGCGCCTGATATCCCCGCTGGCCTCGTCGGCGACAGGAATTGCAGACCCTTGCCGGCGTCACGCGGCTTGCCACCCTCGACGATAGTCCGTCAGCCGAATGCCGATGATGCGGCGGAAATCGCGGCTCAGATGGGCGGCGTCGGCAAAGCCGAGGTCGGCGGCGAGGGCGCTCAGGTCGTCGGCGCCAGTGCGCAAGCGCTCCAACACTTCGTGCAGGCGGTAGCGTGCGATGATCCACTTGGGCCCGACGCCAACGTGATCGCGCAAGCGCCGCTGGAAGGCACGCAGGGTGGCCTCCGACGCCTGCGCCAACGCGTCGACGCGGAGCAGTCCGCGGTCGTCGGCCAAACGGGCGACCAGCGCATTGACCTCGCGCACGCTGTCGGGAATGTCGGGCCGATGCGCCAGCAGGACGGCGTCGAGCGACGCCGCGCGCTCCAACGGTGTGCCAGAGCGCTGCGCGTCCGCCACGCGCTGAGCCAGTGGGCCCAGCACCTCGGCAGCGGGCAATACACGATCACGCAGCAGATGCATGGCTTGCCCAAACCATGGCCGAAAGCCCGCCGGGCGGAATTTGATGCCCAGCACCTCCCCGCGTACGCCGAGTTCGCGCTGCCACAGGTGCGTGTGCACGCCGCCGATGCAACCCTCGCCCTGCTCCGCTTCGAAAGTCCAGTGGACGCAGGGATGCGGCAGCGTTTGCGCCGTGTGCGTCGGCAGGCCATCGCGCTCCCAGCGCACATACCAGTAGTGCTCGATCGAGTCGGCCAAGGCCGGGTGCGCCGCCATGCGACGGTGCTCGAAGCGTCCGTCGTCCGGGCGCGTACTCACGACGCCACGCACCGGCCGCAGCGGGCCGCCGCTATCGATCGGCGCCGGGGTGCCACGAGGCACGATAGGCAGCCTGTGCAAGGCCATCGGTCGCGATTCTTCAAGCAATGGGCCAGCGCATCATCCACAGTCGGCAGCACGGCGGCCAGTCGGCCGTGCTGGAAGCCATCGACGTTCACTCGTCACCCCACTGAACCACGAGGAGCCCGCCATGCCCACCGTCACCGGCATATTCGACGTCACCATGCGGCCAGAGGCCGATACCAGCGCGGAAACCGGCAGCGCGCGCATGCGGCTGGAAAAGCGTTACCACGGTGCGCTCGATGCCAGTGCCCTTGGGACTTTCCTCGGCGCGCGCACCGCCGTCGAAGGGTCCGCCGGGTACGTGGCGATCGAACGCGTCAGCGGCACCCTCGACGGGCGCCAGGGCAGCTTCGTGCTGCAGCATGCCGGCTCGATGGAGCGCGGCAGCCTGCGTCTCGAGATCCACGTCGTGCCAGATTCCGCCGACGGCGAGCTCCAGGGCCTGCGCGGCCAGCTGGGCATCCGCATCGACGCTGGCAAGCACTACTACAGCTTCGACTACACGCTGCCCTGAGACCAGCCCAGAGCCGTGGACGGGTCGGCCAGCTGCGCGCCGGTGTCTGGCGCAAGGCGGGGCGGAGTGAGCGCTCAGCGTGTCGATGCGAGCGGAAGCGTTGCTTGACCAGTCTCCGGAACCCTGGCTCCGTCTCGGACCCTGCCCTCACCTCTGTCGTCGCTCGCGTCGAACCGCCGATCGCTGGGAGAATCCGCCGTCTCTCATCACGGGATACCAGCCGTGTCACTCAGGTTCCCGCTGATTGCCGCAGTGATCGCAAGCGTGGCAGTACCGGCGCCGGCCTGCAGCCCCTACCCGATGTCGCCGCGCGATGCCGCGCGGCTGCCGGGATACGAGACGCCGTTCACTCGCATCGTCCTCGCCGAAGTGCTCGCTTCCCGCGCACCGGCGCGACTGGCCGAGTTGGAGCAGTGGCGCGCAGACGTCTTGAAGGCGGCCGCCGAACGCCAACGTCAGGCAGCACTCGATGCGGAATCAGCGAGGATGGAGGCCGCTACGCCACACGACCCGCGCCGGCCGCTGCCTCCACCTGCAGAGGGCCCGTTTCCCGAGCCGCTGCTGCCGAGGGCAATCGATCTGGCCCTCGAGGTAGACCTGTTCGTGCTCGAGACGATCCACGGTCCGCATCAGGACCGGCTGACGGTGCCGGCCGGCGGTCAGTGCGGCAGCCAGCCACGTCCGGGACAACAAGTGCTGGTGTTCATCCGTTCCAACGGACAAGCACAACTACTCATGGATGCGCGCGATGGCGGCGCGCAGACCTTCGACGCCGAGTTCCTGAAAGACCTGCGCGCCTGCGTGCGCGGCGAGTGCCCGTCTGCCCAGCGTTGACGGCCAGCGCCTGGGACCGGCTGCGACCGCTGATCGGATTTTTCGGAGCACAGCCCGTCATTCCCGCGAAAGCGGGAATCCAGGTTGCGGCGCTGGGAGCCGCCGAGTGCCAACCCGCCGCGATACCGTCATTCCCGCGAACGCGGAAATCCAGGCATCGGGAGCTGGGAGGCGCCGAGCGCTGACCCGCCGCCACACCGTCATTCCCGCGAAAGCGGGAATCCAGCTTTCTGGAGCCGGATAGCGCGCAATGCCTACAAACCGCCGTCGGGGCACGCCTGCCTCGGGAACGCCAGCCCATGTTGCCCGGTGTAGGCGCGAACCGATCGTCCGCCGCCGACATCTCTTGTCGCCACCGCCCGTGGCGGCCCGCCCCAGCGCCAACGGCGCGGCAACATCCCAGCCTGGGGCGCAGCCCCAGGTAGACGCGGCCAGCACCAGAGAGGGCTGAAAGCCCGATCCGTCACCGTCAGCGCCATCGCCGCACAGCCCCAATTGCACCAATCTGTCGTCTGCAGGGCCGTCGGGCCGGTGAGGTGTGTGCGCCGACCCATGAAATGTGTGGGCTCAAGGTCCGCGCCTACGCGTTGACGCACCAAATGGATGCGCTGGAGGTCTGCGCCGACGCGATGAGGCATGAACTTCATGCGCTCAAGGTCTGCGGCGACGCGTTGAGGCATGAAATCTGCGGGCGCGAGGTCGGCGCTGACGCGTTGAGGCACCAAATTTGTAGGTGAACGCGCAAATTTTGTGCGCTCAAGGTCTGCGCCGACGCGTTGAACCATGAAATTTGTGGGCTCGACCTTGCGCCGCGAGCTCGCACGCACCGCGATGGTGCGTGCGCAACACTCATTAACAGTGTGTTCAGTCGCATTTAACTGGCATCTCGTGTGGTGAGACAGCGCTGTGTTGTCATGTCTACACGCCGGGCACAGCCCATTCCCGCGTCTCGGTTACTGCAAACTCCGCCGCAGCACCTGTAGGCCCATGACGCCCGCACGCAAGGGCGTTGCCGCGAACGGTCTGCCGCAATCCACAAGGGCCGCAACAACACCAAGCCCCTTGCCGTCTGCGCCCCGCAGGCCGCCATCAACAGGCGCGACCGCCGGCTGGAGGGTCCGAGATGACCCAGGAGACAGGCCCTGCGGTGCGTTCGGATCGCCAGCGGCAAGCCGTTCAGGGCTCCTCAAATCCATTGGCGAAGACCGGAATCTGCCATTGCGCGTAGCCTGTCGAGATGCGGTTGTCGACGGTGAGGAAGCTGCCACCGATGTGCAGGGTGCCGTCAATCACCCTGAGCGCCCGGACACTGGCAGAGACACCGTTGCTGCCGAATCCGCTGACGGCGCTCCAGTGGCTTCCATTCCAGCGCGCCAAACCGTTTGCGGCGATCTGGCCAGCTGAGGCGAAGGTTCCGCCGGCGTACAGATCCCCTCCATAGACTTCGAGCGCGTAGACGATGACAAACGGCGTGCCGTCGACGCCGCCAGCAAGCGAGTGCCAGCTCTGTCCATCCCAACGCGCGATTCCTTTGCTGGGCACGCCGCCCGCGGTCGCGAAACTCCCGCCGACGTAGACGTCGTTGCCGCTCACCTTGATTGCGGTCACCGGCCCGTCCACGCCCGCAACCAGATCAGGGACACGCAGCGCCTTGTAGGAAAATCCTTACACAACGACGCGATGAAATCCGACAGACAGCGCCCCTGCGGCTCGCGATCATGGCCGCATGACTCAAGCCCGCGCCCACACTGTCAGCACCGACCAGCACGGCATGTACCACTGCGTGACGCGCTGCGTGCGCCGGGCGTGGCTGTGCGGCGTCGATCCGCTCACCGGCCAGGATCACGATGCGCGCAAGCCGATGATCGTCAATCGAATTCGGGAGTTGGGCGAGACCTTTGCGGTCGCCGTGTATGCCTATGCGGTGATGAGCAATCACCTGCACGTCGTACTCTCGGTGGAACCCGAACTGGCGCGAGGCTGGACGGATGACGAGGTCGCCGACCGCTGGGGCCGGCTGTTCCCGCTCAGCGATCCCGAGCGTCAGGCCGCCAGGCGCGAGCGGCTGGTGGCGATGGCTGACCTGTACCGCAAGCGGCTGTGCGATCTGTCCTGGTTCATGAAGTGCCTGGACGAGTACGTGGCTCGGCGCGCCAATGCGGAGGACGGCGTGAAGGGTCGATTCTGGGAAGGTCGGTTTAAATGTCAGCTGCTCGCCGACGAACGAGCGCTGGCGGCAGCAATGGCCTACGTAGACTTGAACCCGGTGCGCGCTGACATCGCCAAGAACGTCGAGCGCTCCGATCACACCAGTGTGCAGGCGCGCGCAGAAGGCTTGCGCGATCAGCCGGCCAGAGCCAACGAAACGCTGCGACCCATCGTCGGCATGTCAGTGTTTCGGCTGCCAATGACGGAGGCCGAGTACATCCAACTGGTTGATTACACGGGCCGAAAGATCCGACCCGACAAGCGCGGCGCCATACACCCAACGGAACCGCCCGCCCTACGTCGGTTGGGACTCGATGCCAGGCACTGGACCGGACAGGTGAAGGGCGTCGGCTCAGCCTACTGGCGCATCGTCGGCGGCGCCGAGGCGATCATGGAGAAGGCGCACGCCATCGGACAAGTTTGGATGAAAGGCATCGGATACGCCCGCTGGCTCGAAAAACTGAGCTGAGTGGCTCAGCCAAGCATTCTAGGCGCCGCGGGCGTCTGGGGGCGTTGGATTTTCGAGCGCAGAACGCGACCCAGACGGCCGGAACCTCCAGAGACGCGAGCAATGATCGGACTCTGGCGCCGTGCTCAAGCAAATCCTGCGTGTCCGCGTTTAGTCCCCGTGCGCCAGGACGCGCTGGCCGTTCTTGTCGGCCAACGCGGCGATCTCGAAGAACTTGCGACGGGCGTGGGCCCAGCAGCCGACTTCCAGGATGTCCGGCCGCTGGCGGTATAGCTCGTCGTAATTGCTGGCCGCGTCCGCCTGCAGCCAGCCGCCCTTCCACGAGCGCAGGAAGTCGCGCACATGCTGGCCGGCCTTGTCGATCGTGAAGTCGTACACCACGATCTTTGGATCGCGGCCTACATAGACCCAGGCCCGCGCGCTGATCGTGCGGCCCACCGACTGCAGCGGCAGCACGGTCTCGTCGACATGGATCACCGACTGCTGCATCAGCGCCGCGTGCAGGCGCAGCACCAGCGGCTTGAGCCAGCCCGACAGCGCGATCACCCAGTCCGACAGCGTGCTGCGCGGGATCGCCACGCCGCCACGGCTGTAGATCTCTTCGATGCGGAACAGCGGCAGGTGGTCGGCGTACTTCGATACCAACAGATGCGCACCCAAGCTCGCATCCAGATGCGAGCCGTCGATCAGCTGCGCCGGCAACCTGGCGCAGCGCACGCCGGCTTCCGGCTGGCGCGGATCGGCGTACTTCGCCCGCACGATCAGCTTCTTGACGAAGGTCGCCGGCTTGAAGCACAGCTTGACCGTCACTTCCTCGCCGATCCGCTTGAGCGGCGTGCCGTCGGCGGCCACCTTCTCCGACTCGGGCAGATCGATCTCGACGCGCTCTTCCGGCAAGCCCTTGGGCAGCACCAGGCGCTGGCGCTCGCTCACCTTCTTCTTCGGCGTCACCGGCTGCTCGGACCGGATCTCCTGCTCGATCAGCTCGATGTCGGCGCTGCCGAACATCGTCAGCTGATCGGCGTTCTCCGAGGATGCCCCGAAGCGCTGGCGCTTGAGCGCGGCGAGTTGCTGTTCGAGGGCAGCCAGGCGCGCTTCGGCGCTCTCGGCACGCGCGAGGGCGGCGGCGCGATCCGCCAGAGCCGCCTCGTAATCGGCGCGGGGGATGACATCAGTGCTTGCCAGGACCATCCCGGCAGGCTACCCAGAGGGCATTGGAAAGCAATGCAAGTCACTGATCTGTCGTCAAAAAGACAGATCAATCAAGCCACCCGCATCGCGGTTACCGGGCGCAATCTGCGCACCGACAGATCGATCCCTTCCAGCACCAGTCGCAGGTCGCTCTCCGACAGCGCACCCGCCGTCACCGACGAGAACCGACCACGTTCCAGGCGCTTGTACATCAGCCACCACCCGTGGCGGTCATACCAAAGGATCTTCACCTTGTCGCGGCCGCGGTTGAAGAACACGTGGGCACTCGAGAGTGCCCGCTGCGGACCCAGGCTCGCTTGCACGCGTAGCGCCAATCCGTCGATCCCGAGGCGGAAGTCCACCGCCTCGGCGCACACCCAGACCGGCAGGCCACCGACCATCAGCGCCGCCGCTCGAAACGCACCGGCCGACCGAGCAGCTCACGCAGCAACCGCCGACGCCAGCCAATGAACGTCGCGTAAGACCAGCCCTGAGCCCGGCAATACCTCCGAGCACTGAGACCACTACGCGACACCGCGCACACGCGCATGAACCACACCACAGAACCCAGCGAAGAACGCGCCATCGACCACCACCCATCACCCACCAGCCGCCAGACTGCTCGCCATGCCGCCCTTCAGGGAAGAATGGGGGCTATCGGACGGGTACTCTGCTTACTGGCGCATCGTCGGCGGCGCCGAGGCGATCATGGAGAAGGCGCAGGCCATCGGTCAGGCGTGGATGAAAGGCATCGGCTACGCCCGCTGGCTCGAAAAACTGAGCTGAGTGGATCAGCCAAGCATTTTAGGCGCCGCGGGCGCCTGGAGGCGTTGGCGCGGCGCCAGAAACCAATTCCGCGAACCTCGGAACTGCGAGCCGTGACGCCCAAATCGCCGTCACGGCTCGCCAATCAACCAAATCTCGGATGTCCTCGTTCTGCTTCATTGCTTCATCGTTCTTTACTTCGTGCCGTGTGTACTTCCTCAAGCCGCATTCGAACCTCGTCGATCGCTCGATCGACCTCGCCCCTTTCCAACCGAGCTGTACGTACATCAACGTAGGGCCTAGCTGAAAATGCCATCGCTGCCGCGTTCTCGTCCTCGACTAGGTAGCCCTTCCAACCATCAAAACTTGGCAGGCCGGGAATGATCTTATGGCGCGCCCATTGCTCTTCGGTCGCCAATTCGGCGTCATTTATACCCTCTTCTTTGTAGAAGGCTCGCTCAATTCTCACGAACATATCGACAACACTCTCAACGGAGAAAGAGGGGCTGCTCCTTTGGTTGCGATAAAAGGACAAGCGATCCAGGGCGAATAGAACATCACGAAGTGAGGTTAGGCAATCGAAATCTCCGACCTGGCAACCATCACAGAAAAAGCACACATAGCCAAACATCCATGAACTTTCGTCATCCTCGCATGTCGCAACCTTAATCGAGAAGGAAGCGGGATTCCCGACATTAATTTTCATCGTTCCCCTCAGTCTTTTACTGGTACATTCGCCTAAGGTCTATCGGAACATCATCTGAATTAACCACGCCGCTGAAGTGTACGCCACCAGCATTGTCAGAGAAGTACCTGTACCAGCCACCCTTCCCTAATCCGAACCACTCCCCCATGCCCGCGCGGCTTGCCGTAGAATAAACAGCTTGCGCATCAGATGGCTCCGGCGATTTCCAACTGCGGAAATCAGCCGAGCCCGGGTCATGTTGCGGATTGGCCCGGTAGGGGGGTCGAATTCTCTCGTTTACCGCATCTGGGTGATACGGAGAACCTCCTAGTGCCGGACTTTCGCCAGAGACGCCTCGAATACACTGATTGTGAACCCAATAGCGCACCTGCCCAACGAAGAAGGTGTGATCAGATTCAACGGTCAAATTCCACGCGAGACCGCCCTTTGTCTCTCGCATTCTCTCGACTCGAGCCAGTTGCCCTGAGGCGCGAAGAACCTGCGCGCCGACTCTCAGTTGGCTTGCGGGCACAAACCCAATGCCAACTTCGAAAAACGGATGCTCGTCCGTTGTAAGGATTGTCTCGCTGGACCTGTCGCTTTGGAAAGTCACCTCCAACGCTTCGTCGTGCCATTCACTGATGACGGCGGTTACCTTTTGATATCTTTCTTCTCCAGTCTTTTCGTCGCGCGCCAGCACCCGAGCGCCTACACGAATGTCTTGAATAGCGGTCGGGTTGCCGTCCGTCGCGACCAGTGTCTGACCATCAAAGCTGCACCCGCCCCTTATTGCGGCCCACGCCTCATCGCTGTGCTTCAGCAACTTTCCACCTATGTCACCAACAAGTGGAACGAATCCAATTACGGCAGATGCGACGTTTATAAAGCTAGGGTCCGCCCATGCCTCGTAGATTGCTTTTGCGTCTCCTATCCCGGGAGTAAGGTCTGCAGCAAAACCTAACGCCGCCGTTGCTTGCCCAGTGTAATGACTGGCAGGTAGCGGAGTTGGCACTCGATACGTAATCAGACCCGGAATGTTGAACGGCGCGGCTTGCCGCCCATCCGGATCCACGAACTTCTGCGGATTGTTGTTCCCATACCAATACCGATTAAAGTTCCCTCCACTGGTATCGACCTGGACCGGGTCAGGGCTGATGAACCGGCCGACGATGCCGCTATGGAGGGCAGATCAAGGACACGCAGCGTCTTGTAGGAGAATTCTTACACAACGACGCGACGAAATCCGACAGACAGCGCCTCCGGGCGCTCGCGATCATGGCGACATGACTCAAGCCCGCGCCCACACTGTCAGCGTTGATCAGCACGGCATGTACCATTGCGTCACGCGCTGCGTGCGCCGGGCGTGGCTGTGCGGCGTCGATCCGCTCACCGGCCAGGATCACGGCGCGCGCAAGCCGATGATCGTCAATCGAATCATGGAGTTGGGCGAGGTTTTCGCAGTCGCCGTGTATGCCTATGCGGTGATGAGCAACCATCTGCACGTCGTCCTCTCGGTGGAACCTGAGCTGGCGCGAGCTTGGACGGATGACGAGGTCGCGGATCGCTGGGGGCGGCTGTTCCCGCTCGCGGACCCCGAGCGCCAGGCCGCGCGGCGCGAGCGGTTGGTGGCGATGGCCGAGATGTACCGCAAGAGGCTCTGCGATCTTTCGTGGTTCATGAAGTGCTTAGACGAGTACGTGGCTCGGCGGGCCAATGCGGAAGACGGCGTCAAGGGTCGGTTTTGGGAGGGCCGTTTCAAGTGCCAGTTGCTTGCCGACGAACGTGCGCTGGCAGCGGCGATGGCTTACGTGGATTTGAACCCGGTGCGGGCCGGCATCGCCAAGAACGTCGAGCGCTCGGATCACACCAGCGTGCAGGCGCGCGCAGAGCGCTTGCGCGAACAGCCCAATCGGGCAGGCAAGACGCTGCGGCCCATCGTCGGTCTGTCGGTGTTTCGACTGCCAATGACCGAGGCAGAATACATCCAACTCGTTGATTACACGGGCCGACAGATCCGACCCGACAAGTGCGGCGCCATACACCCAACCGAACCGCCCGCCTTGCGTCGGCTGGGACTCGATGCCAGCCACTGGACCGGGCAAGTGAAGGGCGTCGGCTCGGCCTACTGGCGCATTGTCGGCGGCGCCGAGGCGATCATGGACAAAGCAGCCGCCGTCGGTCAGGCGTGGATGAAAGGCATCGGCTACGCCCGCTGGCTCGAAAAACTGAGCTGAGTGGATCAGCCAAGCATTTTAGGCGCCGCGGGCGCCTGGAGGCGTTGGGTTTTTGCGCGCTGCGGGCCATCAGAACGCCCGAGATTCAGCGAGAAACGTGCGAGCAACGGAACCTGGCGCAGTTCGCGGTCAGTTTGTGGGTGTCCTCGTTCTGGCTCCTTGTTCTGGCTCTTCTCGTTCTGGCTCCACAGAACCCAGCGAAGAACGTGCCACCGAGCACCACCACCATCACCACCAGCCGCCAGGCTGCTCGCCATGGCGCCCTTCTGGGAAGAATGGGGGCTACCGGACTGGTACCGCGCCGCGCCGGCGGTTGAGGGAAATGCCGACCCCAAAAAAACCGAGGCCCGCGGTTGCGGGCCTCGGCGTCTTCCTGGTGTCCAAATCATTGCGGGCATCCGACTCATTCCGAAGGCTCCCTCCGCGAGTCGACGCAGGCGACGCGCGACAGCGATTCCGCTGATCCGGTGCTGACCCCGAGCCTTCGCCAGATAGTCCAGAAGGGCGACCGATCGGATTGCCGGGCTGGAGTCACCGCGCACCGCCGCCATCTGCGCCAGCCAGCATCGGACCGATCGGCATGCCCTGATTCGGTGTGTCCTTTGCCTTCCGTTTAGCGCCGTTTCTCTCGTCCAAATCGATGCGTTTCGTTCCCCAACGCATCCTGTGCGGACTATTTCACGGCTCCAATTAGTGCAGCTTCATCCACAGGCAAACCAGCTGCTTTTCTATATGTTGCCGCAGTAATTACCTCGCTCATCTGGAAGCACTCGGTGACTTTGCGTTCTGAGAACCACCGGAATAGCGGGCTATCGCCGCGGGTTGTTGCGGCTATCCGGCAAAGACCACCGAGCCACTGCTCCTCAACCCAATCATTAGTCCGCACCAGATACCCGCATTCCAAGTCTCGCGAACGACTCGGCAACGCGCCGCATGCGACATCGCTACACTGTTGAAAACTCGACGCCCATTGCTCAGATGAAGCGAATTCACAGGCCTTGGCGGCTTCCGCCTTGCTCGAAGCCGTGAAGTCAAGAGGCATCATTTCCACCAAACGACCCACAGCATCACTCATACTCCTTGGCTGTTCCCCGCGAGATCCCCCCACTTTCAAGATCAAGGGATCTGGGTACGTGGACTCACCGTTCATCGCAACAATGCGCTCGAGAAAAATCTCCTCGCGTTCGACTTCCTTAATCCCGGCGCGACAGGAAGTGGCGAGAATCGCCCCGCAAATCATGGGAATTAGAGCTTTCATGCGATGTTGCTTCCTATTCAATTGGCACACAGTTCTCGCACAGGAGGAAGCCCTGCGCTGTTTGACACGGCAGCCGCAAAATCGATCCACCGAAACAGATCAAGGACACGCGAACAGATCAAGGACACGCAGCGTCTCGTAGGAAAAAGGGCAGATCGAGGACACGCAGCGTCTTGTAGGAAAATTCTTACACAACGGCGCGACGAAATCCGACAGACAGCGCCCTTGCGGCTGGCGATCATGCGCGCCATGACGCAAGCCCGCGCCCAAACCGTTGCCAAAGGCCAGCACGGCCTGTACCACTGCGTCACGCGCTGCGTGCGGGGGCGTGGCCGTGCGGCATCGATCCGCTCACGAAGGTCGATCACGAGCAGCGCAAGCTCGAGCTGATGGTAGAGGCGAGGATACGGGAGCTGGGCTGGGCACCATCTTCGCTGTTGGCATTTACGCCTACGCAGTGATGAACAACCACTTGCACGTCGTGCTGTCTGTCGAGCCGGGCGCCTTGGCGAAATGGACGGATGACGAAGTCGCCGAGCGCTGGCTGCGGCTGTATCCGGTCCGCGATGAAGAGCGCTTTCAGGCGCGCAAGGCGACGTTGCTGGCGACGATCTCGATCTATCGGAAGCGGCTGTGCGATTTGTCGTGGTTCATGAAGTGCCTGGATGAGTACGTCGCTCGAAAGGCAAACGCCGAGGACGATGTCACCGGCCGCTTCTGGGAGGGTGAGGCGGCGCGCTTAGGCGGCATGCCGTCTGCGCCGACGAACGCCAGCGCCCCCCTGGCGCTGGCCGGAACGGTTCAAATGCCAGTTGCTGACGGACGACAAAGCACTGGCGGCGGCGATGGCCTACGTCGACCTGAACCCATTGCGCGCAAAGATTGCCAACAACGTCGAGACCTCGGACCACACCAGCGTTCAGGTACGCGCCGAGGAACTGCGCAAGTCACCCGAGAAGGCGAACGACACGCTACGCGCGATCGTCGGGCTGTCGGTGTTCCGGCTGCCGATGACCGAGGCGCAGTACATCGAGCTGGTCGACTCCACCGGTCGCCAGATCCGACCCGGCAAGCGCGGCGCGATTGCGGAGTCGGAGCCGCCCGCCTTGCGCCGACTCGGCCTTGATCCGGATCACTGGACTGGGCAGGTGAAGGGCGTTGGTTCGGCGTATTGGCGCATCGTCGGCACCGCCGAAGCGATCATGGCGAAAGCCGAGGCCATCGGACAGGCGTGGATGAAGGGCATCGGCTACGCGAGGTGGCTTGAGCGATTCCTGTGAGCGCAACCCTCACAGCATTTTAGACGCCGCGGGCGTCTGGCGGCGTTGGCGCGGCGGCAGAAAGCAATTCCGCGAACCTCGAAACATGCGAGCCGTGACGCCCAAACCGCCGTCACGGCTCGCCAATCAACCAAATCTCGCATGTCCTCGTTCTTTGTCCCACCGCCCCCAACCGCTGACGCCGTGCCATCGACACCTCTCCGAAGACTAGGTGCCGACAGACTCCACCACGACCCGGGGCTTACGCCAGAATGGGAGGCGGCGAAGGGATACGTTCGCCGTACTGGCGCATCGTCGGCACCGCCGAAGCGATCATGGCGAAAGCCGAGGCCATTGGGCAGGCGTGGATGAAAGGCATCGGCTATACGAGGTGGCTTGAGCGATTCCTGTGAGCGAAACGCTCACAGCATTTTAGACGCCGCGGGCGTCTGGCGGCGTTGGCGCGGCGCCAGAAAACAACTCCGTGAACCTCGAAAATGCGAGCCGTGACGCCAAAACCACCGTCACGGCTCGCCAATAATTGGCCGCATATCGCGTGTCCTAGTTCTCCGCTAGTTCTCCGCTCGTGTCCTAGTTCTCCGCAAAATTCCGTCGACAATAATCTGACGTCCAACCGTCCTTAGCTCTAAGTTGCTGCAGTCGGATGTTTCGCTATCTTCGCGCGTTAACAAATAGCACAGCTTAACATCCTCACGCTCCGCTGGATGACTTATCCAGCACTCAATTCGCCCAGCCACAAGATCAATGCAGGACAGAGTTGGCGACGTACCAGCCCCAACCGAAATCGTCCCGTCGTCTACCGACAATATGACATTCGGCATTGAAGGGCCAGTATGGATCTGATATGAGACTCCTTGTGCATTTGCCCGAGTCCATCGCCAGATAACCCGATCGTCCAACACAACTTGCTGGTTCTTGGACCCTCCCTCCTCCTCGACGAGCACATCACCATCCGTTGGCACGAGTATCACAAAATCGCGCGCTTGGCAGCCACATAATGCCAATACAACAAACGCTGCGCAAATTAAGGCCCTCCACATTATTCACTCCTTGGCATGAAATTGGAACTGGGAACGGGTTTTCCGCCTCCAACATACGCATCAATCTCAAAGTCGAATGACCCGCCGGTTGCGCGCACGATTCCTGAAACGAAGCTATTTGAGTTATATCCGTTTGCCACTCCCGGGAAAAGGTCATAGTCCAAACAATCACAATAGGCAATCTCAGCGCGAAGAAGCTTGCTCATATAGGTCGTCGCACTCCAGCCCTTCGGGGGAGTTATTGTGCCGACGGTTATATTCTCGATGGGCATGTCAGTGGGTCTGCTCAAACTGGAACCGGACACCAATCGATCCAAACCGTCCGAACCAAAGCCTTCCGGTCCGGCACTTATCCACATAGGAACCGAACCTTCAATCGCAGTGTATTCAATTGCCAAGTGATATGGACCGACCGAGCCGACGCGATGCGCGGTCGCGTAAATTATTCCCGCATCGCGGCTCGGATTTGCGCCTCGCTTTCGCTCACTAAATTCCTGCTCCTCAGCCGGATCACTTTCCCCGTGAGCAGCTCGATTAAACGCCCACTGAAACGCCCCAGTCTGCGCCCCATTGGCAAACTTCCCACCCGCCAGTCTGGACGCGGTGCCACCAACGACTACACCTGCCACGAACTGCTTGCCGGCTGAATCGCCTGCCCAACGAGCCACCGCGGGACTGACGGCTTCGCCGAAGCCGGCGCTGATAAAACCGTGCCCAAACTTCCCGCCCTGTAGCACGCGCATCACACCGCCGCCCGTGGCGTGCGCCGCGATTTTCAGATCAAGGACACGCAGCGTCTTGTAGGATAATTCTTACACAACGACACGACGAAATCCGACAGACAGCGCCGTCGCGGCTAGACATCATGGCCGCATGACTCAAGCCCGCGCCCACACTGTCAGCGCCGACCAGCACGGCATGTACCACTGCGTGACGCGCTGCGTGCGCCGGGCGTGGCTGTGCGGCGTCGATCCGCTCACCGGCCAGGATCACGGCGCGCGCAAGCCGATGATCGTCAATCGAATCAGAGAGTTGGGCGAGATCTTTGCGGTTGCCGTGTACGCCTATGCGGTGATGAGCAACCACCTGCACGTGGTGCTGTCGGTCGAACCCGAACTGGCGCGAGACTGGACGGATAGCGAGGTCGCCGATCGCTGGGGGCGGCTGTTCCCGCTCTCTGACTCAGAGCGACAAGACGCCAGACGCGAGCGGCTGGTCGCGATGGCCGGCATGTATCGCAAGCGGCTCTGCGATCTGTCCTGGTTCATGAAGTGTCTGGACGAGTATGTTGCACGGCGCGCCAACGCCGAGGATGGCGTCAAAGGTCGATTTTGGGAGGGCCGTTTCAAGTGTCAGCTGCTCGCGGACGAACGCGCATTGGCGGCGGCAATGGCCTACGTGGACTTGAACCCGGTCAGGGCTGGCATCGCCAAGAACGTCGAGCGCTCGGATCACACCAGCGTGCAGGCGCGCGCAGAAGGCTTGCGCGATCAGCCGGCCAGAGCGAACGAAACCCTCCGGCCCATCGTCGGCTTGTCCGTGTTTAGGTTGCCGATGACGGAGACCGAGTACATCCAACTGGTTGATTACACAGGCCGACAGATCCGACCGGACAAGCGCGGCGCCATCCACCCGACCGAACCCGCCGCCCTGCGCCGGCTTGGACTCGATGCCAGCCACTGGACCGGACAGGTGAAGGGTGTCGGCTCGGCCTACTGGCGCATTGTCGGCGGCGCCGAGGCGATCATGGACAAAGCAGCCGCCATCGGTCAGGCGTGGATGAAAGGCATCGGCTACGCCCGCCGGCTCGAAAAAATGAGCTGAGCAGTTCAGCCAAGCATTTTAGGCGCCGCGGGCGCCTGGGGGCGTTGGCGCGGCGCCAGAAAACACGCCTGCAAACCTCGAATTATGCGAGCCGCGTCGCTCAATCCGACCCCACAACACTTCAATCGACCAAATCTCGCATCTCCTGATTTGTCGCTGCGCGGCGCCAAACAGACGGGCCACGACGACCAAATTGTCGCCGCGGCCCACAAATCCGCCGAATCTCGACTGCTCTTATTCTTGTATTTTTCGTCCCCGTTCTTGAATCTCCAATCTCCTGAAACTCCGGTCCGACTCTACCACGTCTCCTAGTCGAGATCGTGCCAATTGAGGCCTAGCTCATCGCCACGGATAATTGAAACAAGCAAGTCCTTCCTAGAGTAGCAAAAACGAGCCATGCTGACCAAATAATTTAGGTCTATTGGATGCGCCGGAACTACTTCGTCTTCGCTGACCGCGAACAGCGCTGAATTGATCAGCAGATTCGCTAAGGCACGCTCCCTACGATCTACGAGCGCCTCAACGCGTCCTGTCGCAGATTCAGCATTCGCAGTCAGTTCAGTTGGAAGAAAGCGCATTATTTTATCTCTTTTAGCTGATCATACTTGGGAAGAAGCGAACCTGCTGCTCGCGTGGTATCCGTAGTGAAGTTCCCGCTGAAGACTCTTCCTTCCGGGCTAATCACCATCACATAAGGTGCGCCTTCGCCGACATAAATGATCGATCCATCAGAACCAGCCATCCGGGGCTGCATGCTCCAAGTTCCCCCACTGTGGCTCGAAATCTGGCCAGCAAGCCTTTCGAATTCTTGCGCTTTCTGGCTTGCCGTGCCTTCCATTCGGGCTATGTAGCTTCTGGCTTGACCAAACATTTCCCTGTTTGTACCTACGGCGATCGAGTATCCGCCGGTACTAACCTCCGCCAGTAAGCCTTCGACAACTGGAGTTGCTTCTACCGCAGCTAGCTGGGTTGCTCCCGATACGCCAACTCCGGCCCGTACGCCATTCACAAACGCGCTCACAATCGGTGCCACGGTGCCAACAGTCGCAACCCCCGCCACAATACCGACCAATCCCCTCATCGCAATCGCCTGCTTTTCCTCAATCTCTGGCGTGATTGGAGTCAAACCACAACCAACACCAGTTGAAAAGCATGCGCTTTCCCGCCCATCCGGATCCACAAACTTCTGCGGATTATTGTTCCCATACCAATACCGATTAAAGTTCCCTCCACTGGTATCGACCTGGACCGGGTCAGGGCTGATGAACCGGCCGACGATGCCGCTATGGTAGCGCGCTTTCATGTAGGTGAGGCCGGTCGGGTCCTCGTAGTGGCCGGTGTACGCGGGGCCCTGTTCGGCGGCTTTACCCCAGCGTTCGCCGTAGGGGGCGAAGTGACTGCGTTCCAGCACCTGACCTGCGGCGTCGGTGGTGGCGACGTTGCTGCCGAGGTTGTCGGTCAGGTACCACGTGGTGGTGACGTTCAGGCCCGCTTTGTCGCCGATCAGCCGCTGCGCCAGTGATTTCAGCCACGGCGTGCGCAACAGGGCCTCGAAGCCGGTGGTGAACACCAGGTCCGCACGCTGGCCGCAACGATTGCGCGCCAGCAACTGGCTGCCGAGGTAGTAGTAGGTGTCGGTCTGCGCGGTGCTCGGCGCGCAGCAGCCCGTCCTGCGTGTACACCGGATAGCGCGTGCTGCCGCCAGCCACCACTACTTCGATACGATGGCATGTCGCGACCGACCGTCCTTGTTCTTCTTTAGCTGAACCTCGAGTGACGCCGTTAATCTCTCTCGCTTTCTCCACCACTACATGTGCGCGCCCCTTGCTAAGAAGCAGAGGTAGGTATCCGCGGGTTGAAAGAAAGCTTGCTTCTTAAGCTCATGAGCAAAATCGTCAACTGACGCGACCTCCGAAAGCTCGTTGAAGTCCGATCCGCACCAAAATACAAATGGAATTGACTCGTGAATGAGTTCAGAGACGAACCTAAAGAGCGGCGTAAGCTGAAAGTCCCCTCCAGTCGAAAGCTGCTCCCACACTGAGTCGACCAGTGCTGCGGCCGACCCCGAATAATCTGAAACTTCGCAAGCTTGGCTTACTGAACTAAAATACGTTGCGGCAACCAGCCTGCTGCCCTCCGAGAGCGATCTCATGCATACTCCAGTCGGAACTTCGGCAATCGGCGCTCTTTCGCAAATAATCATCTGTGTCACTAAGACCTCCTTAGTCCGAGCGATCACGCCTAAACTTCCGGGTGGCGAGTCATATTTAGTGCGGCCGACTGTCCGCGATCTCGGAGGTTCCCGTCTGGCGCCGGCGATGCGCCGGCGCCAGCAGTCCTCGCTGCAGCGCCGGTCAGCGCTGGCCGAGCAGGCCCAGCATGAAGGCGTAGTCCTCGGCGGTTTCTTCCAGGCGGTTGAAGCGGCCGGAGCGGCCGCCGTGGCCGGCTTCCATGTTGATTTTGAACAGCAGTGGGTTCTGGTCGGTCTTCAGTTCGCGCAGGCGGGCGACCCATTTGGCGGGTTCGAAGTACTGCACCTGGGAATCGTGCAGGCCGGTGGTGACCAGCATGGCCGGGTAGGCCTGGGCGCGGACCTGGTCGTAGGGTGAGTAGGACAGCATGTAATCGTAGTACGTCGGGTCTTTCGGGTTGCCCCACTCGTCGAACTCGCCGGTGGTTAGCGGGATCGATTCGTCG
>JAXMHB010000002.1:0-410149 GCA_046346965.1 Lysobacterales bacterium
TGTGATAAATGTTGTAAAGAAGGATGTCCAGGCCAGCCATCTCCGGCCAACGTTTATCGACGAGATTGCAGGGTCCTTTGGGACTATTATTCTGAATAGAAGATACCCAAACGCAATTGCGGTAACAATGTAGAATGCCGCGCTCGCCAAAGACTGGCTGTCCGAATTCATTGTGTCCAATCCTCGTCAATTGCTTCGCCGTTAAAGCCCGATTGGGATGCGGTGAGTCATGCGAACCGCATCGACGGCAACAGAACCCGGAATCACGGCGATCAGGTTACACCCTTGGGAGAGCCTGCGAACCGCACTGATGGTAACAAAATCCCGAGTCGCACGACCGCGACCGCGCAGGGTGTCCACTTTCGATGCGGTTCGTTCCTCACCGCATCCTACTTTGGCGGTTTCGCAACGGTTTCGCCCTTGTCCCCAGCGGCGCCCATCGCGCCCCACCTCACACGCTAGGCCACACCCGCTTAGTCCGCCGCAGCCATTCGAGTCGATCCGCCAATCCCGTGCGCCCGCCGTTGATCGCGAGGGTGATTTTTTCGATGGAATCCATGTCGGCGAGGGCGTTGCAGCCTTTCCAGGTCCACATGGCGATGGCGGCGCGCAGGCTCCAGTCGGGGCTGATGACCAGGTCGGGGTCGGATTCGAAGTCGGGGGCGGTGGGGTAGAGGGCGCGGACGCGGGTGGTGACTTGGCGGTATCCGTCGCGGCCGGTGGTTTGCAGCATGCCGCGGCCGCGGTAGCGGTAGCCGTCGCCCGGCTGCAGATTGCCCATGCGCCCGCCATAGACGGTGTTTGCCAGTTTCTCGGGTTGGTGGGCGTAGTCGGCGGGATTCAGCGGGCCTAGTGGCTTGAAGCGGCGCGGCCAGACTTCGGGCAGGCGGCGGGCGCTGTAGTTGAGGTTTTCAAACTGGATGGTCAGGCCGCCGCATTCGTGCAGCAGCTGGGCCATGAAATGCGCGACGCGCAGTGCGTTGGCGCTGATGCCGGCGGCGTCGAGGTCGGGCTGGCCGTGCTCAAAGGCGGTGCGATAGCTCGAACGCGCGCTGGGGGCCAGTTGCGCGATGTGGGTCAAGGTGACGGCGATCATGCGGTGCTCCGTGGGCGGTCCTGTGGGTACACAGGAGGCGCTGGAGCGGCGAATGTCTCACCGACGCTTGCCGATCAGGGCATCGAAGCGCCGTTGCCGGGCGGCTGTGCGGGGTAGGCCGGGCGCGGCGTGGGTAGCGCAGGGCGTGCCCATGCCACGCGATACAACAGCCAGGCCGCGCACAGGTTGATGCCGACGCTGCCGGTGCCACGCGTGTCACCGAGGGAGAATCCAGCGTTGGCGCCGGCGCCTAGCGCGAGGCCGAGAAGGGCGTCGCTGCCGTACTCCAGGGTGGGCCCGAGTTGCAGGCCGGTGAACCAGCTGTATTCCACGCCGGGCAGCAGCACGATCGGAATCTGCGAGGCCAGCACCCATTGCGCCCAGGTCCAGCCACGCGGCGTGCCGCGCCACAGCCCGATGCCGGCGTACAGCGCCGATCCGTAGGCCAGGACCAATGCCGAGACCAGCCACCAGAAGGCCGGCGAGGGGAAGAGATCGAGCCCGAGTTTCGCGGTCACCATCAAGCCCAGGCCGCCGCACAACGCCAGCGACACAGCCGCCAACCTGACGCTGCCCTCACGATGTTCCATGGCTGCTCTCGTCGATGCCGATGCTCTCAGTAGAAACGTCGGTCCGGCGGATTTCGCACAGTGTCGCCATCGGTCCGGGATGGCGACGGATCGGCGGGGGGTCGATGCCATTCCGTTGTGTCAACGCCGACCGAAAACTGCGCACTTCTGGCGACTGAGAACTGCACACATTGGACAGCCATTCCGTGGTGTGCGAGACATAGTCAGCGGACGCGGGTGGTCGGGTCGCCGGACGCGGGTGGTCGGGTCGACGGACCTGGGTGGTGGAGTCGTCGCACGCGAGAGGTCGAGTCTTCGCACTTGCGTGATCGGGCCGCGAGACGTGGGTGGTCGGGTCGACGGACGTGGGCGGTTGAGTCGACGGACGTGGAAGGTGCAGTCATCGCACTCGGTTGATCGGGCCGCGAGATGTGGGTGGTCGGGTCGACGGACGTGGGCGGTGGAATCGACGGACCTGGGCGGTGGAGTCGACGACGGTGCACGCAGCGGTACGCGCATCGATGTGCAGTCATCACGCGATGGGTACGCAGTGGTCGACGGACTGCACAGCCCAGGTCCGGCGACTGGTACGCAGCAGTCCGGCGATCGCTTCGCAGAGGTCTGGCGACTCGGGCGTAGCGGTCCGGCGATAGCTGCGTAGCGGTCCAGCGGCTCGGGCGTCGCGGTCGGGGGACTGGTGCGTAGCGTTGCAGTCACTGGTGTGCAGAGGTCCGGGGATGTGGGCGTCGGGGTGCGGCGATGGGTGTGCAGTGGTCGAGGCGCTGCAGCGCTCGGGTTGCGCTGCTGGTGCGCCGGGTCGATCTTGCGGATGACCGCCGTGGGGATGTGCGTGCGAGTTTCGAGCATGCGAGCGGCAAGGTCGAGGCACCGGCCGATGGGTCGGGCCTTCAGCCCTTGGGTGTGGGCGATGGGCCGTCCTGGGGCTGCGCCCCAGGCTGGGATGGGGCGCGCCGTTGGCGCTGGCGCGGCGCGAGTGTCTGGCGGCGGACAGGACGGCAAAGGCGAGAACCTGGATTGCCACACCGCCGCCGCGCCTGCGGCGCTGCGGCGGTTCGCAATGACGCCGGGTGGGCGGGGCGTGGTGTGGCGACGAAAGCCAAGACCTGGATTGCCACACCGCCGCCGCGCCTGCCGGCGCAGCGGCGGTTCGCAATGACGCCGGGTGAGTGGGCGGGGCGGGGTGTGGCGACGAAAGTCAAAACCTGGATTGCCACACCGCCGCCGCGCCTGGCGGCGCAGCGGCGGTTCGCAATGACGCCGGTAAGCTAGTGGGCGGAGGCGACGGAAGCGAAAACCTGGATTGCCACACCGCCGCCGCGCCTGGCGGCGCAGCGGCGGTTCGCAATGACGCCGGGTGCTTAGCGGGCGCCGCGGTGGTACGCAATGACGCCGGGCAGCGGGTGACCCGCATCACTCAAAGCCATCGGCGTGCAGCAGCGAGGCGGCGCAGCCGGCCCACCAGCACGGGTACTGCTCGATCCACTGATGCACCGCGGCCAGTTTGGGTTGATCGGACAGCGGCTGCAGTTCGTATTCGAGCATGCCGAAGCCGCTGGAGCTGCTGTGGCTGGCGTAGAGCATCAGCATCTGGCCGCCCAGATTGCGCCAGCCGTCCAGGTAGCGCGCGTAGGCGCTGCCCATGCGTGGGTCGCGGTTGGCGGCGAGCATCAGGTCGCGGATGCCGGTGGCGTTGCCGTTGACGGTGACGTCCAGATGCTGGCCGCCCTCGTAGGAGATCGGCGCCACGTTGAACTCCTGCGCCAGCGCGATATTGCTCGCCAGTTGACTCAGCAGCGCATCGATGGCGCCGGTCTCGGGCGGGATCTGCCAGGCCGGGCGGGCGGGGTCGTAGTAGAGGCCGCCGGGCAGGTAGTAGGGTCGCAACACATTGCCGGTGGTCAGTTCGGCAAACAGTCGCTGCAGCGCCAGCGTCTGACCGCCCTCGTCCAGCCAGGATTGCAGGATCTGCGGATTGTTGAGGTTGCTCGGGATGTAACCGCCGAAGTAGCTGGTGACCGCCAGCGCATCGACGCCTTGCGCGTTGTTGTGGTACTCCAGCAGTGCGCGGTTGTAGGCGAGCTGGTTCCACGCGCCCATGACGCGCACCAGCCGCTCGCGCGGGAACAGGGTGCCGAACAGGGCACCGATCTCGACCGTGCGGTCAGAGAAGTAGCGATTGCGCGCGGTGGTGCAGTCGGCGATCTGATTCGGAAAGGGATAGCCCTCACACAGCACGCCGTTGCCCGGCGTCGCGTCGTTGTCGCATTGCAGCAGGTCCGGATAGCGCGCGCAGCCAGCGGAGGCCAGCCATTGGGCGTGCTGCGAGTACGGAAAGGCGCCGTTCCACACCTCGTTCGACAACTCCGTGTAGACCTTGAGATCGGGCGCCAGATCCGCGTGCAGGCGCTGGGCCAGATGCAGCACCAGCGCGTCGCTGGCGCGCGTCGGCAGGTTCAACCAGACATCGGCATGCAGCTGATTGGCCAGCCGCGCGACCACCTCGATCGGCAGCTGTCCCCACCAGGTCGCGGCGCTCAGCGTGCGCCATTCGGCGGGCTGGCTGATCGCCGAGCCGTTGACGCCGAGCGCCTGCAAGTAGCGGATGACGCGGTAGTGCCGCAGGCTGTGCAGGAAGGGCGCGTAGAACAGGAATTCGTCGGCGACGGTCTCGTTGCTTTCATAGGCGCCCGGCGCGCAGTCGGCCGCGCTGGCAGCGTAGTGGAAGGGATCGTGATCGCAAACGCCGCCCGGCAGGTAAACGTGGATATTGCGCAGGTAGTTGGCGCTGTCGGTGGCCTCGATGCGGATCGAGAAGCTCGCCGTGGGCTGGCTGAAATCCAGGCTGACGATGCGCCGCCCCGGCGCGGGCGTTTGCACCTGGGTGACGGCGCTGCCGAGGAAGGCCAGCGTGCCGTTGCCGGTGTAGGTGACCACATAGTCGCCGGACGGAAATTTGTGCGTCAGCGCCTGCTGGGTGGCGGTGTTGGGCGACATCAGGGCGGTGAGCGCGTACTGGCCCGGCGCAAGCGAGCGCACCCAGCCGTCGGGGTCCAGATCGAGTGTGCCGGTGGTCGCGGTCCACGGCCGCGATTTCTTGAAGGTGTCGATGAAAGGCAGCATCGACTCCCACTCGGTGACCCAGATCAGGTTCATGCCGAGCGCCGAACGCGAGTTGTCGTAGGGATTTGGCGCGGTGCCGGCCGGCGCGAGCGACGGCAGGGTGGCGGCCAACAGCAGGGCGGGCAGCAGGCGCTTCATGGCGGTGTCCTCAGGCTGGGAGCGACGCTGGCCGATGCGGCGGCCAGCGTGTACAGCCTGCGCCCGCCGATGACTGTGGCGGCAGGCGTGCCTGAGGGCTTGACAAATCAAGAAGACGATGGATGGCCGATCGCATCGCGGGCGATCAGCCACCAGTTTGCGGTCGCTCAGCCGGTGTTCTGCAGGCCGCGAGCGATGCCATTGACGGTGGACACGAGGGCTTCGAACAGCGCGTCGTCCTGGCGCTGGGTGCGGCGCCAGCGCCCGAGCAGATCCACCTGCAGCACGCTGATCGGATCGACGTACGGGTTGCGCAGCCGGATGGTGCGCTGCAGACGGCGATCGTAGGCCACCAGTTCGCTGGCGCCCTTCAGCGCCAGAATGCGCTGCACGGTGAGCTCCCACTCGGCCTCGATCACCGGCCAGTAGCGCGCGTGCAGCGGTCCGGCCAGCGCCGAATACTGCGCGGCGATGCCGGCGTCGCTCTTGGCCATCACCATTTCCACGTCTTCCAGCAGCAGGCGGAAGAAGGGCCAGTCGCGCGCCATCTCGGCGATGCGCGCCTCGCCGTGGCGCTCGCACACCGCGGCCAGTCCACTGCCGAGGCCATACCAGCCGGGCAGGCCGTGGCGGCTCTGCGACCACGCGAACACCCAGGGGATGGCGCGCAATTGCTCGATGCGGAAGGCATCGCCTTTGCGCAAAGACGGCCGTGAGCCGATCTTCATGCGCTCGATCACATCGATCGGCGTGGCGGCGCGGAAGTAACTGGCGAACTCGGCCTCGCCGTAGACCAGCTGGCGATAGCTGCTGCGGCTGGCATCGGCGATCTCGGCCATCAGCTGACGCCAGCCGGGCTCGCGCGGATCGGGCGGCAGCGGGTTCAGCGTGGCGTGCAGCAGGCCGGAGAAGGCCTGCTCGATGTTGCGCAGCGCGATCGCGCGGATCGAGTACTTGCGATGAATGACCTCGCCCTGTTCGGTCAGGCGCAGATGGCCGTTGACGCTGCCATGCGGCGCCGCCATTACCGCGCGCTCGGTGCGTCCGCCGCCGCGGCTGGCGGTGCCGCCGCGGCCGTGGAAGAAGCTGAGATCGATGCCGGCGGCGTGGGCGATGGCGCTGAGTTCGGCCTGCGCCTCCTGCAGTGCATAGCGCGAGGCGGCAATGCCGCCGTCCTTGTTGCTGTCGGAGTAGCCCAACATCACCACCTGGCGGTCGTTGCGACTGGCCAGATGCGCGCGATACACGGGATCGGCCAGCAGTTCGCGCAGGATGCGCGGTGCCGCGCGCAGGTCTTCCACCGTCTCGAACAAGGGCGCCACATCCAGCGCCTGCGGGCCCGCGCCACCCAGCGCGATGCGTGCCAGCGCCAGCACCGCCAGCACATCGTCGGCGCTCTCACTCATGCTGATGATGTAGACGCCGAGCGCCGCCGGGCCATAGCGGCGACGGCACTGATCGAGGGCGTCGTGCACTTCCAGCACGCCCTGGGTGAGCGCCGACGGCGCCGCCGGCCGCGGCGTGGCACCGGCGATGGCCGCATGCAGGCGCGAACGCCGCGCTTCGGGAGCAAGCTCGGCCCAGCCGGGGCCGCCCAGGCACTCGCTCAGCGCCTGCCGATGGATCTCGGCGTGCTGGCGCACGTCCAGTGCCGCCAGATGGAAGCCAAAGGTCTGCGCCCGCGCCATGAAGCGCTGATAGGGATAGAGGCCGGCGTGACGGCCACTGTTGCGCAGCAGCGAGAGCCGGATCAACTCCAGATCGGCGAGGAATTCTTCGGGCGCGGCATAGGCGCCGTCGCGGTCCTCCAAGGTGGCGGTCAGACGCGCGCCGATCAGCACCAGCAGACAGCGATAGGGCATGTCGCGATGGCGGCGCTGGATGGTCGCCCACGCTCGTCGCAGGCTGCGCGAGTAACGCAACACGCGTTCCTCGACAGCGGGATCGATGGCCACGCGCGTGCGCGACTGGCTGAGGATCAGCGCCAGCTCCTTGAGCTCGCCCTGGTAGCGCGCGAACAGCACGCGCCGGTGGGCTGCCAGTGCCTCGCGGATGGTGTCGGCGCCGACATTGGGATTGCCGTCCATATCACCGCCGACCCAGGTGCCAAAACGCAGCAGCGGTCGCGCCGGCGCGCCGCTGACGAGTTCGGGATAGGTGGCTTGCAGGCAGCGCTCGAACTCGGCGAAGCAGGCCGGGACGGCGCGAAACAGCACATCGGACAGGTAGAACAGGACGTGCTCGCGCTCCTGCTCCACGCTCGGGCGCACCGGCGAGTATTCGCTGGTCTGCCAGGCCGCGGTGATATGCATGCGCATCTGCGCCAGTCGCGCGCGTTCCTCGTCCGGCGTGCGGCTGGAATCGAGCCGTTCGACCAGCGCGCGCACGATGCGCTGTTCCTTCTCCAGCATGGTGCGGCGTGTGGCTTCGGTGGGATGCGCGGTGAATACCGGCTCCAGCAGCAGCTTGCCGAGGGCCTCGCGCACGGCGTCCGCTTCCACGCCGGCCGCCTTGAGGCGCTGCAGCGCGTCCATCAGTCCACCGGGCTGCGGACCGGCATCGGCGAGCTGATGCTCGCGGCGACGGCGGATGCGGTGCACCTGTTCGGCCAGATTGACCAGCTGGAAGTAGGCCGAGAAGGCGCGCACCAGATCGAGCGCGCGCTCCACCGGCAGATCGCCCAGCAAGGCAGAAAGTTCGCGCAGGCGTTGCGGCTCGCCCTCGCGCCGCGCAATCGCGCAGCGGCGCACCTGTTCGAGCAGCTGGAAGAAGCTGGTGCCCAGCTGATCCGACAGCATCTCGCCGACCAGCCGCCCGAGCAGACTGACGTCCTCGCGCAGTGGTTGGTCCTGCGCTTCGAAAACGACTGATCGCGTCATCCGATTCCAGGCCCAAATGGTGCAATGCGTCATTGTGCCCGCAAAATGCAAAGGCGTGGGCGGGACTGACTACGTATGCACGCGGTGGATTGAATCCGCCGCAAGCTCAGGCGCTTCGATGCGGCACCGGCTGCGCATCGCCCACAAAAAAGGGGCGGCCCGGAGGCCGCCCCTCAAACACCGGCTGACGACGCCGCGGCGCCGTCAGTGCGATGCGCTCAGCCCTGTCGACGGACCGCGACGAGGCCCAGGCCGGCCAGCAGCAGACCCAGCATCAGCAGGCCCCACTGACCCAGCGAGGGGATCTCGTTGAACGGGAAGCCGACCACCACCGAGACCGAGGTGGCGTTGTTGTTGGCCACCGGATCATTGGTCGGAGACGTCGTGCTGGCATTCACCGTGCTGGTGCCCTCGCTGTTGCTGTAGGCGGTCACTTCCAGCGTGCGTGCGCTGCCGGCAGCGGTGGCGCCCGCCCAGGTGCAGGTGATCACGCCGGAGTTACCGACTTGCGGGGTGGTGCAGGTGGCGCCGGTGGCGGTGTGGCTGCTGTAGCGCAGATCCGGCGACAGCGTCAGCGTGATCGACACGTCCTGCGCGTCGGACGGACCGGCGTTCAGGCTGGTCGCGATGAAGGTCACCGGCACATTGGCCAGCACCTGCGCCACCGACGAGGTCAGCGTCATCTGCAGATCGGCGTCGGCCGTCAGCGTGGTGGTGTCAGTCGCGCTGTTGTTGGCCGGATTCGGGTCCGTCGTCGGCGCATTGGCGGTGGCCGTCGCGGTGTTCGACAGCACGCCGGTGGCTGAAGGGGCGATGGTCGCGTTCACCGTGTAGGTGGCGCTGCCGCCGCTCGGCAGGTTGGCCGTGGTGTTGAGGTTGCCACTGCCAGAGGCCGTGCAGGTGCCGCCGCCGGCGCCGACGCAGGTCCAGGTGACGCCCGTCAGCGTGGCCGGCAACGTGTCGGCCACGGTGACGCTGGGCGCGGCAGCCGGGCCGGCGTTGCTGGCGACGATCGTGTAGCTGATCGTGGTGCCGGCGGTGTCGCTGGTCTGGCCGTCGGTCTTGGTGATCGCCACATCTGCCGTCAGCGCGATGATGGTGTCGGTATCGGTCGCGCTGTTGTTGCCTGCTGTCGGATCGGTGACGCCCGCGCCCGCCGCAACGGTGGCGGTGTTGCTCAGCGTACCGGAGGCGGCGGCGTTGATCGCGCAGGTCGCGGTGTAGGTCACCGAACCGCCGGACGGCAGGAACACGGTGTCATTGAGGTTGCCACTGCCCGAGGCCGTGCAGGCGCCGCCACCGGCGCCCACGCAGGTCCAGTTCACCGAGGTGCAGCTGGCCGGGAAGGTATCGGCCACCGTGCTGCCCGGCGCGTTGCTTGGGCCCGCATTGCTGGCGACGATGGTGTACACCGTATTGCTGCCTGCATTCACCTGGGTGACGCCGTTGGTCTTGGTGATGCTGAGATCGGCCTGCGGCACCAGCGTGTCGGTGTCGGTTGCGCTGTTGTTGGCCGGGGTCGGGTCAGAGACCGCGCTGCTGACCGTCGCCGTGTTGGTCAGCGAGCCGGTCGCCGACGGCGAGATCGTGCAGCTGGCGGTGTAGGTGGTGCTGCCGCCGACCGGCAGACTGACGGTGTCGTTGAGGTTGCCCGCGCCCGAGGCGGTGCAGGTGCCGCCGCCGGCGCCTACGCAGGTCCAGGTGCAGTTCAACGTGGCCGGGAAGGTATCGGCCACGGTGGCGCTGGCGACCGGATCCGCGCCGGCGTTGCTGGCGGTGATCGTGTAGGTCACGCTGCCACCCGGGGTTGCGGTGGTCACGCCGTCGGTCTTGGTGATCGCGAGGTCCGCCGACAGCGCGCGGCAAGCGGTCACGCTGACGTCATCCACTGCGACGCCCGAGAAGTTCACCGTCGTGTCGCTGGTGAGGTTGAAGCGCAACTCGGCGTTCTGACCGGCGAGCGCGTCGGCGCGACGGGAAAACACACCCCAGCCCGCTGCGCTGCCGATGTTCGTCTGCGGATTGCCGGTGCCGGCGCTGGCACTGATGATGGTCGGCTCGGTCCATTCGTACAGGCGGATCGGGTTGGCGCCACCGACCTGCTGGAAGTCGACGAAGTAACGGTCGAAGTTGGCGGATTCCACCTGATGGCGCTGCGCCCAGGTCACCACCACCGGCGGGCTCAGGCCGGCCAGATTGATGTTGGGCGACAGCAGATCCTGATTGCTGGAGGCGTTGTAGCCGCCGAGCAGATCGGTCTTCCAGCAGTTGGTGCCGGAGTTGCAGGTGGTGAACGGCGCCTGCGGATTGGCGGTCGTGGTGGCCGGCGTGTTCGGCGTGCCGCGCTGCCATTCGTCCTGGGTGCCGCTATGCGTGAAGCCGGCGTCGCCCGCTTCGAAGTCGGTGCTGTACACGGTGGTCGGCACAAAACCCGCGGCGCAGGCTGGCGGCGGCGGCGCTTCGCAGATGCGCAGCGCCCAGCCGGTCAGCGTGCCGCCGTTGGCACCGGCAGTGTCGTCGCGCAGATCGAGCGTCCAGGTGCCACCGCCGTTGATGCCGTCGAACCAGCTCAGGCGATAGGCGCCCGAGGTCGAGGCCGTGCCGGCGGTGGCATTGTTCTCCGGCTTGTAGCGCATGCCGCGCAGCGCGGTGAAAGCCGGGGTGACGCCAGCTTCGTCATCGAACCACAGGTCCATCTGCGTCTGACCGCCGGTCGCGGCGGCGCCGATGTCGGTGAACAAGCCGATGTCCTGACCGGCCGGCGAGCGCAGATGCGCGTCGATGTCCTGCATCAGCGCGTGGTTCAGCTGCACCTGCACATCGACGTCGGCGATGCGCGGGTTGCCCGGCACGGTGATGGTCGACGACACGAGGCCGGTGCCCGGGCCGATGGTCTGCGGCACATTGGTCGAGGTGTAGGTGGTGCAGTTCACGCCCTCGTCTACATGCGGGCGGATGCTGACGCTGAGCTGGTAGGTGGCGGTCGGGCCACCGACGGCGGCCGACGCCGAGTCGACGAAGGCGTAGTAGGTGCCGGCGTCCTTGACGGTCATGAACAGCGCTTCGGACGGGCGATTCGGATTGGGCGCCACATCGCCAGTCCCGGCGTCATCGACGACCAGAATCTGATTGCCTGCGTCACCGAACAGACCGATGCCCAGGCGGCCGTTCCAAACCACCAGATCGTCCTCCGGGTCGACGTCAAGCGAGAGAAACACGGTATCGCCCGCGTTCAAGTTCATGGCGTACCAGTCTTGCTCGGTCGCGACCGCCGGATCGCGCGTGCCGCTGACCCAGCCGCTGGCCGGCAGCGTGTTGGCGGTGGCTGGCGTGTCATTCGGCTCCACCTCGGCGGTCGGCGCGCCGCTCTGCACGCGCAGATGCAGCTCGTAACCGCGCTCGGAGGTGGTACCGGCGGTGAAGTCGTTGACGCGCAGATAGTAGGTGCCGGTGGTCGGGATCGTAGCCCCGGCGATGCTGGACGACAGTGCGGCGAAACTGCCGTTGTCATCGTCAAACTCGATGATCGTGGTGCCGTCGCTGGCGAGCAGCGTCAGCTGGCTGTCGGTGCTGCTGCCAGCCGAGAAGGACGTCAGGATCGCGGCGTAGACGCGGTCACCAGCGTTGGCGGTGAAGGAGAAAAAGTCGATATCTCCGTTCGGGAACAACTGGGCGCGGACCACCGTGTTGGTCGAGGCAAGCGGCGTTGCCGTGCCGAAGGTGCCGTTGGGTTCGGTCTCGCCGACATAACCCTGGCCAAAGGGCGCATCCACTTGCGCCATGCGCGGCGTCGGACCGAAGGGCGGCACCGGACGACCGGCAGCCTCGGGCACTTTGCTGCCATCGAGACCGCTGATCGCGTCGAACTCGAAGGCGGTGACCGCTTTCTCGCCCGCCTTGGCATTGGCGATCGTCGAAATGCCAGTGCCCGCGATTCCAGTGGCCGGCTCGACCGGCTCCGACATTGCCGGGCCGAGTCCGGTGACAAAGGTCACCGCAGCCGCCAGCAAGGACATTCCCCAACGCGTCCTTCGTTGCATCGTTCTTCTCCAGTAGTCCGTTGCCTGCAGGCAAACGGCAGTTGCTGTCATCCCATGTGAATGGTAGCTGGCTGGACGCAATGGGGGAAGCACAGTTCCTTACATGGAGAGCCGATGACGACAAGTGGTCAGTCCTCGATAGCCTGGGCTATGCTCAGCGATCATTCTGTCACCACCGGGATACCCATGCGCTCCCTGTTCCAGGCCCGCAATCCCTTTCATGCGGCGACCCTTGTCAGCGTGCGCGTCCGCCGCTGAGGCTGGTCCATCGGTAGTCTCGGAGCGCCGCAGCAATGCGGCGCTCTTTTTTTGTCTGAGTGGCCAGGGGACGTCGCCGTGAAATCCAAACCGACGCTATCCAAGGTGCAGGCCGCGGATCTGCGTGAGCGCCTGCGCGGGTTGACGCCGGCCCAGGCCGACTGCATGCGCAAGCTGATGCAGCTGCATGCCGCGGGCGATCGCCGCATGTTTGCCTACTGGCTGCTGGAGTTGGCCGAGCAGGCGCCGCAGCACCCGGAAGTGCTGCTATGGCAGGGCATCCGGCATCTGGAAGAGGGCGCGCCGGCACTGGCGGCGCAGGCATTGGCCGCGGCCGTGGCGCAGCGCGCGGGCGACTTCAGGCTCTGGGGCCTGCTGGCGCAGGCGCAGACCCAGGCTGGCGATGATGCGGCGGCCCAACAAAGCCTGCAAAGCGCGCAGGCGCTGGCGCGCAGCGCCGGCCAATGGCTGCAGCTCAGCCTCGCCTGGGACCGTCTGTTGCAGTACGTGCAGGCGCAGTCGGCGGCCGATCAGGCGCTGCGCCTCGATCCGCAGTTGGTCGACGCGCGCCTGCAGCGCGCCCGCTGCCACAAGATTCTGGGCGACGCCGCAGCCGCCGCGGCCGACTGCCGTGCAGTGCTGGCCGGCGGACGCGAGACCGGGCGGGCGTGGTTCGCGCTGTTGGATTTAAAGACTGTGCGGATCAGCGCGGCGGAACGCGCGACACTGGCCGCCACGGCGGCACGCACACCGCCCGGCACGGCCGAGTACTGGCTGCTCGAGTTCGCCCTCGGCAAGGCGTTGGAGGATGCCGGTGAGTACGCCGATGCGCTGGCGGCGCTGCACCGCGCCAATCGCGCCGTGCGCCAGGCGCAGGCCTGGGATCGGGCGGCGTTTGCAAGGCGTATCGCGGAGATTCGCGCGCATCCCCCGCAGCAGCAGGCGCCCGCGCAGGGGCGCGAGGTGATCTTCATCGTCGGTCTGCCGCGCACCGGCAGCACGCTGATCGAGCAGGTGCTGGCCGCGCATCCGCAGGTCGAAGGCGCTGGCGAGTTGCCCTTCCTGCCGCAGCTGATCGAGGCGGAGTCGCGGCGGCGCGGCGCTGCCTTTCCGGCTTGGGCGGCGCGTGCCAGCGCCGCCGATTGGGCGCGGCTGGGACAGGAGTATCTGCGCCTCAGCGCCCCCGGGCGCCGCCACAAGGCCATCGCCACCGACAAGCTGCCGGACAACTGGCAGTACATCAGCGCTATCCGCGCGATGCTGCCGGAGGCGCGCATCATCGATTGCCGCCGCGAGTTGCTGGAGAGTTGCTGGTCCTGCTACAAGCAATTGTTCGCGCCGGGGCTGGTCGCCTGGAGCTACGACTGGGACGATCTGGCCGCCTACGCGCGCGCCGCCGTGAGTGCTGGGGATGATTGGGCGCAGGCGCACCCCGGCCACTTGCGGATCCAGTCCTACGAGGCCCTGGTGACCGATCCGCAGACTGAGATCCGCCAGCTGCTGGCTTTCTGCGGCTTGCCCTTTGCCGAGGAATGCCTGGCCTTCCAGCAGGCGCCGCGTGCCATCCGCACGCCCAGCGCCTTGCAGGTGCGCGAGCCCTTGCAGCGGGTCTCCCGGCCCGCTGCTGCCTACGGCGATCTGCTGGCGCCGCTGCGCGCGGCGCTGCAGCAGACTTGAGATCCCATCAGGCGCGCTGCGGCACCGCGCCGTAGCGGCGGTCCAGGTAGATGCTGGCGAGCATGGCGAGCGCCAGCGGCGCGAACCAGGGCAGGTAATGCAGCCAGCCGATGCCGAGGCCGGTGATCCACTCGCGCAGGCCGATGCTCAGAAAGGCGATATGGGTGGCGACGCCGTTGCCCAGCATGGCGCCATAGTGCTCGCGCAGCCACCAGTTGCGCGCCGTCGGCGCCCGCCCGGCCTTGCGCAGCATGCCGATGCCGAGCAGGATGCCGACCCAGCAAAAGCCCATCAGCAGGCCGTTGTCCGCGCGTATGCCGAGCGCCAGCACCGCGCCGCCGGCCAGCAGATTGAGCACGCCGACCAGGCGATAGTGTCGGCCGTAGTAGGTGACCGCATCGCGCTTCAGGCGGATCGCCCGCCAGGCGAGCCAGCAAGCCGTCGCCGTGATCACCACCAGATAGCCGAGGAAGGCGCCGACCGTGGTCTTGCCGAGCGCCGTCAGCCAGATCGCCATCGGCAGCGCGGTGGCGATGATGCCGAGCATCGCGATCAGATAGCTGCGGCCGACGCGCTGATGCAGCGGACTGCCTTTGCGCGCCAGGGCTGCGCCCCAGTAGCAGATCAGCGCGGCGCCGCCGGCGGCGATATGTGCGTAGACCAATGCCGAGTAGAGATTCATCGCCGTGCTCCCGTCGCGGACAGTGTGCGCGGGCGAGTCGTCCGCATTGTTGCGGTCGTGGCGCGGATCCAGCAGTGCGATGGAGCCAGGGAGCGATGCATGGGCATTCCTCACAGGGGGAGTGCATCCAGCATCGCCGGCCGCAGACGCTCCGCCGAGGTGCGGATCGTCACCTCGGCGGGGTGCGGAAAGTCAGGTCCGCGCAACCCGCGCCCTCAATCGGCGTGCTCGCCCTTGAGGTACTCGGTCTGCGTCTCCGGCGCCGGCAGGCAGCCGTACTGCTGAATCAGCAGGTTGTCGCTCTGATCGGCCTTCTGGATGAAGCCTTTGACGCGCTCGGCCAGCAGCGCGTGTTCGCCGGGCGTGAACACATCGGCGATATGCACGGTCAGATTGAGCCGGATGGTGCTGCCTGACAGATCGAAGGCATAGGGCGCATGGGTGGCGTCGAGCAGATACTTGAACAGCTCGTTCAAACCTTTGGGCCCGGTCTGCGCCATCGGCGACGAGAAGTTGAGGTGGTCGGCGCAGCAGCACCACACCTTGATCGGTGCGCTGCCGCGATGGAAAGACCAGTTGTGACTGCCGTGGCGTGCCAGCACCGGATCGACGCCGGACAGCGCCAGCGCGGATTCGACGAATTGCACCAGCGGATGCGCCTCGGGCGGATCGAAGAACTCGCTGAAATCATGGTTCGATTCGAGGTCGCTGCCGCAACTGGGGCAGTAGCGGCGCGCGCGGTCGATCAGTTCCTCGCAGGCCGGGCACTGCACGCCGAAGGCCACGCTCTGCGCGCGGAACTCCTCGATGAAGCGCCGCACATCCGCCACCGGGATGCCAAAGCCCACCGAGTCGGCTTGATTCAGCTTGCAGGTGGTCACGGCGATGATGCGGCGCTCGTGATCCAGCATCGGGCCACCGGAATTGCCCGGATTGATCGCGGCGTCGGTTTGCAGGAAGTACTGCTCGTCGAGCAGCTGGCGCGGGTGGGAGATCACGCCCTCGGTCAGCGACAGCGGCAGGCCGACGGGAAAGCCGAGAATGTGCACGCTCTGCTTGGGCTTCAGCGCAGCGCCGTCGCTCAGCGCCAACACCACGCCGTCGACCTCGCGCGCCAGTTCGACGATGGCCAGATCGCGATGCGGGTGCAAACGCCGCACGTGGCCGACGATCCGGCTGCGATCACGCATCTCCACCGCCACCTGCCGGTAGGGCGACACCACGTGGCAGTTGGTCAGCAGATGGCGCGCGTCGATCAGGAATCCGGAGCCGGTGCCGCTGCCGGTGTAGACCTGATAAACGCCCAGACGGTCGATGTCATCGAGCAGATGGTCGCTCATCGCTGGCTCTCCTGGTCATACAGCGAGGCGCCATCGGCATCGTCGGCGTCGGCATCCTCCTCGCGATCGCGCTCACCGTGGCTGCCGTAGGTGCGCACGATGGCGTTGGCGTGATTCCACAGTCCGTCTGCCGCCTCGCGCCACGGTTTGCCGGAGGCCTGATCCAGACCCTGGCGCAGCGTGGCTTCGATGTCGGCTGGCCAGGAATGGTAGGCCAGCAGATAGAGGTAATCGGCGATCAGCTCCAGCGCCGCTTCCAGCGATCGGCCCACGGCGCGCAGCTCGCCGGTGGTCTGCATGCGCTGGCCGCCCAGCAGCGAGCTCAGCAGCGAGGGCGTGCCCTCCTGCAGCGGGTTGATCGCATAGCGGGCGTGACCCAGACAGGCGCGCAATTCGTCCGCACCGACCTGACGCATCTCCTTGATTGCCTTGGCCAGCACGCTGTCGCGCTTGTTCGGGTGCTCGTCCTTGTCGGTGTAGGTATCGCTGGCTTCCTGGATGCGTGCGCGCAGGCTGCCGTAGAGCGGCAGCGTGTAGCGCACCTGATTGGCGGCATAGGAGCCCAGGGCGTCGAGGAAGCGCACCGAGCGCCGCCGGCGCGATTCGGTCATCAGTTCATCGACCGCGGCCCAGTGGCCTTCCCAGATCGCCAAGGCGCGCTCGAACTCGTCTGCGCTGAGCGGCGTCATCTCGGCCCGATCCGGGGTGGCGACGCCGAACTCGCGCACCATCCAGGCGTCGTTGTTGTCGGCCTCCATCGGCAGCCGTTGCAGCACCTCGCCCAGCTTGACCGGGTGCAGCAGCGGCAGGGGATCGCGAAACTCCAGCGTCACCACCTCACCGCGCAGGCGCGGCTGGAATACCTGGCCGGTGGCGCTGATGCGGCTGAGGAAAAAGCGCAGTGCCGCCGTGACTTGCGCCTCCGGCGTCAGCGCTGCGAGCACCGTGCTCAAGGAGAAGCCCTGAGCATCGATCTCGGCACGCACGCGCGCCGAACCCTGCTCGAAACACAGCGCTTCGGCGGTCAAATCGGGAATCGGCACGCCCGGCAGCAGATAGCGCAAGGTTTCGGCGACGGACTCGGCGTAGTCGCCGGCGTCGAACAACTCGATGGCGCGATCGCGCTTGGCAAAGTCGCGCGGCGCAACCTGCGGACGGCGACGTATCGGCTGGGGCAGGTCGAGGGTGGAGATCGCCATGACGGCCCTGAGGTCAAACGGCCCCCGAGTCTTGCAGCGTGGCCTGGGGGCTGCAAGCCAATGCGTGCAGACGCCGCCCTGCGCGCGCGGCGATCTGGCCTTGCCTACGCGCCCGCCCGCGCCGTCGGGGCGCGGGCGAGCAAGGGCTCAGAACAGCACTTTGCCGAGAATGCGGGCGACCAGATAGGCGACCGACAGACCGGAAGCGAGCACTGCCGCGACCAGATAGCTGGACAGACCCTCTGCGATCCCGGCAATGCGACCAAGTCCGGTGAAGATCACCAGAATGGTCAGCGCGAAGCCGATCAGCGTCGGCAGCGCGCCGATCGGAAAACCGATGCCGACCACGCCGAGCAGATAGCTGCCGAGCACGCCGATGCCGATCGGCAGCAAGGCGGCGCCGCCGAGGAAAATGTCGAATGCCAGATTGCCTTGGCCTTTCAGCACCAGTCGGCACACGCAACTGCCCACCGCGATGCCGGCGGCCATGCCGAGGGTGGTGCCGAGTCCCAGCAAGAAGCCCTTGAAACCGGGGATGCCGAGGCCGCCGATCAGCGCCGAGGCGGCGCTCTGCCCGGAGATCATCAGGCAGACCACCGCTACCACGACGAACACCACGCCAACGCCGATCGCCTGCGTGGGAGCGAGCGAGCGATAGGCGTCCGGCAGCGCGCCGACCGGGTTGTAGATCAGTTTCATGAAAGTGCCGAAGGCGTCCTGCGCGGCGGCTTTGGCGCTGCTCATCGCGTCCTGGGCGGCGCGCTGGTAATCAGGGCGCGGGGATTGCGGGGGTTGTTGCGGTTGATCGCTCATGTAGACAAACCTCCCTATGCCGGAATGGCGCGCTGATGTTATCGCCTGCAGTCTGCGCGTGCAGGAAGCGCGTGCACGGTCATGGACGGCCGATGGGCTCGCGCTATCCTGCCCGGCAACTTCTGGAGGATCGACCATGATCAAGACGGTAGACCCCGCCGCGGGATTGAATTGGCTGCAGGGCGGCTGGTCCGCTTTTCGGGCCGGTGGCGCGGTGCTGATTGCGATGGTGCTGGTGACGCTGCTGGCGGTGTTTGTGCTGCGCTGGGTGCCTTTGCTCGGCGCCCTGCTGGCGCCGGTGGCCGGCACGCTGCTGTATGCCGGGATGCTGAAGGGACTGCGCAAGCACGCCGGTGGCGGCGAGCTTCGCTTCGACGATCTCTACAGCGCGCTGACCGACCAGGACAAGGCGGTGCATCTGCTGATCATTGCGGTGGTGCCGGTGGTCGGCGCCGTGCTCAGCGCGCTGTTCGGTGGCGGCTTCTTCGGCTGGGTGCTGGGCTCGCTGGTGATGCTGTGCGTGGCGGCGCTGACCTACTTCGCCGTCCCGCTGGTGCTGTTCCGGCAGATGGAGGCGCCGCAGGCGCTGGCGATGAGCGTGCGTGGCGTGCTGCAGAACCTGCCGGCAGTGCTGGTCTACTGGATGGTGTGCGTGCTGCTGATCGGGCTGGCGGTGTTGCCCTTGGGGCTGGGACTCTTGGTGCTGGGGCCGGTGCTGCTAGGCGCTGCCTACGAGGCCTATGCCGAGATCTACGGCGATATCGAGATCGTCCCGAACGGCCCGCCGCCGCCGCCTCAGGCCGAGGGTGGATCGGCTGACTGAGTGTCGACTTCTGGCCGTTCGACCAGTCGCGCGGCCAGAATGCCGAATTCGTAGAGCACCAGCATCGGGATCGCCAGCATGAACTGGCTGACCACATCGGGCGGCGTCAGCACGGCGGCGATCACGAAGGCGCCCACGATCACATAGGAGCGCGCCTGCTTGAGCTGCGGCACGCTGACCCAGCCCAGCGCCACCAGGATGACGGTGGCGACCGGCACCTCGAAGGTGACGCCGAAGGCGAGGAAGATCACCAGCACAAAGTCCAGATAGCGGCTGATATCCGTCATCACCGCCACGCCTTCCGGCGCTACCGAGAGCATGAAGGCGAATACCGTCGGCAGCACCAGGAAATAGGCGAAAGCACAGCCTATGTAGAACAACAGCGTGCTGGAGATCAGCAGCGGCACCGCGAGCTTCTGTTCGTGGCGATAGAGCCCGGGCGCCACGAAGGCCCACATCTGGTACAGCACCATCGGAATCGCGATCAGCAGGCCGACGAAGAAGCTCAGCTTCAGCGGCGTGAAAAAGGGCGAGGCCGGGTCGATGGCGATCATCTGCGCGCCGTGCGTCAGCTTGGCCATCAACGGCGCCGCCAGCAGCGCGTACAGGCGATTGCCGAAGGGGATCAGTGCCAGCGAGACGATCAGCCAGGCAGCCACCGCGCGCAGCAATCGATCCCGCAGCTCCACCAGATGCACCAGAAAGCCTTGCTCGCCGGCGTCCTGATCCGCGTTGCTAGCCATGCATCACCCTGACTCCGCCGTGCTCACGGCGCGCGTTCGCTCTGCTTGACCGCATCGCTCAGCTCGCGGGCCTGCTGCTCCAGCGGCTCGGTCAGGCTGCGCAGCGTTTCCGAGGGCTGCGGAATGGTCTTCAAGGCGCGCTTCAATTCCTCGTCGCGCACCTCGCGCTCGATGTCGGCCTTGACCGACTCGAAACTCTGGCGGGCCTTGCGCAGCAGCGCGCCCACGGTACGGGCAGCGCCGGGCAGGCGCTCCGGGCCCAGCACCAGCAACGCGACGATCGCGATGACCAGCAGTTCCGAGAAACCGACGTCGAACACGGTCAGAGCTTCTGTGCGGGTTCTTTCTCAGCCTCGGTGGCGCCGGCGGGCTTGGGATCCGCCTCCAGCTTGGCAGGTTCGGCGCTGCCCTCGGCCAGACCCTGCTTGAACCCCTTCAGCGCGGCGCCGAGGTCACTGCCGACATTGCGCAGCTTCTTGGTCCCGAACAGCAACATCACGACGACCAGCACCACGATCCAGTGGCCAATACTCCAGGTACCCATGTGCAACTCCTGCTAGACGCTGGCGCCAGCATAACGCCGGTGCATGGTCGACGGATGACAAACGATCAAGGTTCGGCCGGGCGCTGCGCGGCGGTTCAGCGCGAGGTCTGTTCTTCCAGCTGGTCGCGAAAATCGACGATGAAGCCGGGTGCACCCTGAATGCGGCCTTCGAACAAGGCGCGCGGCGACACGTCCCGGCCATACACGCGCTCGATGGCGTCGTAGTCGATGCCGAGTACCGAGCCGTCCAAGGCGATGCCGGCGAACAGCCCGCGGGTGCGCGCGTAGGCGAGGATTTCGGCCTTCAATTCGGCGTCGGTTGCCGCCGAAGCCTGGCGTCCCACCGGACCGGCAGCGACCGAGGCGTCCGCGCCCAGCGTGAACTTGCCAGACACCAGATTGTCGACGCCGCGCGGCGTGCGGAAGACCAGGATCAGGTCGGCCGATTGCACCCCGGCCTGAAAGCCGAAGCTGCCGCCGGTGATGGTGATATAGGCCGGATTCGACCAGGTGCCGTCGGCCTGACGCACCGAGATCAGCCCCTTGCCGCGGCGGCCTCCGACCACCAGTCCGACCTTGACCACCTCAGGCAGCACGGCGATCGCATAAGCCTTGGACAGCAGCGAGGCGGGAATCTCGCTGTCCGGGGTTGATTGCACCTGTTTGAGCACTGAGAGCGCGGTTTCCGCGCGCTTCTGTTCCTTGCGGCCAGCATGGGCCGGCGCTGCGGCCACCAGAACCAGCGAGACAGCAATCAGCAGATGGGTCAGCCAGCGTGACATGGCATGCGCTCCTGGAGAGACGGGCGCGAGCATGCCGCAAACGGCATAAGACCGCTATGAACGGCGCAGCGCCACCCAGCCGAGCAAGGCCACCATTGCCGACAGCAGCAGCAGTCCGCTGCGATCGAGCGTCGGAATCGCCGGCGGCGGGACCACGCCTTCAGGCGCCTCGCAGATCGGCCGCGAGATTGCCAGGCTTTCCACGCCGGACAGCGTGGTGCCCACGCGCTCGGCGACGCCGGTGCTGGGGTCGATCTGCAGCACCAGGCTGGGTTCGGCGTTGACGCTGCCGCCGGTCATGTCGGCAATCGCCCACAGATTGCCGGAAGCGTCGAAATCCAGGCCGCCGTCGGCGAATCGCAGTCCGCCGCCCAGGCTGCCGATCAGCGTAGCGGTGCCGGTCTGCGGATCAATCTTGTAAAGGTTCTCGTCGCCGTTGCTGCCGATGCCGTACAAACCGTCCCAGCGCGCCGCGAGACCGGTGATCTGCGCGCCCAACGAGCCCTCGCTGCCCACCAGCACGGCGGCGCCGGTGGCCGGGTCGAGGCGATACAGCGAGCGCCGGCTGTCAGAGCTGGCGTAGAGCGCGCCGGTGCAGTCGAAGCTGAGGCCGAAGTCGAAATTGGAATTGCGCGGCAGGCCGGTGTTGCCCTCGCGGCCATCGACCGGCGTCGCTCGTCCGGTATTGCTGTCTACCCGCAGCAGCGTTTTGCTGGCGTCGTCGATGCCGAACAACTGGCCGTCGGCGTTCATCGCCAGCCCTTCGACATCAGCGTAAGGCGCTTGATTCTCGCTGGCACGCACGTCACCGACCTTGGCGGCGGCACCATTGCTCAACTCGATCCGGTGCAGCGCGTCATAGTCGCGCGGGCTGGGATCGTCGGAGTTGATCATGAAGCCAGAGGCCGCGTGTGCATTGCTCACCGCGAGCAAGGCCGCGCACCACAGTGCGATCGATGTGCGATGAGTACGCATGATGTACTTCTAGTTATAAGGGCACGGGCGCAACTAAACCTCAGTGTATCAGCTGCTTGCGTCCAGAAAAAGCCAAAAAGTGGGGCTGGATCCCAGGAATCTGTGATCTGCCGGCCGTGGAACCCTCATCAGTGCGGAGGAGCAACAACAACGGCGGGGCAAGGGGCGGGGGACCCGTGATGCGGTGGCGCATGCACCGTCGCTGGTTTGCAGGCGCCTGAGCGCGGCCAAGGCGAGTGCGGAGGTGCAGCAGCGGGGCGGGGGACCGGCATTGCCCCGATCAATTGACACTGTCGCCGCCTGCACGCGTGCTGAGGCATGCTGAGCGGCTGACGAGTTGCGGTGGGAATGCTGCGAGATGAGTGGATATCTGGGGATGAACGCGGCCAGCGGCCACCGCCTGCAGCCGAAGACAGCGGTGGTGCTGGTGAATCTCGGCACGCCGGATGCGCCGACGCCGAGCGCGCTGCGCCGCTATCTGGGGGAGTTCCTGTCCGATCCGCGCGTGGTCGAGGCGCCGCGCTGGTTGTGGTGGCTGGTGCTGCACGGGGTGATTCTGCGCATCCGCCCGGCGCGCTCGGCGCGCGCTTACCAATCGGTGTGGACGCCGCAGGGCTCGCCGCTGCTGCTCGGCAGCCAGGCGCTCACGGCCGGGTTGGCGCGCACGCTGGAGGCAGAGTTGGGCGCGCATGCGCCGCTGGTGCGGCTGGCGATGAGTTACGGGCAGCCGGCGTTGGCCGAGGTGCTGCGCGAGTTGCGCGAGCAGGGCATGCGCCGCCTGTTGGTGCTGCCGCTGTATCCACAGTACTCCGGCAGCACCACGGCCTCGGTGTTCGACGCGGTGACGCGCGAGCTGTCGCGCTGGCGCTGGTGGCCCGAGCTCAGGCTGATCGGCGACTACTACCGGGCGCCCGGCTATGTGGCGGCGCTGGCCGAGAGCGTGCGCCGCTGGTGGCAGACGCATGGTCGCGCCGATCGCCTGCTGCTCAGCTTCCACGGCATCCCGCGGCGCTATCTGATCGAGGGCGATCCGTACTTCTGCCAGTGCCAGGTCACCGCACGCCTGCTGCGTGAGGCCCTGGGCTTGAGCGAGGCCGAGCTGCAAGTGAGTTTCCAGTCGCGCGTCGGTCGCGAGGTCTGGCTGCAGCCCTACACGCAGGCGCTGCTGACGGAGTGGGGCAAGGCCGGCGTCGGCCGCGTGCAGGTCTTGTGTCCCGGTTTTGCGATCGATTGTCTGGAGACGCTGGAGGAAATCGCCGTGGAGAATGCCGAGGCCTTCCGCCACGCTGGCGGCGGTGCGCTCGAGTACATCCCGGCGCTCAATGCCGACGCGGCGCATGTGCAGCTGATGCGCGATCTGGTGCGGGAACACACCCAGGGTTGGCTGGATTCGCCCTACCCGGACGAGGTTCAGGCGCGCGAGCATCGCGTCGCCAGCGTGCGGGCTGGCGCCGACTGGCTGGGAGAGCGCGAGTGAGCTTGCACGCAGACGCCGAGGAATGGCAGCTCAGCGTCGCTGACTACACCTGGGCCGGACTGGCCTGGGGTGCATCCTCGGCGCCGCCGGCACTGCTGCTGCACGGCTGGCTCGACAACGCCGGCAGCTTTGCGCCGCTGGCGCGCGCGCTCGATGGTCGGCGGCTGTGGGTACCGGACCTGCCGGGGCATGGGCGCAGCGCGCATCGCCCGGCCGGCACCTGGTATCACTTCGTCGATTACGTCAGCGATGTGCTGGCGCTGTGCAACGCGCTGGGGCTGGAACGTTTCGATCTGATCGGGCACTCGATGGGCGGCGCGATCGCGACGCTGGTGGCAGCAGCCTACCCGGAGCGCATCCGCCGGCTGGTGTTGATCGAGGCGCTGGGCCCGCTGGCGCGCAGCGCCGATCACGTGGTCGAGGATCTGCGCAAAGCCATCGACGCGCGTCTGGCCTTGTCGGACAAGCAACTGAAGGTCCACCCGGATCGGCAATCGGCGCGCGCCGCGCGGATGGCGGCGAACGGCCTGTCGCAGCTGGCCGCCGATCATTTGATCGAGCGCGCGTTGGCGCCGGCGCCGGGCGGCTACGTGTGGCGCTCGGATCCGCGGCAGACGCTGCCGACGCCGATCCGCGGCACCGAGGCGCAGTATCTAAATGCGCTGACCGCGATCCGCGCCCCGACGCTGTGTGTGCTCGCCGACCCGCCGACACCCTATCTGCACGGTGCGCAGGCCGATGCCCGGCTGCAGGCGCTGCGCCCGGCCGAGCTGCTGCGGCTGCCCGGTGGCCATCATCTGCACCTGGAGAACGCGGCGCCGGTGGCCAGCGCAATCGACGCCTTTCTCGCGCAGCCGTAACAACTCGTCCCGGCGGCCCGGCCAGCGCGCTTTCGCTCTGACACTCGCGCTTTCTTCGCGTTATCGTCGGCGCACTTTGAGGCTCGGGTAGGGAGCGCGTGATGCGGACGAGGGTTTGGCTGGGTCTGGGGCTGGCGCTGGCGGCCAGTGTGGATGCGCGCAGCACGCGGACCGAGCCGGAGGCGCGTTGGCAGGCCTGGGAGCAGCATCAGGCGCTGCAGCAGAGCAGCTGGTTCGGCGGTCTGCAGTGGCGCCCGATCGGCCCCACCGTGCAGGGCGGGCGGGTGGTCGATATCGAGGTGCACCCGAGCCACCCGTACACCTTCTACGTGGCTTATGCCTCGGGCGGCGTCTGGAAAACGCGCAACAACGGCGTCAGCTTCGAGCCGCTGAGCGACGGTTTGCCGACGATGATCTCGGGCGACATCGCGATCGACCCGCAGGCCCCGGAGACGGTGTGGGTAGGCACTGGCGAGCCCAATGCCTCGCGCTCTTCCTACTCGGGTCTGGGCGTCTTCGTCAGCCGCGACGGCGGCCAGCATTTCGAGCACGCCGGCCTGACCGGCGCCGATCGCATCGCCCGCATCAAGGTCGATCCCGGCAATTCCCAGCGCGTGTTTGCGGCCGTGCAAGGGCCGCTGTACACGGCCGGCGGCATGCGCGGCATCTATCGGACCGACGACGGCGGGCGCAGCTGGAAGCAGGTGCTGGCGGGCCCGAACGAATGGACCGGCGCCAGTGATCTGGTCCTTGATCCCAGCGATCCGCAGACGGTGTACGCAGCGCTGTGGGATCGCCAGCGTCGCCCCTGGGACTTCGTCGATGCCGGCGTCGGTTCCTCGGTGTACAAGAGCACCGACGGCGGCGATACCTGGACGCGTCTGGACCAGTTTCCGCAAGGCGAGCACGTCGGCCGTATCGGGTTGACCATCTCGGCTGCCAATCCGCGCCGCATTTACGCCGGCATCGACAACCAGAGCAAGCTCAGCGAGGCCGAGCGCGATCCCGGCGACAGCCCGCTGTCGCTGCCGCGCTTGCGGACCATGGACAAGGACGAGTTCCTGCGCCAGGACCCGGAGGCAGTCGAGCAGCTGGTGCGCGCACTCGACATGGACATCAGCATCAGCGGCGCCAGTCTGAGCGCCCGCATCAAGTCCGGTGAGCTGACCATGGACGGCTTGCGCAAGCGCATCCTGGAGCTCGATCCGGAAGCCTTCGAGCCCGAGGTGCGGGCGCTCGAGGTCTGGCGTTCCGACGACGCCGGCGCCAGCTGGACGCGCGTCAATCGGGAGCTGATCCGCGACTTCACCTACACCTACGGCTACTACTTCGGCGAGATCAAGGCCGCCCCGGACAACGCCGACCGCGTCTACGTGCTGGGCCTGCCGACGGCGGTCAGCGAGGACGGCGGCGTCACCTGGAGCGGGCGCACCAATGCCCCGGCGGTGCACGTCGACCACCACGCCTGGACCATCGATCCGCAGCATCCCGAGCGCATCCTCAACGGCAATGACGGCGGCGTCGATGTCAGCTACGACGGCGGCGCCACCTGGCTCAAGCTCGACGCCCAGGCGGTCGGTCAGAGCTACGCCGTGGCGGTCGACATGGAGGAGCCCTACAACGTCTACACCGGTCTGCAGGACAACGGCACCTGGAAGGGCCGCAGCACGATCGATCTGTCGCAGCCGGGCGGTTTCTGGTCGCAGGGCGGTGATGGCTGGAGCTTCCTGAACGGCGGCGACGGCATGCAGATACAGGTCGACCCGCGCGACAGCAGCGTGGTCTACACCGGCTTCCAGTTCGGCAACTATCGCCGCGGTGGCCGCGACGGCGGCGAGGTGCGCGCGCGGGCGCTGTGGGACGAGCCGCCGCTGCGCTACAACTGGAACACGCCGGTGCTGCTGTCGCCGCACAACCCGGACGTGGTCTACATGGGCGCCAACCGCCTGTATCGCTCGATGGACCGCGGCCACCACTTCACGCCGATTTCCGGTGACCTGACTCGCGGCAAGCGCGCCGGCGATGTGCCGTTCGCGACGCTGACGACGATCAGCGAGTCGCCGCGCGCCTTCGGCCTGCTGGCGGTGGGCAGCGACGACGGCATGGTGTGGATCAGCGAGGACGGTGGCGCAGCGTGGCGCGAGGCCACGCGCGGTTTGGTACGCGATCGCTGGGTCAGCCGCGTGCAGCTGTCGGCGCATGAACGCAAGCGCGTCTACCTGAGCCTGAACGGCTATCGCGATGACGACATGAGTGCCTACGTCTACGCCAGCGAGGACCTCGGCAAGACCTGGCGCTCGATCGCGGCGGGCTTGCCGGCAGAGCCGGTCAATGTGGTGCGCGAGGACCCGGTCAATGCGGACCTTTTGTACGTGGGCACCGATCGCGGCGTTTACGTGTCGATCGACCGCGGCCAGTCGTGGCAGGCGCTGCAAGCCGGACTGCCGAATGTGCCGGTGCACGATCTGGTGGTACATCCGCGTGATCGCGAGCTGGTAGCGGGCACCCACGGTCGCAGCGTCTGGATCGTCGATGTGCTGCCGCTGCAGGATCTGACCGCCGAGGTGCGCGCCAAGGCGGCGCACTGGTTCTACGTCGCCGAGGTCGACTACGAACGCGGCTGGCGCGCGCGCCCGGATCGCTGGTTCGGCCATAACGAGCAGCCGTCCAAGGCGGTGCTGACCTACTGGGCGGCGGAGGCCGGCAAGGGCACGCTCAAGGTGCTGGACAGCAAAAAGCAGGTGGTGCGCGAAATCGCGCTCGACGCGGCGCGTGGCATCAATCGCTACGAGTACGATCTCAAGGTCGATCCGACGCTGGGCGTAGCGGCGGAGGCGGCGCGTATCGCCGAGGCCGACAAGGACGCCAAGGAGCCCAAGACTGAGGGTGCGCTGGCGCGCACGCCGCTGGCGGAAGCGCTGCGTCTCGGTTTCCCGCCGTACATTACGCCCGGCGATTACACGCTCGTGCTGGATCTGGGTGGCGCCAGCGCGGAAACCGCGCTGAAGGTCAACGCACCCAAAGCCAGCGAGCCGCGCGACAAGCCCAAGTTCAAGCTGCGCGGGCGCTGAGCCCGGTTCACGCCGAAGGCAGGCGCGCGTGGAGGCGGTGGATCGCCTCGGCGACGCGCGCCGGCTGGCTCAGGAAGGGCGCGTGGCCGGCGCGCTCGATCATCAGGAACTCGCCGCTGCACAGTGCGGCGGCGGCGCGCATGCCGGCGCTCGGCACCAGGCGGTCGTGCTGGCCGGCGATCCACAGGCTGGGCAGGCGCAAGTCCCCGAGTTCGGCGCGCAGATCGGTGCTGGCCAGCATGTGCAGGCCGTCGCTGAGCACTGCGGGATCGCCCGGCGGCCGCTCGGCCAAACGCCGGCGCAACCAGCGGATCTCGGCGCGCGCCTGGGCATCACCGTGCACTTCCAGCGCCAGGAAGCGCTCGATGGTGGCGCGGTAGTCGCGCGCCAGATCGCGCGCAAACTGCTCGAACACCTGCACCGGCACTGCCCCCGGCCAGTCCGGCGCCACCACGAAGCGCGGGGTGGCCGCCACCGCCACCAGGGCGCGTACGCGATCCGGTGCATCGATCGCTGCGCGTTGCGCGATCAGCCCGCCGAGCGACCAGCCCAGCCACACGGCGGGCGGCAACTGCGCCAGCAAGCGCTCGCTGATCGCGTGCAGCGCGAAGCCGTCCCGCTCATCGGACAAACCATGGCCCGGCAAATCCACCACATAGCAGCGGTAGTGCGCGGCCAGTACCTCGACCAGCGGCGCGTAGACGCCGCCGTGCATGGCCCAGCCGTGCAGCAGCACCAGCGGCGCGCCATCACCGATCACGTCGACATGCATGCCTGAGTCTCCCGGACAGGGCGGCACACCATACGCGCTGGCAGCGCCGCCGCGGGATGCGCCCCGCATGCTTTCGCGCCCCGCTTCACACCCGCGGCGGCGGCCAGCCGTTATCCTGCGGACCTTCACGCCGGTACTGAGGTGTTCCATGTTGCGGTCGACTTGTTTCGCTATCGGGTTATTGCTCTGCGGCGCCGCCGGCGCGCAGACGCCGCCCGCCGATCTCACGCTGACCCAGGTTGGCGGCAATCTGACGCAGCCGGTGGCGGTGCGCCATGCCGGCGACGACAGCGGACGCCTGTTCGTGCTGGAAAAGCGCGGCGTCATTCAGTTGATCAAGAACGGCGTCATCCAGGCCACGCCTTTCCTCGATCTGCGCGCGCAGCTGCCCTTTGGCGGCGGCATCCCCTCACAGGGCGATGAGCGCGGTCTGCTCGGGCTGGCGTTTCACCCCAACTACGAGCAGAACGGCATCTTCTTCGTCTCGCACACGCAAACCGACGGCCGCCAGGGCATCGCCCGCTATCAGGTGTCGGCCGGCAATCCGGATGTGGCCGACCCGGCCAGCCGCACGCTGATCATTGCGCTCAACGATCCCGCCAGTAATCACAACGGCGGCGATATCGTGTTCGGCCCCGATGGCTATTTGTACTACTCGATGGGCGATGGCGGCCCGCAGAACGACCCGAATGGCTTCGCCCAGTGCCTGTGGCGCAAGCCGCAGGACAACGATCCCACCAACTGCGCGCCGGGCAGCGGCACCAACTACGCGCTGCTGGGCAAGATCATGCGTCTGAATGTGGACCAGAGCACCGCCAGTGCCGGCGCCGAGATGTGCGGCGTCACCACCGGTCAGCCGGCCAATTATGCGATTCCGGCCGACAACCCCTTTGTCGGCAGCAGCAATACCTGCGACGAGATCTACGCCTACGGCATGCGTAATCCCTGGCGCATCAGCTTCGATCGCGTCACCGGCGATCTGTACGTGGGCGACGTTGGCCAGAACACCTGGGAAGAGATCTCGGTGATCCCGGCCGGCGTCAAGGGCGCCAACATGGGCTGGCGCTGCTTCGAGGGCACCAGTGTGTTCAACGCCACCGGCCCCTGCAATCCGGCGCCCGCCTCCATCGCGCCGTTCCAGACCTACCAGCACGCCAGCGTGCCGGCCGGCTTCCGCTGCTCGATCAGCGGCGGCTATCGCTATCGCGGCCCGATCCAGGGTTTGCGCGGTGTCTATGTGTACGGCGACTACTGCACCGGCGAGGTGTTTTTCGCCACCCGCGCCGCCAACGGCAGCTGGAGCGGTCCGCTCGCCAGCCCAACACTGTGGCAGGACACGCCGCACAGTGTGGTCGGCTTCGGCGAGGACGAAGCCGGCAACCTGTACCTGATCAATCAGCCATCGACCGCGGCCAACGGCAGCGTGCTGCGTTTCAGCTCGGCCAGCGAGAACTCCGCGATCTTCGAGTACGGCATGGAAGGCGGCGGCTGAGCCCCCGCCTCTGGTCGCCCGGGCTGACGGTCAGGGCCGATCCAGGGAAATCCGGTACAGCAGACCCGGCGTGCCGCCCAGGCACGCCGGCTTGACAAATTCTCGTATCAGCACGCCGCGCTGGGCCCGGATGACTCGCTGCGAGGCGATGTTGGCGGGGTCGCACGTCAGATCGACGTAGGGCAGCCCGAGCGCGCGTGCCTCAGGCAGGATCTGCGCCAGCGCCGCATGGGCTAGCCCAGCCGGCGTTTCCACGGCACCACGCCGTATCCGATATGACCCAGGCAATACGGCGGCAACTCGGCGCTGCCCGGCTGCCAGCGCAGTCGGATTGCGCCACAGAACTCGCCATCCCACAGCCAGCGCTGCAGACCTGGCAGCTGAGCGACCTGGCTGCCGTCCGGTAGCGTCAACGACGCCCCGCCGACATGGTCCTCCAGGCTGGCCAGATAGGCATCGGCATCCGCCTGCAGGCGATCCAGCGCCTCGGCGGCCGCCTGCGCGCCGCGTAGATCCAGCGACCAGCCCCGGCGCAGCGCCTGCGCGTGGCTGGGCAGATAGGGCAGGGCGGGACGTACCAGCTGCATCGGTTTGATCCTCGGTGACGGCTGCATGTTCTCCCGCCCCTGGAATTGCCCGCAAGCGCCTGGTCCGCATGGCTCACACCGGCGCAAGCAGAGGCTGGGATCTTGCTGCCGTTGCCGGATTTGATCGCTGACGCGCGCAGTCCAGCCTTTGGCGCGCCCGTGCTAACGGCGGCGGCGCGCGCTGGCATGCAATGGCGCCCAGCAATCAGCAGGAGGCGCGGATATGGGTGGGCGACGATGGCGAGGGTTGTGGTGGGTCGTGCTGCTGGGCGCCGGGCCGTTGCCGGCTGCGGTGTACACGGTGGGGGCCGCTGGTGGCTACGGCAGTGTGCAGGCAGCGGTGGATGCGGCCAACGCGCTGCCGGGTGCGCACGAGATCCGCATCCGGGCGCAAACCGTCAGCGGCGACACGACGATCAACCTTGCCGCCGGCGTGACCGAGCTACGGATCAGCGGCGGCTGGAATGCCAGCTACACGGCGCAGACGGTCAACTACGCCGAGCCCGGTGCGACCCGTCTGTCGGGCGCCGGGCTCGGCACCACGCTGCTGCTGAGCTATGCCGACGCCCGCGTGACGATCGACAATCTGCGTATCGAGGACGGCGCCGGGATGGATGCCGCTGGCGGTCTCGATGCCAGCGTCGGCGGGCTGGGTACGCTGCAGGTGCAAGCGGTGATCGTGAGCGGCAACAGCGCCCAGGCCAGCCAGGCGGCCGCCGGTGTGCGCGTGGTTGCCGCCGGCAGCGCCCAGGTGCTGCTGCGCGATTGCGCGCTGGAAGCCAACACCCTGGTCGGCAGCACCGGCGCCCGCGGTGCCGCGCTGTACGCGCTGACCGACGCCAACGTGCAGCTGCAGATCGAGCGCTGCAGCGTCACCGGCAACAGCGCCGGCACGCTGAGCGGGCAGGCGCATTCAGCGCTGTACCTGAACGCCAATGGCAGCAGTGTGATTCGACTGGCGCAGTCGGACATCGGCGGCAATGTTGCCAATGGGCTGAGCGCCGGGGCCAGCGTCTTTGGCCTCGCGACCCAGAGCGCGCAGATCCTGGTCGAGGGCGTGGGGGTGATTCAGAACACCCATCCCGATGCCAGCAGCGGGCTGCGCACGCAGGTCTATCTGTCGGCCTCGGACCTCGCGCTGGTGCGCCTCAGCGACAGCCTGCTGGTGCGCGGCCCAGGTGCCGGCGCGACCGTGCAAGCGGCGGCCGGCGCCACCGCTCGGGTCACCAACCTCACCGTTGCCGACCACGCCGGCGCCGGCGTGCTGCTCTCCGGTGCCGGCACGCGCAGCGCCTACAACAACATCCTGCACGGCAATGCGCTGGGGTCGATTCTCGACACGCCCACGCTGGGCCATAACCTCGGCAGCGATCTCGGTGCCGCCGATCCCCAGTTCGTCAACGCTGCCGCGTTGGAGTACACCGTGCAGGCAGGCTCGCCGGCGATCGACCAGGGACTTGCCAGTCCACCTGGCGGTCTGGGAACGCTGGATGTGCTCGGCACCGCGCGGGTGCAGGGCACGGCGGTGGACATCGGCGCCTACGAGCGTGCGGTGATCGTCGACGCCATCCATGCCAACGGATTCGAGTAGGTGCGCCGGCACTGAAGGACCCGGAAGCGCCGTGCGCTTCCGGGTCGCCCGCATCAGCTGCCCACTTTGAAGCGACCGATCTCGATGGTCTGGCTGCCGCTCTCCAGGCGCCGCGTGGTGGCTACGCGCTCGCTGTCGGCGGTGCCAAAGCGCGTCTGGAACTCCAGTTGCACGGTTACCGGGCCGGTCAGGCTCTGTCGGCGGTCGCCGAAGTAGTTCGCCAGCACGACGTAGGTGCCCGGCAGCGGGCGCCGGATCGTGTAGACCTCGGGGCCGTAGCCGCCGGTGAAGTCACGGCTCATGTGGCCGCCGGTGCGCGTGCGCGGCTGGCTGTAGACGGCCTTGTCGCCGCTGGGATCGACTACCCACAGGTCGATATCCGTGTTGTCGGCATCCCAACTGAGCACCACGCGCAGGCCCACGGCGACCGGATCGAGCAGGCGCGGGTCGATCGCCAGCTTGGACAGATCGACCTCGCCGGCCTTGGCGCGCGCCAGGATGTCGTTGAGCTCGTGCAGCACGATCAACTCGATGTCCGGGAAGCGGCCGTGCCACTCGCCGGTGGCGACCTGCCACAGCAACTCGACCGCACGCTGCCGATCCGGCGTGTCCTGGCGCGCCAGCGCCAGCGCCAGATCGCGATAGCTCTGCGGTTCCTCGCCGCGCTGGCGCAGCGCGCGCTCGAACAGGGGCACCGCCAGCGCGTGTTCTTCCCACTGCGACAGCCGGTAAGCCAGCACGCGGATCAGCGCGGTGTTCTCGGTATCGAGCTCAGCCAGGTTCGACAGCACGCGCAGCGCCAGTCGCGGCTGGCGCGCTTCGCCGCGCAGGTAATCGGCGACGTCCATGAAGTAGGTAGGCGTGCCGGCGTACTGATCGCGCGCGGCCAGATAGGCGGCGTACGGATCGCGTGCGGCGCGGATGTCGGCCAGATAGGGCGCGTCGGGGTTCCAGCCGCTGAGCTCGATGCTGGCTTTCAGCGTACTGACCTCGTTCTGCGCGACCGCTGGACTGGCATCGCCGTCCTGCTTGGCCTCCTCGCGCGCGGCGCCGGCGCGCTCGGCGACGCTGCCGGCGACCATCGCGGGCTCGGCCGGTGCTGCGGGCGCGGCGCTGGCGGGCATGGGCGGCGGCGACGGCGCCGGACGCGCGAGCTCGGCCTCGGGCGCGGCCTCGCCTACCACGGGAGCGTCATCGCGCCCACTGATCGCGTCGGCCCGCGCGCTGGCGTTTGCGTCCACCGGACCGGCGACCGCCGGCAATGCCGCGCGGCGCGCGCGCAGCGCTTCGATCGCCAACACCACGCTGGCCGCCTCGCGTTCCCAGCGCGGGCGAGCGGCCTCATCGGCGGCCTCGCTCAGCCAACTCGCGGCCAGCGCCTCGGCGCGTTTGGCCAGCGCTGCTGCGTCCTGGCGTCCGGCTTTCCACGCTTTGTCGTCGATGTCCGGCCACGCGGCCAGCTCGGCCTGCGCCATCGGCACCAGCACCGTCTCGACGCCCGGATATTGCGCCGCGTGGTAGTCGCGGAATTCCTGCCAGCGTTGCCGCAGCGACTCGATGCGCGCCTGCTTGTCGGGGTCCACGGCCAGCTTCGGCTGTGCCTCGATCAGCCGCCGATACTCGGCCGCCAGCGCGGGCTCGCGCGGTTCCACGCGATAGCGCACATAGTCCTCGATGCGGTCCAGCACCAATAGCGAAGTGCCGCTGGTCACGACGCTGTAGCGCTTGCCTAGCGCGTTGATGGCGGCCTCATCGGGTACCGGCGCGGCATTGAGTTCGGCGATCCACGCCTGCGCCCACAGCTGATGCACGCTGTGCGCCAGTTCGGGTGTCGGCAACGGCTCGCTGCCGGTCTGAATCACGCGTTCCACACGCTGACCGCTGCCGTCGCCGAAGCGCAGCACCAGCTCGCTGCGTCCGCGGCATTGTGCGGACAGCGTCAGGCGGGCCTCGACCGGCGTCGGTGCTGCCGGACTGATCGAGCGGCATTCGCCTTTGCGCGCCTTGGCCTCCAGCAGCCGCCAGCTGCGCTGGCCGAGCAGGGTCGCCGCCGTCTCCGGCGCGGTGTCGGCCAGATCGATCACGAGACCGCCGCCGGCGCGCGCCAGTCGCGTCAGGCGGGCGTGGTCGGCTTGCTGCGCAGCCAGCAGCACATGCACCGGCGGACGCTGGCCGGCAGGGCCCTGCAACTGGGGTTCGGACGGGCCGAAATTGCTCAGGCCATCGCCGACGATCAGGATCTGGTCGACTTTGCCGACCCGCAGCAGATCGATGGCGCCGTAGCTGCTGCCGCCATCGAGCGGCAAGGCCGCAATCGCGGCCAGCAGCGCGCTGGCATCGCCGTGGTGGATGGGAAACAGCGCCGGGGCGTCGGCGTCGTTGCGGAAGGCCACCAGCACCACCTCGACCTCACCCAGCGACTTCAGGTACGCGGCGAGCGCCGCCTGCTCACGCTCGCGCTGGCGCTGCTGCGCACTGGCCGAGGCATCGTAGTAGAGCGCGATGCGTTTGGGTTTGCCGGTCGCGAGCTGGTTGGGGCGGCCGCTGTCGGTGATCGCAATCACGCTGCGCCAGGCCGGATCAAGCGGGTCGGCGGCCTCGATCTGCGCCGGGCCTGCGCTGCGCGGCACCTGGAAGGCCAGTTCGCGTTCGGGGCGGATGTGCTCGCGCGTGAATTCGCTGATCCAGGCGGCCTGCGACTGCTCGAACTTCAGCGGATTGTCCGCGCTGAGCGCGTCCGGGATCGGCGCGGATTCGGCCAGCAGCGCCTCGGCGCGCACGTGCAAGCGATCCACTGGCGCCGCAAACTGCATCGGCAGGCGGTAGCGCCAGGCCTGGCCGACCTCGGCCATCGTCGCCACCAGATGCAGACGCACGCGCTTGCTGCCCTGGGCCGGGATCGGGTAGAGCCGGGTGCGGAACACATTGCCGGCGGTGATCTCGGCGAGGCCCGGATCGATGCGCTGGCGCGAGGTGTCTTCGAAGGCGACGCGCGCCGTCTGCTTGTCGACCACGACGCCCTCGCGCATGGCACCGTTCACTTCCAGCGCATAGCCCGACACGGTCTGCCCGGCGGCCAGCGGAAACACGAACTCGCCTTCGAGCACGCGCGCATTCGGATTGTCGAAGCGCAGGTCCAGCGTGGTCAGCGCAACAAAGCCGCGCGTGCGGATCTGGATATCCACATCGGCCAGCCGGATCGGCTGCAAGCCGCTGCCTGGCGCGATCCACACCTGTGGCGGGGGCGGCGGTGGGGGTGGCGGCAGCGGGGTCAGCGCAGCCGCGCTGACGCTGAGCAGCAGGCTCGCACAAGCAAGGGCACCAATGAGGCGGATGGACATGGGCAGGCACTCCGGCGGGATCACCTGCAGGCTAACGGAGGCCGGTGTCCGGCGGGGTTAAACCCTGCGATCACGCACGGCCTCAGCGACCGGCGACGTTGCCCCACAGCAGCTTGTGCAGCTGCAGCTGGAAGCGCACCGGCAGGCGATCGGCCAGGATCCACTCGACCAGCGTCGCGGCGGGCAGTTGATCGGCGACGGGCGAGTACAGGACCTGACACAAGGCCGGCAGGTCGCGCGTCTGACACTGGGCGCGCGCCCATTCGTAGTCGGCGCGATCGGCGATCACGAACTTGATCTGATCGTGCGGCTGCAGATGGGCCAGATTCTCGTAGCGATTGCGCGCCGATTCGCCCGAGCCCGGGCATTTGAGATCGAGCACTTTGCGCACGCGCGGGTCGACGGTCGACACGTCGAGCGCGCCCGAGGTCTCCAGCGACACGCTGTGGCCGGCGTCACACAGCGCGGTCAGCAGCGGCAGACAGCTGCGCTGGACCAGCGGCTCGCCGCCGGTGACGCAGACATGACGGGTCTGGTAGCTGGCCACCGTCGCCAGCACCGCGGCCAGGCTGTGGCGCTCGCCGCCATGAAACGAGTAAGTGGTGTCGCACCACACGCAGCGCAGCGGGCAGCCGGTCAGACGCACGAATACGGTGGGCCAACCGACCGCGTCGGCTTCGCCCTGGACGGAGTGAAAGATCTCGGTGATGCGCAGCTGCGCGCTGTCGAGGTCGACGGCCTCGGCGCCGGCGTGAGTGGGGGCTGGGTTCATGTCTCGACTTTGTCGCGCATACTCGTTCTGCAAACTGAGGGCAGTGCTACGCAAGTGCCGCAGTGCTGCTCCCCCGCCCCTCGCCCCGCTCTTGCTCTTTCCGCACTCATGCTTGGCAAGAGCCCCTGCCTCGCCTTCGGCGCGCTTACTCGGGCGACAAACAGGTACCCGCGACGTTGCACGGAAGCGCGGCAGTGCTGGTCCCCCGCCCCTCGCCCCGTGCCCCGCTCTTGGCTCGACGCACCCATGTTGGGCAATGGCACCCCAAGCACTCAGACGCGGACGGCCGCAGCCGTCCGCGCCCGGGTTCAACGGCCGTCCAGGCGCAAAGCGCGCAGACGCCCTTGGGCCAGCCGCGCCACCGGGGTGTCCGGGTAGCGGGTGACCACTTCGTTCAAGGTGGCGGCGGCACGCTGGGTGTCGCCCAGTTCGTACTGGCAATAGCCGACCTTCAGCAGGCCATCCGGCGCCTTGCGGCTGTCCGGGAAGCGCGACAGCAGGCTCTGGAAGGTCTCCAGTGCGATCTCGTAGTTCTGCGTGACGTAGTAGGACTCGCCCAGCCAATAGGTGGCGTTGGCGGCGTACTCGCCATTCGGGTATTGCTGCAGGAAGGCCGAGAACAGCTGCGAGGACTCCGCATAGCGACCCTGCTTGAGGGCCTCGAAGGCGGTCTCGTAGGACTGCTTCTCTTCCGGCGTGCTGGCCGCCGCAACGGCGCCACCGACGGTTTCGGCGTTGGCGGGCGGCGCTACCGCGGGCACTGGCTGCGGCGGCGTGTCGAAATTGTCCTCGATCGGCGTCGGCGCATCGGCGCTCAGTTGCTCCGGTGCGGCTTCCTCGCCGGGCACGGCGGCGGCCGGCCGCGCCGGTACGGTCATGCCGCCTTCGAGGCGCTGCAGACGGGAATCCAAGTCCACGTACTGATCGCGCTGACGCTTCTTCAGGCCTTCGATCTCGAATGCCTGCTGTTCCACCAAACCGCGCAGCGACTGCACCTCGGCCTGCAATTCCTGATTGCGGACCATCAGTTCGGACAGGTTGCTGGACTCACTGCTGCCCTGGGTCTGGCGCTCGAGCTGCGCTACGCGCTCGGCCAGACTGAGGCGACTCTGAGCATGGGCCGATCCCGAAACGCAGACGGCGGCCACCAGGGCCGCCGTCAGGGATCGAAGCGTCAACGTGTGGGCTACGATCATGGTCGCATGCGCTACCGATTACTGCTTCGCCGTGTAGACGATCTCGGCGCGGCGGTTCTTCGACCAGCAGCTCTCGTCGCTGTCGGTGCAGACCGGACGCTCTTCGCCGTAGGACACCACGGTCACCTGCTCGGCGCGGCCACCGTTGGCCAGCAGCAGATCACGCACGGCGTTGCCACGACGCTCGCCCAGGCCCAGGTTGTATTCCGGCGTGCCGCGCTCGTCGGCGTGGCCTTCCAGGGAGATGCGGGCGCCCGGGTTGCTGGCCAGCCACTTGCCGTGGCACTGCAGCATTTCCATCGCTTCGGACTTGATCGTGGTCTGGTCGAAGTCGAAGTAAGCAACGCGGGAGACCAGGCACGGCTTGGTGTCGAGCAGGGTCGGATCGGTCCAGCTCTCAGCGGTCGTGGTGTTGGTCTGAGTCTGGGTGGTTTCCTGCGGCGTGGTGGGGTCGGCCGGCTTCACCACTTCCTTCTTACAGGCAGCCAGACCAGCAACGGACAGAGCGAGAACCAGGACGCGAATCGGGGTATTCATTTTTATTTCCTTCGTACGGATGACAGCGAACAAGACGCGGAACTTTAATGGTGTTGCCTTCAACGTTGCCTGAAGGGGCCCCAGGCAGGCTCACGGACGTCTCCGTCCGCCAGCGCCAACCGCTGCCGCACCGATCCATCGACCGCTGCGGCATAGAGCACCCCGCGATTCCCTTCGCGGGCAGCGTAAAGCACCATGCTTGCGTTAGGAGCGAAGCTCGGGGACTCATCCAATGGACCCGGTGAAATCAAGCGAACCGCACCGGCGCCCCCGCGCTCGCGATCCACAACCGCAATACGATACACGTTCTTGTTGCCCTGCACCATGGCCAGCAAGCGGCCATCGTAGGACACCCGAGCGCGTGCATTGTATTCGCCCACCGAGCTGACGCGCTCGGGCGTGCCGCCGCCGGCCGACAGCGCGTAAATCTGCGGCTTGCCGGAGCGGTCGGAGGTGAACAGCAGACTGTTGCCGCCCGGCATCCACACGGCCTCGGTGTCGATGCCGAAGTGGCGCGTCAGCTGGGTCAGGCTGTTCGTCGCCAGATTGAGCGTGTAGATCTCCGGGTTGCCGCTCTTGGACAGCGTCAGCGCCAGCGTCGAGCCATCCGGCGAGAACGCCGGCGCACCGTTGATGCCCTTGAAGGAGGTCACCAGCCGGCGCGCGCCGGTCGCCAGCTCATGCACATAGATAGTGTGGCCGCCCTGGCGCTCGAAGCTCATGTAGGCCAGCGACTTGCCGTCCGGCGACCACGCCGGCGACAGGAAGGGCTCGGCATTCCAGACGATGCGCTGCGGGTTGTAGCCGTCGGAATCGGCGATCCAGATGGCGTACTCATGCTTGCCCTCGGCCAGGCGCTTGTTGGTGATGTAGGCAATGCGGGTGAAGAAGGCGCCGCGCACGCCGAGGATTTTTTCGTACACCAGGTCCGCAATCTGATGCGACACCGCGCGGAACTCGCCGGGGCGCACCGGCAAAACCAGCCCCAGCAACTGGGTCTGCTTGTTCACATCGTGCAGTTCGAACTCGACGTTGAAGGCGCCGCCGTCCGCCTGCAACACGCGGCCGACGACGATGTAGTCCTGCTTCAGCATCTTGAAGGTCGGGAAGCGGATCTCGTTGCCGCGCGAGGGCACTTCGATCACGCGCTCGCGCGCCAGTGCATTGAACTGGCCGGAGCGATTCAAATCGGCGCGCACGACCACGTCGATGAAAGTGGTGTCCGGCGCCGCCGCGGCTTCCCAGGCGAAGGGCACGATGGCGATCGGAATCGCCGCATCCCGACCGTCGGTGATCACGATCGGCGTTTCGTTGCCGAGTTGCTGGGCCTGGACCAGGCCAGTCGTCAGCAGGCAGAGGAGGCCGAGGCAGAATCGGACGAGCGAGCTTCGATCAATCGGCATGGTGTGGAACCCCCAGGGTGTATGCAAGCGCGACGCAAACTTAGAAGCAACTCTTTGCACGTCAGCTGAACAATACGGACGTCCAGCCGCCCGTTTCAGCCATCGTACTCAAACTGGAAAGGCAGGCTGGGATCGAACACCGATTCGAAGCCCGAATACGGCAGCGGCGAGGCGCGCTCGAAGGCGTCCAGGATCGACTGGCGCACGGATTCTGGCGCATTGCAGGGACTGCCGATGGTGACGCCGATCACCTCACCGCCGATAATCTGGCGCACATTGACCACGCAGCGGATGCCGACCGGCGTGTTCACCGGCCGCCGCCAGCTCTGCGTCACCAGATCACGAATGAGGCCGTAATACTCGCTGGACAGGCTGTCCGCCACATCGGCGCCGCGGCGCTGGCTGCCTTCCGGCGCGGCGGGCGCGGCTTGATTGAGGATCTGCGCCACACGCTGAGCTTCCTGCTGTGCCTTGGCGTCCGCCAGCTTGCGCTCAGCAGCGGCAGCTTCGGCCGCTGCGCGCTCGCGCTCTTTGCGGATGTTCTCCAGTTGCTGCATGCGCTGCTGCTCGATTTCCTGCTGGCGCCGCAGTTTTTCCTGCTCCAGCCGCAATTCGTCGCGCTGCTTCTCCAGATTCAGCGCTTCCTGATCCACGCTCGGCAGCACCGGGCGCTGATCGGTCACGTCATCCGGTTTCGCTTGCGGCGGTGGCGGCGGCGGTGCGGCCTCCTCCGGCTTGGGCTCGGGTTTGGGCGGCTCCACCGGCCTGGGCGGCTCCGGCGCCGGCTTGGGCGCAGCCGGCGTCGGCGTCGGTGCCGGCGCAGACGCCGCCTTGGGCGCACCGACGCTCAGATCGACGAACACCGCATCGATGGGGCCGCCGGCGATCACCGGCTTCTCTTGCGAGCTGAACAGCAGGCCGGCAAACAGGATGAAACCCGCGACCAGATGCACGCCGATGGCGTACAGCAGCGCGCGGGTTTGATCGCGTGTGGTTTCCATCGCCGACTCAGGCTCCAGCCCGCAGGTGCGCGCTTGCGGCGATCACGGGGCGTCCTCGCGCGGCTTCGGATCGCTCATCAGGCCGACGCGCGGCGCCTTGGCCTCCTGCAGCGCCACCATTGCCTCGTAGACCTTGCCGTAATCGACATCGCGATCGCCGCCGACCAGGATCGGCACTTTCGGATTTTGCGCCACGAAGGCGGCAATCTTGGTCACCAGCGTCGCCCGATCCACCGGATCGCGCTGGCCGCCGATGGTCAGAAAGAAGGCGCCGTCCTTGGTCACGCTGACCATCACCGGCTCCTCCGGCGTGTTCAGCGGATTCGCCGTCGACTGCGGCAGATCGAGCTCCACCCCCAGGTTCATCAGCGGCGCCGTGACCATGAAGATGATCAACAGCACCAGCATCACGTCGATGTAGGGCACGACGTTGATGTCAGAGACAGGTTTGCGGCGTTTGCGGCGCATGGCGAGGTCAGCTCGAGACGGTCTGGGGACGTGGGCTCAGTGAAATGTAAAAAGTGAAACGTGAAAGGAGGCGGCCTGGGGTTTCTGCGCCCATTTACTTTTCACTTTTCACTTTTTACTTGGCCAAGGGCATGGATGCGAGCGTGTCGCATCAATGATCCTCCGCATGCGCCTGGCGCTGCAGGATGGCGCTGAACTCTTCCTGGAAGGTGTCGTAGCGCAGTTCCATGCGCTCGACGGCGTTGGAGAAGCGGTTGTAGAAGATCACCGCCGGGATGGCGGCGAACAGGCCCATGGCGGTGGCGATCAGCGCTTCGGAGATGCCGGGCGCGACCATGGCGATGGTGGCTTCCTTGACGCTGGCCAGGCCGTGGAAGGCGACCATGATGCCCCACACGGTGCCGAACAGGCCGACGTAGGGGCTGATCGAGCCGACCGTGGCCAGATTGTTGAGGTGCTGTTCCAGCTTGTCGACCTCGCGCGAGAGCGTCACGCGCATGGCGCGCTGGCTGCCTTCGAGCAGCGTGCGGCCATCGACGATGCGGCGCTGGCGCAGACGCGCAAACTCGCGGAAACCGGCCTCGAACACGCTCTCCAGGCCCTCGGTCGGCTTGCCGCGGTTGCTGACCTCGCGATAGAGCTGGGCGAGATCGGCGCCGGACCAGAAGCGCTCTTCGAACTCGTTGGCGGTCTTGCTGGCGTGCGCGATCACCGCCTTCTTGCGGAAGATGATCCACCACGACCAGATCGAGGCGCCGATCAGCAGCGCCATCACCATCTGCACCGGCAGACTGGCGTGGATGATCAGTTCCAACAGGTTCAAATCGCCACTATTCACCGCTGGATCTCCGTCAATAACTCGGGTGGTATCGGGATGGGTCGAAAACTCTGTGCGTGCAGGCAGGCGATCTCCACCTGCGCGCGGCAAATCGCATCGCCGCTGCGGGTGTCGTGGATCAACTGCGCGACCGCAAAACTGGCGCGCCGACAGTGCAGCAGGCGCACGCTGACGCTCAGCGCATCGTCCAGTCGTGCCGGCTTCAGGAACTCTAGCTGCATGCTGTAGACCACGAACACCAGTTGCTGGCTCTGCACCAGCAGGCTTTGCTCGAAGCCCTTGTGGCGCAGCCATTCGGTGCGCGCACGCTCCAGGAATTTCAGGTAGTTGGCGTGATAAACCACGCCGCCGCCGTCGGTATCTTCCCAGTAGACCCGCGCCGGCCAGTGGAACTCCGCGGCGGCCACCTCGGGCGTGCTTGTCGATCGGCGCGCCATCAGGTGTCCTCGAACAGATCGGGCGTGGGATCGGTGCGCCGCGGCGGCTTCAATCCGAGGTGCAGATAGGCTTTGCGCGTGACCATGCGCCCGCGCGCGGTGCGCATCAGAAAACCCTGCTGGATCAGATAGGGCTCGACCACGTCTTCCAGCGTACCGCGCTCTTCGCTGAGCGCCGCCGCCATGCTGTCGACGCCGACCGGGCCGCCGTCGAAGTGCTCGATCATCAGGCTCAGCAAACGCCGGTCGAGCGCATCGAAGCCCTCGGGATCGACCTTCAGCATGTCCATGGCGCCAGCCGCGGCCGCCAGCGTAATCACGCCGGTGCCCTTGATCTCGGCATAGTCGCGCGCGCGGCGCAGCAAACGATTGGCGATGCGCGGCGTGCCGCGGCTGCGCCGGGCGATCTCCAACGCGCCGTCGGCATCGCAGCGGATGCCCAGAATGCCGGCCGAGCGGGTGACGATATGGCAGAGCTCTTCGACCGTGTAGAACTCCAGCCGCTGCACGATGCCGAAGCGATCGCGCAAGGGCGCCGTCAGCAGGCCGGCGCGGGTGGTGGCGCCGATCAGCGTGAACGGCGGCAGATCAAGCTTGATCGAGCGCGCCGCCGGGCCCTCGCCGATCATGATGTCGATCTGGAAATCTTCCATCGCCGGGTACAGCACTTCCTCGACCACCGGCGACAGTCGATGGATCTCGTCGACGAACAGCACATCGCGCGGCTGCAGATTGGTCAGCAGCGCGGCCAGATCGCCGGCGCGCTCCAGCACCGGGCCCGAGGTCTGGCGCAGATTGACGCCGAGTTCGTTGGCAATGACGTGCGAGAGCGTGGTCTTGCCAAGGCCGGGCGGGCCGAAGATCAGCACGTGGTCCAGCGCTTCGCCGCGGCGGCGCGTGGCCTCGATGTAGATCTCCATCTGCTCGCGCACGGCGACCTGCCCCAGGTACTCCGCCAGCTTGCGCGGACGGATGCTGGCCTCGATGAGCTCTTCTTCGCGGTTCTGCGCCGGAGAAACGATGCGCGTGTCGTGGCTCATGCCAGGGGCCGAATGGGAAAGGTGAGGCAGTCAGCCAGTGCTGGCGCCCAAAGCGCCCGCTGCTGCGGCGCGGATTCTGAACGAGCGCGACCGGATGCGAAAGCCGAGCTTGCAGATTGATTCCACCTGCGTTTAGCCTGCGCGGCCAGTGAATACGGATTGAATAACCATGAGAGCACGTCCGATCACGCTGATAGGTGCGCCGACCGATGTCGGTGCTGCCGACCGCGGTGCCTCGATGGGCCCGGAGGCGCTGCGCGTGGCCGGGTTGCGCGAGGCGCTGATGGCGCGCGGGCTGGAAGTGGACGACCGCGGCAATCTGATGGGCCCGATCAATCCGATGCAGCCGCCGGACGCCGGCTACCGCCATTTGTACGAGGTGGTGGCCTGGAACCAGAGCGTGTTCCAGCTGGTGGGTCAGGTGCTCGACGAAGGCCGACTGCCGATCATGCTCGGCGGCGATCACTGCCTGGCGATCGGCTCGATCGGCGCGGTGGCGGCGCATTGCCGGCGCGTCGGCAAGAAGCTGCGCGTGCTCTGGCTGGATGCCCACGCCGACTTCAACACCAGCGAGATCACGCCCTCGGGCAATGTGCACGGCATGCCGGTCGCCTGTCTGTTCGGCATCGGGCCGGCGCCGCTGGTGGAACTGGCCGGCACGCCGCCGGCGCTGACGCGCGAGCAGATCCACCAGATCGGTATCCGCTCGGTCGATCCGGGCGAGCGCCAACTGGTGCACGAGCAGCAGCTCTCGATCTTCGACATGCGCTACGTGGACGAACACGGCATGCGCAAGGTGATGACCGAGGCGCTGGCGGGCCTGGACGCCGACACCCATCTGCATGTCAGCTTCGATGTGGACTTTCTCGACCCCGAGATCGCGCCCGGCGTGGGCACGACGGTGCCCGGCGGCCCGAATTACCGCGAGGCGCAACTGTGCATGGAGATGATCGCCGACACCGGTTTGCTGGCCTCGCTGGATGTGGTCGAGCTGAATCCAGCCTTCGACGATCACAATCGCACGGCCAAGCTGGCGGTGGATCTGATCGAGAGCCTGTTCGGCAAGTCCACGCTGATGCGCCCGCGCGGCTGAACGCGGGCGGCCGTAGCGCTGGCAATCGGCCGGCGCAGCCGCGAGAATCCGCGCCCGGTTGCCACTGCCGGAGCGCGCCTTGAAACCCGTCTCGCTGACCCGCTTTCTGATCGAGCAACAGCGCCAGCACGGCCAGATCAACTCGGATCTGCGCCTGCTGATCGAAGTCGTTGCGCGCGCCTGCAAAGGCATCGCCATTGCGGTGGGCAAGGGCGCGCTGGGCGGCGTGCTCGGCAGCGCCGGCAGCGAGAACATCCAGGGCGAGGTGCAGAAGAAGCTCGACGTGCTGTCGAACGAAATCCTGCTCGAAGCCAATGAGTGGGGCGGCCATCTGGCGGCGATCGCCTCGGAAGAGATGGATCACCCGCACGCGATTCCGCACCGCTATCCCAAGGGCGAATACCTGCTGCTGTTCGATCCGCTCGATGGCAGCTCCAACATCGATGTGAACATCTCGGTCGGCACCATTTTCTCGGTGCTGCGCTGCCCGGATGGCGTCAGCGAGCCCACCGAGGCCGACTTCCTGCAGCCAGGCGCGCGTCAGGTGGCGGCGGGTTACGCGGTGTACGGCCCGAGCACGCTGCTGGTGCTGACCACCGGCTCCGGTGTGCACAGCTTCACGCTGGACCGCGAGCTCGGCTCCTTCGTGCTGACCGAGCGCAATCTCAGCATCCCGGCGGACACCCAGGAGTTCGCCATCAATATGTCCAATCTGCGCCACTGGCAGCCGCCGATGCGACGCTACATCGAGGAATTGCTGGCCGGCAAAACCGGCCCGCGCGGCAAGGACTTCAACATGCGCTGGGTGGCCAGCATGGTCGCCGATGTGCATCGCATCCTCACCCGCGGCGGCATCTTCATCTACCCGCGCGACCTCAAGGATCCCAGCAAGCCCGGCAAGCTGCGGCTGATGTACGAGGCCAATCCGATGGCCTTCATCGTGGAGCAGGCCGGTGGTGCCGCCACCAACGGGCTGATGCGCATCCTCGATCTGCAGCCCGAGGCCCTGCATCAGCGGGTGGCGGTGTTCCTGGGGTCGAAGCACGAGGTCGAACTCGCCACGCGCTATCACCTGGAGCACGCGCAAGGCCAGGCCGGATGACGCGCGCGGCGGGCCGACGGCCCTCGTCGAAAGCGCGGCGCAAGCAAAAGCGCCCCGCGCTGGTGGCGCCGGCCGGCGCTCGGCAGCCGGTGTTGATCGGCGCCGGCGCTTCGGGCGTGGAAGCGCTGGTGCGTGATCTGGCGCCCGCGCACGCGCTGGCGGTGGTCGGCTACTACTGCCCGGCAAGCATCGTCGGTGCGCCTGGGCTGGTGCCCACGCCCACCGGCCATCCCGCACAGGCGCTCAAGTGGAACACGCGTGCAGCCGACGCGACGCTGCTGCTGGCGCCGGATGAGCGTCTGTATGGTCGCGCCCGCGCCGCGCAGGACTGGTGCCGGCGCTATCGCAAGCGCTGGCTGCTGCTGACGCCGCAGAGCTTCGATGCCGACCGGCTGCGCGGCTGGCTGCGCACGCTGCCGCCGCAGCGCTTGCAAATCACCGGTCCGCTGGCGCATCAGGCCGATCTGTCTGCGCTGCTGGCGCAGGTGCTGGCGGTGCTGGCCGGCGCGGATGCCTGAGCGCATGCGCGCAGGCAGCCGCTGTAAGTGTCGGAGGCCATGCGAGGCGCAATGAGTCGGCCCGCACCCGCGCATGCACGGCCTTACGTGCTCGACAGCGGCCACACGCGCTGCCTGCATTTCGCCAAGCACGAGATCCAGAGCCAGATGTGGCTGGCCGATCCCTACGCGCTGGCGCTCAAGTACACGCAGACGATGATGGGCTTCCTGCTGTTCGACCCGGCGCCCGCGCGCATCGGCATGATCGGCCTCGGCGGCGGCTCGCTCGCCAAGTTCTGCCATCGCCACCTGCCCAGCGCCCAGGTGGAGGTGGTGGAGATCAATCCGCAGGTGCTCGCGGTGCGCGAGTTGTTCCAGGTGCCTGACAACGATGAGCGCCTGTGCATTCGCGAGGGCGACGGCGCCGAATATGTGCGCCGCGCACGCGATCTCGATGTGCTGCTGGTCGACGGCTACGACCGCTCCGGCCTGCCATCGCCGCTCAGCACCGAGAACTTCTATCGCGACTGCCGCCTGGCGCTGCGCGCCGGTGGCGTGCTGGTGGTCAATCTGGCCTGCGCGCATCGGCAGTTCCCGCTGCTGGTGGCGCGCATCCGCCAGCAATTCCGCCAGCAGTGCCTCGTAGTACGCGACAGCGAGGAACGCAACGACATCGTCTACGCCTGGCGCGGCGCGCCCCCCGAGCCCAGCGAAATCGCACCGGCCGGGCTGTCCGCTGAGGCCCTGAAATCCCTGGCCGCCGGACTGGACCGCGTGCGCTTCGCCTGGAAACTGGCCGGGGGTGTACCGCGGTGAGGCGGGCTGCCGGAGCCGGAAAACGCTATTGCCTGCGGGAAAGGATAGTTCGCTCCCAGTGTGTAGGACTAGGATCCGCGACGAAAACTCTTCTCCTTGTACTTGGAGAAATAATACTGGACTGAACGAATCGCAATATCCGCCATCACATCCGCCATTTCTCTCACCTCCCATTTGTTTTCTCGAAAATAGAAGCTGCCTCGATTGATCTTGCCGCTCTCCTCGTTGTGCAGATAGGTGGTATTGAGGCGGCCAAACATTGCGATTGTGGATACGCGATCCAAGATTGACGACGATTCTTCAAAATCGCAGCCGTATCCGAAGCAGACGAACGGAAAAATGCTTTCGCGAAGTAAGGCGGCACGAAGTCCAATCACATTCTTCCCAAGCCGCTCAATAGCATTGCCGCGAGACTGTTTTGAAAGTCCTTCTTTGAGGCGAAGGTCATTTGTGCCTTGGTTCTTTACTTCCGCGATTAATATGGGGTATGTAATATCCGTTGTGGACGCACTGCGCATGAAGAGAATGCCTCCATCGGGTCGAATGGAGCTGGTATCAAAATGGCAGAAAAACTCAACTTCGGGGAATGTCTTCCGAAGCTCGCTAACAATGTCACGCAGATACCACTGCCGTTCGTGTGCGTAGAGAATGTCCGCACCGAACTCTTTCCTCAGCCTCGATTCAACTAAATGCAGAGCCTGCACCACCTCAGATTCTTGCCCTTTCGACACTTCATTAATGACAGTGCCGGCGCGCTGTTCTCGAAGTTGATACTTTCTGGCCATTACTTTCGCTCCAAGATGAAGAGTTGCTCAGTGACGTGAATTGGCCGATTTGCAAAGCTTCGGCTTCCCCGGAATGCGTTGTACTGTTTTTCAATTACCTCTAGATGCCCGAGCGTTTGCAAGTGGTCCCTCATCTCTTCAGGCGAGATGAAGCCCTCGTTATTGAAGGAGATCAGAAGGAATCTCGCATCGAGACTTTCTAGTAACTGCTTGAAAGAGCTGAAAGATTTTGCTCGCACGTTGTATGCTGACCGTTTCCAGTCCGAGGGTATCCCTGAAACGCCACTGATTTCTGTGGGTCTAATGTAGTCGACGATCAAATTGAGCATGAAATAGTTTGAGCCATATGGGTGTTGATTATATGGCGGGTCCAAGTAAGCCAAATCGAGATTTTTGATCTTGCCCGCTACCTCATTTGAGTCGCCGTGACGGATGTCAATCTCGCATTCGAAACGACTCAGTACCGGAACTTCAAGCTCAATTTTTCCCAGAATCCGTAAGAGCGCGTCTGAGCCCGTCCCGCCAAACTGTCCGATCTGAGTATTCCGATTCTTGTAGAACCCCTTAAATACTCCCGCAGTATTTGCATGAACTGAGGCCTCGCTTAGCAATGGCCCCAACAGCAACGTTCGTATATTTGGCGGGTAGCGCTCTATCATCTTCCGGTATGTATCAATTCTACGAGCGTTTTCGCGCGTGTAGAAGACTCGATCTTCCTTGGTGATGTTGAGTTCGTCCCGAGGTGCGTAAAGTTCTTCAATGAAACCTATTTCATGCCCTTCGTGTAAGACGGATGCATTCAGGTCTAGCACAATCTCCCCAAGTTCCCGGAAATCTACTGTGCTTCGGTTTGTGAGGTAACAGTGCGATAGTATGTTCGAGTAATTCTCAAGATCATTGCACGACAGATAACTGCAGTGACCTTTGAGGAGTCTTGAAACGACTCCCGAACCACTGAAGACATCAAAGGCCCTTAGCTTCTTCTTCCTGAGGCGGGATTTTACCTTCTCAATTCCTCTGCTGATCTCAGAAAGTAAGCCTCGCTTGTTTCCAATATATGTAACAACTTGTCGAGTGAGGAAGTTGGGGTCCTCATCAATCAGGTCGCCACCAAAAAGGCCTAGTTGCTCAATGTCGAGGGCATTCAGCATGATTCCATTCACTCGATCCGTCCTAAGTTGTAGTAAATAATAGCGCGAGTAGGTGCGGTGAGCCTGCGAACTGCATCGAAGCAGTCCGAGTAGGATGCGGTGAGCCTGCGAACCGCATCGATAGCGGCGCAATCCCGGATCGCATCAATTTAGCCGCACAGTCTCTCGGCAAGCGATGCGGTTCGTTCCTCACCGCATCCTACTTGGTCTGAAGCAGCATAGGTCCGGATCGCACGAATGCAACCGCAAATGTGTATGCCGCCGTCTCGCCTATTCCTCCAGCACCCCGGCAAACACTTGCGCAAAGGTGTGCACATCGCCCGGCCAGCGTGCGGAGACGTAGCGGCCGTCGCGGACGACGAAGGCGGGGCTGGGGTCGTTCAGGTGGTCGCGCGCCAGTCCCAGGGTTTTGCGTTGGTAGTGCCGGTCGTTGGCTGGGACGTCGCGGAAATCGGCGGGATCGGCGAGTGCGCGGGTGACTTCCTGCTGGACCGAGCGATAGCCGGGCGCTTCGCCGGGGGCCTCGACGTAGGTGCGGTAGTAGTAGCGGTCCCAGTAGCGGCCGATGTGCGCGATCAGGCTGGCGGTGCGCTCCTGGCGCCAGGTCAGCGCGGTGGTCTGGCGGCCGTAGAGCACGGAACGGCCGTCGGCACGCTGGCTGCGCGCGGCCAGCACCACGCCGTGGCAGATCGCCGCCACCGGTTTGTCGGCGGCAAAGGCGGTCGCGACCTGCGCCTGCAGCAGCGGGCTTTCCAGGTACTCGCGCATGCCGCGTGCCCAATGGCCGCCGCCGAGCAGCAGGGCGTCGTAGTCCTCGGCGCGCAGAGCGTCCCAGCGCAAGGGCTGCTGGAAGGCGGGTGCCTGCAGCATCGCCGCATGGGCGCGGCGCGCGCGGGCGTCGGCGCGCAGCAGCAGTCCCAGCAGCTTGAGGTGGCCGAGCACCGGCAGCGGGCTCCAGGGATCCAGCCCGCGACCGGTCAGCATGATCGGGTCCGCGACGCCGGGGCGTCCGTCCGGCGTCGCAAACAGAACCGTATGGCCGCGCGCGCTCAGCACCTGCCAGCTGACCGCGACCTCGGAGGGATCAAAGTCCCGGCGCGGCAGCGGAATCAGCACGCGCGCCATGGCTCAGCTCCGCAGGCCCACGCCCAGTCGCAGCAGGCGCAGACAGTAGGCGCCGAGGACGACGATCGCCACCAGCATGATCGCGAAAGCATGCAGGATCGGCACATCGCTCTCGCCCAGCACGCCGTAGCGGAAGGCATTGACGGTGTACAGGATCGGATTGGCCAGCGAGACGTGGCGCCAGAACTCCGGCAGCAGGCTGACCGAATAAAACACGCCGCCCAGATAGGTCAGCGGTGTCAGAATGAAGGTCGGGATGATCGAGATATCGTCGAACTTCTTGGCGTACACGGCATTCACGAAGCCCGCCAGCGCGAACAGCACCGCCGCCAGCAGCACGCTGGCCAGCATCACCAGCGGATGCGCGATCTTGAGGTCGGTGAACAGCAGCGACACCGCCAGCACGATGCCGCCCACCATGAAGCCGCGCAGCACGCCGCCGCCGACATAGCCGGCGAGGATGACGATATTGGGTGTCGGCGAAACCAACAGTTCCTCGACGTAGCGGCCGAACTTGGAGCCGAAGAAGGAGCTGACCACGTTGGCGTAGGCATTCTGGATCACGCTCATCATCACCAGGCCCGGCACGATGAAGTCCATGTAGCGATGCCCGCCCATCTCGCCAATGCCGACGAGCTGCCCGAAAATCAGGAAATACAGCGTCATCGTGATCGCAGGCGGCACCAGCGTCTGGCCCCAGATGCGCAGGATGCGATTGACTTCCTTGATGATGATGGTCTGGAACGCAGTCCAGGCGACCTGAGTGTTCATGCGGTGCTCTTCTCCAGCAAGCGGACGAACAGCTCTTCCAGTCGATTGGCCTTGTTGCGCATCGAGCGCACGCCGATGCCGGCGGCGCTGAGGGCGCCGAACAGTCCGTTCAATTCGGTGCCGCGCGGCACCTCGATCTCCAGCGTGGTGTCATCGACGCGCTGCACCTGACAGCCCGGCAATTCCGGTGCCTGCAGCAGCGGTTGCGACAGGTCGAAGATGAAGGTTTCGCGGTCCAGCGTGCTCAGCAGCCCCTTCACCGTGGTGTGCTCGATGATGCGGCCGTGGTCGATGATCGCCACGTTGCGGCACAGGCTCTCGGCTTCCTCCAGATAGTGCGTGGTCAGAATCACCGTGGTGCCGGCCCGGTTGATCTCCTTCAAATACGTCCACATCGAACGCCGGATCTCGATGTCGACGCCGGCGGTGGGCTCGTCCAGGATCAGCAGGCGCGGCTGATGCATCATCGCCCGCGCGATCATCAATCGGCGCTTCATGCCGCCCGACAGCGTGCGCGAGGCCACCTCGCGCTTGTCCCACAGCGACAGCTGGTTCAGATACTGCTCGGCGCGCGCCCGGGCGATTTCGCGCGGCACGCCGTAGTAGCCGGCCTGATTCACCAGGATCTCGAAAGGCTTTTCGAACTGGTTGAAGTTGAACTCCTGCGGCACCAGCCCGATGTGCGCCACCGCCCGGTTGCGCGCGCTGACGACGCTGTCGCCAAACACGAGAACCTCGCCGCTGGTCGGCCGCACCAGCGAGGCGGCGATCCCGATCAGCGTCGATTTGCCGGCGCCATTGGGGCCGAGCAGCGCGAAGAAGTCGCCCTCTTCGACCGCCAGGCTGATGCCCTTGAGCGCCTCGACCTTGTTGCCATAGGTCTTGCGCAGGTCCGTTACGTGCAGCGCTGCCACAGGTGCCTCATCGGGTCGCGTAAAGCCGCGCAGTATAGGCCTGAGCGGCTGGGCGCCGCGGTCTGCCGCTTTTTGCGCGCGACTCCGTCATTAAGCGCATTCCCTGTACAGGACCTCTGCGCATGACCACCCCCACGCTCCCGAGTCTGACCTTGTTGCTGGCCGTCTGCGCGACGCCGGCGCTGGCGGCCAGCGACAGTGACTTCGACCCCGATTTCGGCAACAGCGGCTACACCCGATCCTTCTTCGACGTCACCGGCGACAACCGTGATTACGCCTTGGCACTGTCCCAGGAACCGAGCGGCACCTATGTGGTGGCCGGCGAGGTGCGCTCCACCAGCGCCACCGGCATCAACGTCGGCATCGCCCGGATCAGCCGCAGCACCGGGGCCCAGCTGAGCAAGTACCACGTCGATGCCGGCTTCACCAGCGTGCGCGCGGTCACTACCGACTTCGTCGGGCGCACCGTGGTCGTCGGTACCAGTCCCAACGCCGCCGACGGCCGACCGGATTTGGCGATCGTCCGCTTCACCGGCACCAGCGGGAATTTGGACAGCAACTTCTCGGGCGACGGCCTGCTGTCCTACGACAGCTCGAACACCAGCAACGCGACCGATATGCCGCTGGCGGTGGTCGATCGCCCGGATGCCGGCCTGTACGTGCTGGTGGAGGAAGTGCCGGCCAACAACGTCGATCATCCCTACGTGATCGTCAGCGTGTCCGAGAACGGTCAGACGCTGTCGACGCTGCCGCTGGGTGGCACCACCTTCGGGTTCAATGGCGGCAGCATGCTGCTGCAGCCTGACGGCAAGCTGCTGGTGGTGGTGAATGTGGCGATCAGTGCCGGCTGCCTGCGCCCGCGCCTGTTCCGCTTCGCCGCGAACACGCTGGTCAATCTGGACACTGGCTTCGGCAGTGGCGGCATCAGCACGCTGCTGCCGCCGACCGGCATCCCGAACTGCGCGCCTACGATCACCTCGATCGCGCTGGATGCCCAGGGCCGCATTCTGCTCGGCGGGCACTCGGCCTCGCTGTCAGCGGCGGCTGGCTGGGTGGCGCGTCTGAGTGCCAACGGCGCCCTGGACAGCAGCTTTTCGGGCGATGGCTGGACGCAGTTGGATCGGCCGATCAACGGCGACTTCCAGTACGTGTTCGGGGTCGGCGCGCAGTCCGACGGCGCCGTGCTCGCGGGCGGCACCTTCGTCCACGCCAACGCCAGCATCGGCGAGCGGCCGATCGTCAGCCGGCTGACGGCGAGCGGCGCCAACGACACCAGCTACGGCGGCAATGTGTCGTATCGGGTGTACACCGCGCAGGTCGGCACACTGACCCAGCAAAACGCAGTGGCGATGCTGGTCGATGCCAACAAGGCGGTGCTGGCTGGCATCACGCTGGCGACCAGTCCGGCCGACTACGACTACCTGATCATCCGCTCGGCCGGGCCCTTGCTGCGCAACGGCTTTGAATGAGGCAGCGGGCGTGCGCGCAGCCGGACCAGCCGGCTGCGCACCGCCTCAGATCACGCCCAGGTCAGCGTGCTCATATAACCGAGGCCGGCGACCAGGATCACCGCGCCGGCGCTGAGAAAGCCCCAGCGCGCCTTGGTTTTGAACACCAGCGAGACACCGGCGAAGAACAGCGAGACGGTCAGGATCACGGTGGCCAGCGAGAACTGGTCGCCGTTGTTGTTGGCCGTGCTGCCCTCGGCGAAGCGCTTGTCGGCCGCCTCGAACTCGCCATCGCTGTCGCCGAACACTTCGTCGACATACTCGTCGCTGAGATCGGTTTCCAGCGCCTTCATCAGCTCCTCGTGGGTCAGCACGATCTCGCCGTTGCCGTCCATGTAGGCCTTGCGCTTGTCTTCCGGCAGGCCGAGGTGCTTGTAGGCCACATCGCTGATCTGCGACAGCAGCATCCAGCTGGCCATGCCCAGCACGCGCTGGCTCTGGGTCTCGTCCTCGGACTCGTCGCCCTCCCAGATCAGTTCCTTGGTGCGGATGTCGATCTGGGTGTCGGAGGTGAAGGTCGACAGCTCATCGTTGTAGGTGGTGGACGCCTTGGTGGTCATCGCCGACGCGGCACCGTAGGCCTCGACACTCTGACCGCCCCACAAGCCTTCCTGGTAGCCGGCCACCGAGGCGCCGATGGCGCCGAGGCCGAGCAGGATCGCGGCCGATAGTTCAAAAGGATCAAACGGCTTCTTGTCGTCGTCACTCATGGCATTCCCCTGAATAGTGATCACCGCGCAGCCCCAAGCGCGCGGCTGGAAGGCGGCAGCAGCCATGCGCCGCATGCCGACCAGCGCGAATCTAGCCTGAATTGGGGATGCGGTGGATGTTGCCGGCGATGCACAGGCTGCGCCGGCGGTTGCGCACGGGAGGGCGGTGCGTGGCCGAGCCGCCCGCGCAGGGCTTGCGCCGCGCCAGACCGCCCCCATGTCTGGCTGCTCGCACCCAGCCAGATTGCCGCCATGCTCGAGTCCTATCACGGTACCACCATCGTTTCCGTCCGCCGTGGCGCGGAAGTCGTCATGGGCGGCGACGGCCAGGTCTCGCTGGGCAACACGGTGGTCAAAGGCAATGCCCGCAAGGTCCGCCGGCTGGGCAAGGGCCAGGTGTTGGCCGGCTTCGCCGGCGCCACCGCCGATGCCTTCACGCTGTTCGAACTGTTCGACGCCAAGCTGGAAAAGCACGGCGGCAACCTGACCCGCGCCGCGGTGGAGCTGGCCAAGGACTGGCGCACCGAGCGCCGCCTGATGCGCCTGGAAGCGCTGCTCGCCGTCGCCGACAAAGAAGCCTCGCTGCTGATCACCGGCAATGGCGACGTGCTGGAACCCGAAAACGGCCTGATCGCCATCGGCTCCGGCGGCAACTACGCCCAAGCCGCCGCCAAAGCCCTGCTCGACAACACCGAACTCCCCCCGCGCCAGATCGTCGAACGCGCGCTGCATATCGCCGCCGATATCTGTGTGTATACCAATCACAACTTGACGTTGGAGGAGTTGTGATGGAGCGGGAAAAAGGGAAAAGGGAAAGGGAAAAAGGTGGGCCGCCTGGAGCTGTCGGGGAGTTGCCGCGTTCATTTAGGCCGGCGCATTATGACCTGGAGGCCTGGAAGGCGGCGATGCGGCTGGTGGGCGCCGTCTATCGATTGAGCGCTGATTTTCCCGTGTCGGAACAATTCGGATTGATTGCGCAAATTCGGCGTGCCGCGATTGGCGCGCCCAGCAACATTGCAGAAGGTGCAGCGCGTGGCAGCAATGGAGAGATGGCGCGTTATTGCGTGCTGGCGCGCGCATCATTGATGGAAGTCGACACCCAGCTCTGGCTGGCTCAGGATCTCGGCTTCTGCGCCGACACCAGCGCACTGCGCGCCCAGATACACGATTGCGTGGCCCTGTTAAATGGCCTGATCCGCCACCGCCGCGCCCGCGCAGCCCAGTAGCCCCTGCCGTCCCTTTCCCCTTTTCCATTTTCCTTTTCCCCCGACCATGACCCCCCAATCCATAGTCTCCGCTCTCGATCAATATGTCATTGGCCAGCAGGCTGCCAAGCGTGCGGTGGCGATTGCCTTGCGCAATCGCTGGCGCCGGATGCAGTTGGATCCGGTGATGCGCAATGAAGTCATGCCGAAGAACATCCTGATGATCGGTCCGACCGGTGTCGGCAAAACCGAGATTGCGCGGCGCCTGGCGACCTTGGCGAATGCGCCGTTTGTGAAAGTCGAGGCCACCAAGTTCACTGAGGTGGGTTATGTCGGCAAGGACGTCGAAACCATCATTCGCGATCTCGTCGATGCCGCGGTCAAGCTCACGCGCGAGACGGCGACGGCCAAGGTGCGGGCGCAGGCCGAGGAGAAGGCCGAGGAGCGCATTCTCGATGTGCTGGTGCCGCGGCGGCAGGGTCTGTCCTTTGACCACAATCCCAGCGACAGCGTCGATCGCGATCAGGAAACCCGCCAGAAGCTGCGTCAGCGCTTGCGCGATGGTCTGCTCGATGAGCGCGAGATCGAGATCGAGCTGAGTCAGTCGCTGGGCGTGGAAATCGCCGCACCGCCGGGCATGGAGGAAATGACCAGCCAGCTCAAGGGCTTGTTCCAGAACCTCGCCAATCAGCAGACCAAGAAGCGCAAGCTGCCGATCGCCAAGGCGCGCACGCTGTTGATCGAGGAAGAGGCGGCCAAGCTGGTCAACGACGAGGAAATCAAGACGCAGGCGGTGTGGAATGTCGAGCAGAACGGCATCGTCTTCATCGACGAGATCGACAAGGTGTGCCGGCGCGGCGAGACCTCCGGCGCGGATGTCAGCCGCGAGGGCGTGCAGCGCGATTTGCTGCCGCTGGTCGAGGGCTCGACGGTGTCGACCAAGTACGGCCCGGTGAAAACCGACCACATCTTGTTCATTGCCTCGGGCGCCTTCCATCTGGCGAAACCCTCGGATCTGATTCCCGAACTGCAGGGTCGCTTCCCGATCCGCGTCGAGCTCGGCACGCTCAGCGTCGATGATTTCGAGCGCATCCTGTCGGAGCCTTCGAACGCGCTGACGCGCCAGTACGCGGCGCTGATGGCCACCGAGGGCCTGACGCTGGAGTTCACCCGCGAGGGCATCCGTCGCCTCGCCGAGATCGCCGCGCAGGTCAACGAGCGCATGGAAAACATCGGTGCGCGTCGGCTGCACACGGTGCTCGAGAAGCTGCTCGAGCCGCTGTCCTTCGACGCGCCCGAGCGCCAGGGTGAGACCGTCGTCATCGACGCCGCCTTCGTCGATCGCCACCTGGCCGAACTGGCCCGCAATGAGGACTTGAGCCGCTACATCCTGTAATTTCGCGCTCCTTTTTGGGGTCGGGGTCGCGCCATGCTCAATCCGCAACAACAGGAAGCCGTCCGCTATCTGGACGGCCCGCTGCTGGTGCTGGCGGGCGCCGGCTCCGGCAAGACCAGCGTGATCACGCAAAAGATCGCGCATCTCGCGCGCTCGGGCTTGTATGCGATCAACGAGATCGCGGCGATCACCTTCACCAACAAGGCCGCGCGCGAGATGCGCGAGCGCGCCGCCAAGCTGCTGGGCGAGGGCGCCTCGGAAGGGCTGACGGTGTCGACCTTCCATGCCATGGGCATGCGCTTTCTCGAGATCGAGCATGCCAAGGCCGGTTTGCGCCGCGGCTTTTCGATCCTCGGCGAGGACGACAGCCGCGCGCTGATCAAGGATCTGGCGCCCAAGAGCGCCAACAACGAGGTGCTGGAGCGGCTGCGCTTTCTGATCGGCCGCGCCAAGAATCAGGGCCTGAACCCCGAGCAGGCGCTGGCACGCGCGCAGACGCCGCGCGAGCGCGAAGCCGCCGAACTCTATGCCAGCTATGCGCAGCGGCTGCTGGCCTTCAACGCGGTGGATTTCGACGACTTGATCGCGCTGCCGGTGCGGCTGCTCGACGCCGACGAGGACACGCGCGCCAAATGGCAGCGCAAGTATCGCTATCTGCTGGTCGACGAGTACCAGGACACCAACGACGCCCAGTACCGCATGCTGCGGCTGCTGGCCGGCGAGCGCGGCATGTTCACCGCGGTGGGCGATGACGATCAGTCGATCTACGCCTGGCGCGGCGCCAATCCGGAGAATCTGGCCGAGTTGGGGCGCGACTACCCGACGCTGAAGATCGTCAAGCTGGAACAAAACTACCGCTGCGCCCAGCGCATCCTGCGCGCCGCCAACGCGGTGATCGGCCAGAACCCGCATCTGCACCCAAAGAAGCTGTGGAGCGCGCTGCCGGACGGCGATCCGATCCGCATCGTTGCGCGTGGCAGCGACACCGACGAGTCCGAGTTCGTCGCCGCCGAAATCAACCACCGCCAGCTGGTGGACAAGTGCAAGCCGCGCGATTTCGCCGTGCTGTTCCGCAGCAACCACCAGGCGCGCTCGCTGGAACTGGCGCTGCGGGCGATGAAGGTGCCCTATCACCTGTCGGGCGCCACCTCCTTCTTTGATCGGCAGGAGATCAAGGATGTGATGGCCTATCTGCGCCTGCTGGCGAACCCCGACGATGACGCCGCCTTCGTGCGCGCGGTGGCGACGCCGCGGCGCGATGTGGGCGCGACCACGCTGGAGAAGCTGGCGGAAGCCGCGCGGGGACGGGGATTGTCGCTGGCGCGTGCGGCCGGCTCACAGGCGCTGCTCGGCACGCTGACGCCGCGTGCCGGGCGAGCGCTCGCGGCCTTCTCCGACCAGTTGGAGCAGTGGCGTCGAGTCAGTCAAAGCCTGCGTCCGCGCGCGCTGATCGAGCAGCTGATCCGCGAGTCGGGCTTGAGCCAGCACTGGCGCGAGGACGCCAAGCGCCCGGAGATGGCCGAGCGTCGTCAGCAGCAGGTGCAGGCATTCCTGGAGTGGATCGGGGATCGCCGCGAGAACTCGCTGGCGCAACTGCTGACCCAGCTGATGCTGGAAAGCCAGGACGACGAACCCGGCGACCGCGTGCGCCTGATGACGCTGCACAGCGCCAAGGGCCTGGAGTTCCGCCACGTGTTTCTGGTCGGCGTCGAGGACGGCATCCTGCCGCACGTGTCCTCGATCGACGAGGGTCGCGTGGAAGAGGAGCGCCGACTGTTCTACGTCGGCATGACTCGCGCCAAGGAAACGCTGACGCTGTCCTACTGCCGCCAGCGCAGTCGTTACGGCCGCGAGGAAACGCCCGATCCCAGCCGTTTTCTCGATGAGCTGCCGGCCAGCGAGGTGCGTTGGGTCGGCAAGGGCGAGAAGACCGTGCTCAGCGCCGAGGAAAAGCAGCGCGCCGCACGTCCGCATCTGGACGCCATCAAGGCGCTGCTCGGCGCCTGAGTTCGGGCGCCAGCGGCTAGGGAAGCTCTTGCCAAACATGGGTGCGTAGTAGCGAAAGCGGGGCGGGGGTCAAGGGGCGGGGGACCAGCACTGCCGCGCTTCCGAGCACTGTCGCAGGTACCTGTTTGCCGCCCGAGTAAGCGCGCCAGGGGCGAGACAGGGACTCTGGTCAAGTATCGTGGCCGCGACGGCGGCTGAATCGGTCTCCAGCAAGGAAGTCGCCGAAGGGCATAGCCAGCTCTCTGGCCGAGGCGACTGACGACGCTGGAGGCCGATTCAGCCCCGTCCCGAAGTGTTGCGGCCAGAATCGTCCGCCGCCTCAAACCGGTCCTTGGCCAGAGAGCCCGGCTATGCCCTGCGGACCGCGCCTAGCGGCAGACGATTCTGACTCGCAACGCGGCTCACGAGACTTGATCAGAGTCCAGTCTCGCCGTCGGCGCGCTTACTCGTTCTGCAAACTGCCGCGTCCAGCGTCCCGCGTTCCGCATCCCGCATCCCGGGTCCCGAGTCTTAGCCCCTCCTCACCCATGTTTGGCAAGAGACTTGATCAGAGTCCAGTCTCGCCGTCGGCGCGCTTACTCGTTCTGCAAACTGCCGCGTCCCGCGTCCCGCGTCCCGCATCCCGCATCCCGCATCCCGCATCCCGCATCCCGGGTCCCGGGTCCCGAGTCCCGAGTCCCGAGTCCCGAGTCCCGAGTCCCGAGTCCCGTCTTAGCCCCTCCTCACCCATGTTTGGCAAGAGCTTCCCTAAGTCATTTCAGAGTCCCTGCCTCGCCGCCGGCGCGCTGACTCGGGCGGCAAACAGGTACCCGCGACGGTGCACGGAAGCGCGGCAGTGTTGGTCCCCCGACCCCTGACCCGCTCCTGGCTCCGCGCACCCATGTTTGGCCAGAGGGTTGCTTGCCGCGCACCGGCGTTGAGCGTCAACGCCGGTGCGCGGTGCATGCGCTTACTCGGAGGCCTGCACGGTGATCGTGAAGTCCTTCTCGCGGAAGTTCACGTCGCCGTTCGGGCCGCCATTGCTGCCGTTGTCCTGCACGCGCACGCGCACGACGGCCGCGCCGGCACTGCCGTTCAGCTGGAAGGACAGGATGTTCTGCTGCGAGTCGTAGGTGGGTTCGCCGCCCGAGGCGAACAGGCCGGCGCCCGACTGCAGCGTGACGTTGGCCACCGACACCGTCTGACTGGCTTCATCGCTGCCACCACCCGGCGTCAGCGCGGTGACGAAGTTGCCGACCACTTTCAAGCCAGCGGTGCCATACGTGGCGTTCGCGGCCAGCGTGAAATCGGGCGCATCGTTGACCGCAGTCGCGGTGTAACTGAAGGTGTCCGTGGCGCTGGTCGAGCCATCGCTGACGGTGACGGTCACGGTGACATTGCCGTTGGCATTGGGCTTGGGCGAGAGCACCAGCGTGAAGTTCGGCTCGCTGCCGGTAAAGGCGCAGCGGCTGTTGTCGATCAGATTGCTGTTGGTGCTGCTGCAGCTCAGCGAGGCGGTGGTCAGCACGCTGTCGCTGTCGCTGGCGGTAAAGGCAATGCTGCCGGTGGCGACGTCTTCCAGCGTGGTCTGATCGCCGATGTCCGAGATCGTCGGCGCGGCGCTGGTGGCGGTGCCGGTCAGCGTGACGCTGAAGCTCGGCAGGCCGGGCGCGTTGGAGGTGTTGCAGGTCAGCGTGGCGTTGCGCGTGCCGATGGCCGAGGCGACCATGCGCACCGGCAGATTCAGCGTGGCGCCGGGCGACACACCGGTCGGGAAGGTCGGTGCCGGGCTGAGCTGGAAGTCCGCGGCGGCCGCGCCGGTGAAGCTGCAGCTGTCCAGACTGACGATGCCGACATTGCCCGGCGGCGCAATGATCGAGACGTTCTGCGTCGCCGTCGGCACGCCGAGGAAGCCGTTGAAGCTCAGCGAGCTCGGGTTGACGCTGTAAGTGGTGGTCTGCACCGTGCCATTCAACGCCGCCTGGTTGTTGGCCAGCGTGCTCTCGCTCGCGGTCGGTTCGGCAAAAGCCGCGGCACTGACCGAGAACTGGGTGCCGTTGCTGGCGCCGGCGCTCATCTGCCGCGACACCGCGATGCTGATATTGGTGCCCACCGGCAGCGAGACCGCGTTCAGCGCGATGTTGCCGCTGCCGTTCGGCGTGCCGCAGCTGGCTGCGCCGCTGGCGGTGCAGGTCCAGGTGCCGTTTGCCAACGGGGCCGGGAAGCCGCCCGAGGCCTTCGGGAACCAGTCGCGCACGCGCACATTGCTGAGCGCCACCGAGCCGGCATTGCTGACGGTGATAGTGTAGTTGTAGTTGGCGTTGGGGGCCACGGTGGCCGGCCCGGTCATGCTGACGGCCAGATTCTCCGGATTGGTGCCCTTGCCGGCGATCGCCGAGGCCACCGTCTCGTAGCCATTGGCGAACAGCGTGTCGACCACCAGACCACCGGCGCTACCCTGCACGCAGGAGGCGTTGGCCGCCGGCAGCATGGTGCAACAGGCCAGTTGCGCATCCGAAGTGATCTTGAACAGCGACGCTGCAGTGCCGTTGGTGAAGTAGTCGTAGCTGCTGATGCCGCCGAACATCAGTCCGCTGGTGTCGCCATTCGGGTCGACGATCTGGATGCCGACCGGATTGACGCCCGCGTTCGGGGCGGGCTGAAAGTCTGCGCACAACACCGGCTGCGCCACCCGCAGATTGATGATGCGCCGGCCATTGGCGACGCTGCGGTTGGTGTACGTGATCGGCGTGCTGGTCACCAGATCGATGCGGCCGGAATTGTTGATCGCCAGCCCGGTATTGCCGGCCTTGAGCGCGCGTTCTGCAGCGCCTGCGGGCGTCGCAGCAAGCAGGGCCGAGCCGACGGTGGCAAGCACAAACTGACGAATCTGCATGATGAGCTTCTGAACCTCAAAGGGGGCGGGCGGGTCGGGGACAGCCAAGCTGACGCCCGGGCGGCGGCCAATCATTTGATTTTAGCCCGATTGTGTCATCCGCCGCCAAGCACAAACATGGCAGGAGCGGCTCTCATTCAGCGCGTCGTATCAAAAACCGCGCGAAAACGTGGCGAAAAAGCCCGGGCGGACGGACTCAGGCCGGTTTGCAGCGCGCGCGCGGCGCGGATATCGGCGCGCACCGATTCGAGCTCGGCGCGCTGCATCTCGCCGCCTTGCACATACAGCTCATAGCGCGCCGCGGCGCGGATCAGAAGGGCATGCGCGTAGGCGCTGGGCGCCGCCTTCAGCGCGGCATCGCCTGCCCAGGCGGCGGCGCGCGCGTAGTCACCGCCGAAATAGGCGCTGAGCAGCGGTTGCAGCAGCGGGCGGATGCGGGCGGCCAGTTCCTGGCGCGCTTGCAGCGCACTTGCCGCGCGCACGGCGGCCTCCACCGCGAGGCGCGCGGCGCCCATTGCCGCCGGATCGCTGCCGGCCAGCGCGCGTTGGCCGCTCGCCAGCGCCTGACTCAGCGCCTGCGCCTCAGGCAAGCGGGTGTCGCCCAGGGCGGCCTGGGTGCTGCGGCCGCTGGCCAGCGTTTGCTCGAGCGCCGTGCGCGCACTGCTGACGCCCTCGCTGCGGGCACGCTGCGCGGCGCTGTTCAGTTCCTGCGCCAGCACGTCGGCGCGTTGCCGCAGCGTCTTTGCCTCGGCCTCACTGCGGGTCAGCGCGGCGGCGTCGGCGCGTGCGTTCGCGGCCGTCAACGCCTGTGTGGCGCTGCGCAGTGACTGGTTCAGGGTATCGATGCGCCCACCGAATGAACTGCGCAGCCCGGCCAGTGTCGGGTCGGCGAGGCTGCGGCTGGCCTGATTCACGGCGCCGCTGGCGGCAGCGAGCTCGGCTTGCACGGCGCGCACGCGCGCCGGGTCGAGCGGCTGGGCTTGCACGGGCGGGGCCGGCGGCGGCGTGCTCGTGGGCGGCTTGATGGAACTCGCAGGCGGTGTCGCGGCGGTGCTCGATGGCGGGGTGGCAGCCGGCGTCGATGGCGTCGCCGCGTCCAGCGCCAGCCGGCGCGTGCAGCGATCGATCATCATCTGCCGCGCCTGCGACTGCCGCGGCAGACCGGCGACGATGGCGCTGGCCTCGGGCGCATTCAGCCACTGTAGCGTGCCTTTGCAGTCGTTTTGATTGAACAGTGCCTGGCCCAGATAAAACTGCGGGATGTAGGGCGTGTAGACCATGCCGTACAGACGCATGCGCTCATTGGGCGTGGCTTCGCCGGCCAGCGCCTCGCGCATCAGCGTCTCGGCGCGTTTCCAGTCGCTGCGCTCGGCGGCGGCGACGCCTTCGCGATAGGCGGATTTGTAGTCCGCCCAGGCCAGCGCCGGCAGACACAGCGCGAGCGCCCACAGCCGCCTCACCAGCCCACCTCGCGCAGATACTCGTCGGCGCCGTAGCCGCTGAAGCTGAGCTTGAGTTGCGCGATCTGGCCGCGCGTCACCTGCACCGACTGCTGACGGCGTTCGCCATTGGCCTGGCTCACCGTGACTCTGTAGCTGCCTTCGCTGAGCGTCAGTCGCAGCGGCGTGCTGGCATCGCCGGGCAGCGCCACGCGCTGGCCGCTGCCATCGACCACTTCCTGCACCGTCGCCCAGGGCGCCGCGCTGACGACCAGCTGCCCCTGTCGCGCAGCCTCGGCGGCGGCGCGCTGCTCGGCCAGGCGGCGCTCCCGCGCCTGGCCGATGGCCGCCTCGCGTGCGCTCAGCGCTGGCTGCGAGCCGAGGCCGCGCTGCGCCTGCGCGAGCAGCGCCAGCGCGCCGTCGAAATCCTCCTGCGCCGCGAGTTGCTGTGCGGCGCGATCCACTGCCGTGGCGACGTCTGCGCGCGCGGCGGCATGTTCGGCGCTGCCTTGGCCGGCGCTCTGCAGCGCGGTCAGATTGGCCAGCAGTTGGTCCAGGCTGGCTGCCGTGACGGGGGCCGACAACAACGCGCGATGCCGATCGATCAGTGCTGCCAGCTCGGCGCCGGCGGCTTCCTCCTCGACTCGCTGCTGCAGCGCCGTCACGGCGGCACTGGCGCGCACCGCGGCGAGCTCGCGCACATCCTTGCGCGCCCGCACCAGATCGCCGGCCGCCAGCCGGTTCTCGATCTCGATGCGCGCGGCGGCCTCGGCCTTCGGCATCAGCGCCTGGAAGGCCGGGTCGCTGCCCAGGCTGCGCGCCAACTCCACATACAGCGCGAGCACGCTCTCACCGCTGGCCGGCGCCGCGCCATCGACCAGTTGCTGCAGACGGTCGCGCTTTTGCTGCACCGCCTGCGCGCTCGCCAGCGACTGCGCCACGCTGGCGCGCTCGGCCTGCAGCGCGGTCAGTTCATCGACCTGCAGATCGTTCTGGAAGCGGTTGATCGACGCCAGCGCGGCATCCGCCGCCTCCAGATTGCCCGCTGCCAGCGCATCGCGCACGCGCGCCACCGCCGCTTTGCGCAGCGCCTCAAAGGCCTGCGCGGTGTAGCTGGACTCGGTGCTGATCTTGCGCATGCGCCGCGCCGTATCGAGCGCGCTGGCACCTTTGGGCGCGAACAGATCGCCGCCCTGCAGGCGGGTGAAGAACTCGCTCTGCAACGCATTCAGCGCCAGCAGCGTGGTTTCGTCCAGCGCTGCCGGCGCGCGCTTCTGCCAGGCCCACCAGCCGACGCCGCCGGCGGCCGCCACGGCGATCAACACCGCCGCCACCGCCATCCAGATGCGCCGGCCGCCTTGGCGCGGAGCTGCCGGCCGCGGCTTGGCGGGCTTGGCAGGCGCGGCGCGCGACTTGCTGCGCTGACCCTCCAGCGCGGCCTTGACATCGGCATCGCGCAGCGTGTCGAAGGAGAAGCCGAGATCGCGCAGTTGCTCCGACCACGGCGTGTCCGGGCTGAAGCGCAGCACGCGGCGCAGGCTGTCAGAGTTGACGAAGACATCGCGCAGCGCGTGAGTGAACGCCGCCATCGACTCGTAGCGGTCTTCGCGGCGCTTGGCCAGCAGGCGCTCGATGACCGGCTGCAGATCCTTGAGGTCCGGCGGCAGCTGCGGGATCGCCGCGGTCAGATGCTGCATGCACACGGCGATCGGCGTGTCGCCCTTGTACGGCGGCTGGCCGGTCAGCAGTTCGTAGAACATGACGCCGAGCGCGTACAGATCGGAGCGCCCGTCGACCTCGCCGCCGGACACCTGTTCCGGGCTCATGTAGATCGGCGTGCCGACGATCATGTTCTCGGCGGTGATCCGCGTATGCGCGGCGGTCAGCTCGCGGGCGATGCCGAAATCGGTCAGCACCGGCACGCGGCCGCCGCGCAGCATCACATTGGCGGGCTTGAGGTCGCGATGGATGATGCCGAGCTTGTGCGCCTCTTCCAGTGCCGAGGCCACCTGGACCACCACCGCGATCGCCTCGGACACCGACAGGCCGCTCTTGAGCTTGTCGACCAACGTGCCGCCGTCCAGATATTCCATGGCGATGTACGCCACATCGCCCACTTTGGCGATGTCGTAGATGCCGCAGACATTCTTGTGGGTGATCTTGGCGAGCGTGCGGCCCTCGCGCAGGAAGCGCTTCTCGGTGCGTTCGGGGTCGTCATCGCTGCTGGTGCGCAGTACTTTGATCGCGACTTTGCGCTCCAGCGACATCTGCAGGGCCAGATACACCGTCGCCATGCCGCCGGAGCCGATCTGGCGCAGCAGCTGATAGCCGGGAATGTCGGGGAAGGCCACTGGGCTGGGGCAGGTGCGCGCAAAAGGACCGCGCGAGTGTAGCACCGGGCTTTTTCGCCGCGCAGACGGAACCTTTGCACCGTCGCACAGTCAGAGCCCCGCAGGCTCAGCGCGGCCGGGCGCCACGCCGGCGCGCTATGCTTGCCGGCTTCGACCGCCGGGTGGCGGCCGAAATTCATCGTTTTTCAGGAGATTTCAATGCTTTCTGCTTTGCTGCTGGCTGCCAGCCTGACCGCCACCGAACCGGCCCAGCCGGCCAGCGACGCCCACATCGATGCCGCGATGAAGCTGATCGCCGCCTCGCGTACCGATCAGACCTTCGATCAGATGAAGGATCCGACCGGCCCAATGGTGCAGAACACCATCGCCCAGTTCAAAGGCTGCGAATCGGCCAAGCCGGTGCTCGATGAATTCGCGCAGAAGATGGCCGAGGTCAAGTTCACCGACGCGCAGATCGAAGAAGTGCGGCGCGATGTGGCGGCCGTCTATGCCGACGTGTTCACCGAACAGGAATTGAACGAACTGACCAAGTTCTTCACCTCCGATCTCGGCAAGAAGATGCTCGATCGCACCCCGGAAGTGATGCAGCGTGCCGCGCAGGCCTCGCAGGCGCGCACCCAGTCGGTGATGCAGAAGGCCGGCGAGATCGCGCAGGGCTTCGGTCCGCGCCTCGAAACCGCCTACGGTCTGTGCCAGACGCCGCCGCCGGGCGAAGGCCAGCCGCAGCAGTAAGCGTTGCCGCGCCAGCGGGCAGGCCCCGCTGGCGCTACGGAAGCTCTCGCCAGACAGGCTGCGTCTGTGCAAAAGCGGGACCCGGGACCCGGGATGCGGTTCAAACCAGCCATGCGGCGCCTGCGTCGCACTGTCGCCGTCGGCGCGCTTACTCGGGCGGCAAACAGGTACCCGCGACGGTGCAAGGAAGCGCGGCAGTGTTGGTCCCCTGACCCCTGCCCCGCTCCTGGCTCCACGCACCCATGTTTGGCAAGAGATTCGTCAACACATATGCGCGCACCTCAGCCGCGTCGGTGCATACGAATGCGCCGCAACCATCCCGAATCGGCACGTACCTGAGAGCGCCTCGCAGGCGGCTATGCTTGCGCGTCCCTCTTGATGGAGTCGTCGCCGTGGCCAAGCTCGAGATCCGCGTACCCGACATCGGCAGTTACAAGAACGTGCCGGTGATCGAATGGCTGGTCAAGGTCGGCGACAGCGTGCGCAAGGACCAGGGTCTGCTGACGCTGGAATCCGACAAAGCTACGATGGAAGTGCCCGCCAGTGCCGCCGGCACCGTGCTGGAACTCAAGGTCAAGGTTGGCGACAGCGTGTCCGAGGGCAGCGTGATCGCCGTGATCGAGGCCGCCGATGCCGCCGCGCCGGCCCCCAAAGCAGTCCCCGCCACGCCCGCAGTGACGCCGGTCGCCGCGCCTGCAGCGCCGGCGCCGGCCGCCGTTCCCGCCGGCAGCGATCTGCAGTGCCAGCTGCTGGTGCTGGGCGCCGGTCCCGGTGGCTACACCGCTGCATTCCGCGCCGCTGATCTCGGCATGGACGTGATTCTGGTCGAGCGCTATCCGGCCCTCGGCGGCGTGTGTTTGAACGTGGGCTGCATTCCGTCGAAGGCACTGCTGCACGCGGCGCGGGTGATCGACGAGGCGGCGCATTTCGCCGAGCTCGGCATCGAATTCGGCACGCCCAAGATCGACCTCGACAAGCTGCGCGGCTTCAAGAACAAGGTGGTCGGCAAGCTCACCGGCGGTCTGGCCGGCATGGCCAAGCAGCGCAAGGTGCGCGTGGTCCAGGGCAGCGGCAGCTTCAGCTCGCCGCACACCGTGCGCGTCGAGACCGCCGAGGGCGCCCAGACCATCCGCTTCGAGCAGGCGATCATCGCCGCCGGTTCACAGGCGGTGAAACTGCCCGGCTTGCCGTGGGGCGATCCGCGCCTGATGGATTCCACCGACGCGCTCGATCTGGCCGACGTGCCGAAGAAATTGCTGGTGATCGGCGGCGGCATCATCGGTCTGGAAATGGCCTGCGTGTACGACGCCCTCGGCAGCGAGGTCACCGTGGTCGAGCTGTCCGATCAGCTGATGCCGGGCGCCGATCCGGACCTGGTGCGCCCGCTGCAGCAGCGCATCGGCAAACGCTACGGCGGTATCCATCTGAAGACCAAAGTGAGCGGCGTGACCGCCCAGGCCGACGGCCTGCTGGCCACCTTCGAAGGCGACAAGGCGCCGGCGCCGACGCTGTATGACCGCGTGCTGTGCGCTGTGGGCCGCACGCCGAATGGCAAGAAGATCGGCGCCGAAAACGCCGGCGTGGCCGTCAGCGAGCGCGGCTTCATCGCCGTCGACAAACAGATGCGCACCCATGTGCCGCACATCTTTGCCATTGGCGATCTGGTCGGCCAGCCGATGCTTGCGCACAAGGCCAGTCACGAGGGCAAGGTCGCTGCCGAGGTCGCCGCAGGCCATAAGACCGAGTTCGTCGCCCGCGTGATCCCGAGCGTGGCCTACACCGATCCGGAAATCGCCTGGGTCGGACTGACCGAGGCCGAGGCCAAGGCGCAGGGCATCGAGGTCGGCGTCGGCAAGTTCCCTTATGCCGCCAGCGGCCGCGCCATCGGCATCGATCGCACCGAAGGCTTCACCAAGTTGATCTTCGATGCCAGCTCGCACCGCATCCTCGGCGCCGGCATCGTCGGCCCGAACGCCGGCGATCTGATCAGCGAGACCGCCCTGGCCATCGAAATGGGCTGCGATGCTGCCGACATCGGCCTGACCATCCATCCGCACCCGACGCTGAGCGAGTCGGTGGGCATGGCGGCCGAGGTATTCGAGGGCACCGTTACCGATATCTACGTGCCGAAGAAGCGCTGATATGAGCACGCACCGCATCCGCTGCACGCTGGCCGCGGTGGGCCTGGCCATGCTCACGCTCGGCGCACCGGCCTGGGCCGAGGACGAGCATCCGATCGACCAGGCGCTGTCGGCCTGTCTGGAAACGCCCGAGGGCATGAGTACCCACGGCATGCGCGCGTGCCTGGATACCGCCAATGCCGAATGGGATCGCGAGCTCAACCGGATCTGGAAGGATCTGATGCGCGAGCTGCCGGCCGAGGCGCAGACCGCGCTGCGGGCCTCGCAGCGACAGTGGCTGAGCTTCCGGGATGCCGAGATTGCGGCGCTGGAAGCGGCCTACGGTCAGATGGACGGCACCATGTACCTGGTGATGCTGGCGGATGCCGTGGTCACCTTGACCCGTGATCGTGTGCGCCAGCTGGATGCCCTGCTGGAGGCGCAGCGATCGAGCGCGCAATAGGCATACTCCGCGCAAAGACCCACGGAGCTCCGCCATGACCACCGCCGCGCTACAGCTGCCCGCCGCCGACCAGGAATGTCTGCGCATCCGCGATGACATCGGTCGTCTGACCTCGATCCTGCTGCGCTCGGGGCCGGCCGCCGAAGCCGAGACCCCGCGCATCGTGGTCGCCATCGACGGCACCGCCATCGGCCTCGATCTGGTCGAGCAACTGCTGAAATGGCGGCGCCAGGGTTGGCATTTCGATGTGCATCTGGTGATCGTGCACGACTATCTGGGCAAGGAAGCGGCCGAGCGCCTGCTGGAAGAGGTGTGTCTGAAGGACAGCGCCGAGGTGCGCGCGGCGCTGACGGTGGCCGAGATGGCGCACACGCTGCATGTGCTGATGGGCAATCCGGCGCCGGCGATCCTGGAGCGCGCCGATGAGCTGGACGCAACCTTGATCCTGATGGGCACGCGCGGCCACGGTCCGATCGGCAGCGTGCTGCTGGGCTCGGTGGCTTACAAGGTGGTGCACGGCGCCAGTCGCCCGGTCACCCTGGTGCGCGCCTGAAGCACGGAGGGCGTTGAGCATCGGGTCGCTTTTGCGGCCCGTAGTATCGGCGCCATTCCGAGCAGGTCTGCATGATCGCGCGCATCCTCTTTCTGCTGCTGCTGGTCCTGAATGTCGCCGCTGGCGCGTGGTGGTCGCTGCGCCCGGCGCCGCCGCCGGAGGCCTTCAGCGCCGCCGATCCCGGCGTCAGCGCGCTGGTGCTGCTGCACGAGCGCGACGCCAACGCGATGTCGGCCGCCGCCGCGGCGGCCAGCGTGGCCGCGGCACCGGCCGATCCCAGCGCGCCGCCGCGCGTGTGTCAGTCGCTGGGGCCCTTCGAGACCGAGACCGATATGCGCCGTGCGCTGGAACTGTTGACGCCGCAAACCGCGCGCATCCAGTTCCAGGAGAGCAGCGTGGACATGCCACGCGGCTATTGGGTGTATCTGCCGGCCTACAACGACCGCGATGCGGCGCTGAAATCCGCGCGCCAGCTGAATGCGGCGGGCGTGCGCGACTACTACGTGGTCACCGCGGGCGATCACGAGAACACCGTCTCGCTGGGTCTGTTCCGGGAACGCGCCAACGCTCAGCGCCGCCAGGCACAGATCGCCGCGCTGGGCTTTCCCGCACGCCTGGAGGAACGCACCGAAGTGCAGCGGCGCTACTGGGTGGACTACGAGATCTCCGGCTCCGCCCCCGATCTCGGCGGTCTGCCAGGCTCGCGCGAGCTGACGGTCAAGCCGATTCCGTGCGGCTAACCCCGAGCAGCGCACGCGCCGGTGACGCTCGTCGCAGAGCACTGCTGCTGGCCATCGCCGCGCTGCCGGCATGTCACTGGGCGACCAGGGAGGACGACGCAATGCCAAGCCCGGAGAGCGATGTGCTGCTGCTGCACGGCATCTGGATGCGCCGCAGCATCACGCTGCGACTGGCGCAGCGCCTGCGGGCCGCCGGTTACCGCGTCCACGCCCTGAGCTACGCCAGCGTCACCGCGCCCTTCGCGGCGCACCACGCGCGCATCGATCAGGCCTTGGCCACCGTCGATCCGGCGCGCACCCACTTCGTCGGCCACAGCCTGGGCGGCCTCGTGGTGCTCGACTACCTGCGCACCCGCAGCGAGCGCTACCCGCACGCACGCGCGGTGTGCCTGGGCTCGCCGCTGTGCGGCAGCGAAATGGCCGAGCGCCTGCGCCGGCTGCACCTGGACACGCTCGGCATGGGCCAGGCACGCCACATCCTGCTGCAAGGCCTGCCCGAATGGACCGGCCCGCAGGCCGTCGGCGTCATCGCCGGCGATCTGCCGTTGGGCTGGAACGTGCTGCTCGGGCGCCTGCCCAAGCCCAACGATGGCACCGTCGCCGTCCGCGAAACCCAGCTGCCCGGCATCCGCGATCATCGCGTCGTCCATGCCAGCCACACCGCCCTGTTGTTCTCCGACACCGCCGCGCGCCTGTGCATCGAGTTCTTGCAGCATGGGGCGTTTCAGGGGCCGGCGAGCGCGTGAGTGGGGCGAAGAGGATTCCGGCGTGGGTCGGAATACGCATTCGGCTACAACCTGCGGCGATTAACGGTGATGACCGACCAGTGCGCCGTCGCTTGTAGTCGGGCTAAGACACGATCCCGCCCGCCACGAATGGGCAGTGGCGCAGCGACAATCCGGGTCGTTCGATGCCCGTCCACACAGCGAGCAGGGCGTGTAGTACAACCGCTCTTCGTCCTGATACTGCGGCGGAAATCGTTCGACTCGGAAGTATTCCGGATTGACCTTGTATAGCAGTTCGCCGGGAACCAAGCTGTCATCCTCTCGGTTGGCCAAGTTGGAGCGCATCACCAGATCCCCACGTTGATGCGTCGCTCCCCGGCCAACTTCGTCATCAAGGATGTCGGTGCCGAGCCAGGACCTTCCCGATGCTGGCGTAGCAAGTGCGAACTCGAGATCATGGATCTCGCTCTCTGTTCGCCCCTTCTGGTTTAGCGACCATGCCACAGCGCGCATCACAAGGTCTTCATTGATACTTACGTCCAGCTCCAAGCGCTCGTGAAATGGCTTGGCTCGAGCGTCCACCTTCAGCAGCATCGTGCTCAAAGGGCGCCGCTTGTCGGTTGGCAGGACCCGAGGCCCCGGCCGATGCGGCGCCACCAGACTGAACTTTCCATACCCGTCTCTCGGATCCACGCAGTACAGCTGGAATCTCTCAGCTCGCGAAGTCTCCCCGCCTTGCGGCATTTCCAATCCCGCCGGCAATAGCGAGACATAAGTGTTACGAGCCAACGCCAACTCAACGTTTTTCGCGAGATGCAGACGCGCCTGATCGTGAGCCACCCAAGCTGCACCCTCCGCGATCGCCGAGGCGCTGCGCTCGGCGACATGAACTCGCCCAGGACCTAACAACTCATTAAGCCGATTCTTGACCAACGGCATATTCACCATACCGCCCGTTGCGAGGCAAAGCTCAACAGATGCCGTTGAGTAGCCCTCTCGCTCGAGCAGCCGTTCGATACGAGATACGCCCTTGCGTACCAGATTACCGACGATGTCCTGCAGATCCTGTCGCGTCAGGTTGAGCTGGAGATCGCCGTGTTCCTCACTATCGAAGTACCGAGGAACGTACACGTTCCATGAGTTGCGATCGCTCAGCGTCTTTTTTGCGTTCTCGCACTCGTGCAGGAGCCGCTTCCGCGCCTCAGGTAGGACTTCAACGTCTTCGTCCAGGCCCTCGGACAACCGGAATCGCCGCTCGACCTCATTGCGCAGTTCCTGATCGAAAACGTCACCGCCGACCTCATCAGTGCCGTCGTTCCCCACCTGCACGAGCAACCCGCCGAGAACCCGACACAAGGTCAGGTCCAGGGTGCCGCCGCCCCAATCGAACACGAGTAGCAGCTTGCCCTCATGGCGCCTGACGACATTTGGGGCATCCTGGGCCATACGGAGATAGCCGTACAGAGCGGCGAGCGGCTCATGGACGAACTGCACGATATTCATCCCTGCTTGCCGGAAGGCCTGGCGCAAAAGGGCACGCCGACGCCCTTCCATGTTGACCGGGATCGTCGCTACCACCCGATCCATCTTCAGATCGCAACCAGCATCAGTCTGAAGCACGAAGCGGCGTACGTGGTAAAGCACATACTCGACCATCTGAACCGGGTCCCGGCGGACACCGTCGACAATGACCTCGTCACGCCCGAGCAGCGTCTTCGGTGAGCGTACTGTGCTGCCCTGTACGCCCAAGCCAGCGCTCGCCAGCTTATCGCGGGCCTTCCGGCCAACCTCCACCGACCCACCTTCGAAGCTGACGACCGAAGGGATCGGATTGCCGTTGTCCAGGAAGCTGATCACGGCCCCACCGACGACCACCGACACCAGGCTGTTGGTCGTTCCGAAGTCAAAGCCTACGACTGCCATCTGGTCACTTCCCTTGCAGGTTTGCCACTTGAGCGCGCATCGAATCGGTGGTGAGTTCAGCGCGTTCGATCATCACTTCGACGCGTGGAGTCTTGCTGCGTAGCGCTGCCAGGCCTGTGTCGAGGAGGTTGAGATTCTCCTCCAGATGCTTCACAAGGCGACCACGCAGATCATCAAGGGCGTGCCGCAAGCGCATGCGCTCGGTTTCGTGCTTCTGGCGAAGCTCCGCCAACTCCATCTGTGTGGTCTCACGCTGCGCCTTTAGCTCCAATGCCAACTCGTCGCGCTCAACTACCGCCTGCAGACGAAGCTGCTCGAGCGCTGCGACCTCCTCCCGCAGGCCCGCCGATTCGCGCTGCGCCTTGTCTCGCGCATCTCGAGCCACCGCCGCCTCGTCTCGGAGACGCGCGCAGGCGAACCCCATGACGGATTCCGAATCGACCTCGGTCAGCGCCCGAAAACGTGCAGCATCATCCTTGAGTTCACGCGCGGCCGGCATCCAAACGGCCTGAATCAACATCGAGGCCAGTTCGTCTGCACCAAGGCTGCGGTCCACCGCATACCACGTCGCCAGCAGCAGGACGGCATTGCGTCTCAGAGACCCCAATTCTGCAGGTTTGAGGGACTGACTATCAGCCGGCTGGGGCGTGTAGGCTGCAATGACGGCCAGTGTCTCAACGACTGGGGGCGCATCTGACTGATGCCTCATGATGGCTTGCGCGCCCGGGTTCGTGTAGGCACGGTGCCTCAACATCACCGTGGATACGAAGGACACCAAGGCTCCGCGCAGACTCAGCACGCCCTTGACCCCTCGAGCAACGAGCAGCAATTGCCGAGGGACGGCCAGGAGTGTGTCGCGGTCAGCTAGCGCCAAGAGCCGCGCCATTGCAGAGTCGTCCAGTTTTGCGTTGTTGGCGATCTCCCGCTCGGCCTTCGCCTTAATCGAGATCGCCTGGCCCTTTCGGCTGTAAGCGTGCTGGATGAAGCGCTCGAGCGTCGCAATCTCGTTCTTTTTTTTGTCAGATCCATGTCCATTGGCCGTGGCGTCGAGCCTCTGGTCACCGAGGCCAGCATCACTTTTACCCCTCATTGCACCTTCCGCCTTGCCTTGCGCCTCATTCACTTGTGGTTCGATAAATGGGGAACTCTTGATCGCCTGATGATGGCGTTTCGAGTCTTCGGCCGTTGCGGATCGAGGCGTGCCCGAAGGCGTGGGGTCCGCCATTCGAACCTCCCCGGTCCTCTTGTAGACGACCGGTACCTGTCGCTGGTCACGATCAGTACTCATGGCGCTCCTAGGCGTTCCAGCAGGGCTTCTGCCCACATTCTGGTTTGGGTTTGAGAAGCCAGCTGCCGTCCAAGCCGCCGCGCGGCTTTGCGGGACTCGGGGTCCTCTCTGGCGGCCAGCGCTTCCGCAGCCAGCAAGACACGCTTCATGCGGTCGTAGACGGCGGCGGGTCTATCGACTTGATTTCGCAACTCCTCCGTGCGCCCTTTGAGCTCGACCAAGCCTTCTCTCGCATCTGAAAGAACCTGCGCGGTGTCCTGATCAGTCAGCAAGTCCGTGACGGCGTCCACCCGGGTGGGCGAAAAGGCTGCGTCGTAGTGCCAGGGCAAGCCGTCTAGCAATCCGGCGAATGCACCCGCAACCTCCCGGAGATGTCCCTCGGGAGCAAGAAACTCTGCTTCCTCAAAGCGATTGAAATGAAAGGCGATCAGTGCCCGAATCGTTGTGGCCAAAGGGCGATCGATTCCCGCGAGTGCATCAGCCGCTCGCACGAAACGATCGATGTATTGCGAGTGCTCGAGGCCGCTGTCGGGCAATCGGTCTTTTGCCATCACGCCATAAAGGTAGTCGCAAATGGCATCACAGTAAGACATCCCTGTGGGCAAGACCCTGCAGTCTCGGATGAAGCGGCCTACCGCTTCGATCGACAGGACCCGGTCCAATGCCATGTGCACGAATGCTCCCTCGACCGACCGTAGATCCTGTTCCCGAGCAATCGCAAAGTCGATCTCGCAGCGGGTCGTTGCGCCATCGTTCTCCAGTGTCAGTTCAACGAACTCGTGACTCATCGCCGCCAGTATTTGCGCCAAAGTCTCGGGCAAAATCGAGCGACCGCTCAGCACGCAGCGGATGGTGTCCTCCAGCGCGACATCGTTTGCCGCGAGCGGCGAAAGGACCTTTACCCTGACGGTCCCTACCGGCTTGCCTCTCAGCAGTAGCAACGGCTGGCGGAGAGGATGCTCCTCGAAACGATGACGCCTCAGAGCCTGCAGGTCCATGAAGGAACTCCCGCAGTGTTCGCACTCATACCGAATTGGAGTCGGTGGACCATAGTCGACACCGTCCAGGCCTGACGGTTCGCGGAACTCGGCATACCCCGTGTGCCAGAAACCCATCGTCAGCTTCACTCCCTTTTCAGCACGTACGCCCCAATGCATCAAGCCCGACGCAGGTCCAGAGACCATTCGATTCGCACTTCACGTTGGCGTAGCGAGATGCGGTGCAGGGTCGAGAGCCGAAGCTCAAGAGGCACTCGCAGCCCCAGTTGCAAGCGCGTGTTTTGGCCAACAAAACACATCGATGTCAGTTTGACGCACCCGGCGGCTGCCTGGGCGGTGTTCGGCCAACGCAACGGTTGGTTTGTAGATGTCGAGCCCACGGCCTAGCTTAAAGAGAACCCCGTGGTCCAGGATCAGGCAGCGATCGTGGAGGATAGTCTCGCGCTTTAGGCTGAGCGTCACTCCAAAGCTCTTGAACAAGTCCTTGGCGGCGAGATCGACGAACCGCTCCTGCGCCGCGGTGAACTCCTCGGGCGCGTAGCCCGTCACAATCTCAATTTCCTTTGGACGCGCGCCTTCCGCAAGGTGTAACAGACATTCCTTGAGATTGCGCAACTGGTGGGGCTTGCTGAGGTGGGGATCGACCAACCGAGCTCTCGTAGCGCCGTGCAGATACACCGGTGGGAACACCTTTTCGATAGGCCAACCGCTGTCCTGATCCCGCAGTCTCATGCGACAAAGCGCGATCGTGGCGCCGGATTCCACGCCACTTGCCCAATCGTCTTCCGTCGCTCCGGCTTCAGGCGCAACGTCCTCAGGTGACGCGGACAAATGAGGCGAGTCGGCGACCTCTACATCCTCAAGCAGCGAGCGCTCTGCCATGACTTCAGAGCGCACCACGGGCATGGACGGCATCGCCACAGCTGCGGGTAGATCGCCGAGCTTGGACGACCTCTCGGTGTCTCCGGCTGGAGGCTCGAGGATTGCCTCGGCACCTGCCAAGACCAGCTGCTGGTCTGCCTTGATGGTCGCCACGAGCGATTCGATGGTCTCACGCTGGCCGGCTACCAGCGCTTCAGCGGCGGCTCGGATATTGTCCGAGGCTTGCTCGAGAAGGATCCTCACTTCGTCCAGAGCATCGCGCGGCGCAGCCTTGGCTTCTTCCATCAGAAACTCGCCAAAGGCCTCGCTTCGCTGATCCAAGTGGTTGGTCAAGGCCTCCGCCAGCAGCCTCCTGACCTCTCCGTAGAAGTCGCGCACCTCATCGGACTGCAAGCTGGTTGTCCCACGGCCCCAGATGTCGGACACGCTATCGCGCGCCTCGACGATCCGCTCCGACACCTCGTCGCTGACGAAGTCATCCAGCATTGAGATCACACGCTGCTCTTCGGCAGCAATCAGATCTTGGGCCCTTTGCATGGAACGCTCGAGTGACGCGGTCAGCCGGGCCGTCACGTCGAAAGGTAGCGATGTCCCCAGCTCCAGTGACTCCGAAATGCTCGCTCCTTCAGTCGCCAAACTGTGGAGATGAGCTTCGAATCCGCTAGCGAAGCGCGCGAACTGCTCAGTGTGCTCGCCGAGCATCTCTTGAACTTTGGGGAAGATGCGGTTGGCTACGCGACCCTGAAGATCGCGCATGTGACCCCAACGACCGGACCGCCGCGTCTTCCAATGAAGTGCCACATCGTTGGTTTCGTCCTTGGCGAGCTCTCGCTCGGCCAGTAGTCCGATGTTCTCCACCAGAACACCGTGGTGCTTGCGACGACTCGCGAGGCGCTTACCGAGCAGACTCACCTGCTCGCAGAGCGCCCCTTCAAACCGTTGGCTAGCCTGCCCAAACTGCTCACGAAAGCTGCGGAGCTTCTGCTCCGCCACCTCCCTGTCCTTGATGTCGCGGATGGCCCGGAGCTTGGTGTCGAGGAGAAACTGCAAATCCAGCAGTGCTGTTCGTGCGCCAATGGCAATGTGCTGGGCCGCCAACGCTATGCGTGACTCCGTCGAGAGGAGTCGAAGCAGTTGGGTCTTGAATCGATCGATACCACCCGGATCCGCTGGATCGATCGCACATGGGATCGGCTTTCCGTCTTTGCCGCTGCGATGGAGCTTGGTCGATGTGAACGCCACTTCGACTTCACCCAACTGTTCGCGATACCGGCGCATTGCCGGAGAGTCGTCCTGGCTCAATTCGGCTAAGGTCGCGGCGAGCTCGTTCGCCAAACGCCGGCGTTCACGCTCGATGCGCCGGCTCAGCGGCTCCGGGTTGTCATCGTTCGATTCGGCGTTGTCGAGGTGCTGCTGGTACGTGACATCCACTTGGGTGATTACGACGATCAACTGCTTCACCGTGCCCTTGCGCAACAAGGACAAGAGGAAGTCTTTATCGGATTGGCCGTAGGACTCGCCGGACTTGGTCAAGTACAAAATCGCGTCGACATCCTCGACGGTCTTTTCGGTGAGGCCGACTCGGAAGCGCTCCGTATCGTCGAGGCCCGGCGTGTCGATCAGCAGAACACCCTCGTCAAGGATCTCCGCCGGGGACTCGATCTCAATCGACTCCACAAGGCAGTGATGCGGCTTGGAACCTGAGGTGAAGTACTTGAGCCTCCGGCGGAACTCGACCTCTTCTCTCTTGGATCCACCCGCTGCGAGCGTTATCTCGAGGCGGTGTCCTCCGGGTTTCAAGAAGTCTTGTTCGAGTCCAGCGAGGTCGAAGCACTCGTCTTCGCCTTCCTTCCCTTTGCGCGGCTTTTTGAAGTTGTTCCACATCTTCACCCGGTGGGCGTCGATGTGCTTCGGATCTTCAGCGTACAGCGCCTGCAGCTTCACCCACTCTTCCTCGGCCAAAAAGCGCACGATGGCCCGCACATTCGGGCCATGCCGAAATGTGGTGATGGCGGCAGTCTCCGGATTGGTGTCTTCGCCGGCCAGTCGGGCACAAAGCAGCTCGTTGACGAAGGATGACTTGCCCGTCTTGAACCGGCCGACGACCGCCACCTTGTAGTTCTCGGGTAACTGTTGCGCGCGCAGCAATTGGTCGAGCGCATCGGCGGTACGTGCACACTCCTTGCCGATCTGGGCGATCGTGACGCCGGACTTCTGCCGAAGGGCCGCACAAACCTGGTTGACGTGGCTTGTCAGTGTGCGAATGTCACTTCGAACTTGGCGAGGCGACTTCATGCGACGGGTCTCCTGGACTGGTTCGACAGGGGCAGCGAGTGCACAGACTAACCGGAGCAGTCTCCAAGTTTCTCGACTGAAAGGCTTCGATTTCGATCAATCAGATCTTCGATTCAACATCGTCGGTAAAGGTCCGTCGCAGCGGGAGCGATGGCAGGCGCGACTCCATCGCCAAGCAGCCAACGCGCTCCGATAGCGCCAGCGCATCCTTCACCGCCCGCCTCACGGCGGCTGAGGCGTTTCTGCCATCAGTCCGGCGGCCTGCAGGCGCGCGCGCAGCGTGGGGGCCGGGTCGGCGATGGCCAGGTGTACGGCGTCGGCGGTGAAGGCGAGCGTGGAGGCGTCCACATGCTGGCCGGCGGCGGCCAGAAAGGTGTCGGTGGACCATGGCTCGCCGGCGTCCACGCGTGAGAGGAAGTCGCGCCAGACGCACCAAAGGCTGCACTGGCCGGCGCTGGCGCGGCGGGCGTCAGCGTCGATCAGCATCTGCAGCAACAGGCCGCAGCTGTAGAAATTGTCGAAGCGGCCGGCCTCGGCCGAGGTGTCCAGTGGCCTTCCGCCCAGGCCGGCGGAACAGGCATCGACGCTGCCCGCCAGGCGCTCGGCCAGTGCCTCGGTGCTGAGCAGCTCGAGTTTGCGCAGCGCCAGCGCTGCCATCGCCTCGGCGCCGCCCTCGTGGATCCAGTTGTCGCCGGTGGACGCCAGCGGTCGCGGCCGTTGGTACAAATGCGCGGCTTCGTGGGCGAAGAACCAGTCCATGCGCTGCGTGAAGTCGGCGCGGTCGAAGGCCTCGGTGCGCCCATACAGATGCATGAAGACCTGGTTCGGCAGCGTGCCGCCCTGGTAGCCGTAGCCGCCATCCGGGTAGTCGGCATCGCGTGAGGCGAACAGCATCGGCTTGCGCGCCAGCGCGCCCAGTTCGCCGCGGTAGTAGGCCATCAGCCGCGGAAACAGGGTGTTCAGGCCGTCGCGGGCCTCCGGTGGGAAGGCCTGATCGACCACGGCGATCACCTCGTCGGTTTCCACCGGGGTCGCCTGGCCGACGTAGACATTGGTGCCGTCATCGCGCTCGATGAAATCGGCGCTGGCTTGGATCTCTCCGTGGACGATCACATGCGCCCCGGCGGGTGGCTGCACGCGAATGCGCCAGGCGGCGTCTTCGACCTCCGCGCAGCTTCCCGGACAGGCGTGAAAGCGCCCGCTGTGGATCAGCAGGCCGCCGTCGCCGAAGGGCGAGAACGGGGCGTAGTCCTTCTCCAGCGGGCGGTAGCGCGGCTGCATGCGGAAGGCAACGGTCGTGAACGCCTCGCCGTCCTTGCGCCGAACCACCTCGACGCCGTCGACCTGCGCCAGCTCCACGCCTGGGTCCAGCGGCGTCCAGTCATGCACGCGATGGCCCTGGCGATCTTCGCGGGCGAAACGCAGCTCACGTGCCGGCTGCGCCAGCGTGTAACCAGCCTCCCAGCGATCGCCGTCCGGCGTCAGCACGATGTCGGCCAGCGGCCGCGTATCGCCGGCCAGCGCATGGCCAGCCAGGCCGGCCAAGGCGATGGCCAGCAACCGGGCGCGGCGTCGGGCAGTGGTGTGCATGAGGCGCTCTTGCGGCTGGCGGCGCCGGTGCCCGGCGGACGCCGCATCCTCGTCCGCGCGCTTGCCGTCGGCGTAGTGCCGGTGGTCACTGATGGCGGGTTGGCTTGCGGGTGCGGGCCGGCGCATGGGCGCTGCGTGCTCGGGTTGCCGGGGCCGCATACGCCGGGCGCCCGGCGCAAACGCTGCGGACACGAACGCCACGCTCGCGCAAGGGGCAGGCGCGCAGCGGCGCCCAGCATCACACTAGGCGCGCGTCGCGCCGGTACAGCCAGGGACGCAGCGTCAGCGCCAGGAACAGGCCGTTGATGAAGCCGAACACATGCGCCCACCAGGCGACGGCGCCGGAGCGCGAGCCCAGCGTTTCCAGCACCTGAAACAGCAGCCAGATGCCGATCAGGTGCAGCGCCGGCACGCGCACCAGCTGGAAGTACAGGCCGAGCGGCAGGATGACGCCCAGATTGGAGCGGGGGAACAGCAGCACGTAGGCGCCGATCAGCGCCGACACGGCGCCGCTGGAACCGATGATGGGTGCGTTCATCAGCGGCGACATCAGCGCGGCGAACAGATTGGCGGCGGCGCCGGCGATCAGGAACAGCACCAGGCAGCGCACGGAGCCCAGGCTGCGTTCGACGGCGCTGCCGAACAGCCCGAGGAACAGCAGATTGCCGAACAGATGCGTCCAGTCGGCATGCACGAACAGGGCGCTGAACAGGCGCAGCCCGGGCCCGCCGAGCAAGGCGCTGATGTCCATGCGCAACTCGGAGGGAACCGTGCCCCAGCTCTGCAGCAGCGCCAGCCGCTGGCCGGGATCGGCGAGCGCCTGCCACACGGCCACTGACAGGCAGGCCAGCACCAGCAGCGGCGTACCCCAATACCAGCGTCGGCTGGGCTTCTCGTCGACGCGGACAAACACGGTCAGTAGGTCTGGCGCGGGAGCAGGAAGCGCTGGCCGCGGAACTCCATCACTGCACCGTCGGCGACGATGTCGAGCAGATTGAGATCGGGGCCGGGTTGCGCATTATCGAGCGTGTAGCGCTTCCCGTTCAGCACGATAAAGCGCTCCTCGCGCAGTGGGCTGTAGACGTGCATGGACAGCGTCAGCTTCGGCAGATCCTTACGCGTGGCGTAGGGCAGCTGATACATGTTCGGCAGTTGCTCCGCGGTGGGCGCAGCTGCGGGGGGAATCGCCGCCATGGCGGGTGCCGTCACGGGTGCTTCGACCACTGGCGGCGCCTGGACGTCGGCCGTTGCCGGCGTCGGGGGCGCCGCAAGGTCAGCGGGCGCCGGTTCCGCTACCGGCTGCACGGCGACGGGCTCGGCCGGCGCTGCGGCCGGCGGCGCTGGCTCGGCCGCCACCACCGGCGGCGGCAATACGGTAGGGGTGTACAGGCCGGCGCGCACCGGCACCGGCAAACCGCCGCCAGAGACGGTCTGCGCCGTGCCACCACCGTCCATGCCGCCCAACATCGCGGCCTCGGGCGAGCCCGTCGGCGGCGCACCCGGCGGCTGCTCGGGCGCGCTGGACAGCACCGGCGCCTCGGTGCCGGGCACCGGTACGGTGCCGGCCGCGGCGGTGGCGGGTGCGCCCGGCGCGCCGGCGGGTGACTGGTCGGCGCTCATCGGGGCGCCGGCCTGGGGACGCTGGAGATAGTAGAAGGCGCCCGTCAGTCCCGCCGCCAACAGGACGGCACCGGCGCCGGCAAACCAGGGCGCTCGACTCGACCGCCGGCGCGGCGCGTAACTGCTGCCGTGCAGGCTGGGCGGCTGACCGCGGCGGCGCTCCGCTTCAGACTTCTTCAGTGCATCCAGAATCAAGGACATGACTCAACCTCGCGGCGTCTCAAGGCGCGCGAGCCGCGGGCCTTGCACATCATAACTGGCCAGTGCCATCTGCGTTTCCGGCCCGGCGATCCCGTCGGCCACCAGGCCGAGGCGGATCTGCAGCCGGCGCAGCCGACGTTCCAGTTCACCATCGAAACGCGCCTCCTGCGTGCTGGCCTGACCGCCCAGTCCGTCTTGGACCTCGGCCAGCGCCAAACGTTCACGCAACCAGACGACCGCTGGTCCGCTATCGCCCTGGCGCAGCACCTGCGGCAGGAAATCCGGCGCCCGCCACAGCGCGCGATAGTCGCCCAGCCAGTGCAGCTCGATCAGCGCGCGCGGCAGTTCGACGGTTTCGCCGGCCAGCAGCAGGCGTACGCGCAGATCGTCCATGCCGAGCAGCAGCGCCGAGACAAAGCCCTCGGGTTTGCGCAGCCGCAGCACCACCGGCCGCCCCAGCGCGCCCAGTCGGCCCAGCGGCCCGGTGGCGCGCAGGCATTTGAGGCCGGGGCCGACGCTGCCCTCGCAGGCCGCCAGTCTGGCGATGCCTTCGGCATCGGCCGGCCAGTCCCATAGCGCGGCCAGACCCGTCCACGGCCGCGCATCATTGTCCGCCGCCGCCGCCAGCAGGCGCGCCAGCAGCTGTTCCGGGCTCTCGGACGGCGCCGCCGGCGCTACCGCGGCCACTGCCTCGGTGGTGTGATCGGGCGATCGCGGCCACCACCACAGCAAGGCCAGGAAGGCTAGCAGCGCCGCCGCAGCCGCCAGCCAGCCCAGGCGACGTCGTCCGCGTGCGCCGCCCAACAAGGCCTCGTCGGCGGCCTCATCGACGATGCGCTCGTTGATGCTGTCCAGCGTGCGCGCGTAGCCGGCCACCATGGCGCGATCGGCGATCACGTTGATCAGGCGCGGCACGCCGCCCGAGCGCTTGTGCAGCGCCTTCAGCGCCAGTCGCGTGAACGGGATGCGCTCGCTGCCAGCCACGTGCAGCCGGTGGCGCACATAGGTTTCGGTTTCATCCACATCGAGCGGCGTCAGGTGGTAGCGCGCGGTGATGCGCTGGGCCAGTTGGCGCAGGTCCGGGCGATCGAGCAGCGTGCGCAGCTCGGGTTGGCCCAGCAGGATGATCTGCATCAGCTTCTGCGTCGCCGTTTCCAGATTGGTCAACAGACGCACCTGCTCCAGCGATTCCACCGACAGGTTCTGCGCCTCGTCGATGATCACCACCACGCGTTCGCCGTCGGCATGCGCCTTCAGCAGGAAGGCATTGAGCTGGTCGGTCAGCGACTTCAGACTGCCGCGCGCCTCGGCGATGTCCACCTGCAGTTCTTCGCAGATGGTCTCCAGCAGTTCCACTGGGTTGAGCAAGGGATTCAGCAGCAGCGCCACCCGCGTTTGCTCGGGGATCTGCTCAAGCAGCAGCCGGCACAGCGTGGTCTTGCCGGTGCCGACCTCGCCGGTCAGCTGCACGAAGCCGCCGGTGCCACCCTGGCCGACGCCGTACAACAGATGCGCCAGTCCGTCCCGGTGGCGCTCGCTCAGGTAAACGAAGCGCGGATCCGGGGTAATCGAGAAGGGGGCCTCGCTGAGGCCATAGAATTCCAGGTACATCATTCGATTCTAGCCGGTCCACCGGAGCAGGTCGCGAATGCCTGGCGCAGGGTGAGCAGGGCGGGGCAGTCCAGAGTGGTACCCGAGCTTCGACTGCGGCGGGCGCGCCGGGTTCCATGGGCCGGCGACGCGGTTCATGCGAAGCTACCGTTCCCTGCTTGCATGACCCTGGCCCCATGTTGATCCGCTTCCTGCTGACGCTGCGTGCCTTCGGGCTGAAGATCGGCCTGTCCGAGTACCTGACGCTGCTCGAAGCGCTGAAGCAAGGCCATGCGCAGCTGTCGCTGGAGGATTTCTATGCGCTGGCGCGGGCGGCGTGGATCAAGGACGAGAATCTGTATGACCGCTACGACCGCGCCTTCGGCGCTTTCTTCAACGGCGCCGCCGAGCTGGTGCCGGACTGGATGAAGGACATCCCGCCCGAGTGGCTGGAGCAGCAGTTCCTGCGTGAACTCAGTGAGGAGGACAAAGCCAAGCTGCAGGCGCTGGGCTCACTGGAGCAACTGATGGCCGAGCTGCGCAAGCGCCTGGAGGAGCAGACCGAGCGCCACGCCGGCGGCAATCGCTGGATCGGCACTGGCGGCACCTCACCTTTTGGCCACGGCGGCTACAACCCGCAGGGTGTGCGCATTGGCGGCAAAGGCCAACAGGGCAAGGCGGTAAAAATCTGGGAGAAGCGCGAGTACCGCAATCTGGACGACGAGGTGGAACTCGGTCGCCGCAATTTCCAGATCGCTCTGCGGCGCTTGCGCAAATTCGCCCGCGAGGGCGCGGCCGACGAGCTGGATCTGGATGGCACCATCGACGCCACCGCGCGCAATGCGGGCTGGCTGGATCTGAAGCTGCGCCCCGAACGCCACAATGCGGTCAAGCTGCTGCTGTTCATCGACATTGGCGGCTCGATGGACGAGCACATCCGAGTGTGCGAGGAGCTGTTTTCCGCCGCCAAGGCCGAGTTCAAGCACCTGGAGCACTACTATTTCCACAACTGCCTGTACGACCGCGTGTGGAAAGACAACCGCCGCCGCTGGCAGGAAACCACGCCGACGCAGGAGCTGCTGCACAAGTATCCGGCCGATTACCGGGTGATCTTCGTCGGCGATGCCAGCATGAGCCCGCTGGAATTGCTGGAGCCGGGCGGCTCGATCGAGCACTGGAACGAGGAGTCCGGCATGGTCTGGCTGCAGCGCGTGCTCCGCACCTGGCCGCGCTGCGTCTGGCTGAATCCGGCCGAGCGCGACTACTGGCAGTACACGCCGACCATCCATCACATCCGCAAGGCCTTTGGCGAGCGCATGTACCCGCTGACGCTGGCCGGGATTACCGAGGCCATCGACGGACTGAAGCGCACGACGGCGCCGGTGACCGCCGACATCGACTGATCGCCCACAAAAAAGGCCGCTCGCGCGGCCTTTTCTGCAGCGGAAGGCGTCGCCTTACTCGAGATCGAGGAAGCTGCGCAGCTGTTCGCTGCGGCTTGGGTGACGCAGCTTGCGCAGCGCCTTGGCTTCGATCTGGCGGATGCGCTCGCGGGTGACGTCGAACTGCTTGCCGACCTCTTCCAGCGTATGGTCGGTGTTGAGGTCGATGCCAAAACGCATGCGCAGCACCTTGGCCTCGCGCGGCGTCAGCCCCGACAGCACGTCCTTGACCGTTTCCGACAGGCCGAGGTTGGTGGCTTCTTCCACCGGCGACACGATGCTGGTGTCCTCGATGAAATCACCCAGATGCGAGTCCTCGTCGTCGCCGATCGGCGTTTCCATCGAGATCGGCTCTTTGGCGATCTTCAGGACCTTGCGGATCTTGTCTTCCGGCATGTCCATCTTCACCGCCAGCTCTTCCGGCGTCGGCTCGCGGCCCATCTCCTGCAGCATCTGCCGGCTGATGCGGTTGAGCTTGTTGATGGTCTCGATCATGTGCACCGGAATGCGGATGGTGCGCGCCTGATCGGCGATCGAACGCGTGATCGCCTGGCGGATCCACCAGGTGGCGTAGGTCGAGAACTTGTAGCCGCGGCGGTACTCGAACTTGTCCACCGCCTTCATCAAGCCGATGTTGCCTTCCTGGATCAGATCGAGGAACTGCAAGCCGCGATTGGTGTACTTCTTGGCGATGGAGATCACGAGGCGCAGATTGGCCTCGACCATTTCCTTCTTCGCCTTGCGCGCCTTGGCCTCACCGATGGCCACCGCGCGGTTGATTTCCTTGATCTCGCCGCTGGACAGGTTCAACGAGCCTTCCAGCGCGATGCGGCGCTCCTGCTCGGAAATCACGTGCTCGCGCACCGCCTTGAGACCGGCGGTCCACTTCTGCTTCTGCTGCAGCTGATCTTCGATCCAGGCCAGATTGGTCTCGTTGCCGATGAAGCTGCGCACGAAATGCGCCTGCGGCATCTTGGCGCGGTGCACGCACATATCGCGGATGGCGCGCTCGTGCTGGCGGATGCTGGCCACCACCTCGCGCAGCTTGCGGGTGAAGCTGTCGATGATCGACGGCGGCAGCTTGAGCTTCAGGAACTCCGCGCTCATTTCCTCGCGCACGGCCAGCGTGGCCTGATGGTGCGGGCCGTACTTGCCATGCGCCTGCTGGAACTTGGCGTACAGCTCGCGCAGCAGATTCATCCGGCGCGCCACTTCTTCCGGATCCGGGCCGGTTTCCGGCGCCGTGGCCTCCTCGGAATCGCCCTCGCCAGCCACCACCTCGTCATCCTCGACTTCGGCATCCTCGTCGAGCACTTCCTCGGCGATCTCGTCCAGATTGGCCTGCTCGATATCGGCAAAGCCAATGACGATCTCGGACAAACGCTTGCCGCCTTCGAGGTGCGAGTCGTAGTCGTCCAGCAGGATCTGCACCGACCACGGGAAGCTGGCCAGCGCCTGCTGCACCTGCACCAGGCCCTCTTCGATGCGCTTGGCGATGGCGATTTCGCCCTCGCGCGTCAGCAGCTCGACCGTGCCCATCTCGCGCATGTACATGCGCACCGGGTCGGTGGTGCGCCCGACATCGCCGTCCAGCGCCTGCAGCGCGGCGACCGCTTCTTCGGTGGTGTCTTCTTCCGGCGCCGGGGCCGGCGTCTCCGGCACGATCAAGGTCTCGGTATCGGGTGCAGTTTCGTGCACCTCGATGCCCATATCGTTGATCATGTTGATGATGTCTTCGATCTGCTCGGGATCGACGATGTCATCCGGCAGAATGTCGTTGACTTCCGCGTAGGTCAGGAAGCCCTGTTCCTTACCTTGGAAATCAGCAACTTGAGTTCAGACTGCTGGTCCGCGGGCGGAGTGAGCTGATCAGGATTTTCCATGCGCGCTGGGCCTGGGAGACAGGTCTGGGAAGAGAACCCGGCAGTATATCGGAAGACCGCCCTTCCGCCTAGCAAGTTTCCCGCAGCCTTGCAAGCGTTCAGCGCGGGTGATGGAACGGGGATTGCTTGGGGGCGCTTGCTAGAGTCGCGTGGGGTGGAGCAAAAGCGGGGCGGGGGGCGGGGGGCGGGGACCAGCACTGTGGCGCTTCCATGCACTGTCACAGGTACCAGTTTGCCGCCCGAGTCAGCGCGCCAGGGGCGAGACATGGACTCTGAATCAGTTTCGCCTTCGGCGCGCTGACTGCTTCTGCAAACTGGCGACAACGCCACGCAGCCGCCACAGTGCTGGGCCCCCCGCCCCGCTTTCGATCCTACGCACTCATGTTTGGCAAGAGTCCATCTCTCGCCCCTGGCGCGCTTACTCGCTTGGCAAACTGGCGAGTGCCGCGTCCCGCGCTCCGCATCCCGCATCCCGGGTCCCGGGTCCCGGGTCCCGAGTCCCGTCTTAGCTCCTCCGCACTCACGTTTGGCAAAGGTTCCCCAGCGCAATGCGCTCGGCCTGCGCTTCCAGCGTCTGCAGATGCTCATCCCAGAAGCGCGCGCTGGCGGCGTGGGGAAAGGCGCGCGGAAAGGCGGGGTCGTCATAGCGCGCCGACAGCCAGCCGCCGTAGTGGATCATTCGCAGTGCCCGCAGGGGCTCGATCCACGCCAGTTCGACGGGATCGAGGGTGCGGAACACCTCATAGCCGGCGCATAGCGCGGCCAATGCCTGCTGCTGGCCCTCGGTGTCGCCGGGTAGCAGCATCCACAGATCTTGTATGGCCGGCCCCATGCAGCAATCGTCGAAGTCGACGAACACCGGGCCAGTGTCGTTCCACAACAGGTTGCCGGGATGCAGATCGCCGTGCAGCCGCAGCGAGCGCGTCGGTGTGGCGGCAAATTGCGCGCGCACCTGATCCAGCAGCGCGCGCACCGAAGCTTCGAAGCGTGGCTTCAGCGACGGCGGCAACAGCGGGCCGGTCAGCGTGGCGTGCAGGCCATGCTCGCCCAGCGTGGCCACGCTCAGCGCCGGGCGGGCGCGGAAGGGGGCGCGTGCGCCGACCTGGTGGAGGCGACCGATCAGGCGCCCCAGCCATTCCAGATGCGCCTCGGACTCGAGTTCCGGCGCGCGACCGCGCAGTTTGGGAAACAGCGCGACGCGGTAGCGCACCGGCTCGGTGCTGTCGGCCGGCGTCAGGCTGGCCTCGATCAGCGTGCGGCCGTCAGCGTCGGCGATCGGCGCCGCCACCGGCAGATCGGCTTCCGCCAGTTCTTGCAGAAAGGCGTGTTCTTCCAGGATCGCGGCATCACTCAGTCGATCCGGCCGGTAGAACTTCGCAATGACCGGTTCCGCGCCCTCGCGACCGACCTGATAGACGCGGTTCTCGAAGCTGTTCAGGGCAAACAGGCGGCCATCGCAGACCACGCCCAGGCGTTCGACCGCATCCAGCACGCGGTCTGGCTGCAGGGCGTCGTAAGGATGGGTGTTCACGCGCTCTTCGGGACCACCGAGAGGGTCAGGCGCGAGACGCACACCAGTTGCGCGGCGTCGCTCTCGATGCGGATTTCCCACACCTGGGTCGAGCGGCCGATGTGCAGCGCGCGTGCGGTGCCGGTGACGAAGCCCTCGCGCACGCCGCGCACGTGGTTGGCGTTGATGTCGAGGCCAACGACGCGCGCGTCGTCGCCGACCACCAGCGCGCCGGCGATGCTGCCCAGCGTTTCCGCCAGCACCACCGAAGAGCCGCCGTGCAGCAGGCCGTAGGGCTGCCGCGTGCGTGCATCCACCGGCATGCGGCCGCGCACGTAATCCGCGCCGACCTCGGTGATCTCGATGCCGAGCACCTCGGCGACGGTGCCGCGCGAGAGCGCATTCATCTGGTCCAGCGTGGGCGTGTGCTTCCAGAGTGCCACAGGGTTTCCTCGTCGATCAGCGGGTGGATGCGCGGACGGCCGACGCCGGGGCGGCTCAGCCCTCGGCGTCCTCTTTCTTCGGCGGCGGCGCCAGCGCGGCGCGCGCTTCGGGGGTGATCGCGACGATGCCCTGGCGCAGCTCGCGCGACAGGATGATGCGGGCGTCCGAGCCGAGTTGATTGAGCTCGGCACCGAATACCAGCTTGCCGTTGTCGTCGACGCTGACGATGCCTTCGGCCTTCAGCATCTGGATGAAGCTCTTGAACAGCGCGCGATCACCGAACTCCGGCCCGGACAACTCGTGCAGCAGCGCCATCCGTTGTGCGGTCAGATGGCACAGCGTCTCCAGCTCGCCCGAGGACAGCACGCCGGGGCCGTTCTTGCCGAGCACCGCGATCACCACGTAGTAGCGCTGGAAGGTCTGCAGCAGGCTGTGCGCCAGCACGCGCAGGCCGAAGAAGGCGTCGCCGCCATCGGCCGGGCGCGAAATCCAGCCGCCGTCGGCATCGACATTGATCAGGCCGCGTTCGGCGAGGAAATGCACGGCGCCGTCGATGCGCTCAGAGAATTGCTCGGCGGTCCACGGCAGGAACAGCTCGGTCTTCAGGAAGGGATAGACCATCCGGCCCAGCCGCGACAGGCCCTGGCGCGACAGTCGGCGCGTGTTGATCAGGCAGCAGGCCACCCAGGACACCGCCGCGAACACGTGCATGACGTTGTTGCGGTAATAGGAGAGCAGCACGCCCTGATCGCCTTCGGCGCTCAGCACATCGCCGATCGGATGCTTGAGTCGGCGTATCCAGCCCATGGCCTCGCCGTAGCTGATGATCTCGGCTGGCGTCATCGTGGTCCGGGTGACGCGCGGGTCGAAAGGTTGTTCGGCCAGCAGTTCCTGGAAGATGCGCAGATGCGCGATCAGATCGGATTCGCCTATCGCATGCTTGGGCGTGCCGAGAATCACCAGCGCGAGCAGGGCGACCGGATTGACGTCGGCGGCGCCGTTGATGTGTTCCAGCACGCGGTGGGCGAGATCATCGACCGCGTCGGAGAACCACACCGGGCGGTCGTGCTCGCCGGTCGATTCCTGGCGCCAGTGCGGGGCGTGCTGATCGAGGACGTCATCCAGGCGGATCGGCTCGCCGAAGTTCACCACCACGCGGCCGTAGCGGTGGCGCAGGATCGACAGCGAGCGCATCAGCCCGACCATCGATTCCTTCTGCTTGGGCTGGCCGGAGAGTTCGCCCAGATAGGATTTGCCCTCGATCAGCTTCTCGTAGCCGATGTAGACCGGCTGGAACAGCACCGGCCGCGAGCGCTCGCGCAGGAAAGCGCGCACGGTCATTGCCAGCATGCCGGCGCGCGGCGGCAGCAGTCGGCCGGTGCGGCTGCGTCCGCCTTCGATGAAGTACTCCAGCGCCACGCCCTGGCGTACCAGTTGGGTGACGTACTCGCTGAACACCGCCGAATACAGCGCATTGGCCTTGAAACTGCGGCGCAGGAAGAAGGCGCCGCCGCGACGCAGGATCGACCCGACGACCGGCAGATTCAGATTGACGCCGGCAGCGATGTGCGGCGGCACCAGGCCATTGCGATACAGCAAGTAGGACAGCAGCAGATAGTCGATATGGCTGCGATGGCAGGGCACATAGACCACCTCGAAGCCCGGCGCCTGCTGCCGGAACTCGTCGAAGTGGTGGATGGTCACGCCGTCGTAAATGCGGTTCCAAAAGCCCTGCAGGATGAAGGACAGCGAGCGCACCACCGGATGCGAGTAGTCCGCCGCGACTTCACGCGCGTAGGCGTGTGCCTTGCGCCAGGCGGCGTTGTAACCACCTTTTTCCTTGCTGGCCTGCGCCTTGATGGCGGCGCGCACGGCATCGGCGCGCAGCACATCATCGACCAGCGTGCGCCGGTGCGAGAGGTCCGGGCCGATCACGGCGCCACGGATGCGGCGGAAGTGCACGCGCATCAGCAGCGACAGCTTGTGCGCGGCGCGCTTCAGATCGCCGGATTCCGGGATCGCCTGATCCAGCGTCACCGAGGGACTGAACTGCACCAGCGTGTTGCGGCCATTGAACAAGATGGCCAGCAGGCGCCGGAAGCGTCCGACCGCTACCCAGTTCTCGCTGAACAGCACTTTGAACCAGCCGCTGGCGCGATCCGGCGCACGGCCGACGAAAATCGACACCGGCACCAGTTGTACCTGGGCCTCGGGGTCGCGCTTGATGGCCGCCAGCAGGCGCTCCAAGCGCTCGGTGCGATCTTTCAGCTGGCGTCGGCTCAGCAGCCAGCCGCGATTCTTTTCGATCGCGAACACCGCGCGCGGCGGACGGCTCAGCGTCGCCAGCGGCAGCGGGTCGATCGGACGGGGCCACCCGGCTTCGCGGCAGGCGCGATCCAGAATGGCGAGATTGGACATGCCGTGCCGATCGAGGATGTAGCAGACCGGCTTGGCGGCATCAAAGGGCGCATGGTCGCTCTGTGGCGTGATGCGTTTGATGCGCAGGAAAGGGTGCAGCAGCGTGTCGACCAGCGCCAACAGGGCGCGTCGAAACCACGGAGCACGAACGGTATGGGCGTCGCTCATGGGCGCGATCCACCGCGTCGGTGCCAGCGGCACCGACGCGGCGGCAGCATCAGGATCAGGATTCCGGCGTCGCGGCTTCCTCGTCCTCGCCTTCGGAGTCCTCGCCCTCGCCGCTGGTGTCAGCGCTGGCTTCGGCCGCGGCGTCCGCCTTGGCCTTCTCGATCTGCGCCAGCATGTCCTTGCCGTACCACTTGCCGTCGACCTTCTGCAGCTCGCTCTCAAAGGTCTGCTGCGAGTCGAACAGGGTGTAGGTGACCTTGACCTTGGCGCTGTCGCCGGCCTCGCTGACCATCTCGGTCTTCACGCTGTCGGCGATCTGATCGAGCGAGAAGCCGTACACGGCAAGCGCGTTCTTGACGCCGCCGATGGCCGGACCGGCCTTTTCCAGCAGCTGGTCGAAATTCATCGCCTTGATGTCGTCGAGCTTGGTCACGCCGGTGGCGCGCAGGCCGTCGGCCAGCGCCGTCAGCGCCTTGCGCATCAGCGCGGCGTCGGCGAAGTCGGTCTTGGTGGCCCAGCCGCCGAGGCCGTTCATGAAGGCCGTCGCCTGCGCCTTCTGCTGATCGGTCAGCTCGGTGTTCTGCTGAATGCTCATCATCAGCGCGCCCTGGCCCATCGCGATCATGCCGGCCATCTGCGGCTTCATCTGCGCCAGCTGCGGCTCGATCTCGGCCATGATCTTGTCGACGCCGTCGGCGGCAGTGATCTTGCCCCAGCTCTCGGCGAACTCGGCGCGCTCCTGTTCGGTGATTTCCTGGCTGCGGTTGCTTTCCCACTCACCGCGGATGCGCTCGAGCTCGGAAGCCGGCAGCGTGGCCGTCAACAGGCTCTTCAGATCGTTGTTGCGGAAGGCCTTGATCTGCGCCTCGACCGCCGTGGCGGCCGTCGCCGGCGCCTGCACCGCAGCCTTCTCGGCTGCGGCCGGTGCGGCGGCCTGCTCATCCTTGCCGCAGCCTGCAAGCAGCGCCGTGGACAGCGCCAGAGCAATCAGAGAATGACGAAACGACATGGGTGTACTCCTTGGACAATCAAAAATTGAGCAGGCCGGCGCTGTGCCGGAGCACATGACGGATTCGCACAGAACCGCGCAGACGTCGTCGATGCGGGATCGGACCTAGGCGGGAAGCGGAATCTAGCCCGGCGCTTGGATGCCGTGCAAACGGCAGCAGGACTAACGGCAGCCGCCCTGGCGCGAGGCCACAGCAGGCGTTAACGAACGTCCGCAAGGCCGCGCCCAGGTGCATGGACGGTCCAGATGACAGGCAATAAAAAAGGCGGAGGGGGTAGCTCCGCCTTGGCTGAGTGGTCGCTCCGACCTTGTTGTTATGAGCGCGTCCTGCGCTGGCTGGTAACCGTCACTGCTTTTCTGTGGCGAAAGAGTAAGTTAGAGCACATTCCTAAGTCAATAGGTGAGGATTGCGCTCGGTCGATGCCGCATCAGGGCGGCGGCGCTGGATGCGCCGGCCGCGACAGTGCTGGGTGGCTTTCCGCCACTCAGCTGCCGAACAGGCTTGCCAGAGTGTCCTGAATTGCCGCGGCGGCGGCGGCCGGATCCGGCGCCTGGCGGATCGGGCGACCGACGACGATGTAGTCGGCGCCTGCGAGGAAGGCCTCGGTCACGGTGACCGTGCGCGCCTGATCGTCGCCGCCCGCACTGGCGCGTATGCCGGGACAGACGATCAGCGGCGCCGAGCCGAGTTCGCGCCGCAGCCGCGCCGCTTCCTGGCCGGAGCACACCAGTCCATGCGCGCCGGCGGCGATCGCGGCGCGTGCGCGCGCGGCGACGACGTCGGCCGCCTCGCCTTGGACACCACTGGCCGCCAGTTCGGCGGCGCTGATGCTGGTCAGCACGGTGACCGCGAGCAGCCGCATAGCGCCGGCCCGAGGCGCCGCGGCGGCGATCGCGGCGGGATAGGCGTGCACAGTGAGCAAATCCGGCTGATGCCGCGCCATTCCCGCGACCGCGGCCGCTACCGTGGCGGGTATGTCGTGCAGCTTGAGGTCGGCAAACACACGCTTGCCGGCGGCGCGTAGCTCCGCCAGCAACTCGAAATAGCCGCCGCTGCTGAGCAACTCCAAACCAATCTTGTAATGCGTCACCTGCTCGCCCAGTTGGCGGATGGCGCTGCGCGCGCTGGCCAGGTCGGCAACGTCGAGGGCGTAGATCAGGCGATCCCGGGTCGGGATCTGCGGGTGGTGTACGGGGATGGCGGCCATCGTCGGCTCCGGTCTGGAACGCGGCATGCTCGCGGCCTGTCGCCGATCACGCAAGCGCGACTGCCCCGCGCATGCCACGCTGGCGCATGCGATGGTGGCGCCATCGTCTCCAGCCTTGCTCCGATGAACCGGCGTGTGCGCCTGCTGCGGCGTCTTGCAGTCTTCATGGTGTGTCTGCTGCTGGCCGGGATCGGCCTGCGTTGGTACCCGCACGCGCCGCTGTCGCTCGGCGTGCCGCAATCGGTTGCCGTCTACGACCAGCAGGGGCGTTTGCTGCGGCTGGTGCTGGCCAGTGACGATCGTTACCGGCTGTGGACGCCGCTGCAGGACTTTCCGCCGGTGCTGATCGACGCGGTGTTACTGCACGAGGATGCCTGGTTTCGCTGGCATCCCGGGGTCAATCCGGTCAGCCTGCTGCGCGGCGCTGCCAGCACGTATCTGGGCGGTCCGCGCATCGGTGGCTCGACGCTGACCATGCAGCTGGCGCGCCTGCGCGAGCGGCTGAATACGCGTACCGCGGGCGGCAAACTGCGGCAGATCGCCGCGGCGCTGTGGCTGGAAGCGCGCTACAGCAAGGACGAGTTGCTTGAGGCCTATCTGAACCTGGCGCCCTACGGTGGCAATATCGAGGGCGCCGGCGCCGCCAGCCTGATCTATTTCGACAAGCCGATCGCGCAGCTGACGTTGCCGGAGGCGCTGACGCTGGCGGTGTTGCCGCAATCACCCTCACGGCGCGGGCGCCCGGTCGGCAGCGAAGGCGATAGCGAGATCGGACGTGAGCTGCGGGCGGCGCGTGAACGCTTGTACCAGCGCTATCGCGAGCGGCACGCCGTGGACAGCGCCAGCGACGCGCTGATGCAGCTGCCACTGCGCCTGCGCAGCAGTGCGCGCTTGCCCTTTCATGCGCCGCATTTCGTCGAGCGCGTGCTGGCCGAGCGCTGGCGACGCGCCGATGCGGGTCCGGCTCTGCGCACCACGCTCGATCTCGGGCTGCAGCAGCGGATCGAGGAACGTGTGCAGACCTATCTGAGCCAGGTTCGGCGCCGCGGGCTGCATAACGCCGCCGTTCTGCTGGTCGATACACGCGATCGCGGCGTGCGCGCGCTGGTCGGCTCGGCTGACTACTGGGACGCCAGCATCCAGGGGCAGGTCAATGCCAGCAGCGCCAAGCGCTCACCGGGGTCCACGCTCAAGCCTTTCATCTATGGTCTGGCATTGGATCAGGGCGTGCTGCATCCGGCGACCGTGCTGCGCGATGTGCCCAGTGCCTTCGGCCCGTTCACGCCGGAGAACTTCGATGGCCGCTTCCTCGGACCGGTGACCGCCACCGAAGCGCTGGTGCGCTCGCGCAACATCCCGGCGGTGGCGGTAGCGGCCCAGCTGCATGCGCCGGATCTGTATGGCTTCCTGCGCAGCGCTGGCGTGGCGCGGATGGCCAGCGCCGAGCACTACGGGCTGGCGCTGGTACTGGGTGGTGGTGAGCTCAGCATGGAGGAACTGGCGCAGCTCTACGCGCTGCTGTCGGATGACGGCCGCTGGCAACCGTTGCGCTGGCTGCAGCAGGGCAGCTTGCCGCCGCCGCGCGCGCTGCTGAGTGCCGAGGCCGCCTACATCGTGCGCGACATGCTCAAGCACAACCCGCGGCCGGATTTCGCCTCCTTGATCCAGAACGACGCGCAGCCGGTGGCCTGGAAGACCGGCACCAGCTGGGGTTTTCGCGATGCCTGGAGCGCCGGCATCGTCGGTCCTTATGTGCTGGTGGTCTGGATGGGCAACTTCGACGGCCGCAGCAATCCGGCGCTGATCGGCATCGATGCCGCGGCGCCACTGTTTTTCAGCATCGTCGACGCACTGCGCGCCGAACATACCGATCTCGGCGAGCCGCCGCGGCGCTGGCCCTTGAATCTGCGCCAGGTGGAAATCTGCAGCGCCTCCGGCGACTTGCCGAATCGCTGGTGTCCCAAGCGCGGCTACACCTGGTTCATCCCCGGGGTGTCGCCGATCCGCACCAGCAGCATCCACCGCGCCATCCAGGTGGACATCGAAAGCGGCCGGCCGGTGTGCGGGCGCGGCGATCCCGGTCGAGTGCGGCTGCAGGTCTACGAGTTCTGGCCCAGCGATCTGGCCGAGGTCTATGCGCGCGCCGGTATGCCGCGGCGCCGCCCGCCGCCCGGTGCCGACTGTGCCGGTGCTGACCAATGGCTGGGTTCGCCGCCGAAGATCCTCTCGCCCTTGCGCGCCACCGCCTACGCGCTGCGCGTGGACCGGCGCGAGGACGCCGACATCGCGCTGAGCGCCAGCGCCGATGCCGACGTGACCGAACTGCACTGGTTCGACGGCGCCTCCTACCTCGGACGCTCGACACCGGGCGGCGTGCTCAATTGGCGACCGAATCGGGTGGGGCGGCACCAGTTGCGCGTGGTCGACGACCGCGGGCGGGTGGCCCAGCGTGAGGTCGACATCGAGCTCGCCGGCAATTGAGCCCTGCGCGCGGCTCAGTGCACCAGCGCGGCGCGAATCGCGCTGACCGGCGCGTCGATCAGATGCTGGCGCACCGTGCGTACCACGCAATGAGCGCTCTGCGGCGGCAGTTGCGGGCGCAGTACGCCTAAAAACCCAGGCGGTGCCACCAGCACCAGTTGCGCAAAGGCCTGCTTGACCCGCGCGGCATCCAGCGCTGCCGCCAGTTGGCGCGCGAAGCGCAGCGAGGCGGGCGAGGGGCCAGGTGCGAGGCGTGGAAGGCCACGGCGCCGGCTGACATCGTGGGCGCCGGGCTGGCGCGTTGGCCCCGGGTTGTGATTGACGAAGTCGCAGACCTCATGCATCGGCGCATCGTCGCCGCTCCAGGACAGGATGCGCCCGCGGTGCTCATCGGCGACCAGGATCCAGGTGTCCATCCCATGCTCCGCAGTCTCGATGAGGGCAGCCTAGGCGGATCGGCGGGCGCAGCCTTGATGGTGGTCAAAACCGGCGGCTGGGCGTGCCGCTGAGTGCCACCGAGCCCCCGATCGCTGCTTTCGGGCGCGGTGAAGCAGCGATCGGTAGCCCGGTGTTTGGGGTCGCAGCCGGCGGCTCGCATGGGGACACCCCACGCCTGCGCCGGCCGCAGATTCAGTTGGCCTCGAAGCCGCCGCCGCTCAGCGAGTCGGCCTCGAAGGACGCGCCGCCGATGCGGTCAGACTGGCTCTGCAGTGCCACGCTGGGGCTGTGTGCCGGATCCAGACCGGGTTGGCGCGGCAATGCCAGCACCGCCGCGACAATCGCCAGACTGGCAGCAACACCCGCCAGCGGGCGCCACCAAACGGCCTGCGGCGCGGGCGCGCGGGCGGCCACGGCCACCCAGTCGCGGGCCAGTTCTGCGCTGGCGGCCGACAGGCGCATGGCCAGCTTCATGTCCATCGCCAGCGCCGGATCGGTGAGCGCACGCTGCGCCAAGGCCAGACGCGCGGACGGCTCCAGCGTGCCCTGGGCCAGTCGCAGCAAAGCTTCCTGATGGTTCATGATTCCGATCCTCCCAGCACCTGGGCGCGCAGAGCGTCCAGGGTTCGATACACGATGTTGCGCGCCTTGGCCTCGGTGCATCCGAGCAGATCGCCGATTTCCGCCGTGGTGAAGCCCTGCAAGTACAGGCCCACCGCTTGCGCTTTCTCGGCGTCCACCCGCTGCAACTGCTCCAGCAGGCCCAGCAACTGCGCCCGGTCCAGCGCCCGCTCGGCGCCGTCCGTGTCTGCCGTCGACCAGGGCTCATAGGCATCCAGCCCCACGTGTTCGGCATCTCCCCCGCGCGCCTGTCGGCGGCGGGCGGCGTCAATGGCCACGCTCAACACCACACTGCGAATGAAGGACGCAGGCTTGTCCCAAACCCTCTCACGGCTCAGCGTTTGCCATAGTCGCAAACGAACTTCCTGCTCCAGTTCCTCCAGGTCCGCCTCGGAGCGCCGACCATCCATGGCGACCAGGGTTTGGCGCACGAAGGCGCTCCAGCGCTCGATCAGGCGACGGAATTCGTCTTCATGCGGGAGGCGGCGGCGGAACAGCAAATCGGCAGGGGCATCGGGCGGGGGTCGCAGTCTGCCACGCGGGCTGCGAGTTGCGCGGGCCAGCGGCAGACACTTCGCTATGCTGCGGCGCTTTGCTCGGGAGCCCGCCGACGTGCCCTGGTCTGCGCGTATCGCTTATGTCTGCCTGTGGCTGGCCGGGCGCTTGCCCTTGCCGATGCTGCACGCGCTCGGCGCCGCGCTCGGGCGCTGGTGGCTGCGCAGCAATCGCCGCGAAGCGCGGGTAGCGGCGCGCAATCTGGCGCTGTGTCTGCCCGAGCTGAGCGACGCAGAGCGGCGCGATCTGCTGCAATCCACACTGGAGCAGACCGGGCGCACCGCGACCGAGTTGTGCTGGCTGTGGTCGCGCGCGCCGGCGACGCTGGCGCGGCAGATCCAGGTGGTCGAGGGCGAGCAGCTGTTCCTGGACGCGGTAGCGGCCGGGCGCGGCGTATTGATTGCGGCCCCGCACCTCGGCGCCTGGGAGGCTCTGAATCTGTACCTCTCGCGCACCGCGCCGATCGCGATCCTGTATCGGCCGCCGCGCATGCCCTGGGTGGAGGCGCTGATCAATCACTGCCGCGGACGCCTCGGCGCCGAACCGGTGCGCGCGGAGGCCGCCGGCGTTCGTACCTTGTTGAAACGCCTGAAAGAGGGCGGCGTGCTAGGCATCCTGCCCGACCAGCAGCCGAAGGTCGGCGAGGGCGAGTTCGCGCCCTTCTTCGGACGCCCGGCGCTGACCATGTCCTTGTTCTGCAAGCTCGCCGCCCGCACCGGCGCGCGCGTGCTGTACGCCTGGGCCGAGCGTCGGCCGGACGGGTATGCGGTGCGCTTCATCGATCGCGGCACGCCGCCCGATCCCGCCGCGCTCAACGCCGTCATCGAGGGGCTGGCGCGCCAGGCGCCCGCGCAGTACCAGTGGACCTACAAGCGCTTCGGCATCCAGCCGGACGGGCAATCGCCCTATCGCGCGAAGGCGGACGGTTGACGGCGTATCCCGGCCGCCTGCGTAAATCCCAAAACGACAGCGCCGCCCGGGTGGGCGGCGCTGGCTACAGCATGGCAGTGCAGACTCAGTGGGCGACCGCGCCTTCGGCGTGGATGCCGGTGTTCTGACGCACGTACAGCTCCTCCCACATCTCCTCGGCGCGCTTCTCGCGGCCCAGCAGCGAGCCGATCAGCACGCACAGGAAGCCGAGCGGGATCGAGATGATGCCCGGGTTCTTCAGCGTGATCAGCGGCTCCTTCAGACCGACGATGCTGACGTCAGTGCCTTCGACCGAGGCGATCTTGGCCTGGGCGCCGGCCAGCGCGGCCTTGGCGGCGTCCACGCCCTTCTGCGCAGCGGCCTTGGCGGCGTCGTCGGTGGCGGCAGCCAGGACGGCCTCGGCGGCGGCGATCTTGGCCGGCGCGGCGTCGACGATCGGCTGGTTGGCAGCGCGCAGGGCGATCGGGTAGGTCATGTTCGGGCTGACCATCACCAGACCAATCGCGGTGGTGGCGCCGACGATCATGCCCAGCACCACGCCCTTGGTGTTGCAGCGCTTCCAGTACAGCGTCAGCAGCACGGCGGGCAGATTGCTGGAGGCGGCGACCGCGAAGGCCAGCGCCACCAGATGCGCCACGTTCTGACCCTTGGCCAGGATGCCGATCACGATGGCGACGATGCCGACGATGATCGAAGAGATGCGCGCAGCGCGGACTTCCTCTTCCTGCGTAGCGTGTTCGCCCTTGACCACGCCCACCCAGATGTCATGGCTCATGGCCGAGGCGGAGGCCAGCACCAGGCCGGCGACCACCGCGACGATGGTGGCGAAGGCCACTGCGGCGACGAAGGCCAGGAACAGATTGCCGAGGATCGAGTTCTCGCCGCCGCCGATGTACTGCGCCAGCAGCGGGCCGGCCATGTTGCCGCCGGCATCGATGGAGCTGATCTTGGCCGCGCCCACGTTCATCGCCGCGCCGAGACCGAGGAACAGCGTCAGCACGTAGAAGCCGCCGATGATCGCCATCGCCCAGATCACGCTGGTACGCGCGTCCTTGGCGGTCGGCACGGTGAAGAAGCGCATCAGGATGTGCGGCATGCCGGCGGTGCCGAGCACCAAGGCCATGCCCAGCGAGATCTGATCGATCGGGTTCTTCAGGTACAGGCCGGGTTCGAGGAAGCGCTGGCCGAGTTCGGTCGCGCTCATCGCGGTGGCCGGATCGCCCAGCAGCTTGGCCACCTGCGCCTGGATCTTCGGATCGGACACGGCGGCTTCGAGGAAGCCCGGCAGGCTGAAGCCGTAGGGCATCCAGGTGAAGAACACCAGGATCAGCGAAGCTGCGACCAGCAGCACCGCCTTGATGATCTGCACCCAGGTGGTAGCGACCATGCCACCGAACACCACGTAAGCCAGCATCAACACGCCCACCGCGATCACCGACACTTCGTAGTCGATGCCGATCAGGGTCTTGACCAGCACGCCGCCGCCGACCATCTGCGCGGTCAGGTAGAAGATCGAGACGACGATCGTGCTGATCGCGGCGACCGTCTTCGATTTCTTCGGATCGTTGCGGAAAGCGAGGATGTCGCCGAGCGTGTATTTGCCGATGTTGCGGCAGGGTTCGGCGATCACCAGCAGCACGGTGATGTAGGCGACCAGCCAGCCCACCGAGTACATGAAGCCGTCGTAGCCATACAGCGAGATCAGGCCGGCGATACCGAGGAAGGAGGCTGCCGACAGATAATCACCGGCGATCGCCCAGCCATTCTGGATGCCGCTGACCGAGCGACCGGCCGCGTAGAACTGACTGGCACTCTTGACCCGGCGCGCGGCCAGATAGGTCACAAACATGGTCAGCGCAATGATGCAGCCGAACACCAGGAAGGTCAGCCACTTGTATTCGGGCGCGACGGCGCCCTGAGCGAGCGCCGGCAGCGGCAGCAGCGCTGCGGCACCGACGAGCAGACGTTGCATGTTCATCGGTTGCCTCCGGTCTTCATTGCATCACGATTGATTTCCGCCGCCAGTGCGTCGAACTCGTTGTTGGCGCGGCGTGCGTAGATCCAGGCAATTCCCCAGGCGACCAGGAACTCCGACCACGCAAAGATCAGGCCGAAATTGACCACCCCCCAGACCTTGGTCTTGAACAGGTCGGTGAAATAGGCCGCGCCGATGGGCAGCAGGAAGTAATAGACCACCGAAAACGCCATCAAGCCCCACAGAAAGCGGGTCTTGCGCCGATGCAGGTCGCGAAAGCGCGGGTCCGCGTTGACCGCGGCCCAATTCATAGATGCAGCCATGTTTCACCCCTCCCGTTGATCGCAATCGGCCCCCGCGCACAGGCGCTGCTGCCGTGTTGCCATCGTCGTTTTGCTGGGGTTCAGGCGGCAATTAGCTATTGGTCGCAGGGGTGCGCCGGGCCGCGCTGTGCGCGGGATCAGATCGTCAGCAGCCGCGCCGAGTTACACTGCGTCATCAGCCCCTTGCCTCGGACCCGCCATGCTCCCGCGACTGCTCCTGTGCGCCTCCCTGCTGTCTGCCGTGCCCGGCTGGGCCCAGGATCTCGCTACCGATCGCGCCATCGCCGATTACCTGCAGCAGTCGACCAGTCGCAGCAGTGCCGGCCTGCGCGAGTACTCGCCGAGCGGAGGCGGCGTGGCGCTGGATCTGTCGGGGCGTTTTCGCCATGTCTATCTGGCGCGGGTCGACGATGACCGCAGCGCCTCGATGTGCGCGGGCAGCGTGGCCGAGGCCAGTCGCTTCTTCGGGCGCGATCTGCGCACCGGTGCGGAGCTGCCGGCGAGCAGCGAACCGGACAAGACCGGCGTTGCCGAGCTGGCGCGGCTGCACGGCATGAGCGAGGCCGAGTACCGCTACTACTACGCGCTGATCGAGCGCAGCAAGGCGCTGCCGACGCGCAGCCCCAATTCCGCCACCTTCGTGCTCGACACCAGCGGTGATGCCGCTGGCGAGGGCTTCAACGACAGTACGCCGGTGTCGCCAGTTGGTGGCAACACCGGCACCACGCGCGGCCAGCAGCGGCGCAATGTGTTCACCCGGGCCGGGGAGATCTGGGGCGCTGAACTCGACAGCAGCGTCAGCATCGAGGTGGCGGCACAATTCAATCCTTTCCCCGGCCAGTGCAATGCCGCCGGCGGCGTGCTCGGGGCGGCCGGTCCTGCCACCGCGATCCGCGATTTCAGCGGCGCGCCGTTTACCGGGACCTTCTATCCGGTGGCGCTGGCCAACAAATTGAACGGCAGCGATTTGAACGCTGCCACCGAGGAGATCGGCGCCGAGTTCAACAGCGATGTCGACGGCTCGACCTGCCTCGGCAGCACCAGTTTCTACTACGGACTCGACAATGCCTCGCCGGGCGGCAACATCAATCTGTTGATCGTGGTGCTGCATGAGCTGGGTCATGGCCTCGGCTCCCTGAGCTTCACCGATGAAACCACCGGCGCCTTTCCGGGTACGCCGGCCTTCCCCGACATCTGGGCGCGCTACCAGTTGGATCGCAGCAGCAATCTCACCTGGCTGCAAATGACCAATGCGCAGCGCGCGGCCTCGGCGCTCAACACCAACAACCTGCTGTGGGATGGCCCGAACGTGCGCATCGCGTCCGGCTTTCTGACCAGCGGGCGCGACAACGCCAGCGGCCGCGTCGAGCTGTACACGCCGAATCCGCTGGAACTCGGTTCCTCGGTTTCGCACTGGAACACGCGCGCCGCGCCGGATCTGCTGATGGAGCCGGTGATCAATCTCGGCTTGCCGCTGACACTGGATCTCACTCGCCAGCAGATGCGCGACATCGGCTGGTTCCGCGACAGCAACGGTGATCGCGTCGCTGACACCATCACCAACGTGCAGCCGTCCAGCGGCACCTTCAATGCGGGCGACAGCCAGACCATCAGCTGGACCAATGGTGGCGGCTTCAACCGGCGCGTCAGCATCGAGCTGTCGACCGATGGCGGCAATACCTATGCGATCACGGTTGCCAGCGATATCGCCAACACCGGCAGTTTCAACTGGACGGTGCCGGCAGCCGCCACGACCAGCGCGCGCCTGCGCGTCCGTGAACACGATTACGCTGCACCGCTGGGCGCGTCGAGCGGCAACTTCACGATCAACTCCGGCAACAGCGCGCCGACCTTCACGCCCGTCGCTGCGCTGACCCGGCAACAAGGCAGCCCGGCCGGCACGGCGGTGACCGTCGGCACCGTCACCGACGGCCAGACGCCAGCCGGCAGCCTGACGGTCACGCAGGTCAGCGGCGGCACGGCAGCCGGCATCACGGTCAGCTCCTTGCTGAATACCGCCGGCACCGTCAGCGCCAGCGTCGGCGCCGGCTGCTCGGCGGTCGGCGGCACTCTGCGGTTCCAGGTGTCTGACGGCGGCCTGACCAGTACCGCCGATCTGCCGATCACGGTGACGCCCAACGCAGCGCCTACACTGGCTTACGCGGCGAGTTCGGTGGGCGCCGGCACCAATGCCACGATCACGCCCAGCGTGCCCTTGAGCGACAACGGCAGCGTCACCACCGTCGCCGTGCTCTCCGACGGCAGCTACACCGGCGGCATCAGCGTCAATGCCAACGGCGTGATCTCCTTGAGCGGCGCCCAGCCGATCGGCACCCACACGATCACCATCCGCGCCATCGACAACTGCTTCGCCAATCGCGACGCCAGCTTCCAGCTGACGGTCGGGAACTCGGCGCCGAGCTTCGTGCCGGTGTCCGCGCTGAACCGTCAGCAGGGCAGTCCGGCCGGGGCTGCGGTCACCGTGGGCACGGTCAGCGATGGCCAGACCAGCCCGGCGCTGCTGACCGTCACCCAGATCGCCGGCGGCAGCGCCACCGGCATCAGTGTCACGGACATCGTCAACAACGCCGGCACCATCAGCGCCGTCGTCGGTGCCGAATGCAGCGCGGTGGGCGGCACCGTGCGCTTCCAGGTGTCCGACGGGGGTCTGGTCAGCACCGCCGATCTGCAGGTAAACGTGAGTGCCAACACGCCGCCGGTGCTCGGCACCTATCCGGCCAGCAGCGTCGCCAGCGGTGGTTCGACCAGCGTCATCCCGTCGGCGGCACCCAGCGACAATGGCAGCGTGGTGACGCTGGCGGCCGGGGCGTCGGGCTTCAGCGGCACACTGACGGGTGCCCCTGCCACCGGCATCGTCAGCGTCGCCAACGCCGGGCCGGTGGGCAGTTACACGGTGTTCCTGAACGCCATCGACAACTGCAATGCCGCGCGCAGTGCCAGTTTCGTGCTGGATGTCGGCAGCGGTGATGCCTTGTACGCTAACGGCTTCGAATGACGGCGCCGCCCGGCCACGTGCGGCCCGGCAAAAGCGTGCGCTGGTGCACAGTTCGAAAGCTGCGCGCTTGCCAACGCGAGTGATTTAAGATGGCGCCATGCATGCGCTGCTGCGAATGGTCCTCGTGTGTCTGGCGTGCGCGCTGCCGCTGGCGGCGCGGGCTCTGGGCGATGCGCATTTCGAGTCGGTGGGCGATGCCGACAGCATCCCCGACAACAACGTCACCGCGCTGGCGCAGGATCCCAGCGGGTTGTTGTGGATCGGCACGCCCAATGGCCTGATCCGCTACGACGGTTACCGTTTCCGCCGCTACGCACGCGACCGCGACAACCCGGACTCGCTGGGCGGCGTGTTCATCCGCGCCCTGCTGGTCGCGCGCGACGGCCGGTTGTGGATCGGCACCGACGCCGACGGCGTATCGGTCTACGACCCGGCCAGCGGCCGTTTTCGACCGTTCCGCCATCAGCCCGGTGCAGCCGGCAGCCTGGCGCACGATCAGGTGCGCGCGCTGGCGGAGGACGGCGAGGGCCAGATCTGGCTGGGGACGCGCATGGGCCTCGATCGTTACGATCCCGAGCGCGATACCTTCGTCCACTATCGGCTGCGCGCCGCCTCCGGCGGGTCGGTCAACGATGAGCGCGTGTTCGCGCTGCTGGCCGGTCGTGCAGGCGATCTGTGGGTCGGCAGCTGGGGCGGCCTGATGCGCATGCGCGCAGGTAGCCCGGATTTCGAGGCGGTCACCGGCGGCGCAGATGGCACCGGCCCACTGGCCGGGCAGCTGATCATGAGCCTGTATCCACTGGACCATGGCCGCGTGGCCGTCGGCACCGCGCAGGCGGGCAGTTTTCTGCTCGACCCGGCCAGCGGCCTCGCGCATGCGATGCCGACCGGACTGGCGCACGCTCCCAGCGCGACCGAGGCGCTGGTGCTGGCGATGGTGCAGCCCACGCCCGATGAACTGTGGCTGGGCGCGCTCGGTGGCATCGCCGTGGTCGATGCCCACACCGGCGCGCTGCGCCGACGCTACCTCCCAGACCCCTCGATCAACTCCAGTCTGTCGAATGCGCAGGTGCGCGCCTTTCTGATCGATCAGGCCGGGCAAATCTGGATCGGCGGCTACAGCGGCGGTCTGCAGCGCCACGATCCGCGCAACCGCGCCATCCGCGTGCTGCATCACTCGCCCGCTCGCGAGTCTGGCCTGAGCAGTCCCAGCATCAGCAGCGTGCTGGAAGCAAGCGATGGCCTGCTGTGGGCCGGCACGCGTGACAGCGGCATCGACCTCATCGACCGCGAACGCGGCGTAGTGCGCTCGCTGCGGCCGGATACCGAGCATCCCGGCGCGCTCGGTAACGGCATGGTCATCAGTCTGGCGCAGACCGCTGACGGTGCGGTCTACGCGGGCACGCTGGCAGGGATGTATCGCTACGATCCCGGTAGCCAGAACTTCGCGGCGATCGGCACCGCGCAGGGGCTCACCGGCACCACCGTGCGGGTGCTGCTGGCCGACCCCGGCGGCGATCTCTGGGTCGGCAGCAACACCGGACTGGCGCGCTGGCGTCCTGCCGTCGGACGCGCGCAAAGCATTGATCTGGCAGGTGAAACTGGCCTCGCCGCCGACGTGAACGCGCTGGCACTTGAGGCAGGCGGACGGCTGTGGGTGGGCAGCGCCGGTGGCCTCTATGTGCTCGAAGCCGGCGCCGAGCGTCTGCAGGTGGTGGCCGCGGCGCCGGGCAGCGCGGTCGATCTCTCGCGCGCCAGCATCGTTGGTCTGCTGATCGATCGCAGCGGGCGCCTCTGGCTCGACAGCGCCGAGGGCCTGTATCGACTCCTGCAGTGGAACGGCGAGTACGCGCGCTTCGAGGCCGTCAGTCAGCGCCTCGGCATCGGTGGACGGCCGTTTGGCGCCAATCTGCTGGAAGACGCGTCCGGTCGGATCTGGACGCAGCGCTATGTCTACGATCCGCAGCAGGATCGCGTGCACGAACTGAGCCGCGCCGACGGCATGGACATCGGCACCGCGTGGTTTCGTGCCTACACGCGCACGCGCGACGGCCGCTTGCTGTTTGGCGGCAGCCAGGGCCTGGCGATCGTCGAGCCCGAGCGCTTCCAACCCTGGGGCTACGAACCGCCGGTGGTGGCCACCGCCTACTGGTTGGACGGCGTCGAACAGGAGCCGGGCACGCAGGCGACGCCGCTGGTGGTCGCCGCCGGGCACAAGCGTTTTGGTGTCGAGTTCGCGGCGCTCGATTATTCGGCGCCGCAGCGGCTGCGTTACCGCTATCGCCTGAGCGGTTTTGATGCGGACTGGATCGAGACCGATGCCAGCCGGCGCGTCGCCGGCTACAGCAATCTGTGGCCGGGTCGCTACGAGCTGCATGTGCGCGCCAGCAACCGCAGCGGATTGTGGTCCACGCGCGAGCTGCGCGTGCCCATCCAGGTACTGCCCCAGCTCTGGCAGACCGCCTGGTTCGCCACGCTGAGCACGCTGCTGCTGCTGGGTTGCGGCTGGGCGCTGTGGCGCCGCCACGTACGCCGCGTGCGCGAGCACGAGTTGGCGCTGGAGCAGCTGGTGGATGAGCGCACGCAGGAGCTCACCCGGGCCAAGGAGGGTGCCGAGTCGGCGCTGGCGCAACTCAAGGGCGCCCAGGCGCAGCTGGTGGTCGCCGAAAAAATGGCCACGCTGGGACAACTGGTCGCCGGCGTCGCGCACGAAATCAATACGCCGCTCGGCATCGCGCTGACGGCGGCTTCGGTGCAAGGCGAGGAACTCCGTCACCTGCAACGCAAGCTGGCCGAACAACGCGTGCGCCCCAGCGATCTCAGCCAGTACACCAGCACGGTGGGCGAGGCGACGCGGCTGGTGGAGGAGAATCTGGCGCGCGCCGCCCATCTGGTGCGCAGCTTCAAGCAGGTCTCGGTGGACCGCAGCCTGGACGAGCGCCGGCGCTTCGTCCTGATCGACTATCTGGACGATCTGATCGAGAGCCTGGAGATCGTCTGGAAGCGTCGCCCGATCCGCTTCACGCTCGAGTGTCAGAAAGACATCGTGCTCGACAGTTACCCTGGCACCTTGGGACAGATCATCACCACCTTCGCGCAAAATGCGCTGCACCATGCCTTTGCCGAGGGCCAGCCCGGGCGCCTGACGCTGAGCGCCCGCGCGCTGGCCGAGGACCAGGTGGAACTGGTGTTCGCCGACGACGGCAAGGGCATCAGCAGCGAGGATCTGCCGCACGTGTTCGAGCCTTTTTTCACCACGCGGCGCGCCGAGGGCATGGTTGGGCTGGGACTGCACATCGTCTTCAATCAGGTGCATGCCCGACTGGGCGGGCGCATCGAGGTGAGCAGCGCGCCGGGCGCGGGTACCCGCTTTACGCTGGTGATCCCGCGCTCGGCGCCGTAGGAAGTGCGTGGGGGCAAAAGCGGGGCGGGGGGCAGGGGACCAGCACTGCAGCGCATGCTTGGCACTGTCGCCAATTCGCAGTGGGAGTAAGCGCGCCTGGTGCGCTATCCGAGGGCGCAGTCCTCCAGAGGCTGAGCGCCCGGCGCTCTTGCGCTGCAACCAATCTCTACCCATGACAGTGCCACGCAAGCGCCGCCGTGTTGGTCCCCCGCCCCCGCCCCGCTTCTGCTCCTCCGCTCGCAGCAGTGCTTCCCCGCTTACTCAAAGCCGTTGGCGAACAGCACCGGGGGCACGCCGATGGTTTCGATCACGCAGTTGCCGAGTTCCGAGGTGTTGCCGTTGGGGTCGGTTGCGGTGGCGCTGATGCCGCCGAGCGAGCTGCCCGTGGGCAAGCCCAGCGCGACGTTGATGCTGGCGACGCCGGCGGCATTGGTCAGCACCTGGACACGCCCGATCGCGTTGCCGCCGACGCCGCGGCCGTTGCTGCCGCAACTGCTGGCGCGATAGAAGTCGATGCGGTAGCTGCTGTTGCTCAGACTGGCGGTCAACGTACCGAGCACGGTGTCGCTGGTCGGCCCGGTGCTGCGGACGGCCTGCGTCAGCACCGGATAGGCCTGACGCAGATTGGGTCCGGTGCTGCCGGGATTGGCCGGATTGGTGCTCGGGCCGCTGGCGTCGAGATCGATCGCCAGCCCGCCGTTCTGGTCGAAGTAGCCCGACAGCACGCGGTTGCCGGCGCCGCCGCTGGGCGTGACCCAGACGCCGGGTCCGCTGTTGCGGCTGATGATGTTGGTGCCGTAGCTGCCGGTCTGAGGTGCGCCGATGGTGTTCTCGCGCGCGCCGAAGCTCAGCGCCACGCCGGCGCCGGTGTTGCCGGCCGGCACGCCCGCCGCATTCACGCCGATGACGTTGTACTGCAGCGTGTTCAGGCGCGAACCGGTGCCCGACAACTGGATGCCCGCGCTGGCGCTGTTGCCCACGTAGTTGTAGCTGATCAGATTGCTCGGCGAGTTGAACAGATAGATGCCCAGCGCATTGCCCACGGCCCCGGCGCCATCGGGCAGGAAGCCGATGACATTGTTGGCGACCACCGATCCGCCGCTCGCATTCTCCAGATAGACGCCCGCAGTTTGCGTGCCGGCGATCAGATTGACCGCGCTTGGATCGTCGAAGCCGCCGATGTAGGTGCCGCTGGCGCTGCCACCCACGTACACCCCTTTGTCGCTGTCGCTGGTGAAGGCAATGGCGCCGATCTGATTGCCGAGGACATGGTGATCGTGCCCGCCTTCCAGTTTGATCGCCGCATCGGTGTAGCCGGCCAGCATCATGCCTTTGACGGTCAAGTGCGCGTTGTTCGCGCCATTCGGCACGTGAAAGGCCCACGGCACACTGCCGCTGCCATTCAGGACCAGGCACAGCGTGGCATCGAAGCGCCCGTAGCTGCTGTTGGCCAGCCAGCCAGACTGGCTGCTGCCATCGATGGTGACTTCGCCGGTGATGTCAGGCAGGGCGGTGGTGATGTTGATGATGCGCGGACAGCTGCCGCTCAACGCAAAGCGGATCGTGTAGGGGTTGCCGGCGGCATTGCCGGCTTTGATCGCCGCCCGCAACGAGCCCGGCGACGGACTGCTGTTGCTGCCGTTGTCGGCGGTGGTGCTGACGATGAAGCCATTCAGGTCGTCTTGCGGGCTTTCGTAGGCACCACGGTCGATACGGCTGCCAATGATGCGCGTGGTGTTGGCCAGGTCTTTGGCCGGGAAACTGTAGTACTGCGTGGCGGCGCCGGAATTGATCGCGGGCGAGATCAGCGCCAGGCTGTAATCGCCTGCCGCCGCGTTGGCAAACAGCGGATTGGCGACGATGTTGTCCGCGGTGAGCGGTATCCCGAGCAGGGTGCCGTAAAGATTGTTGCGCACCGACAGCGAGTTGTCGGGGTAGAAAAAGCCCGCCAGATTGAGGTCGATGGTGTGGCCATACACGATGTTGTTGGTGGCTTCGCCCAGTCGGTAGCTGCCGTTGGCCGAGGTGATCGTCAGGCCGGCGCCGCCGCTGTTGTTGGCGATGGTGTTGTTGTTGACGATCGCCGCGCTGTCGGCGTCGATGTTGTAATCGACCATGACGGCCGTCGCGCCCGAATTGGTCAAGGTGTTGCCGGCGATCAGACTGTTGCTGACCTGCATGCGCGACCCGGCAAAGTCGATCACCGAGTCTGAGACGACGTTGTTGACGAAGCGGCAGTGACGCACTTCCAGTCGCGACTGGTCCTCGCCAAACTCGAGCTGGAACAGGGTCAGCACACTGGCGCCGCGGAAGCGCGTGAAGGTCAGGCCTTCGACCACCGCCTCGGTGTTTCCGTAGATCAGCAAGCCGACATCGCTGCCGCCCATGTTGCGAGCATCCAACACGGTGTTGGTGGGATTGATCGTGCGGCCGGTGCAGCCCGCGGTGTAACCGCCCAGCAAGCGAATGCCGACATTGTTCAGGACGTTGTGAAAGCCCATCGCGTTGTCGACGTTGTAGGTGCCCTGGACGATCTTGATGGTGTACAGACTGCCGTCCGGTTGTGCATCGAAACTGTTGATCGCCTGGATCAGGCCGACGGCGGAATTCACGCAAACGGTGGCCGCCCGCGCCGGCAGGCTGGCGGCGATCAGCATCAGGAGTGCGGCACAACGCAGCAAGGCGTGCATGGCATCGGCATCGTTCGAGGAGATATCGCTCCATACGCAGGCGCGGCCCTGGCGCTGCCACTGGCCGTACAATCGCGCGCTTTGCGGTACTGATTGGTACACGATGACGCCTAGATGCGCGTGGCTGTTGTGGGTTGCCCTGCTGCTTCCGGTTGCACCGGTCAGCGCGGAGTCGCTGTTTCAGGTCGACATCCGCAAGGACTCGGATCGCGCGCCGCTGACCGCCCTCGGCGTGGTGGAGGACTACGGCAGCTATGTGGTCGTGCGTGCGAGTCGCGCGCAACTGCGCGCGGTCGGAGTGCCCGAGGCCAGCGTGCAAGCGCTGTCGAGCACCCTGTCGCTGCGCGGCTATCGATTCGATCCCACCACCGATGCGCGTCCGGATGATCTGCGTGATCCGCGCGCCTGGTACGCCGATGGCGCGGCGGATCAGTACCTGGTGCAGTTCGATTTGCCGGTGCGCGAGGCGTGGCTGCGGGAGATCGAGGCCGCGGGCGGTCGCGTGATCCAGTACCTGCCGGAGCGCGCCTGGGTGGTGGCGGGTGATGCGGCGATGGCCGCACGGGTGCGCGCCCTGCCGCGGGTGCGCGCCGTGCTGGCCTATCACCCGGCCTTCAAGCTCGCGGCGGATCTGCGCGCCGTGGTGCAGGACGGCGCCAGCGGCCCGCGCCGGGTGGAGATCGCCGTTGTGCGCGGTGCGCCGGCGACGGCAGCCGCGCGCGCAACCGGCGTGCAACTGCTGCAGCGGATGAGCACCGAGTCACTGCCCTACGAGATCCTGCGCGCCGAGGTGGATGCGGCGCGACTGCTGGATCTGGCCCGAATGCCTGGGGTGCTGGGCATCGACCCGGCTGGCCCGCGCTTGGCGGAGGACGAGAAGGCTGCGCTGATCGTCGCCGGCAACTACAGCGATCCGCTGACGCTGGCGCCGCCCGGCTACGATCCGCTGGCGCAGTTCGGCGTCAACGGCAATCAGGTCACGGTCGCCGTGGCCGATGACGGCATCGGCATCCCTGGCGACGGCGGCTATTACGTGGGCGCGAGCAATGCCATCAACGGACCGTTGCGCGGGGCCAGCGCTGGCGCCGCCGGCCATGGCCATCTGCAGGCCTCGATCATCGCTGGCGCGCCGCCGTACGCGGCGCTCGATTCCGAGGGCTACAACTACGGCATGGGTATCGCGCCGGGCGCCCACGTGGTCAATCTGCCGCTGTTGCGCGCCGGCTACAGCGGCACCGATGTGCAGGCCGCCGACGATGCCGTCAGCACTGCCGGGCCGAATGGCGTGCGCGCCACCATCAGCAACAATTCCTGGGGCGACGGCGTCAACGGCAACCACTACGACGCGCTGGCCGCCTTGTTCGACGCCTTGACGCGCGATGCCTCGCTGGCGCCCACGCGCGATCCGCTGCTGTTCGTGTTCTCCGCCGGCAACGTCAGCAACCAGGGCCTGACGCGGCCCAAGGTCGCCAAGAACCTGATCGCCGTCGGCGCCAGCGAGAACATCCGCCCGACCTTGCCGACCGCGCTCGGCAGCACCGCGCCAGCCGACAACCTGGACGAGATCCCCGATTTCTCCAGCCGTGGCCCGGCCGCCGATGGCCGCGTCAAACCGGATCTGGTGGCGCCGGGCGAGGCCATCACGGGCGGCCGCTCCGGGGTCGGTGGCGGCAACAACATCGACCTCTACCACCGGGTCGCCAGCGGTACCTCACACGCGGCGCCGCAGGTGGCCGGCGCCGCCGCGCTGTACACCCAGGCCTGGAAAGCAAGCCACGCCGGCGTGGCGCCAAGCCCGGCGATGATCAAGGCGGCGCTGATCAATGGTGCGGTCGAATTGACCGGCGCCGGTGCCGGCAGTCCGATCCCGAACGGCGCCGAGGGCTGGGGGCGCGTGCATCTGCGCCAGGTGTTGAATACGACGGCGCCGCAGTTCAGCGAGGACCAGCGCACGCGGCTGACTGAACCGGGCGAAGTCGATCGCCTGTACGCGCGCACCCACAGTGACAGCGAGCCGCTGCGCATCACGCTGGTGTGGAGCGACGCCCCCGGCTTTACCGATCCGGCGCTGGTCAACGATCTGGACCTGGAAGTGGAGGTCGGCGGCGTGTTGTATCGCGGCAATGTGCTGCTCGGCGGTCAGTCGATGCCGGGTGGCAGCGCCGATCGCCTCAACAACGTCGAACGCATCATCCTGCCGCCCGGCATCCCTGCCGGCACCAGTCTGCGCATCCGCGTGCTGGCGCAGGCGCTCAATGGCGATGGTGTGCCCGGCGCTGGCGACAGCACCGATCAGGACTACGCGCTGGTGTGCCTGAACTGCGTGGAGGAGCCGGGTTTCCGTCTGCGCATCGAGGGCGACAGCGCGCGCACCTGCGCCGGCACGCCGTGGCGCCAGCCACTGACGCTGGAAGGCATCGCCGGCTATGGCGGCGCCGTCACGCTGTCGCAAAGCGGTCTGCCGACGCCCGCCAGCGCCAGCTACTCGCCCAATCCAGTCGGCGTGCCGGGGGTGGCGACTTTGACGTTGAACGACAACGGACTGGCGCCCGGCAGCTACGCCATCACGCTGAGCGGTGTGGCCGGCGCACTGACGCGACAGACGCTGCTGCGCTGGACGCTGGCCGATGCGCCGCCCGCGGTACCGGCGCTGACGCTACCCGCCGATGGCGCGAGCGCCGTTGCCAGCAGTCCGACCTTGCAATGGCAGGCCAGCGCGCAGGCCTACGACTACCGCGTGCAGATCGCCAGCGACCCCGCATTTGCCCAACTCGTCGCCAGCGCGGAAACCCGCGCCACCAGCTGGCAGCCGGTACTGCAAGCGGGACAGACGTACTACTGGCGGGTGATCGCGCGCAACGCCTGCAGCGATGCGCTGCTGCTGCATCGCGATGGCTTCGAGGATGCCGGCGTCGGCAGCGGCGTCGCCTCCGCGATACGCAGCTTAAGCACGGCGGCCAACTAGGGGACCTAGCCGCCGCCGCGGCGCAACGCTCAGCCGGAGCGCTTCATCGACTGGAAGAACTCGTCGTTGGACTTGGTGCTCTTCATCTTGTCGAGCATGAATTCCATCGCCGCGGTCTCGTCCATCGAGTGCAGCAGCTTGCGCAGGATCCAGATCTTCTGCAGCGGCTCGGGGCCGAGCAGCAGTTCTTCGCGGCGCGTGCCGGAGCGGTTGATGTTGATCGCCGGATAAATGCGCTTCTCGGCGATGCGGCGTTCCAGGTGCACTTCCATGTTGCCGGTGCCCTTGAACTCCTCGTAGATCACCTCGTCCATCTTCGAGCCGGTCTCGACCAGCGCGGTGCCGAGGATGGTCAGCGAACCGCCTTCCTCGACCTTGCGTGCGGCGCCGAAGAAGCGCTTCGGGCGCTGCAGGGCGTTGGCGTCCACACCGCCCGACAGCACCTTGCCGGAGGAGGGCACCACGGTGTTGTAGGCACGCGCGAGGCGGGTGATCGAATCGAGCAGGATGATGACGTCGCGCTTGTGTTCGACCAGGCGCTTGGCGCGCTCGATCACCATTTCCGCCACCTGGACGTGGCGCGCTGCGGGTTCGTCGAAGGTGGAGCTGATGACCTCACCGGTGCGCACCATGCGCTGCATCTCGGTGACTTCTTCCGGACGCTCGTCGATCAGCAGCACGATCAGATGGCTTTCCGGGTGGTTGGCCATCAGTGCCTGGGCGACGTTCTGCAGCATCATCGTCTTGCCGGCCTTGGGCGGCGACACGATCAGGCCGCGCTGACCCTTGCCTACCGGCGACATCAGATCCATGACGCGGCCGGTGATGTCTTCCGCCGACCCGTTGCCGCGCTCCAGGTGGAAGCGCTGGGTGGGGTAGTAGGGCGTCAGGTTTTCAAACAGGACTTGATTCTTCTTCGACTCCGGCGGCTCGTCGTTGATGTCATCGACCTTGAGCAGCGCAAAGTAACGCTCGCCTTCCTTGGGCGGGCGCACCTTGCCGCGGATGTAATCGCCGGTGCGCAGATTGAAGCGGCGGATCTGGCTGGGACTGATGTAGACATCGTCGGGACCGGCCAGGAAGGACGTGTCCGGTGCACGCAGAAAGCCAAAGCCATCCTGCAGGATTTCCAGCACGCCTTCGCCAGAAATCGATTCGCCTGATTTCGCGTGTGCCTTCAGGATCGCGAAGATCACGTCCTGCTTGCGCGCTCGGGCGACACCCTCCAGTTGCATGGCATCCGCCATTTCCAGGAGTTCTTCAACGGTCTTCCGCTTCAATTCGGTCAGATGCATGGGCTTAGCTGGGATGCGCCTTGATTGGGGGCGATTGGGAGATGCAGCGGATGCGCGCAGTCGCGCGGTCTACAACACACACGGATCAGCGCGCGATGCGCCGTACGCCGTGACTGGGATGCTACGCAGAAGCGCTCAAACCAGACCGGCGAGCGCGATACGACGGAAATTAGCACGCGCCAGGCGACGAGGTCCAGCGCAGTGCTGCCCTTCGCCCCTCCGCTTTGCTTGAGCGTGCCCTCGTGCCCTCGATCCGTCCCGCCGGCGTAGCCCTCGGGCGCTCGCTGCGGCGCGCGGCGATGCCGCGCAGGCGCCGCAGCTCTCCCCTCGTGCTGTGCGCGCTTACATCGCCTTGGCGACGAACTGCGCCAGTTGGCTCTTGCTGATCGCGCCGATCTGCGTGCTGTGGACCTGGCCGTTCTTGAACAGCATGAAGGTCGGCAAACCGCGCACGCGGAATTGATTGGCGATGGTCGGATGGGCTTCCACGTTGACCTTGGCGATCTTGAGTTTGCCGTCGAGTTCGCCGGCCAGTTCTTCCAGCACCGGATTCATCCGCTTGCAGGGCTCGCACCATTCCGCCCAGAAATCGACCAGCACCGGCGTGTCCGACTTGAGGACCGAGGCTTCGAATTCGGCGGCGCCGAGTTGGGGAATGGATGCACTCACGGATGGCTCCAGCGTAACAGGGGTGGAATGGGATACACTCGCGCCCGCCAGTGCGCCCAGGAGGCGCTCGCCTTGCGGCGATCCGCTGGCGGCAGGTGCGCGCAGTGTGGTGGCTGCGGCGCCCGTTTTCAACCCGTGGTGTCCCTGTCGAGCAGCTGCAACCGGGCTGGGAGGATGTACACAAGGTGTTGATCGAAAAGGATTTCCAGGGTCACCATGGCCGTAGCGGCCGGCCCCGGATGGTGAAGATGCGAAACGCGTCACGACGCGTACGGCGCCTTCTACACGACATGGACTGCAGAACTCGATGACCGAACGCGTATTGACTGATCTGGATTTCGCCAGCTTTGGATTGCATCCGATGCTGCAACAAGGCCTCGACGAGGCCGGTTTCACCCGCTTGACGCCGATTCAGGCGCTCACACTCCCCGACACCCTGAAGCACCTCGACGTAGCCGGCCAGGCGCAGACCGGCACTGGCAAGACCGCCGCCTTCCTGGTGACCCTGATGCAGCGGCTGCTGACGCGTCCGGCGCATGCCGAGCGGCGCCCGCAGGACCCGCGCGCAGTCATCCTGGCGCCGACGCGCGAGCTCGCCATCCAGATCCACAAGGACGCCGTGCAGCTCGGCGGCCTGACCGGTCTGCGGCTGGGACTGGTGTACGGCGGCGTCGATTACGAGAAGCAGCGCGCGCAGTTCGCCGAAGGCTGCGATGTGCTGATCGGCACGCCGGGTCGCTTGATGGACTACCTCAAGCAGCATGTGTTCAGCCTGCGCTCGGTGGAAGTGGTGGTGCTGGACGAAGCCGATCGCATGTTCGATCTCGGCTTCATCAAGGACATCCGCTACCTGCTGCGCAAGATGCCGCCGCCGGGCGAGCGTCAGGGCCTGCTGTTCTCGGCCACGCTGTCCTATCGCGTGCTCGAACTGGCCTATGAGCACATGAACAACCCGAAGACGCTCAAGGTGGAAACCGACTCGGTGACCACCGCACGCGTCACTCAGCGCGTGTACTTCCCGGCGAGCGAAGAGAAACTGCCGCTGCTGATCGGCCTGCTGACGCGGATGGACGCGCAGCGCACGATCATCTTCGTCAACACCAAGTTTGCCGCCGAGCAAGTGCATTCGCGGCTGGAGAAGCACGGCTTCCCGAGCGCCATCCTGTCGGGCGACGTGCCGCAGCAGAAGCGGCAGGCGCTGCTGGGACGCTTCCAGCGCAGCGAGGTGGCGATCCTGGTAGCCACCGACGTGGCGGCGCGCGGCCTGCACATCTCCGATGTCAGCCACGTCTTCAACTACGATTTGCCGCAAGATTCCGAGGACTACGTGCATCGCATCGGCCGCACCGCGCGCTTTGGTGCCAGCGGTGATGCGATCAGCTTCGCCTGCGAGCGCTACGCCATCGGCCTGCCGGACATCGAGGCCTACATCGGTCAGCGCATCCCGGTCGAACCGATCACGGCGGATTTGCTCGCCGACGTCGCGCCGCTGCGGATGACGCGGCCGCGCGAGGATCGCGGTCCCAAGGGCCGCGGCGGTCCGCGCAAGCCGGGTGGCGGCGGTGGTGGTCGCGGCAGTGGCGGCAGTGGCAGCGGACGCTCGCGTCGCTCTGGCAGCCGCAAACCGCGCCCCGAAGGCAGCGCAGCGCCGGCGGGCGAGACGCCCGCGCCGGCTCCGGCGCCTGAAGGTCCTGCTGCATGAGTGGACTCGCCGCGCTACCGCGCTGGGCGCAAAGCCGCTGGTTGCCAGCCGCCGTGGCGGCGACGGCGATCCTGTGGATGGCGCTGACCCTGGTGCAAGCGCTGTGGACCTGGCTGACGCCGCTGGAGGCGCCGGTGCTGGATGAGGCGCCGGTCAGCGCGCCGACCAGCGCCGAGTCTTCGCTGTCGCTGGCGCAGTTTCATCTGTTCGGCACCGCGGTCGATCCGGCCGCGGGCGCGTACGCGAATGCGCCGGACACCTCGCTGCAATTCACCTTGAAAGGCACCAGCTCGCACAACGATCAGGGCCGCGCGCGCGCGCTGATCGCCGACGAGCAGCAGGCCGAGAAGGTGTACAAGGTGGGCGATCAGTTCCCAGGTGGCATTCGCGTGCAGGCGATCTATCCCGATCGCGTGGTGCTGAACGCCGCCGGCCGCATCGAAGTGCTGCGCCTGCGCCCGCTCAGCGCGGGCGGCAGCGTCGCTGGCGCCGCGCGCGCGCCGGCGAGTGCCGCTGCGGCGTCGGCCCCGTCCAGCGGCGGCAATGGTCTGATCGGCTTGAATGGTGCGCCGAGCGCGCCCGGCAGCGTCAACCCGATGGTGATGGCTGCCCCGATCGACTGGGAAGCGGTGCGCCAGCAGGCCATCGCCGATCCCGGCAGCATCGCCAAATCCTTCAGCGTCGCGCCGGTGATGATCAACGGCAAGTTGGCCGGCGTGCGCGTCAGCTCCAATGTCTACGGCGAGCAACTGGCGCAGGCCGGGCTCAAGCCGGATGACATCGTCACCGCCGTCAACGGCCGCAAACTCGACAGCATCGAGTCTGGCTACGCCGCGCTCGAATCCCTCAAAACCGCTGGTGCGGTGACCTTGACGGTCAACCGCGACGGCAATGAACAAACGCTGCCTGCGATCAGGATGCCGCGATGAAAACCACTGAAGGCACCGCTGTGTACCGATGGGAAGCCGCCCCGGCCCGCTGGCTGGCGCTGGCCCTCGCGCTGGCTTTGCCGGTCTATGCCCAGACGCCGGCGACGCCGGCCTACGATGCCGGTGAACCGGCGCCGGTCGATCCCGGCACGCAGGTCCTCAACATCAAGGAGGCTGACATCACGACCTTCATCAGTCTGGTGTCCGAGGCCACTGGCAAGAATTTTGTCGTCGATCCGCGCGTGACCGGCAAGGTGACGGTGATTTCACAGTCGCCGATGAACGAGGATCAGCTCTACAACGTGTTCCTGTCGGTGCTGCGCGTGAACGGTTTCGCCGCGGTGCCGGCGGGCAATGTGATCAAGATCGTGCCCGAGCAGGCGGCCAGCACCGATGCCGGCCTCGATGCCGGTGCCGGGGATGCGATGGTGACCCGGGTGCTGGAACTCAAGCATGTGACGCCCGCCGACATGGCGCAGGCGCTGCGCACGCTGATTCCGCAGAGCGCGCAGATGATTCCGCATCCGGGATCGTCCAGCCTGATCATCACCGACCGCGCCGGCAACGTCGCGCGCATCGAGAGCATCATCCGCCGCCTCGATCAGGCCAGCGAGAGCGAGATCGAGATGGTCGCGCTCAATCACGCCAATGCCGCCGAGGTGGTGCGCACGCTGACGCTGCTGCAGCCGGCCAATGACGCCGCCGGCAACAAGATCGCCGCGGATGAACGCACCAATTCCGTGCTGATCGCCGGCGACAAGGGTCGACGGCTGCGCTTGAAGGCACTGGTCGCCAATCTGGATACGCCGCTGGGCGAGGGCGACTCGACCCAGGTGGTCTACCTGAACTACGCCAAGGCCGAGGACCTGGTGCCGATCCTGGAGACCTCGCTCGCCAGCCTGCTCGGCCAGGATCCTGGCACTGGCGGCAAGGAAGGCGGTACGGGCGCCACCAGCTTCATCCGCGCGCACAAGGACACCAATGCGCTGATCATCACGGCGCCACCGAGCGTGGTGCGTGAGCTGCGCAACGTGATCCGGCAGCTCGACATCCGTCGCGCGCAGGTGCTGATCGAGGCGATCGTCGCCGAGGTCAACGATCAGACCGCGCGCGAGCTCGGCATCCAGTGGCAGGCCACTGACGGCGAGTTCACCGATCGCGGCTTCATCGGCGGCACCAACTTCCCCGGCAGCACCGGTACCGGCGGCATCTTCGGCGTCAGCCAGGATCCCAGCCTGCTGGCGGGCGCCGGTGGCCTGAACATCGGCTATGTGCTCGGCACCGCACGTCTGCCGGGATCGGATACCGAGTTTGTGCGCCTCGGCGCGCTGGCGAAGGCGCTCACTGGCGATACCCGCACCAATATCCTGTCGACTCCGTCGACCATCACGCTGGACAACCAGGAAGCGGTGCTCAGCGTCGGCCAGGAAGTGCCTTTCCTCACTGGTCAATATGCGTCCACCGGCACCCAGACCGGCGGCGGTATCGGCGGTGGTCAGAGCGGCGTGGTCAATCCCTTCCAGACTATCGATCGCAAGGAAGTCGGCCTCAAGCTCAAGGTCACGCCGCACATCAACGACGGCGATGCCGTGGTGCTCGACATCGACCTCGAAGCCTCCAGTCTGGCGCCTAACAGCTCCGGTGCGGTCGACCTGATCACCAACAAGCGCAAGCTGACGACCACCGTGCTGGTGCCCGATGGCGGCATGCTGGTACTCGGCGGGCTGACCAGCGAGGAGTTGCGCGAGACCGTGCAGAAGGTGCCGGGTCTGGGCGATATCCCGCTGCTCGGCAATCTGTTCAAGAACCGCAGCACCACCAAGGAACGCCGCAATCTGCTGGTGTTCCTGAAGCCGACCATCGCGCGTGACGGCATCACCGAGGCGGCGATCAGCAGCGAGAAGTACAACTACATCCGCTCCGAGCAGCTCCGTGCGCGCGAAGAGAGCGACGGCCTGCTGAACCGCGACGAGATGCCGGTGCTGCCGGAGTACGAGGACTTCCTCAAGCAAGGCGTCCCCGAGCAGAAGTAAACGCGGGCGGCCGTGCCAGCGGCCGGTCAGCCTCAGGTCTGACCGCTGCGGCGCCGGCGTGCCGGCTTGGCTGCTTTGGCGGCCGCCGCGCGCACTGCCGCGGCATAAGCCAGTCGCGCCCACGGCAGCATCGCGTGGGCGGCGTCCAGCGCCTCCTCAGGCGCGCTCCAGTAGCTCATCTCTACCGTCCTGCCGCCGCCGCGGTAGACGAAGGGCTCGCTGCCGGCCTCGCGAAAGCGCGCCTGGCTCTCGGCATCGGTCTTCAGATACAGCCGATCCTGCGCCACCAGCCCGATCATCAGCCCCTCGTGGTAGAGGCCATGGCCGCCGAACATGCGCCGCGCCTGCACGCTGCCCAGCCCGCCGAGCAGCTCCTGCAGATACTCGATGTACTCGCCGCCACGCATCTCAGGGGCTGTCCTTGGCCTTGACCACCAGCGTGCCGGCGGGGCCGCCCTGCGCGTAGATCTGGCGCTCGTACATCGATTCGGCAAAGGCCGGCGCGACTTGGAAAGTGCCGGGATTGCTCGGGCGGATGCGATAGAGGAACTCGGCCGCGCTCGGGCCGGCATCGGCGTACAGCACGATGCGATCCTCGCGCTGTTCCACGTGCTGGGTGTACAGCGTGCTGCCCGGCAGCGCCAGCGTCGGGACCGGCGTCTCGGTGGAGCCGTCGCCATCGTCCTCGCTGTCGCCACTGTCGGCGGGCGGCGGCGGCATCTGCACCACCGGCTCGAAGCCGCCGGGCAGGAGATCGACCACCGCGATCGAGCCGCGCGCCTCGGCGCCGAGCGCGCGCAGGCGCAGGCGCACGGTCACTTCCTGTCCCAGTTGCACCGTGCTCAGCACCTGACCCTGATCGTCCAGGTACTCGCGCACCACTTCCAGGCCCTCGCTCTGCACCGCCTTGGGCGGCGCGCGGTCGTAGCCGGACTGACTCAGCACATACCAGGCTGGCGTCGCCTCCGGCGGCGTTACCCACAGCGTGCGATCACTGGCCAGGAAGGGCGCGCGCACCAGCTCGCCGTAGGCGCTGCCGATCGAGCGCTCCTTCTGATCGGCTCCCACCGCCACCAGCTTGGGCAGGCCGGCGGCGGATTTGGCCTCGGTGTAGGCGTCCAACGCCAGCACGATCAGCGCCGACGACAGCGTGTTGTATTGGTTCTGCCGGATCGGATTCAGCAGATTCTCGATCGCATGCACCGACACCCGGCGCGCCTCGCTCGGGAAGTGCTTGAACGCCAGATACACCACCCAGGCGGTGTCGATGCCGGCATCGTAGTAATACTGATAACCCTGGTAGCGCGGCGGCTCGGCGGCACCGACGCGCGCCAGACCGCCCTGCGCCAGTTCACGCGCCGGCTGCGCCTGCTGCAGCAGCTGATAGCTGGCCGCCAGCAGCATGCCGATGGTGTCGGTCTTCCAGGCGTCCGGATAGTCGCGCTTGAGCTGTTCGTGCACGGCGCTCAGCAGATGGGTGGCGGTCTGGCCCTGGCGGATCAGCACGTAGGTCGCCAGCGCGCGGCTGCGCAGATCGTGCAGCGAGGTCAGCGCGGAGTCGCCGGCCATCTGCGCCAGATAGCGATTGCTCGACTGCACCAGATCCGCCGGCACCTGCTCGCCACGCTCGCGCGCCTCCAGCAAATACAGCGCGGCATAGGCGGTCAGGAAAGGATCGACGTCCGGCGTCGCCAGCCACAGTCCGAAGCCGCCCTGACTGTTCTGACGCGAGCGCAGCACGTCGATCAGATCGAGCTGAGTGGTGTTACTACCCGCGCTGATGGTGCCGAACTCCGGCCGCGCGCGGTACACCAGCGCCGGCAGCGCCTGGCTGACCAGCTGCTCGGTGCACAGATGCGGATAGTCGGCCAGATAAGCGGAGAGACCATCGGCGGCGACGAAGGGCGAGGTCGAGGCCGACAGCAGGCGCTGCGAGCGCTCTGGGTACATATCGCGCAAATCCTTGATTTCACTGCGCCGGTCGGCGCGCGCCAGACGCAGGTCCTGGCGTCCGACGATGGCCGGCCGCAAGGACAATTCGATGCGCCGGCTCACATCGCGCTTGCCGGCCCGCGCGGTCAGCGTCACCGGCACGGCGCCCAGCGCCTCCCCGGCTTTGAGCCGCACGCGCACCGTGCCTTCCTGCCCCGGTTTCAGGTTCAAGGGCGCCGGCGGCGCACCCACCAGCGTCAGCGCGGGCGGCAGCTGCACCGACAGCTGCACCGCCAGCGCCTCGCCATCGCCGCCTTCCACGGTGTTGGCGATACCGACCGGCAGCTCGAACTCGTCGCCCGGCGCCACATGGGTGGGCACCGTCGGCGTCAGCACGAAATCGCCGCGCACCAGCGCTTTCGATTGGGCGATGCCGATGCGGCTCGGGCTGACGATCACCGCCATCACCCGCAGCTGGCCGTTGAAATGGTCCGGCATGCTGAACTGGAAGCGGTGATTGCCATCGATGTCGGTGGGACCGGACCACCACACCGCCGGCCGCTCCGACTTGCGCTTGAACGGATTCAGGTGCTTGCCCATCGCGCCCTCGCCATCGCCGCCGGGCGCGGCGGCCGCGACCAGCCGGGCGAACTCGGGCAGCACCAGATCGAGGATCTGCGCGGTCTCCACATCCAGCATCTTCTTGCGGAAGTAGTGATCGAGCGGATCGGCCAGTTTGTAGCGCGCCACCTGCAGGATGCCCTCGTCGATGGCGAAGGCGATCACGCGTGCCTTGCCCTCGGTGCGCACATCCAGCGCGATCTCGGCGCCCGGCTTGCTGACTGGCGGCAGGCTCAGCTGGATCGGCTGCGTGCGCGCACCGCGGTCGACCGAGAACGGCGCCACCGCGTAGGACAGCGGGCTCATGTACACCTCGTCCGAGGCAGGATCGCGCAGGAACTGCACGTTCACATAGCCCGAGCCCTCGAAATCGGCCGGGATGCGGATGCGCTGCACGCTGCTGGTAGTGCTCGCCTTGAACCAGGCATGGGCGTACACGCGGTCGCGTTCGATGGTGATCAGGCCGCTGCCCACATAGGGCGCGCGGATGTTGAGCTCGATCTCCTCGCCAGCGCGGTAGTCCGGCTGCGACAAACTGAGCTGCAGCTCGGCATTGCGTTCCAGCGAGCGCGTCAGATTGGCGTCGCCGGCGACCTGGTACTCGATGCTGTTGACGACGCGATCGCTGGCATCGCGGATCTGCACGATGTAGGTGCCGGGCGCGTCGGTTTTCAGCGCATAGCGCTGGGCTTCGGCCGCGGCCGGCAGCGGCGTGTCGGACAGCGGGTTTTTGCGCTCCTGCGAGACGTAGCGATAAAGCCCGGACTCCTCACGCGTCAGCACCGACACATAGCGGCGCTCGATCAGCACCACGCGCAGGCCGTCCACTGCCTTGGCCTGGGCGTCTTCGCCGATGGTCACCAGATTCAGCGCCCGCCGACTGCCACGTTTGACGTAGCCCAGATCCGGATCGCTCTCGATGCCGACCAGGAAATCGTTGCTCGATACCAACGTGCCGGTTTGCGCAGCCACATTGCGGCCGCTGCCGGGCTCGAAGGCGCGCGTCAGGAAGGTCAGCTGGTAGGTGGCGTTGGCGTACTGCTCCAGGCCCAGATCGAAGACCGCGCTGCCGGCTTCGTCGGTGCTGCCCTCGGTCAGCGGCTCGTTGAAGCCCTGGCTGGCGCTGATCGGGTCGTAGAACTGCCAGCCGGGCCAGCGATTGAAGCTGGGATAGGCCGGTCGCAGCACCAGCGTGGCCTCGACGCGCCGTTGCTGGGCCGGCGTGCCGAACAGATTGTCGACCTGCACGCTGGCGCTCAGCCCGTCCGGCTTCACCCAGCCCTCGGCGCGACTGGCCGACAGCGTGGCGCGCACGCGCAGCGTGTCCGGCATGAACTCGCGCACCTGCACGCTGGTGGCGCCGATCTGCGTGCGCGCATCGCCGTCGCCGATCAGATACAGCGTCGCCGTCCAGGTGCCGCTGGGGGCCGCTTCGGAGGGCGCGTACTGGTAAGCGTCGAAGCCGGTGGCGTCCAAGGTGATTGGGCGGCGATCGATCAGGCTGCCGCGCGGATCGGTCAGCTGCATTTCCAGCGGAATGCCGGCCAGCGACTGATTCCAGTCGGCGGCGCGCACGATCAAGCCGAGGTTGATGGTGTCGCCAGGCCGATACAGGCCGCGATCGGAGAACACGAAGCCCTTCAGCGTGGCCGGGTCCAGATCGTTGGCGTCGCCACCGATGTCGAAGCGCGACAGGTCCAGCGTGCGCGCATCGCCGTACAGGGGCAGGAAGGACAGATCCTCGCCGGCGCTGATCGAAATCAGCGTCGGCTGCTTTTCGCGCCGATAGCCATCCAGCGCCGGCAGCGAGGCGCGGCCACTGGCGTCGGTGTCGGCCGCGCTCAGCGTCTCGCCATTGCGCGCCACCACGCGCACGCGGGCGCCCGCCACCGGCGTCCCCTGCGCCAGCGACTGCACAAACAACTCGCGCGTGCCGTCGAGGTTGCGCTTGCTGACCACGCCGAGATCGGTGAGCACCACCAGCCGCGAGTCCAGCGTCTCGCCGGCGTCGTTGGCGATGGTCTCCTCCGGCGACAGCGCATCGTCCTCCTCGCTCAAGGTGCGCAGCGACAGCAGGAACACGCCGTGCTTGCCGGGCGTGAAGAATTCACCGAGGTCGATGCCCTCGTAGTGCGATTTGGCCGGATCGCCGGCCGGCAGGCGCACGCGCTTCTCGGCGCGTTCGACCAGACTGTCCTCGCCGATGCTCCAGAGTTCCGGTTTGCCATAGCTGCCCGAGTTGTTCTGCACGAAGTGATGCAGTTGCTCCGGGCCGACGCGGCCGACTTCCAGACGCAGCGCCGGCAGATTGCGGGTGACTACGGTGACGCGACGTTCGCCCTTCAGCGAGAGCAAGGCGCCGTCGCCGACGAAACTGAGCAGGCGCGGGTACTCGGGAACCTGGAACAGCGTCTTGTGCGGCTGCCCGAGCAGGAATCCGCCAAAGGATTTGAGCCCCTTGTCGACGCGTACATAGAGGCTGCGGCCCGGCGGCGCCTGATACTTGAAGCTGTGCACCTCGATGTACTCGCGCTCGGCGGCGATCGGCGTGAGTTCGAGCGGCGTCAGCGACTTCAGCAGCGCCTCGTCGACTTCCTCTTCCGACCAATAGTAGGGCGTGGACTGCTCCGCGGCTTTGAGCTTCGGGTTCTGTTCGGGCAGCAGCCAGGCGCGCGTCGCGCCGATGACCTCGCGGTCGCGCAGCGCCGAGTTGAAGCGCAGGATCAGCACCTGTTCCGGCTCGTAGCGGTCGTTGTCGACCAGCGTCGGCGTCACTTCTTCCACGCGCACACTGTAGAGCGCCGGCAGATCCACGCCGCGCACCGCGGCCTCGGCCAGCCCATAGCCGCCCATCGCGGCGGTGATGCCCTTGCGCACGGTCAGTTGCGCACGGCCGCCGTTGGGCGGCAGTTGCAGCGGCGCGCTATGCACGTAGGCGGTGATGTGGGCGCCGTCGTACTGCACCGAATGCGCCGGACTCGGCAGCGCGCGACCGGCGCCGTCGACCATCGCCAGGTCCAGGCCAGCTTCCAGGCGCGCAGTGTCGACCGGATGGCTGAAGCTCAGCGTCCATACGGCCTTCTTGAGATTCGGGTCCTGCGGATCCTGATAGAACTCGGCGTTATCCCAGTGCGCGGTGAACGGCGCGGTGCGGAAGGTGAGGTCGAAAGGCGCCAGCTTGATCCCCGTCGCCACCGTCAGCTCGGGATCGAGCCGGACCTCGTAGTGCTGATCGACCGGCCAGTCCTCCTGCGGCATGAAGCTCACATTGCGGTCGTCGTCCCAGGTCCAACTGCCGGCCAGCGGTGGATCGAGCGCCAAGCCCGCCGCGGCCTTGCCGATGCTCTCCAGCGGTGCTGCCGAGGCCGAGAAGGTCAGATGCAGGCGCTGCACCAGGATCGGTGAGACACGGTAATTGGTGACGCCGGGCTCGCTGAGCGTGATCGTCAGCGCATCCGGCAGGATCGGCACCGGCCGATGCGCCCACCACCAGCCGCCATAGCCCAGCGCCGCCAGCAGCGCGCACACGCCGAGTACGGCCTTGCGCTGCCGATACAGCCAGCGACACCAGGGCGGCGGATTCCACTGCCAGGCACCGATCAGGGCATGCCACCAGCGCGCGGGCGCGGGGGCGGGCGTGGCGGCGCTGTCGGTCGATTCCATGAGTCCCCGCGGGCGGTTGGGCAATGCCGCCTAGACTACGCCGCGGGCGTGTACAAACGTGACCGGCGGCCGGCGAAAACGGCGCGAACGCGGGCAGGCAGGCGCCAGGGCGGCGCCCTGCAAGAGCAGATCCGGGGCGAGTGGCGGGGGACCAGCAGTGCGGTGCTGGCGCGATGTTCCGTCGTCAAGTTGAAGCAAGCTCCGACGCAGTTTAGGGGCGGCTTGAACGCCTTCTGCTCCCCAAGACGCTTGCTCTTTCACCACACCCGGCGACAGTGTCAGGCAGCGGCTGCCGTGTTGGTCCCTCGCCCCCTGACCCCCGCCCCGCTTTTGCTCCCCGACGTGCCCCAGCTAGGACCGAGCCGACGTCGTCCGCGATGCCGCGCCCGGCGCCTCGGCTTGCTCGCTGTCGAGGACCACATCGGGTTCGGTCGCTGCTGCGGCCGGCGCGCGGGTGGCCACTTGCAGCACGGCGACCGCGACCAGGATCACACCCATGCCGACGATCAGCTTGTGGCCCAGCGGCTCGCCGCCCAATGCCCAGCCCAGCAGCACCGCGATCACCGGATTGATGTAGGAGAAGCTGCCGGCGCGTGCCGGATGCCAGACCTTGGCGAGGTACTGGTAGGAGGCGAAGGCGACGCAGGAACCGCCGATGACCAGATACAGCGCCGAGATCCAGGCCTCCTTGGACACCGTGCCCACATGCGTGTAGCCGCCGGTGTAGCTGGTCAGCAGCACGCCGATCAGACCCGAGCACAGCATCTGCACGCCGGCATTGGCGAACAGGCCGCCGCTGCGCACACGGGCGCGCTGGTACAGCGAGGCGGCCGACCAGGCCGCGGCCGTCATCACGCAGGTGGCCGCCGCCAGTGCGTCGAAGTGGGTCAGTTCATCGGGCCACATCACCAGCGCGACGCCGGCGAAGCCGAGCAGCACGGCGACCCAGCCCAGCGGTCGCAGCGGCTCGCGGCGCAGCGTCATCAGCGCCAGCCACACCGGTATCGGCGCCTGCAGCACGGCGCCTACGCCGGAGGGGATGTAAAGCAGAGACCAGGCGGTCAGCACATTGGCGAGACCAGTCAGCACCAGCCCCGCCGCGATCAGATGCCACAGGTGCTCGCGGCGGACGAAGGACTCGCCCGACACCCGCGCGATCACCAGACACAACAGGCCTGCCGAGACGAAGCGCAGCGTCGCCAGCCCCATCGGCGTGAAGTCCGCCAGCGCCCATTTGTGCGCCAGCCAGGTCGAGCCCCAGATCAGACAGCAGGCAGCAAAAGCCAGCCAAGGCATCACGGCGACAGATCCGATGGGCGAGCGTTGCAGGATGCCGCAGCGTGGCTGAATCCCGGCGGGCGAAAGGCGGGCAGGCCGGGGCCGGCGCGATGGCAGTGGTCGGAATGCTAAGCTCGCGCGGATCGCCGTCACAGTCTGCACGAGCCCTCGGATCGACCGCACCATGAGCAGCCTTTGGCATCGATGGGCCTTCTGGATCAGCCTGCCGTTGGTGCTGCCGCAAGGACTGTGGCTGCGACGGACGGCGCGCCGGTTGCCGCCTGCCGAGGGCGCTGCTGAGGGCCACGTCGGCAGCGGGCCGCATCGCAAGCTGGTGCTGATTGGTGATTCGATCATCGCCGGCGTCGGCATCGAGCATCTGGCAGACGCCATGCCCGGCCGGTTGGCGCGCGCGCTGGCGGCGCAGCATCAGTGTCAGGTGCACTGGCAGGCCTATGGCTACAACGGTGCCAGCGTGGGCGATCTGCTCAAGCATCTGAGCGAGGTGCCGGCGCAGTCGCCGATCGATTGGGTGTTCCTCTCGGTGGGCGTCAATGACGTCACCCGATTGACCTCCGGCCGTGCGTGGCAATCGCGCCTGGACGCGTTGCTGACGGGCGTCGCCGAGCGCGCACCCGGCGCCTGTCTGCTGCTGGCCGGCGTGCCGCCGATGCAGCGCTTTCCGGCGCTGCCGCCGCCGCTGCGGCAGGTGTTCGGCTGGCGCAGCGCACGCCTGGATCGGCTGGGCGCCCAGGTGGCGCGCACGCATGCCGCGCTACACATCCCGACGCCGGTGCCGGCCGACCCCACGGCCTTCGCCAGCGATGGCTATCACCCGAATGCCCGCGCCTGCGCCGAGTGGGCGCGCGCGCTGGCGCTGCAAACGCCGGCCCTCGCGCCTCGCCGCGGCTGAACCGCGCTCCTCAGTGCGGGCTGCGCGCAAGGTCGGCACAGGGCAGCGCAAAGTCCACGTGGTAGTGCTCGTCGTGGCGTACCCAGGCCTGCCGCGGCATGAAGTGCAGTTGGCGCAGTGCCGGGCCGCGCGGCGTCGCGTACAGGCGCGGCAGCAGGACGGGATCGAAAATCACCTGCGCGATGCCGATGCCGGCCGCCTGTGCGGCGCGCTGCAGCGCGTACAGATGCTCCGCCATCGCCGCGAAGTCGATCGTCAGATCGCGGTAGCGGCCCTGGCGGTCGAACTCGATGTCATAGCCGAAGCGATTCAGCGCCGAGGTCGGCAGCGGCACCGACTGACCACGGCCGTTGCGCACCGGCACGAAGAAATCGACCGACAAGCCGTTCTGATGAGTGCGATGCGGCGGGAACGGGCCGCCGGTGGGCCAACCGGACTCGCCATAGACGTAGTGCACCGTGGGCGATTGCTCGCGCAGCTGGCGATAGGCCGCCGACACCACCGCGGCGACGCTGGCGTGCACCTCGGTGCGGCCCCAGGCGACGCCGAGTGCGCTGTAGGGGCGCGCGTAGCCGGCGCCATCGAGCGTGGCGCTGTGTTCCAGGCGCCCGTGCGCGGTGCTGCCGTAGCACTGGCTGGCATCCGCGGCCGGCGCCAGCGCCAGCGCCAGCGCGCAGAGCGACCACAAGCCAAAGGCGCGGTGAACGATATTTCCGGCGCGTGCGACCGACATGGGGCGTTCCTCAGGTCTAGGGAACCTCTGAACAAGTCTCGTGAGCCGCGTTGCGAGTCAGAATCGTCTGCCGCTAGGCGCGGTCCGCAGGGCATAGCCGGACTCTCTGGCCAAGGACCGGAACGACGCGGCGGACGATTCTGGTCGCAACCCTTCGGGACGGGGCTGAATCGGCCCCCAGCGTCGTCAGTCGCCTCGGCCAGAGAGCCGGCTATGCCCTTCGGCGACTTTAGCTGGAGACCGATTCGGCCGCCGTCGCGGCCACGATACTTGTTCAGAGGTTCCCTAGTGTGGTGTTCCGTAAATAAGTTGAACTAAATCAATGATCCGAGGTCTATGCTTCATCATCGACTTGGGAACTGCCAATGGCCAGGAATGGACGTCCGCCTCTGGGTTTGCAGTTGAGCGATTCGGAGCGTGCTGAGTTGCAGGCTCGGCTCAACACTCGCAAGGGAGCGGCAGACGAGAAGTTCCGGATCGGCATCATTCTGGCGTTGGCGAGCGGTGAGTCGAGCCGGGTCATCGCCGAGCGTATGCAGACGACGGTGCAGACCATTTCCAAGTGGCGTCGACGCTTTGAGGCTTTCCGACTTGCGGGATTGGGTGATGCCCCACGCTCGGGCCGTGGGCGCCGCCTGAGCGACGAGCAAATTCAGGAAGTGATCGACCGCGTCCGCCAGACAAAGCCCGCGAATTCAACGCATTGGAGCGTGCGCCAAATGAGCGAGGCGACCGGCGTATCGGCGACTTCGGTACATCGGATCTGGCGCGCATTCGTCCTCAAGCCGCACCTGCAAGACACCTTCAAGCTGTCGACCGACCCGCACTTCGTGGACAAAGTGCGGGATGTTGTCGGGCTGTATCTGGCGCCGCCAGATCGCGCATTGGTCCTGTGTGTCGACGAGAAGAGTCAGATCCAGGCGCTGGATCGAACCCAGCCGGGATTGCCGCTGACGTTCGGAAAGTCGGCGACTCGGACGCACGACTACAAGCGCCACGGCACCACATCGTTGTTTGCTGCACTGGATGTCGCCACCGGCAAGGTCATTGGTCAACTCAAGCGGCGCCATCGCAGCGCCGAGTTCCTGCAGTTCCTCAAAGTCGTCGACGCCGCAGTACCCGCTGACCAAGAAGTGCACCTCATCATGGACAACTACGGCACTCACAAAACCGATGCCGTGCGCGCTTGGTTTGCAGCACGTCCGCGCTACCACGTCCACTTCACGCCGACGTCCGCGTCCTGGCTGAACCTTGTGGAGCGGTTCTTCTCCACGCTCAGCGAAAAGTGGATCAAGCGTGGTGCCCACACCAGCGTCAAGGATCTAGAGGACTCGATCCGCGACTACCTCGACCGCTACAACGAAAATCCAGAGCCATTTACATGGCACAAGAGCGCTGACCAGATCATCGATTCCGTCGGCCGCGCGGCTGCAAGGCACGTTTGACTTATTTATGCGTATTTACGGAACACCACACTAGCTGGTACCAAGCTTGACCGGATCGTTGCGTCGGCGGGTTTGTTGGCGCTGACTACGGCCGCCTGCGACGCTTTGCCATCGGGCAGCATCTAGGGTGGGTATGAACGCCTCCTCTTTCGCCATCGATGTGCCTGAGCTGCTGATCGCGCGGATGAAGCGGCGTGATCTGGAGGCTTTCGAGCAGGTCTACCGGACCTTCAATCGGCCGGTGTACACGCTGGCGCTGCGCCTGCTCGGCCACGAGACCGAGGCCTACGATCTGATGCAGGACTGCTTCCTCAAGGTCTACGAGCAGATCGGCCAGTTCCGCCAGGACGCGCCCTTTTGGGGCTGGCTGCGCAGCATCGCGGTCAACCTCGCGCTGATGCGCCTGCGCGGCCGTCGGCCGCTGGAGGAGTTGGATACCGCCACGCTGGAAGCGCACAGCGATGGCGCACCGGACCCGCTGGCGGCGGTCTCGGCGCACGATCTCAAGCGCGCGTTGGCGCGCCTGCCGGCGCTGTCGCGCGCGGTGCTCTGGCTGTACCACGTCGAGGGTTACACCCACGAGGAAATCGCGCGGTCCTTCGATCGCACGGTGAGTTTTTCGAAGTCGCAGGTGGCGCGCGCCAGCGCCCGGCTGCGCGATCTGTTGAGTGAGGAGGAAGGATCATGGAATCCCGCGACGATGCCCTGCTGAGCGCCCGGCTCGCAGCGCTGCCGCTGGAGTCGCCCCCGGCCGATGCATGGCCGCAGTTGGCGCGCCGCCTGCAAGCGCCGCCGCGGCGCACACCGCGCTCGGCCTGGTGGGCGCTGGCGGCCAGTCTCGGCCTGCTGACGCTGCTGCCGTGGCTGCGGCCGGGGGGCGAGCCGGCTACCCAGACAGTGCCCGAACTCCACGCCCTGATGCAGCGCTCGCAGGCGCTGGAAGCGGAAATCCGCGGCCTGCGCGCGCAGAACCCCGACATCGACAGCGTCAAGTACGCCTGGGAGAACGCCATCCAGAGCGATCTGGCGCTGGTCGATGTGGGACTCGCCGATCACGGTCGGCGCTCGCCCGAACTCTGGCGTGAACGCGTGCGTCTGCTGGAAGAGCTCAAGACCACGACCCGTGCCGATACCGGTACCCTGCTGCTCAAGACCCGCCTGGATTGAGCGACAGGGCGGCGCACCCGGCCAGGAAGGCCGGGCTGCGTCTTTGCGCAGGCATAGCCCCTGAATGACAGAGAGAACGTAAATGCATACCCACACCCGAGCGCTGACCCTGGCGCTGCTGCTGGCGATCTCCGGCGCCGCACTGGCCGCCGACGAGCCCGATATGGCCGCCAAACGCCAGGAACTCGAGCAAGTACAGAAGCAGATGGCGGACCTGGGCCGGCGCATGGCCGAGCTGTCGAGCGAGCTCGGCAGCAACGATGCGCGCGTGCAGATGTTTCGTTTCCTGGGCGACCCGGACCGCGCCGTAATCGGCGTGATTCTGGGTGACGGCAATGCCAAAGGCGTGCGCCTGGAAGGGGTGACGCCCGACGGCCCCGCCGACAAGGCTGGCCTGCGCGCCGGCGATGTCATCACGCATGTGCGCGGCGCCGCGATCGGCGGCGAGCGCCCGGCGCTGGCACTGCGCGAGGCGCTGCGTGACATGAAGGCCGGCGATCAGGTGCAGATCAGCTACGAACGCGCAGGCAAGGCGGGCAGCGCCACGCTGACGGCCGAACGCCAGGCCAATGTGCAGGTGTTTGGCGGGCCGGGCGTGCGCAGTCTGATGATCACGCCGGACGGCATCCAGGGCGGTGCCGGCATGGACGAGCGTATCGAGGCGATCGTCGAGCGCTCGGTCGGCGAAGCCGGCAAGGGTCTCAGTGTGATGGCCTTCTCCAGCCAGTCCGGGCTGCGCCTCAGCAATCTCAACGCCGGTCTCGGCCGCTACTTCGGCACCACCGAAGGCGTGCTGGTGCTGGACGCCGATGCCGACTACAAAGGCTTGCAGGCCGGCGACGTGATCCAGGAAGTAGACGGCCAGAAGGTGAGCACGCCGCGCGAGGCCATGCATCTGCTGCAGCAGCAGGCCGGTCGCAAGGGCGTGGAGCTGAAGCTGGTGCGCGAGCGCGTCGCCCAGTTGGTGGACGTGGCGGTGGCCGAGAAGGCCGCCCGCAGCTTCAGTTTCGACATGCCACCGCCGCCGCCGCCCCCACCGCCGCCGCCGCCGCCGGCACCGGGTCAGTCGCTGTGAGTCTGGATGCCCGCGGGGGCGCAGTGCGCTCCCGCGGGTTATCTTGCAGGCCCCTGACCAAGGAGCCTGCCGATGCAAGCCGCTTACATCGAACGTTACGGCGGACCGTCGGTGCTGCGGGTAGGCGAGCGCCCGGAGCCAGTGCCCGGCCCGCACGATCTCTTGGTCGATGTGGCTGCCGCCAGCGTCAATCCCATCGATTTCAAGACACGCGCCGGTCTGACCAAGGCGCTGCTGCCCTACCGCTTTCCGCTCACGCTGGGAAACGATTTGTCCGGCACCGTGCACGCGGTCGGCGCCGCCGTTCGGCGTTTTCAGGTGGGTGATCGCATCGTGGCGCGCCTTGGCAAGCAGCGCATCGGCGCCTTTGCCGAGCGCGCGCTGGTCGCCGAGCCCGATGCCGCGCTGGCCCCGACTCAGCTGCCCTTGGCGGATGCCGCCGCGCTGCCCCTGGCCGGGCTGACGGCCTGGCAGGCGCTGTTCGACTGTGCCGACCTGCAGCCGGGGCAGCGCGTGCTGATCCACGCCGGCGCCGGCGGTGTCGGCCATCTGGCGCTGCAGTTGGCGCGCTGGCGCGGCGCCCGGGTGTACACCACCGCCAGCGCGCGCAATCGTGAACGCTGTCTGGCGCTGGGCGCCGATGAGGTGATCGACTACCGCGCGACGCGCTTCGATCAGGTACTGCGCGATCTGGATGTGGTGCTCGACACCCAGGGCGGCGATACGCTGCTGCGCTCGATCGCGATCACCCGCCGCGGTGGCCACGTGATTTCGATCACCGCGCTGCCCACGCCCGAGTTCGCACGTGCCTGGGGCCTGCGGCCGCCGCTGACCTGGGCACTGCGCTGGCTGACACGGCGCGAGCGTGGCTCCGCGCGCAAGCACGGCGTGCACTACCACTATCTGTTCATGCGCCCGGATGGCGCGCAACTGGCGCAGTTGGTGGCGCTGGTCGATGCCGGCACGCTGCGGCCGCAGATCGACCGCCGCTACCCGCTCAGCCAGAGCGCCGACGCACTGGCCTACGTCGAGGCCGGGCACGCCGCCGGCAAGGTGTTGATCGTCCCGGGCGGCTGATTCAGGCCACGACCGTGGGGTGCGCGTGCTCCAGGTGGATTTCCGCGAGCTCGATCGCGTGCTCGAAATCGCGCGCCAACAGCAGCTCGCCCTCGCGCTCGGCAAAGCCCATGCGTTCCAACACCTGACGCGGCTGCGGCTGCAGACCGGACAGGATCAGCAGCGTCCCCGCTTTGCGCAGTTGCGCCATGAACACTTCCAGCGTGTTGACGCCGCTGGCGTCGATCAGCGGCATCAGGCGGGTGCGCAGGATGAAGACCTTGGGATAGCCGGTATCGCGGAAGCTGCGCAGGGCGTCTTCCAGATGGCTGGTGGCGCCAAAGAACAGCGGCCCGATGATGCGAAAGGCCTCGACGCCGGCCGGCAGACGCGAGCGCATGTCGACCTCGTCGCCGCTCTGCTCGATCTCGTCGGCCAGCGTATGACCTTCCACCTCCACCGTGGTCGCCATCCGGTGCATGAACAGGAAGGCCGCGACCACCAGACCCACCTCGATCGCCACCGTCAGATCCACCATCACGGTCAGCAGGAAGGTCAGCAGCAGCAGGCCGCGGTCGCCGAGCGGCGCGCGCATCAGGTGGCGGAAGCGTTCGATCTCGCTCATGCCCCAGGCCACGATCACCAGCACCGCGGCCAGTGCCGCCAGCGGCACGTAGCTCATGATCGGCGACAGCGCCAGCATGAAGATCAGCACGAACAGCGCATGCGCCATGCCGGAGATCGGCGAGCGTGCGCCGGCACGGACGTTGGTAGCGGTGCGCGCGATGGCGCCCGTGGCTGGCAAACCGCCGAACAGGGCGGAGGCCGTGTTGGCCACGCCCTGGGCGACCAGTTCGGCATTGGAGCGGTGCCGCTGGCCGGTCATGCCGTCGGCGACCACCGCCGACAGCAGCGACTCGATGCCAGCCAGAAAGGCGATCGTGAAGGCGTCCGGCAGCAGCGCGCGCACACGCTCCAGCGTGATCGTCGGCAGCGCGAAGTCCGGCATCGCGCTCGGCAATCCGCCAAAGCGGCTGCCGATGGTCTCGACCGGCAGATTGAGCAGGATCGCCGCCAGCGTTCCGCCGACCACCGCAATCAGGAAGCCGGGCCATTTCGGGGCCACTTTGCGCAGCAGCACGATCAGCGCGATGCAGCCTAGCGCCAGTCCCAGCGCCGCCAGATTCACCGTGGGCGCGGCGTTCCACAGTGCCGCCATCTTCGGCAGAAACTCGGCCGGTACTTTGTCCATCTGCAGGCCGAACAAATCGCGCAACTGGCTGCTGAAGATGATCACGCCGATGCCGGCGGTGAAGCCGGTGATCACCGGCTGCGGCATGTAGCGCATCAACAGCCCGAGGCGCGCCCAGCCAGCCAGCAGCAGCATTACGCCGGCCATCAAGGTTGCCAGCACCAGGCCGTCGTAGCCGTGCCGTTCGATCACCGCGAACACCACCGGAATGAAGGCGCCGGTCGGTCCGCCGATCTGCACCCGGCTGCCGCCCAGTGCCGAAATCAGAAAGCCGGCGATGATCGCCGTGTGCAGGCCTTTCTCGGGCGGCGCGCCGGAGGCGATCGCCAGCGCCATCGCCAGCGGCAGCGCGACGATGGCGACGGTGAGCCCGGCCACCAGATCGCGCCGCAGTTCGGCCAGCCCGTAGCCCTCGCGCCAGACCGTCCACAGCTTGGGTTCGAAGTGCGCACGCAGAGACATTCGGGGCCCGCCTCGGATCGACAGGCTGCTGAGGGTAGCGCGTCGCACGCGCCACGTTCCTGCGCCAGCGCAATTGCCCGAAAAAACGGACACCGACTTTCGGCGTAGGGCGCACAGCCTTGCCCGCAAAAAGTCAGAACCGCCCGCGTTGCCGTCTCAGCCGGTGAGATGGCGCCTGCCGAGAGTGCATCCACACCCACCGCCGAGGAGTCTCCCGATGCAGACGCTGACCCGTGAACTCGCCCGCTCGCGCGCGACGCGCATGGCATTTCTGACCTGGTCGCTGCTGGCGTTGCTCAGTGCCAGCGCGCCGGCCGGCGCCCGCGAGGCGGTGGGATTGCTGGCGCATCCAGCCTTTTGGGTGGTGCTGGCACTGGTGCTGCTGCGGCCCTGGCGCTGGCAGCGGAGCCCGCGTCTGCGCCCGCGCCGGCTGCGCCGGGGCGCCCAGGCCTTGCGCCGCGCACGTGGCCGCGCCGGTCTGGCGCAGGCGGCCTGAGGGGCGGCGGCGGATCAGCCGCTGCGGCGCTTGGCGCGCGGATGCGCCTGATCGTAGACCGCCGCCAGATGCTGGAAGTTGAGATGGGTGTACACCTGCGTGGTGCCGATGTCGGCGTGCCCCAGCAACTCCTGCACTGCGCGCAGATCGCCACTCGATTCCAGCAGATGGCTGGCAAAGGAATGGCGCAGCAAATGTGGATGCACGCGCTGCCAGATGCCCTGCCGCTGCGCCCAGTGCTTGACCCGCGCCTGGATCGCGCGCGGGCTCAGCGCACCGCCGCGGCCGTTGCCGAACACCGGCTGCGTGGGGTCCTGGCCACCTTCCTGCGCCAGTTGCGCCAGCGCCGCGACCGCCAGACTGCCGACCGGCACGATGCGCGTTTTGCTGCCCTTGCCGAGCACGCGCACGCTGCCGTCGGCCAGATCCAGATCCTGCCAGCGCAGCGCGGCGACTTCGGATAGCCGCAGCCCACTCGAATAGAACAGCTCCAGCAGCGCGCGATCGCGCGTGGACAGGCGCTCGTCGTCGGGAATCTCCACCAGTTGCGTCACCGCATCGGCGTCGAGCACCGCCGGCAGGCGCCGCGCGGCCTTGGGCGGCTTGATGCCCTGCACCGGGTTGAGCAGTTCCGGATAGCGCGTCTGCCGCAGCCAGCGGTAGTAGCTGCGCAGCGCCGCCAGCATCAGCGCCAGGCTGGCGGGCGCCAGACCGCGCCGGTGCGCCGCACTGATGGCCAGCCGGACCTGATCGCGGCGCACCTCGGACCACTGGCCGGCGCCGGCCTCGATCAGCGCCGGTGCCAGCGCTTCAAGCTGATGGCGATAGGCCGTGGTGGTGCGCGGCGACAGCCGCCGTTCCACCGCCAGATGCGCCAGATAGTCCTCGACCGGCTGCTGCCAGTGCGGCGGCAGCGTCAGGCTGGCGTCGGTCACCGTGCCGCCGCCAGCAGCGCGGTGCCGATCAATTCGCCGATCTGGCGCAGAAACACCGTGCCCATGCCGGGATGGAAGCGATTGGCGTCGGCGCTGCCGATGCCGAGAAAGCCGGCCTCGCCCAAGGGCAGCACCACGGTCGAGGCCACTTCCGTGGCCATCTCGCCGAACAGGAAGTCGAGCTTCTCCGGGCGCAAGCGGCCGCACAGCGGCTCGCCGCGGGCGCGCACCTCGGCGAACTGCGTCAGACTGGCCTCGGCGGCGTCGACCTCGATCAGCCAGGGCTCATCCAGCAGCAGGCGCGGCATGCCGATCAGACAGACACGCACCAGATCGGTATGAAAGTCCTCGCGCAGGCTGGCGGCGACTGCCAGCACGCGGTCGCGGAAGCTCTGCGCGCGCAGCAATCGCAAGGCCAGTTGATGCACGCGCCCGACCAGCGCCTGATTCTCTTCCGCCACCGTGACCAGATCGCGCAGGCGCTGGCTCATCGAGCGGTTCTTCTCGCGCAGCACGTCGAGCTGATAGCTGGTCAGCGAGGTGGCGGCGCCGGCCTCGCGCGGCATCACCAGCGCAATCGCCAGATCCGGGTAGTCGGCCAGGAAATTGGCGTGCCGGCGCAGATAGCCGGCGACATGGTCAGGACTGAGATCCAGGTAATCGCTCACGTGTAGAACTCCCCGTCAAAGACAAACACCGCAGGCCCGGACAAATACACCGGCGCCTCTGCGCCCGCCCAGCGCACGCCCAGGCGCCCGCCGGGCAGATCGATGGTCACCGCGGCATCGACGCGCCCCCAGCGGCGCATCGCCACCATCGCCGCGCAGGCGCCGCTGCCGCAGGCGAGTGTTTCGCCGACACCGCGCTCCCACACGCGCAGCCGCAGATGGCTGGCATCGACGCGTTCGACAAAGCCCACGTTGACGCGATCGGGGAAGCGCGGATGCCGTTCCAGCCGCGGCCCCAGCGTCGCGACCGGCGCGCTCGCCACGTCTGCCACTTCGATCACCGCATGGGGATTGCCCATCGACAGCGCCGCAAACTCGATCTGCCGGCCGCCCACGCTGAGCGCATAGCGCAGTGCCGCGGCATCGGCCTTCAGCGGCACCTCGGCCGGGGCAAAGCGCGGGGCGCCCAGGCTCAGCTCCACGGTGTCGGCGTCGGGGAAATGCACCGCAATCGGACCAGCCGGACTGTGCAGCAGCGCGCCCGAGTCCAGTCCGTAGCGCACTTTCAGGTACATCGCCACGCAGCGCGCCCCGTTGCCACACTGGCCGGCGAGCGAGCCATCGGCGTTGTAGATGCGATAGCCGTAGCCGGTCTCGGCGCCTTCCACCACCATGATCTGATCGCAGCCGACGCCGATGTGGCGGTCGGCGAGGCGCTGCGCCAGCGCCGCATCCGGCAAGGGCGCGCCCTGCATCCGGTCCAGCACGACGAAGTCGTTGCCGGCGCCGTGCATCTTGGTGAAGCGCAGGCTCACTGGCCGGCGGGCTGGGCCGATTCCGGCGGGGGGTCGCTAGGCATCACCAGCGGGCCCTTGCTGCCGCAGGCAGCCAGTGACAGCAGCAGCGCGCACAGCAGGAGCAGGCGGGACATCGACAGACGCATGGGCACTCACCTGAACGGTCAGGCCGCCAGTATAGGCCGCGGGACTGCGTGCCATGTCCGCTCCAGGTTCCGATACGCGTTATTGGGAGCGCCCCCATCGGAGTACGCCATGTCCTTGTCGCACGCAGTCCAAGTTCGCTGGTCCCGCATCGGCGGTATCAGCGGTGTCAGCGCCGTATTGAGCTACTTCGGGGCCGCTTTTGTTCCGATGCCGGAGGTACTGACCCTGGCGGCGGCCTTTGCCTTTGGCCCACTGCTGGCGGTGGCCTGCGTGGGCCTGCATTGCGCGACGCCGGCGTGGTCGGGGCGGCCGCTGACCCAGATCGCGGCTGGCTTTGGGGTGGCCGCCGGCGCCACCGTCCTCGCCATGCTCACGGTGCAGCAGGCGATCTTCGCCACGCTCGCGGACGCCGGTGCAGCAGGCGCTGATGCTCAGGCGATGGCGCGTCTCGCGCACGCGGTGCACCTGGGGCTGGATGTGGCCTGGGATGTGTTGATCAGCACCGCGGTGATCCTGTTTGGCCTCGGCATGCTGGGACTGCGCGGTGTCGGCGGCGTCGTGATGGGAGTCGCTGGTGTGCTCTTGGGGGGTCTGCTGCTCGCCTACAACCTGTGGTACTTCCCGCAGCCGCCCGCCGACGCGCAGAGCATCGACTGGGGTCCCCTGGTGGCACTGTGGTTGCTGACTGGCTTCACGATGTTGCTGGCGCGGCGCCCCTGGCTGGTGCGCGCCCTCGCCTGATCGGTGCGCGCCCGCGGCCCTTGCGGCAGAATCCGCCGGTCTGAAACCAGGATGGCTGCCAGTGGCGCAACTGTTGGAAACGGTGGAACTCGAAACCGGCGCGCATCCGCGCCATGCGGTGATCTGGCTGCACGGCCTCGGCGCCGATGCGCATGATTTCGAGCCGATCGTGCCGGAACTGGTCAGCCGGCGTTGGCCGCCGCTGCGCTTCGTGTTCCCGAATGCTCCGGTGCGGCCGATCACGGTCAACGGCGGCATGCGCATGCGCGGCTGGTATGACATCGGCGGCGTCGACATCGCGCAAAAGCAGGACGAGGCCGGTATCCGCGCCTCGATCGTGGCGATCGAGCAACTGATCGCCCGCGAGAACGCGCGCGGCATCCCGGCCAATCAGATCATCCTGGCCGGCTTCTCGCAGGGCGGCGCCATCACCCTGGCCACCGGCCTTCGCCGCACCGAACCCCTGCTCGGGTTGGTGGCGCTGTCCACCTATCTGCCCTTGCACCACACCTTCCCGGCCGAGGCCGCCACGCCGAGCCTGGGCGTGCCGATTTTCATGGGTCACGGCCGCATGGATCCGGTGGTGCCGGAATCGCTGGGCGCCATGAGCCGCGACTGGATGCGCGCGCTGGGCTGCCCTATCGATTGGCACAGCTACCCGATGCCGCACTCGGTGTGCGCGGAGGAAGTGCGGGATCTGTCGCGCTGGTTCGCCGAACGCCTGGGCGTGACGCCCGTTTGAACTCCCCGCCGCCGGCGCGGTCAGCGAGTGCTGACCCGTTGCGCGCTCATCTTTAGGCCGATCCGCCCATGACTGAACAAGAATTGCTCGCCAAGACCTGGTTTTATCGCTTCCCGCTACCCAGCGGCGCCGTCACGCCGAGCTACCACAACGGCGCGCTGGATGCCGTGCACACCACCCGCGTGGACATGATGGCGCGCGCGCTGCGAGCGCATTTTGGCGCGCAGCCGATCCCGAGCGCGGTCGATCTGGCCTCGCACCAGGGCTGGTTTTCCTGGCAGCTGACCCAGCATGGCGTGCGCGAAGTGATCGCCATTGAGCCGCGCGAGGAGCACGTCGAGGATGCGCGTGCGGTGCTGGCGGCGATGGGCCTGTCCGAGCGCATCCGCGTCGAGCAATGCGATGTGCACGACACCACGCCGGAGCGCTACGGCACGCACCCGCTGGTGCTCTGCTTTGGCCTGATCTACCACCTGGAGAACCCGATCGGCGCGCTGCGCCGCGCGCGGGCGCTGACCGCGCCGGGCGGCCTGTGTCTGGTCGAAACTCAGGTGGTGCCGGGCATGCGTGGCTTCGTCGACTGGGGCAACTATCGTTTTGTGCGGCCGCTCAAGGGCAGCTTCGGCATCATCGACGAGACCGACGAAACCCACGCCGCCGAGGCGTCGACGCTGGGCATTTGCCTGGCGCCGGATACCGAGGGCTTGCTCTGGATCATGCGCAAGATCGGCTTTCGCGACGTGGCGCTGGTGGAGCCGCCGGTGGACGGCTACGAGCAGCACCTGTACGGCAAGCGCGTGATGGTGCGCGGCGTCGCCGAATGAGGCCGCCAGGGCCGGGCGCTGCCGCCCGGCCCGCTTTCAGGCTTACTCGCCTTCGGCCTTCTTTTTGCCGAACAGCTTGCCGATGCCGACCGCGATCGCGCCTATCGCCACGACCACCAGCTTCTTGGCGGCCAGCAGCAGCGCCAGCAATTTGCTGAGCAGACCGGTCTTGGCGGCAATGCCGCCCGCGACCAGCGCCGCCAGTCCGTATTCCGCGACGCGGTCGGTGTCCGCGTTGAAATCGGCGTAGCGCGCGCCCGGTTCGAAATCGACTGCCTCGATCGCCTGCGCCATGCCGGGTTTGATGTCGCCCAGCTGGCCCATGCCGGCCACCGCGCGCATCACCAACACGCCACTGCGGCCGAGCACGCGCACATCGTAGTTCAGCGTGTGCTGCGCCTCGCCATCGAAAGCCAGTTCCTTGGCCCAGTGCAGCTTGTGACTGGCGCCGTCGTAGCGCGGCGGCTCGGCCCAGCCGACCAGTTCCACCGTGCCATAGCCCTGCTGGCGGCGCGCGTCATTGGACTCGCGCGTGCTCTCCTGCATGTCCTGCAGCAGTTCCTGGTAGTCGATTTCCTTGGCGTCCTCGTCCGAGACATAGCCATCGTCCTGGTACTGCAGCACGATGGCCCAGGAGCGCTCGTTGTCGCTGAGCGGGATCGCCGCCGGTACCAGCATGCCGATCGCATCGCTGCCGGGCGGATTGCCCCAGTACTCGGACAGCACGCGCTCGGCGTCGGCGGCGTTCAGAAAACGGAAGTCGGACGGCAGATTCAGCACCGCCTTGGCCTCCGGCAGCGCCACGCGGCCCTGCTGGAAATTCAGGCTGGCGAGGAAGGCCTCGACCTTCGCGGCTTCATCCGGCTGCGCCTCTTGCGCATGGACGAGGCCAGAGAAGCTCAGAGCAAACAGCAGGGACAGGGGCAGACGCATCAGCCGGACTCAGGTGGGGGAGTGGCGGCCAATGTAGTCGAAATGTGAAGCGCGTGTCACGAAGCTTTGACACGCGCTTCCGGCGGGCGCCTCAGCGCACCGCTTCCAGACGCACGCGCACGCGCCCCTTGGCGTCCTTGAACTCCAGCACATCGCCCTGCATCGACAGCCGATTCGCCGAGGTCAGCGCGGCGAAGATGGTCTGGTCGCTCAAGCCATCCGGCGGGCAGGGGCTGGTGAGTTTGTCGATCTGGCGCAGACGAATGATGTCGCCGACGATGTCGAAGCTGCCGCTCAGGCGATTGCAGATACCCTGACCGAGGAAGCGCCCCGTATCCGGGATGAAGCGCAGATGTGGTTCGCGTTGTCCGGCCGGCACTTTGACGAGCGTCTTGTCGATCTGCGTCAGCTTCCAGTAGATCTGCCCGAGCGCTGCGCCGCCGGATTTGTCGGCACAGGCGTCGTCCTGGCTGGCCAGCGTCTTCGGCTTGCGCAGTTCCACGCCGTTTTTGCCGACGGCCAGCGTGCCCTGCAGCGCCACCAGTTGCGCATTGGCCTTGGTGGACGGCACGCCGGCCGCGCTGCCAAGCGGCAGCTCCATGCCGGAGGCACAGTCGCGTGCGCGCATCGCCTTGCCCTCGCGCAGCACTTCGGCACGCAGCCGCACCTCGGCGCTGGTCGGCGCGGCGCCGTCCTTGCGATAAATGCGACCCTGCGCCGAGCGCGTCATGCCTTCGAGGTCGAAGGGGCGCCACTCCTCGTTGACGATGCGCTCGAACACGTGCTGGCCGCCGTACTGGTCGATCAGCACCAGCCGCAGGCCGTCCTGCGAGATCACGTAGGCCCCCGCCGCATCGTAGCGATCCTGCACCTTGCCGGCGTCATCCAGCACTTCCTCGCGGCGGACGAAGCGATTGTGCGCGTCCAGGTCCAGTGCATAACGCACCGTGCGGTTGCCGAGTTGCAGATCGCCACGGTAGGCGCCGGCCACCGCCTCTGCCGTCACTGAACTGGTGGAGGATTTGGAATCCACCGGGTCCACCGGCGCGATCTCCGGCGTTTGTGCCTGCGCGCAGGCGGCGCCCAACAGCAGCAGAGCGAGCAATGTCTTCACGGTCATGGTCATTCCAAAGGTTGATGCCTGTCAGCCGCGCTGTCGGCGGTCATGAACAGGGCGATAGTGTCATTGAGGAAACGATAGCCAAGCTCGCTGGCGCAGACGTCATCCTCGCGTAGGAGCAACAGACCGCGCGACACTGCGTCAGCAAACCCTGGATGATCCTCCAGCGTCAGCCCGGTGCGCTGCGCGTACTGCGTCTTGCCGAAGCCCGCGCGCAGCCGCAGGGCGTTCAACATGTACTCGAAAGGGCGCTCGTGCGGTGCCACCGCGCGCTCGCTGGCGATGCGCGCGCCGCCCAGATAGCGCGTCGGCACCCGCTCGCGCTCGCGCCTGAGAATGCCGGCCGGGTGCGTGTACTTGCCATGCGCCCCGGCGCCGATGCCCAGATAGTCGCCATACAACCAGTAGTTGCGGTTGTGGCGCGATTGCCGCTCCGGCTGCGCGTACGCCGACACCTCGTACTGCGCATAGCCGGCCGCAGCCAGACGCGCCTGACAGGCCTCCTGCATGTCCATCAGCAGATCGTCGTCGGGCAGACCCTCTGGCGGGAAGCGCGCAAACACGGTCTGCGGCTCCAGCGTCAGCTGGTAGTGCGAGAGGTGCTCCGGTGCCAGTTCCAGCGCGGCCTCCAGATCGGACAGTGCGCCCTGCAGGGTTTGCTCAGGCAGCGCGTACATCAGATCGAGATTGATGTTCGGCACCCCGGCCGCGCGTGCCATGCGCACCGCCGCGCGCGCCTCGGCGCTGCCATGGATGCGCCCGAGGCGCTGCAGCATCGCATCGTCAAAGCTCTGGATGCCGAAGGACACGCGGTTGATGCCGGCGCGCAGATAGCCCTCGAAACGATCGAACTCGGCGGTGCCGGGATTGGTTTCGAGCGTGATCTCGCAATCCGTCGCCAGTGGCAGTCGGGCGCGCACGCCGTCGAGGAAGCGGCCGATGGCGGCGGCGCTGAACAGACTGGGTGTGCCGCCGCCGAAGAAGATCGACCGCAGTGGGCGGCCTTGCGCCAGCGGCAGATCGAGATCCAGATCGTCCAGCAAGGCGTCCACGTAGGCCTGTTCCGGCAGCGCAGCCGGGCGCTGATGCGAGTTGAAATCGCAGTAGGGGCATTTGCGCACGCACCAGGGCAGATGCACGTACAGCGCCAGCGGCAAGGCCTGCGGATTCATCGCAATTTGGCAGGCAAGCGATCGACCAGCCGCGCCAGTGCCTGACCGCGATGGCTGATCCGGTTCTTCTGCTCCGGCGCCAGTTCGGCGGCGCTGCGGCCGGAGTCCGGATCGAGAAAGATCGGGTCATAGCCGAAGCCGCCGCTGCCGCGCGGCGCGCGCAGCAAGCGCCCTTCCCAGGCGCCCTCGGCGATCAGCGGCGCCGGATCCTCGGCGCTGGCCAGCACCACGATGACGCTGATGAAGCGGCAAACGCGCTGGGCGCCGTCCATGTGCTCGCACATGGCCAGCAGTTTGCGGTTGTTGTCGGCATCGCCCGCCTCGGCGCCGGCAAAGCGCGCGCTCAGCACACCCGGCTGGCCGCCAAGTGCAGGCACCACCAGGCCGCTGTCGTCGGCCAGCGCCGGGCGCCCGGTCAGGCGCGCGACATGGCGCGCCTTGATCAGCGCATTCTCGACAAAGGTGCAGGCCGGCTCGTCCGGCGCCGAGACGCCAAACTCCGCGGCCGAATGCAGCCGGATCGGCACGCCGGCCAACATCTGACGCAATTCGGCGAGCTTGCCCGGGTTGTGGCTGGCCAGCACCAGGTCGAGTTCAGCCATGGCCCAGCGCCTCACGCTGCAGTTGCAGCAGCTGGGTGATGCCACCGCGCGCCAGCGCCAGCAGGGCGTCGAGTTCGTCCTGCCGGAAGGCATGGCCTTCTGCCGTGCCCTGCAGCTCGATGTAGCCGAGCGCATCGTTCATGACCACATTCATGTCGGTCTCGCAACCCGAATCCTCGGCGTAATCCAGATCCAGCACCGGCTGGCCGTCGACGATGCCCACCGAGACCGCCGCCACCTGACCGTGCAGCGGGTTCTTGTGGATCACCTTGGTGCGCAGCAGATGCTGGCAAGCGTCGACCAGCGCCACGTAGGCGCCGGTGATTGCCGCCGTACGGGTTCCGCCGTCGGCCTGCAGCACATCGCAATCGAGCACGATCTGGCGCTCGCCCAGCGCGCGCCGATCCACCACCGCGCGGAGCGAGCGCCCGATCAGCCGCTGGATCTCGTGGGTGCGGCCACTCGGGCCGCCTTTGCCGCTCTCGCGCGCTGAGCGCGTGTGCGTGGCGCGCGGCAGCATCGAGTACTCGGCCGTCACCCAGCCCTCGCCGGTGCCGCGCAGCCACGGCGGGCAGCGCTCGTCGACGCTGGCGGTGCACAGCACGCGCGTATCGCCAAAACTCACCAGCACCGAGCCTTCCGCGTGCCGCGTGTACTGGCGTTCAAAGCGCACGGCGCGCAGTTCATCGGCGCGACGGCCACTCTTGCGGGTCTGGGTCATGGGGGCGCTCCTTCCAAATGGCGGCGGAGTCTAAGGCGAAACCGCTCAAGGCAGCGGCAAAACCGGATCGGCGCGGCCGCCGCTGCTAGCATGCGCCCACCTTGGTCCACTGGAGTCCGTCCGATGCCCCGCAGCATGACCGCTTACGGCGGTGCCGAAGCTTCCACGGTCATCGGTCAGCTGCGGCTGGAGATGCGCACGGTCAATCATCGCTTCCTGGAGGTCTCGACGCGCTTGCCGGAGGAACTGCGCGCGCTGGAACCGCAAATGCGCGAGCGCATCGGGCAGCGGCTGTCACGCGGCAAGCTGGACCTGTCGGCGCGCCTGCGCAGCGATCCCGATCGGCCGACCACGCTCAGCGTCAATCACGCGCTGCTGGACCAGCTGACCGGTCTGGTGAGCGAACTGACGCGCCGCCATGCCGATCTGCGTGCCGGCTACGCCACCGATCTGTTGAGCTGGCCGGGGCTGATCGTCAGCGGCGAGTACGACGCCGAGGAGCTGACCAAACAGGTGCTCGCCGTCGTCGACAAGGCGCTGGACGCGCTGGAAGCGGCGCGTGAGCGCGAAGGCCGGCGTCTGGCCGAGATCATGCTGGAGCGGGTGACCGCGCTGCAGGGACTGCGCGCGGCGGCGATCGAACTGCTGCCGGCGATCCGCCAGGCGCTGCGCGAGAAGCTGCACGCCAAGCTGGCCGACATCGCCGCCACCGTCGATCCGCAGCGGATGGAACAGGAAATCGTGTTTGCGCTGCAGAAAATGGACGTCGACGAGGAACTCGACCGCCTCGGCGTCCACCTGGACGAAATGGCGCGCACGCTCGGCCGCCACGAGCCGGTCGGCCGCCGCCTCGATTTCCTCACCCAGGAGCTGCACCGCGAAGCCAATACCTTCGGCAGCAAATCCACCGACGCCCGCACCAGTCAGCTGGCCGTCGACATGAAAGTGCTGATCGAACAGATCCGCGAGCAGGTGCAGAATCTGGAGTAGTGCACAACCGCACCGCAGGGAGACCCTATGCGCGCAGCTTGGGCCGCAACTGTTGCACTCGTGATGGTGCTTGCTACCGGCGCCGGTGTGGGTCTGGCCGCCGATGTCAGCCGCCTGTCCGGCAAGGTCACGGATACACGCGGCAAAGCGCTGAATGCAGCACTGGTGACGTTGCAATGCAGTTGCTTGCGGGAGGCCCGCGGCGCCCAGACCGACGGCAGTGGCGAGTATCAGTTCGACGATCTGCCGGCGGGCACTTACACGATCATGGTCGCCGCCGGCGCGGCCGATACCAGCAAAGTCGTTCCGCTACCGGCTGGCGCCCGACTGCGCGTGGACTTCAGCGTCGATCCAAACTGACCCTGATGACCTGATGCACGCGTGGGGTCAGGCGCAGACACGCGGCGCCAGCGCCGCGTGTCTGCCCTTCCTTCAGGCGTTCTCGTTCTTGGCCGGCAGCAGCAGCGAGGCCACCATCGAGCCGGCGACGAGGGCGAAGACCACGCCCAGGGAAACCGCGATCGGGATCTTGTAGAAGTCCATGATCAGCATCTTCAGGCCGATGAAGCACAACACGGCCGCCAGCCCATAGTTGAGCAGGTGGAAGCGGTCGGCCATGTCGGCCAGCATGAAATACATCGCGCGCAGGCCGAGGATCGCGAACACATTGCTGGTCAGCACGATGAAGGGATCGGTGGTGATCGCGAAGATCGCCGGGATTGAGTCGACGGCAAAGATCACATCGGTGATGCCGATCATCGCCACCACCAGCAGCAGCGGCGTGGCATAGCGCACGCCGTCGCGCATCGTGAACATGCGCTCGCCGTCGAAGTCGGTGGTGATCTTCATGTGGCTGCGCACCCAGCGGATCACCGGGTTCTGTTCGAGATCGGGCTTGTCGTCCGAATGCAGCGCCATCTTGATGCCGGTGATCAGCAGGAAGGCGCCGAAGACGTAGAAGATCCAGTGGAACTTGGCGATCAGCAGCGCGCCGAGCAGGATCATCAGCGCCCGCAGCACGATGGCGCCGATGACGCCGATGATCAGCGCGCGTTTCTGATACTCGATCGGCACCGCGAAGAAGGTGAAGATCATCAGGAAGACGAAAATGTTGTCGACCGCCAGCGACTTCTCGATCAGGTAGCCGGTCAGGAACTCCAGGCCCTTGGTATTGGCGATTTCGCGGCCCACCGTGGCATCCAGGTACCACCACAGCGCCACGTTGAACACCAGCGCCAGACCGATCCAGATCAGCGACCACTGCAGCGCTTCGCGGAAGGACACGCGATGCGCGCCCTGCTGGCGCATGACCAACAGATCGACAATCAACGCGACGATCACCAGGACCGTGAAGCCGGTCCACATCCACCAGTTGCCGATTGTTTCCATGCGCTGATCCCCATCGCCACGTGCCTTGAAGGCCGCACTCGGACGAGGACCCACCCTCGACCTGCCACGCGGACAATGCCGACACTCCGGTCGGCCATACGCGCATGCTGTGCGGTCGAGGTCTTGCTTGCGCATGGATGCATGCGCCGGCCCAGCCGGTGCGCGTGTAGCGCACGTGATGACGACGGACCGCGTAAAGCTACTCCCCTCTGGGCGCGGAGTCTGCGGGCGCCGCCGGGCAGATTCAAGCGTGCGCGGCGGTCGCGGCGAGGATCAGCGGCGTGCGCGCCGACGAATGGCGCCTTCCATGTGCTCGATGATCAAGCCGCCGACATCAACGCCGGAAGTCGCCTCGATGCCCTCCAATCCCGGCGAGGAATTGACTTCGAGCACCAGTGGCCCGCGCTCGGAGCGCAGCAGATCGACACCGGCGATGCCGAGCCCCATGGTTTCGGCGGCGGCCAGCGCGGTCTGGCGCTCCTCGCGCGTCAGCCGCACGCGCAGCGCGCTGCCGCCGCGGTGCAGATTGGAGCGGAACTCGCCTTCGCGCGCCTGCCGCAGCATCGCGGCGACCACTTTTCCACCGACCACGAAGGCGCGCAGATCGCTGCCGCGCGCTTCGCGGATGAACTCCTGCATGAGAAAATTGGCGCGCACGCCGCGGAAGGCCTCGGCCAGGCTGAGCGAGGCCGAACGCGTATCGGCCAGCACCACGCCCTGGCCCTGGGTGCCTTCGACCAGCTTCAGCACATGCGGCGGCGTGCCGAGCATTTCGACCAGATCCTCGGTGTCATCCGGACTGTCGGCGCAGACGGTGGTCGGCAGGCCGATGCCGCGCTGCGCCAGCAGTTGCATCGAGCGCAGCTTGTCGCGGGCGCGCTGGATCGCATCCGAGGTGTTTGGCGTGTACACGCCCATCGACTCGAACTGACGCACCACGGCGGTGCCGTAGAAGGTGATCGAGGCGCCGATGCGCGGAATGATGGCGTCGAAGCCCTCCAACACACGGCCGCGGTAGTGGATCTCTGCCAGCCCCGGACTGATGCGCATATAGCAGCGCAGCGGATCGATCACCTTGACGCTGTGGCCGCGTGCCTCCGCCGCCTCGATCAGTCGCTGCGTCGAGTACAGCTTGCGATTGCGCGACAGGATGGCGAGTTTCATGCGTCGTCCTCGATCGGGCCGCCGAGCATAAACGAGGCCGCCGGATCGACCAGCAGCCGCCCGGCCATCGCCGTGCGCCCCAGCAGCATGGGGAACAGCATATGGCGGCGATCGGTCAGGTTGATTTCAATCGGCCAGCTGGCGGCGCCCACCTGCACCCGCGTGCGCACGAAGGGCCGCCGCGTGGTGTGGCCGCCGGAGTCGGTCACGTTGCGCTCATCCACCACGCGCGACACGCACTCCACCCGATGCGACCCCGGCCCATCGGACTCCACCACAAACCGCACCCAAGCCTCGCCCTCGGCCTCGTAGCGCTGCTGCCAGACCACGTGCAGCGCCGACGAGCGCGCCCCGGTATCGATCTTGGCCTTGATCTGGCGGATGCCCAAATCCGGCAAGGCCAGCCATTCCCGCCAGCCGATGATCGACCGCTCCGTCTCCATTGCCATCTCCGCCGCACGCTGGGGGACAGGCTAGCAGGGGCAGGGCACGCAAGGGCACGAGGGCACGCTTAGGCAAAGCGGAGGGCACGAGGGCACGCAAAAGCGCGCAGGCCAGGAGCATGTGTCAAAGATCAGCCACCGCGGAGTCACGCACCGCTTTGAGCTTCCGCTCTTGCGTGCCCTCGTGCCCTCGATCCCGCCCGTCGGCGCAGCCGCCGGGCGCTCGCGCTGTCGCGTGCCCTCCGCTTTGCTTGAACGTGCCCTCGTGGGCTATCGCCCCAACAGCCGCCGTACCCAGTGGGCGATGCGGCTCAGGCGGCTGCGGCGGAGCAAATCGCGCAGCTGTTCGAGGTTGGCGTCGCGCGACTGGGCGTCGCGGTAGAGGCGCTGGATGTGCTGATCGCGCCGTGCCAGCAGCACGCGCAGCGTCTGCATGTCCTCGGCGCTGAGCGTGTGGCCCTCGCGCAGATGCGCGGGCAGCGGGCGGTCGACGTAGATGGTCGAGTGCGGGTCGGCCAGTTCCTCGGTCGGTCGCTCGCGCGTGTAGAAGTAGAGCGCGATCGAGCGCCGGCTGAGGCCGCTGCGCTCGGGCGGCAGCGCAATGCGCGAGAAACCGTGCCAGCTCCACTCGGTGGTTTCGAAGATCACCGCGCGATTGAGCAGCGGCGTGATCAGGCGGATGCGGTTGTCCGGACGGCGCGGATCGCTGTGCAGCTCCAGGCTGCCGCCCCAGGCGTCCTCCCACTCGGGGTTCAGGTAGACGATCAGATTCAGGCGCCGGTGCCAGCCGGTGATCGGGTGCCGGTTGAAATCAACGTGCGGGTCCAGATCTTGTCCGGCGCGATTCTCATGGGTGCCGCCGCCGAAGTAGTGCGGGTCGTAGAGCAGATCCGGGATGCCGGTGAGGGTAGCCACCAGCGCCAGAAATTCGGGCGACTGGATCAGCGTATCCAGCGCCGCATAGGCCGGACCGAGCGCACGGATGCGTTCGACCACACTCTTGCCGGCCAGCTCGCCGGCCTCGTTGCGCGCATTGCCGCGCTCGAAGGCCGGGAACTCGGCCAGCAGCTGCTGCAGATAGTCGTTGGCGAAAAAGCCATCGATCTGAACATGGCGAAACGGGTCACCCGCGGCAAACTGCGCCGCGTAGGCGCTGGCCTGCGCGGACACGCGAGGGTCGATCAAAGTGCGCATGCAAGACACCGGGCTGGGGGCGCGTTGTGATCGCTGATTGCGCGCGGCAGGTCAAGTTCCCGGCTGGCGCGCGATGCGCTCAAGCGTGCGCCGGATGCGCCGGATGGTGTCGCGGCGCAGCGCCGAGCCGCTAGTCTGTAGCGATGAGCGCCGTGTTCCGCCCCTCACGCTGGTTGTCCTTCTGGCCGCTGCAGATCGCGGGCTGGCTGGGCTTTCTGGCCGTGCATTTCCTCTCCGGCATGGCGCACGGCAAGCACATCTCCTATCTGTCGGTGTCGATCACCAGCGCGATCGGCGGTTTGATCGTTACCTGGCCGCTGCACGCGTTGTACAAGCGCATCTGGCCGCTGCCGGTGTGGCGCATGGCGGCCTTCGCCTTGCCGGCCTTTCTGGCGATCAACGCGGCGATGGCGGTGATCTACGCCGCCTCGATCCAGAACTACTGCCCGGACGAGTGCCGGCCGCCGAGTTTTCTCGGCTATATCGCCTATTCCGGCTTCACCGCCTACGTGATCCTGAGCTGGAGCGCGCTCTGGTTCGGCATCCAGAGCGGTCGCGAGCTCGCCGCCGCGCGCGAGCGCGCGCTGGCGGCGCAATCGCAGGCCAATCTGGCGCAGCTCAAGATGCTGCGCTACCAGCTCAATCCGCACTTCTTGTTCAACACTTTGAACGCCATCGCCACGCTGGTGCTGGAGCGCGAGAACGTCACCGCCGAGCGCATGCTGGGAGCGCTGAGCCGCTTCTTGCGCTACACGCTGGATCAGGATCTGCAGCAGAAGCTGCCGCTGAAGCGCGAGCTCGAGGTGCTGAATCTGTATCTGCAGATCGAGAAGATGCGCTTCGAGGACCGACTGCTGCTGGAGGTGGACGTTGATGCCGCTGCTGAGCAGGCGCTGGTACCCAGCCTGATCCTGCAGCCGCTGGTGGAGAACTCGATCAAGTACGCGGTCTCGCGCAGCGAGCGCGGTTGTCGCCTCGGCATCCGCGCCAGCGTGCACGACCGCTGGCTGGAGCTGGAACTGACCGACGACGGCCCCGGCAGCCCGGCCTTCGCTCCCGGCGCGCCGGAGCCCGGCGGCGTCGGCCTGCGCAACACGCGCGAACGCCTGCGCACCCTGTACGGCGAGCAGCAGCGCTTCTGCGCCGACAACCGTCCCGAGGGCGGCGTCCGCATCCGCATCACCCTGCCTTTGGAGTTCGCCCCCGCATGAGTGCCCAACCCGCCGCGCAGCGTCCGCTGCGCTGTCTGCTGGTCGACGACGAGGCGCTGGCGCGCCGCGGTCTGCGCTACCGACTCGCCGCCATCGGCGACATCGAGATCGTCGGCGAGGCTGCCAATGGTCGCGAGGCGCTGGGGCTGATCGGCCAGCACGATCCGGACCTGATGTTCCTCGACATTCAGATGCCCGGCATCGATGGCTTTGGCGTGCTGCGTGCGCTGCCGGTGGCGCGCTGGCCGCTGGTGGTGTTCACCACCGCCTACGACCAGTACGCGCTGGACGCGTTCAAGGTGCACGCCGTCGACTATCTGCTGAAGCCGATCGAGGACGAGCGTCTGCGCGAGGCGGTGCAGCGCGCGCGCAAGCTGAAGGCGCAGGAGGATCTGGAGGCGCAGAACGCGCGGTTGATGGCGCTGGTGCACGCCGAGCGTTCGACCACGCTGGGCGAACGCGCCGACGACCGCTTGACGCTGAAAGACGGCAGCACGCTGCTGCGCGTGCCGCTGGCGGAGATCCGCTGGATCGACGCCGCCGGCGACTATGTGGTCGTGCACACCGCCGACCACAACCACATCGCGCGCGCCTCGCTGCGCGAACTGGCCGAGCGCCTGCCGCCCGAGCGCTTCGTGCGCATCCACCGCTCGACCATCGTGCACACGCGCTTTGTTGAGCGTCTGCGGCCGCACATCAACGGCGAGTATTTCGTCGACGTCAGTGGCGGCCACGAGCTCAAGCTGTCGCGCGGCTATCGCGATCAGCTCGACAAGCTGGGTTGATCAGGCGGCCAGCCCGTAGCTGTGCAGCAGCGGCTCCACCGCCGGCTCGCGCCCGCGGAAAGCAGTGAACGAGGCCAGCGCCGGGCGTGAGCCGCCGACCGCGAGCACTTCGCGGCGGAAGCGCGCGCCGGTGTCGGCATCGAGCACGCCGGCGGCCTCGAAAGCCGCGTAGGCATCGGCCGACAGCACCTCGGCCCACAAATAGCTGTAGTAGCCCGCGGCATAGCCGCCGGCGAAGACGTGGCCGAAACTCATCGGGAAGCGGTGCCAGGCCGGCGGGCGCAGCACCGACACCTCGGCGCGCACTTCCTCCAGCAGATCGAGCACGCGTGCGCCGCGGCTGGGTTCGAACTCCAGATGCAGACGGAAGTCGAACAGGCCGAACTCGAGCTGCCGTACCAGGAACAGTCCGGCGTGGAAATGGCGCGTCGCCAGCAGGCGCTGGAAAAGATCCTCCGGCATCGGCGCATCGGTATCGACGTGGCGGGCGAAGCGATCCAGGCCCTCGCGCGTCCAGCAGAAGTTCTCCATGAACTGGCTGGGCAGCTCCACCGCGTCCCACTCCACGCCGCTGATGCCGGAGACGCCGCGCGCCTCGACCTCGGTGAGCATGTGATGCAGGCCGTGGCCGAACTCGTGGAACAGCGTGGTCACGTCGTCGTGCGTCAGCAGCGCCGGCTTGCCGCCCACCGGCGGCGCGAAATTGCAGGTCAGATAGGCCACCGGGCGCTCGAGGCCGGCGGCATGCCGAAAGCGCGTGCGGCAGACGTCCATCCAGGCGCCGCCGCGCTTCTTGGCGCGGGTGTAGGCGTCCAGATAAAAGGCCGCGACCGCCTGGCCATCGGCGTCGATCAGCTCGTAGTAGCGCACATCCGGATGCCACACCGGCGCGTCGGTCCGCTGCACCACGCGCACGCCAAACAGCGCCTCGATCAGCCCGTACAGGCCGTCCAGCACGCGCGGCAGCGGGAAGTACGGCTTCAATTCCTCGTCTGACAGCTGATAGCGCGCCTGGCGCAGCTTCTCGGACACATAGGGCACGTCCCAGGGCTGCAGATCCTCGATGCCGCACTCGCGCCGGGCGTAATCGGCCAGATCCGCCAGCTCGCGCTGCGCCGCCGGGCGGGCGCGGCTGACGATGTCGCGCAGAAAGCCGAGCACGCGCTCGGGCGAGCCGGCCATCTTGGTGCGCAGCGACAGCGCGGCCGGGTTGTCGAATCCGAGCAGCCGCGCGGCCTCGGCACGCAACTGCATGATCTGCTCGATGCGCGGACCGTTGTCGTACTGACCGGCCTGCGGCCCCTGATCGGAGGCGCGCGTGCCGTAGGCGGTGTAGGCCTCCTGGCGCAGGGCGCGGTCGTCGGCGTAGGTGATCACCGCGTTGTAGACCGGGAACTGCAGGGTCAGCGCATGGCCATCGCGGTCGTGATCACGCGCCGCTTGCGCCAGCAGTGCGCGCTCGGACTCGGGGATGCCGGTCAACTCGGCCTCGCTGAGCGGACGCAGATAGGCGTCGGTGGCGTCCATCAGCGCCTGCTCGAAGGCGGTTTCCAGCTGCGCCAGCTCGCGCGAGATCTCGCGGAAGCGGGTGCGCTCCGGCTCTTCCAGCGCCACGCCGGAGAGCTCGAAATCGCGCAGTTCGTGCTCGACCACCGCCTGCTGATCGGCGCGCAGCGTGGCGAAAGCCGGTGACTGGCGCAGCCGCTGCATGGCCTCGTACAGGCCGCGATGCTGGCCGAGTTCCGAGCTGAACTCGGTGATCCGGTCTAGCGCCTGTTGATAGACCTCGCGCAAGGCCTCGCTGTCGGCCACCGAATGCAGATGCGTGATCGGCCCCCAGGCCTGTTCCAGCGCTGCTTCTTCGGCCTCCAGCGGTGCCATCAGCGTGTCCCAGTCGGGCGCCGCGCCAGCGCCGGCGACCAGCGCCTCGACGCGCTCGCGGTAACGCGCCAGACAGGCGTCGATGGCCGGCAGCACATGCGCGGGCTCGATGCGATCAAAGGCCGGCAGCGGCAAGGATTCGAGCAGGGGATTGGTCATGACGGGCACTCGCAGCAGCAGAGCAGGCCACTATTGGGGCCGGCCCGGCCGAGTGCAAGGCGGACCAGGGTCCTTGGGAAGCTCAGCGCCGGCCGCGCTGCAGCAGTGGAAAGCAGCCGTAGGCGATTTGCGCGATCAGGCCCAGCTGCGCCGCCAGCGACCGATAGCTGGCGTAGTGCTCGGCCGGCGTGCGCCCGAATACCCACACCGACAGTACGAACTCGGCCAATAGCAGCAGGAGCAGCGCGCTTCCGCCCATCAGCAATCGGCTGGCGGAATCGGCCGGCACGCGCACCCGCCGCAGCACGTAGGCGCACACCCACCAGGACAGCGCCAGCATCAGCGGCAACTCCAGCAGCACGGCGAGGGTTTCGCCGAGGTGCGGAATCAGCAACAGCACGCGCACGCTGCCAAGCGCGAAGCCGAGCAGGAACACCAGGGCGAAATACAGCGCAGCAGCGCGGAGCGCGGGCATCGAAGCAGCCTCAGTCGACCGCGCGCAGTGTATCGAGTGCCGGCAGACAGGTCTGCAGCAGCTGCGGGATCTGCGCCTTCAGCTTGAAGTAGCCAGCGCGCGCATGCGGCCAGCAGTGCGCGTCCCAAGGCCGGCGCAGGCGCACCAGACGGATGCCGGCGGCCGCAAGCGGCGGCGCCAGCTGATCGAGCGCGCTCGCCACCGGGCCGACCGGCGCATAGGCGGTCACCAATTCGCGCACGCCGCAGCCGCGTGCCCAGGCGCACAGCGAAGCGGCATCGACCGGCACCGCATCCACGCCGAAATGCTGGCGCGCGCGTGCCAGCGCATCGGCCCGCGCCCCGGCGCTGAAGCGCGCAGCCGGGCGATCGGCGCCGAGCGGCAGATCGAGCAGCGCCACCGCCCGCGCCTCGGCCGTCAGCGCCCAACTCTCCGGGTGCAGATCCTCGTCGGTGAGCAGCAGCGCCACGCGCGCTGCCTGCACCTCGGCGGCGGGCGGCAGCGCGATGGGTGCCGGCGGCGGCCGATCTTCCGTCTGCGGCGCCGCGTGCTCATCGAGCTGCCCCTGCGGATCGTAGCGACCCAGCGTGTAGCGGCGAATGTTCTCGGCGGGCGCCAGATAGTGCTTGCCCGGCGTGTGCAGGCCCGCCACCCAGCGCCAGGACAGCGTATTGGCGGCCGGATCGGCGTCCAGCAAGTGTTCGTAATAGAACTCGGCGCCCAGTTGCCAGGGCAGTTTCAGCGTGTGGACCCAGATGCTGGCGAACCACATGCGCGTGTGGTTGTGCAGCCAGCCGCTGCTGCGCAGCTCATCCACCCAGGCATCGAAGCATTCAATGCCGGTCTGACCCTGCTGCGCTCGCTCGAGTGCTTGCCGTTGCGCAGCATTCGCCGACGATCGCAGGGCATCGCACTCGGCCAGGTAGCGCGCGTACAGCCCGGGGCGCATTTCCAGATAGCCCTTCCAATAGCCGCGCCAGACCACTTCCTGGATGAACTTCTCGGCCGCCGCCGCGCTGTGCCTGGTCAGCACTGCCGCCACCACCTCGGCCTCGGTCAGCAGGCGCCGGCGGATCCACGGCGACAGCGCCGACACCTGACGCGCCTCGGTCGGGCCGCGATCTTCATTGCGACTGGCCGCATAGGCACGGCCGGCGGCCGGCAGAAACTGCTGCAAGCGCGCCAGCCCGGCAGCGCGGGTCGGCACAAAGGCGTGGGCGGTGATCACAGGCGTGCTCGCGGGGCGATTGGCGGTGCGCGCACCATCGCGCGCGGCGGTTGAAGGCGGCGTGCAGCCCGATCAGGCCGCGGCACTCTCGCTGAAGCGCTTCTGGAACACCAGTTCCGCCGACTTCACGCCGGGAATCTTGAGCAGCAGGCCGGGCAGCGCGGGGTCGGGGCGCAGGCGCCAGGCTTCGGGGAATTCGAGTTCCAGGCTGGCCGCGCCGCGGCCGTAGCGCAGCGTCAGCGGCGCGCTGCCGCCTCGGTAAGCGCTGAGCACGCGCTTTAAGTCGCTGTGGAAATCGCTGGCGCCGTCGTGCACGCGCAGATGCACGCCGCGGGCGTGGTGCAGGCAGGCGTCCAGCAGCGGCCAGGCGCGGCGCACGCGCAGCTGCGGGCCGCCGGAGAACTCGTCCCAGCTGGCGGCGCCCTCCACCACGATGATCTCGCCGGCCTGGATCAGCCCGCCAAACTCGGCGTAGGCGTCGGTGAAAAAGGCCGATTCCAGCTTGCCGCTGGCGTCCTGCAGTTGCACGAAGGCGATGTTGTCGCCGCGCTTGCGCACCGGGCCGATCATGCCGGCCAGCGTCAGGATCTGTTCGCCGCCGCGGCCCTTGCGGCCCTGCGGGATGCGCGCGGGCACATCACCCAGCTTGCAGCTGACGATTTCACTGAGCCACGGCGCCAGCGCATCCACCGGATGGCCCGAGACATACCAGCCGAGCGTGGCGTACTCGCCCTTGAGACGCTCGATCAGCGGTTGGTCGGCGAGCTTGGGCATCGGTGGCGGCGGCGCGATCGCCTGACTGCCGACGCCGAACAAATCGACCTGTCCGGCGGCGCCATCGCGGCTGCGCTGCTCGGCGGCCTTCAGTGCATCCGGCAGCGCCGCGGTCAGACTGGCGCGGTTGGGGCCGAGCGCATCGAGCGCGCCGGCGGCGATCAGCGCTTCCAGCACGCGGCGATTGAGCCGGCTCAGATCGACGCGCTGACAGAAGTCGTAAAGGTCGCGGTACGGCCCGCCGCGCTCGCGCTCGCGCACGATGGCATCGCTGGCCGGACCGCCGACGCCCTTGATCGCACCCAGGCCATAGCGGATCGTGCGCGGGTCGGTGGCGCGGAACTGGAACACCGAGTGGTTGACGCAGGGCGGGCGGATGGCCAAGCCGCGCTGGCGCGCATCCTCCAGGAAGTCGACCACCGACTCGGTCTTGTCCATGTCCGAGGACAGCGTCGCCGCGGTGAACTCGGCCGGGTAGTGCGCCTTCAGCCAGGCGGTCTGGTAGGCCACCAGTGCATAGGCGGCCGCATGCGATTTGTTGAAGCCGTAGCCGGCGAACTTCTCCATCAGGTCGAAGATGGCGTCCGCCTTGGACTCCTCGACGCCGTCCTTGGCCGCGCCCTCGCGGAAAATGCCGCGATGCTTGACCATCTCCTCGGGTTTTTTCTTGCCCATCGCGCGGCGCAGCAGATCGGCGCCGCCGAGCGAGTAGCCGCCGACGATCTGCGCCATCTGCATCACCTGTTCCTGATAGACCATGATGCCGTAGGTCTCTTTCAGGATCGGTTCGACGCGCGGATCGGGATAGGCGATCGGCTCGCGGCCGTGCTTGCGCGCGCAGAAGCTCGGGATCAGCTCCATCGGGCCGGGCCGGTACAGCGACACCAGCGCGATCAGATCCTCGAAACGGTCCGGTTTGGCGTCCTTCAGCAGGCGCTGCATGCCGGAGGATTCGAACTGGAACACTGCCACGGTATCGCCGCGCGCAAACAGCTGGTAGGTGGGTGCGTCGTCAAGCGGCAGCAGATCGATATCAATCGGCGCCTGCTTTTCCCGTGCGCGGCGTTCGTTGATCGCCTGCATCGCCCACTGAATGATGGTCAGCGTGCGCAGACCCAGGAAGTCGAACTTGACCAGACCAATGGCCTCGACATCGTCCTTGTCGAACTGCGTGACCGGCAGATCGACCGCGGCGTCGGCCTTGGATTCGACGTACAGCGCGGTGAAGTCGGTCAGTGCGGTGGGGGCGATGACGACGCCGCCGGCGTGCTTGCCGGCATTGCGCGCCAGGCCTTCCAGCTTCAGCGCCAGCTCCAGCACCGGCCGCGCCTCGTCCTCCTCGTTTTCATAGCGCGCCTTGAGCTCACTGGACACGCGCTCGGGTTCTTTCGCCGCTTTGCTCGACAGCCCGAGGGCGTCTTCCAGCGTCAGGTCCAGCGGCCGCGCCGGGATCAGCTTGGCGATGCTGTCGACCGCCGGGAAGGGCAAGCCGAGCACGCGGCCGCAGTCGCGCACGCAGGCTTTGGCCGCCATCGAGCCGTAAGTGATGATCTGCGCCACTTTGTCGGCGCCGTAGCGCTGGCGCACGTAGCGGATGACCTCGTCGCGCCGCTCCATGCAGAAGTCGATGTCGAAGTCCGGCATCGACACGCGCTCGGGGTTCAAGAAGCGCTCGAACAGCAGCTCGTAGCGCATCGGGTCGAGATCGGTGATCCCGAGCGCATAGGCGACCAGCGAGCCGGCGCCGGAGCCGCGGCCGGGGCCGACCGGAATGCCGTTGCTCTTGGCCCAGCCGATGAAGTCGGCGACGATCAGGAAGTAGCCGGGGAAGCCCATCTGCGCGATCACGCCGGCTTCGCGCTCCAGGCGCTCCAGATAGCGCTCGCGCGGCATCGCCAGACCGAGGCCGGCCTCCAGCTTGGCTAGCCGGCGCTCCAAACCTTCGCGCGCCTCGCGCGCCAGGCGCTCGCCCGCGCTCTCGCCCTCGCGCGTCGGCACTTCCGGCAGGTAGTAGGTACCGGTCTTCAGCGACAGGTTGAGCCGCTGCGCCAGATCCACGGTGTTTTCGAGCGCCTCGGGCAGATCGGCGAACAGCGCCGCCATCTCCTCGGGCGTCTTCAGATACTGCTCGGGACTGTAGCGGCGCGGCCGACGCGGATCGCCGAGCGTGTAGCCCTCTGCAATCGCCACGCGCGCCTCATGCGCCTCGAAGTCCTCGCGATCAATGAAGCGAACATCGTTGGTGGCCAGCGCCGGGCAGCCGACCTCGGCCGCCAATTGCGCCGCCGCCAGCGTCAGCAGGTCCTCTTTGGGCCGGCCGCAGCGCGACAACTCGATGTAAAAAGCGTCCGCAAACAAGCGCATCCAGCGATGCAGCTGCAGCCGGGCGTGCTCGCGGCGGCCGGCCAGCAACAGCTGCCCGATCTCGCCCTCCATGCCGCCCGACAGCGCCACCAGGCCCTCGGTATGGCCGATCAGCCAGTCGCGCTGCAGCACCGGCCGATCCAGCGCGCGGCCCTCGGCGTAGGCGCGCGAGAGCAGAATGCAGAGGTTGCGATAGCCGGCGCGATTGGCGCAGAGCAGCGTCAGCCGAAAGGGCGTGTCGGCTTCCTGCACCCAGATATCGGCACCCATGATCGGTTGAATGCCGGCGCCTTCGGCGGCTTTGACGAACTTCAGCAGCGCGAACACATTGCTGTCGTCGGTCAGCGCCAGCGCCGGCATGCCGCGCCGCGCACAGGCTTGTACCAACTCGTCAATTCTGACGGTCGAGTCGGTCAGCGAGTACTCGCTGTGCAGGCGCAGATGGACGTAGCGGGCAGACACCAGAAGTGAGGGTCGAGCGCAGGCGGAGCGGCATTCTAGTGCTACGCCCGGTCGTTTCGGCGGCCAGGTCTTGCCGGCCGGCGACGCACGAAGGTCTGTCCACATCCACCGGCAGAATGAGCGCGGCTCCGCAATGCGCCCGATTTCACGAAAAATCAACGGGCATACGCTGCGCGCCCCGACCCGCCCCATCGCAGCCCATGAGCATCCGACCGATCAATCTGTTGACCTGTGCCGTTCTGGCCGCACTGTCCGCCCCGGCGGTACAGGCAGCCAGTGGCGACACCCGCATTCCCGCCATCGAGGTGACCAGCAGCAAGATCGCCCAGCCGGTCGAGCGCGGCAGCTCTCGCGTCACCGTGATCACCGGCGAGGATCTGCGCCGCCGCGGCGCCAACGATTTGCGCAGCGCGCTGGCGCGTGTGGCCGGGGTGGAGATTTCCGAGGGTGGCGATGGCGGTCCGGCGTCCACGGTGCCGGCCTTCTGGGGCCTGCGCGAGTTCGATGCCTTCCTGCTGGTGGTCGACGGTGTGCCCTGGGGCGGCGCCTTCACGCCGGCGCTGGCCAGCCTGAACCTGGCCAACGTCGAGCGCATCGAGGTGGTGCGCGGCGGCGCGCCAGTGAGCTACGGCGCCACCGCCTTCGTCGGCGTCATTCACGTCATTCACTACGCCGCGGGCGAGGGTCCGGGCCAGTTCACGATCGGCGCCGGCAGTCGCGGCAGCTTCCGCGGCGCGCTGGCGCTGCCGCTGGCGCCGCTCGGCGAGGTGCAGCAGTCGCTGCTGATCGATTCCGAGCAGGTCGACTGGTCGGCCGATCGCGCCGGCTTTGATCGCGCCCATGCGCTGTATCGGCTGAGCACGCCGCTCGGCGCCGGCGAGTTCGGCGCCGATCTGGACCTGTCCTTCCTGCGCCAGGATCCATCCAGCCCGGTACCGCGCGCCGGCGCGGTGTTGTCGCCGCTGGTGCCGCTCGACAGCAATCACAACCCGTCCGACGCCAAAATGGACGAGGACCGCGTGCATCTGGCCTTGCGCTACAGCCAGCCCACCGCCTGGGGTGATTTCTCGGCCACCGCAGCTTTCTCGCATACCACCCAGGATCTGGTGCGCGGTTTCTTGGGCGAGAACTTCTCGGCGCCCAGCGGCAACAACGCCCTCGGCTATCGCCAGGACCGCAGCACCGACGACTACTACCTGGACGCGCACTGGAACTACGCGCTGAGCGAGCAGAGCACGCTGGTGTTTGGTGCCGATCTGCTCGGCGGCCAGGGCGATCAGGAGAGCGAGAACTTCAGCTATCGCGTGCCGCTGTCCGGCATCGGTGCGCCGTCCTCCGGCTCGCGCCCGATCAGCGAAATCACCGAGACCGACGATGAGCGCAGCTTCCTCGGCCTGTACGCCGATTGGCAGTACCGACCGACCGAGGACTTCACGCTCGATGCCGGCCTGCGCTACAACCACACCAACGAGGACCGCGACACCGGCGCGCGCGTGCCCGGTGGCGCCGAGGTGGAGGGCGGTAGCGACAGCCGCAGCATCAACCGCCTGAGCGGCGCCTTGGGCGCCAGCTACCGCCTGTGGAACGACGGCAGCGATGCGCTGACCGCCTATGCCAACTACAAGAACACTTTCAAGCCGGCGGTGATCGATTTTGGTCCCGAGGCCGAGGCCGAGATTCTGGAGCCCGAGTACGCCACCAGCGGCGAAGTCGGCCTGCGCGGCAGCCTCGCCGACCAGCGCCTCAGCTGGGATCTGTCGGGCTTCTATCTCGATTTCCGCAATCTGGTGGTGCCGGCTTCGGTGAACGGTCAGCCGGGTCTGGACAACATCGGCGCCATGCACCTGCGCGGCGCCGAACTGGAAGCAGATTTTGCGATCACGCCCGAGTTCAAGCTGCTCGGTCGCTACGCCTATCACGACACCCGCTTCGGCGACACCGTGCGCCTGTTTGGCAGCGCCACGCGTCAGCTGCTGGGCAACCGCCACGAGCTGTCCCCGCAGCATCTGTCCGCGCTCGGCCTCGATTGGACGCCGGTCGAGGGCTTGGACCTCAGCGTCACTGGCAGCTACGTCGGTGACCGTTGGTTGAATGCCCGCAACACCGCCCGCGTGGGTTCCTACGCCACCTGGGACGCCGGCATCGGTTACACCACCGGCCCGTGGACCTTCCGTTTCGATGGCAGCAACCTCAGCAACCGCCGCGATCCGATCTCCGAAAGCGAACTCGGCGACGCCAGCTACTACCTGAACCCCGAACGCACCTACTGGGGCCATGTGAGCTATCGCTTCCGCTGAAGCCAAAAGGCACGAGGGCACGCTTAAGCAAAGCGGAGGGCACGAGGGCACGCTCAAGCAAAGCAGAGGGCACGAGGGGAGAGCTGGGGCGCTTGCGCGGCACCGCCGCGCGCCGCAGCGAGCGCCGCAGCTCTCCCCTCGTGCCGTCAATGCAAGGTCGTGCCCGACGGCGGTCCCGCAGCGGGCGCATGGTCTTGCCAGTATTGGCGCAGGTCGATCAGCACGCCGGAGAGCTGTTGCAGCATCGCCTCGCGTTCGCTCTCGGACAGCGCCGACAGTTCCGGGTCGCGGATTTCGGCGAACACGCCGTCGTCGACGCCCAGCGCGACGATCGGCGCCATCATGTCCAGCAGCTCCGGGTCTTCCTGCATCTGCTGCTCCCAGACCTCGGCCGACAGATCGACGCCCAGGCTGAAGCCCTCGCACCAACCGCTGGAATCGACGATCTGCTGGCCGTCTTCGAGCTGACGTTCGGCGAAGATCGGGTCATAACTGTGCAGGTTCAAACCGCGTTCGATGCCGGCCTTGAGGCGCAGCAGCAGATCGAGCAGGCGCTGCAGATCGCGGCTGGGCATGCCGAGCGGCTCGCCGCCCAGGATCACCGGCAGCCAGTCTTCCGGTCCGACCGCTTCCGGGCCGATGACGATGGCGGTCAGCAGGCCGTCGGCCCCATCCAGGCGCAAGCCTTCGTCGGAGCCGAGGTCCGCCAGCAGCCGATCGATCTCCTCGTACTCCTGCTCATCGAGCAGCTCGGTCGCGTCTGTCACTGCAGCTCCACCCAGACCGGCGCATGGTCGCTGGGACGATCCCAACTGCGCGGCTCACGGTCAATGCCCGCGGCGCGCAGCGCCGGGACCAAGGCCTCGGCGAGCAGCACCAGGTCGATGCGCAGGCCCAGATTGCGGCGGAAGCCGCCCTGTCGATAGTCCCACCAGGAATACTGCCCGCCGGCCGATTCCAGCAGTCGGTAGCTGTCCTTCAGGCCGAGCGCCAGCAGCTCGGCCAGCGCCGCGCGTTCGGCGCTGGAGCACAGGATCTGCTCGTGCCAGGCGGCGGGGTCGTGCACATCGCGATCATCGGGGGCGATGTTGAAGTCGCCGAGAACCACCAGCCGCGGGTGGCGGCTCAGCTCGTCGGCCAGCCAGCGCCGCAGCGCCGCCAGCCAGTTCAGCTTGTAATGAAACTTCTCGCTGCCGACTTCCTGGCCGTTGACCACGTACAGGTCAATGACGCGCAGATCGCCGATGGTGGCGGCCAGCACGCGCCGCTGCGGGTCCTCGAAGCCGGGGATGTCGCGCAGCACCTCGGTGGCCGGCGTGCGGCTGAGCAGCGCCACACCGTTGTAAGTCTTCTGCCCGCTGACCTGGGCCTGGTAGCCGAGTTCTGCGAGTTCCGCGTGCGGGAAGTCGGCGTCGACCAGCTTGATTTCTTGCAGTGCCACCACATCCGGCTGCGCGCTGCGCAACCAGTCGAGCAGATGCGGCAGTCGCACCTTCAGCGAGTTGACGTTCCAGGAGGCGATTTTCACGGGCAGGGGCGTCGCAGCGGCGGCGCCCCATTATTCACCGAGAGCGCCGCCCGATGCGCGACCAGGCCCGGGCGGCGTTGGCCGCCCGGGCAGTGGGGCTCAGGGCTGGGCGCTGGGGCAGCCGGCGCCGAGCGGGGTGGTGATGCGTTCCAGCGTCAGCGTTTGCGTCGCCGCGGCAATCGCTGGCAGCTGGATGGTGTAGCGTCCACTGCTGCAGCTCAGCGTCAGCGTGGCGGCGCCGGCGACGTCGTTGACGATGCTGCTGTTGCGGTAGCCACGACCGAACAGGCCGCCACGCGCGCGGAACGGGGCGGCGGCGAAGCTGATGCTGCCGTCGGCGGCGATGCTGCCCTGCATCAGCGCCCAGGCCGGGCGCCGGAACTGATCGAAGGTGAACATGATCGCCAGCAGCTCGTTGTTGGTGGTCGTCTCCTGGACGATCAGCCCCTGGCCGCGCAAGGAGGGCTGGTACCAGCTGCCGCTCAGGCCGCGCGTGCCGGCGCCGGTGCGCAGCTGCGTCAGGCGTTCCAGCTCGAACTCGCCGGTGCGGCCGTCGACGCGGTAGTGCACGCTGCCCTGGTGGTCGCCAGCGAACAGGAACTCGATCTCGCCCACGGTCGTCAGCACCAGCTGGGTCGGGTTCATCGCGCTGCCGAATCCGCCGCCGCTGACGCGGGTCAGGTTGGCGCGCAGCACCTTGCCGTCGACCACGCCATCGGCCAGCAGCCAGTGCTGCGGGGCGTTGCCGACGGTGCTGTTCCAGGAGGCCGGGTCGTACGTGAACCAGTAGGCCAGGAAGCGGTTGTTCGGCAGCATTTCGATGAAGAAACCCTCGCCATTGTGGCGCGGCGAGTACCAGGCGCCGGAGTGGCGGCCGTCGGGCGTGACCGGATTCAGGTGCGCGCTGCTCGGGAACCAGATCGGGTTCGAGGGTTCCTCGATCGGCAAGCCATTGCGCCACAGCTGCGCGCGCAGCTGCACCGGGCGCCGATCGTTGAAGGCCGCCGCAGTCAGCGCTGGAGCCTGCAGCGAGGCGCCATCGCTGGCGGGCCCGCGGGCGCGCTCGCCCTGGCCGGTCTGGTACCAGCGCAACTCGGCGCCGGCCAGGCCGCCTTGCACATTGGCGGGATCGATCACGGCGTCGATGCTGCCATCGGTGGCGCGAATCAGCTTGACTGCGGCCGGGCGCGGCCAGGCGTTGCCGGGTGGCACGGTGATTTCCAGCGTGTAGCTGCCGGACAGGGTGTTGTTGCTGCCGCGATCGACCCAGAAGCCGCGCCAGGTCTCGAAGGTGTGCGTGGTCGTCCCGCAGCCACCCGAGACCGCGGAGGCCAGCGGGCCCCAGCCCACGAAACTGGTCGAGATGCCGCCCACAAACACCGGGCTGCCGGTGGCGCAGACGCGTAGCGTGACCGGCCCGATGGTCGAGGCCAGCCGGACGTGGTCCACATCCAGCGCCGAGCCGGCCGGGCGCTCGGCAAAGCTGCCGGAGATCAGGATCGGCGCGGCGCCGACCGGCGTGGCAACCCCGGAGTTGTCGCCGAAATCGCCGCCAGCGACGGAGGACTCGGCCACCGCAGTCTCATCGATCTGGCCATCGCAATCGTTGTCGCGGCCATCGGCCAGTTCCGACGCGCCCGGATTGACCGCCGCGTTGCTGTCGTCGCAGTCGTCGAAGCGCTTGGCGCCATCGTTGTCGCTGTCCAGACAGCCCGGGAACAAGGTGTTGTACTGCGCTGCGCTGGCAAGGCCGGCACCCTGGTACCAGCGGAAGCGGGTGGCGATGCAGCGGGTGTCGGTGCGGGTAGCCTCGGCCAGCATGGCCAGCATGAAGTCGCTGCGCGCCTCCGCGCCGGTGAACGAGGCACCGGCGGTCTGTGCCGCCAGCGCGCGGCGCATCCAGTCGGCCATCTGCGCACCCGTGATGTGCTTGGCGAGCTCGACCATCAGGCTGCCGGTCAGATAGTAGGCATTGGCGCTGACGCACTCGTTCGGGCGCGGCGCGGTGGCGGCGCACAGCTGCCAGGTGATCGCCGGGTTGCGGTTGTCGCGATAGTCCTTCCAGCCGCCGGTCAGCAGGCTGGCCTCGAAGGCTTCCCAGGTGGTTCGACCGACTTCGTCCATATGCGCCTGACGGCGTGCAAACCAGGTCTGCAGGATCGTGGTCCACTCGTGCGCCGAGTCCGGGCCGTAATCCCACTGTCCGACCGGGTCGAAGTTGTGGGCCAGTTCGTGCACCCACACATTGCTCAGGATGTCATCGTCCAGCGCGCGCTCGCCGAGCACCGCGTTGCTGTACTCGGACGAATCGCCCGGCACGAAGGCCAGCCCGTAAAAGTTGCTGGGCTCGTTCGGCAGGACGGCGAAGACCTGTTTGCCCAGCGGATCGGCGAACTTGGTGGGCTCCCAGCCGAGCAGATCGCGGTAGGCCATGTACAACAGGTCCAGGCGATCCACCAGCACGCGCAGGCGGTCTTCGGTGACCTCGGCCTCGCGCGGATGCGTCACCGGGATCAACAGCGTGATGTAGCGGCCGTCATAGCGCTTGGCGGCAAAGGTCTGTGTGGGCCCCGAAAAGGTCGTGTAGGTCACCTGGTCGCCCCAGCAGGCCGTGCATTGCGCCCCCGGGAAGGTGATTCGGAACGCGGTGGTGGCTTTGTCGGGCACCACCGTGTCGTGCTGATGTTCCAGATTGTGCGGCCCCGGCGTGAACGCCTGGGCCATCCCCGCGACCAACCCTGCCAGCAAGGCAAACCATCTGTACATGATGACACCCCCGTATTGGACGGCCCCGCGCCGTCCTCTGCTGCCAGGAGTGAGCAGCGGCAAAACTGTCTCACTCCGCTCCAAGCCAAAGTAATGCAACAGGATGTGAAGGCGCAACGGCTTCCACGGCACGCGCCATCCCACCGCATCGTGGACGCGCGCCCGACGCGCGCCGGCCTGGGCTGCTAGCATCCCGCGCGGACTGACGGCGGTATGGATCTGCGATGCGCGGGAATTGGTGGATGGCGGCGGCGATGCTGGCGCTGGCGGGTACGGCGGTGGCAGCAGAAAAGCACCCCGGAATGACGGCGGTGGCGGCGGAAGTGGCCGCAGGCGATGCCGCCCGCGAGGCCGCGGCGCTGGCCTTGCTTGAGGCCGCCGAGTACCAGCCGGCGATCATCGAGGCGATCAGCAAACCGGCCGAGGCCAAGCCCTGGTTCGTTTACCGGCCGATCTTTCTCACCGAGGCGCGCATCGACGCTGGTGCCAAGTTCTTCGAGGAGCACCGCGACTTGCTGGCGCAGGTGCAGGCGCAGTCGCAGGTGCCGGCCGAGTACGTGGTCGCCATCATCGGCGTGGAAACCTTCTACGGCCGCATCACCGGCAAGTGGAAAGTGCTCGATGCACTGACCACGCTGGGCTTGTACTACCCGCCACGCGCGCCCTATTTCCGCGGTGAGTTGATTCGCTTCCTCAATCTGCCCAGCGAGCGCGGCATCGAGCTCGATCTGGCCAATGTGCAGGGCTCCTACGCGGGCGCGATGGGTCTGGGGCAGTTCATGCCCACGAGCTTCGTCAAATGGGCGGTCGATCAGAATGCCGACGGCAAGATCGATCTCTGGACCAGCATCGACGACGCCACCGCCAGCGTCGCCAACTATTTGCACGATCACGGCTGGGTGATGGGCGAGCCGGTGACAGTGCCGCTGACACCCGGCCCCGGTGCGCGGCGCTTGCGCGATACCGGCCTCGATCCGATCTATCCGCTCAGCCAGTTGGTCGAATGGGGCTACCAGCCCAACCCCGGCTCCACCATTGCGCCGGATCAGCCGAGCAATCTGGTGGCGCTGGAGGTGGCGGATGGCGAGTACGCCTACCATGCGATCTTCGGCAATTTCCGCGTGATCACCCGCTACAACCGCTCGCCCATGTACGCGATGGCGGTGCATGAACTGGCGCAGGCGATCCGCGCGCGCACCGGCGGCATTGATCCATGAAGCTCGCCCGCCTGGCGCTGCTGCTGTTGCTGAGCTTGCTGGCTGCCTGCAGCAGCAGCGGGCCGAAGCGCACACCGCATCGCGACGGCCCGCCGCCGGCCTACGAACCGCTGGACGGGCCGCCCAACGTGCCCTTCGATGTCGATGCGATTCCGGAACCCGTGCCCAAGGACGAGCCACTGGCGCGCTACGGCAATCACTCGCCTTATGTGGTGATGGGCAAGCGCTACAACGTGCTGCCGCGGCGCTCGGGTTATGTGGAGCGCGGCACCGCGTCCTGGTACGGCACCAAGTTCCACGGCCGCCTGACCAGCACCCGCGAGCCCTACGATATGTACGCCTTCACCGCGGCGCACAAGACGCTGCCGCTGCCGAGTTATGCCCGCGTGACGCGGCTCGACAACGGCAAGAGCGTGACCGTGCGCATCAATGATCGCGGGCCTTTCGTCGGTGATCGGCTGATCGATCTGTCCTACGCAGCGGCAGTGAAGCTTGGCGTGCACATCACTGGCACGGCGCCGGTGGAAGTGCGCGTGCTGGAGCCCGGCGCCGATCCGCCGGCGCCGGCGCCGCAGCCTCAAGCGCCGCGTACGCCGCCGATTGTGCAGGCTTCCGGGCACTTGTACGTGCAGGTGGGCGCGTTCAGCACGCGTGACAATGCCTTCGCGTATCGTCGCCGCCTCGAATCGGCCGGCTTCGACGATGTGCGCGTCTACAGCGCGCGCAGCGGCAGCGGCACGGTGTGGCGGGTGCGCATCGGGCCGCTGGCGGACCGAGCAGCCGCGGATGCCGTGCGCGGCCGCGTACGCGCCGCCGGATTTGGCGAACCGCGCATTCTCGGCGACTGAATGCCGCGCCAGCGGGTGATTGCGCCGCGGCGCCCCGGGCGCCACCATCGGCCCGATGACTCCTTCCTTGACCGCTTGCAACCCTTCTCGCTTGCCCATGAACAGATTGTTGATCGCTGCACTGTTGCTGTCCGCCACGCTGGGTCTGGGTGCCCAGGAGGTCCCGCGCCCGGCGCTGCCGAAGCCGCAGCCGGTGCCGCAGGTGATCCCGGATCCGCCCACGCTGCCGGTGAAGGCGGCGATCCTGATGGAGTTCGCCACCGGCCAGGTGATTGCCGAGCAGGCTGCCGACGAACGCGTCGAGCCCGCCAGCATCACCAAGGTGATGGCCGCTTATGTGCTGTTCAACGAGTTGCGCGCCGGCCGGCTGAAGCTGGAGGAATCGGTGCGCGTCAGCGAGAACGCCTGGAAGCGCGGCCTCGGCGGCTCGCGCATGTTCGTCAATGCGGGCAGCGAGGTGCCGGCCAAGGATCTGCTGCTCGGCATGATCGTGCAGTCCGGCAATGACGCCACCGTCGCGCTGGCCGAGCATGTGGCCGGCAGCGAGGACGCTTTCGTCCAGCAGATGAATGCCTACGCCCAGCAGATCGGCATGAAGTCCTCGCACTTCACCAATGCACCGGGCTTGCCGGATCCCGAGCACTACACCACCGCGCGCGATCTGGCCGTGCTGTCGCGGGCGATGATCGCCGAGTTCCCCGAGTACTACGCCTGGTACTCGACGCCTGAGTTCACCTTCAACGGCATCCGCCAGTACAACCGCAATGCCCTGCTGCGCCGCGACGAGAGCGTGGACGGCATCAAGACCGGCCACACCGAGTCGGCCGGCTTCTGTCTGGCCAGTTCCGCCAAGCGCGGCGACATGCGCCTGATCGCCGTGGTGATGGGCAGCCGCACCGAGGAAGCGCGCGCCCAGGAGAGCCAGTCGCTGCTGAACTACGGCTTCCGCTTCTACGAAACCCACAAGCTGTACAGCGCCGGCCAGTCTCTGGCACAACCCAAGCTGTGGAAGGGCGATGTGGAAACCGTGCAGCTGGGCGTCGCCAACGATGTGCTGGTGGTGATCCCGCGCGGCAAGTACGAGCAGCTGAAGGCACGCATGGACCTGCCCTCGCTGTTGATCGCGCCGGTGGAACAGGGGCAGCGCATGGGCACCATCTACGTGAGTCTGGACGACAAGCCGCTGGTGGAAAGCCCGCTGGTGGCGCTGGCGCCCGGGCCCGAGGGCGGCCTGTGGCGGCGCATGGTCGACGATTTCTGGCTGTGGTTCGAGGACGACGAGGACGCCGCCGAATGATGACGATCACCCCCTCCGAACAGGCGCCCGGCCTGAGTTTCCCGGCGCTGCACGTGCTGATCGCCATGGGCCCGCCGGGCGAGCAGTTCGCGATCTCGATCGAATCCGCGCTGATCGAAGCCGGCGCCCGCCGCAGCCAGACCCCGCTCGCCAGCAAGCTGAGCCGCACCGGCCGCTACCAGTCCGTGCACATCGAGGTCCACGTCGACACCCGCGAGGAACTTGAAGCGCTGTACGCCGTGCTGAAGGCGCACCCCGAGGTGGTGTACCGGCTGTAGCGCTGAGCGCGACAACGCGCGTACGCAAGCCTCGGCAGCGCACGGGATTGCAGTCATTCGCTTCTGGAACGATGCGTTCTTGCGAGACGTCCAGGGGACGCTGGAGGCGATGTGCAGCGCGGCTCAGGACCGATGGCAGGCCTTGGGAATGCGCCAAGTCCTGTCGCGATAGCCCACCGCCCCGCGCGAGCGCAGGCGGCTGTCCGCTAAGATCAGCCATCCACAGCGGGCGTCTACTGGCATGGATCGTTACGAGCGCGTCGTTCGGCTACACCGGCTGCTGCGGGTCAATCGCACCGGGGTCAGCGTGGAGCGGGCGATGGAGGAGACCGAGTCCTCGCGAGCGACGGTGTATCGCGATGTGGCCTTCTTGCGCGATGCGCTGGGCGCGCCGCTGGAGGTCGATGCGCAGACCCATCATTTCAAATACCAGCCCAGCGAGCAGGCGGTGTTCGAGCTGCCGGGGCTGTGGCTGTCGCCCGACGAAATCTACGCGCTGCTGATCGCGCGGCAGGCCTTGGCCTCGCAGAGCGAGGGCGCGCTGGCCGAGGCGCTGGGGGATCTCGGGCCGCGGCTGAAGTCGGTGGTGGGCGAGCGCATCGAGCACTTGTCACGTATCCGCGTGCTGCGCCAGGGCAGCCGGCGGCTGGATGAGGCCAGCTTCCGCGCGGTCACCGGGGCGCTGCTGGATCGCCGCCGCATCAGCTTCAGCTACAAGGCGCGCTCGACCGGCGACGCCAGCGTGCGCACGGTGTCGCCGCAGCGGCTGACCCACTATCGCGACAACTGGTATCTGGACGCGCTCGATCACGACAAGCGCGGGCTGCGCAGCTTTGCGCTGGACCGGATCAGCGCGGTGCAGCTGCTGGAGGCGCCGGCGGAGGACTGGCCGGAGGCAGGGCTGGACGAGCATTTCGCCGCCAGCTACGGCATCTTCTCCGGACCGGCGCGCGCCTGGGCCACCATTCGCTTTTCGGCGCATGCCGCGCGCTGGGTGGCCGACGAGCGCTGGCACGCCCAGCAGAAGGGCCGTTTCCTCGCCGATGGGCGCTACGAGCTGCAGCTGCCCTTCGGCAACGCGCGCGAGCTGCTGATGGACGTGCTGCGCTACGGCCCGGATGCCGAAGTCATCGCGCCGATCTCACTGCGCGAGGAAATGAAGCAGCTGCTCACGCTGGCCTTGGTGGGTTACGGCGCAAGTCCAAGGTAAAGGGATACTCCGGGCTGATTTCGGCTGGCTGCGGCTGCAGCGGGCCGGGCGTGTGGCCGTGGCGGAAAAAGCGCGCCAGCCGCCGGCTCTCGGCCTCGAAGGCGTTGACCGGAAAGCGCGTGTAGTTGCGGCCGCCTGGATGCGCCACGTGGTACTGGCAGCCGCCCAGCGCGCGCTGATTCCAGCGGTCGTAGAGGTCGAAGGTCAGCGGCGCATGCGGCGCGATCAGCGGGTGCAGCGCCGACGGCGGCTGCCAGGCCCGGTAGCGCACGCCGGCGACGAACTCGCCCACCGTGCCGGTCGGGCGCAGTGGCACCTCGACGCCGTTGCACAGCAGCAGGTAGCGATCCGGTGCCAGACCGGTCAGCTGCACCTGCAGGCGTTCCACCGAGGAATCGACGTAGCGCACGCTGCCGCCGGCGGTGCCTTCCTCGCCCAGCACATGCCAGGGCTCCAGCGCCAGACGCAATTCCAGCTCGGTGCCGGCCAGCGCGTAGTCGCCAATGCGCGGGAAACGGAAGGACAGATGCGGCGCAAACCAGCGATCCTCGATCGCATAACCGGCCGCGCGGGTCTCGGCAAGCACGTCGGCCAGATCGCGCTCGATGAAGTAGGGCAACATGTAGCGGTCGTGCAGCTCGCTGCCCCAGCGCGCCAGTCGCGTCGGCTGGTAGGGCTGTTCCCAGAAGCGCGCCACCAGCGCGCGCAGCAGCAGCTGCTGCGCCAGGCTCATGCGCGCATGCGGCGGCATTTCAAACGCGCGCATCTCCAGCAGGCCGAGGCGCCCGGCGGACCCGTCCGGCGAGTACAGTTTGTCGATGCAGAACTCGGCGCGATGGGTGTTGCCGCTGACATCCACCAGCAGATGGCGCAACAGGCGATCGACCAGCCAGGGCGCCACCTCGCCGCCCGGCGCCGGCATCTGCCGGAAGGCGATTTCCAGCTCGTAGAGCGCGTCGTTGCGCGCCTCGTCGATGCGCGGGGCCTGCGAGGTCGGGCCGATGAACAGGCCGCTGAACAAATAGGACAGCGCCGGGTGGTTGTGCCAGTAGGCGATCAGGCTGCGCAGCAGATCGGGCCGGCGCAGGAAGGGCGAGTCGGTGGGCGTGGCGCCACCGAGCACCAGATGGTTGCCGCCGCCGGTGCCGGTATGGCGGCCGTCGAGCATGAACTTCTCGGTGCTGAGTCGCGTCTGGCGCGCGGTGTCGTAGAGAAACTGCGTGCGCTCGACCAGTTCATCCCAGCTGGCGCTCGGGTGGATGTTGACCTCGATGACGCCGGGGTCCGGGGTCACGCGGAACTGCGCCAGGCGCGGATCCGCCGGCGGCTCGTAGCCCTCCAGAATCACCGGCACGCGCAGCTCGGCGGCGGTGGCTTCGATGGCGCTGACCAGCGCCAGATAGTGTTCCAGCTGCTGCAGCGGCGGCATGAACAGGTACAGCCGGCCTTCGCGTGGCTCCGCACACAGCGCCGTGCGCGTGATGTCGGCGGGCGCCGGGCGCGTGCCGGTGGGCGCGGGGGCCTCGTGCAGGCTGGCGTACTGGTGCCGCCACTCGGTGTACGCCGGCAGTGGGCTGCGCGGCTGCGCCGGATCGACCGGGTACAGCCAGGGATAGTCGGTGGCGCGCACCCAGGGCTGCGAATCGAGCGGCAGGCGATAGCCCATCGCGGAATCGCCGGGCAGCAGGAAGCAGTGCTCGGCGCGCAGGAACCAGCGCCCCGACACGAATCCTGCATCAGCGTGGCGCAAGGGCAGCACATGACCGACCACGCGTCCCAGGCCCTGGTCGAAAACACGCATCAGCCGCGCGCGTTCCAGCGGATCGTTCAGCCTGGGATCGCCGGGATCGACGTTGTCGGGCAGCCGACGCTCGCGCCACAGGTGGTAGTACACATCTTCGAAGGCCGGAAACACGTGCTCGGCGCCCACGCCCAACCGCGCCGCCAACTGGCGCAGAAAGGCCCCGGCCAGTTCCGGCCCGACGCCGTAGTCGCGCACCTCGTCGGCATACAGCGCCGGATCCGACCAGATCGGCTGCCCGTCGCGGCGCCAGAAACAGTTCAAGGACCAGCGCGGCAGCTGCTCGCCTGGATACCACTTGCCCTGGCCGTAGTGCGCCAGTCCATGAGGCGCGTAGTGCGCGCGCAGCCGGTGGAACAGCTCGCCGGCGCGCAGGCGCTTGCTGGGACCGAGCGCCGCCGTATTCCACTCCTCGCCGTCGGGGTCGTCGATCGACACGAAGGTGGGCTCGCCGCCCATGGTCAGACGCACGTCGGCGGCATCGAGGCGGGCGTCGATGGCGTGCCCGAGTGCCTCGATGCGCGCCCACTCATCCTCGGTGTAGGGCTTGGTGACGCGCGGCGCCTCAAATACGCGGGTGAGCTGCATCGAATGCGCAAACTCGACTTCGCACTCGTCCAACGCACCGGTGATCGGCGCCGCCGAGCCGGGATCCGGCGAGCAGGCCAGCGGAATATGGCCCTCGCCCGCGAGCAGGCCGGAGGTGGGATCGAGGCCGATCCAGCCGGCGCCCGGCAGATAGACCTCGCACCAGGCGTGCAGATCGGTGAAGTCCGCGCTCGGGCCGGATGGGCCATCCAGCGACTTCTGATCGGCCACCAGCTGGATCAGATAGCCCGAGCAGAAGCGCGCGGCGAAACCCAGGTGGCGCAACAGTTGCACCAGCAGCCAGGCCGAATCGCGACAAGAGCCCGAGGCCAGTTCCAGCGTGGTTTCCGGGGCTTGCACGCCCGGTTCCAGCCGGATCAGATAGGCGATGTCGCGGTTCAGTCGCTGATTGAGCCCGACCAGAAAGTCGACGGTGCGCTGTCGACCGCGTGCGATGCCGCGCAGATAGCTGGCGAAGCGCGGCGTCGCCGGTGTGATCAGCCGATAGGGCGCCAGCTCATGCGCCAGCGCGGCGTCGTAGTCGAAGGGGTAATGCTCGGCGTCCGGCTCCAGAAAGAAGTCGAAGGGGTTGTGCACCGCCATCTCGACGACCAGATCGACCTCGATGCGCAGATGCTCGGTGCGTTCGGGAAAAGTGAGCCGTGCCAGATAGTTGGACTGCGGGTCCTGCTGCCAGTGGATGAAATGGCCGCCCGGCTGCACATGCAGACCATAGGACAGCACGCGTGTCCGGCTGTGCGGTGCCGGACGCAGCCGCACCACCTGCGGACCCAGTTGGATCCGTCGATCGTAGCGGTACTCGGTGACATGGTTGAGCGCAACGTGGATCGGCATGGCAGGCTCCGGCAGACCTGCCTATGGTGAATGCTGCAGCGCGACATTTGCAAGCCGAGTCCTGCGCTAAGTGATGGATTTTAGGAAGGATTTGTGCACCGCGCTGGGGCATGTGCGGGCGCGGTGGCGATGCTTGGTGCAGGGCCAGACGGTGCTTGCCGCGTGCCGCCGGACCCGCCCATAGTGCGGCAACCGGATTGCGAGTGTCCCCATGCGCCGCCGCGCTGCCGCTGTGTTGATCGCGCTATTGCTCGGTTGGCTGCTGGGACGCTGGGTGCCGTACCCCGCCGCTGCGCCACGGCCGGAAGCGGGCCCTGGCGCGCATGTGCAAGAGCAGGCTGAACCGGCGTGGAAGGTCGAGGCGATGTCGAGCGCGGACCTGCCAGTCGGCGCTCGCCAGGGCCTGGGCTTCGATGGTGCGGCGCGGCTGCGCGATCTGCCAGCCTGGCTGGACGATCTGGCGCGGCGCGGAGCCGCCGGTGAGGGTGCCGCGCTGGAGCAGCTGGCGCACTGGACCGACTACTGCGAACGCGCGCGCGGCGCCGCTGCGATGCAGCGCTACGGCGGACGCCAGGCACTGGATCTCGCCGATCCCGAGGTGCATGCGTGGTTTGCCGGTCTGATGCCCGTCTGCGCCGCGTGGATCGCACGCCAGCCTTGGCTGCAGACGCTGCAGGCCAAATGTCGGCCTGCAGTGGCGAAGGAGAGTGGCCCATGCTCGGCGCGCACGCTGTCGCAGGCACTGCTGGCCCGCGCACGGGACGCCGGCGATTGGGTGGCGCGCCTGCGTGGCGGCGCGGCGCTGCCCAGCCCCGATTGCGCGTCCGCAGCCTGCAGGCGCGAGCAGCAACGCGCGGTGCTGCTGGCGGCGTGGTCCACGCGCGATCCGCGCGTGTATGCCGAGATCGGCGAGCTAGGGAACCTCTGAATAAGTATCGTGGCCGCGACGGCGGCTGAATCGGTCTCCAGCTAGGAAGTCGCCGAAGGGCATAGCTTGGCTCTCTGGCCGAGGTGGCTGACGACGCTGGAGGCCGATTCAGCCCCGTCCCGAAGGGTTGCGGCCAGAATCGTCCGCCGCGTCGTTCCGGTCCTTGGCCAGAGAGCCCGGCTATGCCCTGCGGACCGCGCCTAGCGGCAGACGATTCTGACTCGCAACGCGGCTCACGAGACTTGTTCAGAGGTTCCCTAGGCTACCGCCTGGGGTTGTCCACGCTCGGGTCAGCCTATTTTCCCTACGATCCCGGTCGGCGCGAGGCGCTATGGACGCTGGCCGCCTGCCAGCTCGGCCTGCCCTGCGGGCCCGAGCATCGCAGCGTGCAACTGGCCTGCCTGAGCGGGCTGTGTGGTTATCGCGACTATGCCGACTACGTCTACGATCAGCGCCTTAGTCCCGCAGATCGTCGCCATGTGGAGGCGCAACTGCCGTCGCTGGTGGCGATCCTCAAGGCCGGCGATGTGGACGCCTTGTGGCGATGATGGCGTTGGCATGCCGCCCTCGGCGCGCGCGTGTCAGAATCCGGGTCGACGATTCTCCCGGACGCCTCCGATGCCGGCCCAGCGACCTCACTATCGACTCGTGCAGACGGCCTCGGGCGCGCGCGTGGCGGTGGCCGAAGAGGCCTCGGGCAGTCGCTGGCTGGCCTATGCGCGCCTGATGCGTCTGGATCGGCCGATCGGCAGCTTGCTGCTGCTGTGGCCGACGCTGTGGGCGCTGTGGCTGGCAGGGGGTGGCGTGCCGCCGCTCAAGGTGCTGCTGATTTTCGTCGCCGGGGTGCTGCTGACCCGTTCGGCCGGCTGCGTGATCAACGATTACGCCGATCGCTGGCTGGACCCGCACGTCGAGCGCACGCGGGCGCGGCCGCTGGCGGCCGGGCAGGTCAGCAGCCGCGCGGCGCTGGGGCTGTTCGCGCTGTTGATGGCGCTGGCCTTTGGCCTGGTGCTGCTGACCAATACGGCGACCATCGTGCTGTCGCTGGCGGCGGCGGCGCTGGCGGTCAGCTATCCGTACATGAAGCGGCTGATCTGGTTCCCGCAGGTGGTGCTGGGCGCCGCCTTCAGCATGTCGATCCCGATGGCTTACACCGCGCTGGATCAGGCGATCGGTCCGGTCACGGTGCTGTTGTTCTGCGCCAATCTGCTGTGGACCACCGCCTATGACACGCTCTACGCGATGGTCGATCGCGAGGATGACCTCAAAGCCGGCGCGCGCTCGACCGCCATTCTGTTCGGCGATCTGGATCTGATCGCCACCGGCATCCTGCACGCCAGCGCGCTGGCGACGCTGGCGCTGGTCGGCGTGCGCAGCGAGCTCGGCTGGCCCTGGTGGCTGGGGCTGACGTTGGCGGCGGCGCTGATGGGCTGGCAACTGTGGATCGCGCGCGAGCGCGAGCGCGGCGCCTGTTTCCGCGCCTTTCTCAACAACAACTGGGTAGGCGCGGCGCTGTTTGCCGGCGTCGCTGGCGCGCTCGCGCTGGGCTGAGGGTCGCGCGGCGCGCCCTGACTTCGGGCCGCGTTGGCGCACAGCGACGTCGCGCGGCTCCGTGCGCGCGGGTGGCTAGTTTCACGCGATCAGGTCCATCGCGCCGGCGGCCGCGGCTTTGAACTCGGCGAGAAAAGCGCCGAGCGCCTCGCGTATGTGGCTGCGATGTAGCGCGGCTCCGTGCGCGCGGGTAGCTAGTTTTACGCCATCAGGTTCATCGCGCCGGCGGCCGCGGCTTGCGCCTCGGCGCGTCGAAAGCGCCGGGCTTGGGCTGCGATGTAGCGCGGCTCCGTGCGCGCGGGTGGCTAGTTTCACGCGATCAGGTTCATCGCGCCGGCGGCCGCGGCTTTGAACTCGGCGAGAAAAGCGCCGGGCGCCTCGCGTATGTGGCGTGGTCGCTGACCCAAGCATCGCGGACGCGAAGGCCCCGGCCTACCCTGCCCGACGCGCTGAGGCGGCGCATGGCTTTTGCCACATGCCGCCAGCGCGGTGCGCGGGCAGGCTCCGGGCTCCTTGCCTGTCCCGGAATCTTGCTCATGACGCCTACGCTGCGCCTGTCCACCCTGTGCCTGTGTCTGGCCGCGGCGCTGGCCGCCTGCAGCCCTTCGACGCCGCCCGCGCCGGAATCCAGCGCCACCGCCCCCAAGGCCGAGGCGCCGGCGTCGCCCCAGCGCGAGGTGAAGCAGTACGACATCGACACGCTGCTGTCGAATCTGCGCCTGTCCAGCTCCGATCTGTCGCCGGATGGCAGCAAGGTGCTGTATTCGTCCAATCAAACTGGCGTCATCAACCTCTACGAGGTGCCGGTGGCCGGCGGCGAGCCGGTGGCGCTGACCACCTCGACCACCGATTCCCTGTATGCGCTGGGCTATTTCCCCAAGGATGGCCGCGTGCTTTACACCGCCGACCAGGGCGGCAACGAACTGAACCACATCTATGTGCGCGAGGTCGATGGCAGCGTCAAGGACCTGACGCCGGGCGACAAGCACAAGGCGCAGTTCGGCGGCTGGGCCGACGACGAGCAGTCCTTCTTCGTGATGACCAATGAGCGCGACGAGCGCTATTTCGACGGCTACGAGTATTCGGTCGACGGCTACCAGCGCACGCTGTTGTACAAGAACGAGAACGGCTACAGTCCGGCCGCGATCAGCCGCGACAAGCGCTACATCGCGCTCGGCAAGATCAACACCACCAGCGATTCGGACATCGTGCTGCTCGACCGCGACAGCGGCGAGGAGAAAAACCTCACCGCGCACGAGGGCATCGAGAGCAATGAGGCAGTCGCCTTCACCCCCGATGGCGCGCTGCTGTACACCACCAACCGTGGCGGCGAGTTCAGCCGGCTGATGCGGATGGATCTGGCCACCGGCGCGAGCACGCTGGTGTACGAGACGCGCTGGGACGTGGTCGGCGCCGACTACACGCCGAACGACAGCCATCTTTTGGTCTACGTCAATGCCGACGCGCGCACGGAACTCGTGATGCTGGACGCAGCCACGCTGCAGCCGGTGGCGCTGCCGAGCGTGCCGGCCGGCGACATCACCGGCGTCGACTTCTCCGAGGATGGCAAGCGCCTGGTGTTCTGGGTGGCCTCCAGCCGCTTCCCGTCCTCGCTGTGGACGGCGGAGTTGGGCGGGCAGGCGCGCGAACTGGTGTCGGCGCTGAATCCGGCGATCAACGTGGAGGATCTGGTCGAAGGCGAGGTGGTGCGCTTCCCGAGCTACGACGGCCTCGAAATCCCCGGCATCCTGTACACCCCGCACGGCGCCAGCGCGAGCGCCAAGGTGCCGGCGCTGGTGTGGGTGCATGGCGGGCCGGGCGGGCAGTCACGCCTGAACTACTCGCCGCTGATCCAGTACCTGGTCAACCACGGCTATGCGGTCTACGCGATCAACAATCGCGGCAGCTCGGGCTACGGCAAGACCTTCTACGCCGCCGATGACCGCAAGCACGGCGAGGCCGATCTCGATGATGTGGTCGAAAGCAAGAAGATGCTGATCGCCACCGGCAAGATCGACGCCGAGCGCATCGGCATCATTGGCGGCAGCTACGGCGGCTACATGACGCTGGCGGCGCTGACCTATCGCCCGGACGCTTTCGCCGTCGGCGTCGACATCTTTGGCGTGGCCAACTGGTTGCGCACGCTGGAGAGCATTCCGGCGTGGTGGGAAGCGCAGCGTGCGGCGCTGTACGCCGAACTCGGCGATCCGGTCGCCGACAAGGAGCGCCTGACGCGCATCAGCCCGCTGTTCCACGCCGACCAGATCACCAAGCCCTTGATGGTGCTGCAGGGTGCCAACGATCCGCGCGTACTCAAGGTCGAGTCCGACGAGATCGTCGCCGCGGTCAAGGCCAACAAGGTGCCGGTCGAGTATCTGGTGTTCCCCGACGAGGGCCACGGCTTCGTCAAGCGCGAGAACGAGAAGACTGGCTACGAGGCGGTGCTGAAGTTCCTCGACACCCACCTCAAGGCCCGGGGTCAGTAAGCTCAAGCAGCCGCCGCAGCACGCAAGGTGCTGCGGCGGTTCGCGTGGCGATGAGTGCGGGCTTCAGTCGTCCAGTTGCACCGTGAGGCCCTGGCGGTCGACCTCGATCCAGTATTCGACGATGCGCCCCTGCTGCACGCGGTAAACCGCGCTGGCGATCTGGCGCAGCGGGCGGCCGGTCGCGGGGTGGCCGTCGATGGTGCCGGCGTGCACGCCGATCTGGGTGTAGCGCGCATACACGCGGTCGCCCTCGGCGATCAGTTCATCGACGCGCAAATCGTAGTCGCCGAATTGCTCGCGAAATTCGCGCACATGGGCCGCATAGTCGGCCGGCGTGTGGCGGATGGTCTCGGGGGCTTCGCTGTTCATCTGGTGCGCCAGCACTACGTCGGCAAAGTAGTTGCCGATGCGCTCCGGCGCGCGTCCCGAGCGCACTTCGCTCAGAAACTCGGCGACCAATTGCTTGGGGCTCAGGCTGGTCGTGGCCGCCAGCGCCGCCGGGCTCGCGAGGTATCCGCCCAGCCACAGCAAGCCTAATGCGTACTTCATGTCGTGCTCCTGATGCTTGAGGTGGATTACACGATATGGCGCACGGTGCGGCTTTAGGAGCGATCATTTCTGCACCCAGACTTGAGCGCCCTTCAATGCACGATCTGCCCAGACTGAGCAGCTTCATCGCCATCGCCGATGCCGGCAAGCTCAGCGTCGCCGCCGAGCGCCTGCATCTGACGGTCTCGGCGCTCAGCCATCAGATGCGCGAACTGGAGAGCCGCGTCGGTTGCACGCTGCTGCGCCGCCATGCGCGCGGCGTGGAACTGACGGTGGAAGGTCGCCAGCTGTACGAGGCCGTGGCGCCGCCGCTGCAGGCTCTGCAGCAGGCCATGCGCGCCTGGCGCCGTCGCGATGCCGGTCAGTTGCGGCTGAGCGCGATGCCGTCTTTCGTCGGCGGCTGGCTGGTGCCGCGCCTGTCGGGCTTCGTCGCCGAGCATCCCGAGGTGTCGATCAGTCTGGAATCCAGTGTGGACCTGGTCGATTTCGCCACGCAGCCGATGGATGCCGCCATCCGCTTCGGCGCCGGCCAGTGGCCGGGCCTGCACGCGATCCGGCTGTTCGATGAATCGATCACTCCGGCGGCGGCGCCGGCGCTCATCGCGCGCATGGGCGCGGCGCCGTGGCCGCTGTGGCCGCGCCTCGGCGATCCGCGCGATCGCTGGAAGGATTGGCAGCAGAGTTTTGGCGCGCTGCCGGCGGCGCCGCTGCAGGCGCGCTTCGATGACGTCGACGCGCTACATCGCGCAACCCTGGCCGGGCTGGGTGTGGCGCTGGTGCGCGTCAGCCTCGCCCGGTCGCTGCTGGCGGACGGTCGGCTGGTGCAGCTCGATCCACGCTGGCTGCCCGCGGGCGCCAGCCACTATCTGGTGTACCCGGAGCGATCCCGCCAGCTGCCGGGCGTGCAGGCCTTCGAGGCCTGGATCGTGCGCGAGGCGGAACGCTTCTGCCAGGAGCACTTGCGGGCGGCGGATTGATCGCTTGACATCCTCGTTCTAAATGCGAAGTATTCGCATTAACAACGAACGAGAGATGCCGTGCTCACACTGCCGCTGCCAGTCGTACATCCCAGCACCAGCCGACGACGGGTAGCGGGGAAGGGCACGCGCAGCGTTTGGCGCGTGCTGGCGCTGGCGGCAACGGCCACGCTGCATGTGCTCGCCATCGGCGTATTGCTGCTGCCGGACCGCCAGCCGCCGCAGCAGCAGCCGGTCGAGACGGTGGTCGTGCATGAGGTCGAGATCGCGCTGACCGAGGCCAGCGCGCCGCCGGCACCACCGCCGCTGCCCCCGCCGCCGCCGGCGGCGCGCCTGCATCCGGCGCACGCGCCCACCGAGGCGCCGCCGCTCCCGGTGCCGCTGCCGACACCGATAACGCCGGTGCTGGCGACCCCAACGCAGACCGAGCCGGCGCCCGCGACGCCGGCCGTCGCGACCGCGGCCACCGCCGCGCCGGTGGTCACAGCCCCAGCATCCACGGCGCCAGCCGCCGCGCCCGACCGTGCCAGCGCGCAGGCCTATATGCGCTTGCTGGCAGCCGCCTTGCTGCAGCAACGCAACTACCCGGGCGAGGCGCGCAAGCAGCGCCTGCAAGGCGTGGTCGCGGTGCGCTTCACGCTGGACCGCGGCGGTCACGTGCTGGCGATGGCGATCGCGCGCAGCAGCGGCCATGCGCTGCTCGATCAGGCGGCGCTGGAGGTCCTGCAGCGTGCCGACCCGCTGCCCGCCATTCCCCCCGAGTTGGGCAAGGACCGTCTGACGGTCACCGTGCCGATCGAATACTCACTGATTACCCGCTGACCTGGAGTTCTCATGTCCACGACCTCTTGCGTGCGCCGACCGCTGTCGCTGCGTGCGGCGCTGCTGACCACCACTTCGACTGCCGTAGCGCTGGGCCTGGGCCTCGGCCTGAGCCAGCCCGCGGCAGCACAGGAAGCCGCCAGCGAGGACGAGTTGGTGCTCGACACGCTGCAGATCGAGGATCGCACCCTCGACACCAATCCCTATGCCGAGAAGGGCGTGCCCTACAAGGCGCGCGTCTCCGGCGACCGCCGCCGTACCGAGACGCTGGCGGAGACGCCGGCGACCATCAGCGTGATCACGCAGACCGCCATCCAGGACTCCGGTCGCAGTGATCTGCGCGCGATCGTCGCCGCGCAGCCCGGCATCACCATCGGCACCGGCGAGAACGGCAACGCCTTTGGCGACCGCTACGTCATTCGCGGCCAGGAGGCGCGCTCGGATGTGTACATCGACAGCCTGCGCGATCCCGGCATGACCATCCGCGAAAGCTTCGCGGTCGAGCAGGTCGAGATCAGCAAGGGCCCGAACTCCACCTACGCCGGTCGCGGCGCCTCGGGCGGCACCATCAACAGCATCACCAAGCAGGCCAGCCCGGACTACGATGTGCACCGGCTGCAGCTGGGCGTGGGCAGCGACCGCTATCGCCGCGCCACGCTGGACAGCAATCTGCCGATCAGCGCCGACGCCGCCGTGCGCGTGAATCTGCTGCATGCCGAGGAAGACGTGCCGGACCGCGCGCCGGCCGAGCGCACCCGCACCGGCGTGGCGCTGTCGGGCTGGCTGGCGCTGGGCGATCAGGTCGAGCTGCTCGCCGACTACTACGGGCTGGAGGCCGATGGCGCCGCCGATCTCGGCACCTACATCGTGCCGGGCGGTGGCCGTCCGGTGGCGGATCTGCCGGTGTATCTGCAGGACGAGGACTTCCTGTCCACCAGCGTCGACATCGGCACGCTGCGGCTGCGCTGGGACGGCGGTGCCGGCTGGCGCGTCGAGAACGCGCTGCGCCATGGCAGCACCGAAAACGGCTATGTGCTCACCGGTGCGCGCGGCACCACGCGCAGCGCCAGTGATCCGGCCGGCGCGGTGCCCACCATCACGCTGTCGACGCATCAGGGCTGGCAGGAAGTCGATTACTTCGTCGATCAGCTCAACGTCTACGGCGATCTGGAGCTCGCTGGTCGCGCACACGCGCTGGTGCTCGGTGCCGAGTACTCGGAGCTCGATGTGCTGAATGGCAACTACGCGGTCACCAACCTCGGCACGCGCAACTGCCGCACCGGCAGCGGCGCCGGCACCGCCAATTTCTGCATGCTGGAGGGGCAGGGCGCAGTGGTGGCGAATCTGCACTCGCTGCTGCAGCGGAGCATCGCGCGCGGTCCGTATGACTCGGACTACGCGGTCGACACGCTGTCGCTGTATGCGCTGGATACGGTGGCGATCGGCGAGCGCCTGAAGGCCAGCGTCGGCCTGCGCTGGGACAGTTACGACTATGCCAATGTGCTGCGCAACGCCCAGGGTCAGACCACGCCCTATGCCTACAGCGACCAGCTGTGGAATGGCAACGCGGCACTGAGCTGGCAGGCGACTGCCACCGGCAATGTCTATCTGGCCTACACCACGGCGGCCGACATTAACGGCGGCGAATCCGATGTCGGCGGCAGCTGCGGCTACGGCGGCTTGTGCGGGACGCCGGAACAGGTGGTGTTGAGCAAACCGGAGCGCGTGGCGAATCTGGAACTGGGCAGCAAGTGGAATCTGTGGGGCGGCAAACTGCTGCTCAGCGGCGCACTGTTCCAAATCACCAAGGACGATGTGATGGAGAGCGTCGGCGATGCCTACTCGCAACTGGGCACGCTCAACACCGGCAAGAACCGCGTGCGCGGCATCGAAATCGGCGCCACCGGCAATCTGGGTGAGCGCCTGAGTGTGCAATTCGCCGCGACGGTGATGGACGCGGAAGTGCTGGAGGCCTTCGTGGCCAATCAGATCGGCAAGACGCTGAGCAATTTCTCCGATCAACAGGCCGCGCTGCAGCTGCGCTACCAGCTGACGCCGCAGCTCGCGCTGGGCGGGGCGCTGAGCTACCAGAGCGAGATGTACGCCGGGCAGCCCGACACCGCCGCCGCCTTCGACCCGGCAACCGGTGCCTACGCCTACCGCGTGCCGGGACACAGCGTCACCGATGTGTTTGCGCAGTATGCCTACAGCGACACGCTGAATCTGCGCCTCAACGTCGGCAATGTGTTCGACCGCGACTACTACCTGGCCGCCTACCGCAGCGGCGCCTTCACCTACATCGGCGATGCGCGCAACGTGCGATTGACGCTGAGCGCGGAGTTTTGACATGGCAAACGCGGAATGCGCCGCCGACTACGAGGCGCTCGCGGCAGCGCGCCTCGATCCCGCCGTACACGCCTGGCTGAGCGGCGGCAGCGGCGCCGAGCGGACGCTGCGGGCCAATCGTGCGGCCTACGCCGAGCAGCGTTTGCTGCAGCGCACCGGCACGGCCTTCGGCGCGGCCAGCACCGCTTTGCAACTGCTCGGCTATCCGCTGGCGCATCCGATGCTGCTGGCGCCGGTGGCCTGGCAGCAGTTGCTGCACCCCGACGGCGAGCTGGCGAGCGCGCGCGGTGCGGCCGCCACCGACACTGGCATGGTGGTATCGACGTTGTCGAACCGCGCGATCGAGGACGTGGTGGCCGAGGGCCTGCCCTGGTGCGCCTTTCAGCTGTACTGGCAGCCGCAGCGCGCCCATACCGAGGCGCTGATGGCGCGCGCCGAGCGCGCCGGCTGTCAGGCGCTGGTGATCACCCTGGATGCCGCCGTGCAAACGCCGCCACGCGCGGCGCTGCGCCTCGGTTTTCAGCGGCCGCCGGCGCTGCGCAACGTGCATCTGGAGGCGCTGACTGGCGCGGATCTGCCGCACGCGCACCCGCGACCAATCTTCGCCGCCGCCAGCGCGCATGCGCCGAGCTGGGAGGATCTGGCCTGGTTGTGCCGGCGCAGCGCGCTGCCAGTGATTGCCAAAGGCGTGCAGCACCCGGACGACGCCCGTCGCCTGCAGGGGCTCGGGATGGCGGGGCTGGTGGTGTCCAACCACGGCGGCCGGGCGCTCGATGGCGCGCCAGCGACGCTGGAACTGCTGCCGGCGATCCGTGCCGCCGTCGGCGAGCTGCCCGTGCTGCTCGATGGCGGCATCCGCAGCGGCGGTGATGTGGCGCGCGCGCTGGCGCTGGGCGCCGACGCCGTGTTGTTGGGGCGCCTGCCGCTCTATGGACTGGCGGCCGCCGGCGATCTCGGAATCGCCCATGTGCTCAAGCTGCTGCGCGAGGAACTGGAACTGACCATGGCCCAGTGCGGTGCCGCCACGCTGGCGGCGCTGCGGGAGTCACTGCCTGGAGCACGCCCGTGCTGATCGTGTTGGAGGATGTCCTGTCGCCGGCGCTGGCCCGCGCCTGGGCCGAGCGCCTGCGCGGCGGCGAGTGGCGCGATGGTCGCGCCAGCGCCGGCAGCCTGGCCGCGGCCGTCAAGAGTAATCAGCAATTGCGCGAGGACAGCGCGCTGGCTCGGGAGCTGGGCCAGCAACTGCTGGCGCGGCTGGGGCGGCATCCGGGCTTTCTCTCGGCGGCCTTGCCCGAGCGCATCCTGCCGCCGCGCTTCAACCGTTACGGCGAGGGCGCTCGTTACGGTCTGCACGTGGACGCGGCGGTCATGCACTACGGCGTCGATGGCGCGCAGACGCTGCGCAGCGATCTGTCGGCGACGCTGTTCCTGGCCGAGCCCGACAGCTACGAGGGTGGCGAACTCTGCATCGAGACCGAGTTCGGTGCGCAACAGGTGAAGCTGCCGGCCGGCCAGCTGGTGCTGTATCCGTCCAGCAGTCTGCACGAGGTGCGGGCGGTCACTCGCGGCGAGCGCCTGGCTGCCTTCTTCTGGATTCAAAGCCTGGTGCGCGATGGCAGCGCGCGCAGCCTGCTCTACGATCTGGACCAGAGCCTGCAGCAACTGCGCCCGACGCTGGCCGCCGACGACGCGCGCCTGGTGGCGCTGACCGGGGTCTATCACAACCTGTTGCGCCGCTGGGCCAGCCCCTGAATGTTGGCCCCCGCGCGGGCGGCGCGAATGCTCACTACAATGCCGCTCCCCCGTGCCGGAGCTTTGCCTGTGCGCCTGGCGACTTTGCTGCTGATGGCCTGTACCACGACCGTGAATGCCACTGAAACCCTGAGCTTCGACCGCCTCTACGACGATCCCAACGTGTCCGGCCCCTCGCCCCGCAGCCTGAAGCTCTCGCCCGACGGCCAGCGCGTGACCTTTTTGCGCGGCAAGGACGCCGACCAGACCGTGTTCGATCTGTGGGAGTACCACATCGGCAGCCGCCAGACGCGCCTGCTGGTGGACTCGGCCACCCTTGGCGGCGGCGCCGGCGAGCAGCTGTCTGACGAGGAAAAGGCGCGACGCGAGCGTCTGCGCATCGCCGGCAGCAGCGGCATCGTCGAGTACTACTGGTCCGCCGACGGCAAGCAGCTGTTGTTCCCGATCGCCGGATCGCTGTACGCCTACCGGATCGGCGCCGAGGCGAGCGAGGCGGTGCGCCAGCTCACCCAGGCCGACGATGGCTACGCCACCGATCCCAAGTTCTCGCCGGCCGGCGCCTACGTCAGCTTCGTCCGCGACCGCACGCTGATCGCCATCGACCTCAAATCCGGCGAGACCCGCAGCCTGAGTCCGCGCGGCGAGGGCGCGATCAGTTACGCCATGGCGGAGTTCGTCGCCCAGGAGGAAATGGACCGTCTGACCGGCTACTGGTGGGCCAAGGATGACTCCGCGGTCGCCTACACGCGCGTCGACGAGTCCAAGGTGCCGATCGAAAAGCGCTTCGAGATCTATTCCGATCGCGCCGAGATCATCGAGCAGCGCTATCCGGCTGCCGGCAAGCCCAACGCCGAGGTGCGCCTGTACGTGCGCACCCTCGCCAGCGCCGAGCCGGTCGAGGTCCAGCTCGGCGATGGCGAGTACTACCTGGCGCGGGTGGACTGGTTGCCCGACGGCAAGCACCTGCTGGTGCAGCGCCAGAGCCGCGACCAGCGCACGCTCGACCTGCTGCTGGCCGACGCCGCCACCGGCGCGGTGCAGCCGGTGCTGCAGGAGCGCAGCGAGACCTGGGTCAATCTGCACAACGATCTGCGCGTGTTGCCGGATGGTCAGAGCTTCGTCTGGGCGAGCGAGCAGAGCGGCTACAAGCACCTCGAACTGCGCGCGCTGAGCGGCGAGCTGATCCGGCCACTGACGCAAGGGCCGTGGGTGGTCGATGAGCTGCTGGCGCTCGACGCCAAGCGCCGGCGCGTCTACTTCAGCGGCAATGCCGACGATGTGCGCGAGAAGCACGTGTACTGGATGTCGCTGGACACGCGGACGCCGGGATCGCCGACGCGGGTCTCGCTGCTGAGCGGCTGGCACGAGGCGGTGTTCAGTGAGGACGCGCGCTATTTCGTCGACAGCTTCTCCGACCCGATGACGCCGCCGCAGGTGCGCCTGCACAGCGCCGACGGCAAGGAAGTGGCGGTGCTGGAAGGCAATGTGGTCAACGACCAGCACCCGTACAAGCCCTTCCTCAAGGCGCATCGCGGACCGGAGTACGGCACGCTGCCCGCCGCCGACGGTCAGCTGCTCTATTACCGCATACTCAAGCCGTTGAATTTCAAGGAAGATCAGCGCTATCCGGTGCTCGTCCGCGTGTACGGCGGTCCGCACGCGCAGTACGTGCAAAAGCGCTGGGACGAGCGCTGGGGCCTGTTCGATCAGGTGCTGGCGCAGCGCGGCTTCATCGTGTTCTCGCTGGACAATCGCGGCAGCGCGCGCCGCGGCGTGGCCTTCGAGGCGCCACTGTTCCGCAGCATGGGTGGCCCGGAAGTCGCGGACCAGATGGTCGGCGTCGACTGGCTGGCGGCGCAGCCATTTGTCGATCCTGCCCGCATCGGCGTGTTCGGCTGGAGTTACGGCGGCTACATGAGCCTCATGCTGCTGGCGCAGCATTCGGATCGCATCGCCGCCGGCATTTCGGTGGCGCCGGTGACCGACTGGAGCCTGTACGACACCCATTACACCGAGCGCTACATGGACCATCCGGCCAGCAATGTCCGTGGCTACACGCTGAGCAGCGTGTTTGCCCATCTGGACGGGCTGAAGAGCCGCTTGTACCTGATCCATGGCATGGCCGATGACAATGTGCTGTTCACCAACTCGACCCGATTGATGGCCGAGATGCAGAACCGCGGCATTCCTTTCGACCTGATGACCTATCCCGGCGGCAAGCACGGGCTAGCCGGCGCGGCCACCCGCAAGCACGTGTTCAACGGCATCCTGCGCTGGCTGAAGGCGAATTTGTAACGGCCTTTGGCGCGGCGGCCTGACAGTCAGGTCGCCGCGCTTTGTTGCTCGAACGCAACAGTGGTTGCGTTAACACCGATTTAAGTTTTGACCGATTGTGCGCAAACCGATATGGTCGCCCCCGTTTTGCCCGGAGACGACCCGCGTGATCTATCAGCCCGACTGGCACAAGCGCCGTACATCGTCCTCCCGCCAGGCGGTCCGTCGTCACTTTCTGCAGCGCCCGGTACGCCTCAAGCCCGTTGCGCGCATACAACAAAAACTGATTCGTCTGGTCCAAGGCTGGCTCAGTGCTGGCGTGCGCACGCGCCGTGCCGTGGCCGCCACCAGCGTCGGCGCGCTGGTCGTGCTGGCCGGTCTGGTGGTGCTGCCGGTGTTCGCCAGCGTCAGCCGTCCCGAGCCGATCGCCACCCAGCTCAGCGTGCCGCTGCAGCTGCCGCCGCCCAGCGAATCCACCGCCAATGCGTTGCCGGCGCCGGTGAGCGCGCTGGAATCCGATCTCTACCTCGCCAATGACAGCGAATCCGGCTGGCAGGTGGTGACGGTGCGTCGCAACGAGACGCTCGGCAACATCTTCAGCCGCCTCGGCCTGTCGGCCACGCAGATGCACCACCTGCTCGACGAGAGCGAGAGCGTGCGCGCGCTGACGCAGATCCATCCGGGCGATCAGATCGCCTTCCGCATTCCCGAAGCCGGCAAGCTGAGCGGCCTGCAGTTCGATCGCAGCGAGAGCGAGCGCATCCTGATCGAGGTCGACGGCAGCAAGGTGCAGGAGCGCGTGATCGAGCGCGAACTCGAGCGCCGCACCCAGTACGGCAGCGCCGTGATCACCCACTCGCTGTTTGGCGCCGGTGATGCCGCCGGGCTGAGTGATTTGCAAGTGATGCGGCTGGCGCAGGTGTTCAATTACGACATCGACTTCGTCCAGGACCTGCGCGAGGGTGACAGCTTCAGCGTGGTCTATGAATCGATCTACCGCGACGGCGTCAAGCTGCGCGACGGCGACATACTGGCGGCGGTGTTCGTCAACCAGGGCAAACGCTACGAGGCCTATCGCTACACCGGCGCCGACGGCCGCAGCGATTTCTACGGCGCCGATGGCCGCAGTCTGCGCAAGGCCTTCATCCGCACGCCGGTCGAGTTCACCCGCATCTCCAGCCGCTTCTCCTCCGCCCGCCAGCATCCGATCCTCGGCCGCATGCGCGCCCACAAGGGCGTCGACTACGCCGCGCCGACCGGCACGCCGGTGCACGCAGCGGGCAGCGGCACGGTGCTGTTCGTCGGCGTGCAGTCCGGCTACGGCAACGTCATCCAGCTGCAGCATGGACAGGCGACCACCACGCTGTATGGCCATCTCTCGCGCTTCGCCAAGGGCTTGAAGCGCGGCCAGAAGGTGCAGCAGGGCGAGGTCATCGGCTACGTCGGCAAGACGGGTCTGGCGACCGGTCCGCATCTGCACTACGAATTCCGCGTCGCCGGCGTGCATCGCGATCCGCTCAGCGTTGATCTGCCGAAGGCCGATCCGCTGACCGGCGCCGAGCTGGCCAATTTCCAGCAGGCGCGCGAAGGCTATGCCACGGCGCTGGCGGTGGTGGCGGATCAGGCACTGGTGGTGCGCTGACGCGGCGCTGCGCAGGCGCCCTCGGCGTCTGCGGCTTTGGTCGGGTAGCTCTAATTCAGGGCTTGACAACCCCCGCACCCCGACCTGTACCTTTGCTGCCATGCACAACGACCTGCTCTGCACGACGCTGAACCATCGCCGAACGGCGACGGTCACGCGAGTCCATGTTGCAGGCACCAGACATCGAGTGCAGGCCTAGCGACCGAGTACACCCTCAGGCCCTGCACTCGGAAAGCGACCCCGGGGCCGCCCGCAGTGCGCCCGGAACCGACGCAGGGCCTCCAGACTGGAGGCACCATGCAAAGCGACCAAATCAAGGCTTTTCCCGACCGGGCACCGGCGCGCGCGATGTTGCGAGCCACGGGCCTCAGCAGTGCGGATCTGGAAAAGCCCCTGATCGCGGTCGTCAGCACCTTCAGCGAAGTCACCCCGTGCAATATGCATCTGCGCGATCTCGCCGCGGCGGTCAAGCAGGGCGTGCGCGAGGCCGGCGGTACGCCGATCGAGGGCAACACCATCGTCGTCTCCGACGGCATCAGCATGGGCACGGCCGGGATGCGCGCCTCGCTGGTCTCGCGCGACTGGATTGCCGACACCATCGAATTGTTCGTGCGCGGTCACTCCTTCGACGGCGTGGTGGTGCTCACCGGCTGCGACAAAACCATTCCGGCCGCGGCGATGGCGCTGGCGCGACTGAATCTGCCTGGGTTGGTGCTCTACGGCGGCTCGATCATGCCGGGGCGCTTCCAGGGCCGCGATGTCACCATCCAGGACGTCTTCGAGGCGGTCGGCGCCTGCGCGGCCGGCAAGATGAGCCACGAGGATCTGCGCGATCTGGAGGGCAAGGCCTGTCCCGGCGCGGGTGCCTGCGGCGGCCAGTTCACCGCCAACACGATGGCGACGGCGCTGGCCTTCCTGGGCATCGCCAGCATGGATGGCACCGATCTGCCGGCGCTGCATCCCGACAAGCCCAAGGCGGCGCAAGAGGCCGGCAAGGCGGTGATGGAGCTGTGGCGGCGGCAGCTGAAGGCGCGCCAGATCATGACGCGCGAGGCCTTCGAGAACGCCATTGGCGCGGTGATGGTCACCGGTGGCTCGACCAATGCGGTGTTGCATCTGCTGGCGATTGCGCGCGAGGCCGGCGTGCCGCTGGCGATCGAGGACTTCGATCGTTTGAGCCGCAGCACGCCGGTGCTGGCCGATCTCAAGCCCGGTGGCAAGTACGCCGCCCCGGACATGACGCTGGCCGGCGGTTTGCGGCTGGTGGCGCAGCGGATGAAGCAACAAGGGCGCCTGCATGACGCCGACACCGTCAGCGGTTTGCGCATGCACGCCGAGGCGGATGCCGCGGTGGAGCGCCCCGGCCAGCAGGTGTTGCGGCCCTGGGACCAGCCGATCAAGCCGGAGGGCGGCATCGCCATCCTGCGCGGGTCGTTGGCGCCGGAAGGCTGCGTGGTCAAGCTGGTCGGTCATGATCGACGCCGCCACGTCGGCCCGGCGCGAGTGTTCGATGGCGAGCCCGATGCCTTTGCCGCGGTGCGCGAAGGGCGCATCCAGGCCGGCGATGTGATCGTCATCCGCCACGTCGGCCCGGCTGGCGCGCCCGGCATGCCGGAAATGCTGGCGGTGACGGCGGCGCTGATGGGCGTCGGCCTGGGCGATTCCGTGGCCCTGGTCACCGATGGCCGCTTCAGCGGCGCCACCCATGGCTTCATGGTCGGTCACGTCGCGCCCGAAGCGGCGCGCGGCGGTCCGATCGCGCTGATTGAGGACGGCGATCTGATCACGCTCGATGTGGACGCGCGCGTGCTTGATGTCGCTGCGCCGCTGGACGAGCGCCGCGCTAACTGGCAGCCGCTGCCGCCGGTCGAGCTGTCCGGCGTGCTCGCCAAGTACGCGCAGCTGGTCGGATCTGCCTCCGACGGCGCGCCCACCCATCGCGGTGCGCTCTAAGCCGCGACTGATGAATACGAATGCGCAAGCGCGGCACGGCCGGAGTCAGCCAGCACAATCCGCAGTTCCCGCCTTGCGCCACCGCCCCACTCGTTGACGCTCCTACTCACCCACGCCCCGAGGCCCCGCAATGACCAAACTGTATTCTGACCAAGATGTGCAACCGGACGCTCTGAAGGGCCAACGGATCGTGATCCTCGGCTATGGCAGCCAGGGCCGCGCACAGGCGATGAACCTGAAGGATTCCGGCTTCGACGTCACCATCGCGCTGCGTCCGGGCGGCAAGACCTGGGCACAGGCCGAGGCCGACGGCTTCAAGCCCAAAGAGCCGGCGGTTGCGCTGAAGGACGCCCAGGTGATCTCGCTGCTGCTGCCCGATACCGAGCAGCCCAAGGCTTACGAGACCTGGGTCAAGCCGAACCTCAAGCCCGGCACGCTGCTGATGTTTGCGCACGGCTTCAATGTGCACTACGGCACCATCGTGCCGCCGAAGGATGTGGACGTGGCGCTGGTCGCGCCGAAGGCGCCCGGCAAGCTGGTGCGCCGCCAGTACGAAGAAGGGCGCGGCGTTCCGAGCCTGATCGCCGTGCATCAGGACGCCACCGGCACCGCCAAGGCGCGCGCGCTGGCCTGGGCCTGGGGCGTCGGTTCGGCGCATGCCGGCGTGCTCGAAACCACCTTCGCGGAAGAAACCGAAACGGATCTCTTCGGCGAGCAGGCGGTCCTCTGCGGCGGCGCCACCGAGTTGGTGCAGGCCGGCTTCGAGACGCTGGTGCAGGCCGGCTATCAGCCCGAGGTGGCCTATTTCGAGGTGCTGCACGAACTCAAGCTGATCGTCGATCTGCTGTACGAAGGCGGCATGGCGCGCATGCACCAGTTCGTTTCCGACACCGCCAAGTACGGCGATCTGACCCGCGGTCCGCGCGTGGTCAACGGTGCTTCGCGCAAGGCGATGCGCGAAGTGCTCGAAGAGATCCAGAACGGCACCTTCGCGCGCGAGTGGATCGCCGAAAACCAGAACGGCTGTCCGAACTACAAGGCGTTGCTGGAGCGCGATCTGGCGCACCCGATCGAATCGGTGGGCAAGCGCCTGCGCGCGCGCATGAGCTGGTTGCAGGCGGGCAGTCAGGACAAGGCTGCCTGAGCCTGCGCCCGTTCGGGTCCCTCCGCAGATCCATCAAGGCCGGCGCAAGCCGGCCTTTTTTATTCGTAGCCGAAGCTGCGCGCGGCGGGCGCGAGCAGGCGGAAGGCTTTACCCAGCGGCGCCGCGTACTGGCGCCAGCGACCGGCTTCCAGTCGATCCGGCAAGCCGCCCAGCGACTGCCGCTTGGGAGCGTCCAGCGTTAGCGTCTCGGGGCCGACGCCGAGCGCCTGGCCGAGCCGATCGCGCAGCGCATTGCGGTCGCTGTCGAAGTCCTCGGCGCGCACGATGGTCACCGCGAGGCCGGCCGACGAGCGCATGCGATCCAGATGCTGGTACTGGCGCAACAGGTAGTTGGCCGCCAGTTCCGGCTTGCCGATGGCGCGCGTCGGCGTGGTGCCGAAGGCCAGCCAGTGCAGCAGGGTGTCGCGCGGGTCGCGCACGAAAGCGAGCACGCGCGCCTGCGGCAGCGTCGCTGACAGCGCCGCGTACTGCACCCATTCGAGCGAGGGCAGCACGTCGATGGCGATGCGCTCGGTCGGCACCTTGAGGCGGTCGAAGGCACGCCAGTAGCGGCGGCGGAACAGTCGCAGCGTGGCCTCGGACAGCCCGTTGTCGATCTGCGCGCGCAGATCCGGTGACAGCCCATCGTGACGGCCATTGGGCAGCAGGCGATCGCTCAGCACCTGCGTGCTGTCGCCGCGCCCCAGTGCGCGCAGCAGCGCCTCGGCGCCAGTGCCTGGCACATGCGGGATGAACACCACCGGGCGCGAGTCGGCCTCGGCGGGCAGCGGCATCGGCAGTTCGCGCGGCGCCCCCAGCGGATCGGCCAGGGCCGGCATGCGCCGATTGGGCATTGCCGCCTGCACTTCCATCCAGTGGGCGACGGCGCGGTCGGAATCGCCCTCGCGGTCGGCGCCGTAGCCGAGCAGGAACTGGCGCGTGCTGCGCACGGTGGCATTGAGCGACTCGGTCGGCAGCGCCGCCAGCGCCTGGTAGCGCGGGCCGGGCTTGCCCGAGCGCAGCTCGTAGGCGGCGGCGATGGTCAGCGCCTTGGGCTGGTGCTGATCGATCTCCAGCGCGCGCTCGGCGGCCTCCAGCGCCAGCGCCGATTCGCCGCGCAGTTCGGCCCCGGTGGCGAACTCGGCATGCGCCTCCGGCTGGTGCGGCTGCGCCTGGCGCCAGCGCCGCGACAACTCGTAGGCCTCGTCGAAGCGTCCGCTGCGCGCGAGCAGGCCGAGGCGGTGCGTCCACAGGGAAGCGTGCGCCTCGGGCGTGGTGAAGGATTCCAGCAGCGCGATCGCCTGATCCAGCCGACCCAGCCGCGAGCGCGCTTCGGCGGCAGCGTGGATCAGCGCGGTATCCGCCAACCGCGGCAGCGCGCGGTCGAGCAGGGCGATGGTCTCGGCGAGCTTGCCGGCGCGGATCAGCGCCTCGCTCAGCTTGCGCAGAATCGGCAGATCATCGCTGCCCGGTTCGGCGATGCCCTGCATGCATTCGAGCGCTCCGGCGAGATCGCCATCGCTCAGGCGGGCGTTGGCGGCGAGCCGACGCACGCGCAGATTGGCCGGGTCGATGCGCAGCGAGTTGTCGAGCGCCGTGCGCGCGAAGGCGTGGTGGCCCTTGGCCATCAGGATCATGCCGAGCACCGCCTGGGCGCGGGCGTCGTCGGCCAGGAAGCGGATCGCCTGCTGGGCGTAGCTGAGCGCCTGATCGGCATCGCCGCGCGAGAGCTGCACCTGCGCCAAGCCGATCAGCGCCTGACCATCGTCCGGGTTGGCGCGCAATGCGGTGCGGAAGCGCTGCTCGGCGTTGTCGATCTGACCGGAGGCCAGCGCCAGTTCGCCCAACTGCGCATGCGAGCGCGACCAGTTGGGGTCGAGCGCGGTGGCGCGTTCGAGAAACTCGGCGGCGCGCAAGGAGTCGCCCTGCTGCGCCAGCAGCAGGCCGTAGTTCACCAGGTAGCTGGGCTCGGTGGGGGCCGCATCGATGGCGCGCTTGAAGTGGCTGCGCGCGCCGATCGCATCGCCGCGGCTGGCCAGCACCACGCCGTACATATTGAGCGCTTCGGCGTCGTCCGGGGACTCGCTCAGGCGGTCGCGCAGCAGGCGTTCGGCGTCGGCCATCTGGCCGTTCTTCATCAGGTCGCGAATCTCTTGCATGAAAGCCCAGTCGTTGGTTGCGCGAACGCGTCGCGGCGGTACAAAAGACCGCGAAGGATAACAGCGCCTGACCACCCGCGCGGCAGGCGGGTAGATGGCTCAGGGCCTTTCCGTTACGCTTCGCGGCCCGATTTTGGTCCATTGCCCATGACTGTGCTCGTCACCGGGGCCGCCGGGTTTATCGGAGCCCACCTCGCGCGTGCGCTGAGCCAGCGTGGCGAGCGCGTCGTAGGCCTCGACAACTACAACGACTACTACCCGGTCTCGCTAAAGCGCGACCGCGCGCGTGCGCTCGGCGCCGGGCGCGATTTCGAGCTGCGCGAGGCCGATGTCGCCGATCGCGAAGCGGTCGAGCGCGTGTTCCGCGAGGTGCAGCCGCGCCGGGTCGTGCATCTGGCCGCCCAGGCCGGCGTGCGCTACTCGCTGCAGGCGCCGCGCGCCTATGTGCACAGCAATCTGGTCGGCTTCCTGGAGATGCTGGAAGCCTGCCGCGCGCATCGCCCCGAACACTTGGTCTACGCCAGCACCTCCAGCCTGTACGGCAAGAGCCCGGAACAGCCCTTCCGCGAGGGCGCCCGCATCGACCGCCCGCTCTCGCTGTATGCCGCCACCAAGGGCGCCAACGAGCTGATGGCGCACAGCTATGCGCATTTGTACGGCATCCCGATGACGGCGCTGCGCTTTTTCACCGTGTACGGCCCGTGGGGACGCCCGGATATGGCGCCGCTGCTGTTCACCCGCGCGATCCTGCGCGGTGAGCCGATCCAGATCTACAACCACGGCCAGATGCGGCGCGATTTCACCCACGTGGACGACATCGTCGATGGCGTCATCGGTGCGCTGTACGCGCCGCCGAGCACCGGCGATACGCCACATCAGGTGTACAACCTGGGGCGCGGCGAGCCGGTCGATCTGTTGCGCTTCATCGAGTTGATCGAGCAAGCCGCGGGACGCCCGGCGGTGCGCGAGTATCGCGAGATGCAGGCCGGCGACATGACCGAGACCTTTGCCGACATCCGCGCGGCGCAGGCGGCTTTCGGCTACGCGCCGCGGGTGTCGATCGAGGCCGGCGTGCCGCCGGTGGTGGACTGGTGCCGTCGCTATGACAGCGGCGCAGGGACGGATTGAGACGCATGGACGCTGAACTCGAGTTGTCGGTGGTGGTGCCGGTGCACAACGAGCGCGACAACGTCGCGACGCTGCTGCAGGAGATCGAGGCGGCGCTGACGCCGCTCGGCATCGCCTGGGAGGCGGTGTTCGTCGACGATCGCAGCAAGGACGACTCGCTCGCCGTGTTGCGCTCGCTGCAGGCCGCCCATCCGCGGCTGCGCGTGCTGGCGCATCAGCGCCAAAGTGGCCAAAGCACCGCCGTCCGCAATGGCGTCAAGGCGGCGCGCGGACTTTGGATCGCCACGCTGGACGGCGACGGTCAGAACGACCCGGCCGATATCCCCAAGCTGCTGCAGGCGCGCGCCGCCGGCGATCCGGCGGTCAAGTTGTATGCCGGCTGGCGCGTGCATCGCAAAGACAGCGGCAGCAAGCGCTGGGCCTCGAAGATCGCCAACGCCATCCGCTCGCGCCTGCTGCGCGATGAAACCCCGGACACTGGCTGCGGCATCAAGTTGTTCGAACGCGCGGCTTTTCTCGATCTGCCCTATTTCGATCACATGCACCGTTACCTGCCGGCCCTGATCAAGCGCGCCGGCTGGCAGTCGGTCAGCGTGCCGGTCAATCACCGCGAGCGCACCGCTGGCGTCTCCAAGTACAACAACCTGGGTCGCGCCTGGGTGGGCCTCAAGGACCTGCGCGGCGTCGCCTGGCTGATCCAGCGCAGCAAAGTCACTGGCGTGGACGAGTACCGATGAACGAGGAACTGCTGTGGCTGGAATGGACCGGCCTGCACGTCACTTGGTGGAAGATCATCGGCTACACCGGCGCGCTGATGTTCGGCGCGCGCTGGCTGGTGCAGTTCGTCGCCTCCAAGCGCGCCGGCAAGCCGGTGATCCCGCGCCTGTTCTGGTACATGAGCGTGGTCGGCAGCTTCATGACCCTGAGCTACTTCCTGTTCTCGGCCAAGCAGGATTCGGTGGGCGTGCTGCAGAACCTGTTTCCCAGCTTCACCGCGATCTACAGCCTGTATCTGGACATCAAGCACCGCGGCTGGAATCGCGACAAGGGCACGCACTGATGGAATGCATCGTCTACCGCAGTGAGCGCCGGCCCGACACCTACGTCTACGTCGCCGATGCCGCGGCGTTGACGCGTCTGCCGCCCGAGCTGACGCGGGCGCTGGGCAAGCTCAGCGAGGCGCTGCGCTTCGAGCTGACACCCACGCGCAAGCTGGCGCGCGAGGACGCTGCCCGCGTGCTCGCCAATCTGCAGCAGCTGGGCTACCACGTGCAGTTTCCGCCGCCCGAGCGCGTACCGCTGCCCGATCCCAGCGCCTGAAACGCTGGCGCGCCGCCGCCAGCCGTTTCGCCCCTGCGTACACCCGCACGACGTTGCCGCCGGCATCACGTTGCCAGCCCGTGCGCGCTTCGGGGTGCACTTGGTCATGATTGACGGACTGTGTGGCGCACAGTACTGTGCCGCGCATCTGTTCCGCCGCGAGTGCTGCTCCCCATGTCCGCGCCTGTTGAACGCCTGCATGCCCTCGACGCCGTCCGCGCCGGCGCGCTGTTGCTGGGCCTCTGGCTGCATGCCTCGATGTCCTTCTTCTTGCCGCTGCCAGTGGCGGATGCGTCGCCCAGCCCTGCGCTGGCGCTGAGCTTCTACGTCATCCATGTGTTCCGGATGAGCCTGTTTTTCACGCTGGCCGGCTACTTCGCGCGGCCGCTGCTGCAGCGCCGCGGGCTGCGTGCCTTTCTCAAGGACCGCGGTCGTCGCATCGGTCTGCCGCTGGCGGTGGGCTGGCTGCTGCTGGTGCCGCTGACGCTGGCGCTGCTGGTGCTCGGCAACCCGGCCGCGCCGCCGCCGCCGCCCGCGGCGCCGGTCGGTATCCCGCTGATGCACCTGTGGTTTCTGTACTACCTGTTGCTGTGCTACGGCCTGATGCTGGCCTTGCGCGCGGGATGGCAAGGCGCCGGCGCGCGCCTGCGGACGCTGATCGACCGCTGGCTGGATCGTCCTGGGCTGGTGTACACGCTGCCGCTGCTGATGGCGCTGCCCGCTGCGACAGTGCTGGCGGGCGATCCGCATTGGCTGCCCTGGTTTGGCATTCCTGCGCCCGATCACGGACTGCTGCCGCAGGCGCCGGCGCTGCTGGCCTACTTCAGCGCTTTTGCCGTCGGCTGGCTGCTGCATCGACAGCCAGCGTGGCGGGCAGCGCTGACACGCGCCTGGGCCTTGCATCTACCGGCCGCCGTCACGCTGACGGTGCTGGCGCTGTGGCAGGTGGGTCCATGGCCAGCCACTGAGCCGAGCGCGCCGGCCTGGGGCGCGCCGATCTACGCCCTGTGCTACCTGCTGGCGGGTGCCTGCTGGGTGCTGGGATTGATCGGCGCCGCGCTGCGCTTCGCCGGGCGTCCCAACGCCCGCGTGCGCGCGCTGGCCGAGGCCTCGTATTGGATCTATCTGACGCACCTGCCGCTGGTGTTTGCCTTGCAGCTGATCCTGGCGCCGTGGCCGCTCAGTTGGATGCTCAAGTTTCCGCTGATTCTGCTGCTGACGCTGGTACTGACGCTCGCCAGCTATCAGCTGTGGATCCGCGATGGCCTGATCGGCCGCGTGTTGAACGGCCGGCGTGACGAAGTCCCGATCGCCGCCTGGCCTGCCCAGGCGCCGGTGGCGGAACTGATCGGCGCGCGCAAAGCCTATGCCGGCAGGCTGGCGCTGGATGGACTGGATCTGGCGGTGCAGCCGGGCCAGCTGCTGGCGCTGCTCGGCCCCAACGGCGCTGGCAAGAGCACGGCGATAGGCCTGTGGCTCGGCACGCTGCAAGCGGACGCCGGAGCTGTCCGTCTGTTCGGCGGCGCGCCGGCCGATGTCCACAGCCGCCTCGGCGTCGGCGTGATGCTGCAGGACGTGCATCTGGCGCCGACGCTGACGGCGCGCGAGCACATCGCGCTGACGTCCAGCTACTACCGCGAGCCGCTCGACGTGGCGCGGACGCTGGCGCTGGCCGGCATCGAGGCCATCGCTGATCGCCGCTATGGCCAGCTCTCCGGCGGACAACAGCGCCAGGTGCAGTACGCGCTGGCCCTTTGCGGCCGCCCGCGTCTGCTGTTCCTCGACGAGCCCAGCGTCGGCATGGACACCGCGGCGCGCGAGTCGCTCTGGCGCAGCCTGCGCGGCATGCTGGCCGAAGGCTGCGCCATCGTGCTGACCACGCACTACCTGGAAGAGGCCGAGGCCCTGGCCGATCGCGTGGTGGTGCTCGCCCAGGGACGGGTGCTGGCCGATGGCAGCGTCGACGCGGTGCGCGCGCGGGTTCGCCGCACGCAGATCGAATGCGAAAGCGTGCTGGCGGTGGACGAGCTGCAGCAGTGGCCGGGCGTGCTGGCGGTGCGTCGCCACGCTGACCGGCTGCAGATCGAGTGCAGCGATGCCGATGCGCTGATCCCGCGCCTGTATCAGGCCGATCCGACGCTGAAGCAGCTCAGCATCCACAGCGCCGGACTCGCCGAGGCGCTGCAGCAACTGACCAAGGAGGCCGCATGAGCGCAATGATCGATCGCCGACCGCTGCCGCTGGCGCGCGTGTTGCGCGCCTACGCGATGGAAGCGCGCATGGAAACCCTCGCCGCCCTGCGCACGCCGGGTTACGCCTGGCCCTTCCTGCTGGCGCCGGTCGGCATCTACTGGCTGTTTGGCGTGCTGATCGGTGGCCAGGCACCGGCCGAACGTCCTGGCCTCAGCAACTACCTGTATGTCGGCTTTGCGGTGCTCGCCGCGGCAATGCCCGGGCTGTTCAGCGGCGTGATCCTGGCGCAAGCGCGCGAACATCGGCAGCTGCTGCTCAAGCGCGCCTTGCCGCTGCCGCCGGGTGCCACGCTGCTGGCCAAGCTGCTGATGGCGATGGCGCTGTCGGCAATCGCACTCGCGCTGGTGGGCGCCGGCGCGCTGCTGGCTGGCACGCTGACGATCAGCCTCGGGCAACTCGCGATCATCAACGCCGTGCTGTTGATCGGCAGCAGCGCCTTCACCGCGCTGGGTCTGTGGATCGGGACTGTTTGCTCGGCCTCCGCCGCACCGGCCTGGGGCAATCTGCTGTTTTTTCCGATGACCACGTTGTCCGGCCTGTTCATCCCGCTGCCGGCGGCGCTGGAACCCTGGGTGATCGTCTGGCCGACCTTCCAGTTGAACCAGCTGGCGCTGGGTCTGGCCGGGGTGGCCGAGTACACCTACATTCCCCCGGCGCTGGCCGGCGGCGCGCTGCTGGGGCTGACCCTGCTGTGCGGCGGGCTGGCGATCGCGCGGCTGGCGCGCCTGGGCTGAAGGGCGATGGCGTATCGTCGCCGCCATGGTCGATGCGGATGCCTACAGCAAACTCGAACAGGAACTGCGCCGTGGCGCCGTGGTGCTGGCCACGCTGTCGCAACTGCGCGCGCCGCGCTATGGCTACGCGCTGCGCCAGGCGCTGGCCGACAAGGGCATGCCAATCGAGGAGGGCACGTTGTATCCGCTGCTGCGGCGGCTGGAAGGGCAGGGCTTGCTCGACAGCGAGTGGAAGATCGAGGACGGCCCGCCGCGCCGCTACTACGTGCTCAACGCTGCCGGGCGCGCGCTGCTCGCGCAACTCGGCGCCACCTGGCAAGGCATGCACGCGGCGATGCAGCGCCTGCTGACGGAGGACTGAGCCATGGATGCACGTGAGCTCATCGAAAGCTATATCGCGGAGGTCGCCAGCGAACTGCCGCGCCGTCAGCGCAACGATCTGGCCTATGAGCTGCGCGCGCTGCTGGACGAGGAACTGAGCGCGCGCGCCGAAGCTGCTGGTCGACCGCCCGATGCGCCCATGGCGCTGGCGCTGTTGGCCGAGTTCGGCGCGCCCGCGGATGTCGCCACGCGCTATCGCCCGCCGCCGCCGGTGATCGATCTGGCCGACAGCCGGCGTTTCTGGCGCCTGTGCGTGCACGGCCTGCTGTTGCTGTGGGGGCTGGGACTGATCGTCCGGCTGGCCGGCGTCAGCAGCCTCGGCGGCGCGCTCGCCGCGCTTGGTGCCTGGTGGGCGGGGACGGTGATTCCCTCGCTGTGGTGGCCGGGCGTGCTGGTGATCGGCTTCGCCGCCAGCGCCTGGGCGCGGCGGCGCTGGCCGCAGGCGGCGGGCTGGCGTCCGCGCGCACCGGATCGGCTCCGCGGCGGGCGCTCCGGCGCCGCGCTCGGCATGCTCGGGATCGCCTGCGGGGTGTATCTGCTGGCCGCGCCCACGCGCGTGCTCGATCTGGTCTGGGGCGGGCAGGCGGCGCCAGCGGCCTATGCGGCGCTGAGCTACAGCGAGCCCTTCCGCGAGGCCGCCGGGCCGCTGCTCCTGTCGCTGCTCTGTCTGAACCTGCCGCTGCTGGCCTGCGCGCTGGTGCTGGGCCGGCGTCCGCGCTGGCTGCGCAGGCTGGACCTGCTGCTCAGCCTCGCCACCTGCGCAGCGATGCTGTGGGCCAGTCTGGCCGGGCCGATCTTCCTGTCCGCTGCGGCAGATCAGGTCGCCCGACTGGCGCTGCTGTTGATCGCGGTGGCGGTGCTGGCCTGGGAAGGTTTGCGCCTGCGCACGGGCCTGCGACCGGCGCCGGGTTGAGCTTCAATCGATCGGCGGCAGCACGCCGAGCACTTCCTCGATGGTGGTCAGTCCGCGTGCCACGTGCGCTGCGGCCGACAGGCGCAGCGGCCGCATGCCTTCCTTCAGTGCCGCCTCGGTGAACTTCGACAGTTCCACGCTGGGGTGGATCATGCTGCGCAGCGTCGGCGTGATGCGCAGCATCTCGTAGATGCCGGTGCGGCCCAGAAAGCCGGTCTTGCGGCATTCCAGACACCCCACCGGCACGCCCACGCGTGCCGGCACGTCGGCGCGCCAGGGATGCACCAGCGCCTTCCATTTGATCTCGTCAGCTTTGCCATCCAGGCGTTTGCAGTGCGGGCACAGCGTGCGCACCAGACGCTGCGCCATCAGGCCGACGATGGTGCCCTGCAGCAGGTAATAGGGCGTGCCCAGATCCATCAGGCGCTGCAGCGCCGCCGGCGCATCGTTGGTGTGCAGGGTGGACAGCACCAGATGGCCGGTAAGTGCTGCCTGGATCGCCATCTGCGCGGTTTCCAGATCGCGGATCTCGCCGACCATGATGATGTCGGGATCCTGGCGCAGCAGCGTGCGCACACCCTCGGCGAAGCCGAGATCGATCTGGTTCTGCACCTGCATCTGGTTGAACTCGGGCGCCACCATTTCGATCGGATCTTCGACCGTGCAGACATTGATCTCCGGCGTCGCCAGCCGCTTCAGCGTGGAATACAGCGTGGTGGTCTTGCCCGAGCCGGTCGGCCCGGTGACCAGCACGATGCCGTGCGGCACCGAAATCATCTCCTCCCACAGCCGGCCTTCGCGCTCGGAGAAACCGAGCTGGCTGAACTCCTTGACCACGATGTCGGGGTCGAAGATGCGCATCACCACCTTCTCGCCGAAGGCGGTGGGCATGGTGGAGAGGCGCATTTCCACCTCGCGACCCGAGGGGCTGCGCGCCTTCAGTCGGCCGTCCTGCGGACGCCGTTTCTCGGCCAGATCCATGCGCCCGAGCACCTTGATGCGGCTGGTGACGGCGACCAGCACCGGCGTCGGCAACTCGTAGACGCGATGCATCACGCCGTCGATGCGGAAGCGCACATGCGAGCTGTCGCGGCGCGGTTCCAGGTGGATGTCGCTGGCGCGCTGCTCGAAGGCGTACTGCAGCAGCCAGTCGACGATCTGCACGATGTGCTGATCGTCCGCGCCCAGCGAAGCGGTCTTGCCGAGTTCCAGCAGTTGCTCGAAGTTGATGATTTTGCTGGATGCGTCGCGGCTGCCGTCCTTGGCGTCCTTGGCTTTGCGCACGCTGCGGGTGACGCCGTAGAACTCCATCAGATAGCGCGAGACGTCCAGCGGGTTGGCGACCACGCACTGGATGTCCTTGCGCAAGATGTGCGCCAGATCGCTGCGCCAGTTGTCGACGAAGGGCTCGCTGGTGGCGAAAGTGACCTCGTCGGCCGACACCGCCACCGGCAGGATGCGGTAGCGCTGCGCGTAGGCCTGGCCGACCACCTCGGTCACCTCGGCCATCTTGATTTTCATCGGATCGATCTTGTAGTACGGCAGCCGCGCCTGATCCGCCAGCCACTCGGTCAGCAGTTCCAGCGTCAGCGTCTTGTCCGCCTCGCGCGCATTGCGCGGCTTCAGGTTGGCGATCACCACCAGCGGATGCAGATCGAGCCGGCCCTGTGCCGAGCGTGCGTCCATCAGCACGCGCTCGCCGTCCTCGGCGTTGAGATAGCCATCGGCGATCAGCGCGCTCACCACCTGGGCCAGCACCAGCTTGTGGTTGGGCGTGAAGCGGGGCGCATCTTCGGCCGCCGAGTCCCGTATCGCCACCGCCCGCGGCCCGCGCACCGTCGCCATAGCTCACCTCATTCCCGATCTATCCGCATCGTAGCCGAGTTGCGCTGCGCTGCGTGCGCGCCGCGTTGCGAACCGGGCTCAGCGCGCGCCCAGCGCGGCCGCCACATCGGCAGTCAGCTCGTCCTCGTGATACTCGCCGAGCTTGCGCGCCTGCAGGCGCCCCCGCGCATCCAGGATCACCGTGAACGGCAGCGCATCGCGGTCGTTGCCGTAGGCGCGCATCAGCGCGAAATCGGTCACCGCCGCCAGCGCGATCGGGTACGCGATCTGCTGCTCGCTGACATAGCGGCGCACGGTCTCGGCCTCGTCCATCGCCACGCCGAGGATTTCGACCTGCCCGGCATGGCGCTCGCGCACCGCCTTCAAAAGCGGAATCTCGCGCAGACAGGGCGCGCACCAGGGCGCCCAGAAGTTGATCACCAGCACCTTGCCGCGAAAATCCGCGGTGCTCAGGCGGGCGCCATCGAGTCCCGGTAGTTCGAAGTCGATCGCCTCGGCGCCGAGCGCCAGACTGTCCGGCGGCGGGTGCAGGCCAAACCAATAGCGGCCGGCGAGCAGGCCGGCGCCACCGGCGACCAGCGCCACCAGCAGCACCAGGATCTGTCCACGCCAGTTCATGGGCGCGCGGCGGCCTGCTTGAGCGCCTGCTCGACGGTGCCGGCGGTCAGCAGCGCCGGCAACACCTCGGGCGCGCCGCCGTCGGCCGGATACACCACGTACAGCGGCACACCAACAGCCTTGAAGCGTTGCAGGAACTCGGTGATGGCGGGATCCGCATTGGTCCAATCGCCCTTCAGGTAGGCCGTGTGGGTCTCCTTCAGCAGCGCCTGGAAGGCATCAGTGGACAGCACCAGACGCTCATTGACCTTGCAGGTGGCGCACCAGTCGGCGGTCATGTTGACCAGCACCGGACGGCCCTGCTGGCGCAGCTGTTCCAGCAGATCCGAGCTGTAGACCTGCGCGATCGACGCGGCTGGCCCGTTGCGCGAGCTGATCGCCGAGGCATCGAGGCCGGCCACGAAGCGCAGCGGCCATGCGGCGATCGCCAGCAGCACCAGCACCAGACCCCAGCGGCGCAGGCGGCTGACCTGACGATGGCGCTCGAACCACCACAGCGCCATCGCCAGCGCCACGCAGCCGGCCAGGATGGCGCCGGCGCCGTCCATGCCGACCTGATGGCCGAGCACCCACAGCAGCCAGACGCCGGTGAGGTACATCGGGAAGGCCAGCGCCTGCTTCAGCGTCTCCATCCACGCGCCAGGGCGTGGCAGGCGGTCGCCGAGCGCCGGGATGAAGCCGATCAGCAGGAAGGGCAGCGCCAGTCCCAGGCCCAGCGTCAGGAACACCGCCAGCGCCACCGCCGGCGGCTGCGCGATCGCATAGGCCAGCGCGCCGCCCATGAAGGGCGCGGTGCACGGACTGGCGACCACGCAGGCCAGCACGCCGGTGAAGAAGGCGCCCTTGATGCCTTCGTCCTCGGTCAGCGTATGTCCAAGGCCGCCCCAGGAGGCGCCAAAGGCGATCACGCCCGACATCGACAGCGCCACCGCCAGCATCACGTACACCAGCAGGCCGACGAAGGCCGGCTGCTGCAGCTGGAAGCCCCAGCCCAGCGCCTCGCCGCCGGCACGCAGCCCGAGGATGGCCATGCCGAGCACGCCGAAGGACACCAGCACGCCGATCGTGTACCAGATCGCATGCCGGCGCGCGTAGCCAGGGCCATGCGCGCTCTTGGCCAGGCCCAGCGCCTTCAGCGCCAGGATCGGCAGCACGCAGGGCATCAGATTCAGGATCAGGCCGCCGAGCAGGGCCAGCAGCAGCGCCGCGCCCAGACTCAGCTGCGGGGTGGCGCTGGGCGCCGCGCCCGCGTCGACCGCCGCCGCACCGGCGGACGCCACCGCGGGCAGGCTGGCGCCGCTGCCCGCCGGCAGCGCCACCGGCAACTCGCGGCGCATCACCGGGTAGCAGATGCCCTGATCCTTGCAGCCCTGGTACTCGGCCATCAGCGTGATCGATTGCGCCGCCGTGCTGTCGCGCGCCACCGGCAGCGGCACCTCGGCGGTGCCGAAATACACCTGCACCTCGCCGAAGTGCTCATCGGCGTGCGGTGTGGCCACCGGCCAGGCCGGCGTGCCCAGGCGGATTCCGCTGCTCGGCGTGCTGAACACAGTCTTGTCGCGATACAGGTAATAGCCGGGCGCCATGGTGAAGCGCACCAGAATCTCACCAGGCGCGATAGCGATCGCCTCGTAACGGAAAGCCTGGTCCTCCGGCAGCGCGTCCTGGCTGGCGCCCGGCAGGCCGGCAGCCGCCGGTGCCCCGAGGCTCAAGCCGCCCACGGCGGGTGCCGGGTTCGGAAAACTGCTCGGCGCCAGCGCGCCGGCCGGTGCCGGCGGCAGCGTCAAGGTCAGCAGCTTTTTCTGCGGCGGATAGCAGATGCCGGCATCGGCGCAGCCCTGATAACGCAACTCCACCTGCAGCGTGCTCTGCTCGGGCGGCAGCGGCGGCAGCGTTTGCGAGAGCGTCAGATCCTGATGGTAAGTCTCGACATCGCCGAAGAACTCGTCGGTCTTCTTCTCGCCATCCGGCACCTGAAACGGCGGCAGCGTCAGCCCGCTGCTGGGAGCGCTGAGCGCGAGGCGATGGCGATACAGGTAGTAGCCGTCGGCAATGGCGAAGCGCACTTCCAGCAGGTCGCGCGCCGGCACCGTGGTGCTGACCGCAAAGGCCTCGTCCACCGGCAGCAGATCGGCCTCGCTGAGGGCGTGGGCCGGCGCGACGCCGGTGAGCAGGGCAAGCAGGCCGAGCCAGGCCAGCGGACGGGAGGACATCAGACTCATGCGGGGACTCGACACTGGGCGGACTAACAGGTCTGCGACCGGACCGCGCAGACGAAGTTCCCGATGCTCGCGGCAGCGCGGGGGCGACGCAAGCGCGCCAGCGCGAGGCGATGAATACGTATGCGACAACTTGTTGCAATCCTATACAGCTTCTAGGCTGGCGACGCCGTCTGTGCAGATCGTGTGAGCGCCAGGGAAGGGGGCGCACCCGCGACTGCATCCAAACGGGCCACGGGCTGGGGAGCCTTTGGCCTGAACCCATGCAGCTCTGAGCGGTGCCCGGTCGGGCGCCGACGGGCGCGGCTGTCTGCCCTTCCATCCGATCAGTCCTGGGGAGGGCGCTGCGATGGTCTTGCGTACGCTGGGGGCGGCGATGGCCGCCTGTTTGATGTTGGGTGCGGCGGTGCAGACGGAGGCCGCGATCCCCGCGGCGCACGTCTATCACAACCACATGCCGAACTTCTGGCCCTTCTACGGGGTGAACGTGCAGGCCACCTACGACGCCACCGCGGTAGGTGCGCCGATCCGCTACCAGTACGACGGCCAGGTGATCAACCTGAAGCAGAACCCGCCGCCGGGTTACAGCTACTACCTGCCGGCCTCGATGGGCGGCGGCATCATGCCGCACGACGATCTGGTGTCCTACTACAGCCACAACGCCAAGACCGGCGCCTATCTGTACTGGCCGATGCAGGTCGCCAGCGAGGTGCAGAACTGGTCCGGGCGCAAGGGTCAGATCCACGTGACCATGTCCGGCGCGCTGGTGAACAACGTGCAGAGCCTGAGCCAGTTGCAGAACGTGCCGGGCTACAACAACCCGAACTGGGGACAGTCCTGGGCCTCCAGCTGGAGCAATCTGCGCACGCTGAACAATCAGCGCACGCTCGACACCATCCATTTCACCGGCCACCACACCATGGGGCCGCTGGTCGGCAACGAGTACTTCCTCAAGGATTTGATCTACCAGAACGCGACGCTGGCGCAGCCCTATTTCCTGGGCGGCAGCTTTCAGGCCTCCAAGGGCTTTTTCCCGACTGAACTCGGCTTCTCGCCACGGCTGGTACCGACGCTGGCCAAGCTCGGCATCCAGTGGTCGGTGCTCGGCAACAACCATCTGTCGCGCACGCTGAAGGACTATCCCTACGCCAGCTATGACGCCACCGGCGACACGCTGACCTCGCCGCCCAATCGCGCCGATCTGCGCAATACCTCGACCACCGGCAGCTGGGTCGCGGCGCAGATGGCGCACGAGCAGCAGGTGGTGGTGAACAAGTTCCCCTTCGCCTCGACGCCGCACTGGGTGCGTCACGTCGACGCCGCCAGTGGCGCCGTCAGCCAGGTGGCCGGCATTCCGGTCAGTCAGAACGGCTCCTGGCTGGAAGGCTGGGACGGCGCCACCACGGTCGACGAGTTGGCGCCGTATCAGGCGCTGGAACCGCGTCAGTTCTTCGTCATCGCCCACGATGGCGACAACTCCAGCGGCCGCGCCGGCTCGCTGGATACCTGGCAAGCCGGCTACAACGTCACCTGCAGCGGCAATGGCTATTGCCTGGGAATCGACGAGTACCTGCGCCAGTTCCCGATTCCGGCTGGCGACGTCGCTCACGTGCAGGACGGTTCCTGGATCGACACGCGCGATTCCTCGTCTGACCCGACCTGGTACCACTGGCATCTGCCAATGCTGATCTGGAAGGGCCAGTTCGCCGAGTTCAACCGCGTCACCGGCATGAATCTGGCGCCGAAGAAGAATCTGAAAGGACTCGAAGAGGGCGCCACCGTGTCGCTGGAGTACGGCTGGCACTATCTGGAGCGCAACTTCGCGCTGCTGCAGGCGGCGCAGAACTACGCCAGCACCGCCGAGCAGATCTGGCTGGACGCCAATCCGAATTACTGGTCGCCGAGCACGCCGCTCGACCAGCAGATCACCCACCCGGGCAACCAGCTGAATCCCTGGATGCTGTCCTATCCGGTCAAGGGCAATGCCGCCAACAACTACGCCGGCGGCGCCAATCCGGCCGAACTGGCCTGGTACTTCCTGCTGCCGGCGATGGACTCGGGCTTTGGTTACTACGACGAGAACAAGGACGACAGCGTCAAGCCGACGCTGGCCTTCAACAACTCGCTGGCCTTCTCCAAACCCTATGTGCAGGCGCGGCTGGCGCAGGATCGCACCGGGCCGTCGGTCTGGTGGCCGCAGCGCTATCCCTACAACCCGGGCTCGGTGAACGGCTCCAAGGCGGAAGGCTGGACTGTGCAGCACTACAGCCGCGACTTCGCGATCTACAGCTATGCCTTTGATGTGTCGGGCATCAGCAGCGCGCGCGTGATGGTCCGCCCGCACACCGGCAGCACGATCGACGCCAGCGACGACACCTACAAGGTCTACGACCCGGCCGCGCAGGTCGGCAAGCCCGGCCTCAACATCACGCCGAGCAAGGTCGGTGCCTGGCGCGCTTACCCGATGCAGATGCGCGATTTGCGTCCGCAGATGAACGGCGTCGATTGGATCAAGACCACCAAGGACACGCTGCAGGTGGTACCGGCGCAGGAGATCGGCAATCTGTACTACAGCTACATCGCCGACTACCGCAGTCAGTACCTCGATTACTACGTCGAGATGACCGACAGCCGTGGCAACGTGACGCGCTCGGAAATCCAGCAGGTCTATGTGGGCGCCGGCACTTACCGTGCGACCACCACGGGCTCGGGTTTCGTCGAAGACCCGGCTGGCACGGTGCAGGGTGTCTATCCCTTCCTGGTGATCGACACCAGCGCGCCCAGCGTACCCGGCACGCCGGTGGCCAGCCAACGCACGGATCGCAGCATCACGCTGAGCTGGACGGCGGCGACCGACAACGTCGGCGTCACCGGCTATCAGGTCTTCCGCGGCGGCGTCATGGTCGGCACGGCAGCGGGCACCAGCTACACCGACAGCGGACTGACGGCCTCCACCGCCTACAGCTATCAGGTGCTGGCCGTGGATGCCGCCGGCAATCAGTCAGCACGCAGCGCGACGCTGAACACCAGCACGCAGGCCCCGGATACCGTCGCCCCCGGCGCGCCGGGCACACCCGCCGCCAGTGGCATCAGCGCCAGCTCGGTCACGCTGAGCTGGACCGCCGCCAGCGACAACTACGGCGTGGCCCAGTATCTGGTGCTGCGCGACGGCGTGCAGGTGGCCAGCGTCAGCGGGCTCAGCTACAGCGACAGCGCGCTGTCGCCGTCCACCACTTACATCTACGCCATCCGCGCGCAGGACGCGGCAGGCAACACCGGACCGTACAGCGCCACCACCAGCGTCACCACGCAGGCCGGCAATGTCGCCAGCGTCTACTACCGGCCCGCAGCCAGCTGGACCCAGAGCTACATCCACTACGCGCCCACCGGCGGCAGCTGGACGGCCGTACCCGGCGTGCTGATGACCAGCGCCTGCAGCGGCTGGCGCAGCTACACGGTAAACCTGGGCGCGGCGACCGGGCTGGCGGCCGTGTTCAACAACGGCGCCGGCAGCTGGGACAACAACGGCGGCCGCAACTACGCGCTCGGCAGCGGCATTGTCGTGGTCGAGAACGGTGCGGTCACCAGCGGCACCAATCCCTGCGCACCGGATACACAGGCTCCGAGCACGCCGACCGGCTTGAGTGCCAGCGCCATCGACGCCAACAGCGTGCGGCTGAACTGGGTGGCGTCCAGCGACAACGTCGGCGTCAGCGGCTATCGCGTGCTGCGCGGCGGCACGCAGATCGCCGAGGTGCTGAGCGGCTTGAGCTACGTCGACAACGGCTTGAGCGCATCGACCAGCTACAGCTACACGGTGCGCGCCTTCGACGCCGCCGGCAATGTGTCGGCGACCAGCGCGGCGGCCACGGTGACCACGCCGGCGCCAGCCGACACCCAGGCACCCACCGTGCCGACCAACCTGGTCGCGTCCAACATCACGACCAATGCAGCGACCATCAGCTGGACCGCCTCCACCGACAATGTGGCGGTCGCGACCTACCTCGTCCTGCGCGGCGGCGTGCAGATTGCCAGCACGGCCGCCACCAGCTACAGCGACAGCGGCCTCGCTGCCGGCAGCAGCTACAGCTACACGGTGAAAGCGCAGGATGCCGTCGGCAACACCTCCGCCGCCAGCGCTGCGCTCAGCCTCAGCACCTCGACCGGCAACACGGCGATCGTGTACCACAAGATCCCGACCGGCTGGAGCACCACCAACATCCACTACGCGGTCAGCGGCGGCAGCTGGACGGCAGTCCCAGGCGTAGCGATGGATCCGGCCTGCACCGGCTGGAAGATGCAGACCGTGGTGCTGGGTGCGGCGAGCAGTCTGCAAGTGGTGTTCAACAACGGCGCCGGCAGCTGGGACAACAATGGCGGCAACAACTATCCGCTCACCGCCGGCATTTCCGCGGTGCAGAACGGCGCCGTCAGCAAGACCAATCCCTGCAGCGGCGGCGACACCACTGCACCGTCCGTGCCGACCGGTCTGGTGCGGGGCAATGTGACATCGACCAGCGTGTCACTCAGCTGGAACGCCGCCACCGACAACGTCGGCGTCAGCGGCTACGACGTGCTCCGCGGCGGTGTGAAGATCGGCAGCACTGCGAGCTTGAGCTACACCGACACCAGCGTCAGCGCCGGCAGCAGCTACAGCTATCAGGTGCGCGCCTTTGACGCGGTGGGCAACACCTCGGCGGCGAGTGCGGCGCTGGCGGTCAGCACGCCGGCCAGCGGCTGCACGGTCAGCTTCACCATCGCCAACGCCGGCACCGTGATGGGCCAGAACCTGTACGTGGTCGGCAACCAAACCGCCCTCGGCAGCTGGAGCCCCGGCGCCGGCTTTGCGCTGACCATCCAGGGCAGCGGCGCCAACGTGCCGTGGACCGGCAGCGTGACCCTGCCGGCCGGCACCGCCATTCAGTACAAGTACGTCAAGTGGAATGGCAGCACGGCGACCTGGGAAAGCGCGCACCCGACCGCGTCCGGCAACCGCGAGTTCAGCACGCCCGCCAGTTGCAGCAGCACGGTCATCCGCAACGACGGCAACTTCCGCTTCTGATGCGGCATCTGGGACGGCGTCGCAGCCGCGACGCCGTCTCCAGTCCCCTGGCCAGGCGGCGCGGGCGACGGTCGCCGATACCCGGTGGCCCATCCGCGATTTAAAATGCGCCCGCGGTCATTCCGGGATGCGTCCTTGGCGGCAGGTCCGATCACCCAGTTGCTGCGTGCCCGCGCTGCAGGCGATGTCGCGGCGGAGGGTCGGCTTGTGGCGCTGATCTACGATGAACTCCACCGGCTGGCCGAAGGCCAGATGCGCGGCGAGCGCGGCGGGCATACGCTGACGCCGACGGCGCTGATCCACGAGGCCTGGCTCAGGCTGGCGAGCGAGGATGTGGACGCGGCGCAGGATCGAGGCCATTTCTACGCGCTGGCGGCGCGCCGCATGCGGCAGGTGCTGATCGATCATGCGCGCCGACGTGATGCCGACAAGCGCGGTGGCGGTGCCACCGCGATTACCCTCTCGCAAGTGGCGGAAGCCGCAGCTGAGGCCGACGCCATCGATGCCCTCGCGCTGGAGCAGGCGCTGGTACAGCTCGAACAGCTGGATGCGCGCAAGGCGCGCGTGGTCGAGCTCCGCTATTACGCCGGCCTGGAGATGAGCGAGATCGCGTCGCTGCTGGGTATCTCGCGCGCCACCGCCCAGCGCGACTGGGAAGTCGCACGCGCCTTTCTGCATCTGCGCCTGGCCTGATGGACGCCCGCGCGCTCGGCTTGCTCGACCAGGCGCTGACGCGAGCGCCGCCGGAGCGCGAGGACTTCCTGCGCGGCGTCGCGGGCGAGGATCTCGAGTTGCTCCAGGATGCGCTGGCCTTGCTGCGCGCGCACCGCGACAGCGTGGGACTGCTCGAAACGCCGAGGCTGCCCGAATGCATAGGCCCTTGGCGCGTCCTCGAGCGTCTGGGTGCTGGCGGCATGGGTGAGGTCTACCGCGTCGAACGCAACGACGCAGGCTACCAACAGCAGGCGGCACTCAAGCTGACGGCCTTTGGCTGGGCCGGGCCGGAGGCGATCGCCCGCTTCCATGCCGAGCGCGCCTTCCTGGCACGCCTGGAGCACCCGAACATCGCGCGCATCATCGATGGCGGCACGGCCGCCGATGGGCGGCCTTGGGTGGTGATGGAGTACGTCGACGGCCTCCCCATAGACCGCTGGTGCGCGACGCGCCAGTCGACCATCCGTCAGCGCATCGAACTGTTCTGCCAGGTGCTTGCAGCGGTCGAGGCGGCACATCGTGCGCTGATCCTTCATCGCGACATCAAGCCCGCCAATGTGCTGGTCACCGGCGATGGCCAGGCCAAGCTGCTGGACTTCGGCATCGCCAAGAGCCTGTCTGTCGACAGCGGCCTCACCGCCACCGGCGCGGCACCGCTAACGCCCGAATATGCGAGTCCCGAGCAGCTCGCGGCGCAAGTGCTGACGACGGCATCGGATGTGTATGCGCTTGGCCTCGTGTTGCACCTGCTGCTGACCGGCAAGCTGCCGCATGCACCAGCAGGACGCTCAGCGGTCGAGATCGAAGCACAGTTGCGCACCGCAGCGCCGACGCGGCCAAGCGCAACGCTGGACCCCGCCGCGCTGGCGCTGACGCCGCGGGAGGCGGTGGCATGGCGCCGATACCTCGAGGGGGATCTCGACCGCGTGCTGTTGAAGGCGCTCGCTGTGGACGTGGACCGTCGCTATGCCAGCGCCGCAGAGTTCACGGCCGACCTGCGACGTTGGCTCGATTTTCGCCCGGTGGCGGCGCGCCAGGGCGACCGCGGTTACCGTCTGCGCCTGTTTCTGCGGCGCAATCGATTGGCGGTCGCGGCGTCGGCCGCAGCGGCATTGGCGCTGTCCGCGGGTCTGGCGGTGGCCGCCCACCAGGCGATGCTGGCGCGCGCCGAGGCAGCGCGTGCGCGCAGTGCGAACGACTTCCTGCTGCGACTGATCGCCGATGCCGATCCGGCCGCCAGCGGACGCCAACCCAGCCTCAAGGAAGCGCTGGACCAGGCGGTCGGGCGCATTCCCGAACACTTCTCGGGGCAGCCCGAGAGCGAGGCCGATGTGCGCCTGGGTATAGGCCGCGCCTATACCAATCTCATGCAACTGGATGCCGCTGCGGCGCAGTTTGATCGCGCGCTGGCGCTGCGTGAGCCGGGGACGCCGGGGCATGCCGAGGTGCTGCAGGGCCAGGCGCTGTTGGATTGGACCTTGGGCCGTACCAATGCCGCGGAAGCCCGCTACCGCGAGGCGCTCGCGGTGTTCACGCGCGAGCCGGCCTTGCGCCAGCAGGCTGGCACTGTGCGCAACGATCTGGCGTCTTTGCTGAACGACCTCGGCCGATTCGACGAAGCAGTGCCGCTGGCCACGGCCGCGGTCGATGACGCCAGAGCGCTGGGACTCGATGCGGGCGCCCTAGGCGCGCGGCTGGAGAACCTGGGCAGCGCGCTGCAGGGCGCCGGACGTTTGCAGGAAGCGGATGCGACCTATCGTGCCGCCATTTCGGCGCTGGAGCAGGCGCTGCCGCAGCGTACCGTCGCGCTCGCGGTGGCGCTCAACAATTACGCGCTGGTGCAACGCGACGCCGGGCGGCTGCCTGAGGCTCTGGCCCTGTTCGAACGCGCGGTCGCCGTGCGCGAAGCGGCCTTCGGCCCGGACCATGCGGATCTCGCCGGCCCGCTCACCAACGCGGCGCGCATTCGCGCCGATCTTGGCGAACTCGGCGGCGCGCGCCGCGATATGGATCGCGCGCTGATGCTGGCCGAGCGCGCCTATGCCCCCGACTACCTGGGTCGCGGTCATGTGCAGCTGGCGGCGGCCCAGGTGGCGCTCGCCGAGGGCGATGCAGTACGCGCCGTCGGTCACGCGAATGCGGCGCTCGCGGTCTTCGCGCGCGCCGACTCGGCCGACCCGGCGTGGTCCGAGCGTGCGCGCACGCTGATCGCAAAGGCGCAAGCGCTGATCGACGCAGGCGATGCGACACGCGCGCCCGATTCTGCGCCTTGAGGACTGACACGCGGCCCTTCGTCCGCGTCTGCAGGAGTCCTCCGATGTACCCGCGCACCGATTTCCGCACGCTCCGTGGCCGTTGGCGACGCCTGCAGGCCCCGCTGGCACTGGTCCTGTGCTGGGCTCCGGCCCTGCACGCTGCGCCGGATGGCCCGGGCGGCGTCGCCTTTTGGGCCACCGCGGTCAACGACTCCTGGTTCAACCCCTTCCGCTGGGGCGGCATCCTGCCCTGGCAGGGCGGTGTGCCGCAGTCGGATGTGAGCTGTCGCATCGAACTGGCGGTGCAGGTCGATGCACTCGGTCAGGGACAGGTCGCCTCCTGTCACCACCTGCAGTTCAACAACACCGGGATCGTGGTGCGCGTCGCCGGTTCCTCCCAGCGCGCCGAGTTGAATGTGCACGGCACACAGATGGACAACAACGGCTTGATCCTGATCGGCGGCCAGGATGCCCTGCAGGACTCGTCTCTGATCATCCACAACAACACCAACGCCAATGGAGCGAACGGCCGGATCCGGCTGTCTGCGCCCGCCAACCATGTAGCGGACCTGCGCGCGTCGTCGAACCAGGGCTGGCTGCTGGTGAACTGGCCCGCACACACCATCGAAGGCAACGGAAACATCCGCGTGCGCCTGCAGAACGACGGCCTGGTCGATGCCAATGTGACCGGCCGCACGCTGGTCTTCGACGGCAGCCACAATGTCGACAACAACGGTCTGGTGCGGGCGATGGACGGCGGTGCGCTGGCCTTGTCGATGCCCAATGGGGCCTTTGGCTTCCGCCAGTTTGGCGCCGGCCGCATCGTCGTGGGCGCCGGCTCGGGATTGATCCTGAACAGTGCCGGCTCCGAAGGTTTGGTGGGCGGCCGCCTGCAGACCATGGGCAGCGGTTTGGTGACCGTCACCGCGCAGGGCTTCCCGATCCAGGACGTGCACTTTGAAGCCGGCTCGCGGATGACCTTCTCCGGCAATTCGGGGCTCTACATCGGCCCGCTGGGCCTGCGCAACGACGGCTTGATCCAAACCGGGCCCAGTGGCTTTGTCACCTCGCGTTTTGGCGAGAGCACGACGCTGACCGGCAGCGGACGCGTGCAACTGGAAGGCGGCGCGCTCGCGGCCTTGTTTGGCGGTGGCGGGCAGGCCATGGTCAACGCCGCGGGTCACACCATCGGCGGCTACGGCACCATCGCGCTGGCACTGACCAACCAGGGCGAGGTGCTCGCCGATCGCAACGGTCTCAACAGCGGTCCGGGCCAGCTGACCCTGCAAAGCTCGGCGCAGACCAATAGCGGGACACTGGTGGCCCGCGGCGGCGGCACGCTCCATCTGCAAGAAATCACGTTGACGCAGAACGCGCAAGGGCTGGTGCGCATCGAACAGGATTCCGCTCTGGTCCTGGAAGGCAACCATCCGGCCATCATCGGCGGCACCTTGACCACCAGCGGCAACGGCGTGATCGCTCCGAACTCGACCACCGCGCGGCTGGAGAATCTGACGCTGGCCGCAGGCGCCAATGTTCAGGTGCCCTGCTCGCGCGAGCTGACGCTGGTCGGCAGCATCAACAACCGCGGCACGATCACGCTCGACAACTCAGGCTGCGGACCCAACTACGCCACGCTGCGCGGCAGCGGCGCGACCACGCTGACGCAGGCGGGCGAAGTGCGCCTGCGTGCCGACGGCCCTTCGATCAACGTCACGCTGGACGGCGGCGCCGGACCGCTGACCTTGGGCGCCAGCCAGGTGCTGAGCGGCAGCGGGCGCATCGGCGGCAATGTGCGCGTGGACGGGGTGCTCGCCCCGGATCAGCCCTACGTGCCAGCAGGAGCCGTCGGCGTTTTCAGCGTCAACGCCGGTGCCACCCTGACGCTGAGCAACAGCGCCGCCACCCTGCTCGACATCGCCAGTGCGGCCAGCTTCGATCGCATCGACGGCAGCGGCAACATCGTGCTCGGCGGACGTCTGGTGCTCCAGAGCGCCAACGGCTACGTCCCCGCGCTCGGCACCCAGTTCGACTTGATCAGCGGCAGCAGCCTGACTGGCCGCATCGCCAGCGTGGAGCTCCCGCCCTCCTATGCACGGCTAGACGCGCGCCTCGAGCAACTCGCCGATCGGCTGCGCCTGACGATCACCGCGCCGCTGCTGGCGGATGGCTTCGAAGGGCCCTGATCCGCGCCGCCGACCCCCAGCAGCGTACCTGCGCCGCGCAGGCGCGCTGCTGGCGCGCGCTCGCAGGTGGCGACGAGCGCCGCACCCGGCCGTGCATCGTCCGAACCGCTAACCCTGAAAGCGCTCGGTCTTGGGGATCGTCGGGCACTGCCGGGTGGGCTTGGGATCGCCGGCGCTGGTGTCCAGCATCCAGCAGTCTTCCAACACCGAGCAGTAGCACACCTTGAGCCGCACGGCGAAGCGTTCGCGATTCAATGCGGACCAGACCGCCGCATCGGCCGAGGCCTGGTCGTAGCGCAGAAAACTGACCTCCTCACCCGGCACCAGCACCCGTTCTGGATTCGAGGTGATGGTGATCAAGTCGCCGCTGGCCTGGCAGCAGGCGCGCAGCAGCGCGCCAGCGTCGGGCTGCGCAGCATCCTGGTAGTAGACCTGCACCGTGTGGATGCGGGCTGGCCCGATCCCCGCATTGTGCAGATTGAAGGTGATCGCCGAGGCGCCGTCGTCCAGCCGATTGCCGGTGCCGTACTGCACGAATGGCCAGGTGCTCGCGGCCATCATGCGCTCCTGCGTGCGGTTGGCGCTGACCGCCACCTGTAGCGAGATGGCTGAGATCAGCACCGCCGCGCCGCCCAGCAGGTAGTCCAGCCAGCCCATCCTCGCTGCGCGCCCGGCTGGCGCGTCTTTGGGTGTTGCGTCCATGCCTACGGTCCTGGCAGTTGCAGGGCAAGGCGGCGCCCGAGGGAAGATTGGGCCAGCCGCACCGTCGCGCATTCTGGCCTCCTGATCCAGTGTTGGCGATGGGCCTGTGGTCATTGACCGCGCTCGCCGTGTGCAGCAAGCGCGCCAGCGACAGCGCCATAGAGGCGCGAGCGTGCCGCTCCCGCGCACTGGCGCCTGCGTGCGCATGCCTGCCCAAGGTTTCCAAGGGTGGGGGCTGCGACACTGCGTCGCATCCCGAAAACAGGAATGCTTCTCGATCATGCGCAGCCCCTTCGACCTCGGAGGCGCGCATGCGCATCCACGCCAAGCCCCATCCCCTGGCCGTTTGTCTGCTGCTGGCGCTATCCGGCGCGCTGCGGGCAGAACCCGATCACCAACCGCGCCCTGGCGACGAGACCGCACACAGCGCGCGCAAGCAACTGGGTACGGTGACCGTGACCGGGCTGCAGCCGACCTCGCTGCCGACGCAGATCCCCACCACCATCGAGGGTATCCGTGGCGATGAGGTCGAGCGCAAGATCAACGCAATCGACAGTCCGGATGCGCTCAAGTACTTCCCCAGCTTGCTGGTGCGCAAGCGCTACATCGGCGATTTCGACCACGCGGTGCTGGCGACACGCGCATCCGGGACCGGCAACAGCGCGCGCTCACTGATTTACGCCGACGGCATTCTGCTGTCGAACCTGCTCGGCAACGGCGCCAGTTTCACGCCGCGCTGGGGCCTGGTGACGCCCGAAGAGATTGAGCGCGTGGACGTGCTGTACGGGCCGTTCTCGGCGGCCTATCCCGGCAATTCGGTGGGGGCAGTGGTCGACTATGTCACGCGCATGCCGCAGCAGTTCGAGGCGCATGCGAAGTTCGGCTACTACACCCAGAAGCACGATCTGTATGCCACCAAGGACTGGTTTCCAAGCTGGCAGGCGAGCACTTCCATCGGCAGTCGCAGTGGCGACTTCTCCTGGTGGATCAACCTGAGCCGATTGGACAGCCAGGGCCATCCGATTGCATTTGCCACGCGCCTGTTGAGCGCCGGTACCAGTGGCAGCGGCACGCCAGTGAGTGGTGCTGTCGCCGGCAACAATCCGCGCAACCAGCCCTGGTGGCTGCTCGGCGCTACCAATCAGATCGACACCGTGCAGGACCACGCCAAGATCAAGCTGGCCTATGACTTCACGCCGACTCTGCGGCTGTCCTATGTGTACGGCTGGTGGGACAACGATGCGGTACGCGATTCGAGCAGTTTCCTGCGCGATGCCAGCGGTAATCCGGTCTATAGCGGCAATGTGCTGATCGATGGTCGCCGCTATGCGCTGACGGCGGCCGATATCTCGCTGCAGCGGCAAACGCTGGAGCATCAGATCCACGGGCTCTCGCTGAAGAGCAATAGCGGCGAGACCTTCGACTACACGCTGAGCGCCAGCCGCTACGACTACACCACCGATCTCACACGCTCGCCCACACTGGCGCGACCGCAGGCCGATACCGGCGGTGCCGGGCGCATCGCCGACGGTGACGGCACCGGTTGGACCACCTTCAATGCCAGCGGAACCTGGCGCTCGGACGGTATCGACGGCGCGCATGTGGTCGACTTTGGCTTGCAGCACGACACTTACGATCTGCGCACCACCGTGTACACCACCAGCGACTGGCTGCGTGGCGGCCGCGAATCGCGCTTCTCCGCCTTCGCGGGACAAACCCGCTTGACCAGCCTGTACGTCCAGGACACCTGGCGCTTCGCGCCGGCATGGGTGGGCACACTGGGTCTGCGTCATGAGCGCTGGCGCGCCCAGGATGGCGCGCTGTCGAACGCCAGCCAGACCTTGCGCTTGCCGACCCGCGAGGAGAGCGACTGGTCGCCCAAGGCGGCGCTGGCCTGGCAGTTCAGCGACGACTGGTCGCTGCAGGCCTCGCTCGGTCGCGCGCTGCGCAACCCCACCGTCAGCGAGCTCTATCAGGGCACGATCTCGACCAATGTCATCGTCAACAACGATCCAAATCTGAAGCCGGAACGCTCCTGGACCAGCGAGCTCTCGGCGCTGCGTCGACTGGACCCGGGCACGCTGCGCACCACGGTGTTCTACGAACTGACCGACGATGCCCTGTACTCGCAGACCAATGTCACCGTCACGCCGAACGTCACCAATATCCAGAACGTCGATCGTATCCGCACACGCGGACTGGAGCTCGCCTGGCAGACGGATTCGGTGTTCATCGAGGGCCTGTCGCTGTCGAGCAGCCTGACTTATGCGCAGTCGATCATCACCCAGAACGCGAACTTCCCCGCCAGCGAGGGCCAGTGGCAGCCGCGCGTGCCGCGCTGGCGCGCCAACCTGCTCGCCAGCTATCGGCTGAACGACCACTGGAACTTCAGCTTGGGCGCGCGCTACAGCGGCAAGCAATTCAACACGCTGGACAACGCCGACCCCAACGGCAGCGCCTACACCGGCGTGGGCAAGTTCCTGGTCGCCGACGCGCGCGCGCGCTGGCAGATCAACGAGCACTGGAGCGCTGCGTTCGGCATCGACAATCTCGGTGATCGTACCTATTGGGCCTTCCATCCGTACAACCAGCGGACCTACGCGCTGGAGCTGCGCTACGACGCCTATTGAAGCGCGTGGAGATACGTTGATGCCTGCCATGCACACTGCCGACATCCCGCCGCAGCGAGCCTACGCCCGGCTGTGGCGCTGGCATTTCTATGCGGCGTTTCTGGTGATTCCATTTGTGTTGTGGCAAGGCACCACGGGCGTGCTCTATCTCTGGCACCAGGACATCGCCGACCAGCTCTGGCCGCAGCTGCGCCTCGTCGAACCGGGCAACGACCGGGTGTCGCTGGACACCCAAATCAGCGTCGCCGAGCTGGCGCAAGGTGCGCCAGCCCGACTGATCAGGCTGCCCGCGGCGCAGGATCGTAGTACCGAGTTCGTCTTCGACGCCGGTAACGGTTTGATCGCACCCAGCTATGTCAACCCGTACACGGGCGCACACTTGGGCTCGGTGCCGGCGACGGCCTGGCTGCCGGGCCTGACACGCAAGCTGCATGGCGGTTGGCCACTGGGTGACCCCGGTTCCTGGCTGTTGGAACTCGGCGCCGGTTGGACCCTGGTGATGGTGCTGACCGGGCTGTATCTGTGGTGGCCGCGCGGTCGCGAGGGTTGTGCCGGGGTGTTGTACCCCCGACTGACGCGCAGCCCGCGGGTGTTCTGGCGTGATCTGCATAGCGTGGTCGGGGTGTGGTTCGCGGCTGTATTCGTCGCATTTCTGCTCACGGCGCTGCCGTGGACAGCCTTCTGGGGTGAGCAGATCCTGCGCCCGCTGCAGCGCGCCACCGGGCAGACCGCACCGGCAGCGCTCGGTTTCGGCGCGATGCCGCTCAAGTCCATCGACGCCGGTGGCGGTCGGCAGATCAGCCTGGATCAGGCCGTCGCGATCGCCCGGGCCGAGGGTCTGAACGGCGATCTGGAAATCCAGCCGCGCAGCGGCGATGCGCCGATCGGCATCACGCTGAGGCAAGGCCGATCCAGCGATGAGCGCGTGCTACAAATTGATCGTTATCGCGGCGTGGTGCTTGCGCGCGTGGGTTGGCAGGACTACCCGCTGATTCCGAAAGTCGTGGCAACCGGCGTGGATCTGCACGAGGGCACCTTCTTCGGACGCGCCAACCAGTGGTTCAATACCGCCGTGGTGGCCGCCTTGTACTGGTTGGCGATCACCGGCCTCATCGGTTGGTATCGCCGGCGACCGGCGCGAGGCTTGGCTGCGCCGCCGCGCGTGCCGAGCTCGATTCCGCGATCTATCCGGTGGGCCGCAATCGGTCTGTGCGTGCTGCTGCCCTTGCTCGGACTATCGGTCCTGCTGGTCGCCGCCTTCGACCGCTGGCTGGTCCGCACGCGAGCCGCAATGGCTTGAGGCCCGCGTCGGCCGGTCGCGGGCCTGCCACAGCGGCCTTGGGCCGTCTCAGCCAGTAGCCGGCTGCAGCAGCCGCGACCAGCTGCGGTCGATCTGCTGGTACTCGCCCGGACAGCGCTGGGCGCGCGCCTCGGGGAGGAAATCGTCGCCGACCAGATCTTCGTGCTTCTCCGGGTTGCTGCCGTAGACCCAGCAGACCAGATTGAAGAAGCGCTGCTTGTCGAGCGAGTGTTCGTCGGCGTAGGTGGAGTCGTCGATCTCGTCCTCCGACTGCTCGGCGCTGACGTAGTAGGACAGCGCCGCGCTGAGCACGGCGTCGTCGCCCTCGCCATCGTCGATCATCACCCAGGCGGCGAGTTGGTCCACCGCATCCTCCTCGCGACCGGTGATGGGCAAGTCCAGCACGTGGACCAGCGCGTGTCCCAGCTCGTGAAACAGCACCAGCACAAAGGCGCCCATGACGGCGTTGTTGAGCTCGTCCTCGGTTTCGTACTGATCCGCCATGGTCTCGTAGTAGCTCTGCAGCAGCTCGAAGCACATGGAGATCTGCTGCTCGCCGGGATCGTAAAAGGCGTTGGCCTCGCCGCACTCTGCGAAGCGCACGCCGACGCGCGTCGGCAGCTGGATCGATTCGTTGAAGGCCTTGGCAAACTCCTCCAGCAGCTTGGAGTCGTGCAGCACCTGGGCCAATTCCTGGTACTGATCGCTTTCGAGCGCCGGCGGACGCACCTGGATTTGCGCCGAGGCCAGGCTGGCCCATCCGCTCAACAGCACCCACAGCCAGATTCTGACAGCGATCATCTTGCCCCCCCGCTTCGATGGATCGAGTGTGGGCATCGTAACAGAGCCGCTGCCATCTGCCCGACGGGCCGGCAAGCGCGTGCTCAGCCCTCGTCGATCAGCTCATAGCGAAAGCCGGCGCCGTAGACCGAATGGATGCAGTCGAGACCGATCTCGCCGAGTTTGCGGCGCAGGTTGCGGATGTGGCTGTCGAGGGTGCGCTCGGCGACGACGCGGTGATCGTCGTAGGCCGCGGTGAGCAGGTGTTCGCGACCGCAGATGCGCCCGGCGCGCTGCATCAAGCGCTGCAACAGACGAAACTCCACCGGCGTCAGTGCCACCGCGTGCTGGCGCCAGCGCAGCTGCAAACGATCAGCGTCCAGTGTCGGCAGCGCCACCGCAGCGCTGCCGCCGAGGCCCGCACGCCGGAGCACCGCCCGCAGGCGCGCACCGAGCTCGCGCAGACTGTACGGTTTGCAGATGTAGTCATCGGCGCCGAAGTCGAAGCCCAGCATGCGATCGATCTCCTCGACGCGTGCGGTCACCATCAGCACCGGCAGCGCCGACCCGGCGCGCAGTTCGCGCAGCAGCGTCAGCCCATCGACATTGGGCAGCATCACATCGAGCAACAAGGCGTCAGGCGCCAGCTCGCGCACGCGCTGCAGCACGCGCGCACCGTCGTGCTCGATGCTGGCCAGATAGCCCAGGCTCTGCAGGTAATCGCTGAGGGCAGCGGCGATCTTGGGCTCGTCTTCCACCACCAGGATGTGCGGGGCCGGACTCATGGGCGCTCCTGCAGCGGGAGTTGGATCTCGACGCACAAGCCACCCAGGACCGAGTGGCGCGCGCTGATGCTGCCGGCATGTGCGTCGATGATCGAGCGGCAGATCGCCAGACCAAGCCCGGAACCGCCGTGGGTGCGCGAGCGCGAGCCCTCGGCGCGATACAGGCGCTCGAACAGACGCGGCAGATCGGCATCGCCGACGCCCGGTGCGCTGTCCTCGACGCAGAGGATGACGCGCGCCTCGGCGCGAGTCACGCTGACGCGCACCCGCCCCGGTGCATCGGTATAGCGCGCTGCGTTGACCAGCAGATTGTCGAAGGCCTGCAGCAGCCGGCGCGCGTCGCCGCGCATCGGCAGCGGATCCTCGTCCTCCGGTTCTTCCAGGCGCAGCCCCTGCTGACGCAGCGGCTCGCGATGGCGTTCCAGCGCCTCGGCCAGCACATCGCGCAGCTCGATCTCGGCGTAGCGGTATTCCAGCGCGCCCGCATCCGCCAGTGACAGCTGGTACAGATCCTCGACCAGCGCCGTCAGCTGCTCGACCTCACTCTGCAGCGAGGCGAGGGCGCGACCATCGACCGGGCGGACGCCGTCGGCGAGCAACTGCAGCTCGCTGCGCAGCACGGTCAGGGGCGTACGCAGTTCGTGCGCCAGGTCGGCGCTCCAGCGCTGGCGCGCGCGGCGATTGCTGTCGAGCGATTCGGCCAGCCGGTTGACATCGCGCGCCAGATCGCCGATTTCGTCGCCCCCGGGGGCGGGAAATCGATAGGCATAGTCGCCGGCGGCCAGCACGCGTGCGCCCGCTGCCAGACTCGCGATCGGGCGTCGCAAGCGCTGGGCCAGCGCGAAGGCCAGCGCCAGCGCGAGCACCAGCACGACGGCCGCCGCGAGCAGCGCCTGACGCCATTGCTGGCGGGCAAAATCGCTCTCGGAGCTCATCCGCGTGCGCGGCAGCGCTGCCAGTCGCAGCTCGCCGACCGCACGGCCATCGACCAGGATCGCGGCGCGCAGCGTCGAGCCGGCGCTGGTGGGATTGCCGGCAATGAAGGCGCCACCCGGCTCATAGAGGCCAATGCGCCCGCCCAGCGCAGTGTCGCCCGCGGGCGGCACAAAGGCTCGCGGTCGCGGGCCGTCCGGCCGTCGCTCGCCCGGACGCCCTTCGGGCGCGACCTGCCCGGGCGCACCGGCCGAGGGCGGCAGCCCGCGCTCGGGATCGGCCAGGCCACCGAAGCGCATCGGATCCTCGTGCAGCCAGTCCCAGCCGCCGCGCTCGCGGTAATGAGCGGCGAGGCGCTGCGCGACCTGGTCCAGCTGAGCGCGCGCAATCGAATCCAGGTACTCGGCAAAGCTCTGCGAGAAACTGCGCTGCTGCCAGGCGACAAAGCCGATCAGCGTGGTCGCCGCCAGCAGCGTCAGCGCCAGGAACAGACGTTGCCAGAGTCGCATGGGCTAGATGGCCACGCCGATGGTCAGCGTGGCGGTATAGCCGGTCGCCACGCTGCCGGTCACGCTCACCAACTGGTTGCTGACGCCATCACTGAACACATTGTCCTGGGCAAAGGAGGTCACCGAGGTGTTCTGGCCGCGCGCAAGGTAGAGGCTGGAGTTGTACACGGCGGTGGTGATCTCCGGCGGAAATGCCAGCTGCGAGGTGGCGGTGACGGTGCCTTGCAAGTTCAGATAGACCTGGAAATGCACGTGCGTGATGCGCCCGTTGTACCAGCCCGGGTACATGGTCAGAAAGGCCGCCTCGCCATTGCAATCGGTGGTCTGCACGCCGCGGCAAGAGGTCTGTCCCACCGTGCTGACGCCACCCGGCTGGGCGTAGCCCGAGTAGATGCCGTTTTTGTCGCAATGCCAGACATACAGCGCCGCATTTTCGATCGGCGCGCATTGGTTGTTGAGGTTGACCAGCTTCAGGATCAACACCAGCGGCACGCCCGGCCGGCCCTCGGTCAGATCCTGGCGGACGATGCCGCTTTGGCTGAGCACGCTGAGCAGCGGATAGGGGCCCTGGGTCTCGCTGGGAATCAGCACACAGGTGCCGGCCGGCGCAGACGCCAGATCCTCGTAGCCGCTGCTGAACAAGCTGCCGCAGGTCGCCGCAGGCAGTCCGTGGGTCAGGATCAGACCGCCGCCCAGCGTGCCGAGTTGGCCGAGAAAGCGGCGGCGCTGGTCCAGGGACAGGCTGGCAGGCAAGCGATTGCGCATGAGAGGTCTCCAAAGAGCGGTCAAACGGAAATGCCGACGACCAGCGTAGCGAGGTACCCGGTGCTGGTGCTGCCGGCCACATTGGCCAGCTGATAACTGACGCCGTCGCGGAACACGTTGTCGGCCGCGAAGCTGGTGACCGAGGTGTTCTGACCGCGCGCCGCATACAGCGCGGACTGGTACACCGCCGTGGTGACATCCGGCGGGAAGGCCAGCTGCGAGGTGACCGTGCCGCTGCCGCTCAGGCTGCTGCCCAGGTAGACGCGGAAGTGGATATGGGTAATCCGTCCGCTGTACCAGCCGGGGTAGACGGTTTGGAATACCGCCTCGCCGCTGCTGCTGGTGTATTGCACGCCGCGCAGGAACATCTGGCCGCTGGCGTTGACGCCGCCGGTCTGGCCCGAGTAACCCGAGTACACGCCGTCCTTGTCGCAATGCCAGATGTAGATGGCGGCATTGCTGATCGGCGCGCAGCTGGCGTTGACGTTGACCAGCTTCAGCAGCAGCGTCAGCGGCACACCGGTCTTGCCCTCGGTGATGTCGCTGCGCACGATCCCGCTATTGCTGAGCACGCTCAGCAAAGGGTAGGGGCCCTCGGTCTCGCTGGGAATCAGCGAGCAGGTACTGTTGAAGGCACAGGCGCCCGGCGCAACACCGGCGCGCACCAGTTGCAGCGTGCCGCGCCGGCCGGCCAGTTCGCCGGCCCCGAACTGCCAGGTCAGGGTCGCGGCATTGCAGCTCTGAAAGCTCAACACGGCGCTGCCGATAGCTGTCGTGGTGTTGCCGCCGGCATTGCCGAAGGTACCGCCGGTGGTCGAATAGAGCGTGAGCGCCAGCGTGCGCTCACCGGCCGCGTACACCGCCTGTGCGGTGTACCAGCGCTGCTCGCCCGGATCCTGGCTCGGGCTGCTGACCGCCGCGTAGGTGTACCAGGCCAGGAAGGCGCTCTGCGCCAGCGGATTGACCTCGACGATCAGGCCCTGGCCGGGCGTGTTGGCGTCGTACCAGGCGCCGGAGTAGGCAAAGTCGGCGTTGGCGCTGCTGCCGCTATCGCTGCAGACCACATTGCTCAACCCGCGCGTCAGTGCCAGCGTGCCGCGGCGGCCGTCGTCGAACTGATAGCTGAACTCGGAGCTGCCGCAGTCACTGAAGCGCAGTGTGGCGCTGCCTACGGCACTGGCGTACGTGGCTGGGCCGCCGGCAAAACTGCCGCCCAGATTGCGGTAAATGACCAGGGTGACGGCGTTCTGGCCGTCGCGTATCTCCCCGCTCAGGCTGTACCAACGCTGGCGCTCGACGCCGACGGCGACGCTGTCGAAGGTAAACCAGCCGGCGAACAGCAGGCCGAGGCCGCTGCCGAGCAGATCGGGATAGGCCTCGATCAACAGCCCCTGGCCGGGCATGTTGCGGTCTTACCAGACGCCACTCAGACCCTGTTGATTGGCGTTGGTGCTCTTCAAGCCGGCGCTGGCGGCCTGCGGCGCGCGCGGGGGCGCCAGCAGGGAGCCGGCAGTCGCGGCTGCCAGCAGGCCCAGCAGTCGGCGACGTTCAGGGGCCTGGGTGGGCGCGTCGGGGCTGTGCATGGGAGGCTCCTCATTCAGCCGGATGGCTGGCCGAGAACCACACTAGCCGCCCGATGCGCAGACCTCAGCGCAGCGATCGAGGAGATTTCTTGCAGAGTCCCTGTCTCGCCCCTGGCGCGCTTACTCGGGCGGCAAACAGGACCTGCGACAGTACTCGGAAGCGCGGCAGTGCTGGTCCCCCGCCCCCTGACGCCCGCCCCGCTTTTGTCCCGCCACACTCATGTTTGGCAAGAGGCTTACCAGCGCTCCACCGCCACGATGCCGCGCAGGGCTTCCACGTCGTTGTCGCGCTGGCGCGCGTCGAAGCGCAGACCGGCGGCCTGATCTTCCAGCTTGCGACGCTCCGGCGAGTCCTCCGGCAGACCGGCGGCCACCTGTTCGATGTCGCTCGCCTGGGCGATCAGCTGATCGCGCTCGCTGAGCTGGCGGCGCAATTGCAGGCCGACCTCGGCGCCGCGCTTGAGTTCATCGACGGCCGCGTCCGGGCACAGATCGGTGTTGACGGTCTTGCCGTCGAGCGCCAGCGCGTAGCCGCGGGCGGCGGTGCAGTAGCGCGCGAGGCCCTCGCTGCGACCGCGCTGATAGTCGGCGAGATCAGTGCCAGTCGGGGCGCAGCCGGCGCGCGGCAGCGTCGCTGCCAACCCAGCCAGCGCTTCCTCGCGCCCGAGCTTGGCCAGGTCAGGGCTGGGGCACTGGCTGAGATCGCTGCCGCATCCGGCCAGCGCCACGGCGCACACCGATACCTTCCACAGCTTTCGCATGAGCACCTCGAACTGGTCAACGGCGGCCAAGGATGCGATATGGCCGCGCGAATGCAAGCGCCGCGTGCTCAGTCGGCGGCGCCGCGCAGTTCCTCCAGCACGGCCGCGTGGGTCTCCCGGAAGGGTTTGCCGGCCCGGTAGCTTTGCAGTCGCCGGTCGGCGCGCTCGGCGATTGTGCCGTGCCCCAGCAGGCGCGCGTTCAAGCGTGCTTGCAGCGCTGCCGCGCCGGCCGCATCGCCAGCGGCGGCCAGGCAGGCGGCCACAGTGTCCTGCGCCCCGAAGTGTTCGGGCAGGGCCTGATCCAGCGCCTGCGCCAGTATCCGTCCCTGCGCCGGGTCGTAGATGCTGTCCTCGGCCGCGGTGCAGCGCGCCCAGGCCAGCGAGTTCAGTGCGCGCACATTGCCCTGTTGCTCCCACAGTGCACTCCACGCCGCCAACGCCCGCGGCACGTCCTGCACCTCGGCCGGGCCGTAGTACCAGGCGTCAGCCTGTGCCATCCGGGTCTCCGGGTCGCCCGCATCGAGCGCTTCCTGGAACCACGCCTGCGCCTGCCTGGCGCTGGCATCCGGGAGCAATCCCCACTGCCAGTAGCGCCCATAGCGACCGCGGGCTGCCGGATCCCCGCTGAGGGCGTCCTCGCGCAGCAGTTGCTCGGCACGTTTGCGATAGGCCGCCGACTTCGGGTCTAGCGGCAGCGCCGCCCACAGCAGCTTGCGCGCGCTGCCCAGTCGGGCCTCGTCGCGCACGGCGCCGTACGCCGCCTGCAGCTGCGCCTCGGCGTCCTGCAGCGCACGCGCTGGATCGCTCAGGCCGCGGGTCAGCGCGCGCAGCGCATCGCGCGGGCCATGCGCCAGCAGCTGCAGCAGCTGCGTCTCGAGCCTGCGATCGGGAGCGGCGCGCGCCGGCGGCTCGGACCGTCCCGCCAGTTCCAGCAGCGCATCCACATCGTCGTCGCGTGCGGCCCGCTGCAGCCAGCGCCGCGCCTCCGCCTCGTCGCGTGCGACCTGCGGATCACGCTGCAGCGCCGACGCCAGACGCAGGGCGGCCGCGGTTGATCCGGCGCGCGCGGCGGCGCGCAGCTGCGCCACTCCTTCCGCGGCCCTTCCGGCTTCGAGCGCAGACATCGCGAGATCCGCGCGTGCATCGGCGACGCCGCCAGCGGCGGCCCGCTGCAGCCAGACTTGCGCCTGTGGCGGCACGCCCAGACTCCAGTCGCCGCTGGCACGGGCTACCGCGTAGGCGGCCATTGCGTCGCGCGTGGCGGCGCGCCGCAGCGTTGCGTCTGCCAGCGGGTGCAGTGGCGCATGCACCTGGGGCGAGGCCGCCAGGGCCTGAAAGGCCAGCGTGCCGCGCACGCCGCCCAGGCGGCGGTCGGCCGTGGCCAGCAGACGCCGCGCTGCCTCGGGATCGCGCGCCACCCCGCGGCCCTCGGCATAGGCATAGGCCAGCGCCACATAGGCCATTGCCCGCGGCTGCTCGGCCACCGGGATCAGCAGATCGACGCCCGCCTCCGCGCAGTCGAGCACGGCGACGCGCACGCAGCGCGTGCCCACCCACAGCGCCGCGGATTCGCCCAGCGCGCCGGCCGCCAGCAGGGCGCTGCGGCGCGCCTGCGGCGTCTTCGCATCCTCGGCTTTCAGCAAGGCTGCGGCGATGGTGGCCTCGGTGCCGGGGTTGCCAGCCATGTTGCGGATCAGTTCGCGCGCCAGTTCGGCGCGCCGCAGCGGCCAGCGCAGCTGCGGCTCGTCACGCGCCAGCGTCACCAGCGCGTCCAGGAAATCGAACCGCCAGTGCTCCTCGTGCTGCCCGTCGAGGCTCTGCATGGCCACCACCAGTTCCAGGTGACGGCCGCGCGTCGGCACTTGATAGTGCGCATGCAGAACGCCACGCGCACTCAGTTGCACCAGCATGTTGGCGTCGGTCTGACCGACGATGCGCGCGGGTCGCGCCTGGCCTGGCGCGCGCAGTTCGGACAGGGTCTGCTGCACCAGCGCCTGTGCGGCCTGATCGGCTTGGCGCGACCAGCCCAGATCGTCGAGCAGATCAGCGCAGCGACCCGCATAAACCCACAGCGCGATGCTGACCGGCACGGCCGCCAGCGTCTCGCGAATCAGCTTGCGGTGTTCGGCGCAGCTGTGCTCGGTCACCGACCCCGATTCGTCGCTGAGCGTGGTGATCACAGTGGCGACTCGCCCCATATCTTTGGGTCGGGCGCCGGCCAGCCAGGCCGTCCACACCTGCTCGGGGGCGTTCGCGTCGGGCGTGCCATAGCGCGAGACCACCGGCCCGGTGTCGCGGGGCTGCGCGGATGCCAGCGACGTCGCCAGCAGCAGGACGGCTGCCAGCCTCCTCATCGGACCGGCAAGCTGTCGAGGATGGCGCGCAGCCGCTGCTCGCGCGATTCGATGCGCTGCACCGCCGGCGGACGCACGCTGAATTCCCAATCGGCCAACGCCCGCGCGCGACGCACCGCCTCGTAGTGCTCGCCGACCGCCTCCGGCCCGATGATGGCGCGCTTGCCGAGCAGATGGTGCTCGATGGTCCACTGCGAGGCGCCGAGACGCTGGCGTGTCTGCCAGTCGAAGGCCGCGCTGCTGACCTTGCGGGCATCGGCGCTGCCCGCAGGCTCCCAGTCGGGCGGCAGGTCGAGCACGGCGCGGTAGTGCCATTCGGCCACCGAGGCCGCGACGAAGGGAAATTTGCGCTCTCCCGGCGTCGGCTCGTTGAGTGCGTCCAGCAATTGCCCGGCGGTGAGCCCGAGCTGCTGACCGGCATCGCTCAGTTGCCAGGGTTCGGGCAGGCGATAGTGCTCGTGCACGAGGATGCGGTTGTGCGTCTCGTCATCGTCCACCTGCAGCGGCTGCGCGCGCTCGGCCTGCTGGTAGTGGCTGCGGTAATAGGACAGGTAGCGCTGGCTGGTCGCATCGGTACCGGCGCTGGCGTAGCTGCGGCGGAAGCGATCGGCGGCCAGTCCCTCGTAGCGGGTGGTCACCTTGAGCTCGATCGCTTTGGGAGCGCCGGCGACGACGCGAAAGCGCTCCTCGATCTCGGTGCGATCAGCGCTGGCGATTGCCGCCGGCATCGGCGTCAGCGTGCGCGTCGCGGGCTCGATCACCAGGGCCTGCCCGTAGGCGCCGGCGCGTCGGCCGGAGAGCGGCCCGCGCTGCAGCGTGAGCGTCGGATCCAGCCAGTAGGCCTGCCCGTCGATCCGGGCGCGCACGATCACGTGGTCGAACACGGTCGCGGCGGGTGGCCGCTCGTCGATCGCCTCCTGCAGCGATACCGACACCAGCGCCGGGCTGGCCTCGATGTCGAGCGCACGCAACAGCGTGGTCAGCAGGACGCTCTTGTCCTTGCAATCGCCCATGCGCCGCGTCCACACGGTCTGTACCGGATGCGGCCGGTGCGAGCTGTCGCCCAGTACCACCAGGTGGTAGCGCACCTCGTCCTGTACCAGCGCCAGCGCCCAAGCGGCGCGTTCGCTCGCGGGTTTTGCGCGCACCGCCTGCAGGCGCGCCTGCAGATCGGCCGGCAGCTCGCCCGGCTGGCTGTACAAGGGCAGCGCCCATTGCGCCACATCCGCCCAACTGCGACGCAGTCCCAGCATCCAGGTGGGGCGATCGGTGACCTTCTCCGGCGTATCGCTCTCCGCGGGCGTAGCCGCCACGTGACGGGCTTCGGCCGACCAGATCAAGGCGTCCGTGCGGCTTTCCAGCTGCGCCGGTGGCGGCGAATTGACCGCGCGGGCATCGAGATCGCTGCCTGGATCCATCAGCATGCGCACCTTGCGGTGCGCAATCGGCACGCCGGCCGAGAAGCTGAATTCCTTGTGGACCAGTCCTGCCAGCACCGGATTGCGCCCGTGTACGGTGTAGCTGATGCGCACCACATCGCCTACGCGCACGTCATCGAGCACGATCAGCAGCGACCACCCCTGATCGTCGGTATCGGCTTCAAACTCGGACTGGCGCTGCACCATTTGCAGCGTATCGGGCTGAAAGCGCGACTCCCAACGCCCGCCGCGACGCACCTCGACCCGATGCAGCGCGATGCGCTGGTACTCCGCGCGGAAGTTGATCTCATAGCGCCCGGCATCGCCGAGGCGCTCTGGCGTCAGCGCCTCGTAGGCGTAGTCGTAGTAGCCAGCGGCATCGCCGCCGCGCATATCCTGCTGGGTGTCCACCAGCCAGTAGCGCCAGCCGGCGTCCTGCTGGTCGGTGGCGTCCCACTGGGGCTGAACATCGACCGGCTCGACCCAGTCTGGCAGCGGCTCCAGCTGCGTGGGCGCGGCTGGCGTCGCCGCCTGCAGCGAGGCGCTCAGGCAGCTCAGCGCCGCCAGCAGCAGCCAGTGCCAGATCGGGTGGCCGCGCTTTGCTAGTGCTCGATGCGCTGGCATCGGGGTTCCCCCAGGGACAGGTCAGCCTCGATTACGCCTCAGCGCGCCGGCAGCCGCAAGCCCGGGTTCAGCCACAGATCACGCGGTTGCGACCTGCGGCTTTGGCGGCATACAGGGCGTGGTCGGCGCGCCGGAGCAACTGGTCCAGCGTCTCGTCCTCGGGCTTCGCCAGGGTCAGGCCGATGGACACGCTGACAGCGATGGGCTGCCCGTTTGGCGCCAGCGGCTCGGCGGCGACCACGGCGCGCAGCGTCTCGGCGCGCTGCCGCGCGCTGTCCAGATCGCGGACGCCGAGCAGCAGCGCGAACTCCTCGCCGCCTTGGCGTGCAGCCAGATCGGCCGGTGTGCAGGCTTGCGCAATCCGATCAGCCACCTGGCGCAATACCTGATCGCCGATGTCATGTCCGAAACGGTCATTGATCGACTTGAAGTGATCGATGTCGATCACCGCCAGCGCCAGCGCCTCGCCGCGCAAGCACGCCCGGCGCAGGCGCTGCTCGCCCTGATTGGCCAGCGTGCGCCGGTTGGCGAGTCCGGTCAGGTAGTCGGTCGAGGCGGCATGCTCCCAGTCGCGTCGAATGCGGTCGGAGCACAAGAGCAGAAAGCCGGTGGTGCCGATGACCGGCAGGATCGCCGCCACCATCGGTGTCAACACATTCCAGTGATTGCTGCTGTCGAGCAGGGTGCCGCTGACGTCGGTACTGGTCAGGAAGTACAGGAAGCGCGCCAGCATGAACACGCTGACCACCAGGAACACCGAGGCCAGCACGCGCCGGCTCATCGCCCGATCGTTGCGCGCATTGCGCAGCGTGAGCGCCGAGGCCATCAGCACATAGACCCAGGCCAGCGAAGCCGCCGAGATGCGCATCGACAGATCTGGATCCACCACCGCGTACCAGGTGACGGCTGCGGTGCCAAACAGTGTCGGCAGCAGCATGTGCGCGCGGCCCGGCAGGCCGTAGAACTGGCGCAAGGCGTACCAGTAGCCGGTCAGCCCGAGCAGGATCATCAGATTGCCGATCGGCAGCACGAACCAGGGCGGCAGATACTCCTGCACCGCCAGCAGCACCACGCCGCCGGCCTGCAGCAGCGTGGCGATGCGCCAGCTGACCGCGCTCTGCCGCAGCGACTCCGGCAAATCGCGGTGCATCAGGCCGAGCACGCCGCCATTGAGCAGCATCATCAGCGTGGCGATCAGCAGCGCAGTCTTCGGATCCATCGTGCGCCCTCAAGCGTGCGCCCCGGCGGCGGGCGCGGTCTGATCGAAGCCGGATGATAGGGCAGCCGGGTCGGGCTACGGCTCCTCCACCTCGTAGCCGCGCGCCTGCAGGGCCGCGAGGTAGCCGTCGGGCTTCAGAATCTCGCTCATCGGCAGCACCGCGAAAGTGCTGGTGTTGCGCACCATTGCGGCTTCGGCGGCGTCCAGCCAAGCCTGTTTCAGACGCTCGCGCAGATCGTCGAGGCCGCGCTTTTGCGCCACGCTGGCGCCGAGTACGGCATCGGCGCAGGCGCGGGTCTGGTCGGTGTAGGGCAGCGCGCGCAGCGCTTCGATGTCGCCGGTGGCCCAGGCGTTGGCGCGTTCGCGGATGGCGTCCATATCGAACTCGACGCGGTCCAGCGTCTGCCGGAGGCACTCGACATCATCGAGCGGCGTCGCGGCAAACTCGCGAATCGCCTGGCGCGGATCGGGGATGTCGATCTCGACTTCCGGCTCGATCACCTCCAGCCGATGGCGCTTGATCAACTTCTTGAGCACCGGTTCGACCACGCTGTCCTGGGTCAGTTTGTGGCGCGAGACCGCCTTGTCCCACAGCTGATCGGCGGCGAACAGCGGGCGGCGCTTCTCGACGCTGCGGCTGCGGCCCAAGTACTCGGGCTTGATGCGCTGCCAGCGCGTGTAGAGCTCGGCCGGCAGCACGTCGACCAGCCGCGCGCCATCCGGGTTCTTGCGTGAGCCCAGCGCTGCCGGAAGCAGGAGCAGACCGCGAAAGAAGCCGATTTCCGACTTCAGCTTCACGCCCGGCCGGCGCAGCACCTGCTGCGATTCCGCGAGCACCTGATCGACTTCGCGCGAGACCCACTGCATGCGCTTGGGCACCGGGCTCAGCGTACCGAGCACCCACAGCACATGCGCATCCTTGGACACTCGCCACAGGCCGGGCCCCGGCTGCACGCCGCTGACCACCACCGCCTCCAGCAATTGCCCGTCGGACGGCGCCGCCGCCTCCTCGGCGCGCAGCGGCGCCATCCACAGCAAGCACAGCAGCATCAAGTACATGCGCATCACGTCGTCTCGGGGTTGATCGTTGCCACAGCATGGCGCCGGCGCCGGATCGAGGCGTGAAAGCTTGCTGAGTGTCACCGACGGCGCGCGCCCGCACCGGATGGTCATCTGCCCCGCCTATAGTTGGGCGTCCCCGGTTCCGGCCCGTTCGCATGTCCTTCGCCCGTCTGCTGAAGCGCTACATCCTGGTTGCCTGCCTCTGCGCCGTGCCGCTGCTGGCGCAGGCGCAGTGTGTGTCGCTGACCACCGTGGGGTCGGCGTCTACCCAGAACTTCGACACGCTGTCGAACACCGCCGGCAGCACTACCAACAATCTGACGATCACCGGCTGGTTCATGACCGAGAGCGGCGCCGGGGCGCGCGACAACGAGCAGTACGCCGTGGACACCGGGGGCAGCACCACCGGCGACACCTACAGCTACGGCGCCGCCGGCAGCACCGAGCGCGCGCTGGGCGGCCTGCGCAGCGGCACGCTGATCCCCTTGTTCGGCGCCTGTTTCACCAACAACACCGGCACCACGCTGAGCGGGTTACAGGTCAGCTACAACGGAGAGCAGTGGCGCCTCGGTACGGCGGCGCGTACCGATCAGATCGACTTCCAGTACAGCCTCAATGCCACCGACCTGGTCACCGGCACCTGGGTCGATGTGAATGCGCTCGATTTCGTCACCCCGTTCACGAGCACCACCGGCGCGACCAATGGCAACGCCGCCGCCAACCGGACCGCCCTCAGCAGCGCGATCGGGAGTCTGGCGATCGCCAATGGCGCCACCTTCTGGATACGCTGGGTCGATCTCGATGCGTCCGGCGCCGACGACGGTCTGGCCGTCGATGATTTCGCGCTGACGCCGCAGGCCTTGGTACTGCCCACGCTGAGCATCAACGATGTCAGCCTCAATGAAGGCAATGCCGGCACCGTCAGCTACATCTTCACCGTCTCGCTGAGCGCCCCGGCCGGTCCCGGCGGCGTAACCTTCGACATCGCCACCGCCGATGGCACGGCGCTCGCGCCCTCCGACTACAGCGCGCGCAGCCTGAGCGCGCAGACTATCCCGGCCGGCAGTTCCACCTACAGTTTCACCGTGCTGGGCAACGGCGATTTGCTGTTCGAGCCCAACGAGACCTTCCTCGTCAACGTCAGCAATATCGTCGGAGCCACCGTCGGCGACGCCCAGGGCGTGGCCACGATCATCAACGACGATGTCGCGCCGACCGTCTCGATCAATGACCTCAGTCTGGCCGAAGGCAATGCCGGCACCACGCTGTACAACTTCACCGTCAGCCTGAGCGCGCCGACCGCCGCCACCGTCACCCTGCAGGCGTCCACCGCTGACAACACCGCCACGCTGGCCGACAACGACTACGTCGGCCTGATCCAACCCGTGACCATCCTCCCGGGCACGACCACGGCCAACGTCCAGGTGCAGGTCAATGGCGACACGCTGACCGAGCCGAACGAGAGCTTCTACGTCAATTTGTCCAGCCTCAGCAATGCCAGTGCCGGCGACCTGCAGGGGCAGGGGACGATCGTCGACGATGACAATCCCTGTCTGAGCTATACCTTCCCGCATACGGTCAGCGGCGCCGACAACGCCGCCCGCGCCGCCGATCTGGTGCAGGCGGTGGTCTGCGCCAATGCCAATGGCGCCGGCTCCGACACCATTGATCTCGACGGCCAGAGCATCGCGCTGACCACCGCCTATGCGCAGGTGTTCAGCGACGGCATCGGCCTGCCTGAGATCAGCACGGCGATCGTGATTCAGAACGGCGAGATCACGCGTAGCGGCAGCGACCGTTTCCGCCTGATCTACAACACCGCCGATCTGACGCTGACGCGGGTGACGCTGTCGGGCGGCTATCCCTTCGGTGACGGCGGCGCGGTACACAATCTCGGCACCAACTGCGTGCTGACGCTCAACGAGGTGCGCGTGGTCGGCAACCTGGGTGCTTTCGGCGGCGGCCTGTTCAACGGCCCCACCTGCACCATCAACGCCCGCAACACGCTGATCGCCGGCAATCGCGGTACCACCGGCGGCGGCATCCGCAATCGCGGCGTGCTGGCGCTGATCAACACCACCATCGCCGGCAATTTCTCCGCCGGTGCGGCCGGTGGCGGCATCGCCAACGCGGGCACGCCCATCGTCAGCCTGCAGAACAGCATCGTCTACGGCAATGAATCGAGCACCGGCGCGGCGGAAATCAACGATTTGACCGCGGTGACGCTGCAGAGCACGCTGTTGACCACGGCGCCGGGCTATGTCAATCCGCTCGATGCCAGCAATACCGCGCCGACCACCGCCGGCGACTACCGGCTGGCGCCGAACGGCGCCGCCGTCGATGCCGGCGATAACAGCTTGATTGCGCCCGGCAGCAGCACCGATCTGGACGGCAATCCGCGCCGGGTCGACGACACCGGTGTGGTCGACACTGGCGTCGGCAGCGCCCCGATCGTCGACATCGGCGCGTTTGAACGCCAGCAAGCCTCGCCGCCGCCGGCGGTCCAGCTCAGCACCAGCACGCTGGGGCTCAGCGAGGTCGGCGCCACCAGCGGCAGCGTCCTGGTCTCGCTCACGCAGACGCCCTCGGCCAATGTCAGCATCGCGCTGAGTTTCGGTCCCAATGTCGAGGTGGATGTCGGCAGTGGCTATGGCGCAGCGCCGCAATCGCTGGTGCTGACGCCGGCCAATGCGCAGAGCGGCGTCACGCTCAGCGTGCGCGCCGTCGACGACGCCATTGCCGAGGCCAATCCGCACAACGAGTTGGTCATTACGGCCGCCACCAGCAGCACGCAGAGCTCCTTCAACAATCTGGCCGTGGCCGATGTAGCGGTCAGCATCGTCGACAACGATGTGGCGGGCGTGATCGTCAGCGAGTCCGCCGGCAGCACCGCCGTCACCGAGGGCGGCGCCAGCGACAGCTACAGCGTGGTGTTGACCAGCCAGCCAACCGCCACTGTCAGCGTCAATCTGGTCTTCGATCCGTCCCAACTGGTGGTCGCCGGCGACGGCGACGGCGTTGTCTCGCTGAGCTTCAATGCCGGCAACTGGAATCTGCCGCAGCTAGTCGCCGTGGCGGCGGTCGATGACACCGTGATCGAGCCGCCGGTACTCGGCTCGCCGATCGTGCAAACCGTGTTCAGCACCGATCTGATCTACGCGGTGATCAACCCGGCCGACGTGTCGGTGACGGTGGGCGAGAACGACACCCGCAGCATCGTCTATGTGCTGGCCGGCTCCGGCGCGGCCGAAACGGCGGGCACGGCGAGCGTCGACGCGCGTCTGCAGCTGAGCGCCAACGGCGCGCCCGGCGGCAGTCTGGCCGAGGCGATGACGGCGCCGGTGACGCTGACGCTGGGCAGCGCGGAGGCGGCGGATCTGCAACTGCTGAGCGCTGCAGTCAGCTTCCCGGCCGGCAGCGCGAATGGCGCCACCCAGGCCATTGAGCTGGCGATCGACAACGATCGCATGCTGGAAGGCGCCGAGCCCGCCACGCTGGGCTTTGGGCCGGTGGCCGACTACGGCAGCGCCAGCGGCGCGCATACGCTGACGATCAATGACGACGAGTCGGCAGTGCTGGATTTTGCGACGCCGACGGGATCGGCGCCGGAGGCGAGCACGCCGTATACGGTCAACGCGCGGCTGAGCATCAGCGGCTCCGGTATTGGGGCGACGGGCAGCGAGAGCGCGCTGTCGGCCCCGGTGCTTGCAACCGCCGGCAGCGCCAGCACGCCAGCGGACTACGCGCTGCAGACCACCAGCGTGGACTTCCCGGCCGGCAGCCTCAGCGGCGCCGCGCTGCCGGTGCTGAGCAGCATCGTCAACGACGCCGTGTACGAGGGCAACGAGCAATACGCGCTGAGTTTCGGCGCGGTCAGCGCCAGCACGCCGGCCGTTACCGCCTCCGCCGTGCATACGGTCACGATCGTCGATGATGATCCGCAGCCGACCATCAGCATCAGCAGCCCCAGCCAGAACGAGGGCAATGCCGGCAGCGCGCCGATGATTTTCACCGTCAGCCTGTCGGCGCCCTCGGGCTTGAGCACCAGCTTCACCGCGGCCACCAGCAATGGCAGCGCGGTGGCGCCGGGCGACTACCTCGCGCTGGCGGCCACGCCCCTGTCGATCCCGGCCGGCCAGAGCAGCATCAGCATCTCGGTGACGATCAACGGCGACACCGCCTTCGAGGGCAACGAGAGCTTCAGCCTGCAGCTGACCGGCATCAGCAACGCCACGCCGCCCACGCTGACCGGCACCGGCACGATCCTCGAAGACGACCAGCAGCCGACCACCACCGTCATCAACTCCGATCTGCCCGATCCCAGCGTGGTTGGACAGTCCTACCCGGTGGCGGTCACCGTGACTGCGCAAAGCAGTTCGCCCGCCGGCACCGTCACTGTCAGCGACGGCAGCGCCAGCTGCACGATCACGCTGACGGCCGCGACGTCCCCAACCAGCACCGGCAGCTGCAACCTGACCAGCACGACGGCCGGCGCCAAGACGCTGACGGCCAGCTACACGGCCAGCAGCAGCAACTTCGGCAACAGCAGCGGCACGGCGGCGCATCAGGTCAACCCGGCAGCAACGACGATCAGCGTCAGCGGCCCGGCGCGCAGCCGAGTCAACCAGCCGACGCCATTTACCGCCGCGCTGGCGGTGACCAGCCCCGGCGCCGGCACGCCGACCGGGACAATCACGCTCACCAGCGGCGCATCGAGCTGCACGGCGACCTTGCCGGCCACCAGCTGCGATCTGACGTTCACGGCACTCGGCAGCCGCACGGTCAGCGCCAGCTACGCCAGCGACGGCAACTACGCCAGCGCCAGCAGCAGCGGCGCCGGCAACACGCAGACACTGGTGTATGCGCTGAGCGATCTGGTGGTGACCAAGACTGATGCGGTCAGCAGCTACCGTCCTGGCGAGCTCCTGGTGTACACGGTGACCGTGCGCAATCTCGGCCCCGACGCCGCCGCGCAGATCCGCGTGCGCGATGCGGTGCCGCCCGGCTTGCTGAGCGCTGTGTGGACCTGCGATGCCAGCGGCGGCGCGGTCTGCCCTGCGACCGGTGGCACCGGCGATCTGGACCAGATGCTGAGCGTGCTGCCGGTCGGTGGCCTGCTCAACTTCACCTTCTACGGCAACGCCGGCAGCTTGCAGCAGATCGTCAACACCGCCGCGCTGGAGTTGCCGGCGGACACCACCATCGAGGATCCGCTGCCGGGCAACAACAGCGCCATCGACGCCAATCTGTCGGACCCGATCTATCGCAACGGTTTTGAAGATGCGCAGATCAACGCGGCGGCTGGTGCATTCCGATTGCCGGGCGCTGCGCTGCGCGCCCAGCTGAACGAGGTGGCGGTCATGGTCTATCGCCTGGACGATGCCCGCGGCGAGGCCTTGCGCGTGTACGCGCGTCTGCACGACGGCCGCATGCAGTACGCGCTGGCGCTGCGCGGCGCCAACGGCCTGCTGCGGCTGGGCGACTGGCAGGCGCTGGCGGGCGATCCAGCGCTCAGCTGGACTGCGAGCGCGGACGCCGCGGGTTGGGTGCTCGGCGCAGCCAGTCTGCGCTGAGACGGCGCACCGGCGGCGCCCGCTCGGGCGCCGTCAGCGCCGCGTGCGCAGCCAGGCGGCGTAGTCGTCCAGATCGCCGTCGAAGGCCTCGACCACGCCATCGGCGACGCGCCAGTAGGTGTTGCAGACCAGGCCCGTGAGGTGGCGATCGTGCGAGACCAGCACGATCGCGCCGCTGAAGTCGCTCAAGGCCTCGGCGAGCGCCTCGCGCGTTTCCAGATCCAGATGGTTGGTGGGCTCGTCGAGCAGCAACACATTGGGCTTGCGCCAGGCGATCAGCGCCAGCGCCAGCCGCGCGCGTTCGCCGCCGGAAAAGCCATCGACCAGATCGAAGGCGCGATTGCCGGGGAAGCTCCAGCGGCCCAGGTAATCGCGAAAATCTTGGGTGGACACTCCCGGCGCGATCTCCTTCAGGTGATCGATCGGCGACAGGCCCTCGTGCAGCGATTCCACCGTGTGCTGGGCGAAATAGCCGAGTTCCAGATCGGGATGGGCGACGCGCTCGCCGCCGAGCAGCGGCAACTCGCCCACCAGCGTCTTCACCAGCGTCGATTTGCCGGCGCCGTTGGGACCGAGCAGACCGATGCGATCGCCGGCTTCCAGTCGGAACCGCACATCGTGCAGCACCGTGTGCTCGCCGTAGCCGGCGTCCACATGATTGAGGCGGATCAGCGAGAACGGCGTCTTCACCGGATCGGCAAAGCCGATGCGCACCTCGCGCTCGGCACGCACCGGCTCGGTGCCGGCCAGCTTGGCCAGTCGCTTCACTCGCGACTGCGCCTGCTTGGCGCGCGCGGCGGAGGCCTTGAAGCGATCGATGAAGGCCTGCAGGTGGGCGCGCTCGACTTGTTCCTTCTCGTAGGCGATCTGCTGCTGGCGCAAATGCTCCGAGCGCTGACGCTCGAAGCTGGTGTAGTCGCCGGTGTAGAGCTTGGCCTTGCCGTCGTTCAGATGCAGCGTGTGCGTGCACAGACCATCGAGGAACTCGCGGTCGTGCGAGATCATCATCAGCATGCCGGGATACTTCAGCAGCCACTGCTCCAGCCACAGCACCGCATCCAGATCCAGATGGTTGGTGGGCTCGTCGAGCAGCAGCAGATCGCTAGGCATCATCAGCGCCCGCGCCAGGTTCAAGCGCACGCGCCAGCCGCCCGAGAAAGCGGACACCGGCATCGCATGGGTGTCCGGCGTAAAGCCGAGGCCGTGCAGCAGCTTGCCGGCGCGTGCGGTGGCGTCGTAGCCATTGATCTCGGCGAGCTGCTGATGCGCCAGCGCAACGGCGTCCCAGTCCTCGGCCTCGGTGGCCGCCACCTCGGCGCGCAGGATCGCGTGGACCTCGGTATCGCCAGAGAGCACGAAATCGAGCGCCGAATCCGGCAGCGACGGCGTTTCCTGCGCCACGCTGGCGATGCGCAGCCGCGCAGGGATGTCGACATCGCCGAGATCGGGCTCCAGCTCGCCCTGGATCACCGCAAACAGGCTGGATTTGCCACAGCCATTGCGGCCGATCACACCCACGCGCTGCCCGTCGTGCAGCGCCACATCCATATTCGACAGCAACTGACGGTCGCCGCGGCGCAGGGCAAAGTTACGGAAGGCGATCATGGCCGAAGGCTTCGAGGCGGGGCGCGGAGTCTAGCCCGCAATGCGCGGCGCGGTGCTGAATAGGGCGGATGTCGAAGCTAGGGAAGCTCTTGCCAAATATGGGTGCGTGGAGCCAAGAGCGGGGCAGGGGTCAGGGGTCGGGGGACCAACACTGCCGCGTTACCGTGCACCGTCGCGGGTACCTGTTTGCCGCCCGAGTAAGCGCGCCGGAGGCGAGGCAGGGACTCTCTGATCAAGTATCGTGGCCGCGACGGCGGCTGAATCGGTCTCCAGCTGGGGTGAGGGCCGACGGCTTGCGCCGCATGCGGCGCGTCGGCACGAACGCCTGCGCCGCCCCGATCCCGCGCGGCGAGTGGCCGCTCTCGGCGCTGGACGGCCGCGCCGTCCGCGTGTCGCTGCCGAACTGAGCGCGGCCGCCATGCGCCTCTGGACGCTGGGAGCACTCCGCTGGACGGCGGCGCTGTCGGCGCAGGGACTGCGCGTCGACGGCACCGAACCGGTGGCGGTGGACGATCAGGGCGAGGTGCGCCGTGGCGCCGAGCTTGCGGGCGCCGAACTCGATCTCGGGCGCCTCGGCGTCTTGCGCATCGAGCGCGTGACGCAGGACAGCGCCGCGCGCTTTCCCGAGCAGACCTGGCTGATCGAGGCACAGTGGCGCCGCGACTCGGGCGAGGCATCGGTGTGTCCGCCCGACGCCAAAGGTGAGCGCCGCGCGCTGATGTTCCAGGGCTATCTGGACGCGGACATGCGTTACGTCGACGCTCCCGAGCGCTTCAGCATCAGCTGTCTGTCAGGCGCGCAAGCCAAATGCCTGCGCTGGGGCTATCTGCCCTGGCGCAAGTCGCCCGCCGGCGCTGGCACGCTGGCGCCGTACTTCGAGAGTTGTCTGCGCATGGCGCGCGCCGACTACTGCGGCAACGATCAGCCGACCACGCGTCAGGGCACCGCCATCGACATCTACGATCACATCGGCATCCAGCAACCCACGCCCGGGCTTGTGGACTACAGCTTCGAGGCCGGCTGGTCGCCCGCCGGCGCGGTCTGCGTGCATCACCCGCGCATCGTCGACAACCTGGCGCTGGCGGAATTGGCGCGCAACTGCCCGCGACTGGCTGCGGCAACGCTGGGCGAGGATTGCGATGCAGCAAGTGCGGGGCAGCAAGGCGCCCTGTTGTTCAATCGCTCGGTGGACCACCGCGGCGCATGGCCTACAGGTCCGTAATCCGATTCAAGCCAACTGCACGGCGGCGGCTTTAGGCTACGGCTTACCGTAGGGAGGAAACGCCATGCACGCCGTCGTCGAAGATCGTCCGAGTATCCGCCGCATCCACCGCCTGATCGGCCAGTACGCCGAGTCGCACCGGCATCCCACCAATGTGCTGATCCACTGGATCTGCGTGCCGATCATCGTTTGGTGCGTGCTGGCCTTTGCCTGGGCGGTGCACCCCTGGCTGGCGTATGCGGGGATCGCGGCCTCGCTGGTGTACTACGTGTCGCTCTCGCTGACGATGGCGGCGCTGATGCTGGTCTACGCGACGCTGTGCGTGGCCAGTTTGATGCTGCTGCCGCACACGCTGCCGGCGGCGGCGATCCTGTTCGTCGTGACCTGGATCTTTCAGTTCATCGGTCACCGAATCGAAGGCAAGAAGCCTTCCTTCATCGAGGACCTGCAGTTCCTGCTGGTCGGGCCGCTGTTCCTGCTGGCCAAGGCGCTGCGGCGCGCGCGCATCGGCTACTGATTCAGCAGTCCATGCTTCCGCCCGGGCGTCCGGGCGGAAGCGATGAAGTCAGCCGTGCCGCTCAGGCGCGGTGTTCCCAGAGTACGGTCAGGCGATCCTTGGCCCGCAGCTTTTCCTTTTTCAGGCTGTGCAGGGTCATGTCATCCATCGGGCGCACGCCGAGCTCGGCATCGAGCACCTGCTTGTCGAGATCCTTGTGGCGCAGGTACAGGCGACGGAACTCGTCGTTGCGCTCCATCAATGCCTGAACATCGTCGGGGTTCTGGTTTTCGAACATCTCCAACCCTCCTTCATCTAAGGTTCTGCGTGGAAAATCAGGCGCAAACGGCTCCGGCCCGCAGCGCAGGCTGCAGGTGATCGACCGGGTGGAAGGGGCTGACGGGTCCGCGTGATGACCGCCTGCAGGCAGGCGGCAACATCCAGTGCAGCAACTGCTTTGGGACCATGAGGCCCTCAGAATGCCGTGGGGCGCAGCCCGACATTACTCCCGTTTTGGGGGTGCGGCAAGCAAGCCGGCGTGATTCGCAGCACGCTCACGAGTCGCAGTCGGCGCACTGCTAACATGCAAGCCTTGCTGCCGGTATCTGCCCATGAACGAGTCCACCCCGCGCTGGCCCACGCCGCTGTTGAAGCTGCTGGAGACCCTGCTGAATCGCACCCTCGCCCTCGACAGTCATGCCGGCGAGGCGCTGCGTGCCCTGGAAGGACGCAGCGTTGCGCTGCGCCTCAAACCCTGGCCGGCGCCGGTCGGCGTGCGCGTGGACCAGGGCCGGCTGCGGGTGACGCACGCCGATACTGCGGATCTGTCGATTGCGGCAACGCCGGGCGCGCTGCTGGCGTTGGCCGCCGAACGCGGCGGCTTCGAGCTGCCGGCAGGCCGGGTCGATATTGCCGGCGATGCCGATCTGGCGCGGCGCATCCAGAAATTGGTCGCGCAGCTCGATCCGGACTGGGACGCGCCCTTCGCACGCGTGTTTGGCGAGGTCGCCGGTCAGCAGATCGCCCAGGGTTTGCGCGGACTGCTCGGCTGGGGACGCGCCACGGCGAAGGCGATGGTGCTGAACACCAGCGAGTATCTGCGCGAGGAGTCGCGCGATCTGGTGGCGCCGGCCGAGCTCGATCAGTTCATCGACGAGGTCGATCAGTTGCGCGATGCCACCGCGCGTGCCCAGGCGCGCGTCGAGCGCTTGCTGCGCCAGCGCGCGATCGGACGGCCCTCGTGAGACGGCGCCACAGGGGATGGCGATGACCAGCGTGCGCGCCTTTCTGCGGGTGCTGCGCATCGGCCGCGTGCTGGTGCGCTATCGGCTGGACGAAGCCAGTCCGCTGGCGCGTTGGTTCGCGCCGCTGGTGTGGCTGCGCACGCTGACGCCAGACGCCGCCGGGGCGGCGCAGATGGCGCGCGGCGAGCGTCTGCGGCGTGCGCTGGAGGAGCTCGGGCCGATCTTCGTGAAGTTCGGGCAGATCCTGTCGACCCGCCGCGACCTGCTTCCGCAGGACGTGGCGGACGAACTGGAGTCGCTGCAGGATCGCGTCGCCCCGTTCCCGGGTGAGCAGGCGCGCGCGCTGATCGAGGCCGAACTCGGAACGTCGATTGCCACCCATTACGCACGCTTCGACGAGACGCCGCTGGCCTCGGCGTCGATTGCGCAAGTCCACGCGGCCACCCTGCATGACGGCCGCGAGGTCGTGATCAAGGTGCTGCGCCCGGGCATCCGCGACCGCGTCGCCGAGGACATGGCGCTGTTGAAAGCGGTGGCAGGCATCGCCGATCGCCGGCTGACGCACGCCGACAAGATACGCCCCAAAGACGTGGTGGCCGAGATCGAGCGCACGCTGACCCAGGAGCTTGATCTGATGCGCGAGGCCGCCAACGGCAGCCTGCTGCGACGCAACTGGTCCGGCTCCCGTGAGCTCTATGTGCCCGAGATGCTGTGGCCGCTGACCAAGACGCGGATGATCACGATGGAGCGCGTCTACGGGATTCCGCTTAACGACGTCGAAGGCCTGCGCGCCGCCGGCGTCAATTTCGAGCGGCTGGCCGAGCGCGCGGTGCGCCTGTTTTACACGCAGGTGTTTCGCGACAACTTTTTCCACGCCGACCTGCATCCCGGCAATGTGCTGATTGCGCGCGAGCATCCCGAGGATCCCAAGTTCATCGCCCTCGATTTCGGGATCATGGGCACGCTGTCGCCGGCCGACCAGCGTTATCTGGCCGAGAATTTCATGGCGATGTTCACCCAGGACTATCGCCGCATCGCAGAGTTGCACATCGAGGCCGGCTGGATGCCCTCGACGATCCGGCTGGACGATCTGGAAGGGGCGGTGCGCAGCGTCTGCGAACCCTATTTCACCCGTCCGCTCAGCGAGATTTCGTTGGGTGAGGTGCTGGTCAAACTGTTTTCGGTGGCGCAGCAATACCAGCTGACGCTGCAGCCGCAGCTGATCCTGCTGCAGAAGACGCTGCTCAACATCGAAGGGCTGGCGCGCACGCTGTTTCCCAAGTTGGATCTGTGGGCGGTCGCCAAGCCGGTGCTGGCCGACATCATGGCGCAGAAGTACGGCTTCAATGCCGCCGCCAAGGAGGTGCGTACGCGCCTGCCCAGCTGGATCCAGAACGCGCCGGAGATTCCGCGCCTGGTGCATGAGTACCTGAAGCAATCGGTGGCCGGCGAACATCAGCTGCGGATGCGCTCGCCCGATATCGAGCGGCTGATCGCCGTGACCCGCCAGGGCCAGCGGCAAACGGCGCTCGCCGTGCTTGGCAGCGGCTTGATCATCGTCGCCGCCATCCTGTTCGCGCTGGAAGCCGGTGGCCCGCCGCTGGCGCGTATCCCGCTCGCCGCCTGGCTCGCCGGACTCGGCGGGCTGTGGGCCTTTCTGGCCGCCTGGCCGCGTCGCGAGCAATAGTCTCATCGGCTCGCGGCGCGCTGGCCGCGCCGTTATGGGCCTGAATTCGAATCGGACGGCATGGCTCGCGTTTCTGAGTCGGCAACTGCGCACGGCGCCTAAATAACCGCGGCCGCCGGCGGCTTCAAGGAGGGCGCCGGGCCCCCGGCGCCTGGCCGGTGGATGGCGCGGGCGTCTTTCTGCTTTGAGAACCTGGCCTCGGCCCGGACCGCTGCAGACAGACCACTCCCCGCGCCTGTCGCACATCCGAGGCCCCAACAAAAAGGGCGGCCCGGAGGCCGCCCCTTGAGACTGCGATGACGCCAGCAGATCAGTCGCGGCGCTGCAGCACCGAGTAGCCGATCAGCGTCAGCAGCAGGCCCAGCAACAGCAGGCCCTGCTTGCTCATCACCGGGATGTCTTCCACCAGATCGCCCACCAGCACCGACACGCTGACGGTGTTGTTGGCACTGACCGGATCGGTCGTCGCCGAACTGGTGCTGGCCTGGATTGACGAGGTGCCCGGCGCATTGCTGTAGGCGGTGACGTCCAACGTGCGCGTCGCACCGACGGTCGTCGTGCCAGCCCAGGTGCAGCTGATCACGCCGGAGAGGCCGACCTGCGGCGTGGTGCAGGTCGCGCCCGCGCTCGGGGTGTGGCCGCTGTAGCGGAAGTCCGGGCTCAGCGTCACCGTCAGCACCACGTTCTGTGCATCGCTGGGGCCGAGGTTCTGCGCCGAGGCGGCGAAGGTCACCGGCACATTGACGGCGACGGCGGTGGCCGAGGCGGTCAGCGTCACCGCCAGATTGGCGGAGGAGGTGATCGTCGTGGTGGCCGTCGCCGAGTTGTTGCCCGGCGTCGGATCCAGCGTCGGCGAGGAGGTGGTGGCCGTCGCACTGAGCGAGCCGGTGGCACCGGAGGGAACGCCGACGACCACGGCCACGTTCTGGCTGTTGCCGCTGGCGGTGGTGCCGGCCCAGGTGCAGCTGATGGTGCCGTTGCCGCCGACCGCGGGCGTGGTGCAGACGCCGCCGGGGGTCGGCGTGGCGGACACGAAGGTCGTACCAGCCGGCATCGGCAGAGAGATCTGCACATTGTCGGCGCCAGTCGGGCCGTTGTTGGTCGAGGTCGCGGTGTAGCTCAGATTGGAGCCGGCGTTCACCGGGTCCGGCGTGTCCGTCAGCGTCATCGCCAGATCGGCCTGCGAGCAGGTGCAGGTGGTCAGTTCCACCGACCAGCTGTCGATGCTGCCGCCGTCGCCAGCCAGATCGTCCGAGACGGTCAGCGTCCAGGTGCCGTTGCCGTCTTCGCCCAGGAAGGCGCTCATCGACTCTTCGGCCACCAGCGGGGTCGCCGTGGTCAGGTTGACATAGGCGTGGTCGGTCGCGACGCCGTTATTGGTGGTGTAGGGCACCACGCCCGCCGGATTGGCGTCATCGTCCCACACGGTGCCGTTAAAGACGTTGTCGTTGCCGGCGCCGTTGTCGGTGGTCAGCGTGATCACCGTGCCGGCCGGCGAGGTCAGCGTCGCGTCGATGTCAGCAGCGAAGGTGTGCGTGATGTTGCTGGTCAGGCGAGCGCGGCAGATGCGATTGGTGAGCCCGCTGAAGTTCAGCGTCGAGGTCACGACGCCCGGGCCGGTCGGAATGGCCACCGGCGTGGTCTGCGCCACGGTGACCGGTGCGTCCGGGATCACGGCGTTCGGGAAGGTCGTCACGGCGAGACTGAAAGAATCCAGGCTGCCGCCGTCGCCAGCGAGGTCGTCGCTGACGGTGATCGTCCAGGTGCCGTTCGGATCTTCGCCGACGAAGGCGCCCAGCGCTTCTTCGGGAGCCAGCGGCGAGGCCAGCGTCAGATTGACATAGGCATGGTCGGTCACGAGGCCGTTGTTGGTGGTATAGGGCACAGTGCCGCCCGGATTGGCGTCATCGTCCCACACGGTGCCGTTAAAAACGTTGTCGTTGCCGGCGCCGTTGTCGGTGGTCAGCGTGACCACCGTGCCTGCCGGCGAGGTGATGGTGACGTCCAGGTCGGCGGCGAAGGTGTGCGTGATGAAGGTGGTGACATCCAGGTCCCAGAGATACGGACCGGCGCCAGACACGACGACGGTCGAGGTGACCACGGCCGGGCCGGTCGGGATCGCCACTGGCGTCGACTGGGTGAAGTTGGTGGTGGTCGGTGTGCAGCCCGCCGGTGCGGTCGGAATCGCGCGCGGGCCGGTCACGCCGGCCTGAGAGGCACCCACGCCGCAAGGCACATCGCCGCCCATGCTGGCGCTGATCTGCGCGAACTCGCTCTGCAGGGCACTCAGTTGCTGCGTCGACTCAGGCGTCCGCTGCGGCTTCAGCGCGTCGATCTGCGCCTGCAGGCTGCTCATGCGCGCGATCTGCTCATCCTTGGTCTGCGCCTGGACCACGCCTGCTCCCAGCAGGGTGGCAAGCGTCAGTGCGAGCGCCAGTGGCTTGGCACGTAGAGACTTCATCAGCTTCCCCTTTCTAATTTTCGTCACACAGGCTGCAGGGCGCAACCGTTCACAATTGTGGAGTCTAACTGAACCGAAGCAGCCGAAAAGGTCCGCTGGTCGCCAAATGCCATGCCTATGGGTTGCGAGGACACGTGAATCGAGGCAGGGGATGGAGAACGCGAGAGCGTAGCGCCGACGCTTCGAGGAGGGCGCCGGTCCTCCGGCGCTTGGGCGGGTGAGCGACAGCGTTTGCGCGGCACTGCCGCGCGCTGGCGCGAACGCCGAGGCAGGAAAGCCGAGGCTGGCGTTGAGCGCCATGGATGGCTCTGAATGCCGTATCCTCTCAATCAACGCGCCTGTAGCTCAGCTGGGTGAGCGACAGCGTTTGCGCGGCACTGCCGCGCGCTGGCGCGAACGCCGAGGCAGGAAGCCGAGGCTGGCCTAGCGCACCATGGACGGTTCTGAATACCGTATCCTCCCCTGACAACGCGCCTGTAGCTCAGCTGGGTGAGCGACAGCGCTTGCGCGGCACTGCCGCGCGCTGGCGCGAACGCCGAGGCAGGAAGCCGAGGCTGGCCTAGCGCACCATGGACGGTTCTGAATGCCGTATCCTCCCCTGACAACGCGCCTGTAGCTCAGCTGGGTGAGCGACAGCGTTTGCGCGGCACCGCCGCGCGCTGGCGCGAACGCCGAGGCAGGAGGCCGAGGCTGGCGTTGAGCGCCATGGATGGCTCTGAATGCCGTATCCTCTCAATCAACGCGCCTGTAGCTCAGCTGGATAGAGTACTGCCCTCCGAAGGCAGGGGTCGTGGGTTCGAATCCCGCCGGGCGCGCCATCTCGATACGGTTCTGCCGCAGTCCGCATGGCCAAGCTCTACTTCTACTATTCGGCGATGAACGCCGGAAAGACCACCGTGCTGCTGCAGAGCGCGCACAACTACCACGAGCGCGGCATGCGTACGCGCATCGACACGCCGCGCATCGACGACCGCTACGGCGTCGGCAAGGTGCGTTCGCGAATCGGACTCGAATCCGACGGTCATGTGTTTGAGCGCGAGGACAATCTCTACGAGCGCGTACGCGCCGACATCGAGGCCCATGGGCCGCTGCACTGTGTGTTGGTCGATGAGGCGCAGTTCCTGAGCAAGGCGCAGGTCTGGCAACTGACCGATATCGTCGACAAGTTGAACATCCCGGTGCTGGCCTACGGGCTGCGCACCGATTTCCAGGGCGAGTTGTTCGAAGGCAGCCGCTATCTGCTGGCGTGGGCGGACTCAATCTCCGAGATCAAGACCATCTGCCACACCGGGCGCAAAGCCACGATGGTGGTGCGGGTCGATGAGGCGGGCCGCGCCATCACCCAGGGCGCGCAGGTGGAGATCGGCGGCAACGAGCGCTACGTGTCGGTATCACGCGCCGAGTTCAAGCGCATCTTCGACGGTGAAGGCACCATCCCGCTGAAGCAGGGCGAGCTGTTCAGCGGGCGCTGAGCGGCTCGCTTCAGGCAAAGTCCATCGCCAGCGCGCTGCGCACGCTCAGCGGCAGCAGCGTGGCGTGCCCGTAGCGTTCATCGTCGACACCGATGCTGACAGCCGCGCCAGCGCGCCAGGTGGCGATCTGCGTCTCGTTGAGTTCGAAGCGGATGAAATGCACGGCCGAGGTCTTGCTCGCATTGCTGCGGTCCAGATCCTCGTCGGCCACGGCGCGCGCGCGTCCGCTGCCGCTGACCTCGACATACAGGTGGTCCTCGATGCGCTGCAGACGCGCGAGTTCGCGCGCACGCACCTGGGGGTCGGGAAACTCGATCAGCAGCGTCGCCTTGAGATTGGTGCCGTCCGGAATCAGCGGGTTGTAGGCGGCGAGTTCGTCTTCGATGCCGCCGGCCTCGGCAATGCGCTCAATGCGCAGCATCTCCTGCACCTGATACTGCACGGTCAGCCGATCCTCGAAGATCAGCGTCATGTGCGGTCCCAGATGCACGGTACGGTTCTTCTTGTGCGCCAGGACCTGGGCGCGGAAGGCGTTGCGCCGACTGGCGTACTGCTCCAGCGTGTAGAGGTCGTCGCGGGTCAGGCGATTCGGGATCAGCGTGGTCATGGTCGTGTCCTGTTTGCTCGCGTCACAGCCCGTACGCCATGCGCAGCAGGCTCAGCGGATGTTGCGCTTCGGGTTTGCCGTCGATGCCGTCAGCGAGATGCGCGCCGGCCATCGGGCAGTCGCTGGAATAGTGTTGGGCATTCGCCTTCTTCATGCGATCGACGACCGGCTTGGCGATCTTGCGTGCGTACTCGTAGGTATCCGTTTTGACGCCGTAGGTGCCGTCGTGACCGGAACAGCGCTCGATCATTTCCAGCGTGGTGTTCGGGACCAGTTTGAGAATGTCGCGAGTCTTCGGGCCGATGTTCTGTACCCGCTGATGGCAGGGTACGTGATAAGCGATCTTGCCGAGTTCGCGCTTGAAGTCGGTGCGCAGCAAGCCCGCCTGGTGCCTGTGCATCAGGTACTCGAAAGGATCGTAGATCGCCCGCCGCACCGCTTGCAGGGCGGCGTCCTCGGGGAACATCAGCGGCAACTCCTGCTTGAACATCAGCACACAGGAGGGGATCGGCGCGAGGATGTCATAGCCCGCCTCTACCGCGGCGTGCAGCACCGGCAGATTGGCTTCCTTGTAGCGCGCCACGGCGTCGAGGTCGCCCAGTTCCAGCTTCGGCATGCCGCAGCACTGCTCGCGCGCGAGGCGTTTGACCTCGATGCCGTTGTGCTGCAGCACGGCCGCCAGGTCCTCCACCACTTGCGGCATGTTGTAGTTGCCGTAGCAGGTGGTGAAGATCGCCACGCGGCCACGGGTAGGGCCGGCCGCTTGCGCGGGCACGCTGCCCTCGTAGCGCTTCAAGCGTTTGCGGCCGGTATGGCTGTGGTAGCTCGGAATCACCGCGTCTTTATGCACGCCCAGCGTCTTTTCGAGCACGCTGCGCATCGGCGCGGTCTGGTTGAGCGCGTTGACCGCCTGCACCACCACCGGGATCGAGGCGATCTTGCCGACGGTGGTGGTTGAGGACAGCAGCTTGGACTGCCAGCGGGTTTCGCCCTTTTTGTGCTTGATCGCCTTGGCGCGCAGCATCAGGTGCGGGAAATCCACGTTCCACGCGTGCGGCGGCACATAGGGACATTTGGTCTGATAGCAGAGGTCGCACAGGTAGCACTGATCGACCACTTTCATGTAATCGGACTTGGCGATGCCGTCGACTTCCAGGGTCGGCGAGTTGTCGACCAGATCGAACAGCAGCGGAAAAGCCTGGCACAGGCTGACGCAGCGGCGACAGCCGTGACAGATATCGTAAACGCGCTCCAATTCTTTATTGAGCGCTTCCTCATTCCAGAAGTCTGGATTGCGCCAGTCGAGCGGATGCCGGGTGGGCGCTTCCAGGCTGCCTTCGCGCGCAGACGTGGGGGTTTGGCTCATGGCGCGGCTACTCGTGGCTGGAGAGAGTGCCGCCCGCGCGAGGCGCGGGCGGCAGCGATACTCAGGCGTTGGCGCCGAGATCGTTCAAGGCCTTCTGGAAGCGATTGGCGTGCGAGCGCTCGGCCTTGGCCAGCGTCTCGAACCAATCAGCGATTTCGTCGAAGCCTTCCTCGCGCGCGGTTTTGGCCATGCCCGGATACATATCGGTGTACTCGTGGGTCTCGCCGGCGATTGCGCTCTTGAGATTGCTGGCGGTGTCGCCGAAAGGCAGGCCGGTGGCCGGATCACCGCAGGCTTCCAGGTACTCCAAATGGCCGTGCGCGTGACCGGTTTCGCCCTCGGCGGTCGAGCGGAACACCGCCGCGACATCGTTGTAGCCCTCGACGTCTGCCTTCTGAGCGAAATACAGATAGCGGCGATTGGCCTGCGACTCGCCGGCAAAGGCGGCCTTCAAATTGTCTTCGGTCTTGGAACCCTTGAGATTCGACATCGCAACTCTCCTGCTGATGGACAAGGATGCAACCACTGGTCGGCACGCGCCGACCGTACTCCACTCACCTGTCGCCCCGCGACCCGCGTCAGGTCGCAAGTCCGACGCCATGTCATGCTTTGCTGCCCGCAGAGAGTATTCCGATCACACGATCGGTGGAAATTGAGGCTGACGATGCTGGCAGCAGACGCAGTGAATGCTGCGTTGCGCAAGCATGTGCCGTGGTGCGTTGATATCACTCTGATTCATCGGGATTACTGGGCTGACGCACCGCACGATAACGGCCGGCAATGCAAACGAGTCGCAAATGCTGCGGCTGGTCCGACGCGCCGGCGCAGGCAGGCAGGGGCTGGCGTCGGCGTTATGCTTGCCGCCACCTTCGGTGGGGAGCGGTGTCATGAGCGATCTGATCAAGCTCTACAGCTACTGGCGATCCAGCGCCGCATACCGGGTGCGCATCGCCCTGAACTTGAAGGGCCTGCGCTATGACTACCTGGGCGTGAGCCTGATCGACGGCGGCGGGCAACAGCGCACAACGCCGTATCACGCGCTCAATCCGCAAGAGTTGGTGCCGGTGCTGGTAGACGGCGAGCGCGTGGTGCGCCAGTCGATGGCGATCATCGAGTACCTGGAAGAGACCTACCACGACCGCGGCCATGCGCTGATGCCGCCCACCGCGCGCGAGCGCGCACGGGTGCGCTCGATCGCGCAGCTGATTGCCTGCGACATCCATCCGCTCAACAACTTGCGCGTGCTTGGCTATCTGGAGCAGCAGTTTTTCATCACGCCGGCGCAGAAGGAGCAATGGATTCAGCACTGGATCGGGCTCGGCTTCAAGGCGCTGGAAGAGCTGCTGGCCGGTAATCCGTCCACCGGCGAGTTCTGCGAGGGCGACGAGCCCACGCTGGCTGATTGCTGCCTGGTGCCGCAGGTCTACAACGCGCGCCGCTTTGGCCTGGACCTGCAGGCCTATCCGACCATCGCGCGGGTGTACGAGCGCTGCCTGGATTTGCCCGAGTTCGTCGCCGCGCAGCCGGAGCGCCAGCCCGACGCGCCGCGCTGATCGGGGCGGCTGCGCGTGATCGCTCCCTGGCTGCTGTTCCTGGTTGCCATCGGTTATCTGGCGGCGCTGTTCTCGGTCGCCGCCTGGGGCGATCGCCATGCCGAGTGGACGCAGAGCCGGCGCGTGCGCGCCTGGGTCTACAGTCTGTCGCTGGGCGTCTATTGCACCACCTGGACGGTGTACGGCGCGGTCGGCACGGCGGTCAACGGCGGCTGGGCGTTTTGGGCGATCTATCTGGGGCCGATTCTGGTTTTCCTGTTCGGGACCGGCGTGATCGAGCGGCTGGTGCTGATCGCGCGTCAGCAGAACATCGGCTCGCTCTCGCATCTGATCTCGGCACGCTTCGGGCGCTCGCGGCCGCTGGCGGCGCTGGTGACGGCGATCGCACTGTGCGCGGCGGTGCCGTACATCGCGCTGCAGTTCAAGGCGATCAGCGCCAGCATCGATGTGCTGGCGCCGCAGCAGGCGCACAGCAGCAGCCTGTGGAGCGACACCGCGCTCTACGTGGCAGCGATGATGGCGCTGTTCGCCATGCTGTTTGGCACCCGCGAGGCCAGCGCGACGGCGCAGCGGCGCGGCCTGTTGCTGGCGGTGGCGCTGGAATCGCTGATCAAGCTGCTGGCGCTGCTGGTGGTCGCCGCGCTGGCGCTATATCTGGGCCGCGATGACTGGCCGGCCGCGCTGCAGCGGGTCAGCGCCGATCCGCGCTGGTCGCCCGAGCAGTTCGGCAGCCTGAGCTTTCTGACGCAGATGCTGCTCGCGGCCTGCGCCATTCTGTGTCTGCCGCGGCAGTTCCACGTTGCGGTGGTGGAATGCCTGGACCCGGCCGACATCTACCGCGCGCGGCGGGTGTTCGTGCTGTACATGGTGCTGATCTCCGCCTGCGTGCTGCCAGTGGCCTGGCTGTCGCAGGATCTGGTTGGCAGCGGCAATCCGGACCATCTGTTGCTGCGCCTGCCGCTGGAAAACGGCCATCCCGGAATTGCGCTGATCGCCTTCATCGGCGGACTGTCGGCCGGGACCGCGATGGTGATCGTCGTCAGCGTGGCTTTGAGCACCATGGTCAGCAACGATCTGTTGATGCCGATGCTGATGCGCGTGCGCGCGCTGAAGCTGCAGCAGCGGCGCGATCTGTCGGCCTGGGTGCTGGGTTGCCGCCGCTTTGCCGTCATGCTGCTGGCGCTGCTGGCCTTCACCTTCTACCGTTCCGGCACCACCAGCGACAGTTTGGCCAGTTTCGGTCTGCTGGCCTTCAGTGCCGTCGCGCAGTTCGCGCCCACGCTGCTGGCCAGCCTGTATTGGCGCAATGCCAGCGCGCGCGGCGTGTACCTGGCGCTGATCGGCGGCTTCGCCATGTGGACTTACACGCTGCTGCTGCCGCAACTGGCGCTGGCGGGCTGGTTTCCGACCACCTGGCTGACGCAGGGGCCGCTCGGGATCGGTCCGCTGGCGCCGCATGCGCTGCTTGGCGTGCCGGGGCCGGATGCGCTGACGCACGGCACGCTGTGGTCCCTGCTGGTCAATTGCGTGCTGCTGGTGGTGGTGTCGCTGCGCCGCCGTCCGCGCCTGAGTGATCGCCTGCAGGCCACCGCCTATCTCGATCCTTACGCCCTGCGTGCCAGTTCGGCCGAGGAACTGGTGCCGCACGTGCGCCAACGCGATCTGATGGATCTGGCGCAGCGCATCCTCGGGCGCGAGTCGGCCAATCTGGCCTATGCCGACTTCTACGCGCGCCAGCAGCGTCGCTTCGAGGCCGATGCGCCGGCCGACCGGCGCCTGCTGCAGTTCACCGAGCGCCTGCTGGGCGGCGCCGTAGGGCCGGGTTCGGCGCGTGTGATGCTGACCTCGGTGCTGCGCGGCAGTGGTCTGGAATTGGGCGAAGTAGTGTCGGTGCTGGACGAAACCAGCCAGGCGCTGCGCTTCAATCGCGAGTTGCTGCAGACCACCTTCGAGCACATGAGTCAGGGCATCAGTGTGGTCGACGCCGAGATGCGTCTGGTGGCGTGGAATCGCCGCTACGCCGAGTTGTTCGACTATCCCGACGGCATGTTGTACGTCGGCCGGCCGATCGCCGACCTGATCCGCCACAACGCCGAGCGCGGTGCGCTGGGGCCGGGCGACATCGAGGAACACGTGGCCCGACGCCTGGCCTACATGCGCGCCGGCAGCGCCCATCGGCACGTGCGCGAAGATCACGACGGTCAGGTGCTGGAAATGCGCGGCGAGCCCCTGCCGGGTGGCGGATTCGTCATGAGTTTCAATGACATCACCGAGTTCAAGCGGGCCGAACGGGCGCTGCGGGTGGCCAATGAGACGCTGGAGGACCGGGTCGAGCAGCGCACTTTCGAGCTGAAGCACTCGCTGAAGGCGCAGGAGGAAGCGCGCTGCTGGCGCAGGCAGCGCAGGAGACGCGTACCCGCTTCATCGCCGCGGCCAGCCACGATCTGCTGCAGCCGCTGTCGGCCGCGCGGCTGTTCTCCTCGCTGCGCGAGAGCGAGGGTCTGAACTCGGCGGCGCATCAGCTGGTCGGTCGCGTCGATTCCTCGCTGTCGGCGGCGGAGGAGCAGCTCGACGGTCTGATCGATCTGGCGCGGCTGGACGCCGGCGTGTTGACGCCCGAGATCAAGCCGATGGCGCTGGCCGAGTTGTTCGCGGCGATGGACGAGCAGTTCCGCGCGCTGGCGCAAAGTCGCGGCCTGCGGCTGCGGGTGATCGACACCCGTCTGGCGGTGCTGACCGACCGCAAGCTGCTGCGCCGCATCGTGCAGAACTTGTCCAACGCGCTGCGCTACACCCGCCACGGCGGCGTGGTGCTGGGTGCGCGGCGGGCCGGCGATCAGGTGCGGATCGAAGTGTGGGACAGCGGCCCGGGCATACCGGGCGAGGTGCAGTCGCGCATATTTCGCGATTTCGAACGCGGCTTGCGCGCCTCGCCCTGGGGCGAGCGCGGCCTCGGGCTGGGCTTGGCCGGTTGTTTGCGGCTGGCCCGGCTGATGGGCCATCGGCTGGATCTGCGCTCGCGCGCCGAGCGCGGCACCATGTTCCTGGTCAGCGCGCCGCGAGTGGCGCTGCCGGCCACCGCCGCGACGCCGGCGGAGCCCGGCAGCGGCGTCAGCGCGATGGATCAGAGTCTGCGCGTGCTGGTGGTCGACAACGAGCCGGCGGTCCTGCAAGCCACGCACACGCTGCTGACGCGCTGGGGTCACCGTGCGCTGCTCGCCGCCAACGGCGCCGCGGCGCTCGATCTGGTCCGCCAGCACGACTTCGATCTGGCCCTGGTCGATCATCAGCTGGATGCCGGCGAGAACGGCTTGCTGCTGATCGAGCAGTGGCGTGCCTGTGGCCGTGCGCCGCGCGCGCTGACGATGATCAGCGCCGATCGCAGCGGTGAGTTCCTGAAAGCGGCGGCCGCGGCGCGCGTGCCGGTGTTGCACAAGCCGGTCAAGCCAGCCGCGCTGCGCGCGCTGCTCGCCTCAGTGCGGCTGGACGTCTGAGCCGGCGCAGCGCGGCGGCAGCGCCGCAGTCCAGGCGAGTAGCCGCTCGCGGGTCTGGTAACCAGAGGGCGGCACCGCCAGCATGCTCTGCTGCCAGTGCTCCAGCGTCTGCAGATCCTCCGCCAGCACCCGGCCGTCGCTGCACAAGCGTGCCGTGCCCAGCGTCTCCAGCAGACCGAGCAGATCCTCCTGGCAAATGCGCGCGTAGATGCTGGAATCGCCGGTCTCCGGCAAGCCGGCCGCGCAGGCCTGCAGTGCCAGCGCCAGCGCGCCGGGCTGTACCCGATCCCAGGCCAGATCCAGATCGCTCAGATTGTCGTAGGCATTGTTCTGCGCGCGCCGCCGCTGCAGCCGGCGCTCCAGCGCCGCGTGGGTATCGGCATCCAGCGGCTGGGCTTGGCGCATCCGTGCCTGCGCTTGCCGCAACTGGCGCTCGTCGCTGCGCGCGGCCGCCTGATGCAGCGCGCTCAGACATTCCTGTCGCTGCTGGCACGCCTGCTCGGCCTCGTGCATGCCGGCGTGACCAAGCTGCGCAAACCCGCGCAGGCCGTCCAGTTGATCTGCCAGATGCGGACTCATCCCGCCCGCCTGCACGCGGGCGCGCAGCGTCTCTGCATGGGTGGCAACGGCGTTCCAGTCCGCCGGCGTCCAGGCGGGCTCGCCTTCGATCAGCCGGTTCAGGAGCGCCGCTGCGAGGTCGTAGCGTTCCCGCGTATCGAGCCCTTCCCAGCGCGATGGGCTCAGCACTACGCTCAGTGTGCCGGGCGCGGCCTCGCGCACCGGTGCCTGCAGCGCCTCGCGTGCATCCCAGGCTTGGCGCTCGCGCATCTGCTGGTACCAAAGACCCAGGTAGATCAAGCCGGCCCCCAGCGCATAGGCCAGCAACACGGCGCCGGCGTAGCGCAGCGCGGCGCGCGCGGCCCCGTGCCGCCGATGGCGCAACCAGCCCACATAGGCCGCCAGCAGCACCGGCGCCAGCAGCAGGCCGATGACGCTGGCGACCACCAGCAGCACGAACTCCTGCGAAATCCAACCGCCGCCGCCGAAACTGCACTGCATGGCGCTGGTCGTCATCGTCAGCGGGTGCATCGCGCGGCTCAGCGCGTGCGCGGGCGGGTCAGAATGCCGGCGAAGGCGTGTTGATCGATGCAATCGAGCAGGTGGCCCGCCACTCGCTGCGCGGCGCGGCCGTCCTCCAGTAGCGGGCGCGGGCTCAGACTGCCATGGATGGCCGCGAGCACGTGGGCGCTCAACTCGGACGCGGGGCAGGGCACGCATCCTTGCGGCGCAGCGGTGTCGCCCACCCACAGCACGCTGCGGCCAAACCAGCGCGCCTCCAGCGCGAGCAGGGCGTTGTCGGTGATCAGCACCTGAGACCGGCGCAGCAACGCCAGCATGCGCCAGTGCGGCAAATGGCCGAGGCGGCGCAGCCGAGGATGGATGTCGGCTTCTTCTGGGGCGGGTGCTGCCACCCAGTCGATGCGGCTGCTGGCGGCGTCCGTCAGCAGGCTGGTCACGGTGGCAGCGCCGGCGTCGGCCGACCAGCTGGCGGCGATCAGGATGCGCTGCGCGACCGCGTCGGCATTGGCGCCCAGCGCCTCGCTCTGTTCGCGGCAGAGGTCATAAAGCGGGTCGCCGGTGAGGAAGGCGCGTCCGCGTGCCGGCTCAATCGGCGGGCGCTCGCGACCGAGGTAGAACCAGGTGTGCAATCCCGCCAGCAGGCGCCAGCGCCAGCGTGGCGCCTGATCGGCACTGGAGGCCAACAAGGCACTGCGAATGCCGGCGCCGCGCGCCGCAATGCCCGCCGCCAGACCGCTGCGCGAGGCACCGCCGGCCACCACCAGCGAGGGCCGGACGCGCAACAACAGGCGCAGCAGCGCAAAGGCGGCGGCGCTGGTGCCGCGCGCGCCGGGCAGGCGCAGATCGGCGGCCAGACCGTGCTCGCGCAGGGTATCGCGCACGGCGCTGCCAGACTCGCCGGTGTCCACCAGCAAGGCGCCTTCGCCGTGGCCAGGGGCGCGCAGCGCGCGCAGCAGCGGCAGCAGGCGCAGCGCTTCCAGCCGGGTGCCGGCGACCAGCATCAGCGGGGCGCCGGGTTCTGTCGCCAGCGCCTTGGGTAAGCGGAATGCGCGCATGGGCACCTCGTCTCGGGCTGCAGGCTTGGACTGCGAGCCTGCGCGCGAGTTCCGCAGGCGTGCCGTGATGCGTTCCGCGTTTGCGTAGTGCGCGCCGAGGATCGTTGGCCGCTGGCGCGGACTACGCTGCAGTCTGGCGCGGCGCCCAGCCACCTCAGCGCTTGCCCTTCATCGCTTCGCTGAGCAGTGAGCCGAGCGAGCCCATCGCCGGCTTGGCCGGCTCGCGTGCGGGCGGCTTGGCGCTTCCCTGCGGCCGCTGCGGCGCGCCACCGCGTGGCGCCGGCGCCTGCGCGCGGGGGGCATGCGCCTGTTCGCGCGTGGGCGTGAGCTTGAGACTCAGGCTGATGCGCTTGCGCGGCGCATCCACCTCGAGCACCCGCACCTTGACGATCTGTCCGGTCTTGACCACTTCGCGCGGGTCCTTGATGTAGCGATCCGACAGCTCGGAAACGTGCGCGAGGCCATCCTGGTGCACACCGATATCGATGAAGGCGCCAAACGCGGCGACATTGGTGACCACGCCTTCGAGGATCATGCCAGGAACGAGATCGCTGATCGCGTGCACGCCCTCGGCGAAGCGCGCGGTCTTGAACTCCGGTCGCGGATCGCGGCCCGGCTTCTCCAGCTCACGCAAGATGTCGCGGACCGTCGGCAAACCGAAGCGATCGTCGACGAAAGCACGCGCATCGAGCTTGGCCAGCACGGCGCCGTTGCCGATCAACTGATCGACCGGCAAGCCGCTCTGGCGGGCGATGCGATCCACCACCGGGTACGCCTCGGGATGCACGGCCGAGGCATCCAGCGGCTCGGCGCCGCCACGGATGCGCAGGAAGCCAGCGGCCTGCTCGAAGGTCTTCGGGCCAAGCCGCGGCACCTCCAGCAGGCGCTTGCGCGTGGTGAAGGCACCATGCTCGTCGCGAAAACGCACGATCGACTCCGCCGTGCCCTGACTGAGTCCGGCCACGCGCGCCAGCAGCGGCGCCGAGGCGGTGTTGAGGTCGACGCCGACGGCGTTCACGCAATCCTCGACGACGTTGTCCAGGCGTTGGCCTAGCTTGATCTGATTGACGTCGTGCTGGTACTGGCCGACGCCGATCGACTTCGGCTCGATTTTCACCAGTTCGGCCAGCGGGTCCTGCAGCCGCCGCGCGATCGACACTGCGCCGCGCAGCGACACATCGAGCCCGGGGAACTCGCGCGCAGCCAGTTCGGAGGCGGAGTACACCGAGGCGCCGGCTTCGCTGACCACGATGCGCGTCAGTTTCAGCGTCGGGAACTGCGTCTCCATCTCGGCGACGAAGGCCTCGGTCTCGCGCGAGCCGGTGCCGTTGCCAATCGCCACCAGACGCGCGCCGTGGGTTTCGATCAGCCGGATCAGCGTCGCGGCGGCCTCGGCCTTCTGGTTCTTCGGTTGCAGCGGGTAGATGGTGTCGGTGGCCAGCAGTTTGCCGGTCATGTCGACCACCGCCACCTTGATGCCGGTGCGCAGACCCGGATCCAGGCCCAGCACCGCTTTCGGGCCGGCCGGCGGCGCCAGCAGCAGGTCCTTCAGATTGTCGCCAAACACGCGGATCGCCTCTTCCTCGGCGCGCTCGCGCACCCGGCTGAACAGGTCCAGCGTCAGCCGCACGTGCAGCTTGTAACGCCAGGTCTGCCGGCAGGTTTCCAGCAGCCAGACGTCGGCGGGACGGCCGCGATCGGCGACGCCGACCCGGTGCGCCACGCGCGTCTCTGCGCTGCGATGGCCCTGTTCGATGGCCTCGGCCTCGTCGCTGCCGCCGCGGGCATCGTTGCGCCGCACCGGTACCGGCTCCAGATCGAGATCAAGTACGCCTTCGGCGCGCGCCCGGAACAGCGCCAGCGTGCGGTGCGAGGGCATGCTGACCAGACTGTCGACGAAATCGAAATAGTCGCGGAACTTGGCGCCCTCGTTCTCTTTGCCGGGCACCACGCGGGCGTGGATGCGGCCGTTCTCATACAGCCACTCGCGCAATTCGCCGACCAGCGTCGGTTCCTCGCTGAAGCGCTCCAGCAGGATCGCACGCGCGCCCTCCAGCGCGGCGCTGCCATCGGCGACGCCCTTGTCGGCGTCCACAAAGGCCAGTGCCGCGGCGGCCGGCGTCAGCGTCGGGTCCGCCAGCAGCGCATCGGCCAGCGGCTCCAGCCCCGCCTCGCGCGCGATTTGCGCCTTGGTGCGGCGGCGCGGCTTGTACGGCAGATACAGATCCTCCAGACGCGCCTTGCTGTCCGCATGCAGGATGTCCTCGCGCAGGGCCTCGGTCAGCTTGCCCTGCTCCTCGATGCTGGCGAGTACCGCCGCACGCCGATCCTCCAGCTCACGCAGATAGCCGAGGCGCTCTTCCAGATTGCGCAGCTGGGTGTCATCCAGCGCGCCGGTGACCTCCTTGCGGTAACGCGCAATGAAGGGCACGGTCGCGCCTTCGTCGAGCAGACGAACCGCAGCAATCACCTGCTCCGGGCGGGCGCCGATCTCGACGGCGATACGGGATTCGATCGAAGGCAAAGCCATGGGAACGCATTGTGCTCCGGGTAACGAGGCGGCGGAGCATAGGGCAGGCAACAGCGCGAGGGCACGTTCAAGCAAAGCGGAGGGCACGAGGGCACGCAACAGCACGAGGGCACGAGGGCACGAGGGCACGAAAAAAGCTTGCAGACCGCGAGCGTGAGTCAAGAACCAAACCACTGAGGTAGCGCTTGGCTTTTGGCTTCCGCCCTTACGTGCCCTCGTGCCCTCCGCTTTGCTTGCACGTGCCCTCGTGCCCTCCGCTTTGCTTGCACGTGCCCTCGTGCTTCTGCGTGCCCTCGTACTTCGACCTACCCGCAGGCGCTTGCCTTGAGGCTGCGGAGACCGGTGGGCTCCAGTGCGGCGGCGGTGCTGCTGCGGCTGAGCAGGGTGTCGGCGACGGCTTTGAGGTCGGCGAGTACGGCGGCGGCGGTGATGCGCACACCGGCGCCGGCGCCGGCGATGACCAGCGCCTGATCGCCGTAGTAGCGGGTATGCAGCACCACGCGGTTCTCGGTGCCGCGGGCGCCAGCCAGCGGGTGGTCGGCGGGGACCAGCGCCGGGCCGATCTCGGCGCCGCCGTCGAGGCGCCAGCGGGCGCGGTAGACCAGGCGTTGTCCGGCGCGCCGGGCGTCGTCGAGCAGTTGCAGCCAGTCGCGTTCATGGGCGGCGACCGCATCCTCCCAGGGCACGGTCGGGCTCAGGCGCAGCAAGGGATCCAGCGCGATCTGGCGTTCGTCCAGGTCGATGCCGGCCTCGCGCAGCAGGATCAACAACTTGCGTCGCACGTCGCCGCCGCTGAGGTCGATGCGCGGATCGGGCTCGGCGAGGCCCTGGGCCACGGCTTCGCCGATCGCCTGACGCAGCGTGGCGCCGTCCTGGGTGCGCGTCAGCACATAGCCCAGCGTGCCCGACAGACTGGCTTCCACCGAGTGCAGCTGATCGCCGGCGCTGCGCAGGCGGCGCAGCGTCGACAGGATCGGCAGGCCCGCGCCGACCGTGGCGGACCAGCCTGCCGGGGTGCCGCTGGCGAGCGCGGCTTGCAGCGGTCGCCAGCGCGCTGACTCGGCGGCAAAAGCGATTTTGTTCGGCGTGACCAGTGCAATGCCGGCGGCGAGCAAGCGCGCGCTGTGCGCAGCGACCCGCTCGCTGGCGGTGCAGTCGATCAGCACCGCCGGGCGCCGTAGCGCGATCAGCTGTTCGATCAGCGTTTCGGCGCTGCCGCCGCTGGCGCCGCGCAGGCGCTCGGCCGCCAGTCCAGGCGCCAGCCCGTCCGCCTGCCACAGGCCAGCGCGACTATTGGCCACGCCCACCAGTTGCAAGGGCAGATCGCTGCCCGGTTGCGCCCACAGCGCCAGCAGATCGGCACCTACCCGACCGGTGGCGCCGATCAGCACGGCGGGCACGCGCGGGCGGCGCTGGCTGAGCTGCGGCCGCGCACTGGCCAGGGCTGCGGCGGGCAGCGCCTCGTCGCGGAAAGCGCACAGCACGGGATCGATCTTGGCGGCATCAACGAGGAAGCCGTCGTGGCCGTAGGCGGTCTCGATCTGCACCAACCGCCCGTTCGGCAGCGCCTGGGCGAGGCGGCTTTGCTCGGAGGGGTAATACAGCTGATCGCTGTCCAGCGAGATCACCAGCGCCGGCTGCCGCAGCGTGGCCAGCGCGACTTCCGGCGCAGCGCCCTCGGCGGCGTCGTAGGCGATCATCGCCTCGGTCAGCCGCAGGTAGGCGTTGGCATCGAAGCGCCGCACCAGCTTGTGCCCTTGATGGTCCAGGTAGGACAGCACCTGGAACTGCCCGTCCGCGCGGCGCTCGCGTCCGAAGCGGCGATCCAGTTCATCCGCTGAGCGATAGGTCAGATGGCCGAGCTGACGCGCCAGCGCGAGCCCCTCCTCGGGACCGGCGTCGGCCGGGTAGTGGCCACCGGCAAACTTGGGATCGCGACGGATGAACTCGCACTGCAGCCGCGCCTGCGCCAGCGCCTGCGGCGGTTGCCGCCAGCTGGTGGCGATCAGTGCGATGCGCTGCACCCGCGCCGGATCGCGGCGCGCCCACTCCAGCACCTGAAAGCCGCCCATCGACGCGCCGATCACCAATTGAATCGTGTGCAGACCCAGGTGATCCGCCAGCAGGCGCTGGTGATCGACCATGTCCGCCACGCTGATCTCCGGGAAATCGCCGCCCCAGCGTTGCCCGGTCTCCGCGTTCACGCTGGTCGGCCCAGCGCTGCCGTAGCAGCTGGCGAGCACATTGGCACAAACGATGTAGTAGCGCTCGGGATCGAGCACGCGCCCTGGGCCGAAAGCGCCCGGCCACCAGGCGGCCACATCGCTGGACGCTGTCAGCGCGTGGCACACCCAGATGACGTTGTCGCGCGCGGCATTGAGCGTGCCCCAGGTCTGATAGGCCACGGTCGCGCCCGGCATGCGCATGCCGTTCGCCAGCGCCAGCGACTGCGTGGGCGTGAACGACTGTAGCTGCGAGGGTAGATGATCGTGGCAGGCCATGGGATGGGAAAATGGGAAACGGGAAAGGGGAAAAGGTGGGCTTAGGCGGATTTGCGTAGGGCGACGCTTTCGAGCGCCTGGGCGAAGTCGGCGATGATGTCCTCGATGTGTTCGAGGCCGACCGAGACGCGGATCAGGCCCGGGGTGACGCCGGCGCTTTTCTGCTCGGACTCGCTGAGCTGCTGGTGGGTGGTGGCCGAGGGCTGGATCACCAGCGTCTTGGCGTCGCCCACGTTGGCCAGGTGGCTGGCGAGCTTGAGGCCGTTGATGAAGCCTTCCGCCGCCTCCTTGCCGCCCAACACCTCGAAGGTGAACACCGAGCCAAAGCCGTGGCGCAGGTACTTCTTGGCGCGCAGATGGCTGGGGTGCTCGGTGAAGCCGAGGTAATTCACATTGGCCACCTGCGGATGCGCGCGCAGCCAGTGCGCCAGCGCGTTGGCGTTCTGGTTGTGGCGCTCGACGCGCAAGCTGAGCGTTTCCAGCCCCTGCAGCAGCAGGAAGCTGTTGAACGGCGACTGCGAGGGGCCGAGATCGCGCAGGCCTTCCACGCGGGCGCGAATGGCAAAAGCGATGTTGCCGAAGGGGCCGTCGCTGCCGAACACCTCCCAGAACTTGAGCCCGTGGTAGCCCGGGGAAGGTTCGGTGAACAGCGGGAACTTGCCGTTGCCCCAGTTGAACCTGCCGGAATCGACGATCACGCCGCCGATGCTGGTGCCGTGCCCGCCGATCCATTTGGTGGCCGAGGCGACCACGATATCGGCGCCGAAGTCGATCGGCCGCGCGAGGTAGCCACCAGCGCCGAAGGTGTTGTCGACGATCAGCGGAATGCCGTGCTCGTGCGCGATCTTCGCGATCTTCTCGAAGTCCGGCACGTTAGAGCCGGGGTTGCCGATGGTCTCGACGTACAGCGCCTTGGTCTTGTCGTCGATCAGCTTGCGGAAGGCCTCCGGATCGTCACCCTCGACGAACTTCACCTGGATACCGAGGCGCGGCAGCGTCACCTTGAACTGGTTGTAGGTGCCGCCGTACAGCAGGCTGGTCGAGACGATGTTGTCGCCGGCCTGGGCGATGGTGCTGATCGCGAGGAACTGCGCGGCCTGGCCGGAGGCCGTCGCCACCGCCGCCACGCCGCCTTCGAGCGCCGCAATGCGCTGCTCGAACACGTCGGTGGTCGGATTCATGATCCGCGTGTAGATGTTGCCGAACTGCTGCAGCGCGAACAGCTTGGCGCCGTGCTCGGCGGAATCGAAGGTGTAGGAGGTGGTCTGGTAGATCGGCACGGCGCGCGCATTGGTGCCGGGCGCCGGCGTCTGGCCGGCATGCAACTGCAGAGTTTCGAAGTGGTACTTGGGCTGCTGGCTCACGGGCGCGTCCTCTGGGATGTCTGGAAGTGCAGATGTTTAGACGTCTAGACGTCTGTTGCCGGCAATCGTAGACGGCGCCCGGTGATGGCGTCAAGTAGGCTTTGGCCGCGTGCGCCGCCCGGATGCGCAACGCCCGTGTCCGCTCATCGTGCGGGCTGCTGCCGTTGGTCGGGAACCTGCGCGCCTGCCTGAGACATCACGCGCCCGGCGGACATTTAAGGAAGCTCTGATCAAGTCTCGTGATGCGTTGCGAGTCAGAATCGTCTGCCGCTAGGCGCGGTCCGCAGGCCATAGCCGGGCTCTCTGGCCAAGGACCGGAACGACGCGGCGGACGATTCTGGCCGCAACCCTTCGGGACGGGGCTGAATCGGCCTCCAGCGTCGTTAGCCGCCCGGCCAGAGAGCCCGCTATGCCCTTCGGCGACTTCCTAGCTGGAGACCGATTCAGCCACCGTCGCGGCCACGATACTTGATCAGAGCCTTTAACGCTGCCAGCACGCCGCAGCCATACCGATCACGACCTGCCGAGGTACCCGCATGCGCCTTCGATACACCTTGATCCTGTTGACCTTCAGCGCGGCCGCCAGCGGCGCCAGCAGCACGGCCGCGGAGCAGTGCGCCGTGCGTTGCGACGACGGCAGCCGCTGCAGTCTCAGTGCGGCCGTGGATGCGTCCGCCGCGTCCGACGGCGCGAGCGCGTCCGCTGTGCTGCAGTTGCGGACACGCTCGACGCAGGCCATCGCCAACGGCGAGCTGAGCGAGTCGCACACCCAATCGGCACGCGTCCGTGCGGTGCTGGCGGAGGGCCAGCGTCTGCGCGGACAGGACGCAGCGCTCGATGAGCTGATGGACGCGCTGGCGCAGGCGCGCGGAGCCGACACGATGCAATCGAGTCTGGAACAGATCGAGCGCTGGAATCAGCGTCATCCGGATCCGCAGCTGCAAGCGGCGCTGGGCCGCTGCAATGCAGCTGCAGCGGGCCCGCAGGTCAGCGCGCCGTGTGCAAATCCTGAGCGTGGACGCCGGTTTGGCGTCGCCTCGGCCGATCAGGTCAGGAAGCCCGCGCGCCGGTAGGTCAGCACCAGCGTGTCGCGGTGGCCGGCGCTGCCGGCCGGCTGCAACGGCGTGGTCTCGTGGATGGCCGACGAAGGCGGGCGCGGCCAGCGCCGCCTCGGTGACCGGCGCAAAGCGCCGCAGATAGCCGCCGTGCAGCGCGTTGTACTCGGTAGGCTGCCAGTGCGGGCGATCCACCGCAGCCTCGATGCGCGCGCCATCCGCGCTCAGGCGCAGCGAGGCGTGACGACGAAAGCGATACTGCCCGCCATCGCGCAGATGGGTATCGGGCGGCAGCGCTTCCCAGTGCGGCGCCAGGCGCGCGATCGCCGCCGCATCCACACCGGCCAGACGTGCACTGGCGCCGGGACTGAGCAGCGCAAAGCCCTGTGCGCGCAGCGTGGCCGCCGGATGGTCGTCAGAGAGGTCCCAGCCTGGATGTCCGTGCATGGCGCGCTCCTTGCGCTGTCTGCGCGCAGTTCTAGCCGGTGACCGGCTGCGCGTACAGGGCGCGACGCTGGCAGGTACTCGGGAGTCGGGACTCGGGACTCGGGACTCGGGACTCGGGACTCGGGACTCGGGACTCGGGACTCGGGACTCGGGGCTTGGGACTTGGGGCTTGGGGCTTGGGACTCGGGGCTCGGGGCTTGGAACTCGGCAGTCTGCAGACTGGCGACAGCGCACCGCAAGCGCCGCACGGCTGGTCCCACGCCCCCTTGCCCCCGCCCCGCCTTTGCCCCGCCGCCATTGGGAAACATCGCAAACTTTGTCGCGCCGCCGCCGATGCGGTTGTCCCGCCGGGGGCGGTCGGCGCGTGGTAGCGCATGAGCAATCAACGCAGGACTTGCATGAGGCCAGCGTCGGCAGGACGATGGACGCCGAACGGGCGCCGCCGGCGGGCAGCGCCCGCGGCTATGGGGCACGGGGGCGGGCCTTGATCGAGCATCTGCGAGCGCCAGCGCGCTGCTGGTGGCTGCTCTGGTTGCTGCTGGTGATGCCGGCGGCGGCCGCCGGCATCGGCTTGCGTGAGGACCAGGCCGAGTACGATCTGGCCAGCGCCACCGAGGTGCTGCACGACGCCAAGGCCGAGCTCAGTCTGGACGCCGCGCTGGCAGCCACTGGTTGGTCGGCGCTGGCCGGCCGTTCCCCGGTGTACGGCTTCGCGCCCGGCGCGCACTGGTTTCGCACCGAGGTGCAGCGGCTGGATGCGGCGGAGAGCCGCTGGGTCTATCTGATCCCGTACTCGCTGCTGGATCACCTCGACCTCTACATCCTGCGCGAGCACGGCCGCATCGAGCATCGCCAGTCTGGCGATCGTTTGCCCTTCGCCAGTCGGGATCTGAAGCATCGACACTTCAACTTTCTGGTCGATCTGGCGCCGGGCGAGCGGGTAACGCTGGTGCTGCGGGTGCAGACGCAGAGTTCGGTGCAGGTGCCGCAGTGGCTGATCACGCGCGAGGCCTTTTTCGCCCGCACCCACGAGGCGCAGGTCGGCATCGGTCTGTACTACGGCATCCTGTGTGCGCTGCTGCTGTTCAATCTGATCATCTACCTCAGCCTGCGCGAACCGGCCTATGGCTGGTATGTGCTGTATGTGCTCGGCTTCGGCTGGGTGCAGCTGAACCTGAATGGACTGGCCTTCGAGTACCTGTGGCCCGACTCGCCGGCCTTCGCCAATCTGGCGATGCCGCTGTCAATGGCTTTCGGATTGACGACGATGACGCTGTTTGCGCGCGCCTTCCTCGGTTTGCCGGTACACAGGCCGCGCTTGAACCGGGTCTTTGAAGCCTTTGTCGCCCTGCAGGGTGTGATGATGCTGGCCGTCCCGCTGATGGCTTATCGCCCTGCCATCCTGATCGAGACCGCCTCGGTGTTTCTGATCACGCCGCTGATTCTGATCGCGGCGGTCAGTCTGATTCGCAGTGGCTACAAGCCGGCCAGCTACTTCCTGCTGGCCTGGGCGGCGCTGCTGCTCGGCACCGTGTCTTACGCCATGGTCTCCTTCGGCCTGCTGCCCAAGGTGTTCATCACCGAGTACGGGATCCAGATCGGATCGGCGCTGGAGATGACGCTGCTGTCCTTTGCGCTGGCCTTTCGCATCCGCGATCTGGAACAGGACAAGCAGCGCCTGCTGCGTGCTTCCCAGGACGAGCTCGAAGCCTGCGTCGAGCGGCGCACGCAGGAGCTCAATCAGGCGCTGGCGGAGCTCGGCGCGGTCAATCGTCAGTTGCACGAAGTCAGCCGACGCGATGGCCTCACCGGCGTCTACAACCGGCGCTTCCTGGAACAGAGTCTGGATCTGCTGTGGGAAGCGAGCGCCGAGGCGGGCGAGCCCTTTTCGGTGCTGATGTTCGATCTGGATCACTTCAAGGCGATCAATGACCGCTACGGCCATCTGACCGGCGACGACTGCCTGCGCGCGGTGGCCGATGTGCTGCACGCCCATCTGCGCGGTCCGCGCGAGTGCCTGGCGCGCTGGGGCGGCGAGGAGTTCATCCTGCTGCTGCCCGGCGTCGGCGCCGCCGACGCGAGAGCGCGGGCGGAGCAGATGCGCGAGGCGCTGGAGCGGCGACCAGCGCCGCCGCAAGGGCCTTTGATCGAGCTGCGCATGAGTGTGGGGGTCGCCAGTGCGATGCCGACGCGTGGCAGCGCGGTGACGACGGTGATCGAGGCCGCCGATCGCGCGCTCTATCGCGCCAAGGCGGCCGGGCGCAATCGCGTGGAAGCAGTGTAAATCCTGCGTCCGGGACCTTTCGGACAAGCTGCCCTCGGCGTATTGATCGCCTGCGTGTCTGACGAGACTGGGCTGCCATGTGGCGATTGCTGTTGTGTCTGCTGTGCGTGTGGATGCCGCCCGCCGCGGCGAGCGAAGCGAGCCTGCCGCGCGCGGATGGGACCGATCTGCGCGTGCTGGTGTGGAACGTGTCGCGCCAGAACTTCTTCGATCAGGCAGCCGGCTACGCGCAGGTGCTGCGTCTGGCGCGCGCCGATCTGTGGATCTTCGACGAAATGCCGGCCGATCGCTCGGCGGCGGACGTGCAGGCGCGCTTGCAGCAGGTGTTTCCGGGCGAGTCCTGGCAGGTGAGCTATGGCGCCACCGGCTTCGGCCAGCGCAGCGTGCTGGTGGCGCGCTCGCCGTGGACGCCGGTGCCGGAGTTTGAGCGCCTGCGCTACCCGAAGTCGCTGGTACGCAAGCTGCGTGCGCTGCCGCTGACGCCGGAGCAGCATCGCCGTCTGATGGCCGATGCCGCCGAAGGCGTGGCCGTGCATGCGGCGCTGACCGCGCTGGACGGACGCATCACGCTGGTGGTGGGCGTGGATTTGCAATGCTGCGGCGATCGCCCCGACAGCATCGAGGAGCAGCGCCGGCTGGTGGAGACGCAGCTGATCCGGGAAGCCATCGAGCGGGTGCTGCGACGCACGCGCGTGGATGCGGTCATTGTCGGCGGCGATTTCAACACCACCCAGGGCCGTGCGCCGTTGCAGCGCGTGCAGGGACCGGCCGGCACGCGCTGGCATCTAGACGTGGCCGAGAGCCGCCACCCGGACGGCTTGGATTGGACCTGGGACGGCCGCGGCACGGTGTATCCGTCGAAGAAACTCGATTACCTGCTGTTCAGCGCCGCGCTCAAGGTGCGCGCGGCGCGGGTGTTCGATTCCGAGTCCAGCGCCCAATCCGAGCGCGCCGCCTGGGGACTGGCTGTCGAGGCGCTGCGACCGCTCAGCGAACACCGGCCGCAGATCGTCGATCTGGCATGGCGCAAAGGGCACGAGGTCGCGTCGGCGCGTTGAGTCATGCGCTAACACTCCGCTAAGCACACGGTCTCAGGCTGCCGGCAGACTCCAGGGGCAGCGCCGACCATGACGCAGACAAGCAAGGTGGCCCAGATCACGCTGGTGTTCTGGGCAATGAAGATCTGCGCCACCACGCTCGGGGAAACCGCCGGCGATCTGCTCACGATGACGCTGGGCCTGGGCTATGCATTCGGCAGTCTGCTGCTGCTCGCTCTGTTCGCCGTCTCGCTGGTCGTGCAGCTGCGCGCCGCCACCTTTCATCCGGCGCGTTACTGGCTGGTGATCCTCACCACCAGCACCGCGGGGACTGCGATCTCGGACTACATGGATCGCACGCTCTCGCTGGGGTACGCCTGGGGCTCACTGTTGATCGGCGCAGTCCTGGCAATGGTGCTGGCGATTTGGTGGTCGGTGGAAGGCACGCTGTCGGTGCAGCAGATCGTGAGCCGCCGAGCCGAGACCTTCTACTGGTTCGCCATCTTGTGTTCCAACACCCTGGGCACGGCCTTGGGGGACTATCTGGCCGATAGCTCGGGTCTCGGTTTTCTCGGTGGCGCCAGCCTGATCGGCGCCGTGCTGGCGCTGATTGCGGTGCTCTATGTCGGAACGCGGATCAGCCGAGTGCTGCTGTTCTGGGCGGCCTTCGTGCTGACCAGACCGCTGGGCGCCACGCTGGGCGACTGGCTGACCAAGCCCGACACCGCAGGCGGATTGGCCTTGGGCACCGTCAGCGCCTCCGTATGCCTGGCCGTGGCCATGCTGCTGCTCGCCGGTCTGAGCGGCCGGCGGCCCCGCAGCGCCGCCTGAGCCAAGGCGCTGCGCCTGCGCGCAGGCTCAGTCCTCGTCCTTGGCCTCGCTGTCGGCGTCGTCGAAGGCGCTCAACACATCGGCGTAGTAGGCCTCGCTGCTGCGCCCGCTGCGCAAGGCGGCGAACGGCGGCTTCAGCGTCGTTGCCAGCTCCGGCTCGGACTGGAAGCGGTCATCGCCGACGCCGGGCAGATTGGTCAGCGCCAGAAAGGCGATGCCAACCACCGCCGCTGGCAGCAGCAGGCGCCGCCCGCTGCCACGCGAGAGCAGCCGCAGGTGGCCGTAGATCACCACCGACAACAGCGCACCGCCGAGCAGCGTGCCGAACAGATCCAGTTGCGCCGAAAACGCGAAGCCCACGTAGGACAGCGCGGTCTCGATCGTGCTGGCCGCGACCAAGCCGAAGGCGCCGACCGCCAGATGGCCGAGATAGTGGAAGCGATGCCCGACCACGCGGTTGACCAGCGACCAGCACAGCGCCCAGATCAGCAGCATCAACAGCGCCTGCAGGATCTGCCCGGTCAGCGCCATCGTCGGCAGGCGCTGACTGCTGCCGAGCACGGTCTGCAGGCCGATCAGCAGTGCACACAGTGCCAGCGCTGCAAGCGCCCAGCGCACGCTGTCCAGATTCATCAGTCGCGAGGATGCCAGCGGATCGATCGCCGTCGGCGCCAATTGCTCATCAGCGGCGCGGAAGCGCAGCAGCGTGTGCCCCAGTCGCAGTTCGGTGTGGGCGCCGAGTTCGATCTGCGCCGCGCGCTGGCGCTCGTGGCCGCGGAAGCTGCCGTTGACGCTGTCGCGATCGATCAGTGCCAGCCCGGCCTCGGTTTGCACCAGTTCGGCGTGGTGCGGGCAGACGTAGATGTCATCAAGCACCAGGTCGTTGTCCAGCGCCCGGCCGACGCGGAAGGGCAGGCGCTCCACGCGCACGCGGCCATGCACATGACCGGCGCGATCGACGACCTCGACGGCCCCCAGAAAACTCACGGACGCTTCCATTGCACCCCCTCGGCAAAGCGGCGTGCAAAGGCCAGCCCGTGCTCGCGATCGACGCCGGTGAGCACCAGCGTGGACTGCAGCGAGTGTTCGCTGCGGTCCAGCGTGATCTGGCGCTGCACGATGTCATACAGATCCTCGAATTTGCGGTAGCGCCGCGCGCACACCACCACCTTGCTCTTCAGACCCTGGTGTTCCAGGAAATCGGCGTGGCAGCTGAAGCCGGTCATGGTGCTCTTGTCGCCGCCGAGATCGCCGTAGAAACTGCCGAAATCGGCTTCCATCAGCGACCAGAAATGGATCGTGCCGATGCGCGTGGCGCTGCGCAGCGCGTGTTCGAAACGGATCGCGCCGGTGCTCAATTCGCCCGAGAGAAACACATCGTCCTCGCTCTGGCAGCTGAGCTCGGTGTGGTCCATCAAGCGGTCCTTTTCCTGATCGGTCTGGCTCCAGCAATTGATGTACTTGGCGATGTTCGACGGCACCTCGTAGGCGCCGATCGGCGTCGTCGCGAAGGGCTGGTCGAGCAGCGCGGACAGATAGCCGGCCTGATTGGCGCGCAACTGGCGACCGATGCGCTCCATCAGTGTGCCGCGGGTGGCGGCGGCGTCGCGCGTGAGCAACTCCAGCACATGCTTGGCCGGCACCAAAAAGCTGACCTGATTGCCGGCGGTGGCGACATTGACGCCAATCACATTGCCGAAGCGGTCGATCGCCGGGCCGCCGCTCATGCCGGGATTGATCGAGGCAGTCAGGTGAATGCGCTCGTACAGCGACTTTTCCAGCAGTCCGTTGTAGGTGCCTTCGACGATGGTCAGGCCAAGGTCGTAGGGAAAGCCGAGCGAGAAGATGCGCTCGCCCATATTCGGCAGATTGCTCTCGACCGCCAGAAACTCGCGCCCGGCCAGCGCCGGCGCGCGCATCAGCGCCAGATCGTGCACCACGTCGACATCCAGCAGTTCCAGCGGACCGCTGCCGCCATCGGCGGTATGCCACTCGGCGCGATGCTCATCCGGGTGGTGGACGAAGTCCGACACCACGTGGAAATTGGTGACCAGACGGCCGTCATCGCTGACCATGAAGCCGCTGCCGATCGAGCGCTTGGCGCCGCCCTGGGCATCGATGATGCGCACCTGGATGACGGCATCCTTGTGCTGCGCAAACACGTCCTCGGTGGTCCATTCCTCCGCATGCAGCGGCGGCACGTACAGGGCACACAGCCCGCAAATCCACAGCATCAGGCGTAGCACGTCAGTCCTTGCAGCCTTGCGAGCCTGGGCTGGCTCGGTCGACCCGAGTATGCCAGCGGCCGTCGCGCGCTGGGCGTGAGGACGGCTGACTTGCGCGCGTGCCCGGCGCGGGCGAGCCTAGGCCTTCCCCACGCCAGCGCAGGTGCGCCGATGTCAGCCAGTCCCACCCCGCGGCCGCGCACCTGGATTGTGGCCGGCGACTGGAACGGCTTTCTCGGGCTGGTGGTCGATAATCTGTCGATCCTGGGCTTCATCGCGATGGCGCTGATCGGCGTTTATGGATTCCCGGCCGAGCTGATCTACCAGCGCATGTTTCCGGGCACGGCGCTCGGCGTGCTGGTCGGCAATCTGCTGTACACGTGGATGGCGCGGCGACTGGCACAACGCAGCGGACGCGATGACGTCACCGCCATGCCGCTGGGCCTGGATGCGCCCACCAGCATCGGCATGGCCTTGCTGGTGTTGGGGCCGGCCTACCAGGGCTATCTGCAGCAGGGACTCAGCCAGGATGACGCCGCCCAGGCCACCTGGCAGCTGGGCATGGCATCGCTGATGGTCATGGGCACGCTGAAACTCGCGCTGTCCTTCGTCGGCGAGGCGGTTACGCGCGCGGTGCCGCGGGCCGGTCTGCTCGGCTCGATTGCCGGCATCGCGCTGATGCTGATGGGCTTTCTGCCGCTGGTCGAAACGCTGCGCGAACCGGTGGTGGGACTGGTAACGCTGGGACTGCTGCTGTACGTGCTGATCGCGCGCGGCCGTCTGCCGCTGCCATTGCCGGGGGTGTTGGCGGCGGTGCTGATCGGCACCTTGCTGTATTACGGCCTCGGTGTCAGCGGCTGGGGTGCGCCCGGCTTCAAGCCGCCAGCGGCGCTCGATCTGCATCTGCAATGGCCATGGCCGACGCTGGCCTTCATCGACGGTCTGCCCGCCACTGTGCCCTTTTTGCCGCTGCTGCTGCCCTTCGGGCTGCTGATGGTGGTGGGCGGCATCAACGTCAGCGAGAGCGCTCGCGCCGCCGGAGACGACTACCGCACGCGCGACATTCTGCTGACCGAGGCCGCCTCCACGCTGATCGCCGGACTGTGCGGCGGCGTCGCGCAGACCACGCCGTATATCGGTCAACCGGCATACAAACACATGGGTGCGCGCCAGGGCTACACGCTGCTGACCGGCTTGTTCATCGGCATCGGCGGCATGTTGGGAATCGTCGCCCAACTGGTGCAATGGCTGCCGCTGGCGGTGCTGGCGCCGATCATCGTTTACGTCGCGCTGGACATCACCGTCCAGGCCTTCCAGGCAACGCCGCGCGAGCATCAGGCCGCCATCGCGCTGGGCTTCCTGCCCTCGCTGGCCTATCTGCTGAGCATCAAGCTCGGCAACCCGGCGTGGATCGCACCGGATCTGCACGCCCAGCTGATGACGGTGCCCGAGGGCCATGGTCTGCCCGAACTGGCGGTGATCAGTGCGCTCGGCAACGGCTTCATCATCACCGCGATGCTGTGGATCTCGGCGGTGGTGGCGATGATCGACGGGCGCCTGTGGCGCTCTGCGGCCATCCTGTTGCTGGCCGCGTTGCTGAGCTCGGTGGGTCTGATCCACTCGGTAGACCCGCGTGGGGCGATCTATCTGCCCTGGCAGCTCACCGACATGCCGGCGCAGATCAGCGCGCAGCTGGTCGGCGCCTATCTGGTTCTGGCACTGCTGATGGCGGTGCTCGCCGGGATCAGCCGAGCTCCAGCGAAGTGACGGCGTAGATGCGCTCGACCGGCAGCTGCGGGTCGCTGCCGGCGTACATGCGCGCGGTCTCGAAGGCGGGCGTCATGCCGAGTGCCTGCACCATGGCGACGGCTTCGGCGTTGACCATTGGCACATCCAGAAACACCGGCGCCTCCGCCGGCACGCTGCCAAGCAGCCCATCGAGCAGGCGGCGCGCGCTGCCTGGGTCATCGGCGAACAGCGGACCGATGCGCCAGCCGCTGCGGCTGGGGCGGATGACGCCGTAGCCGGTCAAACGGCCGTCTTCCACGTGGCCCAAGGCCTGAGTGCCGGGCTGGCGGATCCAGGCCGCGAGAAATGCCGCGCGCTCCTCGGGGAAAAGCTGGCGGTCGTAGGTATTCAGCGCGCCCGGGTTCAGCGTTGCCAGCGGCTGTAGCCGGGCATCGGCCAGCGGGACACCGCGCCCGCGGCCCTCGTGGCGGAAATGGCTGTAGGCCAACACGAAGCCGGAGCGCGCGTAGTTGGCCTGCTGCGCCACCACGCCGTCCAGGCCCACCGTGCGCCCCTGCATGCGCGCCATGCCGGCGCGCCAGATCGCGATACCGTGGCCGCGTCCGCGAAATCCGGGGCGCACGATGTAGAGGCCGAGAAAGCCGAAGCGTGTCCCGTACTTCACCACCGAGATCGAGGCCACCGGCTCGCCGTCCAGCTCGCCGATCAGAAAGCCGCCAGAATCGGCCGCCAGGAAGGGATCGAGGTCATGCTGGCCGGGGTTCCAGCCCTCAGCCGCGGCCCATTCGATCACCTGCGCCAGATCTGCGCGCGTCATCGTGCGTATCACCAGTTCCGACATCGGCCTGTCTCCGCTGGGCAATTCGACCGCAGTCTACATGCAGGCCGATTCCCGGTAGGCTCGCGCTGACCTCTGCGGAGTGCATAAATGATGCTGAGCCTGCTGCTGGTGGCTGGACTCTGGATGGCGCCGGGGGAGATTTATCGCTGCACCGACGCCGGCGGCAGCGTGCGCTTTCAGGATCAGCCCTGTGCCGGCGGACACTCGCAGCGACTGGCCGGCGGCGCGGCTGATAGCGCCGCCAGTCAGCGCGCACTGCAGCGCTGGCTGGATGCGCACAGCGAGCGCCCGCCAGCGCCGGCGCAGCCAGCCAGTACGCCCGTTCCCGCGCGCTTGCCGGGGCCGGTCAGCGAGGCGCAACTAGCCGCCTGCTCCGAGCGCTTTTTGCAGTGTGCGCAGGGCGATGCGCCAGCGATGGATGCCTGCATCGCCGCGCTCCCCCGCTGCGAGGGCGCTGCGGCCGCAGGCTGCTGTCCGGCGCTCTGCATCAGCCGCTATCAGAGTCTGCGCGGGCAGGGCCTGCCTCTGGCCGAATCGGTGCGACTGGCGCTGGTCGATCGACGCGCGCCCGCCTGTGCGGCGCCGCGCGCCGAGTAGCCTTATTCGAATCCATCCTGCAGGATTCGCGGGATATCGTCGTAGTACCAGATCTTGCCGTCCGACGTGGCGGTGAAGACGCGCACACCGTCCACGGCGAGTGAGCCCTCGGCGCCGCCATCGTTGATGCCGCTGATGCCCTGGTTGAACGGCGTCCAGTGGATGCCATCGTCGGATCGGTAGATGCCCATCGAGTACAGGCTGGACAGCGGGGGCGGCGGCGGGTTGGGATCGAAGCTGCCATTGGCGCCGGAGTGCAGAAACAATGTGCCGTTGGCGCTGGTCACGATGCGGGAGACCTGCACGCCGCGGGCGATGAAGAAATCCGGGAAGCCGAGCGCCGGCGCCACCGTGTGCGCTTGCAGATTGGCGTAACCCACCGAGCTGGTCCAGTTGGGATAGGCGAACAACTCGGTGCCGTTCCAGACCAGATCGTTGTTCCGCGTAAAGCCGATCGCGCCGGTGTTGCCGGTGCGGGTTACCGGTTCCATCGGACTGGCCGGGTTGTGCACATTGGGATCGCCCGGCGCGCAGGCGTAGGCGTCGACCGGTCGCCAACTGACGCCCTGATCGTCGCTGTAGACCACGCCGGCGCCCTCGGTGCCCACGTATACCCAGCCGCGCGCATCGACGTTGATCGAGAAGATTGCGCCATTGCTGGGATTGCCGATCAGCGTGGGGTAGTAGCAGGGCGCGTTGGCCTGCACCAGCGGCGACTCGTCGATCGCCGTGTAGCTGCGCCCGCCATCGGTGCTGCGATAGACGCGGCTCCATTTGCCGCCGAACCAGAGATCGCCGTTGGGCGCGCGCGCCATGGCGTTGACGCCGACATAGGCCGGCACGCTCACGCTGGCGGCAATCCATTGATTTAACGATCGATCGTAGACGAAGGCGATGGGATCGTTCAGATGCAGCAAATTGCCGTTGGGATCGGCACCGTTGTAGTAGTGATAGATGCCGACCACCGGCTCGCTCGCTGCGTTGGTGGTCAAGGCCTGTATGTTGTTGGTGATGCTGAGATAGGGGATAGGCGGCAGCGCGCTGAACGTGCCCGCGGGCGCCAGCGCGTCGTTGGCGCGATGGACGATGCCGCGCGTGCCGCCGGTCGCTTGCACGCCGTAGTAGATGCTGTGGTCAGGCCCGATCGCGAGGCGCGGATGCAAACCCCCGGGCAACCCGCTGGCCCACAACTGCCAACCCGCCGCCTCGCCGCGCCCGTGGACGCTCGCCAGCCCCAGCGCCAGCAGCAACATCGTCGCCCGTAGATCGGTATGCATGGTGTGGCTCCCCGGCCTGTGTGGGGCTGATACGCAGACGGGCGCAAGTGGCTGCCAGGGAGCAAGCGTCCATGTCTCGCCGCAGCGCTGACCGGTGCAGCCAACCGTACCTGCGACAGGACCATGCCAGCGCTGCCGTGCCTGTTCCCCCGCCCCGCCTTTGCTCTCAGGCCAGACTGATCTCGGAGAAATCGAAGTCGAGGCGCGGGCCGGGCGTGGCCAGCACGTCGCCTTGCAGGTAATCGACGCCCAGATTCCACAGCTTGGCGATGATGCCGAGATCGCGCACGTCCTCGGCGATCAATTCGCGGCCGCCGCGGTACCAGCCTTGCAGCATCGGGCCGAGGATGGTCGGATCGGTGGCCTGCAACGCCGCTGCGGGCAGGCGCATGGTGTTCAGCGGCAGCCGCGTCAGCGCCTCGATATGCGCCAGCCGGCCGCTGCGGTCGACCGCCGCCAGCCGCACGCCCTCGGCGCGCAGTCGCTCCAGCAGCCGTGCCGCATGCCCGGACTCCACCAGCATCGAGGCCTCGAACTCCAGCGTCAGCCGTTGCTCGGACTGGCGCCGCTTGCTGATCTCACCCTGGATCCAGGTCAGCTGCTCGCGATCGATCGAGGCGAAGTCCACCGGCACCAGCAGATCGGTGACGCGGTTGCGGGCGCGTTGATCGTCGAGGGACTGCAGTGCGCGGCTGATCACCACGCGGTCGATCGGCCCCTGCATTTTGAGTTCGCGCGCCACCGGCAGAAATTCGCTGCGGCTGACACCCGTCAGCGGCTCCTTCAGATGGCGCAGATGCATCACCATCGCGTAGCGCCCGGTCTCGGAGCCGCGCAGCGGAATCAACGGCTGGTAGTCAATCACCATGCCGCGCGGCGAGGTCGCATCGCGCAGCAGTTCGCGGATGCGCATCAGGCGCTCCGGCGACATGCCAGCGGTGGCGGTCGCCAGGATGCCTTCGACGCGATTGCCGCCCAGGCGAGCGCCGGTGCGCGCAGCGGCAAAGGCGGCGCTGATCCAGTCATCGATGCTGCGATCCATGCGCGGCATCAAGGCCAGACCCACGCTCACCGTCAGCCGGGTGTCCACGCCCTCGATCTTGAAGGGTTGGTCCGCCACCGCGGCGCGCAGGCGCTCGGCGGTCTGAAGCAAGGCATCGCGCTGGGCGCGCTCAATGCAGACGCCGAAGCCGAATTCCTGGATGAGACAGTAGCAGTCGCCGGCCTCAAAGGTTTCGGAAAGGCGCAGCGCGACCGCCTGTTCGAGTTCATGGCCGACCGACAGCGACAGGCGTTCCTGCAACTCGCTGGCCTGGTCCAGCGTGATCACCAGCAGCGCAATCGGGCTGCCGCTGGGGCGCTGACGCAGATCGCGCAGATAGTCCAGAAAAGCGCCGCGGCGCATATAGCCGTGGGCATCGCCTGGACGTCGCTGCAGCTGTTTGCCGAGGGCGCGTACGCGCTTGATGCGGCTGCGCACCGCGGCCACCAGATGACGCGGTCGGATCGGCTTGGTCAGGAAGTCATCGCCGCCGACCTGGATCGCCTGAAAGCGCGCTTCCTCGCTGTGCTCGCCCGACAGGAACACGATCGGCAGCACCACCGCGTTGGCATGCTGGCGCAACTGCGCGGTCAGCGTCAGTCCGTCCGCTCCCGGCATGTACAGGTCCATCAGCACCAGATCGGGCTTGAACGCTTCGACCCGCGCATGCACCTGGGCGGCGTCATTGACCGATTCCACCCGCATTCCGGCGCGTCCCAGCACGAACTCGCAGAAGGTGCTGATCTGGCGGTCATCGTCGACCACCAGCACGCGGAAGGGTTCGGTGTTCTGATTGGCGAGCAGCTCCTTGATCTGCGTGCCGACAGTGGGGTCATCCAGGTTCGGCAGGAACAGATCGGCACCGCCGATCAGGGATTGCAGGCGTGCGCTGGAATCGCCGTTGTCGACGCCGATCAGCGGCAGCCGGGTTGCCTCCGGCGTGTTCATCGACAGCGAGTCGAGAATCTCCGACACCGCCGAGACGAAACCGGCTTCGGCCAGCACCGCTTGCGGCAGATGCGTATGCAGGCCGGTGGAGAAGGAATCGCCGTCCTGAAAGATGGCCAGCTGCAGCCCTTCCTGGCGCAAGGCGGCGCTCAGGCTGCTCGGCACCTCGATGGTCGGCGCCAGCAGATAGACGATCGATCCGGTCAGCGCCGGCATGCCGGGCGTCAGTTCCAGGATCGCCGCTTGCGCGTCCTGGGTCAGTCGCTCCAGTTCGGCACGCTGCGCCGAGTTGGGCTTGAGCGTGCCTTCGGTGAACACGCTGACATAGGCGTAGAGATCGAGGATTGCGCCCTGCACCGCATCCAGGCCCAGATTGCCGGCGTAGTCGCCCAGGCTGCGCAACTCCTCCTGGTGGCGCTCGGCGCGCACGGTGTCCCATTCGGCGGCATTCAGCCGGTGGGTTTCGACCAGCACGCCTTTGGCCTTGTCGGCGAAGGCGGACAGCACTTGGGGCGTGGCTTTCATCGACGAGGGCAGATCGAGGGACGGCTGCCAGTGTAGCGAGATGCGCGGCCGGCGAGCACGCTGGCATGCGCCGCATGAATACGTCGTCAGTGCGCGCAGGTCCGGCCCGCGGCGGTCGACCATTGCCATGTCGGCAGGCTAGAGTCGCCCGCCAGGGAAGGGGAGTAGACACCTATGGCGCAACGCCGTCGCACCAAGATCATTGCCACGTTGGGACCGGCTACTGACAAGCCCGGCATGCTGGCCAAAGTCATCGAGGCAGGCGCGGACGTGATCCGCCTCAATCTCTCGCACGGTACCGCCGAGGATCAGTTGCGACGCGCCGAGGAACTGCGCCGCGTGGCCGCCTCGCTGGGCGTGGAAGTGGCGATCCTCGCCGATCTGCAGGGCCCGAAGATCCGCATCGAGCGCTTCGCCGACGGCGCCATCGAACTTGAACCCGATCAACCCTTCGTACTCGACTGCGTGGACCAGCCGGCCCCCGGCAGCGTGCATCGCGTCGGCGTCAGCTACAAGCAGTTGTGTCAGGACGTTTTCCCGGGCGACACGCTGCTGCTCGACGATGGTCTGCTCAGCCTCAAGGTCGAGCGCATCGACGGCCTGGAGATTCACACGCGGGTGCTGATCGGCGGGCGGTTGTCGGATCGCAAGGGCATCAATCGACTGGGCGGCGGCCTCTCGGTCGATGCGCTCAGCGACAAGGACCGTCGCGACATCGAGCTCGCCGCGCGCATGGGCGCCGACTATCTGGCGGTGTCCTTCCCGCGCTCGGCGGCCGACATGAACCAGGCGCGTGCGCTGCTGCGCGGCGCGGGTTCCTCCGCTGCGTTGGTGGCCAAGATCGAGCGCGCCGAAGCGATGGAGAATCTGGGCGAGATCATCGACGCTTCCGATGCCGTGCTGGTTGCGCGTGGCGATCTGGGCGTGGAAATCGGCTATGCCGAGTTGCCCGGTTTGCAGAAGCGCATCATCCGCGAATCCTTGTCGCGCCATCGGGTGGTGATCACCGCCACGCAGATGCTGCAGTCGATGGTGGAATCGCCCATTCCCACCCGCGCCGAAGTGCTGGATGTCGCCAACGCAGTGCTGGATGGCAGCGATGCCGTGATGCTGTCGCAGGAGACCGCTTCCGGCAAACATCCCGACAAGGCAGTGGCGGCGATGCGCAGCATTTGCGAGGCCGCCGAGCGCCAGTTCGAGTCCAGCGAGGCCAGCCTGCCGGCGCCCTCCGAGATCCATCGCTCCGACCAGGCCATTGCGATGGCGGCGATGACGCTGGCCAACCGCATCGGCGTGCGTGCCATCGTCGCGCTGACCGAGTCCGGCGCCACTGCGCAGTGGCTGTCGCGCTTCCGCTCGCGCATCCCGATCTACGCGATGAGTCGTCATCAGATGGCGCGTCAGCGCATGTGTCTGTATCGCGACGTCTACGCGGTCGCTTTCGATCCCAAGGACGGCGGCGTCACCCATTCCACCCGCCTCGCGGTCGAACTGCTGCACGCACAGGGTCGTTTGACCACCGGTGATCGCGTGGTCGTGACCACCGGCGATCACACCGGTCTGCTCGGCGGCACCAACACGCTGAAGCTGCTGCGCGTTGGCCAGGGCGGCACGCCCGAGGGCATGGCCGACCTGTAGCGCGCGTCGGGTCTGCTGATCTGCGGGCGCCTGCGCGGCAGTACTTACCACCGCCTTGCGCCCGGCCTATGATCCCGGGCCCCGCCGCCTTCGGATCACGCTCATGGCCCTCAGTCAGACGCCGCTCAACGCTACCCATCGTGCGCTGGGTGCCAAGATGGTGGATTTCGGCGGCTGGGACATGCCGCTGCACTACGGCTCGCAGATCGAGGAGCACCACGTCGTGCGCCGCAGCGCCGGCATGTTCGATGTCTCGCACATGACCGTGGTCGATCTGCACGGCGCCCGCGTGCGCGAGTTTCTGCGCTATCTGGTGGCGAACAACGTCGACAAGCTCAAGCAGCCGGGCAAGGCGCTGTACACCTGCATGCTCAACGAGCGCGGCGGCGTGATCGACGATCTGATCGTCTACTTCCAGACCGAGTCCTGGTTCCGATTGGTGGTCAACGCGGCGACGCGCGAGAAGGATGTGGCCTGGATTCGCCAGCAGGCGCAGGCCTTTGGCATCGAGGTCGAGGTGCGCCTGGATCTGGCGATGGTTGCCGTCCAGGGCCCGGACGCGCGCGCAGCCGTGCTCGGTCTGCTCGATGCAGCCGATCGCGAGCGCGTGGCGGCACTCGGCCGCTTCGCGGCGGCGGAAAGTGGCGACAAGTTCATCGCCCGCACCGGCTACACCGGCGAAGACGGCTTCGAGGTCATTCTGCCGGCGAGCGCGGTGGTCGATTTCTGGCAGGCGCTGCTGGCCGCCGGCGTCAAGCCCTGCGGCCTCGGCGCGCGCGACACGCTGCGTCTGGAAGCCGGCATGAACCTGTATGGCCAAGACATGGACGACGACACCTCGCCGCTGGAAGCCAATCTGGCGTGGACCGTGGCCCTAGACCCGGCCGAGCGCCACTTCATCGGTCGTCCGGCGCTGGAAGCGCTGCGGGCGGCCGGTGTCCCGCGCGCGCTGGTGGGGCTGGTGATGGACGAGAAAGGCGTGCTGCGCCACGGACAGCGAGTGGTCACGGCCGCCGGCGAAGGTGAAATTCTGTCCGGCACCTTCTCGCCCACGCTCGGCAAGGCGATCGCGTTCGCGCGCGTCCCGGCTGCTGCCAGCGGCAATGCGGAGGTGGATATCCGCGGCAAACTGGTCCCGGTACGCATCGTCAAGCCGGTGTTCGTCCGTGAGGGCAAAGCACAGATCTGAACGCATGCGGCGACGACTGCCGGAGCGCCGTTGCCGCTGTTATTCTCCGCGCCGAATCCCACCCAGCAGGCGGCCCTTCCGATGAGCGAGATCCCTGGCGACCTCAAGTTTCTCAAGTCCCACGAGTGGGCCCGCAAGGAAGGCGACGGTCTGGTGACCGTGGGCATTTCCGACCACGCCCAAAGCTTGCTCGGCGATCTGGTCTACGTCGAGCTGCCGACCGTGGGCGACCATGTCGACGCCGGCAGCGCCTGCGCCGTGGTCGAGTCGGTGAAGGCTGCCTCGGACGTCTACAGCCCGATGTCCGGCACCATCGTGCGCGTCAACGAGGCGCTGTCCGACAAGCCGGAGACGGTCAACGAGGACGCTTTCGGCGAGGGCTGGATCTTCGTGATCAAGCCGGACGACGCTGCCGAGTACGACGAGTTGCTCGATCCGGACGCCTACCAGGACGTCATCGATCAGGCGTGAAGCCGTCTGAATAGCCGAGGCGCCAGCAGCATTCCTGCATGGCGTCCCTTTGAGAGAACGATTAACATTCCGCGCCTTGCGGATTTCAAGCCCGATTGTGGGGAGAGTTGACTGATGCGCTCAGTGATTGAGTTTGTGCTCGCGATCGTGATCACGGTCGTGGTCATCCTGTTGATCGGGTTGTTCCTGCCCGGTGGCGGCCACGGTCATGTGGAACGGTCGATCATCATTGAGCGCCCGCCCAGCCATGTGTTCGATGTGCTGAACAGCTACAAGCGCTTCAACGAGTGGTCGCCGTACGCGAAGAAGGATACGAGCGCCACCTACACCTTCGAGGGCCCGGAAGCGGGTCAGGGCGCGGTGATGAAGTGGAGCGGCAACGAGGCGATCGGCTCCGGGCGCTGGGAGATCATCGAATCGACGCCGACCTCGATCGTCAAGATGATCCAGAACGTCGACGGCGGTCGCGTTGGCACGGTCACGTTCAACATCGGTACCACCGACCTCGGCGTCAAAGTCACCTGGACCTACGACGTCGAACTCGGCAGCAACCCGATCGAGCGTATCAAGGGCCTGTACCTCGATTCCTCGGTGGGCGCCGACTATCCCTACGGCCTGATGCGCCTGAAGGCGATGATCGAGTCCAGCGCCTATGCGCGTGACTACAGCGACATCACGATCACCAAGCAGCAGCTGGTGCCGGGCCCGGCGCTGAAGCTGGCGGGTCTGGTCGAGGTCTACAGTTCCTCCGAGTTCCCGGACCTCAACGCCGGCGTGGTCGACACCCTGAAGAAGCTGCAGGCCTTCGTCGATCGCAACAAGCTGACTGCTACCGGCCCGGCACAGGTGCTGGTCACGCTGAAAGAGCGTTATCGCCTCGCCTTCGACGTGGTGCTCCCGGTGGACCGCAACGACGTCGCGCTGCGTGATGACATCCAGGCCGTGCAGAGCCTGGGTGGCGAGGTGCTGGTGGCCGAGCACGTCGGTGAGCGTCGCAAGAGCAATCAGACCTTCGAGAAGCTGCAGGCCTATGCCACCGTGCACGGTCTGGTGTTCGACCCGGCGGCCAAGGCGGTCGAAGAATTCCTGCCGGATCGCGAGGCGCCGCCGGTGGTCAGCGCCGACGCCGCAGCGACGACTGCCGGCACGCCGGCCGCTCCGGTCGACGCGGCTGCGACGACCGAAGACGGCAAGCCGGCCGAGCCGGTGATGGTGGAAGTGACCCGCGTCTACCTGCCGCTGGGCCTGCCGCCGGTAGCACCGGTGGATCCGGCCGCCGTGCCGGCCGACGGCAGCGCGCCTGCCGAAGCCGCAACGCCGGCGCCGACTGGCGGCTGAGCGCACGATTCATGGTCCACACTACGCCCGGTTCGCCGGGCGTAGTCGTTTCTGGAGGACGGATGCATACCGGGGCAGCGCCGACGATCGAGCACATTTGGGAAGCCGCGGCGCGGATCGCGCCTTATGCGCAACGCACGCCAGTGCTGCGCAGCCGCAGCCTGGAGGCGATGGCAGGCGGCGAACTCCATTTCAAGTGCGAGAACTTTCAGCGCATCGGCGCCTTCAAGTTCCGCGGCGCCTGCAACGCCGTGATGGCCTTGCCCGAGGCGTTGGCGCAGCGTGGCGTCGCCACCCATTCCTCCGGCAATCACGCCGCCGCGCTGGCGCTGGCGGCGCAGCTGCGCGGCATTCGGGCCCAGGTGGTGATGCCGGAGAACACCGTTCGGGTGAAAGTGGAGGCGGTCCGCCGCCTGGGTGCCGAGATCGTCTACTGCGCGCCCAGCAACGCTGCGCGGGTCGCCACGCTGGCGCAGCTGATCGCCGACAGCGGCGCTATCGAAGTGCATCCCTACATGGATCCGCAGGTGATCGCCGGACAGGGCACCGCGGCGCTAGAGCTGATTCGTGAGGTCGGGCATCTGGATGCGCTGGTGGCGCCGATCAGTGGCGGTGGCCTGCTGGCCGGCAGCGCCATCGCCGCCCGCGCGCTGTGCCCCTCGCTGCAGGTCTACGGCGCCGAGCCCGAAGGCGCCGACGACGCCGCCCGCAGCTTCGCCAGCGGCGTGCTGACCGGCAATACGCGTGTCGATACGCTGTGCGATGGCTTGCGCGCCGACTTGGGCGCGCCGAACTTCGCCATCCTGCGCGGCCATCAGGCGCAGATCCTGACCGTCAGCGACGCCGACGTGCTGGCCGCGCTGCGACTGATCTACGAGCGTCTGAAGATCGTCATCGAGCCCAGTTGCGCAGCGGCGCTGGCCGTCATCCTGCGCTATCCCGAACGCTACGCCGGCCGTCGCACCGGCGTGATCCTGTCGGGCGGCAATGTGGATTTGGGCACGCTCAGCTTTTGAGTGGCGCACGCAGCAGGATGCGTGCGCGCAGCCCTGGTTCGGCGTTCTCGAAGTGCAGCGGCGTACCCAGGTGCTCGGCGATCGCCCGCACCAGTGCCAGACCGATGCCGACGCCGGGCGTGCTGCGCGCTGCATCCACCCGGAAAAAGCGCTCGCCCAACCGATGCAATTGCTCCGCCGGAACGCCGCTGCCGTGGTCGCGGATGCAGAGCTGATCGGCGTCGAGCTCGATGTCGATCGCGCCGGCGCCGTGCTGGATCGCGTTGTCGATAAGGTTCTGGACCAGCTGAAACCACAGATGGCGATCGCCGCTGGCCTGCACCGGCGCCAGCTGCGCCTGAATTGCACGACCCTGCGCCTCGGCCAGTGGCGCGAACAAGTCGACGGCGTCGCGCACCACGGTGTCCAGCGCGCAGCGCTCCTGACTGCGCTCGAAGCCGCCGGATTCGAGCCGTCCCAGCCGCAACAGCGCGGCGAAGGTGTGCAGCAAACCGTCGATCTCCTGCAGGCTGCCCTCGATGGCGCAGCGCGCTTCGAGATCCAGCCCGGGCCGTGCCGCCAGCTGATCCAGGCGCTGCCGCGCCTGCTGAAGCGGCCGGCGCAGATCGTGCGCCAAGTGGTTGCTGACCTGCCGCACGCCATCCACCAGTCGTTCCAGATCGGCGAAGGTGCGGTTGAAGCCCTCGGCCAGTTCGTCCAACTCGTCATGGCGTTCGCTGACACTGAGCCGGCGCGTGAGTTCGCCGCCGCGGATGGCCTCGGCGCCGCGCGCCAGCCCGCGCAGTCGCCGTCGCTGGCGCCAGGTGAACCAGCCAGCGGCGATGGCCGAGGCCGCAAACACCGCCAGCGCCGCCCAGATCATCTGCGTGGCCAGGTGTTCGTCGAAGCGCGCCAGCGGTGAGCGCCGTCCCACCAGCAGCTTGCGGCCGCCAAACAAGGTATGCACCTGCGCGTGCACCAACTCGCCATCATCCAGGGCAAACTCGGACCAGCCCTCGGTGCTGGCCGGCAAGGCCTGCGGCCAGCGCTCCAGCGTGCCGCCGCGGACGACCTGATCGGAATCGAGCAACAGATAGACCGCGCGCGGATCGACCTGCCGCTCGGTGCGTTCGGCGATCTCGGCGATCAGCCCGTCCAGGCCGTTCTCGTGGAACTCGACCTCCAGATCCCAACTCTCGCTCTCGATCGAGGCGCGCGTCTCGTCGCGGATGTGGCCTACGGCCTCGCGGTAGATCGGCACCAGCAGCGCGGCGGCGAGCGCACTGATCAGCAGCGGCAGCAGCACCGCGAAGCGGAAATAGGCGCTGCGACGCAGGCTACGGCGCGCCATGGCCTCAGTCGCGCGCCAAACCCAGGCGGTAGCCGACGCCGCGCACGGTGTGGATCAGGGCTTGCTCGGCGCCCTTGTCGATCTTGGCGCGCAGATTGGATACGTGCACGTCGATGACATTGGTCTTGGGGTCGAAGTGGTACTCCCACACGCCCTCCAGAAGCATCGTCCGGGTCACCACTTGATCGGCGTGGCGCATCAGATATTCGAGCAGCTGAAACTCCTTCGGCTGCAACTCGATGCGGCGCTCGCCGCGGCGTACGCTGCGCTTCAGGCGATCGAGTTCCAGATCGGCCACCCGCAGCAGCGTGTCTTGCGTTTGCGCATTGGGCCCGCTGGGACGTCGCAGCAGGGCTTCGACGCGCGCCAGCAGCTCCGCCAACGCGAAGGGTTTGACCAGGTAGTCGTCACTGCCGGCGCGCAGCCCTTCGACGCGTTCGTCCACCTCGCCCAGCGCGCTCAACACCAGCACTGGCGTACCGATGCGGCTGGCGCGCAGCGTGCGCACGATGGTCAGTCCGTCCACCTGCGGCAGCATGCGGTCCAGGATCAGCAGGCTGAAGGACTCGGTGGTCGCGAGAAACAGACCATCGCGCCCGTTGCCGACCGCATCGACCGCATAACCGGCCTCACGCAGGCCGCGCTCGATGAACTCGCGGGTGTGTCGATCGTCTTCCACCAGCAGTATGCGCACGATGAGCTCCTACAGGTTGACGCGGACCGATACCCACACCGGTCGCGGCGGGTGTCCGGGGCGGTGTGGCTCGAAACGCCAGCGGCGCACGTGCGCGACCGCCAGATCGTCGAGGTCGTTGTAGCCGCTGCTGGCCTCGACCCGGACGCGGCGCACGCGACCGTTCTGGTCGACTTCCGCAGCGATGCCGACGCTGGTGGGCGGGCGCAGATCGTTGCCGATGCGTGTCGGGCGCGCCGGGCGTTCCAGCGGTTCCAGCGATTCCCAGCGGCGACCATCAGCGGTGCTGCGCACGCCGGCGTTGCTGGCCTCCGGCGAGTAGCGGCTGCCGAGCGCCTCCAGAGGCTCCAGTTGCAGTGCTCGGATGCTGCCAATGCGGCAGGTGATGCCGTCCTCGGTGACGATCTCGCTCCAGCGCGTGCGCAGCATGTTGCGGCCGGGCCGTTTGTAGTCCGCGAGGCGCAGCACGCTCTCGTCGAGCAGGCCGTTGCAGCGCTCGCGCAGCGTCACCAGATACGGTTCTTCGCGGCCCAGCCAAACGACCAGACTGCTCTCGTCCAATGGCTGCCAGAAATAGACTTTGAAGAAGCGCACGGCATCGACCGGCGCCCCGGCCAGTGCCTCGATGCGTTCGCGATCCGGACTGGCGCGCAGCGGCGCGTCGGCGCCAGCAAGCCGGACCGCCAGGGTCAGCAGCAGGGCAACGCAAAGGCGGGCGAGGCAGGAGGTCAGGCTCATCGGCGCACGATAGCAAGTGACGCCTGATCGGCGACTGGCGCGGCGTTAACAGCGATTTAGATCGGCAGGCTCAACCCTGGCCGGTCAGCCATCCCAGCCCGGCCATCGCCAGCGCCGCGTACACGCCGGCGACGCCGTCGTCCGCCATCGCGCCCAAGCCGCCGCCGAGGTCGCGGTCGATGCGCGAGGCTGGCCAGGGCTTGCTGATGTCGGCGAGTCGGAACAGCGCGAATCCGCAGCCCAGGTACCACAGCCAGGCCTCGGTGGTGTGCGGCCGCCAGGACCACAGCCCCGCCGCCAGCGTCATCCATTGGCCCACCCATTCGTCGATGACGATCGGCGCGGCATCGTCAGTGGCGAGCGCACGGCAGGCCCAGGCACTGGCCCACACGCCGAGGCCAAAGCCGACCAGCAGCAGACCCAGATGAGCGTACCAGGGCCACTCGCTGGCGCCGGTCGCCCAATACAGCAGCACCGCCGCCAGACTGCCGGTAGTGCCCGACGCCAGCGGCGACAGGCCGCTGCCGAGCCCGCAGGCGATCCAGCCCAGCGGATGACGCAGCAGCACGCGCGCCTCGTGGCGGATGGATCGGCTCATAGGAAGTGCTCGTAAGCGGCGCCGGGCGGCGCGTGCAGGCGACCGTCGTCGTCCAGCAGGTGCACGCCTTCGCCGGGACCCAGGGTGCCGATGCGCGTCAACGGGACATGGATGCGCGCTGCCAACGCCGCGAGGTCGGGCTCGCGTTCCGGGGCGACGCTGAAGCAGAGCTCATAGTCGTCGCCGGCCATCTGCAAGCGGCGCAGCTCGGCCGGATCCTCGACCAGCGTCAGCAGCGCCCGCGAACACGGCAGCAGCGCGGGATCGATCACCGCCGCCAGGCCGCTCTCGCGACACAGATGCCCGAGATCCGCGCACAGTCCATCGGAAACATCGATGCAGGCCGACGCCAAGCCGCGCAGCTCGCGTCCCAGCTCGGTCCGCGGCGTCGGTCGCGCCAGCCGCTGCTCCAGGCGATTGCGCGCCAGCCGGCGCTCGCCGCTGCTGGTGTCGCGCCAGCGTCCGCGCGCATGCAGCGCGGCGGCGGCGTCGCCCAGCGTGCCGCTGACGTAGACGGCGTCGCCGGCCTGGGCGCGGTCGCGCCGCAGCGCGCCATCTTGCGGCACGCTGCCGACGACGGTGAGCGTCAGTACCAGCGGACCGCGCGTGGTGTCGCCGCCGATCAGGCAGGCGCCGTGGGCTTTCAGTGCGCCGAGCAGGGCCGTCATCAGCGGATCGACGTAGCCCGGATCGAGGCTGGGAATCGACAAGGCCAGCGTGGCGTACAGCGGATCGGCGCCCATCGCGGCGAGATCGCTCAGATTGACGGCAGCGGTCTTGTAGCCGACGTCCGCCGGCGCGGTGTCGAGCGGGAAGTGCACGCCGGCGACCAGCGTGTCGGTGCTGATGACCAGATCGCAATCTGGCGCCGGCCGTACGATGGCGGCATCGTCGCCGATGCCACGAATCACGCTGGACGACAGCGCCGCTCGCTCGCGCACGCGCGCGATCCAGTCAAACTCGCCGGCCATCAGGGTCAGTGGCTGCGCACTTCGGCGCTGCGCGTGTTGCGCGCCAGGCGGTCGAGCACGCCGTTGACGTAGCTGTGGCCGCCTTCGGCGCCGAAGTCCTTGGCCAGTTCGACCGCCTCGTTGATGACCACGCGATACGGAATGTCCAGTCTATGCAGCAATTCAAACGCCGCCAGCCGCAGCGTGGCGCGCTCGATCACGTCCACCTCGTCCAGGCGTCGATCCAGGCACGGCGCCAGCGCGGCGTCGAGCGCCTCCAGGTGGGTTTCCACCCCGTTCAGCAGGTCGACGAAGTAACCACCATCGACGATGGCCATGTCCTGCTCTTCATTGAACTGTTCAATGATCCGGCGCATCGGACCACCGCCGATCTGCCACTGGTACAGCGCCTGCAACGCACGACGACGCGCGCGGGCGCGCTCGGGGAAAGGGCGGGTCGGCTTCATGCGCGGGTCTCCCAATGCTGCAGCAGATTCAGTTGTTCGATGACCGCCAGCGCCGCGTCGGCGCCCTTGTTGCCGGCCTTGCCGCCGGCGCGATCCAGCGCCTGCTCCAGCGTGTCGACCGTCAGTACCCCGAAGCCGACCGGCAGCCGATGCGTCAGCGAGACCTGCATCAGACCATTGGAGGCGCCACCGGCGACGTAATCGAAGTGCGCGGTGTCGCCGCGGATCACGCAGCCCAGCGCAATGATCGCCACATAGCGTCCGCTGGCAGCGAGCCGATCGGCGGTCAGCGGCAGTTCGAAGGCGCCCGGCACGCGCACCAAGGTCAGATCGTGATCCTCGACGCCATGGCGGAGCAGCGCGTCGCGCGCGCCGGCGATCAGGCGCGACACCACCAGTTCGTTGAAGCGCGAGGCCAGCAGGGCAATGCGCCCGCTCGGCGTGCTGAAATCGCCTTCCATGCATTCCATGCCAGAGTCACCAGAGATCCATCAGGGCGCCGAAGTCTAACAGGCTGCCAGCTGAGCCCTGGCTGATGCATGGCGAGATCCAGACACGCCCGCCGCTGCATTGACCACTCAGCCCGGCCGGCGCAGGCTTATCCGGTGTTTTTCCTCGGAATCCGGACGTGAACGCCTCCGCTGACATCGGTTCCCACCGTCACCAGCACCTGGAAGAGTGGCTGAACGCGCTGACCCACGGCGTCGGTGCGGTGGTCGCGCTGGGCGCCGGCGCCGTGCTGATCACGCTGGCCTCGGTGTACGGCGATGTCTGGGCGGTGGTGGGCGCCTCGGTGTATGGCGCCTCGTTGCTGCTGCTGTACGTGGCGTCGACGCTGTACCACGCCATCAGCCATGTGCCGACCAAGGCGCGCCTGAAAGTCTTCGATCACTGCATGATCTACGTGCTGATCGCCGGCACCTACACGCCGTTCACGCTGACCGGTCTGCGCGGGCCGTGGGGGTGGACCTTGTTCGGGGTGATCTGGTCGCTGGCGCTGGCGGGCATCGTCTTCAAGCTGTATTTCACCGGGCGTTTCCAGTGGCTGTCCACCGGCATCTACATCGGCATGGGCTGGCTGGTGGTGGTGGCGGCGGAGCCCTTGATGCGTTCGGTGCCGGCAACCGCGTTGGCCTGGCTGCTGGCGGGAGGCATTGCCTACACCGTGGGCACCGTGTTCTACATGAGCCGGCGCCTGCCCTATGCCCATGCCATCTGGCACGCCTTCGTGTTGGCGGGCAGTGTCTGCCATTTTGCCGCCGTGCTGATCCAGGTGCTGGCAACCGCCACGCCGGCGGCCTGAGCGCCCTTCGGGCATTCGACGGAATCGACGTTTCGCAACATTCCGGGCGGAACTTTTGGGCGCGGGGCTGGTCCAGTGTCCGATGATCCGGGTATGGTCGCCCGAACTTTGACGAGGAAGCTCCGATGCACAAATGGCTGTGGGTGGCCGCCCTGAGTGTGGCTGGTACGAATCTGGCGCTGGCGCAGGACAAGGCGGACGACAAGGTGCTGGCTGCGCTGAAGACGCTGCAGCCGGACATCAAGGTGGATGCCTCGCGCCCGGCGCCGATCTCGGGCTTTACCGAGGTCACGCTGCAGGGGCAGGTGGTGTATGTCAGCAATGACGGCACCCATCTGATCCAGGGCATGATCTTCGACATCCCGAACAAGGTCGATTTGACCGAGCAGCGCCGCTCCGAGCTGCGTCGCGGCCTGATCGGCAAGGCGCCGACCAATCAGCGCATCGTGTTCGCGCCCAAGGGCGAGGTGAAGCACAAGATCGCCGTGTTCACCGACATCGATTGCGGCTTCTGCCGTGAGCTGCACAAGCACATGGCGGAGTACAACGAGCGCGGTATCCAGATCGAATACCTGCTGTTCCCGCGCGCTGGCGTTGGTTCCGACTCCTACCGCAAGGCAGTGGCGGCCTGGTGCGCCAAGGATCAGCAGGATGCGCTGACCAAGGCCAAGGCGGGCGAGGATCCGGGCAACGGCACCTGCGTCAATCCGGTCGCCGATCAGTATCAGCTCGGTCAGCAGATGGGCGTGACCGGTACGCCGACGCTGGTGTTCCCGGATGGCTCGGTGCAGCCCGGTTATGTCACGCCCGACCAGCTGGATCAGCGCCTGACGCTGGTTGAGGCTGAACTCGCGTCCAAGGGCGAAAAGCCCGCCAACTGAGCCTCATCGGCAGCCGTCTGGCTGCCAGCTGACGGCGTGGCGACCTCGGGCTTACGCTCGCGGCGCCACGCCGTATCATTCGCGCCCTCGCTTTCGTCGACTCGCCGCCCATGCCGATCCACTCGATCCCCGGGGCTGCGGCCCTGTCCGCTTTTCGCCTGGAACGCCTGAATCGCCGGCTGGCGCCGCTCGGTGCCGTGGTGGTGCAGGTGCGTGAGTGCTTTCTGGTCGAGGTGTTGCAGCCGGTCGATGCCCATCGGCTGGCCGATGTGCTGCAGTGGGGCGAGGTCGCTGCTGCGCACCCCTCGGCGGTCGCTGCACGCTGGGTGACCCCAAGAACCGGCACGCGCTCGCCATGGTCCAGCAAGGCCACTGACATCCTGCGCCGCTGTGCGCTGGCGGTCGAGCGCGTCGAGCGCGTCTTGGTCTATGAATTCGCGGCCTTCCCGAGCGCCGACGAGCAGGTCGCCGCGGTAGAGGCACAGCTGCATGACCCGATGACCCAGTCGGTGTATGCGGCGGAGACGGCGCTGGCGGCGCTGTTCCGCCATCCGCCGGCCGGGCCGCTGCAGACGCTGCCAACCGCCATCGAGGATCTGACCCGCGCCAATGCCGAGTTGGGTCTCGCGCTCAGCAGCGATGAGGTGGAATACCTCAGTCACAGCTACGCGGAACTGGGCCGTAGGGCGACCGACGCCGAGCTGATGATGTTCGCGCAAGCCAACTCGGAGCATTGCCGCCACAAGGTATTCAACGCCAGCTGGACGCTGGACGGCGAGGCGCAGGCGCTCAGTCTGTTCGGCCATATCAAGGTGTCGCATGCGCGCACGCCGCAGGGCACGCGGATGGCGTACAAGGACAACGCGGCGATCCTCGACGGTCATCCGGCGCAGCGCTTCCTGGCTGACCCTGATGGCGTCTACCGCGCGCAGCTGGAACCGGTGCATTTGGCGATCAAGGTCGAGACGCACAATCACCCGACCGCGATTGCGCCTTATGCCGGCGCGGCAACTGGTGCGGGCGGCGAGATTCGTGACGAGGGCGCTACCGGGCAGGGCGCGCGTCCCAAAGCCGGACTGACCGGTTTCTCGGTCTCCCATCTGCGCCTGCCCGAGGCGCCGCAGCCCTGGGAGCGCGCGCGGCCGCTGCCGGCGCACATGGCCAGCGCTCTGCGGATCATGATCGAAGGACCGATCGGCGCCGCCGCCTTCAATAACGAGTTCGGCCGGCCAGCGCTGGGCGGCTACTTCCGCAGTTTCGAACACTTCGAGCAGTCGAGCACCGAGGGCTACGCCTACGACAAGCCGATCATGATCGCCGGCGGTCTGGGCAGCGTGCGCGAAGCGCATGTGCACAAGGGCACGCTGCAGCCCGGAGACATCGTCATTGTGCTCGGCGGGCCGGCGATGCTGATTGGCCTCGGCGGCGGCGCCGCCTCCTCGCAGAGCACTGGTACCGGCGGCAGCGCGCGCGACTTCGCCTCGGTGCAGCGCGACAATGCCGAGATGGAGCGACGCTGTCAGGAAGTCATCGACCGCTGCATCGCGCTCGGCGCCGACAATCCGATCGTCACCGTCCACGACGTCGGCGCCGGTGGCCTGTCCAACGCGATCCCGGAATTGCTGCACGACAGCGAGGTCGGCGGCGAGATCGACCTCGGCCAGGTGCCCAATGACGATCCCGGCATGAGCCCGATGCAGATCTGGTGCAACGAGGCGCAGGAGCGCTACGTGCTCGGCGTGCGCCCGCAGGATCTGGCGCGCTTTGCCGAGATCGCGGCGCGCGAGCGCTGCCTGTACGCGGCGGTCGGCGTGGCGACGGCGGCGCAGCATCTGCGCGTGCGCCTGGCCGAGACAGCAGTCATCGATCTGCCGATGGCGGTGCTGTTCGGCAAGGCGCCGAAGCTGCACAAGCAGGCGATACGCCATCGCGCCAGCGCCGGTCCCGGCCTGGATCTGGGCACGCTGTCGCTGGGCGAGGCGCTGCAGCGGGTGCTGCGTTTCCCGGCCGTCGCCAGCAAGCAGTTCCTGATCACCATCGGCGATCGCAGCGTCGGCGGTCTGACCCATCGCGATCAGATGGTCGGTCCGTGGCAGACGCCGGTGGCCGATGTCGCCGTGACGCTGGCCGATTTCGTCGGCTACAGCGGCGAGGCCTGCGCGATGGGCGAGCGCACGCCGATCGCGCTGCTGGATGCGCGCGCCGCCGCACGCATGGCGGTGGGCGAGGCGCTGACCAATTTGTATGCCGCGCCGATCGCGGCGCGCGAGGAGATCAAGCTGTCAGCCAACTGGATGGCCGCGGTGGGCGATCCGGCGATGGACGGCGCGCTGTACGCCGCGGTCGAGGCGGTCGGCAGCCAGCTGTGTCCAGCGCTCGGTCTGGCCATCCCGGTCGGCAAGGACTCGCTCAGCATGCGCGCAGGCTGGCAGGACCCGGCGCAGGGCGCATGCCGCACCCGCGCACCCGTGTCCTTGATCGTCAGCGCCTTTGCCCGCGTCGCCGACGTCCGTGGCACGCTGACGCCGCAGATCCAGCACTTTGATGGCAGCAGCCGCCTGTGGCTGGTCGATCTCGGCGCCTCGGTGCCGCGCCTGGGTGGCAGCGTGCTGGCGCAAGTGCAGGGCCTGTTGGGCGATGTGCCGCCGGATCTCGACGATCCCGCGCGCTTCGCCCGCGCGCTCGACTGGTTGACCGAGCAGAAGACGGCCGGCCGCGTGCGCGCCTGGCATGATCGCAGCGATGGCGGTTTGCTGGTGGCGGCGCTGGAGATGGCGTTCGCGGCGCGTTGCGGACTGGTGATCGAGCTGCCGGCGGAAGTCGAGGCGCTGCGCTGGCTGTACAACGAGGAGCTCGGCGTGCTGGTCGAGATTCCGCGCGCCGAGGAGTCGGCGTGGCTGGCCGCTGCCGCCGCCGCCGGTCTGGCTGAGCGCGTGCGCTGCGTTGGTCAGGCGCAGTCGGCCCCGCAGCTGCAGCTGGTGCAGGGTACGCGCAGCCTGTGGGAGCAGCCGATGGCCGAGCTGATCGCGGCCTGGGGTGAGACCTCCTGGCGCATCCAGCGCGAACGCGACAATCCGGCCTGCGCCGATCAGGAGTACGCCCGCCTGCGTGACTACGGTGTCCCCGGGCTGGTCGAAGCGCCTGCCTTCGACGTCGCGGTCGATGTGGCGGCGCCCTATGTGGCGCGCGGAGCGCGTCCCCGCGTGGCGATCCTGCGCGAGCAGGGCGTCAACGGTCAGCTGGAGATGGCAGCCGCGTTCACGCGTGCGGGTTTCGAGGCCGTGGACGTGCATGTGAGCGATCTGGAAGCCGGTCGCTGGCGCCTGTCGGCGTTCCAGGGGCTGGCCGCTTGCGGTGGTTTTTCCTACGGCGACGTGCTCGGCGCGGGTCAGGGCTGGGCCAAAGGCATCCTGCACCATCCGGCGCTGGCGGCCGAGTTCCGCGCCTTCTTCGCGCGCCCGGATACCTTCACGCTGGGCGTCTGCAACGGCTGCCAGATGATGAGCGGTTTGCGCGATCTGGTGCCCGGTGCCGAGGGTTGGCCGCGCTTCCTGCGCAACCACTCCGAGCAATACGAGGCGCGTCTGGTGCAGGTCGAAGTGCTCGACACGCCGAGCGTGCTGCTGGCCGGCATGGCCGGCTCGCGCTTGCCGCTGGTGGTATCACACGGCGAGGGACGGGTGTACTGGCCGCAGGGCCATGCCCCGGCAAGCGCGCGCCCGGCGCTGCGCTATCTGGACGCCGACGGCAGTCCGGCACTGCGCTATCCCGCCAACCCGAATGGCTCGATCGATGGCTGGGCCGGCTTTACCACCACCGACGGGCGCGCCTTGATCCTGATGCCGCACCCGGAGCGCGTGGTACGCCGCGTTCAGCTCAGTTGGGCGGCGACCGGCGGCGAAGCCTCGGCCTGGCAGCGCCTGTTCCGCAACGCACGGGTGTTCGTCGGCTGACGACGGGCCTGCAGGGTGTCCTGCTCAGGATAGAATCGGCCGCGCCGCGGTCCTCCAATCGGGTTTAGCCGCTCCATGTTCGGTCCCTTGAAAACCTTGCTGTTCCTGGCGGTGCTCTGGCTGCCGCTGTCCTTTTTTGTGTGGTTTTACTTCGCGCAGCTGTGGGTGACGCCGATCGCCTCGCTGGCGTCCTCGGTCTTGCAGGCCTGGCTGCCGCAGGTGTTCACCGGCGTCGAGCAGACCCAGCACATGCTGTCTTTCATCACCACGCTGCCGGTCGATCCGGCGCAACTGGCCGGCATTGACCTCAGCCAGGGCCGCCCCGCCGTGGTCGTCGACGCCAACCCGATGATCTACGGTTACAGCATTCCGGTGCTGGTGGGTCTGGTGATGGCCACGCCGCTCAGCAACGGGCGGCGCGCGCTGCAGGTGGTCATCGGCGTAATTGTGCTGTTGGCGGTGCAGACCTATGGCACCGTGTTCGATGTGCTGAAGAGCGTCGGGCTGCAGGCCGGCGCCGAAGGTGCGCGCGTGATTGCCGAGGCCGGGCTGTCGCCGAACATGATCGCCTTCTGCTATCAGTTCGGCTATCTGGTGCTGCCGGCGATCACCCCGGTCATCCTCTGGGTCATGTTCAATCAGCCCTTCATCCAGACCCTGGTGACGGCCGAGGGCAGCGATATCCCGACGCCGGGAACCGACCAGCATCAGCCGTAGTCCACCCCTGCGGCTGTGAGCCGCTTACCTGCGAGTGCCGTGCGTGAATGCGATTGTAGACACTGCTGAGAGTCCGGATGCCGCACCGGTGCTGCCGGCGCCGGTCATCCCTGCCTCGCAGCTGGACGAGCAGATCTGTCAGTTCCTGCTGCGCAAGGGGCGCCTCAAGGAGTCTGACCTCGCGCGCGCACGACGCGTGCACGAGGAGCAGGAAGACGTCGGGCTGGTGTCGCTGCTGACGCGCCTGGGTCTGGCCTCCGAGCGCGATGTGGCCGAGGCGCTCAGCGAGTTGCTGGAACTGCCGCTGATCGCCGCCAAAGACGCTCCCGAGGTGCCGCCGGCCGGTGTGCAACTGTCGGTGCGCTTTCTGAAGCAGTTTCACGTCGTGCCGATCGGCGAGAGCGAGCAGAGCATCAAGCTGCTGGTGGCTGATCCGCAGGATCATTACGCGCACGACGCGGTGGTGCTGGCGACCGGCAAGACCGTCGATTGCGCCGTCGGACTGCGCAGCGAGATCGACGATCTGATCGAGCGCTACTACGGTCAGGGCCGTTCGGCCATGGGCACCATCGTCGAGAATCTGTCGGGCGAGGACGGCGGCGGTGAGGACGATGTCGAGCACCTGCGCGATCTGGCCTCCGAGGCGCCGGTCATCCGGTTGGTGAACCTGATCATGCAGCGCGCGGTGGAACAGCGCGCCTCGGATATCCACATCGAGCCCTTCGAAAATCGCCTGAAAGTGCGTTACCGCATCGATGGCGTGCTGCAGGAAGTGGAATCGCCGCCTGCCAGTTCCACCGCCGCCGTGATCAGCCGTATCAAGATCATGGCCAAACTGAACATCGCCGAGCGCCGCCTGCCGCAGGACGGCCGCATCATGCTGCGCGTGCAGGGCAAGGAGCTCGACCTGCGCGTGTCCACGGTGCCGACCAGCTACGGCGAGAGCGTGGTCATGCGTATCCTGGACCGCGAGAGCGTGGTGCTGGATTTCAAGGCGCTGGGCTTTACCGACGATTTCTTGCCGCAATTCTTGAATGTGCTGGAAATGCCGCACGGCATTCTGCTGGTGACCGGCCCGACCGGCTCCGGCAAAACCACCACGCTGTATACCGCGCTCAGCAAGATCAATACGCCGGAAGTCAAGATCATCACCGTCGAGGACCCGGTCGAGTATCAGCTCGAAGGCGTCAACCAGATTCAGGTGAAGCCGCAGATCGGCCTCGATTTTGCCGGCGCCCTGCGCTCGATCGTGCGTCAGGATCCGGACATCATCATGATCGGCGAAATGCGCGATCTGGAAACCGCGAAGATCGCGATCCAGTCGGCGCTGACCGGCCACTTGGTGCTATCCACGCTGCACACCAACAACGCCGCCGGCGCAGTGACGCGTCTGCTCGATATGGGCGTCGACGATTACCTGATGTGTTCCACCGTCAACGGCGTGCTCGCGCAGCGACTGGTGCGCCGCCTTGATCGGGAGACCAGCCAGCGCTATCAGGCACTGCCCGAGGTGATCGCCGAGCACAAGTTGCGCAACTACACGCGCCATGACCCGATTTACCTGCATCGCCCAGTGCCGAGCGAACGCAGCGCCACCGGCTACGTGGGCCGTACGACGATCATGGAGTTCCTGACCATGACCGACCCCATTCGTCGACTGGTCATGCAGCACGCCGACCACGGCAAGATTGAAGCGTTGGCGCGCGAACAGGGCATGCGCACCATGTACGAAGACGGCATCGCCAAAGCGCTGAGCGGGCTGACGACCATCGAGGAAGTGCTGCGGGTGACGCAGGAGACATGAGGGTGCGGGGGTTTCTACTCACCCAGTGGCGAGCAGAGTGAAAAGTGAAAAGTGAAAAGTGAAAAGGCCGTCCTGGTGAACTTGCGAGCGATGATCGAGAGTCGGTTTGGAGCGCGCGGGCCTGGTCTCGCGGCGCGGCGGCTCGGCTGTCATTTGCTTTTTCCTTTTCCCATTTCACTGCGCGCCGACCGCAGGGAGGCGCGCTAAATGCCCGCCTTCCGCTTCAAGGCCGTCGCGCCGAACGGTGAGGTGCTGCAGGGGCAGATGGATGCCGCGAGCACCGACGAGGTGGTCGCCAAGCTGCATGAGCAGGGCAATTTGCCGCTGGAAGCCATTCCGGCCGATCAGGCGCAGGGCGTGGGTCTGGGGGCGATGTTTCGCTCCAGCGGCGTCTCGCAGCAGGATGTCGCCATGTTCACGCAGCAACTGGCGACGCTGGTGGGCGCCGGTCTGCCGCTGGATCGTTCGCTGCTGGTGCTGGCTGAACTCGCCGAAACGCAGCGTTTGAAGCGCCTGGTGGATCGCGTGCGCGACGAGGTGCGCGGCGGCGTCTCGCTGTCGGAGGCGCTGGAGCGTCAGCACGGCGTGTTCTCGCGCCTGTACGTCAACATGGTGCGCGCCGGTGAGATGGGTGGCACCCTGGACCACACCTTGACGCGGCTGGCGCAGTACCTGGAGCGCAATCAGGAACTGAAGTCCAGCGTGGTGTCGGCAATGATCTACCCGTGCATCCTGCTGCTGCTGGCTGGCGCCGCGCTGATCTTCCTGCTGATGTACGTGATCCCGAACTTCATGCCGCTGTTCGAGCAATTGGGCGGTGAGCTGCCGCTGCTGACGAAGATCGTGCTCGGCTTTGCCAATCTGTTGCGCTACGGCTGGTGGGCCATCCTGCTGTCGATGGCGGGCGTCGCCATCTTCTTCCAGCGTCAGTTCCGCGACCCGGTGACGCGCCTCGTTTGGGACACGCGCCTGCTCAATCTCAAGTGGATCGGCGATCTGTTGATCAAGATCGACACGGCGCGCTTTGCGCGCACGGCCGGCACGCTGCTGAAGAACGGCGTGCCCTTGCTGTCGGCCCTGTCGATCGCCAAGAACGTGCTGGGGAACTCGGCGCTGGCCGAGCAGGTCGAAACCGCCAGCAAAGACGTCAAGACCGGCGGCGGGCTGGCGCACGCGCTGGCCGCCGGCAAGCGCTTCCCGCGCCTCGCCCTGCAGATGATCAGCGTCGGCGAGGAAACCGGTCAGCTCGACGAGATGCTGGAACGCGCGGCCGACACCTATGATCGCGAGGTCCGCACCACGATCGACCGTCTGATGGCGGCCTTCGTGCCGATCATGACGATCCTGCTGGCGGGTTTCATCGCCCTGATCGTCATCTCGATGGTGTCGGCGATTCTGAGTTTGAACGAACTGGTTGGATGAGGAGAGTCACCATGAGCCATACGCAGCACCTACACATCCGCCGTCTGCGCGGCGCGCGCCAGGGCGGCTTCAGTCTGATCGAAATGCTGCTGGTGCTTGGCATCATCGCCTTTATCGCGACCATGCTGGCGACCAATATCTTTGGCGCCAAAGAGAGCGCCAACATCAAGGCCGCGGCGGCCGGCGTACGCAAGGTGGCCACCTATGTTGATCAGTACTATCTGGATACCGGCTCGATCCCGACCAAGATCGAAGATCTGCTGACGCGGCCGAGCAACGTCAGCAACTGGAATGGTCCGTACCTGAAGGAATCGGGCGCCAAGGATCCCTGGGGCACGCCTTATGTCATCAAGGTGCCGGGTGATGGCGGCAATCCCTATGCGGTGATCTCGCTCGGGTCCGACAAGGCGCCGGGCGGCAAGGACAATGCCGCCGATATCGACAACAACCAGTAAGCCCACGGGCGCCGGCTGGCGATGATGGGCGCGATTCGCCAGCAGATGGAGTGTGTCCCGCGCCGCGCGCGCGGCTTCACCCTGCTGGAGATGATCGTCGTGCTGCTGATCATCGCCACCGCGGCGACGCTGCTCGGCAGCTCGGTGGTTGGCCGCTTGGACAGCGTCAAGGTGGCCACCGCCGCGCGCGACCTGACCGCGGCGCTGCGCTTTACCCGCAGCCAGGCGATCCTGCATCGCGAGGAGAAATTCCTCGAAGTGGATCTGGCCAAGCGCAGCTACACCGCGCCGGGGCGCGATCCGGTGCTGCTGCCGGAATCGCTGGAACTCAAGCTGCTGACCGCGCAATCGGAAGTCAGCTCGGACAAGGTAGGGCGTATCCGCTTCTTTTCCGATGGCGGCTCCACCGGTGGCCGGGTCACGCTGATCTCCGGCGGGCGCCAGTGGAAGGTCAACGTGTCCTGGCTGACCGGCGAAATCGAGTTGGATGACGGACGCAAGGAGCGCCGCCCATGATCGCCCGCGCCCCGCATCGCCAATCAGGTTTCACCTTGCTCGAAGTGCTGGTGGCTTTCATCGTGTTCGTACTGATCTTCGGCGCGGTGCTGGAAGCGCTGGGCACCGCAATGCGCAACACGCGCCGCTCCTCCGAGGTCAGCATCGCGGCGCTGTGGGCGCAATCCAAGCTGGATACCATCGGCACCATCGAGGAGATCGACGAGGGCAGTGAGTCTGGCGATTTCGACGACAAGTACCGCTGGCAGCTGGATATCCGCAAGCAGCAGGTCGAACGCACAGACGGTCTGTCAGCCGACAGTTTTCCGGTGGAGCTGTACCGGATCGAGCTGACCGTGCGCTGGGGCGAGCGCGGCCATGAGAACCAGCAGAGCTTCGTCACCCTGCGCTCCATGCTGAAAGAGGGGCAGTTCTAGTGGCGCGGCACGCCGGCCAAGCGCAGCAGGGCACCGCCGGGGCCGGCGCTCGCGCCCGCGGCTTCACGCTGATCGAACTGCTGGTGGCAATGGCGCTGGTGGCGCTGCTGATGACGCTGGTCTACGAGGGCCTGCAGGGCGGACAGCGCGCCGCGAACTCCGGACAGGCCTTCATCGATCGCACCAACCGGCTGCGGATCACGCAGGAGTTCGTGCGCCAGCAGATCAGTCGGCTGATGCCACTGCCGTACAAGCAGGACACCAGCAACGGCAAGCTGTACATGTTCGAGGGCGCGCGCGAGAAGATCCGCTTCGCCGGCCCGATGCCCGGTTACCTGGGCTATGGCGGAACCTATGTGCAGGAGTTCGAGATCATTCGCGACGGCAAATACAGCTCGCTGGTGTTCCGGCACTGGTTGCAGAACGGCTTTGACGAGAAAAAGATCGACAAATCCGAGCCGCCGATCCTGCTGCTCAGCGGCATCCGCGACGCCACCTTTAGGTTCAAGGGCTTGAATCCGGAAGGCAAGGTGGGCGACTGGCGCGAGGACTGGGAAGACCCGCAGCTGACGCCGGTGGCGATCCAGCTGCAGATGGAGATGAGTGACGAGTCGCTGATCGACTGGCCGCTGCTGGAGGTGGTCATGATGGTCGATGGCGGCGCCACGCGCGGCTTCAACGCCGGCTTCTTTCCCTCGGGCTGAGGTGCGTGATGCGTAGACAACGAGGCATCGCGCTGATCATGGTGCTGTGGGTGTCGGTGCTGATCGCCGTGCTGTTGGCGAGCTTCAGCCTGAGCGCACGCGTCGAGGCGCTGCAGGGCCGCAATCTGCTCGATTCCACCCGCGCCCGCTACGCCGCCGAAGCCGGTCTGCACCGCGCTGCGTACGAGTTGCGCGGCAACAATCCGGACACCCGCTGGGTGGCCGACGGCCGGGTCTACAGCTTCGATTTCGAGGGCGCCAAGATCGAGGTACAGCTGTACGACGAGACCGGCAAGGTCGATCTGAACGTGGCCGACCCGCTGCTGCTGACCGCGCTGTTCGAACTGGGTGGTCTGGAGAAGCGCGAAGCCGAGCAGTTGGCGGCTGCAGTGGCCGATTGGCGTGATCCCGACGATCTGGTCACCGTCAACGGCGCCGAAGCCAGCGAGTACAAGGCCGCGGGTCGCGCCTACGGACCGCGCAATGCACCTTTCGAGACGGTTTCCGAGGTGCAACAGGTGCTTGGCATGAGTTTTGAGCTGTACCGGGAACTTGAGCCCTTGATGACCATCTACTCAGGACGGGCCCAGCCCAATCCCGCGTTCGCGTCTCCCGAGGTGCTGCAGTTGATTCCTGGCATGTCGCCCGATCTGATTCAGTTGCTGGTGCAGCAGCGTCAGCAGCCGGTGGTTCCCGGCCAGCCGGCGCCGCCGATGGCGTTGCCCGACGGTACGCCGGTGGTGGCGCAGGGTGGGGGCCTTACGTACACTATCCGGTCCCGTGCGACGCTGCCGGGCGGCGCGAACGCCGGTTTGGAGGCTACCGTCCGCTTGGGTGCAAGCATGGTGGCGCGCCGTCCCTTTCGCATCGTTCGCTGGCGCGACGGTGAATCCCGTTAATCCGAATCCAGCACTATGCTCGAGCTGATCCAGAAGCCATGGCGGCGCCTGAAGCAGCGCTACGAGAAGAGCGGCCTTGCGCAGTTCTTGTCGTGGTGGCGCTCCGAATTGCTGGCCGCGTTGCCTCCGGCCTGGCGTGCCTGGCTGGCCTCGGAGGCGGCGGTGGTCACCATCGCGCCCAATGCCGACGGCTGGCTGTTGCGGCGCATGCGCGCCGGCTCGGTCGAAACCGAGGCGCGCGCCGGTGGCGAGTACCCGGCGCTGACGGAAGTCGCCGAGCGTCTGCGCACCGAGCCCGAAACCCCGCCGCGTCAGGTGCTGCTGCTGCCGGCTGAGCGCACGCTGCGCCGGCGTTTGACCTTGCCCCTGGCGGCCGAAGAGCACCTGGGCCAGGTGCTGTCCTTCGAGATGGATCGGCAAACGCCCTTCCGTGCCGATCAGGTGTACTTCGACTTCCGCATCCACAAGCGCGACGCGGCGGCGCGCACCATGCTGGTCGAGTTGCTGGCGGTGCCGCGGCCGACGCTGGATCAGGTGCTGCAGAGCGCGTCCAACGTCCCGCTGGATGCGGTCGATGTGGCCAATGCCGAGGAACCGGCGGGCTTCAATCTGCTGCCGCCGGAGCGCCGCGCGCGCCGGGTCGATCAGCGCTTGCGCATCAATTTGATTCTCCTGGTGTCAGCAATCGGTCTGGCCTGGCTGGTGATGTACCAGTCGCTGGTGCTGCGCGAACGCGCGATCGAGAAACTCACCGACGAGATGGCCACGGTGCGCACCGCGGCGAATCAGAGTGCCGAACTCAAGCGCCAGTTGCGGGATGCCATCGAAGGCGCCAGCTTCTTGTCCAAGAAGAAATCGGAACAGGCCGTCACCGTCGATGTGCTTGCCGAGGTCACCCGACTGGTGCCTGACGACACTTGGCTGGAACGCCTGTCTTTCGTCGACAAACAGGTGCAACTGCAGGGCCAGTCGGCCGGCGCAGATCGCCTGATCGGCATCCTGACCAAGGCGCGTTGCCTGACCAATCCGCAGTTCCAAGGAATCATTCAACCCGACGGTGCCACCGGCAAGGATCGCTTCACCCTGGCCGCCGATCTCAAGACTGGAGCCTGCAATGGCACTGACACTGCTGCCGGCTCCCGGTAAGGGCAAGCCCGTTGCGATCGGTCTGGCGCTGGCGGCGCTGCTGATCGTCTATTTCCTGGTGTTCCACGGCTTTATCACCCAGCACGTGGCATATGCAGAGGAGCTGTCCGACCTCAAGGACAGCGAACTGCGCTTCCGCCAGATCGCGGCACAGCGGCCAGAGATCGAGAAGCGCCTCGCTGAAGTTCGGCAGTTCCAGGCGGGGGCGAACTACTTCCTGCCTGAGGACAGTTTCGACCTCGCTGCCGCCAATCTGAATACCAAGCTCAAGCAGATCATTGCCGACAAGGCCAAAGATCAGCAGCGCTGTCAGTTGGTCAGCAGCCAGAACGAGCGGCCGACCTCGCCAGAGCCCTACCAGCGGGTGGTCGTCAAGGTGCGCATGCGTTGCGACCTCGATGACATGGTCGAGATCCTCTACGAACTGGAGAACGCGACGCCCTTCCTGTTCGTGACCGACCTGAATCTCTACCAGCAGTTGATGTTCCAGGGTGGCATGCCGCAGCCCAATCTGGGTGATATGGACGTGCGCTTCGATGTCTCCGGCTACATCCGCAGTGCGGGAGGACAGCCATGAGTCGCACCGTGGGGCAAACGCTGACGCTGGGACTCGGTTCCACTTGCGGACTGCTGGCCTTCGTGGCAGTGCTGCAGGCGGCCGGCGTGGGCTCGGGCTATCGCTTGCTCGCGGACGAGCCGGCGCCGCTGGAGGCGGATCTGATGCAGCCGATGCAGCAGATCGAGTTCAAGCTGCCGGATTTCGGCCAGTACGCCGAGATTGCCCAGCGACCGTTGTTCAACAACGACCGCAAGCCGCGGCCTATCGACGCCAAGCCACCGGGGTCGGAGGAGGCGCCGCCGGTCGTTGCGCTCAATGTCACGCTGCTCGGCGTGCTGCTGGATCCCGAGCATCAGGTGGCGATCCTGCGCGACAACGCATCGAGTTCGGTCATCCGCGTCCGCCAGGGCATGCCGCTGCCCGGCGATCTTGCCGGCTGGACGCTGCAGGAACTTGAGCTGCGTAAAGCGATCTTTGACGGTGGGCCGCAGCAGGGTACGGCCGAAGTCAAGTTGGACATGGCCAAGGCGCCCACCGGTGCGCCCACGCCGATTCCGGGTGCGCCGGGTAGCATGCCCGGGATGCAGCCCGGGCAACCCGGGCAGCCGGGTCAACCGCCGATGCCCGCCGGAGCGCCGCCGCAGCAGTTGCCTGCGGATGAGGCAGCCCGTCAGGCTGAGGTCCAGAGAATCATCGAGCAGCGCCGTGCACAGATGCGCGCCGAGGCCGAGAAGATGAGCCAGCAGCAAGGCAAGCAGTAAGGAGATTGCGGGTGAAGAATGGAATCCGACAACTGGCGCTGGCACTGATTGCCTGCTCATTGTGGAGCTGCGCGCATTCGCCCTTTGCGGACGATGCTGGCACGCGTCCCCTGCGCGACAGCCAGCGCAGTGAGCTGGAAGCGATCGTGCGGGCGTCGCAGGACGCGGATTCGGCACCCGCAGCCACGCAGACCAAGGCCGAGGACGACGCCAAAGAGTCTGGCAAGGATGCGCAGCCCAGCACCGACAGCGATAGCTCGGGCAAATCGGTCCTGGAGCCCGGCACTGGCGAACTGATCAATCTGGAGGCCGCACGGCAACTGCCGCGCAAGCCCCCCGAGCAGGGCAAGACCAGCCTCAATTTCGCCGACCTGCCGATCGCCGATGTGGTCAAGATGATCCTGGGCGATCTGCTGGGCGAGAACTACGTCATTTCAGCCGGCGTCAGCGGCACCGTGACCTTCTCGACGGCGCGGCCGGTGACTACCGAGCAGGCCTTCTCGATCCTGGAGATGCTGCTGTCCTGGAACAATCTGGCGCTGGTGTACGTCGATGGCCAGTACTCGGTGGTGCCGTCGGCCAACGCCGTGCGCGGCAATCTGGTGCCGCGCGTGGCAGACGCGGCGTCCGCGCGCGGCTTCGAGGTGCGTGCGATTCCGCTCGAATACATCGCGCCGACCGAGATGGAAAAGTTGCTGCAGCCCTATGCGCGCGAAGGCGCCATCCTGAAGGCCGACAATGCGCGCAGCCTGATCGTGCTGGCGGGCAGCAAGCGCGAACTCGAAAACTACATGTCCACCATCGAAGTGTTCGATGTCGACTGGATCAAGGGCATGTCGATCGGCCTGATCACGCTGGAGCAGGTCGAGGCCAAGACGCTGGGACCGGAACTCGATCAGATCTTTGGTGAACAGTCGGGATCGCCGCTGGCCGGGATGTTCCGCTTCGTGCCGATCGAGCGCTTGAATGCCATCCTGGTGATCACGCCGCAGCGCCGTTATCTGGCGGAAGCCGAGCGCTGGATCAGCCGACTCGATCAGGGCGGCAACCAGCCCGGTGTGCGTCTGTACGTGTACGACGTCAAGAACGTCAAGGCGACCGATCTTTCCGATCGCCTCAACGACATTTTCGGCGGCAGCGGCGGCGAGGCGCAGCGTGCCAACACCAGTAACGCCGCGGGCAGCGTTGCGCCGGGGATGGCGCCCGTCGAGCTGACATCCTCATCCGGTGGTTCGCTGAATCTCAGCTCGCCGACCGGCGAGAAAGTAGAACGCAACGACCGCCCGTCGGGGGCGCAAACGCCGGCCAATAGTGGCGTGCGTCCCACCGGCGTGCCGGCTGGCCCGGCGGGCAGCGGCGATCAGGGTCTGGCGATCGTCGAGGGTGAGGAAATCCGCATCACCGCGGTCGAAGAGAACAACCAGCTGATCATCCGCGCGACCCCGGGACAGTACGAAGCAATCCGTGGCGCCATTCGCAAGCTCGACTCGGTGCCGCTGCAGGTGCACATCGAGGCGCGACTGCTGGATGTGTCCCTGACCAACAACCTGAAGTTCGGTGTGCAGTGGTACTTCGAAAACGCGCTCAGCCGCCTCGTGCCGCCCGATGACAGCAGCGGATCGAGCTCCGGGACCAAGCGTGCAATCAACGGCGATCGCTTTGGCGAAATCACGCCGTCCGGGATCAACTGGATCTTCGCAGGCCGTCGCGCCGGCGCGCTGGTCAAGTTGCTGCAGAGCGAGGGTGACGTCAAAGTGCTGTCCTCGCCGTCGGTGATGGTGCTCAACAACACCGAAGCCTCGATCAATGTCGGTCAGCAGATCCCGGTAACCAGCAGCTACTTCAATCCGATTACCTCGGGCGGCACCACCGGCGGCTCCACGGGCATCGGCCAGAGCTACGTCCAGTTCCGCGACACCGGCATCATTTTGAACGTCAAGCCGCGCGTGAATCCGGGCGGACTGGTGTTCATGGAGGTCAAGGCCGAGCAGAGCACGCCGGGTGCCGCCGACACGGCCTCCGAGTTCGGTGGCAACGTTCCGGTCGACAAGAAGACCATTGAGACCGAGGTGGCTGTGCAAAGTGGCGACACCGTGCTGCTCGGTGGTCTGATCCAGCAGAGCGATACCACCAGCAACAACGGCGTCCCGGGCCTGAAGAACATCCCGCTGCTCGGTCGCCTGTTCGGCAGCAGCGGCCATGACAAGTCGCGCAAGGAACTGCTGGTGCTGATCACGCCCACCGTCGTCCGTGGTGGCGCCGAGGACGCGACTGAGCTGACCGAGGAGTACAAGAAGCGCTTCCTGGGTCTGGAACCGCTGATCAACGACATGGAACAGGCAGAGCGTGCCCGTCGTGAAGTCGAAGATTGAGGCCGTGCCCACGCGTAACGGCGCAATCATTTGCAATTCAAGGAGTGTAGCGATGAATTCGATGTACAAGCCCGCATGGGCGCGCGGAGCGCGGGTTGCGCTGGCGCTGGGTCTGACGCTGGCGCTCGCCGCGTGTCAGTCGGGACCGGGCAAGGTTCGGCCGTCAGGCACTGCGGAAGTGACGGAATCTCCTCAGGAAGCCGTCAAGGTTCGCGCCATCAAGCGCTGGGAGTTGCTGATCGACAAGCGCTTCGAGGAGGCCTATGAGCTGCTGTCCCCCGGCTACCGCGAGGTGCGTTCCCAGGAGGACTACGTCAAGATCATGCGTGGCCGACCGCTGCAATGGACCCGCGTCCACTTCCAGGACGCCACTTGCGAAAAGGACTCCTGCGCGGTCAACATAGAAGTGAATGCACAGTTGGAAATGCCGGTCATGCGTGTTGGCACCGTAGACACGCTGTCGGTCGTCACCGAGAACTGGATCTTGAGTGACGGAGAGTGGTACCTGGTGCCTGCGGCCGATCGTTGATTGGCAGTTGCATGCGGATTCAACTTCACTTAGCATCCAACATGCTCTTGTCTAACCTTGCCGCAAAGAGGGGTGAACCCCCGACTCGGAGTGAGGTTAGCCGTAGGCGAAGCCCTGTAGTTGACTAGGAGTGTTGTAATGAAAAAGAACACCATGGCGACCGCCATCGTTGCTGGCTTGGCCGGCATCGCTGGTATCGCGAACATCTCGACCGCGGTAAACGTGAACCCGGACGGCGTGGGTCAGGTCCTCCTGTACCCGTATTACACCGTCAACGGCAACAACTCGACCGTGCTCTCCGTGGTCAACACCACGAGCGCCGGCAAGGCTGTCAAGGTCCGCTTCCTGGACGCCCGTAACTCCCGCGAAGTGCTCGACTTCAATCTGTACCTGTCCGAGTTCGACGTGTGGACCGCCGCCGTGTTCTCGCTGGCCGCCACCGGCCCGGCGAACATCACGACGTCCGACACCAGCTGCACCGTGCCGGGCATCGAGAGCGGCATCTTCCTGCTGCCGACCCTGGCTGACGGCCGTCGCTACTATCCGTTCCAGACGTCCTTCTTCACGGACTTCACGGCTGCCGGTCTGAACACCGCGTCCCCGACCCGTACCCGTGATGGCTACGTCGAGCTGATCGAGATGGGTTCCATCCCGACCGACAGCACCTTCGGTTCGGCTCTGACCCACGTGGGTGGCCGTCCGGCCGCTTGCGCCGCGCTCGAATCCGCTTGGCTGAGCACCGGCGTGTGGACTGCCACCGCTGGCGCGATCGACCTCGAGCCGCCGACGGGTGGTCTGTTTGGTGGCGCCGCGCTGGTGAACGTCAGCGACGGTACGTACATCAACTACAACGCCGACGCCGTCGACGGTTTCAGCGCCTCCGTGCTGCACACCGCTCCGGGTAGCGATCGTCCGAACCTGACCAACGCGAACGGCGCCACGCCGGGCGCAGTGACCAGCTACGTGTTCGATCGTGGTCGTCTGATCACCTCCAACTGGCTGACCGCCTCCGGCGGTGGTGTCAACGCCGTGTCCGCCGTGTTCGACCGCGAAGCGGTGTTCAACGAATACGCCGTGGATCCGGATCTGGCCGCCTCCTCCGAGTGGATCGTGACCTTCCCGACCCGTCGTTACTACGTCGGTTCGACGACTGCCACCGCTCCGTTCACCGTGGGCTTCGGCACCGCCTCGACCGGCGCTGCTGGCGCGTGCGAACGCGTGTCCGGCCGCATCTACGACCGTGAAGAAGATACCTTCCGTATCTTCAACTTCTCGCCGTCGGTTGGCCAGACGCAGATCTGCTGGGAAGCGAACCCGCTGTGGTTCCAGCGCACCCCGCAGGCCGCTACCGCCAATTCGCCGATTCACGGCGCCCCGGGTGCGACGTCCACGACCATCCCGCTGTGGACTGGCGTGCCGACCTACCTGCAGCTGTTCGGCATCATCCAGCAGACGTTCAACAACGGCTGGTTCTGGCTGGGCTTCTACGACGAGAACGCGATCAACAGCGCCGGTATCCCGACCCCGCTGCTGCGTCCGGCCCTCGTCGAGACGGCTCCGGCGGCTGGCACCGTGGCTGACCGTTACTACGGTCTGCCGGCGACCGGCTACTGGGCGCTGCGCGTCGAGAACGCCAATGCCCGTCCGGGCGTGCAGGGCTTCTACGGTGGCGCGTATCCGCACCGTGCGTCCCGCGCTTGCTTCAAGGGCAACTACGGCACGACCCCGTGCGATTGATGTCCTGCTGAAGTTGAGTAGTACTGGAAGGGGGGCGAAAGCCCCCCTTCTCTATTTGGGAAGGCGCTGGCTCCGCAAGCGTTGACTCAACGCCTGCTGGTGGACCTTGCGACCGGCTCAATACGCTGGCCGACATCCGCCGCAATCGCGTTGTTCAGCAAGAGCCTTGAGGCGCGTGTCCCAGCGCATCAGCGGGTGCGCGTGCACAAGGCTACACAGACGTTAAATATGGCTGTCGCTTGCATGCCAGTTGGCGAACCGCAACGAACTTTAGGTGATGCCGTCTACGCAAAAGATTGGCACACTACCGAAGTTGACCAGATGACGAGGAAAGAGCACGTGCTGAGTCGAGAGGTTTCATCGGGCATCACGCTGACTGCTGCATTCGCAGCGGTGCTGGCGATGGTCCTCGCTACAACTCCCGTGATGGCCCAGAATCTGTCACTAGACAACGTGCCGGCAATCCCGCTCACGGCATCCTCCACGACCAGCGCGGTCAGCATCGATGCGGCAACCGGAAATGTCATCCTGAGGTCCTCGACCGGAAACCTCAATGAGTGCACTGCGCCGAACACGTCGCCGGTCATCAACTCCTTTGGTGTCAACCCCAGTTCCGTCCTTGTCAACGGTGCGTTCTCCATTTCCTGGAGTTCCAGCAACACCACCAGTTGCTCACCCTCCGGTGGCACCGGCACCAACTGGGCGAGTTTGGGGACGCTGTCCGTCAGTGGTACGCAGAATCTCACCGCGCCGGCCTCGCCCACCACCGTCACCTTCACGTTGACCTGCACCAACGGTACGCAGAGCGTCAACCAACAGACGTCATTGACCGTGACCAGCGGTGGCGGCGGTGGCGGCGGCAGCTGCACGCCGCCATCACCCAACGGCTCGACCAGCCAATGGAACAGCACGCTTGGCAGCATCTGGCCGTCTTACAACGACGTGCTGCGACTTACGGTCGGCGCCAACCAGTGGACTGCGCTGCAGTTCACCGCCACAGCAAGCGCCACGCAGTTCGGTACCTTCAGCAGCTCGCACTATCCCGGCGACGGCGACGGGGCGGGCCAGGTTTCGATCTCGACCTCGGCCGGCTGTTTCACCCAATCCGCGCTGGGCGCGAACTGCTTGTCGGGCATTCTGGACCTGCCGGGCGTCAGTTGGTCCAACCAAGCCTCGGGCTTTGCATGCAAGCTCACGCCAGGCGCAACCTATTTCATGAACGTCCAGTTCCCCAGTTGTGCCGGTAACTGCGGACGCGACTTTGGCAACATCCAGCAGCTGCGGATGCCGGGCGCGCGCTCGGACGATCAGTAGTCTTGCGCCAGAACCCAGGAACTGAACGAGTCCATGAATAGCGTTTCGAAAATCTTGCGGGCGGGCGTGGTCGTCTCGGTCGCCTATCTGAGCGCGCCCGTTGGCGCGCAAACCATTTCTCTGGACAATGTGGCGCCGATTACGCTGTCGACGTCAACCAGCGTCGCTGCTGTCAGCATCGACACCAGCAACGGCAGCGTGATCGTGCGTTCCTCGGCTGGCAATTTGAACCAGTGCCGCAATGTGGGCGGCGGTGGCGGCAACCCCGCAGTGACCTCGTTCGGTCCGAACACCGGAACGGTGCCACCAAGCGGCAACTTCTCGCTGTCCTGGGCTTCAACCAACACCACCTCCTGTACCCCGCAGTTGGGAACCGGAACAATCTGGGCCTCGCTCGGAACTTTGGGCCCCAGTGGCACGCAAGTGCTGACCGCCCCGGCCACCCAAGGCACCATCCAGTTCCAGATTACCTGCACCAATGGCAGCCAAAGCGCCAGCGCGCAGACCTCCGTGATCGTACAGACCGGTGGTGGTGGCAGTTGCACGCCGCCGGCCGGTACCACGGGTAACACCGCTGGGTGGAACGGCACCTTGGGTACGGCTTGGCCCTCTTACAACGACGTCTTGCGTCAGATGATCAGCACGAACACCTGGCTGGCGCTTACTTTCACCGCCAGCAGCAGTTCCACGCAGTTTGGCACGATGAGCACCTCAGGCTTCCCGGGTGACGGTGGCGGCCTCGGGCAGATCTCGATCTCGAGTTCCGCCGGATGCTTCGACCAGTCCAACCTCGGAGCCAACTGCTTGTCGCCGATCGTCGAATATCCAGGCGTCAGTTGGAGCAACCAGCCGTCTGCGTTTGCCTGCAAGCTGACCCCCGGCGTCACCTACCAGATGAACTTCTGGTTTCCGACCTGTCCTGGCCTGTCGTGCGGACGCGACTTCGGGAACATCCAGCAGTTCCTGCGTACCGGTCCCAGCGCCAATCGCTGAGTTCGCACCCATCCGCCACACGGCGGATGGGTCTGCTCGGGTGTCGCGCCAGTTCCCGTGCTCGGTTCCACTGCCTATCGGCTTCGGGTAGGCTGCGCGCCCCGTCCGCTCGCGATCAGTCGCGGGAACCTTCCAGCCTACAGATGGTCCTAATGGGTCATCCGCGCTGACACCCTCGCTCGCTGGATCTCCCAGTAGCGCAGGTGGCGCCGTCCGCACTCAGGTCTTCAGGAGATGCCGTGTTTCCCATTCGTACGATTGCTTTGATCCTCGCCCTGGTCGCGGGCTCCGCTGGGGCGCAAACCCCGCCAGCCAATGCGCCAGTGACGCCGCCGGCAAACGGCTGCGCGCGCCCGGAGTGCCCGCTCGCCCAGCGTGGCCAGGCGACAATCACCGTGGCGGATCTGCAGGCCAAGTTGCGCACGCTCGAACCCAAGCAGCAGAACGTACTGCTGTCTGACCCCAAACAATTGACCACCGTGATCGAGAATCTGCTGATCACGCGCCAGCTGGCGATGGCCGCCGATCAGGAAGCCGCCGCGGCCGACCCGATCGTGCAAGCCCGAATTCGCCAGCTGAGCGACGAAGTGCTCAGCATCTATCGATTGGATGAAGTGCGCGCCGAGCGCATCCGTGGCGACTTCGAGCGCCTGGCCAAAGAGCACTATCTGACCAACAAGGCAGCGATGGTGCAGCCGCGCTCGGTCACCGTCCGGCATCTGTTGATCGACACCAAGACGCGCAGCGACGCCGAGGCACTGAAGATGGCGCAGGATTTGGCAAAGACGCTGGCGGGCGCCGACGACAAGACCTTTACCGACGCCGTTCTGGAGAAGTCGGATGATCCCAGCAAGGGTCTCAATGGCGGCATTTTCGAGGTGGTGGAAGGCAACCCGCAGCTTGATCCCGCCTTCGTACGTGGTGCGCTGGCGCTGACCAAAGCAGGCGAGCTGTCGCCGCCGGTCAAGAGCAGCTTTGGTTACCACCTGCTGCGCGCCGTGGAAGTGAAGCCCGCAGGCACGGTGCCCTTCGAGCAGGCCAAGCCGACGATCATCGAGAAGCTTCGCCAGGACGCGCGTCGCCGCGTGGTCAGCGAGTACCGCAATGAGCTGATGGCGGAAGGCGAGCTCAAGCTGTATCAGGACAATATGAGCGCGCTGATTCTCAGCGACGATCCGAGCAAGCCGCAGCAGTGATCGAACGACGGGTGCGCGAATCCGGTGTCGAGGGCTGATTCGTGCACCTGTTCTGGCATTTCTTCCAGCGCGACTTCAAGTCGCGCTACCTGGGTAGCCTGAGCGGCTTGCTGTGGGCGGTGGTGCATCCGGCGCTGCAGCTGTTGATGTACGCCACCGTCTTCGAGCAGATCTTCAAGGCACGCATTCCGGGTGCCGAAGCCCACGGCTTCGTCGCCTATGTGGGCGTGGCGTTCTGGGCGTGGACCCTGTACGCCGACGCCGCATCCAGGGCCGTCGGCAGCATCGTCGAAAACGCCGCTTTGATCGGCAAGGTGGCGGTATCGCCCGTCTTGCTGGTGTGCTCGGCGGTGGCGGCCACCGCCGCCCTGCATCTGGTGGGCTACGCGGCGGCGTTGACGCTGCTGGCGATCACCGGTTCCAGCATTCATGGCTTGGGTGTGCTGCTGGCCATTCCGGTCTACGGTCTGCTGCTGATGCTCACGCTCGGTGTATCGCTGATGTTGTCGGCAGTGCAGGTTTTCGTGCGCGACCTTGCCCAGGTGTGGACGCAGATGCTGGCCTTCTGGTTCTTCTTGACGCCGGTGCTGTACTCGCGCGCCATGCTGCCGGAGTTCGCCCAGGATCTGATGCGTTGGAACCCGTTGACCTACTACCCGGAGCGCCTGCGCGTGCTGATACTCGAGGGCGAGTACGCACTCACGATGGCTGACGCTCACGCCCTGATCGTTGCCCTCTGCGCACTGGGGCTCGGCGTTTTGGTATTCCAGCGCTTGCGCCGGCATTTCGAGGACTTCCTGTGAGCGAAGTGCTGGTTGAGTTGCGCGGTGTTGGCAAGCGCTACCCGCTGGTGCACCGCAAAGCCGATCGGATGCGCGCGCTGCTGCGTCTGTTGGTGGGGCGCCGCGGTGCCGCCGACATTCCCGTGCTGCAGGATGTCAATCTGACCGTGCGCCGCGGCGAGTCGCTGGGTGTGATCGGCGAGAACGGCGCTGGCAAATCGACCCTGCTCAAGGTGCTGACTGGCGTGCTGAATGCCAGCGAAGGGCAGGTCAGCGTCCATGGCTCGATCGGTGCCTTGCTGGAGCTAGGGGCGGGCTTTCATCCCGAGTACACCGGTCGCGAGAACATCGCCACGGCGGCGGCGCTGATCGGCATGCGGCCCGAAGAGATCCGTGCGCAAACGCCGTCCATCATCGAGTTTGCTGATATCGGCCGCTATATCGACGAACCGATCAAGCATTACTCCACCGGCATGGTGGTGCGCCTCGGCTTTGCCATCGTGGCCGCGCGTCGGCCTGACCTCTTGATCACTGACGAGGTGCTTGCGGTCGGCGACGAGTCCTTCCAGAAGAAGTGCGTGCGCTGGATCGAGGAATACCTGAAAGGCGGCGGCACGCTGCTCTTGGTGTCGCACAGCATGTACCACGTGCAGAAGCTGTGCCGGCACGCCATCTGGCTGCAGCAGGGGCGTGTGCAGGCCTATGGCGATGTGTTCGATGTCACCCAGGACTATCTCGCCTATCACGAGCGCAAGACGGCGGCCGAAGCCGATGCGGGGCGCGCCGTGGTCAGCAGCGAGGGCTATCGCATCGAGGCCATCCGCATGAATGGGCAGACCAGCCTGGTGCCGCTGGTGATCCCGGCCGGGCGCCATCTGGACATCGAGGTGGAGCTGTACTCGCCCGACGGGCGGCCGCCGCAGATGGCGGTGGGCCTGACGCGCGTCGACGGTACCGCCGTCTATGGCACATCGAGTGAGATCGATGCCGCTACGCCGCAGGCGCTGGACGTGCATCGCTATCGCTATCGCGTGCGCTTTGAAGCGCTGGCGCTGCTGCCTGGCGGCTATACCGTCAAACTGCACGCAATGGACCCGGAAGGTTTGCGCCTGTTCGACACTGAGCAGCGCGAACTGGTGATCCGCAGCGAGAGCCGCGAGTTCGGTCTGGTGCATCTGCCGCACCATTGGTCATGAGTGCGATCGATATCGTCATTCCGGTGTACAACGCGGCGCCCTTGCTGGCGCGCTGCTTGACCGCGCTCGATCGCTGGACTGACGCCGGCGAGGCGCGCGTCTGGGTGATCGACGATGCCTCGCCAGATCCGGCCATCCAGCCGCTGCTGCAGGACTGGCGTGCGCGTTCGCCGCTCGCGCCTACCGTCTTGCGCAACGCACAGAACCTTGGCTTTGTCGGCAGCGTCAATCGCGGCATGCGCGAAAGCCGCGCCGATGTGCTGCTGCTCAATGCCGACACCGAGGTGACGCCGGGATGGCTGCCGCGCATGCGGGCGCCGCTCGCGGACCCGCGCGTCGCCACGGTCACGCCGTTCTCCAATAACGCCGAGATCTGCTCCTGGCCCGAATTCTGTCGCGCGCACCCGGTTCCGAGCGACTCGGAGGTCATCGCCGCCGCTTTCGCCGGCGAGCCGCCGGAATGGATCGACCTGCCGACCGCGGTCGGTTTCTGCATGTTGATTCGCCGTGCCACGCTGGACGCGATCGGCGATTTTGATCAGGCCACCTTCGGTCGTGGATATGGTGAGGAGAACGATTTCTGCCTGCGCGCCGCCGGGCACGGCTGGCGCAATGTCATCGCCACCGATGCCTACGTCGTACACGCCGGCGGCGGATCTTTTGCGCCGCTGGGTCTGAAACCCGGCGGCGACAACCTGCAGCGCCTGCTGGCTCGCTATCCCGGCTACAATGCGCAGGTGGCGGCGTTCATCGCCGCCGACCCGCTGGCGCCGATCCGGGCCCGAGTCGCCGCCCGCTATGCACTACTGCGCGGCACCGCCTAGTTCAAATCGATGGAAACCCTTCTGGAACCGCGCGCCGGCCACGCCGTCGCTGTCTGCCGACGATGACTGATTCAAATCCCCCGGTACTGACCTTCACTGGCGAACGCTTCACGCCCGAGTGTGTGCGCGAGATCTGGTACGAGCACATGCACCGTTATGCCTTTGCGGCGGCGCTCGCGCCTGGACGGCGGGTGCTCGACGCCGCCTGCGGCGAGGGCTATGGCAGTGCGCTGCTGGCCGCGGCGGGTGCCGAGGTGCTGGGCGTCGATATCTCCCCCGAAGCCATCGCCCACGCCCAATCCCGCTATGGCGACCGCGCCAATCTGCGCTTTGCGCAGGCTGACGTCAGCCGGTTGGATGGACTGGCCGAGCACAGCTTCGACCTGATCGTCTCCTTTGAAACGCTGGAGCACGTGCACGCACAGGAAGCCATGCTGGCGCGTTTCGAGCGCTTGCTCGCGCCTGCTGGCGTATTGCTGGTGTCCTCGCCCGACAAGCGCACCTACAGCGACCTGACCGGCTATCGCAACGAGCACCACGTGCGCGAGCTGTACCGGGACGAACTCGAAGCCTTGCTGCATCGGCATTTTCCGGTCGTGCGCCTGCTGGGGCAGAAGCTGTTGTTTCAATCGGTGTTGTGGGACCCGGATCAGGCGCCGGTACACGCGTGCGCCGCCACGCTGCAGGCGGACGGGCAACTCAGTCCGAGGCTGGATTACGCGCCGCTGTACTACCTCGCACTGTGCGCGCGTGCGGCCGCCGACCTGCCCTTGCCGGCGGGCAGCGTGCACTGCTTCGGCGATGCGGCGGAGTCCGTGTACACGCATTACAACGACGAAGTGCGCAAGCACATCGCCGCCGGCCATCGTCTGATGGCGCAAGAACGTGAAATCGATCAACTGCGCGAGGAACTCGCGCAGGCCAAGGCGCAGATCGCGCAACTCAGTCACCAAGGAAGGAATGCATGAGCGCAGTGATGCCCCGCCACCAGGCAGACACCCTGTACGCCGCCGACGATGGTCTGGTGGCGCCGCTGTCGAATCAGGAGTGCATGGTCCAGAACCCGCGTACCCAGGAACGCCATGTGATGACCTTCGAGGTCTTCCAGGCGCTGGATCAGTGCAAGGGCTTCGGCACCATGGACGAGCATCTGCAGTCGGTGCTGCAGGCGCTGCCGGAGTTGCGCGGACAGGAAGAGGCGGCGCGCCGTGTGCTCGGCGGTTTTGTCGAGCGCGGTCTGCTGCAAACGGCCGAACAGGTGGTCGCCGGTTTCGAGGGCGTGCCGGGGCGCCGTTTGGCCACGCTGGGCCCGGTGTTCGTGCTGGCGGAAGACCGCCCCGAAGGCCTCGCGCGGGTGCTGGACAGCCTGATCAAGAACGGCGATGCCATGCTCGATCGCCTGCCGATCGTGGTGCTCGATGGCTCGCGCAGCCAGAGTTCACGCGAGGCCAATCGCCGCGTCATCGACGAGCGTCGCCGCGATGCCGGCTTGCGCTACCTCGGCAACGCCGAGCGCGCCGCTTTCGTCGCGCGCCTGCAGGGCCAGCTGAAGCCGCATGCGGCGGTGCTGCCCTGGCTGCTCGGCGAGGACGAGGCGCCCACGCGTGCGCAGCTCTATAACTGGATGCTGCTGCTGGCTTCCGGGCGCCGTCCGCTGGTGTTCGACGATCGCCAGTTCCTGCCGCAGCGCGAGATGCCTGGTGCGCGCGGTGGCGTCGACTTGCTGCACGCGCAGCAGCGCGAGGCCTGGTTCTACACGCCGGACCAGCCGATTCCGGCCAAAGAAGTCGATTTCGAGGATGGCCTGCTCGGCACGCTGGCGCACAAGTACGTCGGCGAGAGTCTGGGCCGCTGCGTCAGTCAGGCCGGCCGTCTGCACCTGGCGGCGCAAGCGCTCAAGGGTGCTTCGTTGCCCTCGATCCGCGCCTTTGAGCCCAACGGGCGCGTCGCCGCGCTGATTCAGGGCAGCGTCGGCTCAATCGAGTCGCCGCACAATATCTGGCTGTATCAGCTCGACAAGGCCTCGCGCGATCGCCTGTGGTCCAGCCGCGAGTTCTATCTGCGCGTCCATGAGGGCGATCACACGTGCCACGGTCTGACGCGGGCGCGTGTCAGTCTGGCCTCGGTCTATCAGCCGACCGCCATCGATCTGTCGGTGCTCTCCGGCTTCGCGCTGCCGCACGCTGGCCCGCGGGTGGGGCCGAGCTTTGGCGTGCTGACGCGCTTTTTTGATCCGGAGTCGGTCGTTCTGCACGAGACCACGGCCGTCGGCAGCCAGTGGCAGCCGCCGCTGAAGCGCTCGGAAGCCGCTCGCAAGGCGTTCACGCCGAACAGCGCGAGCTTCTTCACCGATCATCTGCAGGCACGCGCCGGCGAGTGCCGCGCCAGTGCGGCGGCCGATCGCGCCCAATACTTGGCGGCCTTGATGGAGGATTTTGCGGCGTCCAGCAGCGACGCGCTGCAGGGCGAGCTGTCGACCTACTTGAGCTACAAGCGCGCCGAGCTGGTTGCCGACCTGCAGCGACGCCTGGAAGCGGCGGGCAAGCAGGCGCCGATCTACTGGGAAGCCGATCTGCGCGAGATCATCCAGTCCACCGGCAAGGAACTGACCCGCACCGGCGTGCCGCGACTGGCGGAATGGCCGGAGTCGCTGGATGCCGCGGGCGCGGCCGAGCGCCTGCGTACCGAGGCGCGCCAGTTGGCGGCTGCGGTACGCGCCTGGCCGGCAGCCTTCGAACTGGCGCCGCGCTTCGCCGACGCGCTGCTGGCCTAAGTGCCGGACGACCGCCGGAGCGGGCGCATGCGCATCGCCGTGGTGGTCGTCAACTATCACACCGGCGCGGTGCTGGGCGACTGCCTGCGCCGCGCGCTGGCCAATCCTGAAGTGGCCGAATTGGCGCTGGTCGACAACGGTTCCGTCGAGGGCGAGATCGACCAGTTGCTCGCCGAGCTGCAGGATCGCCGCGTGCTGCGGCTGGACATGCCGCACAACCCGGGCTTTGCGGTGTCCTGCAACCGCGGCGCGCGGATGACACACTCGCCCTGGCTGCTGTTTCTCAATCCCGATTGCCTGCTGGAAGCCGACAGCTTGGGGCGGCTGGCGCAGACCGCCATCGCCCGACCGGCGCTGGGGGCGCTGGGCGCCGCGCTGATCGATGACCGCGGCCAAGTCGATCCGGCCAGTCTGCGCCGTGATCCGCTGCCCGCACGCGCAATCGCCAGCGCGCTGCATCTGGACCGCTGGGTGGAAGGCGTCGCGCAGCCGCTGCCCGACAACTCAGCGCCGGTCCTGGCCGAAGCCATCTCGGGTGCGCTGATGCTGGTGCGGCGCGAGGTGTATGCGGCCACGCGCGGCTTCGACGAGGGCTACTTCATGCACGGCGAGGATCTGGACCTGTGCCGGCGCATCCGCGAGCTGGGCTATGAGGTCTGGATGGACCCGGCCGTTCGCGTGCTACACCTCAAGGGCGTATCGACGCGCCGCCGACCGCTGCGGGTCATGCTCGCCAAGCACCGCGGCCTGCTGCGCTACTTCGACAAGTTCGATGCGCCGCGGACCGCCTGGCCGTTGCGCTGGGCAATTCGACTTGGCGCGTACGCGCGACTGCTGATCGGACTCGGCCTCGGTCTGCTGCGACGACCGTAGCAGCAGCCGCGCTGCGCTATCGCCGATCGGCCAAATCGTACACAATCGCATCTTGAAACCGGCACTACGCGTTTGCTCGACCGAACGCATTCGCTGCCGCTGGGCGTAAACCATGGCCGACGCACCCGTGACTGACGATCTTTGGACGACTGGCGAAGACGGCGGTGTCGCGCCTACGCTGCGCACTGTGCTGATCCTCGATCTGGCCGACAGCACCGCGCTGGTGGATCGACTGGGCGATCAGCGCGCTGCGGAACTGATCCGCCGCCATGACCGTCTCGCGCGTGACCTGATCCGCCGCCATCGCGGCCGCGAGATCGACAAGACCGATGGATTCCTGCTGCTGTTCGAGCGCCCGGTCCAGGCAGTCGGATTTGCGCTCGAATACCAGCGTCGGCTGGGTGAACTGGCGCAACTGGAAGGCACGCCGATGGCAGCTCGCATCGGCATCCATGTCGGCGAAGTCGTGCTCTGGGAAAACGCGCCAGAGGAAATCGCCCGCGGCGCCAAGCCGATGGAAGTGGAGGGCCTGGCGAAACCGGTCGCGGCGCGTCTGATGGCAGTGGCACTGCCCGGGCAGATTCTGCTGAGCGGCATGGCCTATGGCCTGGCGCAGCGCGCGGAAGCCGAGTTGCGCGCCCTCGGTCGCGTGCCGGTGTGGAAACACCACGGCAACTATCGCTTCAAGGGTGTCTCTGAGGCACTGCCGGTGTTCGAGGTCGGCGAGAACGGCGTTGCGCATTTCCGCGCACCGCCCACCGGCGGCAAGGGGCAGCGGGTGGTGCCGTGGTGGCAGCGCCCCGCCACCATCATCAGCGAGTTGCTGATCGCCGCCGTCGCCTTCATCGCCATCGCCTATGTCACGCTGAAGCCGGAACCCGGCATCGCCTTCTCCGCGCGCGACTGGGTGGTCGTCGGCGATCTGGTCAATCGCACCGGCCAGCAGGTGCTCGACGATTCCTTGGATCTGGCGTTCCGTCAGGGCCTGTCGCAATCGCGCTACGTCAATGTGCTCAGCACCTTGCAGGTGCGCGATGCCCTGGCGCGCATGCAGCGCGACCCGGCCGCTACCCAGGTCGATCGCGGCATTGGCGCCGAACTGGCCCAACGCGAGCAGGCGCGCGCGCTGCTGCTGCCCAGCGTCGCGGACACCGGCGGCTCCTATCGCCTGTCGGTGGAAGTGGTCGATCCGGCCACCCAGGCCACCGTCTGGGTGACCAGCCAGAACGCGCGTGCCCCCGAGGATCTGTTGCCGGCGATGGACCATGTGCTGGGCGAACTGCGCGAGAAGCTGGGCGAGTCGCTGCAGGCGATCGAATCTGACACGCTGCCGCTGGCGCAAGCGACCACCTCGAATCTGGAGGCGCTGCGCACCTATTCGATCGGCCGCAAGCAATACGAGCAACTGAAGATCGACGACGCCAAACGCCTGTACGACCGGGCGATCGAGCTCGATCCGAACTTCGCCATGGCCTATGCCGCCATCGCCTCGATGTACCTGCCGCTCGGTCGGATGGACGAAGGCCTGGCCGCGGCCAATAAAGCGCTGGCCCTGCGCGAGCGCTTGTCGGCGCGCGAGCGTGCGTACATCGATGCGCTGGTGGCCTCGGTGGGCGATCCGCAGGAGGCGGTGGGACGCTGGCGCGATTACGGCAATCTCTATCCCGACCTCGGTGTCGGTCAGAACAATGCCGGCGTGCTGTTGTGGCAAGAACTCAACCGCTGCGAGGAAGCGCTGCCGTTGCTGCAGGACGCCTGGATGAGCCGCGATCCGCTGCGCTTTGCCAGCGGTAACTTCATCGGTTTCTGCCGTCTGTGGCGCGGCGACGCCGGCGCCGCCGAAGCCGCCTTCAAGTCCGCGCTGCAACTCAACAGCAACCCGATGGCCTTCGGACTGGCCGCCGTGTACACCTTTGAGGAGCGCTATGGCGACGCCGAGTCGGTGCTGACCGAGGAACATCCCGGCCTGACGCCGACCTTTGCGCTGGAGCAGGGCGCGCGCAAGGTGATGTGGCTGGCCTATCAAGGGCGACTGGACGAGGCGCGCGCGGCGGCGCAGGCGCTGGAGGGCCAGGCGCATGACGCCAAAATGGCGCCAACGGAGTCGCGGGCACGTCTGTATCAGGCCGCGATCGACCTGCATGCCGGCCGGCCTTTCGCGCTGCGCGCGGCGGCGCTGGAGGAACTGGCGCTGGCCAATCGCCAGGCACTGTCGAAGTACCCGGCGGCGATCCACGCCGGTCTGTACGCGCTGATCGCGGCGCGGGCCGGTGATCGTGATCTGGCCGGGCAGATGGCGCAGGATCTGGCGGCGCATCCGCCGCAACGGCCCGATTTGTCCGCCGCTGTGCTGCTCGCGGTAGTCCAGGCGGAGCTGGCCGGTGAGCCCGGCCGACTGCAGCAGTTGTCGCAGGACTATCTGCAGGTGCATGTGGCGGCGGCGCGATTGGCCGATCAGCAGCAGGACTCGGCGCGCGCGCTGGAGGCCTTGCGCTGGATCGACCAGAACCGCAGCCGCGCATTCGCCGAGTACAACGGCTTTTTCGCCGCGCAGGTCTTGAACGCGCTGGATGTCAACGCGGCGCTGCTGCGGCAGGTGCAGCTGGAGACCGATCCCGGCAAACGCAGTGAACTGCAGCGTCGCTTGCAGGCCCGCTGGGCGCAGGCCGATGCCGCGCTGCGCGCGCAAATCCCGCAGACCGAAACGGCGGCGGATGACGCAGCTGATGCCGGGGAATGAGCGGTATCCGCCGTCGCGCGGATACCGCCCTGCCGGTGCGCCTTAGGCGAGTACGAAGAACACCATGCCGGACTTGCCGTGCAGCTTTTCCTTCATGGCTGCGGCATTGGCCTTGATTTCTTCCTTGCTCGGGAGCTTGCGCACGTGCGGCACGCTCGCCGGGTCCACCTTGACGCCGACCGAGGCCATCGCGGCCACCGGGTCGCCGAGCAGGTGCTCGCGGAAGCCATCGTCATTCGCCAGCTTGTCCAGCAAGTGGGTCGCACTTTCGTGTGTCAGTGTGTCGGCCATAGGTCCCCCTGAGTGATGTGGCTTGCATAGACTACGACGAGGATCGGAGATAGGCACGATGCTTGTTCGACGTTGCGCGTTCCTGGTGCTGGAACCGGGTACGCAATGGCAGTTGGATGTGCGCCAGTTGCTCAGCGGCGAGCGCGCCATCGAGGCAGTGCCTGGATGGGTCGCGCGGGCACCGCATTTGCTGCAGCCGGCGGTGGTTTCCCTGGCCGAGGTGGCCTTGCTGGGGCGTCTGCCCGACGATCTCTGGCTGGACGCCGAGCGTCTGGTGGACGCGGAGCAGCGGCCGGTGTTGGAGGCGCTGATCGACAAGCGCCTGGTCATGGCAGCCGCCGATGCGGCATCGACCACCGCGGTGGCCGACAGCGCCGTGCGCGCGCAGGCTTGGTTCGGCTGGTCGGCGCATCTGCACGCAGCCAGCCGCTGGCAGGGGGTGGACTCGGTTCGGGATGACCCGCGCAGCGCTGCCGGGCTGACGCTGGATCAGTTGAGCGAGCGCTACGGTCCCATTCCCACGCATTTCCCGCAGCGCCCGGCCAGCGATCCGCGCGTGGCTCTGCCGGCGGTGGCGCCGACGCCGCTGAGCGCACTGCTCGCGGCGCGCGCGACCTGCCGCAACTACCGCGCGGTGTCCGTGCCACTGCAGGATCTCGCCCAGGTGCTCGGCATGGTGTTCGGTGCCCACGGCGTGCAGCCGCTCAGCGCCGATTGCCATGCCGTGAAAAAGTCGGTGCCCTCGGGCGGCGCGCTGCATCCGATCGAGGCCTATGTGCTGGCCCGGCGCGTGGACGGCTTGTCGTCCGGCCTTTATCACTATGAGGCGGGTGCGCATCGGCTGGCGTGCTGCCGAGCGTTGAGCGAGTCGGAGGCCGATCAGTTGGCGCTGACCGCGGTGGCCGGTCAGGCGTGGTTCGCGGCGGCGCCGGTGCTGCTCATCCTGTCCGCGCGCTTCTATCGAAACTTCTGGAAATACCGCAATCACCCCAAGGCCTATCGCGTGCTGCAACTGGACGCCGGGCATCTGTCGCAGACGCTGTTCCTGGCGGCGGGCGAGCTCGGCTACGGGGCCTTCATCACGGCGGCGATCAACGAAATCGATCTGGAACAGGCGCTGGGAATGGATGGCATGGAAGACGGCCCGTTGGCGGTGCTGGGCTTCGGTGCCCGGGCCGAACGCCGGGAAACGGTCGAATTCGATCCCGCCGGGCGGGTTTGGAATGCGGACGGGACGCCGCGCCCGGCGGCCGAAGCTGCCAACGCTGGCGCACAATCGCCGGCGCACGCGTCTATGCTCGCGCCCCATGTCGATACGATTTGACCTGGTCAGCAAGCGCTACGCCGAAGGGCGAGAGGCGCTTGCGGACATCAGTTTCGAAATCGGCTACGGCGAGATGGTGTACGTCACCGGGCACTCGGGCGCGGGCAAGAGCACGCTGCTCAAGCTGCTGGCGCTGATCGAGCAGCCGAGTGCAGGCGTGATCGAAGCCTTTGGCAAGCCGCTGGCGCAGATCCGCCGACGCACGCTGCCGGCCTACCGGCGCCGGCTCGGTCTGGTGTTTCAAGACCATCGTTTGCTGATGGATCGCAATGCCTACGAGAACGTCGCCCTGCCGATGCGCCTCGATGGCGTGGCCGAGAGCGACATTACGCCGCGCGTGCTGAGCGCGCTGGAGCAAGTGGGCCTCGGCGGGCGCGAGCGTGCCTTGCCGGCGGAGTTGTCGACGGGTGAGCAGCAGCGCCTGGGCATCGCTCGGGCGCTGGCCGGATCGCCGGACCTGATCCTCGCCGACGAACCTACCGGCAACCTCGATCCCAAGCTGGCGGCGGAGATCATGCATCTCTTCGTCAGCGTGAAAGAGCAAGGCACCACGGTGATCGTCGCCAGCCACGATCTGCCGCTGATCCAGCGCATGAAGCGGCGCACGCTGGTGCTCGACCGCGGACGGCTGATCGACGATTTCCGCCCGGAGGAGTGGTATGCCCGAGGCGGTTGAACGTCCGCTGCAGCGACCGGCCGGCAATCGCCGCCACGCCTGGCTGCGCTCGCACCGCGACGGCCTGCGTGCCGGCGCCGCGCGACTGCTGCGCGATCCGCTCGGGCAGTTGCTGACGCTCGGCGTGATTGCCGTGGCACTGCTGCTGCCGGCGCTCGGTTTTCTGGCGCTGGATCAAATCGACCGCGCTGCCGTGGCCTGGCGCCCGAGCGGCGATCTGACCGTCTTTCTGGCCGCGGGTGAGCCGGTCGAGCGCGCCGTGGAACTGGCCGGCAGCCTGGATGGGCGCCCCGAAGTGGCCGGCAGCGAAATCCGCTCGCCCGACGACGCGCTGGCGGAATTGCGCGAACTCAGCGACTTCGCCGAGGCGCTGGCGGCACTCGATGCCAATCCGATGCCGGCGCTGGTGATCATCCGGCTGACGCCAGCCGGCGTCGCCCGACTCGATGACTTCAAGGCCGAACTGGCGTCCAAACCCGAGGTGGACTGGGTGCAGGTGGACCGGCGCTGGCTGGAGCGCCTGGAAGCGGTGCTCGATCTGGCGCGGCGGGCGATTTTGCTCGGCGCCTCGCTGCTGGCCGTGGCCGTACTGCTGGTGGTCGGCAACACCATCCGGCTGGAGATTTCGCTGAAGCGCGAGGAGATTCTGATCCTCAAGCTGCTCGGCGCCAGCGACGGCACCGTGCGCCGGCCCTTTCTCTACATCGGCATCTGGTACGGCCTGGTCGGGTCGGCGCTGGCGCTGGCTTTGGTCTATGCGGGTTTGAGCGTGATCCAACCCGCCGTCGATCGGCTTGCGTTAAGCTACGGGACCGGCTTTGTCTTGCAGGGCCTGGGGTGGCGCGGCGCCGCGCTGCTGGTCGCTTATGGCGCTGCGCTGGGCTGGCTGGGGGCCTGGCTCGCGAGCGCACGCCATCTGCGTGAGGCCGAGCCGCGTTGAACGAGCGCACTGCACAGGGAAGGGGGCAGGCATGGAAGTATCGGTGACTCGACACATCACCAGCGATACACCGCGGGTGATGGTGGTCGACGGATCAAAGGTGGTCCGCAAGATCATCGACCATTTGCTGCACAACGACTTGCCGGGCGTGACCGTGCTGTCGTGCAGTACCGGTGAGGAAGCCAAGGCACAGCTGGCCACCGGCGTGGTGGATCTGGTAACCACCGCGCTGCGCTTGCCGGACATGGACGGGCTGGAACTGGCGCGCTACGTGCGCGAACACTCGCCGCAGGCCTACATCCCGATTGTGGTCGTCTCCGGCGACGTCAACCAGCGCCTGGAGAGCCGCGATCTCAGCTCCGATGTCGTCACCGACTATTTCGACAAATCGCTGGGGCCGGAAGCGCTCAGCACCTTCATCCGCGGCTATGTGCGCCCGGAGGGCCAGATCACCGGCGAGGTGCTGTACGTGGAGGATTCCCGCGTGGTCGCGGTGGCGACACGCCGAATGATGGAAAAGCACGGGCTCAAGGTGAATCACGTCGTCAGCGTCGAGGACGCCATCGACATCCTGGATCGCGCCAAGGCCGAGGGCCGATTGGGTGCCGACATCATCCTGACCGATGTCTATCTGAAGGGCGGCATGACCGGTGGCGATCTGCTGGAGGTCGTGCGCGGACGCTTCGGTTACGGCAAGGGCACGATGCCGATACTGGTGATGACTGGCGATGACAACGCCGCCAACCAGACCGCGCTGCTGCGTGCCGGTGCCAATGATCTGGTGCAAAAGCCGACCGAAGAGCGTCTGCTGATCACCAAGCTCGGCTTCCAGTTGAGGGTGGCCAAGGCCATACGCGCGCAAGCGCAGGCCTGAAGCATGGCTGTTGACGCCGCCGCCGCCGCCGGGCGCATCCGGCTGGACGCCAGCTGGAAAGAGCGCCTGCTGCCGGAGCTCACCTCGGCGCCGATGCAATCCTTGCGTGCCTTCCTGCGCAGCGAAATGGCCGCCGGCAAAGAGATCTATCCGCCCGCGCGGCTGATCTTCGCTGCGCTCGACCACACGCCCTTTGACCGGGTGAAAGTCGTGATCCTCGGCCAGGACCCCTATCACGGGCCGGGACAGGCGCAGGGCTTGTGCTTCTCGGTGCCGCCCGGCGTCGACGTGCCGCCCTCGCTGGTCAACATCTACGCTGAACTCAAGCGCGACCTGGGCATCGAACCGCCGGCCCACGGTTGCCTGATCCCGTGGGCCGATCAGGGCGTGCTGCTGCTGAATGCCGTGCTGACGGTCGAACGTGCGCGCGCCGGCTCGCATCAGGGCAAGGGCTGGGAAGCTTTCACCGACCGCATCGTGGCGCTGCTGAATGCCGAGCGCGAGGGCTTGGTGTTCATGCTCTGGGGGTCCTACGCGCAGGCCAAGGGCAAGATCGTCGATGCGCGTCGGCATCTGGTGTTGCGGGCGCCGCATCCTTCGCCCCTGTCGGCCTATCGCGGCTTCATCGGCTGTGCGCATTTCAGCCGCGCCAATGCCTGGCTGAAGGCGCGCGGCCTGACGCCGATCGACTGGCAACTGCGCTGAGCACCTGTTGTATACGCAAACTGAACGAGACTGCCGCAGCGGGAACTTGGGCCCATTAGCACTCTCATAGTGTGAGTGCTAAACTAGTCCCCATCGCGAGGCCATAGAGCCTCCACACCGATCAGGAGTCACGCTATGAGCACCCAGGCATTGGTCGCCCACAACCTTCCGGTACTCGGGACGGTGGGCAGCCTCGACGCCTACATCGGCGCGGTCAACCGCATTCCGGTGCTGGTGGTCGAGGACGAACAGGAACTGGCGCGCCGTTTCCGTGAACACGGCGATCTGGAAGCTGCCCGGCAACTGGTGATGTCGCATCTGCGCTTCGTGGTCCACGTGGCGCGCGGTTATGCCGGCTACGGCTTGGGCATCTCGGATCTGATCCAGGAAGGCAATATCGGCTTGATGAAGGCGGTCAAGCGCTTCGATCCCGGCATGGGCGTGCGTCTGGTCTCCTTTGCCGTGCATTGGATCCGCGCCGAGATCCATGAATTCATCCTGCGCAACTGGCGCATCGTCAAGGTGGCGACCACCAAGGCGCAGCGCAAGCTGTTCTTCAATCTGCGGCGCGCCAAGACCCGTCTCGGCTGGATGAACGCGGCGGAAGTGCAGGCGGTGGCCAAGGATCTGGGCGTCGATCCGGAAACCGTGGTTGAAATGGAAGCGCGCATGCAGGGACAGGACGTCGCTTTCGACGCCCCGGCCGATGACGACACCGACGCCCGTCCGGCGCCGATTGCCTTCCTGGTCGATCAGGCCGCCAATCCCTACGAGAGCCTGGAAAGCGCCGACGCCGGCGATCACCAGCTGGATACGCTGACCGAGGGCTTGGAGAAGCTCGATGCGCGCAGCCGCGACATCGTGACTCGGCGCTGGTTGGCCGAACCGAAGGCGACGCTGCAGGATCTGGCCGATGAGTACAAAGTCTCGGCCGAGCGCATCCGCCAGATCGAGGCAGCGGCATTCAAGAAGATGCGTGCGCTGTTCGAAGATTGAGACCGGCGATCCAGAGCGATAAGGCAGGGCGCGGAGCGATACCGCGCCCTGCGCGTTTCAGGGCTGCGTGACCGGGACTTGAAAGCCGAGTGCAGGCTCCCCATATTCCCGCCGCACCGACTTGCCCAGCGCTTTCTTAGCTGCGCGTGCGGGACCGTGCGATAATCGGCGGCTCCGCGCACCTTGGGCGCCCCCTTGCTGTACTTCCTCCCGCAGACCGCCTTGCGGCTGACCGGGCTCTCTTGCTTCTGAAGGACGATTCAACATGGCGAACGAAGAAAACACCAACCCGGCAGCCAACGGCAACGGCGGCGAGCAGGCCGGTCCGCAGCTGTCCGTGCAGAAGATCTACGTCAAGGACGCCTCGTTCGAAGCGCCGGGCGCCCCGCACATCTTCCAGGAGCAGGGCCAGCAGCGCATCGAGCTGAATCTGGGCCAGAAGGCGCAGCAGTTGGCGCAGGGCGTCTACGAAGTCGTGCTGACCGTCACCGTGACCTGCAAGGTCGGCGAGAAGACCGCCTATCTGGCGGAAGTGCAGCAGGCCGGCATTTTCGGTCTGGTCGGCTTTGACCCGCAGCAGCTCGACATGGTCATTGGCACCTACTGCCCGCACGTGGTGTTCCCCTACGCCCGTCAGGCGATTTCCTACCTGGTCGAGCAGGGTGGTTTCCCGCCGTTCCTGCTGCAGCCGATCAACTTCGAACAGATCTACGCTGACCAGCGTCGTCGCCAGCAGGCGGCCTGATCAGCACCGATGGGTGCGGTCGCGCGCATCGCGGTCCTCGGCGCCGGTTCCTGGGGCACAGCCCTGGCGGCGCTGTTGGCGCGCAACGGTCTGGATGTGCGTCTGTGGGGACGTCAGCCGCAGGCACTGGTGGCCTGCGCTGACGGCCAGCAGGAGAACCCGCGCTACCTGCCCGGCATCCCTTTGCCGGGCAGCATTGTCTATGGCACCGATTTGACACGCGCGCTGGATGGCGTCGACACCGTGTTGGTGGTGGTGCCCAGCCACGCGTTCGCGCAGACGCTGCCGCTGCTGCGGCCGGCGGTTGACGCCGGTTTGCGCGGTTTGGCCTGGGCCACCAAGGGCTTCGAGCCCGGTTCCGGCGATTTCCTGCACGAGGTCGCTGATCGCGTGCTCGGGCTGGCGCTGCCCAAGGCGGTGGTGACCGGACCCAGCTTCGCCAAAGAGGTGGCGCTCTCGCTGCCCAGCGCCGTAACCGTGCATTCCGACGACGACGATTTTGCCCAGCGCATGGCCAAGGCCCTGCATGGGCCGCAGTTTCGTGCGTACAGCGGCAACGACATTCGCGGCGCCGAGTTGGGCGGTGCGATGAAGAACGTGCTGGCGGTCGCCACCGGCATCTGCGACGGCATGCAGCTCGGGTTGAACGCACGTGCGGGACTGATCACGCGCGGCCTGAACGAGATGCTGCGGCTCAATCTGTGCCTGGGCGGCCGTGCCGAAACCATCATCGGCCTCGCCGGTCTCGGCGATCTGGTGCTGACCTGCACCGGCGATTTGTCGCGCAATCGGCGCCTTGGACTCGCGCTGGGTCGCGGCACGCCGCTGACGCAGGCGGTCGCCGAGATCGGTCAGGTGGTCGAGAGCATCCAGACCGCCAACGAAGTGATGCGGCTCGCAGCGCGCTTCGGGCTGGATTTGCCGATTTCATCCAGAGTGCAGGCGGTGCTGCTGGGCGAGACCACGCCTGCGGATGGACTGAAGTCGCTGCTGGCGCGCGATCAGAAACCCGAATATCCGCCGGGTCTGGGACTCGGCTGAGCGCTGCGCAGAATCGGCAGCGCAGGGGCCTCAACCGGTGCTGCGCATGATCTGGTGCGGCTGGATGACGCCCGAATAGATGCCGGCAGCAATCAGCCCGAACAGCAGGATCGACAGCCCGATGCGCCAGGACAGCGCGCGCACGACGCGCTCGCTCTTGCCTTGATCGGTCAGCATGTAATAGCAGCCCGCCGCCAGGTTGTAGACGATGAAGCCCATGAACAGCACGATTACCAGTTTGATCATGTATGCCCCTCAACGGGCAGATGACACACAAGCCGGCATTGTAGCGCTTTAGTGCGAGATGCCGCCGTGCACAGCCTGCGCTCCCTCCTGTACCTGCTGCTGACCTTGCTGGTCGCCGCTGGCTTGGCCGGCATGGGCTATTGGCAGCTGGGGCGGGCGCAGCAAAAAGAGGTGTTGCTGGCGCGCATCGACGCCGCGCAGGCGGCGGCGCCGGTGCCTTTTGCCGAGGCTGGCAAGGATGGCCTGGGTCTGGCCTTTCGTGCCGTGGAGCTGAGCGGCGAGTTCGACGGCGCCCACACGGTGCTGCTGGATAACCAACTGCGCGAGGGTCAGAGCGGCGTGCGCGCTTACGTGCCCTTCCAGATCAACGGCGATCCGCGCGCGGTGCTGGTCGATCGCGGCTGGTTGCCGTGGCCGGATCGCGCGCTGTCGCCGCCGCTTCCGGCCGAGTTACCCGGCCAGATTCGCCTGAGCGGCATGTTGCTCGATCCGCCGGGCGCCGGCCTGCAGCTGGGCGCGGCACCTGCCACCGAGTGGCCGCTGCTGACCACGCGGATCGACATCACCGAGCTCAGCGGCCGGCTCGGGCGGCCGCTGCTAGACTACGTGCTGGAGGACGCCGATGCTCCGCGCGCGGCGTCCATACGCGCCGGCATGCTGCCGCCCGAGCGCCATCGCGGATACGCCGTGCAATGGTTTGGCCTCGCGCTGGCGGTACTCGCCATTTATTCCGTTTTGACCTGGCGTCAATGGCGCCGGGCACGCACTTGATCGATCCATGAATACACGTCGACTGCAACTGATCCTGATCGTCCTGGCCTTCTTGCTGCCAGCCGTCATTGCGCTGCTGCTGCAGACGCGCTGGTTTCACTGGGACCCGCAGCAAACGCGCAATCGCGGCGAGCTGATCAAGCCGGTGCTGCCGCTGACTGGGACCGAGGCCGAGCGCAGCTTGTTCGCCAACGGCCATCGCTGGAGCGTGCTGGTGCACCTGCCGGCCCAGTGCGATGCCGCCTGCACCCGCCGCATCGGCCTGCTGGAGCGTATGCGCGAGGCGCAGGGCAAAGAGATGGATCGCGTGCAGATGGTGGGTTGGAACGATACCGGCGTGGTCGACCCGGCGCGCTGGACCGCGTGGCAGGCGCCGCCCGACTGGGTGCTCAAGGAGCCGGAGGGCGCGGTGGTGCTGGTCGATCCGCTGGGTAACGCGATGATGCGCTATCGGCCCGACGCCGATCCCACCGATGTGCGCAAGGACTTGGCGCACCTGCTGCGCTGGAGCAAGGTGGGCACATGATCGAGCATCGTGGATTTCGCCGCCTGATCTGGGTGACGGTGGTGGTGACGCTGACCGTCATCGTGCTCGGCGCCTATGTGCGGCTGTCGCATGCGGGCCTCGGCTGCCCCGACTGGCCGGGTTGCTACGGACATGTCACCTGGCCGACCGCGAGCGAGGACATTGCCCGCGCCAACGAGGCCTATCCGCAGCGCGCGGTGGAAGTGCCGAAGGCGTGGAAGGAAATGGTGCATCGTTTTCTGGCGGGCGGACTCGGCGTCATCGTGCTGGCGCTGGCCTGGATCGCCGCCGGCCGAGAACGCCAGGCGCGCGTGGCGGTGGTCGGCGCCGCCTTGCTGGCGATCACCGCGATCGCGATGTACACGGCAGATGTGCGCACCGCCGCGCTGCTGCCGGCCGCGGCGGCGATGCTGTGGCCGATCTGGGCGGCGCGACGGCTGGATGCGCCGACCAGTTACCGCTTCGTGCTGGCGGCGCTCGGGCTGATCATCTTCCAGGCCTTGCTCGGCAAGTGGACGGTGACCATGCAGCTGAAGCCGATCGTCGTCACCGGCCATCTGCTCGGCGGTTTGAGCACCTTCGCGCTGCTGCTGTGGGCGGCGCTGCATCTGAACGGCTCGCCGGCCGGGCGTCTGGCGCTGGCGCGTCGCCTTGCCGTGTTGGCGCTGCTGGTGTTGATCGGGCAGTTGTTCCTGGGTGGCTGGACCAGCACCAACTACGCCGCGCTGGCCTGCCCGGACTTCCCCACCTGTGTGGGTCGCTGGTGGCCGGAGACGAATTTCCGCGAGGCCTTCGTGCTGTTCCGCGAGATCGGCGTCAACTACGAGGGCGGCATCCTGGATGCCACCGCGCGCGCCACCATTCATTACACGCATCGAATCGGCGCGCTGGTGGTGCTGATCGTCTACGCTGGCCTGATCCTCAATCTGTTGCGTGATCGCGCCGGGCGCACGCTGGGTGTCGCGCTGGCCGGTGCGCTGACGGTGCAGATCGGCCTCGGTATCAGCAATGTGGTGTACGACCTGCCCTTGCCGGTGGCCACCGCGCACAACGGCGTGGCGGCCGTGCTGCTGGCGCTGACGCTGGTGGTGTTGTCGCAGAGTCGGCGTCAGCTCCGATGAACGCGTTGATCGAGAGCTTCAGCGACTTCTGGGCGCTGACCAAGCCCAAGGTGGTGGCGTTGATCGTGTTCACCGCCGTGGTCGGCATGTTCCTGGCGACGCCGGAATTGCCCGGCTGGCGTGCGCTGGTGATCGGCACCGCTGGTATCTGGCTGGCGGCCGCCGGCGCGGCGGCGATCAACCAGATTCTGGATGCGCGCATCGATGCGCAGATGGCGCGCACGATGTACCGCCCGCTGCCGCGCGGGCGCCTCAGCGAAACCCAGGCGATCATCTTCGCGCTGATCCTGGCGGCGATCAGCATGCTGATGCTGTCGCTGTGGGTGAACGTGCTGACCGCGGTGCTGACCTTCGCCTCGCTGATCGGCTACGCCGTCATCTACACGCTGTTCCTGAAGCGGGCGACGCCGCAGAACATCGTGATCGGCGGGGCTGCCGGCGCGGCGCCGCCGGTGCTGGGCTGGACCGCCGTGACCGGCACGCTGGATCCGCACGCGCTGCTGTTGTTCCTGATCATCTTCATCTGGACTCCGCCGCACTTCTGGGCGCTGGCAATCTTCAGGCGCGCCGACTACGAGAAGGTGTCGATCCCGATGCTGCCGATCACCCACGGCGTGCGCGTGACGCAATGGCACATCCTGCTGTACACCATTCTGCTGTTCATCATCACTTTGCTGCCGTATCTGACCGGCATGGCGAGTTTCTTCTACCTCGGCGGCGCCGTGGTACTGGGCATCGGCTTTCTGTACTACGCCGTGCGCCTGATGAATCCGCCCAATGAGTTGTTCGCGCTGAAGACCTTTCAGTATTCGATCCTGTACCTGGCGGCGCTGTTCGCCTTCCTGCTGATCGACCACTACCTGCCGCAGCCGCGCTTCGGCCCGGTGCCGATGGTGTTGGAGCGCGTGGGGTAGAGGGGCGGGAAAAGGGGAAAGGGGAAAAGGGAAGAGCGGTCGACGCGAGCCGGACGCGTCGGAGCAGGGTCATGGCCTTCCGGTGCTGCGCCCGGCGCTAGCGATCTCGCTTTCGTGTCCAGTTGGGTTGCTCGCGTCAGCCCCTGTGCCTCCCGCAGCCGCTTGTCCCTTTTCCTTTTACCTTTTCCCCTTTTCCTCCACCCGCACCCAACGTGCGCCGCCGCGACCATCTCGCGCCAGCCGCTTCTCCCTTTCCCTTTTCCCCTTTCCCTTTTTCCCTCAAGGAACCACCACCACCTTGCCCACCACCTTGCGCGCCGCCATGTCGGCGAGCGCCTGCGGGGCCTCGGCCAGTGCGTATTGCCGGGAAATCAGCGGCTTGAGCTTTCCTTGTCCGATCCAGCCGAGCAGTTCCTGCATGCCGGCGGCGTTGGCGCGGGGCTCACGCTTGGCGAACTCGCCCCAGAACACGCCGACCAGCGAGGCACCCTTCAGAAGCGGCAGATTCAAGGGCAGGGCGGGGACGTTGCCGTCGGCAAAGCCGATGACGAGGTGGCGTCCGCGCCACCCGATGCTGCGGAAGGCAGCTTCGGTGAGCGCGCCGCCAACCGGATCGAACACGACGTCGACGCCCTTGGGCGCCAGTTCCTTCAGTGCCAGCCGCAGGTCCGTCTGAGCGTAGTTGATCAACTCGTCAGCACCATGTTCTCGACAGACCGCGAGCTTCTCGTCGCTGCTGGCGGCCGCGATGACGCGGGCACCGATGGCCTTGCCGATCTCCACGGCGGCGAGTCCCACGCCGCCGGCAGCGCCGAGCACCAGCAGGGTCTCACCGGGCTGTAGCGCGGCGCGATCCCGCAGCGCATGCCAGCTGGTGCCATAGGCGAGGATCAGGCCGCCGGCCAACGTCATCGGCGTCCCGGGTGGCAGGGGCATGCAGGCTTGCGCATCGACCACGCACTCTTCGGCAAAGCCGCCAATGCCACAGAGTGCAGCAACCGGCATGCCCACCGTCAGCCCGCGCACCTCGCTGCCGACCGCGGTAATCGTGCCGGCGATCTCCGCGCCCGGCGAGAAGGGCAGCGCCGGCTGCATCTGGTACTTCTTCTGGATGATCAGCACATCCGGGAAGTTGACGCCGGCCGCCGCCACGCGCACGCGTACCTGCTTCGGGCCAGGTTCGGGCGTCGGCAGGTCCAAGCGCTGCAGCGTTTCCGGACCGCCCCACTGGGCGCAGACGATGGCTTTCATCGGAACTCCTCGGAAGATTGCGGGACTCGGGACTAGTCAGAACCAGGCCTCGGCCATCGCCAGCGCGCTGTCGTCGGCCTGTTGCACCAGTCGGGCGGCGCTTTCGATGGCCGGCAGCTCGGTGCGGAAGAAGTAGCGGCAGGCTTGCAGTTTGCCGCGGTAGAAGTCCTCGTCGGCGGCAGTTGCACCGGGCAGAGCCTGGGCGGCGGCCTGCGCCTGCCACAGCCACATCCAGCCGATGCACAGGTGGCCGAGCACGGTCATGTAGTGCTGCGCATTGGCCAGCACGGCGCGCACCTCGCCCTGCGCCATCCGCCGCCCGGCGATCTCGGTGGTCTGGCCGGCGAGCGCCGCCGCTGCCGCCAGTTGCGCCGCCAGTTCGGTCAGCTCCGCGTGCGCATGCGCTGCCTCGACGGTCTGCGCGACGCGCTGCAGCAGCAGCTTGACGCCGATGCCGCCGCTTTGCATCGCCTTGCGACCGAGCAGATCCAGCGCCTGGATGCCGTTGGTGCCTTCATGGATCGGATTGATGCGGTTGTCGCGATAGCACTGCTCGACCGGGTAGTCGCGGGTGAATCCATAGCCGCCGAGGATCTGGATCGCCAGCTCATTGGCTTTCAGCGCGTAGTCGGAGCCCCAGGCCTTGACGATCGGCGTCAGCAGTTCGAGCAGCTGATGGCTCTGCTGGCGCACGCGCTCATCGGCGTCATGGGCGTGATCCACCAGCATCGAGGCATAGAAGCCCAGCAACTGGGCACCTTCCACATAACACTTCTGCATCAACAACATGCGCCGGACGTCGGCATGCTCGATCAGCCGCACCGGCGGCGTGCTCGGATCCTTTTGATCGGGATGGCGACCCTGACGGCGCTCGCGCGCGTAGTTCAGCGAGTACAGATAGCCCACCGAACCCTGCTGCACCGCGCCCATGCCGACGCCGATGCGCTCCTCGTTCATCATGTGGAACATGTAGCCGAGGCCCTGATGCGCCTCGCCCACCAGTTCGGCGTAGCAATCGCCCTGTTCGCCGAACTTGAGGAAGGTGTTGACGCTGCCGCGCTGGCCCATCTTGTGGTTGAGACCGGCGAGCTGCACATCGTTGCGCGCCCCGCGACTGCCGTCGGCATTGACGCGCCAGCGCGGCACGATGAACAGGCTGATGCCACGCACGCCCGCCGGCGCGCCGACGATCTTGGCCAGCACCAGATGGACGATGTTCTCACCGAGCTCATGATCGCCCGCCGAGATCCACATCTTGGCGCCGACCAGGCGATAGCTGCCATCGGGCTGCGGCTCTGCTCGGGTGCGAATGTCACCCAGCGAGGAGCCCGCCTGCGGCTCTGACAGGCACATGGTGCCGAAGTAGCGGCCTTGCACGATCGGCAGCATGTAGCGCTGCTGCTGCGCGGGCGTGCCGTACACCGCCAACAGATTGGCCGCGGCGCGCGCCAGCGCCGGGTAGGCGATGGTGCCCGGATTGGCCGCCGAGAACAGCGCATCGCAGGCCTGCGTCACCACGAAAGGCAGCTGCATGCCGCCTTGTTCATAGTCCGCCAGCGCGGCGCAAAAGCCGGCTTCATTGAAGGCGGCAACTGCCTCGCCGATCTCCGGGATCAGCTGCACGCGGCCGTCGACCATCTGCGGCTCGTTCAGATCCGCAGCGCGGTTGTGCGGATAGAACTTGTCCAGCGCGATCTGATGCGCCAGCGCCAGCGCCTGATCGAAGGTGTCGCGACTGTGCTCGGCAAAACGCGGGTAGCGCGTCAGCTGATCCACGGCAAGCAGTTCATACAGCATGAACTCGAAATGTCGACGGTCGTACAGCGGGCTCTGGCTCACGGTCGGGGCTTCCTCATGGGTGAGTCATTGTGGGGAGATGACTCATCTAGCGTCAAGTTGTAGATGTGTCTAGGATGTGAGGGCGGCCTCGGGAGATGGAAAATGGAAAAAGGGAAAAAGGAAAAGGGAGTGGCGGCTCCATGGCTACTCCTTTTCCCCTTTTCCCTTTTCCCTTTTCCCCGCTACCTCAGTGGCTGACCACCCCACCCGTCTGGCGCAGGCCTTGCGCGAGGGCGCGCGCAGGGTGACGCCGCTCGATCTGTTCCAGTTGGCCAAGCGCCAGTGGCTGGCCGGGGAGCGGGTGGATGTGGGCGCGCTGGCGGCGCGCTTGAAGATTGCGCGGGCGACGGCCTTTCGCTGGGTCGGCAGTCGCGATTTGCTGCTCGGCGAGATCCTGTGGTCGATGTGCGAGGCCTTGATGGCCGAGGCCGCCGCGGCCACCGCGGCGCGCGGTGCCGCGCGGGTGGCGGCGGTGTGCGAGTACGCGGTGCGCGCCATCGTGCGCTTCCAGCCGCTGCGCCAGTTCGTGCGTCAGGACCCGGAGTACGCGCTGAAGCTGCTGACCAGCAAGCTCGGTCCGGTGCAAAGGCGCAGCATCGAGCGGGTGCGCGAGTTGCTGCTGGCCGAGGCCGAGCGCGGCCTGGTGCTGCCGCTGGCGGTCGATACGCTGTCCTATCTGATCGTGCGCCTGTGCGAGTCCTTCATTTACGCCGATGTGATCAGCGATCAGGCGGTCGATGTCGCCGACGCCGGACTCGCCGTGCAATTGCTGCTGTCGGGCCGCATTGATCGGCCCACCCATCCTCTGGAGTCGTCCTGATGACTTGCGTGTACGAAAGCCGTGGTGATGTGGCGGTACTGACCTTGAACAATCCGCCCGTGAATGGGCTGGGACTGGCGACGCGGCAGGCCTTCCTGCAGGCGCTCGACGCCGCCGAACAGGATGCCAACGTGCGCGCAATCGTGATCGCCGGGGCCGGCAAGAGCTTCTGCGGCGGGGCGGACATCCGCGAGTTCGGTCGTCCCGAGGCGCTGGCCGAACCCAATCTGCTGACGCTGATCGACCGCGTCGAAGCCTGCAGCAAGCCGGTGGTGATGGCGATCCAGGGCGTGTGCATGGGCGGCGGCACCGAGTTGTCGCTGGGCGCGCATGCGCGCGTGGTCGCGCGCGATGCGCAGGTCGGCCTGCCCGAGGTAAAGATCGGTCTGGTGCCGGGCGCCGGCGGCACGCAGCGCCTGCCGCGCGCGCTCGGGCTGCAGCCGGCGCTGGAGATCATCGTTTCGGGTAATCCGGCGCCGGCCGCGCAGCTGGCGAGCATTCCCGGGCAGCGTCTGATCGATGTGCTGGCCGAGGGCGATTTGCTGCAAAGCGCGATCGACCACGCGCGCGCCTGCTCTGACCGCGGACTGCGGCCGCGACTGCGCGAGCAGCGGGTCGAGGCCGACGCCGCGCTGATCGCCGCCGCGCGCCAGCGCGCGCAGGCCCAATCGGCGGCCTATCCCGCCGTGCACGCCTGCATCGATTGCGTGGAAGCCGCCGCTGCGCTCGACTTCGACGCCGGCATCGCGCTCGAACGGGCCGCCTTTGCGCGGCTGATGGACAGTCCGGAATCGCGCGCGCTGCGGCACGCTTTCTTCGCCGAGCGCGCCTGCGCCAAGGTGCCGGATGTGCCGGAGCAGACGCCGGTGCGTCCCATCGAGCGCGTCGGCGTCGTTGGCGCCGGCACCATGGGCAGCGGCATCGCGATGAGCCTGTTGAACGCCGGCCTGCAGGTCACGCTGGTCGACAGCACGCCAGCGGCGCTGGAGCGCGGTGTGGCGCAGATCCGCAAGCAGTACGAGAGCAGCGTCAAGCGTGGCGCGATCACGACGGCGCAAGCCGAGCAGCGGCTCGATCTGCTGGAGACGGCGCTCCAACCCGCCGCCTGCGCCGACTGCGATCTGATCATCGAAGCGGTGTACGAGGATCTCGCGGTCAAGGAGGCGGTGTTCCGCACGCTGGATGCCAGCGCACGACCAGGCGCCATCCTCGCCAGCAACACCTCGACGCTGGATCTGGACCGTATCGCCGCCTGCACCTCGCGTCCGGCCGATGTGATTGGGCTGCACTTCTTCAGCCCGGCGCAGGTGATGAAGCTGCTGGAGATCGTGCGTGGCGCCGCCACCGCCAAGGAGGTGCTGGCGAGCGCGCTGGCGCTCGCGCGGCGGATCGGCAAGACCGCCGTGGTCGCCGGCAATTGCGATGGCTTCATCGGCAACCGGATGATCGAGCAGTACAGTCGGCAGGCCGGATTTCTGCTGGAAGAGGGCGCCTTGCCGCAACAGATCGACGCCGCCATGGAGCGCTTCGGCTTTGCCATGGGCCCGTTCCGGATGAGCGATCTGGCCGGCAATGACATCGGTTGGGCGATCCGCAAGCGCCGCGCGGTCGAGCGCCCCGGCCTGCGCTATCCCGGCATCTTCGACCGCCTGTGTGAGGCCGGTCGCTACGGGCAAAAGACTGGCGCCGGCTGGTACGACTATCGGCCGGGCGACCGGCAGGCGCACGCAAGCGCCTGGGTGGACGCCCTGGTCATCGGGTACTCGGCCGAGATCGGCATTGAGCGCCGCGCGATCAGCGAGCAGGAGATCGTCGAGCGACTGGTGTACTCGCTGGTCAATGAGGGCGCGCGGCTGCTCGATGAGGGCATCGCAATCCGCGCCAGCGACATCGATGTGGTCTACCTGACCGGCTACGGCTTCCCGCGCTATCGCGGCGGCCCGATGGCCTATGCCGATGAGGTCGGATTGCCGCAGGTGATCGCGGCGATGGAGCGCTATGCCGCGGCCGACGCGGGCGATCGGCAGTCCGGCGCCTGGACGGTCGCCGAGCGCTTGCGCCGCTGCGTAGCGGCGGGTCAGCCCTTGTCGCGCGGCTGATCCAGCGGTCGCCGCCCAGGAGGCCGACACTCCGAGCGGAAGTGGGCATCATTGCGGGCTCCTGCCTCTGGAGCCCCGCCATGTCGACGCCAGCGCCACTGCCTGAGCACCTGCCCGGTTGGGCCAAACGGCTGGTGGATCTGTACTACGCCGGCACCTCGGCGATGTTCCTGCTGCACGGCAATACCAACGATCTGGTACCGCTGAGCGGCGCCGAGCGGCCGCGCTACGGCGCGCTCAACGAGTTTCTGGCGACGCAGTTGTTCGGGCGCTTCGATCTGGTGCTGTCCTTCGACCTCGCGCACGGCATCAAGCCGCTGGGCGGCGGCGACGTCGAGCGCCAGCGCCAGATGGTGGGCCAGATCGCGCGCCGCATCGGCGATCCCGAGAAGCTGCCGCGTGACCCCACGCAGGCGCTGTATCTGCTCGATCGGCTGGTGCTGGCCAATCTGACGGCGAAGGAATCCGAGCGCATCCGCATCGCCATCCTGTTCGACTTCGCCTCCTTCGTCGTCCCCGATGCCGAGCGCGGCGGCGCCGGGTCGGCGGCCAATCTGGTGACCCTGCTCAAATGGGCGGCCAATCCCTACGTCAAGCGCAGCAATCTGGCCTTTGTGCTGATCGACGAGCGCCTCGCCGATTTTCATGACCGGCTGGTCGGCAGCCCTCACGTCAATGCGATCGAACTGCCGCTGCCCGATGAGGCCGAGCGTCTGCGCTTCCTGCGGACGCTGACCGAGGGCGTCGAGGTATCGAGCTTTTCCGACTTCGGCGTCGACGCGCTGGCGCAGTTGACGGCAGCGGTCACGCTGGCCGATCTGGCGGTGCTGATCGAAAGCAGCCGACGCACCGGCGAGCGCCTGGACGACAAGCGCTTCAAGGCGCGCAAAAAGGCGCTGATCGAGCGCCAGGCGCAGGATCTGCTGGAGTTCATCGAGCCCAAGTACGGTCTGGAACGCGTGGTTGGCCACGACGCCGCCAAGAAGCGCCTGCTCGACGATGCCGAGATCATCAAGCGCGGGCGGCTGGACGTGGCGCCGATGGGCTATCTGTTCAACGGGCCGGTGGGCACCGGCAAGACCTTCCTCGCCACCTGTCTGGCCGGGTCGATCGGCATTCCCTGCGTCAAGCTGAAGAACTTCCGCAGCAAATACGTGGGCGAGACCGAAGCCAATCTGGAGCGTGTGCTGGGCGTGCTGCGCGGCATGGGTCCGGTGATGGTGATCATCGACGAGGCCGACGCCATGCTCGGCCAGCGCGAGCAGGGCGGCGATTCCGGCGTCGGCAGCCGCGTGTTCGGCATGATCGCCAACGCCATGGGCGACACCGACTATCGCGGCAAGATCCTGTGGATGCTGCTGACCGCGCGGCCGGATCTGCTGCCGATCGACATCAAGCGCCAAGGTCGCGCCGAAATCCACATTCCGCTGTTTTACCCGCAGACCCAGGACGAGATTCGCAGCTACTTCACCGTGATCGCCAAGAAGTTCGGCGCCGCGCTGGAGTCCGCCGACGTGCCCGATGTGCCCTACGTCGGCGATATCTCGGGCGCCGACATCGAAGCGCTGGTCGGCCGCGCCTGGCGCGAGGCGCTGTTGGCCGGCGAGGAAAAGCTCGGCAAGGAGCGGCTCCAGGCGACCTTTGAAGGCTTCTTGCCGTCCACCCAGTCACTGGAGCGCGAGATGCAGGAAATCGCCGCCATCATCGAGTGCACCGACCGTGCCTTCCTGGTGCCGAGCGCGCTCAAGCTGCTCGACGAGCACGGCAATCGCGAAGGCCTGCAGCTGCGCTTCAAGGAAATCATGCGCTTGTTGGGCAAGGCGTAGGCGGGAAAAAGGGGAAAGGGGAAAAGGGTGGGTGCCGCGGCAGCCGGGAAGCAGACGATGCTGACTCGCAACGCGGCTCACGAGACTGGCTCACGGTCCAAGTCTCGCCTTCGGCGCGCTTACTCGTTCTGAAAACTGGCGACAGCGCATCGCAGTCGCCGCATGGCTGGTCCCCCGCCCCTTGCCCCGCTTTTGCTCACGCGCCGCCGTCATCGGCCACGCGCTTCTCCCTTTCCTTTTCCCCTTTCCCCTTTTCCCCCTACAGCTACTGCGGCCCATACCCCAGCCCCGCGCCCGGTCCCAGCGGCAGGCCGAGGACGTAGAAGGCGAGCAGCAACAGCGTCCAGCAGATGCCGAGGAACACCGAGTAGGGCACCATCAGTGCCAGCAGCGTGCCGACGCCGGCGTGGGCGCGGTAGCGTTGCAGCACGGCGAGCACGATCAGCATGTAGGAGTTCAGCGGGGTGACGATGTTCACCACCGAGTCGCCAATGCGATAGGCCGCGGTGGTCAACTCCGGGCTCATGCCGACCATCATGAACATCGGGATGAAGATCGGCGCCAAGACGCCGAACTTGCTCAGCATGCCGCTCATCGCAAAATCGCCCAGGATGACCACGCCGACGAACAGCACGATCAGCAGGCCGATCGGCAGCGCGGCGTCGAACAGCAGGCTGCCGCCGGCGTAGGCGAGCATGCGGTCGAGGTTGGAGTAGCTCAGGTAATTGACGAACTGGGCGAGGAAAAACAGGATCGCCAGCACCGGCACGATGCTGCGGATGCCGTGGTAGATGGCGTCGTTGAAGTCGCGCTGACTATGCAGTTGCCCGGTGCGCCAGGCGTACACCAGGCCTGGAATCAGGAACACGATCAGGATGATCGGCACGATCACCTGCGACCAGCGCGGGCCCGGCGTTTCCACCAGACGGCCGGGCACCTCGGCCTCGACGATGGTGAAGGGCTCGCGCGCCAGCACGTCGTGCGCGGGTGCGGCGGTCTCGTGGTCGGCCGGCATGATCGTCACCGCCTGCTGTACCAGTACGCGGCCGTTGGCCAGCGTCTGCTTGCCCTCGCCGTGCAGCGGCATGCCCGGCGTCAGGATCAAGGCGGCGCACACGCCCAGCAGCGCCAGCATCGTCAGCAGCGCGGCGCGCAGCGCGCTGCGCTCGGCGGGCTTCAGCGCCATATCGGCCATCGCCCGCACATCGCCGCTGTCGCGGTCTTCCGGGTGCAGGCGATTGAGGCGTGGTTCGACCAGTTTGTCGGTGACATACCAGCCGACCGCAGTCACCAGCAGCGCCGAGGCCGACTTGAACCAGAAGTTGTGCAGGATGGTCACCGTGTAGCTGGGATCCATCACGCGTGCGGCGTCCTGGGCAAAGCCGGCCAGCACGCCATCGCCGCCGGTGGGAAACAGACCAGCGCCAAAGCCGCCCGCGACCCCGGCAAAGGCCGCCGCCAACCCGGCCACCGGATGTCGGCCCACCGCCAGAAACAGCGCCGCGGCCAGCGGCGGCAGGATGATGTAGCCGGCGTCGCTGGCCACCGAGGAATTGGCGCCCAGGAACACCACCATCGGCGTCAGAAAACGCTGCGGCGTCAGGAAAGCCAGCCAGCGCATCAAGGCGCTGAAAAAGCCGAAGCGCTCGGCCAGACCGATGCCGAGCATGGCGACGAAGATCAGCGGCAGCGCCGGCATCGAGGCGAAATTGCGCAGCATCGAGGACAGCATCCAGTAGATGCCGTCGCTGCTGAGCAGGCTGCGCGGTTCGATCGGCGCGCCGGCCGGTTCCAGCGTCAGCGTTGGACGGCCCTCGGCATCCAGCACCGGCACGCGCTGCGATTGCCCGCTGGCATCGACGACGGTCTCGGTCTGGATCACTGGCTTCACCGGCTGCACCTGCCAGTCCAGCGCCGACCCCAGCGCCGACAGCAGCACCACGATGCCGGCCAGGATCGAGAACAGGATCGGCGGCTCCGGCAGCTTGTTACCCAGCCATTCGATCCAGTCCAGCACATTGCGGGGGCGCGCGCCGGGGGCGGCGCTGGTAGCCGGTGAGCTCATCGTCAGTATTCACGAACAGGACTTCCGGAGTCTGCCGGTGGGCCGGGTGCAGCCGTGGTGAAGAAGCAGGGCGTGATCCCTGTCGCCGCCCGGCTGCGTACGGCTGATCAGTCACCCCGCCGATGGAATCCCCATGCAACTGGCAAGTCGTCACTCCCACCACTGCCGCCACGCCGCGCCACCGACCCGGCTGGCAGCGCGCGCCACGCTCGCACTCGCGCTGGCGCTGCAGATCGCCGCGGCCGACGCCGCCATCCCCAGCAATCAGCCGCCGCTGGAACTGGTCGTCACGACGCCGACCCAGTCCTACAACCTGCGCCGCGGCTTGAGCGGCACCCCGGACTTCATGCCGTCCGTGCAGATGTTCAACGCCGCCAACGCGCTCGATCGCAGCGGCACCGCCAGCCCGGGCAATCCGCTCGGCTATCACGCCGGCTACGTCGGCCGCGGTTTTCGCGAGCCCTGGTTCCTCGGCGGCACCAAGGACGTGGTGTTCTGGGCTTGCGCCAACGGCGATCCCTTCGATTGCGACAACGGCTTCGCCACCGCCGAGCAGATCATCATGCCGACCGAGGTCTACGCCGGCCGCAGCGAGTCCTGCGTGCGCGGCATCCTCGGCCACGAGCTGTTCCATCACGTCGAGTTCGGCTACGTCATCGATGGCGGTGGCAGCGGCTGCGCCGGCGGTTTCGGCTCCACCGCCTGCGAGGGCCATGCGCGCGCGCTGCAAGACAAGATCTACTTCGACCTCGATCTCGATCCCGCTGCCAGTTGTGTCGCCACCTTCCGCGGCGAGGTCGACGGTTACCTGAAAAACCCAGACCGCACGATCTGGAGCTCCAGCTACCGCTCGGCGCTGTTCTGGACCTATCTGATGGAGCAGTACGGCAGCTATCGGGTGGAGCCGGGGCTGGGCGTGGATTTCTTGAAGAACTGGTGGGAACTGGCGCAGACGCGCATGTCCGATCCCTCCATCGTCGACGTCACCAACGAGGTGATCCAGCAGTACCAGCCGGGCGATAACGTCACCAACGCCTACCACGACTTCACCATCGCCAATCTGCTCAAGGATCTGGATCTGTCCCAGGTCGGCGAGAGTTTCCGCCTGCGCTACAGCTACCGCGACGAGGAGCCGGTGCCGCTGCGCAACAACCTGATGCAGTTCGGCCCGGTGACCATCAGCCAGACGCTCAGCGTGCCGAGCAACGGCACGGCGGCCAGCGCGGCGATCACCGCCAAGCGCTTCGGCGGGCGCTACATCGCCTTCGATACCTCCAGCTGTCCGGCCGGCAGCACGCTGCAGTTCACCGCCACGCCCACCGCGTTGATTCCGCTGAATGCCAACGCGCAGCTGATCCTGCCGGACGCACTGCACGCGCTGGTGGCGATCGAAGGGACCGCACCCGGCAAGCCGCGCAAGCTGTACAAATGGCGCGCGCAGAGCTGGAAGCAACTGCTGGTGCAGCCGAGCGCGCGCTACGACCGCATCGTCGCGATCATGTCCGGCTGGCACAGCGACTACGCCGGCACGCTGGCGCTGCGCTGTCTGGCGCCGCCGCCGCTGCCGCTGGTGGCCGGGCTCGGCACTGGCACGCCGCTGGTGACCGGCACGCCGGGCACTGCCTCGCTGGCGCAGTTCAGCGTGCAGGTGTCCGAGCCGGGTGGTGGTGGTTTCGATACGCTGGATCTGGATGATCTGGCGGTGGTCGCCGATCCGGGCGGCGTCGCGCTGTTGTTGCCGGCGGTGCAGAAAGTGCGCGAGGCCGCGGCGCGGATACGTGTCAGCGTGGCCACCCCGAATTTGCCGGCCGGCATGTACACGGCGCAGATCCGCGCCGCCGGCCGCAGCATCGACATCCCCGGCGGTCTGCGCGTCGGCGCCCACCAGCCGGAGGTGCTGGTGGCGATCGACAGCACCGCCAGCATGGGCCAGCCCAGCGTGGCGCCGCGCCTGCAAACGGCGACGCTGGCGGCACGGCTGGTCGGTCAGGCGCTGCCCAGCGACGCCCGCCTCGGTCTGTTGCGCGTGGCCGGCAGCACTGGTAGCGCCGCCGCCAATGCAACGCAGCTGACGCCGCTGGCGACGTTGAACAGCGCCCAGCGCAGCCAGTGGCTGAGCGATCTGGCCGCGCTGACGCCGGGCACCGCCAGCACGATCAAGCTGGAGGACGTGCTGATCTCCAGCCTGAGCGCCTACACCGCGCAGGGCAACGGCGGCGAGCGCCATCTGCTGCTGATCACCGACAGCGGCAATGGCATCGCCACCAGCGCCGATGCGCTGGCCACGCAGGCGCGTGACGCCGGCATCCGCGTGCACGTGCTGGCGCTCGGCACGCAGGCCGATCAGCCGCTGTACGCGCGTCTGGCCAGCCAGACTGGCGGCAGCTACCACTGGGCCGCGGTCGGCGCGACGGGCGTCGATCGCAGTACGCTGACGACCGCGTTGGACCAGATCGTCAATCGCATCACGCGTCGCCAGGGCGCCGCGTCCGCCAGCGCCAGCACCGGCGTCGGCTCGCCCGCCGTGATCAACATCACCATGCCGCAGTCCAGCGCCAGCACCCCGCACGTCAAAGTGTTCGACGGCGTCAGCGCCACCCCCTTGAGCGCGGTGCGCCTGTATCGCCCCGACCTGAGTCAGGTCACCAGCGGCGCTGGCGTCGAGATCTACCAGGACGATCGCTCCTTCGCCTTCCACGTCAGCAATGCGCCGGCGGGCAACTGGCGGCTGGAGGTCGATCCTTCTGGTGCCGGTGGCCCCATTGCCTTCGACTACGCGGCCGCGGTGACCCAGCCGCAGGACTCGCTGCAGCTCGGATTCGCCCGCGCCAGCGGCGACAACGAGGCGGTGGAGTACTTCCGCATCGGCGAGCCAGTGCTGATCCAGGCGGCCTTGACGCAGCTGGGCGCAGCCAGCGCGCCCGCCACCGCCAGCGCCACGCTGACCAAGGTCGGCGCCGGCACGCTGGTGCTGTCCTTGCGCGACGACGGCAGCCAGGGCGACCAGTTCGCCGGCGATCGCATCTACAGCGCGCTCTATCGCGCCACCGATCAAGGCAGCCTGACGGGCGTGATTGACACCGAGGGCGCTGCCGGCAGTGCCGGCAGCGTGCAGGTGCGCGCGGAGATCAATATCGGCACGCCGGCGGCCCCGCAGCTGCTGGTCGCCCGCGGCAGTTTCAGCGTGCAGCGCGAGGCGGTGGTCGCCGACGCCGACAACGACGGACTGCCAGACCGCTACGAGTCGCGTCAGGTCTGCCTGGACCCGGCCAGCGCCGATGCCAGCAGCGATCGTGACGGCGACGGCGCCAGCAATGCCGCCGAGTACGCCGCCGGCAGTGATCCCTGCGATGTGGACAGCGACGACGGCGGTGAAACCGATGGCTCCGAGCTGCTGGCGGGCCGGCGACCGCTGGATGCCGGCGACGATGGCATTCGCCGCATCCGCGAGCTTGAGATCGTCACCCAGCTGCCGGATCACGAGGAACTGCCGCCGCTGCCGCCGCTGGCGCACACGCTGCGCTTCGACAGCGACCCTGGCTACACGCAGGTGGTCGTCCGCCGCGCCACCTCGGTGCAGGGGCCGTATCAGCTGATCGCCACCGTTGATGCCGCCAGCGCCAACGGGCGCTATGTCGACACTGGCCTGGTCGCCGGACAGAACTATTGCTACCAGCTGGAAGCGCGCAACGGCACCCGCACCGCCGCCGCCAGCGATCTGGTCTGCGGGATCGCCCGCAGCGATTCCACCGCGCCGCGCGGCAGCGTGATCCTCAATCGCGGCGACGCCCGCAGCAGCAATCCGCTGCTGGTGGCGGCCATCGCGGTCGATCACGAATCCTCGGCCGGCATGCAGATGCGGCTGACGCTGCCGGATGGCAGCGACACCGGCTGGGTGGCCTACAGCCCCTTCTACGCCGTGAATGCCAGCAGCCTGGGCCTGCCTGCGGTGGCCACCGTCGGCCTGCAACTGCGCGACGCCGCCGGCAACGAGTCGATCGAGTATGGGGATGACATCGACCTCGTGGCCCCCGGAACGGTGGGCGGCATCAGCGGCCAGGTGCGCGTCGATGCCAGCCTGGGCGATCCCGATCTGCCGCTGACCGGCGTCAGCGTGCGCCCGGATGCCGACACCGAAGCCGGCACGCTGAGTCTGGCCGGCGGCAGCTTCGCGCTCGTCGACCTGCCGCCCGGCAGCTACACGCTGAGCTTCGAGTTGCCGGGCTATCAGACGCGCTTCGTCGCCAATGTGGTGGTCAGCGGCGGCGCCGTGCAGAACCTCGGCACCATCCGCCTGCTGCCGCAGCCCCTGTTCCGCGACGGCTTCGAGAACTGAGGCCTCCGCCTGCAGGCTCCGTCAGTTGCGCGCCGCCGATGGGCGCCGCAACTGAAGAGGTGTTAACACAATCTGTCTGATTCTTAACTTGTGCGCGCAGGGTGACGGCCAAAGACTCGGATCCACACAGGGATGGAGCGGTGGCCGATGCGCGCAATCTGGGCATGGTGTTGTGCGGTGTGGATGGGCAGCGCGTGCGCGGTCGAAGCGCCCTATCTGAAGGTGCTCGGTGACGGACCGGTCGAGCGCCTGCCGCTGAAGCTGACCGAGGTGCATGCCCAGGTGCTGGGTCCGATTGCCGACGTGCAGATCCGCCAGACCTTCGAGAACCGCGGGGCCCAGCCCATCGAGGCGGTCTACGTGTTCCCGGCCTCCGCGCAAGCGGCGGTGTACGCAATGACCATGACCATCGGTACTCGTCGCATCCGCGCGCAGATCCAGGACAAGCAACAGGCGCGCAAGCAGTACCAGGCGGCCATCGCCGCCGGACAGACGGCCAGTCTGCTGGAGAGCGTCGACGAGCATCTGTTCAAGATGCAGGTCGGCAATGTGCTGCCCGGTGAGGCAGTGGCGGTCGAGCTCCACTACACCGAGCTGCTGGTGCCTGATCGTGGCGTGTACGAACTGGTGGTGCCGAACACCGTGGCCGACCGTTTTGGCGCCCCGGTGAGCCCGGAGGCGGCAACCGTCAGCAGCGCGTCCGCCGAGGTCATCGACTACGCCTACAACTTCAGCGCCGAGCTCCGTACCGCCGTCCCGCTGGTGGATGTGAGCAGTCCCAGCCACGATCTGGAAGTACATCGGCTGGCGCCCAATGCAGCGCAGGTGCTGCTCGGTCCGCAGTCCTTGCAGAAGGCCATCGGTCGCGACCTGCGCCTGCAATTCCGCCTGCTCGGCGACGCCATTCAGACCGGATTGCTGGTGTATCCGGAGGGCGATGGCGGCTATTTCCTGCTGCAGATGGAGCCGCCCGCGCGCGTGCTCGCCGCCGATGTGCCGCCGCGCGAGTTCATCTTTGTCGTCGACGTGTCGGGGTCGATGACCGGCAAGCCGATCGAGATCGCACAGCAGCTGATTCAGGCCTTGCTGGCGACGTTGTCGCCGAAGGACTTTGTCAATGTGCTGATGTTCTCGGGTGGCTCCGAGCTGCTGTCGAAGGCCTCGCTACCAGTGAGCCCGGAGGTCCTCGCGCGCGCTTCCCAACTACTCGATCAGCCGGCCGGTGGCGGCACCGAGTTGGTCGCGGCGATGGAGCGCGCCCTCGCGATCCCGCGCGCTGGCGTCTCGCGCAGCATCGTCGTGGTGACCGATGGCGCGATCACGGCCGATGCCCAGTTGATGCGCAGCATTCGCGCGCAGGCGGGCAGCACCAATGTGTTCGCACTCGGCGTCGGGCCCAGCGTGCAGCGCGATGTGATCGAGCGCATTGCCCGAGCCGGCTTTGGCGAGCCTTTCATCGTCGACGATCTGGGGACCGGGACGGCGGTCGCCGAACGCTTGCGTACCTACATCGATCGCCCGCTGCTGACCGGCGTGCGCCTCGGCGCGGAGGCGTTCGCGCCGCTGGACGCCAATCCCGATCCGATTCCCGACCTGCTGGCGGAACGCCCGCTGAGCGTGGCCGGGCGCTACCGTGGCGGCCTCAGTGGCGCGCTACTGATCAGCGGGCAGACGCCGCGCGGTGCCTACACGCAGCGCATCCCCCTGGCCAGCGCGGTGGTGCTGCCGGAAGGCCGCGCCCTGCGCTACTTTTGGGCCCGGCGTGCGCTGACCGAGGCGCAGGATGACTATGACAGCGCGCCCTGGAGCAATCCCAATCTGCGCAAGGATGCGAGCGCGCGCATCCTGGCCCTCGGGCTCGAACATTCGCTGCTGACGCGATTCACCTCCTTTGTCGCGGTCGATGCGCAGGTGCGCACGGACGGCACGCCGGTGCAGGTGCAGCAGCCGGCCGTCGCCACCGGCGCCGTCGGCAATGCGCTGGCCGGCGTGATGCAACTGCAGATCCAGGTCGGCGCCGCCAGTGCGGCTGCCAGCGCCTGCGAGGAGCGGCGGCGGGTGGACGCGCGGGACTACTGTCGCCAGGGCGCCGTGTGGGCGGACGCCAGCCTGCCGGCCGATGCACCGCGCCTGCGCCTGCGCGCCGGCAGCGCGGCGGTGGCGGCCTTGCTGCGCCATCGACCCGAGCTGCGGGCGGCATTGGCGCTCGGCCAGCGCGTGGTCCTGCGGGTGGGCAACTGGGCGATCGAGATCGGCCCCAGCGGCTTCAGCGACGTGCCTGCCGCCACCTGGGCGCGCGTGCTCGGCAGTGAGCGCTGAGATGCGTGGCGGCGTCGCTGCGCTGCTGCTGTGCGCCTTGCTGTGGGCGAGTCCGGCCGCCGCCCGCGCCAACGTGGTGTTCCTGCTGCCGCAGCCGGGCCACGGCGACGCGCAGTTCTTCGCCGCCGCCCAGCGTTACTACGCCGCGCAGCCGGAGGTCAACGCGGTGGTCGATTCGGCGTCCACGCTGCTGCAGGTGCGCGAGTGGCTGCAGCACTCGGATCTGCGCGGCGACGCGCCGTGGGGGCGCATCGTGCTGGTGGCGCATGGCTCGCGCTGGACCGGATTGGCGCTGCCGATCTTCGATGACGAGGGCGTGGCGCCGCCGGGCCGCTGGCGTGAGGTGGCCAGCCGCGGCGAGTTCCTGCCGCTGGCGCCCGGCGTCATCGATGCCCACACCGAGCTGTGGATCGAGTCCTGTGGCCTCGGCACGCGTCGCGATCTGCTCGCTTATCTGGGTCAGATGCTCGCCGGCGATCTGGCGCTGACGCCGCATGCCGCGCACGGTCTGGTGGCCTTTGGCGAGTCCGATGGTCAGGTCTGGCGTCGTGAACTCGACTACGGTGCGCGCATTCGTCCGCGCCGCGGCGCACCGATCGCGCCTGAAGGCATGCGCGCATTGCCGATCGAATTCCGCCTGGCCTTTGCCAGCAGCGTCCCTTGCGCCGAGGTCGATAGGCGCAGCCTGCTGCGACCGGGCACCCCGATGCGCCAGACCTTGAGCGATCATGGGCTCGCGCCACGCGATCTCAGCTTCGAGCTGCTCGCGCAAGGCCAGGGCTGCGTGCTGCGCGGCCGCGGCAGCCTGCTGATCAGCGCCCAGTCCGCATGGACGCTGCCGGCGGTGATCGGCGCCGAGGTGCCCTGATCGCGCCCGCAGCTGACCACAAGCCCGCCAATCGCGCTAGATTGCAGCTTCCTTCGAGCGTAGGGGCAGGGCCATGCGTCGTCGTGTCACCAAGGTGGATCCGCTGTCGGCTTCCCGCGTGTTTGCGCTGCTGTTGTTCGTGCAGGGCTTCATCCTCGGCGCGCGGGCGCTGGGGCTGCGCGTGGCGGGGATAGACCTGCCGCTGCCGCTGACCGCCGTGCCGGGCGCGACCACGATCACGCTGCTGTTCTGGACGCCGCTCGGCTTTGGCCTGGCCGGCCTGGTGTCGGGCGGCATCCTGGCGCTGATCTACAACTGGGTGGCCAGCCGTTTCGGCGGCATCGAGTACGAGATGGAAGTCAGCCAGTAAGCGCGGAGCCCGTCGGTGGATCGCCAGCGTCTGATCGAATCCTTGTTCGCGGCGGCGGCGATCAGCTTTCTGGCGATCGGCTGCTTTCTGGTGCTGCGGCCGTTTCTGTCGGCGCTGATGTGGGCGGTGATCCTGTGTTACGCCAGCTGGCCGGCTTACCGCTGGCTGGAGGCGCGCCTGGGCGGCCGGCGCACGCTGACCGCCATCTTGATGACCTTCGCGGTGGCGCTGGTGCTGGTGTTGCCCTTTGTCATCGTCGGTTTGACGCTGGCCGAGAACGTCAGCGCCTGGGTGCAGGCGATCAAGGACTGGGTGGCGCGCGGGCTGCCGGCGCCGCCGGCCTGGTTGGTGGAGCTGCCGCTGGTAGGCGCCGAGATCGCGCAACGCTGGCAGGCGCTGAGTTCCGAAACCGGACTCATGGACGCGGTGCGCGCGGTGCTCAATCCGCTGCGACAGATGGCCATCGCCGGCGGTGCGGTGCTCGGGCGCGGCACGGTGGAGCTGGGCTTCTCGGTGTTCATCGCTTTCTTCGTGTTCCGCCGCGGCGATGAGCTGGCGCTGGGCTTGCGGCAGGCGCTGACGCGGCTGATCGGCCCGCGCGCGCGCCAGTTCATCGATGTGGCGGGCGGCACCATCCAGGGCGTGGTCTACGGCATCCTCGGTACCGCGCTGGCGCAGGGCCTGCTGGCCGGCATCGGCTTCAGTCTGGTCAGCGTGCCCGGTGCGCTGTTCCTGGGCTTGCTGACCTTCTTCATGTCGCTGATACCCGGTGGCCCGCCCTTCGTCTGGGTGCCGGCGGTGATCTGGCTGGCCTCGGTCGAGCGCTATGGCGCCACTGTGTTCCTCGGCATCTGGGGCATGTTCGTCATCAGCGGCATCGACAACATCATCAAGCCCTATCTGATCAGCCGCGGCTCGCAGTTGCCCTTTGTGCTGGTGTTCCTGGGCGTCATTGGCGGCGTCATCGCCTTCGGCTTTCTGGGCGTGTTCCTCGGGCCGGTGCTGCTGGCGGTGGGGTACACGCTGCTGTTGGCCTGGAATCGCGGCGAGAAAATCGACGGCGAGGCGCACGCCGACGCGCCTGCCGGCGCTGGCGGGAACTGAGCGCACACCGGGTTACCTCAGACGGGCGCGGTCCGATCGCCGCGCAGGAGCTCCGTCGATGCCCACCCCTACGCAGCACACTCGATTCTGGCGCCTCTGGCTGTGGCTCGCGCTGGCCATGGGCTGCTCGCCGCTGGCGGCGCAACTGCTGGTGACGCCTTTGCCGCAGCCCAATCTGGACGCGCTGCGGCCGGGGCGTGTGGACGCCATTCTGAAGCTGCCCGACGGCCGTTATCTGATCGGCGGCGCGTACACGCGCCTCGGCGCCCAGGCCAGCAACGGCACTTCGCGGCTGCTGGCCGACGGCAGCATCGATACCACCTTCAACGCCGGCCTCGCCAATGCGCGCGACTTCGCCGTCGACAGCCAAGGCCGCGTCTATGCGCTCAGCACTCAGCAACTGGTGCGTCTGCAGAGCGATGGCAGCCTGGACCCGAGCTTCCCGGCGATCACCCCGGTACCGAGCGGCAGCCTGCGCGCCGTCGAGATCGACAACGACCAGCTCTATGTCGCCGGCGCCTACACCAGCATCGCCGGCGTCGCGCGCACCCGCCTTGCACGGTTGTCGCTGGCGGGCGTGGTGGACACCAGTTGGTCGCCGGAGCCCAATGGCATCGTGTTGGCCCTGCGCGCCAATGGCAGCGGCCTCGTGTACCTGGGTGGTGTGTTCACTCAGGTGGCAGGCAGCGGCCGCATCGCGGTGGCGCGGGTGCCGACCGCCGGCAGCGGCGCGCCGGATGGCTGGAACCCGGTGCTGAACAGCGGCGCCAGCGTGCGCGCGCTCGATCTCGACGGCAGCGCCGTCTACATCGGCGGCGAGTTCAGCAGCGTCAACGGCGCCACGCGTGCGCGCATCGCCAAACTCGACCTCAGCACCGGCGCACCCGATCCGGCCTTCATCGCTACGCTGACCGCCGCGCCCGATCTGCTGACGGTGATCGGCGCTTCGGTTTATCTGGGACGCGACTCCTTCGCGCAGACGGTCACCAGCGGGCCCAACACGCTCTCCGGCGTGCGCCTGGTGCGACTCGCCACCGCCAATGCCGCCCTCGACACCAGCTTCAATCCGCTGGCCGACACCGTGCCGGGCGAAACTGCCTCAGTGCTGGCACTGGCGCCCGGTGATGGTGGCGGGCGGCTGGTGGTCGGCGGCAGCTACGCCGGCATGAGCGCCGGCGCGGTGCGGCTGAGCCTGGCGCCGCTGAATGCCGATGGCAGCGTCGATGCGCTGAGTTCCTTGCCGGAGGCCGCGCTATTGGCGGCGTGGTCCCAGCTGCGGCTCGACACCGACGGTGCCGCGCTGGTGCACGGCGATTACCGCCGCGTCAACGGCAGCGCCCGCCGCGATCTGCTGCGCCTGAACGCCGCCGGCACTATCGACGGCAGCTTCCGTCCGCCCAATGTGCGCATCGATGCCGCCACGCTGCACCCGGGGCAGGCGGTGTACATCGCCGACCGCACCAATCTGCGCATCCTGAAGCTGGATCGCCTCACTGGCGACCCGGTGCCCGGCTTCACGCCGATCACCTACACCAACGTGGTCGGCCGCATGGAGATCGCCGGCGCTCACCTGTATCTGAGCGGCAGTTTCACGCTGGATGGCATCACGCCGCCGCTCAGCGGCTATGCGCGCATGGATCTGGCCAGCGGTCAGATCGATCAGTCCTTCCGGCCCAACCTCGGCAGCGGCACGATCAGCGGCACCCGCTTTGACCCGGCCAGCAACGCGCTCTTCCTGTTTGGCGGCTTCACCACGGTCAACGGCACCGCGCGCGCCGGGCTGGCCAAGCTGGACGCGAACACGCTGGCGCTCGACACCACCTGGAACCCCACCTTCGCTGGCGGCGGCGTCAACGACCTGCAGCCCGATGGCCTGGGCGGCGTGTATCTGGTGGGGCCCTACACCAGCATCAACGGCAGCGCCTGCCGCGCGCCCGCACGCTTGCTGAGCACCGGCACCGGCACCGTCGACCCCGCCTTCAGCTGCGCCCGCGCCACCGGCCAAACGCTGACGGTCGCGCTGGCGGCCGATGCCGTCTACGCCGGCGGCAACAGCCAGATCCTGCGCTTCCCGCTGAGCGCCGCCGGTACCAGCGACGCCAATTGGAGCGCCACCGTCAGCGGCGCCAGCAGCCTCGTCGGCGACGCCTCACGGCTGTTCGTGCTCGGCAGCTACAGCACGCTCAGCGGCGTCCCCCGCAGCGGCCTCGCGGCCCTGCCGACAGTTGAGCGTTTTTTGGCGAATGGCTTTGAGTGAAAGCGGGGGCAGAAGCGGGGGAGCTGAAGCGGGGCAAGGGGCAGGGGACCAGCATTGACGCGCTTCCGTAGCGCGGTCGCGGGTACCGGTTGCCGTATGCCGCGATCGGTCGCGCAATAGCGCCACGCTTCGAGGCGGGCGCCGGTCCTCCGGCGCCTTGAGTGCACAGCACCGCCACACGGTCATTCCCGTGAAAGCGGGAATCCAGGCTCCTGAAAGCCCAAGCCTGATCACTCACCGCCGATCCGCGCGTAGCCCGTTCCTCAGCCTTTTGCCCGACGAGCCCGCGCTCCTGGTCACCTCCCCAGGACGCAACAGGCGCTCCGCGCGCATCACGTACAACACCCCAAGCAGTCTCACCATCCCCACCGATAGAACACCCCGACACGGCGCTTCCACGATCTGGCGATACCGCGATGACTCTCCGAGTTCCTGGCGGGCGGCTGCCACTCTCCGGGAAGTCATGAGTTGGCTGACGTGGCCATAGACGCTGAACCACGGCTGCGGCAGCGGCAGGATTCTCCACAGCGATGTACTCAGCGATCGCAACCAGATCTGCGATCGCAGGCTCCGTCAGACTACGCCCGAGCCATCTTCCCAACCGCACCTTGACCTCATCGTGCGGAACCACGCGACCCTCTGCCACCGCCATCTCGCCCTGGCGATTCCCTCCAGGATGGCAAGTCGCTGCTGCTGCGGCTCAAGGTCTCACAATCAACGAGATAGGCGCTGGGCAAACCATGCTGAGTGATCAGAATGGGCTCCTTGTCGCGCTCGATGTCGGCGAGCAACTCAGTCGCCTGGCGCTTCAGTGTGGTGACGAGTTCGGTGCGCATCGAGTGATACTAAAGTGGCACTCATCAGCTGCGCAAGGGCGCGAACAGCAGCCTTGCTGCCCAGGGCTCGTTCCGCGTGCCTGCTTTCGCGGCAAAATGGGATGGATGGACGCAAGCCACCGAGCGGACGCAAGACGAACCCTGGCATGGGGATGGCCAGAACCCGCGCGCCGCAGACAATGGCCGTCCCGTGGTCCATCCGCGCGCTTGCGCCACGGGGAGAAGCGTCTCTACGCAGAACCTCGACACATCAACGTCCGTCGAGCCGTGCGTGTGTTAGTGGAATCCCCATAGTGAACGATGGCCTGGGGGTTCCACCCTATCCAAGGAATCCGCCTGATGCGGGTCGGGCGGCCTGAATGCGCAAGCGAACGCATCCTGGCAACTACTGAAAGCGCAGTGCCCACGTCCAGCCGAGAATGATCGCCAGAAGCTGACAGCAGAATCAACGAAGAAACGAACCAACTCGGGCGTTCTGAAGGGGGCAGCGGGCGTGCCATGGCGATGCGTCCAGCCAGCCAGACAAAGGCCAGCAGCACCATCGTCACCGCACGGTAAGTGCCACGATGCGTGCAATCTCCTCGCCACGTTCCGACAGCTTGGCCTGTACCCAGGTCGAGAAGACGGACGCCTGAGAGGCCTGAAATGATGCCGGCCCCTACCATCAGCAGACCGGCTACCTCTTTGCGATTCCAGTCCGAGCGTCCGGATTCTCTCGCCGCCGACGGACGTAGCTCGGCGTCGTTGGTGGCCGGGGAGTGGATCCTTGTTTCGTTTGGGTTTGGCCATGTTTCCACTCTATTCCCGGTGGCAGATAATGATCGTAATCTCGCAGTCCATCTAGGCTCAGGCCTTCCGATGCTCAGCGTCGCGCACTTGCAGGTTTCCGAGCGCAACCAAGGTATCGAGGATACGAGGCAGGCGGTCGCGCCAGCGGCTGCGCGACCGGTGTGAAGCGGTTGGCAATGGCGTCGACGTCCAGCGCGGTGGGGGCCTGGGAGACGGCGTCGGCGACGGCGCGGATCTGGTCGATGATGTCTTTGGGCCAGGCGATGCGCGCGCTCGGTGTGGCGGCAGGGCTGTCCTCGCCAGCGTCCTCGTGGCCGGTGTCGATCTCGGCCTGTGTGGCGGCATGAGCGCCGGGTTCTGGAACTCGGGGCGCAACCAGCGGATGAGGCCGCGCGCTTCTTCGGCGGCGCGCTCGGCGTTGAGCGCGACCAGGCGTTCGAGCAGCGCCTCGTCGAGTTCGCGCACGGCGTCATCGCGGTTGCGGCCCTCGGGTGCGGCGCATTGCCGTTGACCGCCTGCATCAGCGGGGCGAGGTCAGACCAGCCGTAGGCAGCGAGCACGGCGGTCAGCTCGTCATGCAACTGGAGCACCGAGACCAGCCCGTGCTCGTGGATCAGCTTTTCCTTCGCGCTCAGCGCCTCGCCCGGCCTTGAGCTTTTCCAGCACGTTGTACATGCCGGTCAGTGTCAGCTCCGCATGCGCGGCCTGCTGGCGCTTGCGATGAGCGTCCAGCTGCTCGGCGAGGGCGCCGATGCGGTCTTTGAGTCCTTCTCCCTCCGGGAGAAGGTGGCCCACGGGGCGGATGAAACCTTCCGTCACACCCCAATTCTTGCCGCCGGTCCTGGACCGCGACATATAACGCTTCAAGCGCCCCCTCGATATCCCGAAGAAGCGTCGTTCAGAAACGAGGCTACAGCGACCCCGTGTGTGGCCAGGGCCTCGGTACGCGTCTTGTCTCTTTCCTCGTGTTCTCTGACGTTGTGCTGTCCACCATCGAGCTCTACCGCCAGCCACAACTCGTGGCAATAAAAGTCCAGAATGTAGGCCTGCATCGGCACCTGTCGGCGGAACTTCAGGCCCAGAAATCTCCGATCCCGCAGCAGAAACCAGAGTTTCGTTTCAGCATCGGTCTGTTGCTTGCGCAACTGGCGTGCGAAAGTCAATAGGTGCTTGGTAAAGCAGGCTTTCGGAGTGGGCCTGAGTTCGACGGCGTTCTGCGAGGATACGCTCTTATTCGGCCCGGTTTGAACGGCATTTTCGTGTAGCGGGGCTTGAAAGCCGCCCTCATCCGGCCCTGCGGGCCACCTTCTCCCGGGGGAGAAAGGATTCCGTAGCGCGGCGTGACTGCTTTGATGACTTCTTCCGCTGGGGGCTTGCATCCCGCTGGTGTCTTGATTTCCGCTCCCGTCGGGCGTAGCGCGCACTGCGCCGGTCGCACGAGGGTCACTGCTTGGGAATCCCTCTCCCGTCGGGAGAGGGTGGCTGGCGCATAGCGCCAGACGGGTGGTCGCTTTCGAGGGTCCCGGACAGCCCGTCAAAATCGCCCTCATCCGGCCCTGCGGGCCACCTTCTCCCCGGGGGGAGAGAAGGATTCCGTAGCGCGGCGTGACTGCTTTGATGACCTATTCCGCTGGGGGCTTGCATCTCGCTGGTGTCTTGATTTCCACTCCCGTCGAGCGTGGGTGGCTGGCGCGTAGCGCCGGACGGGTGGTCGCTGTCGAAGGCGGGGAAGGGAAGGTCTCGAAGCAGCGGGTTTTGTTGTAGCGGGGACGATCCCTCCAGCGTTCCCCCCGCAGCCAACGCCCACGACGTGTGCGCTCTGGAAGACAGTATTCCCCGGGTAGACGGCGTCCTGCGGGCCGATCACAACGAGGACATGTTCGGGCCGAATTCCACCGTCCAGAATTGAAAGAGATCCGGTGCTTAGCAGTTTCTACTGTGACGATATACCTGTGAAGGCCGCTGATAGCTGCGCGGACCTGTTCGTTGGTTCTCGGAAAAGCCACCAACGTTCCCGAACTCGCGGATCTCGATTGGTTATCCGTTCCGGCAGCACGCGGTCATGCAGTAGCTGCCAGATGGAAGGGGCGTCCTGGCGCAGATCTGGTTCTTCTCGTCCGTGTAGGTCGATTACAAAGACGTCACGACAGCGATTCCAACAAGTCCTCGCCATTCCGGAGTGGGTGAATCATATGCGCAGCAGTGGCAGACGTACCAATGAGCTCGAGCGCTTCAGCGCGCTTAACAACAAACCCACGACCCCTAGAATTACGCCCGTGTTTGCAATGCGACGGGCTGCTATGAGTTGCGCTGCACCAACAATATTTGCACCCACTGAGAGGTCCGGGTAAGATTCGTCCCGACCGTTCGCGAAATTTCGTCGATTGTCCCGTCCGATCCTCGACTTCATGAACAAGCACTAGCTGGCGGCCTGCCTTTTCCCGCACGCCTACGGTCATTGAGATGCGTACTGCAGCACCGTCCGACGCTTCTACCCAAGGATGGTCGGAACCACGAACTTAAGGCTCATTCTCTCCGGCTCCGATAACCGCACATCGACAACCCGGCGATTAAATGCTTGGCGCATTGAATTTGTAGTGATCAGGCCGAAGCTTCGCAGTGCACCCCAGCTGAGTGAGGGCGGCTGCATGGTCCCACCAGTACATAACGAGGTCGGCTGAATCGGGTACGTGCGACCAAGCTGCGCGTAGTGCCTCGACGTACCCGTCGCCAAGCGCCGCACGTATTCGTGTCTTCCCAATAAACGGCGGATTCCCCACCACAAAGTCTGCCGCCGGCCACTCGGCCTTGCGTGGGTTTTTGTAGCGATACAAGGGGATGCGTGCACTGTCGTCCGGCACCGGTTCGCCAGTGACCGGATGGGCTTTCATCGTGCGGCCGTCCCAGCAGGTGACGGGCTTGCCGAACTCGTCGGTGACGATCTCGGCGCCGTCGTGGGCGAGCACGGCGTCCCGGCACTCGATGTTGTGGAAGTCTTTCAGCACCGGTTGCGGCGGGGCCACATGGCCGCGGGTGCGGAAATGCCATTGCAGATGGCCGATCCACAGCACCATCTCGGCGATGGCGGCGGCACGCGGGTTGATTTCGATGCCTAGGAACTGGTGCGGATCGACGCTGACACCGGACAGATCCAGCAAACCCTGGGTATCACCCAGCTCGGTCGGTCAGTTCCAGCACCTCGCCTTCCAGGCGCTTCATGTGTTCCAGCGTGACGTACAGGAAGTTGCCGCTGCCGCAGGCCGGATCGAGCACGCGCACATGGCACAACTGGTGGTGGAAGGCGCGCACCGTGTTGATCGCACCCTTGCTGTCGCCCTCGGCCAGCAGCGTCAGTGCAGCAGCTTGTGCCGTGGTCAATCGGCCCGCAGCGGCTCGTTGACGGTGGGCAATACCAGGCGCTCGACATAGGCGCGTGGCGTGTAGTGCGCGCCGAGTGCGTGGCGATTCGGTAGGATCGCGCGCGCTCCAGCAGCGTACCGAAAATCGCCGGTTCGACGTGTTCCAGTCATGCCGCGCGGCGCGCGCCGAGTAGTGCACAATCTGATCGCGATCGAGTGCCAGCACCTGCGGCATGTTTGAACAGTTTGCCGTTGAAGCGCAGCAGATCGGCGCGCAGAATACGGAAAACCCGCCACATCCATCGCCCGCCATAGTTCGGTCAGCAAGGGCACGAACTGCGCCGGGTGCTGTTCGCATTCGGCCAGCAGACGCTTGAAACTGTCCCGCGGCAGCGGATTCCACATCCTCGGCGAACAGCGTGAACAGGCAGCGCGTGAGGAATCCGGCCACGGTTTCCGCATCGAGCCCAGTGCGCTCCAGCGAGCGGGCCAATTCGGCCAGATCGCCGGCGATGGCGCGGAGTAACGCGTGCTGCGACGCGCGTAGGATCGAGCGCAGCCGGGTCCAGCAGATCGCGCGCGCAGCCGCAGGATGATCTCCTCGCGGTGCAGGTCGGCCAGCCGGATGCGATGCGAGGCGGGATCGGGAAAGGGCGTGTAGGTGGCGCCCGAGCGCGAAAACTCGGCATACAGGTCGATGGTGTGACCCACATCCACCACTAGCAGAAGGGCGGCCGCCCCTCGTCCGCGGGCAGCGCGCGGGCGTACTCCTCGGCCTGCGAGCGAGCGCGCATCAGCGCCAGATCGAAGCCTCTGGTATGCACGCCGGCTTTGACCTTCTTCGCCTCGCAGACGAAATGCCCGCGATTGTAGAGATCGATGCGCCCGCCCGAGCTGCTGCCATCGCCATGACTAAACTGCACCCCGGCGCTCGAACACGTAAAGCGTTATCGCGCGTATCGGCGCTGGCCGGATCAGGTCGGGGCAGATCCAGCAGCGCAATCAATTCCGGTCAGAAACGGCCTGGTAGTTCGCCAGTTCATTGCCGCCTGGCGCCCGACCAGCGGGCGATGAAAGCGTCAATCAGATGTGGGTCGGGCGTCATCCGATGAGTTTATCGGATCGGGTGGGCGAATCCAGGGCGAAGGTTGGGCCTTGAACGAGCGCTGTGCGTCGTTGCGAACCGCTGCGGCGCCTTTGGCGCTCCGCACTGTTGCCGGACGCGTGTGGTCCGCGGTCGAAGTGCCCTCATCCAAGGCATAAGGCTCCCCCACCTCAACACCCCCACCCCCACCCCCCAAACGAAAAAGCCGCCCCAAGGCGGCCTTTTCAACACCACACTGGCAGCGCGCACTCAGGCACTGCTTGCCACCTTGGCCGCGCGTGGCTTGGCGAACCGGCTGCCGAGTTCGCGGCGGAAGCCGTCGAGGCCTACGCTGCGGCCGACGACTTTCAGCACCGAGTAGCCGCGGGTGGCGACGCGCATGGCGTCGCCGCCGAGGACGAAGGCGGTGTCTTCCATACGCGACAGCAATTGTGTCAGGCGAATGGCACGAGCTTTCAGTTGATCGCGTGCGCTCAAGTCGCGGACGGCTTCGGCGACGTCCAGTGTGGCCGGCACCACCTGGGGATTTTCGGTCATGACGCGCAGAGCCTGGCGGCAGAAGGCTTCGGATTTTTGGCCCATTTGCGCCATCCGGCGCTTGTTGCCGGGCGGCAGGACGATGAGATCGGCCAGGGTGTTTTCGAGCGTTTCCAGCGCCGCGTCGACCGTGCTGATCTGGTCTTGGGTAATGGTAAAGCGGGTGTTGGTCTGATTCATGGTGTTTCTCCTTGCGTTTGGGATCGTGGCGGCCCTTGCCGCCCCGTGGTGCCGTCGTCGGCACGAGAAACAGGATGGCACCCGACTGTCCCACCGGCTGGGACGTTCTTCTGCCGATCGTCGGATCGATCGCAGCGATGCGGTGCGCGTAGCCGCCGGACACGTGGGTGGACCGGTACGGAGTGGTTGCTGGATGGATGCGGAGCGGTCGGTCGACCTGTGCGGAGTCGTCGCTGGACCTGTGCGGAGTCGTTGCCGGACGTATGCAGAGCAGCAGGTGAATCGATGCGGAGCGGTCGGTGGACCCGTGCGGAGTAGTCGTCGGACCTGCGCGGAGTCGATCGTGTCCCGCGACGTGGTGTAAGACCGGAGCCACGTTGGTCATCTGGCTCGGCTGGGTCGCGAGGCTCAGGTTGCCATAGCGGGCAGGCTGATGTCTGCGGTGTCGGTGAGTTCGGTGATGGTCTCCAGGGTCATGTACCGGGCCCCACCCAGACCATTCGTCGTTCTGCTCGAGCAGGATGGCCCCGACCAGACGAGTGATGGCGGCCTCGTTGGGGAATATCCCGACGACGTCGGATTTCGCCGCTTGATCTCGCCATTCAGCCGCTCCAGCAGGGTTCGTGCTGTGGAGCTTTGCGCGATGCGCGGCCGGGAAGGTCATGTAGGCCAGGACATCGTCCTCGGCCTGATCCATCAGTGCTGCGAGCTTGGGTACGCTGGCGCGTAACTGGTCGGCCACGCGTCGCCACTGGTCCCGTGCCGATTTGGCGTCGTTCTGGGCGAAGGCGGTGCCGATGAAGGCGCTGACCACCCCGCCGCCCGCTGCGGCCGGCGTGGGCCAGCACATTGCGCATGAAGTGCACCCGGCAGCGCTGCCAGGTGGCGCCCAGCATGCCTTCGACACCGCTGCCTTGATGCCCTCGTGGCTGTCGGAGATCACCAGTTGCACGCCGCGCAGGCCGCGGCGGGTGAGCTTGCGCAGGAAGTCCTTCAAGAACACCTCGGCTTCCGAAGGCGCCACGTCCATGCCCAGCACTTCGCGGCGGCCATCGTCATTGACACCGACCGCCACGATCACCGCCACCGACACGATCCTGCCGGCGCTGCGGACCTTGACGTAGGTGGCATCGATCCAGAGGTAGGGCCAGTCCCCCTCGACAGGCCGATCGAGAAAGGCCTTCGACCCGCTCATCGATCTCCTCGCACACCCCGCGAGACCTGACTCTTGGAGATCCCGCTCATCCCCATCGCCTGCACCAGGTCGTCCACCGATCGGGTGGAGATGCCCTGGACGTAGGCCTCCTGAATCACCGCCGTCAGCGCCTTTTCGGCCATCCGGCAGGGCTCGAGAAAGCCAGGAGTGGCTGCCCTTGCGCAGCCGTGGAATCTGCAAATCGACGTTACCGGCACGGGTCTGCCAATCCCGCTCCCGGTAGCCGTTCCGCTGTACAGGCGATCCCGCGCTCTTCTCGCCGTAACCCGCGCCGATCCGCTCGGCGACCTCCAGCTCCATCAAGCGGTTGGCAGCGAAGCCGATCATCTCCCGCAGCAAATCGGCGTCCGGCGACTTCTCCAGCAACGCGCGCAGGCTCATCATCTCGTTCGTCATCGGTGGTTCCTCTGGTCTGGTTGGATCCGCAACCCAAACCTAAACCAGGGGCTTGCGGTGACACTCCAGACCTACACCACGTGCGGGGACACGACCCGCGGAGTCGTCGCCGGACCTGTGCGGAGTAGTCGTCGGACCGATGCGGAGTAGTCGTCGGACCGGTGCCCGGGTAGTCGCCGGACGAGTGCGGGTAGCCGGACCGATGCGGAGCAGTAGCCGGACCGGTGCGGAGTAGTCGCCGGACGAGTGCGGAGTCGTCGGTGGACGTATCCGCAGCGATGGCGCCATGGATGCGCACCGGTCGCGCGATGGATGCGCAGACGGTCGCGCTATGGCTCCGCATCGGTAGCGTGATCGGTGCGCAGCGGTCGCGGTACTGCTCCGCACACGTTGCGCAACCGCTATGCAGCGGTCGCGCTATGACTCCGCATCGATTGCGCGATGGGTATGCAAAGCGGTCGCGGTATGGCTCCACACCGGTCGCGCGATCGGTATGCGGCAAATGATCGGGCTATCGCTGCGCATGGGTGGCGCGATGGGAGCGCAGACGTCGCAGGGCTGCTGTGGAGTCGTCGCGCCATGGGTGTGCACACGGCCTCCAGCGTCGTCGGTCGCCTCGGCCAGAGAGCCCGCTATGCCCTTCGGCGACTTTCTCGCTGGAAACCGATTCAGCCGCCGTCGCGGCCACGTGACTTGATCAAGTCCCTGTCGCCTACGGCGCGGCTTACTCGCTCTGCAAACTGGCGACAGTGCAACGCAGCCGCCGCATGGCTGGTCCCCGCCCCGCTTTTGCCCCTCCGCACTCATGTTTAATAAAGAGCTTCCCTGGCGCGCTGGCTGGTCAGATTCACGTAACATTGACGGTGCAGAGTGGGGTGCTCTGCATTCGACTGAAGTCGATCCATGATTTTTCGAGCGCGTTCTATCGCGTTCGCCTGAGCATGTTGTTGCCTGCGATCGCAGTCGGCCAGGTGGATCTGGCCAAAGTCATCCATCCGGACCACACCGAGTTCGACGCCGCGGTGATGGCGCCGTTCCAGAGCACTGACCAGGCCGGTGCGTGAGATCCATCTGGACTTCAGTTTCCTCGATGCCAAGTCGCGCGTCGCCGCGCGTGGCGTTGCAGTTGATCGCAGCCGACGGCAGCGCGGTGACGGAGTGGTTGGGCCGAACGCCCATGAAGGCGGGCAGGGCGCGCGAGGTGATAGGCTGGAACGGCCTCGACGCCGATGGTCAGGTGCTGCCGGCCGGCGCTACTACACGCTGCGGCTGAGCGCCGCGCCGGGTGGCGGTCGGCAAGAACGTCGATATTGCGGTGGCCGTCAACGCCGCGCTCAGTGGCGACGACGTCCATGTGCAGGAGCAAGGACATTCAGATCGGTGCGGTGCCGGCGGCACGCATGCCGGCCTTCCAGCCGTTGCCAGTCGGCCGCAGTGGCGAAGTCGCGGGCGGCGACGATCAGCCTGCCGTACACCATCTGCGCCTGGGCTCATGCACGCGCAGACCAATCATTCGGACGGCGGCGCGGCGGTGGGTGCGTGCGGTGGCTCGGAAGTGCCGCAGGGCGGTACGGTGGATCCCACCGGCGCCTACACCATGATGCGCACGCAAGCCGGTGGCGATTTCATGCTCGCCTCCGAGCACAACCACATGTACGACGGCTCGACCGGCACCAATACGGCGGCCAGTCCGACCACGCCAACAATCTGTTTGCGTCCGGCAAGAGTCAGGCCGCCGCCTGCAGCAGCGCCAACCCCAGTTTCCTTGCCTTGTACGGCCTGGAGTGGGGCGTGATCAGCAACAGTGGTCATTTGAACCTGATCAATCCCTCCGGCCTGGTGGCTTGGGAGAAGAACGCCAGCGGCCGGCTGATCGGCCAGTTCGAGGTCGCCAAGAGCGACTACGCGGCGCTGTACACGCTGATGAACGCGCAGGGCGTACCGGGTGGGTCAGTTCAATCATCCCTCGACCAACCAGTTCGCCATCGGCGGTACGGGCATGAAGCACACCGCGGATGGCGGCAATGTGATGGTGCTGGCGGAGGTGCTCAACACCAGCGCCTTCTCGACCAACACCAGCGAGTCTGAGGTCAGCCGCTCGACTTACGGCGCCTATAACCTGCTGCTGGAGCGCGGCTACAAGGTGGCCCTGCGACCAATCAGGACAATCACTGCGCCAACTATGGGCTGTCCTATCGCAACCGCACCTGGCGTGCTGTTGCCGACCGGCACCGCGCTCAATGAGGCCAACTTCATCAGCGCACTGCGCGCGCGTCGCGCCTTTGCCGCGGAAGACAAGAACGGCCGGCTGATCCTGACCGCCAATGGCAATCTCATGGGCGGCACCTACAACAATTCCGGCGCACTGACGCTGACGGCGCTGCACGCCAGCAGCAACGGCCAGACCGTGCAGCGCGTGCAGTTCTTCGAGGGCGTGCCCGGTCGCAGCCCGGCACCGTCACCCAGCTGGCCGAAGGCAGCGGCAGCTATACCTTGACGCCGACCACGAGGCGCGCACTTCTATTACGCGCTGGTCACGCAGGCCAACGGTGACCGCTTCTGGAGCGCGCCGGTGTGGATCAATCAGGGCACATGAGCGGTGACACCACGCTGCCGACGGCCTCGGCCAGCGTCACCGGCAGCAGCGGCACGATCACCTTGAATGCCACCGCCAGCGACAATGTCGGCGTCACCAGTGTCGAGTTCCTGATCGACAACGTCTCGCGCGGGACCGATAGCACCAGCCCGTACAGCCTGGCCTTCAACTCGACCACGCTGAGCAACGGCACGCACTCGCTGGTGGTCAAAGCCGCCGATGCGGCCGGCAACATCGGCACCTCGACCGCGGTCAGTTTCGCGGTCAACAACACGGTGCCGAACACCGCATACCGACCGCCTCGGCCAGCGTCACCGGCAGCAGCGGCACGATCACCTTGAATGCCACTGCCAGCGACAAGCACATCGGCGTCACCAGTGTCGAGTTCCTGATCGACAACGTCTCGCGCGGGACCGATAGCACCAGCCCGTACAGCCTGGCCTTCAACTCGACCACGCTGAGCAACGGCACGCACTCGCTGGTGGTCAAGGCCGCCGGACGCGGCCGGCAACATCGGCACCTCGACCGCGGTCAGCTTCTCGGTGAACAACACGGTGTCGACCACCTTTACCGAGACGGAATCCAACGGCACGGCCGCGACCGCCAATGGGGTCGGCCGCTCGTTCACGGCGATCGAGGCACCATGGGCAACACCACCGACAAGGACTTCTTCGCGATCAGTCTGAACGCCAACGAGACCTTGAGAGTGGACATGAGCGGTGGCCCCAGCGGCAGCGACTACTGACCTGTATCTGGTCGACAGCGCGGATGCCACGCTGGTCAGTTCAACCGGCAGCACCAGCACCGAAACCGTCAGCTATGCGAACGGTGCCAGCGCGCGCACCGTCTACGCCAAGGTCATCAAGTTATGCGGGCAGCAGCACCACCGTGGTGTATCGGCTCGCCCTCGGCTACACCGCCGGCACCTGCGGCGGTCGAGCAAGTGGTCAACGGCGGCTACGAAAGCGGCGCCAGTTCCTGGACCGATGCGCAGACCACCATCACCAACAGCACCAGCCGCCCGGCGCGCAGCGGCAGTTACAAGGCCTGGATGTGCGGCTACGGAGCGGCTTCGAACGACACGCTGTACCAGACGGTGACCATCCCGAGCACAGCCACGGAAGCCAACTACAGCTTCTGGACCCGCATCGACACCGCCGAAACCACGACCACCTCGGCCTATGACACGATGCGTGCCGAAGTGCGCAGCAGCACCGGCGCGCTGCTGACCACGCTGGCGACGTACTCCAACCTCAATGCATCGACCAGCTATGTGCAGCGCAGCTTCAGCCTGCTTGCCTACAAGGGACAGACGGTGCGCCTGAACTTCAATTGCACCGAAGGCTCTACGCTGCAAACCTCGTTTGTCATTGATGACGTCAGCCTGCTGACCCGCTGAGTACGCCCGGCCGGCGATCCGGAAGCGATCCGGATCGCCGGCGGGATCGGACGCGCATCGGGCCACCGTGCGCCCTGACCCCGGTCTATTTCCGGCTGCGCAGCGCTTCCGGGGTGGTGCCCAGCAGCGTGAGGGCGCGGATCAGGTGCGGGCGGCGTTCGAAGGGGTAGTCGCGGGCGTAGAAGCCGGTATCGAGCATGGCGCCGAACTCGCGCGCCCAGTGATTGAACTCGGCGTCCCGGCCCAGATGGTCGTAGATCAGCAAATAGGCGTCGGCGAGCACGGCTTTGGCCTCGATCACCGAGGCACGCGCTTGGGCGATCTGCCATTCCTGATCCAGGCGTGCCAGTGCGTGGGCGGGGTCGGCCCCGGTCAGCACTTCGCAGGCGGAGAGGTGGTAGGCCAGCACATCGCGCATGACCCAAGGTTGATCGCGCATACGCACTTCGCGCGGGCCGAGGAGTTCGAGCACGCGCGCACAGCGGGCGGGAAAGTACAGATCGACCTGCAGCAGGAGGATGCGATCGAGCGTGGCGCCTGGGAGTTCCGGATCTGTCAGCAGCAGCGGCAAGGCCGCGTCCAGGGTGGCGGCTGCCGGATCCGGCTGTTCCAGCCTGCCGTAGGCCTGCGCCAGCAACAGCCGGGATTCGCTGCGCAAGGACAGGTCGCCCGTGGCATCGGCGCGTTCGACCAGGGTGTGCAGGCGCGTGATGCCGTCGGTCTGGCCCGACTGGATGTCCAGGTTGGCGATGCGTCCCTCGGCGCGCACGCAGTCGAAGTCGAGCAGCTTCGGTGGCTGGCACTGGGCCGCCGAGAGCGCGCGCAGATCCTCCACGATGCGGGTGGCATTGCCCAGGGGCTCCAGCGCCAGCGTGTGCCGCAGTCGGAATCGACTGGCGACAGGCAGCGCCTGCAAGGAGCCAAGCGCCGCTTGCGCCAACTGCATCCGCAGCGCGGTCGAGGCGAGGCTGAAGGACATCCCCGCGGAGATACGCGCCAGCACGACCGGGTGCGCCGGCCCGTAGCGCTGCTGGGCAGCGGTGAGTTCTGCGATCAGCGCGGGCGCCCAGGTCTCACCCTCGCTGGCCGGGTGGGCCAGCGCCGCCCGAGCGGTCCGCAGCAGCAGCGTGTACGGGTGTTCCTCGCCCAACAGCGCGCGGGTTCGCGGCAGCGCGGCGTCGATGGCGGCCAGCACCACCGGGAGTTGCTGGGCGCTGTCCTCGCTGGCGGCGAGCTGGCGCGCACGGCGGAACAAAAGGTAGGACTCGATCTCGGCGGCCAGCCGACCGTCGCCCGCGTCCACCTGGGCCGGCAGCAAAGCGATCGCCTGGTCGAGCGCCTGTCGCGCCGAGATCTCCTTGCCGTTGTTCCATTCCGCATCGCTGGCCAGGGTGTAGAGGCCGGCATCGATCAAGGGATCGCCCGACACCTCGCTGAGCAGCTGCCGGATGTAGCCGATGGCCGTGCGCGCGCTCTCGGCGGCGGTGATCTGCTGCGCGCGCCGCAGTCCGGCGCGCCGCAGCAAATGCAGGTTGCCGACCTCCTCGGCCAGCGCCTGCACGCGCTTCAAATGCGCGCTGGCGGCGTCGATGTCCCCGAGTGCCATTTGCGCCTGCGCGATGGCGTAGAGCACCTCGGCACGGGTGGCGGCCGGCACCTGATCGAGCCGAGTAGCCGCACTCTCCAAGGCCTCGCGGAAGGTCACGTTGGGGGTGCCGGCGAGTGTGGGATTGCCTGCCGAGAACACCTGGTTCAGCGCCTCCAGCGTCGCTTGCGCTTGCGCCAGGGCGGCTTCGGCGCGCTCGGTCTGGACCAGCGCGCGGTTGCGCGCCTGGTAGGCGCTGCTGGCATATCCCAAGGACACCAGCGTGCCGGCCAGCAGGCTCAGCACGATGCCCAGCGCCAGCCCCACCGGCAGCGGATTGCGGCGCGCATACAGCCACGAGCGCTGCCAGCTGCTGGCGCGGCGGGCAGTGATCGGCTCGCGCGCCAGATAGCGACGCAGATCGTCGGCCAAAGCCCCGGCACTGGCATAGCGCAGCCGCAGCTCGCGCGCGAGCGCGGTGTCGATGATGATTTCCAGATCGCCGCGCAGCGAGGCATCCAGGCGGCCGATGGACAAGGGGGTGTCGCTGACCACGCGCTGCACCGCTTGCAGCGGCGCCAGTCCCGCCACTGGCAGCGGCACGCGCCCGGTCAGCAGCTCGTAGCCGATGGCACCCAGCGCATACACATCCGCGCGCGCATCGATGTCCTCGCGGCCGCTGGCCTGCTCGGGACTCATGTAGGCCGGCGTGCCGAGCACTGCGCCGGTCGCCGTCAGCGATTCACCGGCGTCGTACAAAAAGCCGATGCCGAAGTCGAGAATCTTGGGCTGTCCGTCGGCATCGATCAGGATGTTCGAGGGCTTCAGGTCCCGATGGATTACGCCGCGGCCGTGCGCGTGTTCGACCGCATCGGCGATGCTGGCCAGCAGGCGCAGGCGCTCGCGGCGATCCCGGTCGTGGGCATAGTCGTTCAGATGCTGGCCGTCGACGTACTCCATCACCAGGAAGGGCGCGCCTTGGCGCGTGTGACCCAGCGCATAGACCTGGGCAATGCCGGGGTGCGACAGCCGCGCCAGCAGGTTGGCCTCGCGGCCGAAGCGTGCCAGCGCCTGCTCGGTAATCGCGCCGCCCAGCATCTTGATCGCCACCAGCCGTCGTGGCTGCGCTTGCTCGGCCAGGAACACCACCCCCATGCCGCCCTGGCCCAGTTGCCGGAGGATGCGGAAATCGTCCAGATCCGGCGCTGACGCGCGCAGCGTCGCCGGCTGGTCGGCGACGCTGGCATCGTCTTGTGTGGGTTCGCCGTCGAGCATGCGCAGCACCAGCGCCGCCAGCCCGTCGTCGGCCCGTGCGCGGACGTAGGCCTCACGCTCTGCCCGCGGCAGCGCCAGCGCCACTTCGAACAGCGCGCGCGCCTCAGGCCAGCGCTGCCGCTTGGGATCGGGAAGCTCAGTCACGGGTGGCAGTTCTACCGGGATCAGGCCAGGGCAGGCGCCCATGCCACCACACCGGACTGGCACAGGCAATCGATGGAGCGCAAACCCGCCCGCGACTCGCTAGCCTGCGCACTGCGCCTGACAGCAGGAATCGCCCCATGATGAATCCGGATGCCCTGGACGCATTGCAACGCGTCAGTACGATCGAGCTATTTCACTTGTCGAGCATACTCAACCGTCTGATGGCGGACCCCAAGCGCATCCTGGCGGTGCGCGTGCGCCTGACGTTGGGACAGCAGGTGCGCTACGTCGATACGCAAGCCCACGGGACAGCGCTGACTTTGCGCACGGGGACCGTGGTCGCGATGAAGGACACCCAGGTCAGCGTGCGCGATCAGCGCAGCGGGGCGATCTGGACGATGCCCTATGCGGCCATCGAACTGCCTTCGACCAGCGAGCAGCCGCCGGTGTCGCCAGCACCGGCGCCGCCGAGGCCCACGCGCGAGGACTTCCGCGTCGGTGACCGTGTCAGCTTCGAGGATCAACACCTGCGGACGCGCATCGGCACGATCACGCGCATCAATCAAAAGACCGCGACGATCGAGTGCGAGGGGGAACCGGGATGGCGTGTCTCTTTCGGCATCCTCAAACACGTGATTGACGTGTAGGCGGGCGGCGCGTGCCCGCCGGCGCTCAGCGCGGCCGCAATGCGAGCGCCAGTCGAGCGCGCGGATGCGCGGCGCCGTGTCCCGCCACGACGGCGGCCACCAGCGCGTCTGGCACCTGCGCCGCGGCGCTACGCTGGGCCCGACGGCAGTAGGCGAGAGCAATCCGGGCGTCGGCGCTGCGTAGATCATCTGCGCCAAATCGCCGTGCAATCTGGCGGGTGGCCAGCTCCGCAACTGCACAACCCCGATCGGCCTCTGGCTGCAGCCAGCCGCGCAACACATCGCGCTGGTCGCGCACGTCGTGATCGGCCGGGAAATCGTCCAAGGGCAGCGCGAGTGCCCGGGTCAGGCTATCGCGCGAGGCCAGCGTGTCACCGGCGGCGTGCTCTGCCTCGGCAAGCCACAGCAGGCCACGTACGCGTTCCAGTGCGGACGACCCCGGCGATCTTTGTCGCTGTGCGGCGGCGGCGCGCAGCAGGCTGAGCCCGTCTGCAGGCTTGCCACTGGCGATCACAGCGAGGCCCAATACCTCGTCGGCGAAGGCGCGCTCGGGCGCATCCTCGCGCATGGTGGTGGCGAGGCCGTCGCGGGCTGCCGTCGCCAGCGCGATGGCCGTCTGCACCTCACCTCGGTCGAGGAGCGCCGCTGCCAGACGCAACTCGCCCACGCGAAAGAACGCGTGGGCGCCGCCGCCTGCCGCACGGGCGATCTCAATAGCCGCCTGCATCCTGGCGATGCCGTCGCTGCATCCGCCCCGGACCCAACAGAGCCAGCCCTCGCGCAGCCGGTAGCTGGCACATTCCATGGACGACTCACCTGAGCGCGCACAGCGTGCGGCGCGAACGGCTTCGATCAGCGGCACCGCTTCGGCATAGCGACCGGTGTTGATGTAGAGCGCGGCCAGGTCGCCGCTGACATCGAGCACATAGTTGTGGCCGGCCGGGAGGCTTGCGACCAAGCCGGCGTGCGCCTCGGTCAGCTGCTGTTCGGCGAGATGAAAGTCGCGGCGTGCGATTGCTTCGACGCCGAGATGTCGCAGCACGCGCAAGGTTTCCGGGTGTCGATCACCCAGCAACGCCCTGGCCAAGGCGTATTGTTCCGTGTTGATCGCGCTTGCCTTGTCCAGATCGCCGCGATCAAAGTAAATCGAGCCCAGATCACCCAGCAGTTCACGCAGTTGTGCTGCGTTGTTCGGAACGCGGCGCGCGATCTCGATTGCGCGCAGGGAGGCCGCCTCGGCAGCCTCCGGATGGCCCGCATTGGCCTCGTCCCAGGCTTCGTCACCGTAGGTGGCGGCGAGCTGGGGATCAGCGTCGACGCCGGCCTCGGCGTACAGCGTCCGCGCAAGCGTGCGCCATTGTCGCGAGGCTTCGAAATCCGACAGCTCGATGGCGGCATAAGACAGATGCGACAGCACCACGGCGCGCGCCAGCGGCGGCTGGTTCAGGGACTCGCGCAGGCTCAGTGCGGACTCGAGCAGCCGCCGGGACGCCTGAAAATCGCCGAACTGGCGGTACAAGATGCCAAGTTGCAGGGAGAGATCGGCCTGCAGTGCCGGTTGATCGGCGAACTCGACCGGCAAACGGGCAGCTCCTGCGTCGAGCATCTCGCGCGCATTGCGCGCGGGCAAGTCCGCACTCTGGAGCGGATCCGTGGTGGCGAACATGGATCCCAGAAAGCGCTGCGCGGCGGCCGCGCGTGCAGCCTCCAGGCGTGCCTCGCCGGCTTGCCTGATCGCCAGCGCCAGCGCTCCCAGCACCAGCAGGACGGCCAACCCGGCCAGAATACTGGCCAGGCGATGGCGGGCCAGAAATCGTGTTGCGCGATAGCGCAGGCTGTCGCGACGTGCACTGATCGGCATTCCGCTCCGCCATCGCTGCACATCAGCGATGAGCGCATCGACGCTGGCGTAGCGGCGCTCCGGGTCGCGCTGCAAAGCCTTCAGAACCAGCGTGTCAAAGTCCTCATTCAGCCATCGGGGCGCGATCGCCGGCACGCTGCGCTCGGCGGCGCGGCCCGCGGCGGCGCTGGGTGGCAGGCAGGTTGGCCCGTCGAGCATTTTGCCCCAGGTGTCTGGGCGCGCCGGATCGAAGGCATAGGCACGTTGTCCACTGACCAATTCGTAGAGCAGGGCGCCCAGCGCATAGACATCAGTCGCGGTCGAAAGCACGGCGCCGCGCAACTGCTCGGGAGCGGCATAGGCCGGCGTGCAGTGCACGCCGCGGGTAATGGTCCCGTCCTGTGCCCTTGATGGGCCCAGGAGTCTGGCCACACCGAAATCCAGCAGCTTGGCATGACCGTGCTGATCGACCATGACGTTGGCCGGCTTGATGTCGCAGTGCACCACCAGTTGCGAATGGGCATAGGCAACGGCGCGCGCAACCTCCAGAAATCGATCCACACGCGCGGCCAGATCGGCATGGCGCGCTGCGCACCAATCGAGCAGGGTTTGTCCCTGGATCAGCTCCATCACCAGAAAGGGCTGTTCATGCGCATCCAGTCCCCCATCGATCAGGCGTGCAATGTGGGGATGTTCAAGTCGCGCCAGTAGCTCGCGCTCGCGCAAGAAGCGTGCGATCGCTCCTTGCGCCGCCGCTCCGAACGGGATTCGCTTCAGAGCAGCGGACTGCTCGAACCCCCCTTCGTTCCGATGCACCCGCAGCACCTCGCCCATGCCGCCCCGACCGAGTACACCCTCGATGGTCCATGTAGCAATGCGGCGTTCGCTCGGCTCATCGGCGCCCAACAGCGCATCGCGTGCGGAGACTGCAGCCGCCTCGAACTGCAGCGAGCGCGCATCGGCGGCAAGCATCGCCTCCAGCTCTGCGCGGTCCGTGGCGTCCAGATCCAAGGTCGCCAACCGGGCTGCTCGTCGCGTCAGCGGCAGATCCACCAGCTCGTCGAAGTGCACGCTGATGCGGGCGAAACGGCTGCGGTCGTCCATGCTCGTCTCCAAGTCGCCGCAGCATAGCGCTGCTTGAGCGGGGTCCAGGCGCAGTCGCGCAGCCGTGTCAGTGGACCGATCTCTTTTGCGTGGGCCGCGGTGAGTCCCCGGGGAGATCGTGCCATGCCGCAGTTCGTCTTACGCGCACAGGTTGTGATGCCGTCCATTCTTGCCCGCACACTGATGGCGGCGATGCTTGCCCTGTGCTGGTCACTGGCATCCGCAGCGACCTTCATTGTCAGCAATGCCAGCGATCCCGGCGCGGCCAGCTGCACGCCGGGCGCGTGTTCGCTGCGGGCCGCTGTACTGGCGGCCAATGCGGCCGCTGGCGCCGATGTGATCGCTTTCGACATCCCGGGTAGCGGGGTGCACCGGATCGATCTGACGAGCGCTTTGCCGGCGTTGGAGCCGCCGTTGACCATCGATGGCTACACCCAGGGAGGGTCCGCGCCCAATACCCTCGCAGCCAGTGTCGGCGGCAACAATGCACAGATCCGCATCCACCTCTCGGGCAGCGCGGGCGGCGTATCGGTGGGATTGGGGGCGTTCGGCGGGCCGATTCTGGTGCGTGGCCTGGCCATCAGCGGCTTTAGCTCCAGCATCCTCGATCTCACGGCGTCGTCCGCCAGTACCGAGGAGTACACGATCGAAGGCTGCTTTCTGGGGCTGGCGCCCGACGGCAGCCTGGGTAGCCCGATCCCGCTGGATGCCATACGCGCCAGCGCGTTGACGCGGATTGGCGGACTCAGTCCGAGTGCCCGCAACGTCGTCGTCGGTGCGACCCGGTACCTGGTGAGCGCGGCCAATGCGCGGATCGTGGTCGAGGGCAATCTGCTCGGTGTGTTGCCCGCAGGCAACGCGCTGCCACCCCTTGGCGCCCGTCCGGACACCCTCATCCAGATGCTGTCCGGCAGCAGCCCGGTGCCGGCGGTCTTTCAGGACCATCAGATCGGCGGCGCTGCCGCGGATGCGCGCAACGTCATCGGCGGCGCTCGCAGCGTCGGCATCAACATGGCCTGCATCAATCAGGCCGCGACCTGCTTCGATGGCGCCGTTATTCGCGGCAATGCGATCGGCGTCGATGCCAGTGGCACGCTGCCCCTGCCAATCGGATCGCCCGCCGGTGGCAGCGGCGCAGTGCAGGTCTTCCTGCCGTTTGCCGGCCAGCGCGTCTCGATCGGCGGGACCGGCGCGACCGATGGCAATCTGATTGCCTATAGCGAAGGCTGGGGCGTGCAAATCGACTCCCGCAACGACGCGCGTGTCGCCGTTCTCAGCAACCTCATTCGCAATCAGCGTGGGCTTCCGATTCAGTATGCCGAGAGCGCCGGAACACTGTTGCAAAACGATGCAGGAGATCCCGATACAGGCAGCAACCGCCTGCAGAACTGGCCGCAGCTACTGAGCGTTGTGCAGACAGTTGGGTCGACAGAGATTCGCTATCGCGTGGACTCCACCGCAGCCAACTCAAGTTATCCCCTGCGAGTCGAGTTGTACGCCAGTTTCGGTCACGGCGCGGATGTGCTGGTGGCCAGCGATACGATCGGCCTCGCAGACGCGCAGACAGTGCGTACCGTGACCTTGCCATTCATGCTGGCTGACGCCGTTGTGGCAACCGCCACCGATGCGGATGGACGAACCAGTCAGTTCTCCCCACCCTTCCCCGATCAGATGTTTGCCAATGGCTACGAGTAGGCGGCGCGGATCAGGATCACCGGGCTTGCGCGCCATCGATGCGCGCTGCCAGAAAGGCGCGCGCCCGGCGCCAGTCTCGGAACGCCGTACGTTCGGTAATGCCGAGCACCTGACCGATCTCCGACATGTCCATTCCCGCGAACAGATGCAGCTCCACCACACGTCCCAGGCGCGGGTCAGCGGCCTCAAGTGCCGTGAGGGCGCGATCGATGTCGACCAGATCCACTTCCGCTGCTTGGCTCGCCGCGTCCAGTGGACCCAGTGTGACGGCTGCTATGCCGCCGCCGCGCTTGTCGGCGTTCCGCCGCCGCGCGTGGTCGATCAGAATATGACGCATGGCGCGCGCTACCAGTGCGCGCAAGTGCTCGCCATCGTGGTTCTCGGCACCGGGCTGCAGGCGCAGCTTCAGAAAGGCCTCGTGTACCAGTGCGGTCGTGTTCAGTGTGGCCGGGCCTGCGCGACGGCGCACACCTCTGGCCAGTAGCCGCAGTTCGGTGTAGGCGATCCTGAACAGTGCGTCCATGCCGGCGGCATCAGGCACCGCGCCGTCTGTGTCCGCGCCTGCTTTTGATGGCAGTTTGCTCTGCACAGCATGCTCCGGACGCTGCCGCTGATCCGCGGCAGGCAGGGCGCGCCAGTCGGCGCGCCCTGCTGTCGTGCTCAGCGCTTCTTCTTGGCCAGACCAGCGGCTTCGCGCAGGGCGTCGGCCTTGTCGGTCTTTTCCCAGGAGAAGGCGGTGTAGGTCTCGCCGTTGGCGCCCTTCACCTCGTAGGGCTTGCGGCCGAAGTGGCCGTAGGCGGCGGTCGGCTGGTACATCGGGTGGATCAGATCCAGCATCTTGACGATGCCGTAGGGGCGCAGGTCGAAGTGCGCGCGGATCAGCTTCTCGATCTCGTGGTCGGCGATCTTGCCGGTGCCGAAGGTGGTCACCGAGATGCTGGTCGGCTCGGCCACGCCGATCGCGTAGGAGACCTGAATCTCGCACTTGGTGGCGAGGCCCGAGGCGACCACGTTCTTGGCGACATAGCGCGCGGCGTAGGCGGCCGAACGGTCGACCTTGGACGGGTCCTTGCCGGAGAAGGCGCCGCCGCCGTGACGGGCCATGCCACCGTAGGTGTCGACGATGATCTTGCGGCCGGTCAGGCCGCAGTCGCCCACCGGGCCGCCGATGACGAACTTGCCGGTCGGGTTGATGTGGAACTTGGTGTGCTTGCCGATCCACTTGGCCGGCAGCACCGGCTTGATGATGTGCTCCATCACCGCTTCCTTGAGATCCTTGTGCTTGATCTCCGGATCGTGCTGGGTGGACAGCACCACGGCGTCGATGCTGGTCACCTCGCCGTCTTCATAGCGCAGCGTGACCTGGCTCTTGGCGTCCGGGCGCAGCCAGGACAGCGGCGAGTTCTTCTTCTTGCGCACCTTGCTCTGCTGTTCGACCAGGCGGTGGCTGTAGTAGATCGGCGCCGGCATCAGGTCCGGGGTCTCGTCGCAGGCATAGCCGAACATCAGGCCCTGGTCGCCCGCGCCCTGTTCTTCCGGGCTCTTGCGGTCCACGCCCTGGGCGATGTCCGGCGACTGCTTGCCGATCAGATTCAGGATGCCGCAGGTGGCGCCATCGAAGCCCACGTCGGAGCTGTTGTAGCCGACGTCGAGGATGACTTTGCGCGCCAGCGATTCGAGGTCCACCCACGCGCTGGTGGTGATTTCACCGGCGACGATCGCCACACCGGTCTTGACCAGCGTCTCGCAGGCGACGCGGGCGGTCTTGTCCTGCGCCAGGATGGCGTCGAGCACGGCGTCGGAAATCTGGTCGGCCAGCTTGTCCGGATGGCCTTCAGATACAGATTCGGAGGTAAACAGATAAGCGCTCATCGACAGGTCCTGGTCAGTACAAGGGTCAGAAAGGCCGCGGATCATACCTGCGCTTTGCTGTCGCTGCACCGAACGGACGGCTAGACGGCTGCAGGCGGCGCCGCTGCCTGGACGTTGCCGACATAGCGCATCGCCACATTGCAGCGCCCGTAGGTGCCGCCGTAGCGCTGCATGATCTCGGCGTCATGCTGGAAGCCGAGCTTCTCGTACAGATGGACGGCGGCAGCGCAGCGCGCGTTGGTCAGCAGGAACAACGGCCGCTGCGGCATCTGCCGGGCGCGTTCGATCACCGCTGCCAACAGGAACTCGCCGGCTTTCAGGCCGCGTGCCGAGGCGAGCACACCCATCTTGGTCAGTTCCAGCGCGCCGTCGGCGGTCGGCATCAGCGCGCAGGCGCCGACCAGGCCCAGCGTGCGGCTGTGCGCGTACAGAATGTCGCCGCCACGGTCGAGGATGTGCGCCTGCGGGTCTTCAAGCACCTCGCGGTCGTGCGGCTCCAGCGTGAACATGTCCGCAATCCACGCGGCATTGATGTCATGGAAGGCGCGCGCCCGTTCCGGCGCCCACGGCAGGATGCTCAAATCGTCCGCCGGCAGGGTGTTCATGCAGTGCTCCAGTTGGCGATCCGCCTGACGCGCGGAGCGCAGTAGTCTCCCAGGGAATCGGGCCGCCGTGCATGGCCGTGGCGGATCGCCAGATGCACGCGCGCCTCGGCTAGCCCACCTGCGTCGCAACCCGCGAGCCATGGCCCGGATACACTGCGTGCATCCGGACAGTGGCGAGGATCCGCAGGTGAAAGCGCTGGCGATGATCGGTCTGGGATGGGCGCCGGCGCTGTGGGCCGGCAGCTTCGATTGCACGCCGCCATTGCCGCCAGTGCTGAGCAATCCGGTGGTGCTCGGCAACGGCACTGCCGGCAGTGTCAGTCGCGCGCAGTTGCAGGCGGCGCTGGATGCCGGCGGCGCCATTCGTCTGCAGATCGGCAGTTCCACGCTGGTGCTGGATGCCACGCTGCAGATCACGCGGGCGGTGACACTGGATGGCGGCGGGGCGCGGTTGTCGGGCGGGCTGGCGCGCCGCGTGATCGAAATCCGCAATCCGCAGCTGGCGAGCTTCGACGTCACCCTGATGAATCTGCAACTGATCGAGGGCGACGCGCGCACGGCCGTGGGCGACCCGTTTGCGCGCTCCGGCGGCGCCATCCTGAACGATCATGGCAGCGAGCCCTGGCGCGCCGTCGGGCTGCGCGTGTTTGACGTCATGTTCAGCGGCAACCGGGCCATCGATGTCGCGCAAGATGGCGGCGGCGGTGGGGTGTATCTGATCGGCCACCGCGAGTTCGTCTGCGTGCGCTGTACCTTCGCCGACAACCTGGGCAGTAACGGCGGTGGTATGTACCTGCTCGGCACGCAGACGATCCGCTTCTACGACACGCGCTTTGACAACAACCGGGCCACGGGCGACGGCGGCAATCCCGGCAACGGTGGCAACGGCGGCGCACTCGCCGTGGATGGCGATACCCGCGAACTGAGCCTGTGCCGCACCACGCTGGCGGGGAATCACGCAAACGCCTACGGCGCGGGGCTGTTCACGACCGTGTATGACCAGACCAGCATCACCCGCATCTGGCAATCCAGCCTGATCGGCAACCTCCAGGATGGCAACGATCAACACACGGGCGGCGCCTACATCCAGGGCGGTCCGGTCAGCATCCACGACAGCACCTTCGCGCAGAACGAGGCCAATGGCTATGGCGGTCTGGCGCTGTTCGATCATCAGACCGGCAGCGGCCTGATCACGGTCGGCGGCGAGATCGTCTCCAGTACCTTTGTCGGCAACATGGCGCGCAATGGTTTGGGCGGCGCGATGAATCTGCAGGGCACAGCACCGCTGTTGCTGCAAAACCTCACGATCGCGGGCAACCGGGCACTCTGCAGTGTGTGTTTCGCCGGCGGCATCGCCAATGGCAGCAATCGGCCGATCACGCTGCGCAACTCGATCTTTTACGACAACACCGGCGGCAATGCCTTCAATCCCTGGGCGCTGCTGAACCCGATCCAGGGCGGTTCCAACAATCTGCAGTACCCACGAGAGCGCCCCGGCAGCTTCGGCCAGCAGGAACTGCCGGTCACGCCCGATGCGCAGTTCCTCGATGCCTTGCTGTCGCCGCTGGCCGACAATGGCGGGCCCACGCTGACGATGGCACTGCAATCGACATCGCCGGCGATCAACGCCGGTACCGCCACTGGCGCACCCAGCGTCGATCAGCGCGGCCTGCCGCGCTTCGGCGCCGTCGATATCGGAGCCTACGAGGCGCAGGGCGGGATCTGGGCCAACGGCTTTGAATGAGCGCGGTAATGCGCCCCTTGGGGTCGCCGCCAGCGGCGGATGAAGCGCGGGCGTCGATCCGATGGCGCCAGTTGCCGGCAGCGCCGCGCGCCGGCCGTCCGGCCGGCGACGCGGTCGCGCGCTAGGACGCCATCGGCGCCCGGCTGAGCGCTTCCCAGCGCTGCTGGGCGGCCTTGACGCTGGCTTCCTTGACGTGGCCGTAGCCGCGAATGTGCTCGGGCACGCTGGCGATCTCCAGCGCGCGCGCCAGCGTGGCGCTGCTGAGCGTGGGCAGCAGCGCCTCAATGCGCTGCCGGTAGTCCTCGATCAGCGCGCGTTCCATGCGGCGCTCGGCGGTCTTGCTGAACACATCCCACCAGGCGCCGCGGTGCTTGCGCAGCTTGGCCAGCACGCGGAACAGCTTGAACACCCAGGGACCGAACTCGGCTTTCTTGAGGTGGCCGCTGACCGGATCCTTCTTGGCCCACAGCGGCGGCGCCAGATTGAAAGCGATGGTGTAGTCGCCGTCGAAGGTCTCGCGCAGTTGCTTCTCGAACTCGCCGGAAGTGTACAGACGCGCCACCTCGAACTCGTCCTTGTAGGCCATCAATTTGCCGAGATAGCGCGCCACCGCCCGCGTCAGCGCTTCGCTGCCGGGCACGCGTTGTTGCTCGGCGGCGCGTACCTGATCGACGAAGCTGCGGTAGCGCGCGGCATAGGCGGTGTCCTGCCAGTCGCTCAGGAACGCCTCGTGGCGGGCGATCAACTCGTCCAGCGTGTCGGCCACACCGGCAGTGCTCCAGGACACGGCATCGCTGACGGTGACACTGCGCACCGGTAGCAGCTTGGGCCGGTTCAGGCCAGCCGCGTCCTTTACGGCGGCCAGATCGTGCGCCGCCAGCCGGCCCCAGGCAAAGGCGCGCTGGTTCATCGCCACCGCGGCGCCATTGAGTTCGATTGCGCGCATCAGTGCATCGAGGCTGATCGGCACCAGACCCTTCTGCCAGGCGTAGCCGAGCACGAACAGATTGGTGGCGATCGAGTCGCCCATCAGATTGGTGGCGATGGTGGTGGCATCCAGCACATCGAGGTTCTGATGGCCGAGCGCCAGCCCGATGGCATCCAGCATTTGCTTGAGCGGGAACTGCATATCCGGATCGCGCGTGAAGCTGCCGGGGTAGCTCTGGTACTCGTTGATCACCGCGTGCGTGCGTGCCTCGCGGATCTTGCTGAGCGCCCAGTAGTCGTTGACCACCACCACATCGCAACCGATCACCAGATCGGCCTCACCGGCAGCGATGCGCACGGCGTGGATGTGCTCCGGCCGCTGGGCGATGCGCACATGGCAAGTGACCGCGCCGCCCTTTTGCGCCAGGCCGGTCTGGTCGAGCACCGACACGCCCTTGCCTTCGAGGTGCCCGGCCATGCCGAGCAGCGCGCCGATGGTCACCACGCCGGTGCCGCCGACGCCGGTGATCAGCACATTCCACGGCTGCGACAAATCGCTGCGGATGCTGGGGTAGGGCAGGCGATCAAAGCCCGGATCGACATTCGACCCACGACGCTTCTTCAGGCCGCCGCCGTGGATGGTCACGAAGCTGGGGCAGAAGCCCTTCACGCAGGAGAAGTCCTTGTTGCAGGAGGACTGGTCGATGGCGCGCTTGCGTCCAAACTCGGTGTCCACCGGCAGGATCGACACGCAGTTGGATTGGGTGCCGCAGTCGCCGCAGCCCTCGCACACGGCCTGATTGATGAAGGTGCGCTTGGGCGGATCGACCATCAGCTTGCGCTTGCGCCGGCGGCGCTTCTCGGCGGCACAGGTCTGTTCGTAGATCAGTACGCTGACGCCGCCGGTCTCGCGCAGCTGGCGCTGCACCGCGTCGAGTTCATCGCGATGGCCCAGGCTGACACCGTGCGTGCTCAGCACCGAGTTGCCGCGGTACTTGTCGGGATCATCCGACAGCAGCCAGATCTTGCTGACGTTCTCGGCGTGCACCTGACGGATCAGATCGTCTACCGACAGCGTGCCGTCCACCGGCTGACCGCCGGTCATCGCCACGGCGTCGTTGTAGAGGATCTTGAAGGTGATATTGACCTTGGCGGCGACGCAGGCGCGGATCGCCAGCGAGCCGGAGTGGAAGTAGGTGCCGTCGCCCAGGTTCTGGAAGATGTGGCCGGTCTCGGTGAACGGCGCCTGCCCGATCCACGGCACGCCTTCGCCGCCCATCTGGGTGAAGGTTTCGGTGCGCCGATCCATCCAGGTAACCATGTAATGGCAGCCGATGCCGGCCGCCGCGCGCGAGCCTTCCGGCACCACGGTCGAGGTGTTGTGCGGACAGCCGGAGCAGTAGTGCGCCGCACGCACAAAGTTGGCGCGCGGCAGCGCCAGTTCGCGTTCCTTCTCGGCGATCCACGTCAACCGCTCTTCGATGCGCTCGCTGGTGTAGAAGCGCTTGACGCGGGCGGCAATCACCAGCGCGATGGTGGCGGGCGTCAGCTCGCCGGTGGACGGCAGCACCCAGTTGCCGGCCTCGTCGTACTTGCCGACGATCGACGGCCGCTGCGCATGCGCCCAGTTGTACATGTGTTCCTTGAGCTGGGCTTCGAGGAAGGAGCGCTTTTCCTCGACAACGATGATGTCCTCCAGCCCATGGGCGAAGGCGCGCAGGCCTTCAGGTTCGATCGGCCAGGTCATGCCGACCTTGTAGACGCGGATGCCGACGTCGCGGCAAGCCTGCTCGTCGAGGCCCAGATATTCGAGTGCCTGCAGCACATCGAGATAGCTCTTGCCGGTGGTGATGATGCCGAGGCGCGCGCGCGGCGAGTCGAACACCACGCGGTCGATGCCGTTGGCGCGGGCGAAGGCAATCGCCGCGTGCATCGCGTACTGATGCAGACGCAGCTCCTGTTGCATCGGCGGATCCGGCCAGCGGATGTTCAAACCGCCCGGCGGCAGCGCGACATCGCTGGGGATGACGATGTCCAGCTGATGCGGATCGACCAGCACCGAGGCGCTCGATTCCACCGTCTCGGCGATGGTCTTGAAGCCCACCCAGCGGCCGGTGTAGCGGCTCATCGCCCAGCCCAGCATGCCCATGTCCAGAATGTCCTGGACGCCGGCCGGGTTCAGGATCGGCATCATCGCCGAGATGAACTCGTGCTCGGACTGATGCGGCAGCGTGGACGAGCGGCAGGCGTGGTCGTCACCCGCCAGCACCAGCACGCCGCCGTGCTTGCTGGTCCCGGCGGCATTGCCGTGCTTGAACACATCGCCAGTGCGATCCACGCCGGGGCCCTTGCCGTACCACATGGCGTAGACGCCGTCATAGCGGGCGCCGGGGAACAGATTGACCTGCTGACTGCCCCACACCGCAGTAGCGGCCAGATCCTCGTTCAAGCCGGCGGCGAACTCGACGTTCGCGGCCTTCAAATGCTTGCGCGCGCTCCACAGCGCCTGATCCAGGCCACCTAGTGGCGAGCCGCGGTAGCCGGACAGGAAGCCGGCCGTATTGAGCCCCAGCGCACGATCGCGCATCTGCTGCATCAGCGGCAGGCGCACCAACGCCTGGATGCCGGACAGGTAAATGCGCCCGCTGCTGCGGGTGTACTTGTGGTCCAGCGTGTAGTCGCGGTCGACGGTTACCGTGGGGGCGGTCGTGGTCATGGGACGAAATCCCTCAAGGGTCAGAAATGACGGCGAGGCCGGCGCGCAAGGCGGCATCGGCCAGTTCCCGATCGAGCGTCGCCAGCGGCAGACGCGCGCGCACGGCCAGATCGAGATAGACAAAATCGTAGGGCGACAGCCCATGGCGCAGCGCGCCACGCACCAGTTCGGCCGGGTTCAGCGCCAGCGTCTCGTAGCGGATCGGCAGGCGATCGAAGTCATCCAGCAGCCGATCCAGCAGTTGCGCGTCCAGGTGCTGGCGGCGGAAGGCCAGCGTCAGCACATTGGCAAACTCGGCTTTGAGCAGCATCGGCGCGATCAGCTTGAGCTGCGGCAGCGCCGCCAGGATGCGCTCGGCGGTGGCGCTGCGCTCGTCGGGCAGGAACCACGCAGCTACGATCGAGCTGTCGAGGATCAGCTCCTCCGGCAGACCGAGCGTGGGCATCAGCGCCGCCCCTCGGACTGCCAGGCGACGATATCGGCGATCGAGATGCCGGTTCGCCCCAACTGCTCGCGGGTTTCGCGGATATCGGCAACCAGCGCGGCCACGCGCTCGGCCTCGTCGCGGCCGGCCACTGCCACGAGGCGCGCCACCGGCAGACCGCGGCGGGTGATCACCACGTCCTCACCGCGCTCGACGGCGTCCAGCAGTTCGGAGAACTTGGTTTTGGCCTCGAAGGCACCGACGGTGAGCATGGTCGGGCTCGTCCCAACTGGTTGACTAGTTGGTAGTGTAACCAAACCGCCGCCTGGAAGTCTGCTGGCGCCGCGCGGAGCGCTGATGCAGCATCCGGGGCGACTGACGATAGGAGCCGTACATGCGCCTGGGACCGATGCTGGAGGCCACGCTGATCGTGGGCGAGCTGGATCGCTCGCTGCCGGGGTATCAGGCCCTCGGCTGGCGGGTGCGGGCGCGCGATGCGCTGCCGCAGCAGCGGGCGCTGGACATGGGCGAGGCCAGCCTGGCCGGCGCCGCGCGCATCCGTCTGGGCCTGGGCGATCAGCCCACGCAGCTGACGCTGATCGAAGCGCCGCACGCCGAGGTCGGCGCGGCTTGTGCGCGGCGCGGCTGGATCGGGCTGGAACTGCAGCTGGACGTCGGTTCGGTGGCGGAACTCGACGACTTTCAGCCCGTCGGTGAGCCGGTCGACGATGACCAGGGCGGCCGCACCCGTGTCCTCGCCAGCGCCAACGGCGAGCTGTGGACGCTGCGTGAGCTGCGCGGCGAGGGCGCTCTCAGGCCGAGCCTGTGCGCGGTGCAGCTCGCCTGCGCCGATCGCGCACGCACGCTGGGCTTCTACGAGGGCCTGGGGCTGTGCGGGCGCTCGCGGCAGGATTCGGCATCGCCGCCTTTCTATCGTTGCGCCGAGTTGGCACAGGCGCAGGCTTATCCGCGGACCGTGGCCGAGCTGCGCGGCGCCCAGCGCATCGACATCCTGGCGTGGCCGGATCTGCCGCCCGCCGACAGCCAATTGCGCACTGGCCTGCGCCTGCTTAGCTTTGCCCGCAGCGACGCCGCCGGCCGCCGACTGCAGGCCGCCGACGATCCCAGCGCACGCATCCTGGCGGGGCCGGAAGGCGAGGGCATCGAGCTTCGTTGATCAGGGCGCGCTGAGTTCGGCGATGCGTGCCCGCACCCCCTGCAACACCGGCGGCGCGTCCACCCAGACCTGCGCATAGGCGTCTTCGGCGGCCTTCCAGGCCTGCAGGGCGGCAGCGTGATCGCCGGCGGCCTCGGCGATCTGCGCATCTAGGTCGGCCAGTCGCGCGCGGTCGATCGCAGTTTGCTCGCCGTCCGCGATGCTGCCGCGCGCGCTTTGCAGGGACTGGCGTGCGGCATCCAGCGCTTTGCGCGCCAGCTGCAGGCGCGCCTGCAGCCAGTGCCAGCGCAAGGCGACGCGCCCGCTCGTGGCCTGCACTTGCAGCGTCCGCAGCTGGGCTTCAGCAGCATCCCAGGACTGCGCGCCGAGCAACGCATCGATGTGGTTCAGCGAGACGATCACACATGGCGCGTTCGGCGCGTCCTCGCTGCACAGTTCCTGACGCGCTCGCTCGAACTCGGGCACCGCTGCTTGCGCCTGCCCGCTCGCCAGCAGCGCATTGCCAAGGCCGTTGTGGATGGCGGCGACATTGGCCGATTTGGTCGAGTCCAGATACGGCAACATGCGCCGAAACTCCTCGGCCGCCGCTGCCGGATGCCCGACGCTGTCCTCGGCATTGGCCAGCTCCCAGGTCAGGCCGGTCCACAGACTGGTGCCGGCGCCATTGATCTCGGCAGCGCGATCCCGAGCCGTCCGCAGGATCGGCAGCGCGTCGGCAGCACGGCCATTGGCCACCAGGGCGCCGGCATACTGTTGATCGACCAGCAGCCGCGTGCCGCGCGACAGCGCCGGTGCCGAGTTGGCGCGCGTGTAGGCTTCTTCGGCGGTCGCCAACGCCGCCTCGGGTTGGTTGATCACGCGCAACAGCGAGGCGCGATTGACCAGCGCGCTCAGCAGTTCGCGCTCGTCCGGCAAGTCGCGAACCAGGGCCACCGACTCGGCGCTCAGCGCATCGAGCTGCTCGTAGCGCGACTGATTGAACTCGTTGTCGCTGTAGAACTGCAGCGCTTCTGACAGTTCCGCGCGGCCCGCGGGCGCCAGCGCGCGCAGACTGGCGATGGCCTGATCCAGGTCCGGCAGGGCGCTCTGGTCACCATCTTCGACCAGCCGGTAGTGTGCCAGGCGCGCACGTGCCGAGGCGATCGTCGCCTGCGTCATCGTTCGGTCCGGACCGACGCAATCGCTGCCGCTGCACGCCACGGCGCGCTCGCCCGCGGCAATGGCGGCATTCAATGCCGACTCCGCGCCAGCGCGGTTGTCCAGCGACACATAGGCCGATCCCAGCTGGGCCCACAGCTGCGTCGCCAGCGCCGGCGGCAGATTGGCGTGCTCACGCAAGCGATCACGGGCGCCATCCAGCAGATCGGCGGCGCGCGTGTCCTTGCCCTTGGACAGATAGGGGTCGGCGCCCAGAAACACTTGCTGCACCAGATCGAGCGCGGTCAGGATCTGTGTCTGCGCCACGCGCAGGCGCTCGGCATCGCGCCAGGCGATTGCCGTGCTCAGCGTCAGCATCAGCGCGAACATGAGGCCGGCCAGGACGGCGATGCGGTGACGGCGCAGGAACTTGCCGGCGCGGTAGCGCAGTGAGGCCTCCATCGCCGACACCGCTTCGCCACGCAGATAGCGGCGCAGATCGTCCGCCATCGCCCCGGCGCCGGCGTAGCGGCGCTCCGGTTCCCAGCGCATGGCGTAGCGGGCGATGCGGTCCAGATCGCCGCGCAGTGCGCGCGCGATTCCGGCGACGCTGAGGCCGCGGCGATCCGCCAATTCCTGCAGGGCTGGGTCCAGCTGCGCCGCGCGGCTCGCAAATGCCGCGTCCAGGCGCGGCAGTTCGCCGGTCTCGTCCGCCTTCAAGCGCACCGGCCAGGGGGGTCGGCGGCCGGTCAACAGCTCGGTCAGCATCACGCCGAGCAGGTAGACGTCGGTCTGCGTGGTGATCTGGCCGCGTTCGTACTGTTCGGGCGCAGCGTAGTCCGGCGTCATCATCGCTGCCTGACTGCGGGTCACCGCCTCGCCATCGGCGTCGACCAGTTTGGCAATGCCGAAATCGAGCAGCTTGCTTTGGCCTTCACTGCTGACCAGCACATTGCCGGGCTTGAGATCGCGATGGACGACCAGATTGCGGTGCGCGTAGGCCACCGCATCGCAGACCTGCAGAAACAGCGCGATGCGCTCGGCCAGCGGCATCCGGCGGCGGTCGCAGTAGTCGATCAGCGGCTCCCCGGCGACCAGTTCCATCGCAAACCAGGGGCGGCCGTCGGTGGTCATGCCGCCGTCCAGCAGGCGCGCGATATGGGGATGGTCGAGGCGCGCCAGAATCTCGCGCTCGCGGATGAAGCGGCGCAGGATTTCCTCGGAATCCATGCCGCGCTTGATCAGTTTCAGCGCGACCGGCTGGCGGGTGACGCCCGACTCGGGTTCGGCGCGGTAGACCGTGCCCATGCCGCCGCTGCCGATGCGCTCGATGATGCGGTAGCGACCGACGCCGCGGCCGAGCCAGGGATCCTCCGCTTCGGGCGCGTCCAGTGCCGCGTGCAACAGGCGCTCGGGCGCCTCGTCGGCGGCCAGCAGCGCCTGCACCTCGGCGCGCAGCGTGGCGTCCAGTCCGCATTGGGCCTCCGCCCACTGGCGGCGCGCGGCCTCGGGCTCGTCAAGCGCGGCGCAGGCGATGGCCAGCGCGCGGCGCATCAGATCGGTGCTGGTCACTGGGTCAGACACGGGCAGGCCCCTGCAATCGGCCGTGGTCAACGCAAGTCTGCGCCGGGCAGACGGCCCCGACTACGCTACGCAAGCGGGCGGGGCGAGCTGCCAACTCAGCGTTGATCGATGGCCTTGACCAGAAACATGCGGGCAGTACGCCACTGGCGAAAGGCGGTGCGCTCGCTGCTGCCCTGCAGTTCGGCGATCTCGGCCATGCTCAGACCGCCGTACAAGTGCAGCTGCGCCAGTTCGGCCAGCCGCGGGTCGATGCGCGCGAGTTCGGTCATCACCTGATCCAGGGCCAGCACATCGAAAGGGTCGTCCCCCGGCTGGTCCTCGGCGGCGCGCAGCGTCACTGCCTCGGCGCCATCGCCACGCTTCTCGGCATTGCGGTAACGCGCTCGGTCGATCAGCACCTGACGCATCGCGCGCGCCGCGAGATTGCAGAAATGCGCGCGGTTTTCCACCGGTTGCATCTTGCCGTGCAGGCGCATCCAGGTCTCGTTGACCAGTTCCGTGGTGCACAGCGTCTGGCGCGGGCCCACCCGCAGCAGGATGTGGGCCTTGGCGCGGAACTCCTCGTACAGCCGCGCGTACATCCGATCGCCGGCGCTGGCGTCGCCGCCGCGCATGGCGTCGAGCATGCTGCTGATGGTGTCGGTATCGGACATGGTGCTGCGGATCCCCCGGGTCGCGGCTCGGCTCGGCGGCATTGGATCACGCTCGCTCGGCGCCGCCCAGTCGGCGGTGACTGGCGGCCGTCGCTACGCGATAGACGTCGATCTCCCAGCCGCATGGCCGCTCAGCACGCAGCCTGGGCGCGGCGGGGGACACGGCCGCGTGCCGGCCTCCGGCCACAGCCCGCATTCAGGCTTGCGCTGGTTCGCCCGAGCGCTTTGGGTTAGCTTGCGCGCCATTCCGTACTCATCGTTGAGGTCTACCGTGGCCAAGTCCGTTGTCGTGCTCGGCGCCCAGTGGGGCGACGAGGGCAAAGGCAAGATCGTCGATCTGCTGACCGAGCGCGTGCGCGCCGTGGCGCGCTTCCAGGGCGGTCACAACGCCGGCCACACGCTGATCGTCAACGGCAAGAAGACGGTATTGCACCTGATCCCCTCGGGCATCCTGCGCGAGGGCATCGATTGCCTGATCGGCAACGGCGTGGTGCTGTCGCCCGAGGCGCTGCGTACCGAGGTCGCCGAGCTCGAAGCCACCGGCGTCGACGTGCGCGGTCGGCTGAAGATCAGCCCGGCGACGCCGCTCATCATGCCGTACCACATCCAACTCGATCAGGCGCGCGAGCAAGCCTCGGGCAAGAGCAAGATCGGCACCACCGGTCGCGGCATCGGCCCGGCCTACGAGGACAAGGCGGCGCGCCGCGGCATCCGGTTGTCGGACTTGTTCTACCAGGATGAGTTCGCCGAGAAGCTGCGTGGCGTGATGGACTACCACAACTTCGTGCTGGAGCATTACTGGAAGCGCACGCCCTGCGACTACCAGCAGGTGCTGGACGAGGCGCTGGCCTTTGCCGACTTCGTACGGCCGATGGTGGCCGACGTGGCCTCGATCCTCTATCGCGTGCGGCGTCAGGGCGGCAACATCCTGTTCGAGGGCGCACAGGGCAGCCTGCTCGACATCGATCACGGCACCTATCCCTACGTCACCTCCTCGAATACCACCGTCGGCGGCGCCTGCTCGGGCACCGGCGTCGGCGCGCGCGATCTCGATTACGTGCTCGGCATCATCAAGGCCTACGCCACGCGCGTCGGCGGTGGCCCGTTCCCGTCGGAGCTCGATGACAGCATCGGCCAGGGCCTGCGTGACCGCGGCCAGGAATACGGCGCCACCACCGGCCGGGCGCGTCGCTGCGGCTGGCTGGATGCCGTCGCCGTGCGCCGCACCGTGCAGATCAACGGCATCAACGGCCTGTGCGTGACCAAGCTCGACGTGCTCGACGGCGAACCAGTGGTGCGCGTCTGCGTGGGCTATCGCTACCGCGGCCAGGAAACCGATCAGGCGCCGCTGGATGCCGCCGGCTGGAATGAGTGCCAACCGGTCTACCAGGACTTCGCCGGCTGGACCGAGAGCACGCGCGGCGCCACGCGCTTCTCCGATCTGCCGCGCAATGCCCAGCGTTACCTCGAAGGCGTGCAGGAGTTGGTGCGCTGCCCGATCGCGCTGATCTCCACCGGCCCGGACCGCCGCGAGAACATCGTGCTGCAGGACCCGTTCGCGGAGTTCTGAGGCGCTGGGCGGGGCACGCGGGCGATCCACGCCTCGCGTGCCCGCCGATCCATGCGACCCAACCGCACTCTGGCGTCATTGCGAGCCACCGCGGCGCCGGCAGGCGCCGTGGCGGCGTGGCAATCCAGCTATGCGCTCGGGCCTTGGCGGTTCGTCCGCGATACAGCCGCAGCAGCCAAAGCCATACCTGGATTGCCACAGCCCTCGTCCGCGCCGCGGACGAGGACCTCGCAATGACGCAGTGCCGTTGGGGTTCTGCGTGAATTCTGGCGACCGATCACGACCAGTTCGGCCTTTGCCGGAGACGATCCACGCGCCGCGTGCCCGCCGGTCCATGCGCCCCAACCGCACCCTGGCGTCATTGCGAGCCACCGCGGCGCCGGCAGGCGCCGTGGCGGCGTGGCAATCCAGCTCTGCGCTCGGGCCTCGGCGGTTCGTCGGGACACAGCCGCAGCAGCCAAAGCCACACCTGGATTGCCACAGCCCTCGTCCGCGCCGCGGACGAGGACCTCGCAATGACGCTGCACCGATGGGGTTCTGCGTGAATTCTGGCGACCGATCACGACCAGTTCGGCCCTTGCCGGAGGCGATCCACGCGCCGCGTGCCCGCCCTCCCATGCGCCCCAACCGCACCCTGGCGTCATTGCGAGCCACCGCGGCGCCGGCAGGCGCCGTGGCGGCGTGGCAATCCAGCTCTGCGCTCGGGCCTCTGCCTACGCGGCCGTCGCGACCGGTCGCAGATGCCAAGGCCACACCTGGATCGCCGTAACCTTCCAGATATTCAAGCTTTCACTCGGCACCATCCATAAATCGCGCCACGCTGAGCTGTGGCAGCACCAGGAAGTAGCTGTAGTCCGGGCCGCGCCAGGGGCTGTTGACAGTGCCGCTCGGTTGGATGGTGATCGGCTTGCACTCGCCCATGCAGCCCCAGAACTCGCCCTTCAAGGCCGACAGGCGGATGCTGAAGGGGTCGAGGTCGGTCAGGTAGCTGCCCATCGGTTGCTGCATCTGCGGCGGTGCTCGGGTCGGCCTGGCCAGCATGGCGTGCACATTGCCGATCAGCACCAGCACCCGCTGGGAGCTGTCGCTGCTGTAGCGCTCGCGCAGCGCGCTGGCCAGGTCGCGGTCGCGCTGATCGGCGGATAGGTGGGCAAATGAGACCAGATCAATGGCCCAGACGCTGACCGCCCGACCGCCAGCGCGCAGTTCGCGCAGGCGCAGGATCATGTCGAACATGTCGCGGCTGCGGCGCAGATCGTGCTGCTGGCCTTTGATTGACCACCATGGCGTCGCCTGCAACTTGGCAACCGCCTCAGGACTGCCGTCGGAGGCCATGAAGGCATCCAGCGCGGGTTGCTCCGAGCGACTCATTTCCAGCGCCAGTGCGACGCTGCCGTCGGCCGACAGCGCGTCCACCAGTGCCGCCGTGTATTGCGGGATTTCGCGCGTGCCGTGGTACTCGCCCAGCAGTACCAGACGGTGCTCGCCGATGGCGGCCCGGGTCGCCGCCACCGCAATGGCGATGCCAGGATCGGGTGCTGCGCTCGCGGCCGAGGTGGCGAGGGAATTGAGGGCGAGCAGCACGGCTGCGCACCAGCGCCAGAGGGTCATCGTCAAGGTCCAGTCGGGGTGATTCCTTGAGCTATGGCCACCGGCGCGGACATCAAGTCAGGACTTTGCAGACGATGACCCAAGAAAAAGGGGGCCGCAGCCCCCTTTGTTCTTTGCGGGTTTCGACTGGCTTCAGAACTCGAAGCGTCCGCCGACGTTCAGCGTGCCGCGGTCGAAGCTGTCGTAGCCGAAGGTGCGGCGATACGACATGTAGGCCTGTTTGCCATTGCCCATCAGGTAGACGAAACCGAGTCCGGCGGTGCCATAGCTCGAATCCGGATTCTCTTCCTGCAAGCGGAACAGCTCGGTCACGCCGCCGTTGATCAGGCGCGCTTCGGCACTCGGATCGTCACCGCTCTCGCTGTTCAGGCTGATGTCGAACTGCGGCATCAGCACGCCGGTATTCATGCTGACGGCGCGCGCCACCTGGACGCCAGCGGCGAACTGCAGCGAGTCGAAGCTCTGTTCGTTGTAGCCGACGTTGAAGGCGCCAGCGTCGGTCTCGTCGAAGGCATCGACATCGGTGCTGGTGTAGCGCAGCCCGACGCTGGGGGTCACGCTCCAGGCGCCGTAGTTCAGGTGGTAGCCCATGGAACTGGCGACGGTCAGCTGGGTAGCATCGGTCTCGCCACGCGCCATCGCATCGAACAGCGTTGAACCCAGCTGGAAGCGGATCATGCGTTCCTGATCGAGGCTGGCATTGCCGTAGCTCAGGCGCGAATCGACGTAGAAGCGCTCGCTGATGTAGTGCGAGCCGTAACCGGTGAAGATCAGGCTCTTGGAATCCAGCTTGCTGCCGACGTTGACGTCCGCGCTGTAGCTGGCGTAGCCGATGGCGCCGCCGACCACCGTGCGGTTGTTGAAGCGATAGTCGACGCCCGCCGTGATGCCGCGCGAGTCGTAACCGACGCCCACCCGGCTGCGGCCGAAGTCGAGGTCCTGATCGCCGGTGCCGATGTTGCCGTTGATGAAGAAGCCCCAGGGGCTGATCAGGCCGTCATCGCTGCCGCCAAAGCCCAGGGCCTCGCGCAGGGCGTCGCCCACCAGCGCCACCGGAATGGTCTGATCGCCGTAGGTGACGGTGAGGCCGGACAGGCTGAAGCCGCCACCGCCGCGGCGCAGTTCGTTGAGGCGCGCATCGACGTTGAAGAACTGCGTCGCGCCGATCTCGCGCAGCACCAGCGACTGTGCCAGCACTTCGTCCGGTGCGATCGCGCGCAGCGCGTCACCGACCTCGCCATTGCGACCCTCATCGGCCGCCCGAATGATTTCGCGGCAGGCATCGCCCAGCGCCGAACTCGGGCGGGCGCATTCCGAGGCGATCACCGGGATCGCCGCGCGCGTCACCGGATCGGTGCCGGCCGGATTCAGCAAATTGATCAGATCCTCGGCGGTGCGGTCATTGATCCGGGTCGCCTGCGTCGCGGTGTTGTTGGCCGGGTTCGGATCGCTGCCATTGGCGCCCACCGAGGCCGAGTTGGTCACGCTCTGGCCGGTGGTCGGTGCGCGTACATTGATCACCAGCGCTGTCGAGGCGCCCGCGGCCAGCGCGTTCGCCAGCGTACAGGTGACGATCTGGCCGTTGCGCGTGCAGCTGAAGCCGGTGCCGCTGGCGGAGACGAAAGTCAGCGCAGCCGGCAGCGTGTCGGAGACGCGCACGCCGCTGGCAGCTTCGGGGCCGGCATTGCTGACGTTGATGGCATAGCTGAACTCGGCGCCGGCACGCACCGGATCGACGCTGTCGGTCATCGTGATCGAGAGATCGGCGCCGCCGGACTGGTAGTTCAGCGAGACGCGCGTGCTGTTGTTCTGGCTGACCGGGTCGGTCACCGCGCCGGCGATGCTGAAATCGGCGGTGGCGGCGGCCGTCGAACCCGGCCGCACGGTGGCGCGGACGGTGAGATCGGCGGTCTGGTTGGCGGCGAAGCTGCCGGCGCGCTGGCAGGCCACGGTCTGGCCGCTGACGCTGCAGCTGAAGCCGGTGCCGCTGGCCGAGACGATGGCGAGCGCGGCGCTCAGCGTGCCGTCGATGCGCACCGCGGAGTTGGCGTCGGGGCCGAGGTTGCTGGCGGTGACGCGGAAATCGACGCTCTGGCCGGTCACGGCGGAGGCCGGCACGGCCACGCCCGAGATCGCCAGATCCGAACGCGGCGGCGGGGGCGGCGTGTTGTCGTTTACGCGCGTGCTCTCGCTGTCGCTGTTGTTGGCCGGGTCACTGTCGATGTCGCTGCTGCTCACCTGCGCGGTGTTGGTCACGCTGCCTGCCGCGGTCGGCGCGCGCACCTGCACCTGAATCGTGCTGCTGGCGCCGGGCGCCAGGGTGCCACCGAGGGTGCAGTTGATGCTGCTGCCGCCGCCGCAGGTCCAGCCGGCGCCTGTGGCTGCGATCAGGCTCAGGCCGGCCGGCAGGTTATCGGTCACCACCACTTCACTGGCCGGCGTCGAGCCCAGGTTCTGCACCTCCAGCGTGTAGGCAAACTCGGCGCCCACCAGCACCGGATCGACGCTGTCGCGCTTGTCGATGCGCAGGTCCACCGTGCCCGCACTGTTCGGCACCACATTGACCCGGGCGGTGGAGGTCGTCGGAATGCGCGATTCCACGCTGGTCGCGCGGGCCGTGTTCACCACCGACTGCGCGCTGGACGGCGCCTGCACCTGGATGTCGACGCTGGCGGTCGCGCCGGCGCTCAGCGTGTTGCGACGGCAATCCACCGCGTTGCCGATGACGCTGCAGTTCCAGCCGGCACCAACGGCCCCGAGCACCGTCAGCGCTGGCGGCACGTCGTCGAGCACCACGATGCCGGTCTGCGCGCTGCTGCTGTCGTTGCTGACGGCAATGGTGTAGCTGAAATCCGAATCCACCGCGACCGTGCCGGCGCTGGCGGTCTTGCTGACGCTCAATCGCGCCGGCGTCTGACCGGCGGCGGTCTGCAGCGGCCAGGAGCGCTGCACCACCGAGCCCGGCCCGCCGACACCGCCAATTTCCTCGATGCAGTTCAAGGTCGCGCTGACCGGCGTGCTGCGGACGGTCGCCGTCAGATTGAAGTTCTGCGCCGTGGTCGTGGCGCCGACGAAGGTCAGCGTGCCCTGGAAGCCGCCGAAGGTGCCGGGGACGGATTCGTTGCTAAGCGTGCACTGGCCGATCTTGCTGGTTGCGGCAAGGCCGCTGCCGCTACCGCCGCTGGGCGTCACGCGGATGTTGCCGGTGGCGGTGGCGCCCACCGTTGGATTGGCCACGCTGAGTACCACCGGTGAACCGGGGTTGGGCTGGTAGCTCAAGGTCGGGGCGATGTCGGGGATACCCGCCGGACAGGTGAGCGGCCAGGACTTGGTCACGGGGGCGCTGCTGCCTTGGGTCTCGACGCAGCTGAGGGTGCCGGTACGCACCGTCGCGCCGGCATTGCAGTTGAGCGACAGCGTGACCGGCGCGGCGCCAGGTACGTAGCTGCTGTTGACCGGATTGACGGTGAAGAAGGCTGCATTGCCGACCACCGTGCACGACAGCGTGGTGGTGGCAAGCGCGCCGGAGCCTGCGCCGCCGACCGCGCTGACGTTGATCTGCGCGCTGCCCGTGCTGCCCACCGAGCCGACGCCGGTGAAGTTGATATTGGTATTGGCTGCCGGGGTGAAATTCAGCGTCGGCGGGAAACTGCCCTGAGTCTCGGCCTGGCTGCTCGCCGGTGCCAACAGCAGGGTGGACAGGATGGCGCCGAAGAGGACGACGCCGCAGCGTAGGCAGTTGTACATGGACCGGATTCCTGTACATCGAGTGCGGAAGCCCCGATTGTAACGTCAATTTCAGGAAAAACGGGAGCTTAGGCTGCACTTCTCAGTACGATTCGAGCATCTGGTGCGATTGTTTCCCGACGAACGGCGCTCAGCCGCCCGCCGTCTCCGGGATCGAGGACAAGCGTAGGCCCATGCGCACCGGGTCGCCCGCCGCCAGATCGGCCCGCCAGCCCGGCAGACCCGCGCCACTGAGCAGGATCACGGTCGAACCCATGTTGAAGCGGCCGATCTCGTCGCCGAGTGCAAAGCTGGGCGCGTTGGTGCCGCTGTAGTCACGCACGCGCACGCGGTCGGCATACGGGGGCGTGACCTCGCCATCGAATACGGTCTCGATGCTGGACACGAAGATGGCGCCGACCAGCACCACCGCCAGCGGTCCCTGTTCGGTGTCGAACAGCAGCGCCAGCCTTTCATTGCGGGCGAACAAGCGCGGGATCGATTCCGTGGTCCAGGGCGCCACCGAAAACAGCCGTCCAGGGACGTGGATGGCCCGGCGCAGACGACCGGCGCAGGGCGCGTGCACGCGGTGGTAGTCGCGCGGCGACAAGTACACCGTCGCGAACCCGCCGCCGGCAAAGCGTTCGGCCTCCTCGTCGTGGCCACCCAACAACTCGGCCACGCTGTAATCCATGCCCTTGGCCTGCACGATGCGGCCAACGCTGATCGGCCCGATCTGCGAAACGCGGCCGTCGGCCGGACACACCAGCGCGCCCGGTGTCGGATCGATGGGGCGCGCTTCCGGCTTCAATGCCCGCGTGAAGAAGGCATTGAAGTGGGCGAAGGCGTCGGCGTCGGTGATCACCGCCTCATCCAGACGAATGCCGTAGGCGCGCTGCAGCACCGAAATCAGCAGGCGCTTCCACGGCTTGAAGGTCCAGCGCGTGGCGTAATAAACGATCCGCGACAACAGTTGGTGCGGCAGGATCAGTTGCAGGGCGACGCCCAGATCACGGGTCAGCATCAGGGATTCCCCTGGCCATCAAGCAGGGTTTTGAGGTCGGCGACGATCGCGCTGCTCTGGTGCGGCGGCCGCATCAGTCCGGCCAGTCGGCCTTCGGGGTCGATGATCAGGATCGATGCGGTGTGGTCGATGGTGTAGTCCATCGGACCGGGGCCGGTGGGCGACTTGCTGTACAGCACGCCGAGCGCCTGCGTCAGCGCCAGCAATTGCTCATCGCTGCCGGTCGCCGCTTCGAAGCCGGGGTTGAAAAAGTGCACATAGTTGCCGAGTTGCTCGGGCGCGTCGCGCGCCGGATCCACCGAGACGAAACTGACGGCGACCGCCGCCTGCGGGCGCTCGGCCAGCAGCTGGCCGATGGCGGCCTTGAGGGTGCTGAGGGTGGTTGGGCAGACATCCGGGCAGTGGGTGAAGCCGAAGAAGACCAGACGCCACTGGCCGGTCCAATCGCGGCGCGACAGCGGCGTTCCGTCTGCCCGCTGCAACTGGAACTCCGGCAGCGGCTTGGGCTCGGGATAGAGCAGCGAGCCGCTGAGGCGGCGCACTTCGGCGATATTGCGCTCGCGCTGGTCGAACACGTGCTGGCTGAGGCCGTAACCGGCGAGGCCGGCGACCGCAGCCGCCAGCATGATGATCCAGGGAAGTTTGCGATCTAGGGTGCTCATTCGCCGGAGTATAGGGTGGCCGGCTGCATGCGATTCGCATCGGGTTCAGGCCGTGGCAAGCTGCGGGCAGGTCCGCAGTTTGCCGCCGCAGGATGTGCGGGTGAGTACACGATCGGACCATTCGATGCGAACATCAGCGGTTTGCGACCATGCAGGGGCAGAACTTGACCGAGGTACTCAGCAGCGTTTGCGATTTCATTCGCTACGCCACCAGTCGCTTCAATGCCGCCGGCCTCAGTTTTGCGCAGGGATTCGACAGCGCCCTGGATGAGGCCAGCTATCTGGTGTTGAGCAGCCTGCATCTGCCGCACGACCTGCCACCCGCCTACGCCAGCGCCGTGCTGCTGCCCGAGGAGCGCGCGCTGCTGCTGGCGCGCATTCAGCGCCGGGTTGAGGAGCGCGTGCCGGTGGCCTACCTGACCGGCGAGGCCTGGTTTGCCGGCATGGCCTTCAAGGTGTCCCCGGATGTGCTGATTCCGCGCTCGCCGATCGCGGAACTGATCGAGCGCGGCTTCGAACCCTGGCTGGGCGGACGCACGGTCGAGCGAGCGCTTGATCTTTGCTGTGGCAGCGGCTGCATCGGCATCGCGATGGCGGCCTACTGGCGCGATGCCGCGGTCGATCTGGTCGACCTTTCGCCGGCAGCGCTGGCACTGGCGCGGGTCAATGCCGATGACCACGGCGTCGGCGATCGGGTCGAGTGCATCGAGTCCGACGCTTACGCGGCCCTGGCCGGCCGCCGCTACGATCTGATCGTCAGCAATCCGCCTTACGTCGGGCGCGACGAGTACGCGGCACTGCCGCCGGAGTTTGCGCACGAGCCGCGCCTCGCGCTGGTCTCGGGCGAGGACGGCCTCGATCTGCCGCTGCGCATCCTGGCTGCGGCGGCCGGGCATCTGCACGAGGACGGACTGCTGATTCTGGAAGTGGGCGCATCGGACGCGGCGCTGGTCGAGTGTCTGCCCGAAGTGCCTTTTACCTGGCTCGACTTCGAGCGCGGTGGCTCTGGTGTCGCGCTGCTCGACCGCGCCACGCTTCTGGATTGCGCCGATCAGTTTGCCGAGGCGCTGGCGGCGCGCGGACTGCGCCCATGAGCGGCGCGAACACCTTTGGCCGGCTGTTCTGCGTCACCACGTTTGGCGAAAGCCACGGGCCGGCCATCGGTTGTGTCATCGATGGCTGCCCGCCCGGTCTGGCGATCGCGCCAGAGGATTTTCGGGCGGATCTGGATCGCCGCGCCACCGGGCGTTCGCGCTTCACCAGCCAACGCCGCGAGGCCGACGAGATCGAGATCCTGTCGGGTGTCTACCAGGGACTGACGACCGGCACGCCGATTGCGCTGCTGATCCGCAATACCGATCAGCGTTCCAAGGATTACGGTGAGGTCGCGCAGAGCTTCCGCCCCGGTCATGCCGATTACACGTACTGGCAGAAATACGGCATCCGCGATCCGCGCGGTGGCGGCCGCTCGTCGGCACGCGAGACCACCATGCGGGTGGCGGCGGCGGTGATCGCCAAGCGCTACCTCGCGCAGCGCCTGGGCGTGCAGATCCAGGCCTGGATGAGCGCGATGGGGCCTTACCAGCCGCAGCGCATCGATCCCGCCTTCGTCGAGTCCAATCCGCTGTTCTGGCCCGATCCGGATCAGCTGAGCGAGGTCGAGAGCTATCTCGACGGTCTGCGCAAATCCGGCGATTCCGTCGGCGCGCGCCTGACCGTGGTCGCCCGCGGTGTGCCAGTGGGCCTTGGTGAACCGATCTACGGCAAGCTGGATTCCGACCTCGCCATGGCGCTGATGAGCATCAACGCCGTCAAGGCAGTCGAAATCGGCGATGGCCTGGCGGTGGCCGCGCAGCGTGGCTCCGAGCACCGCGACGAGATGACGCCGCAAGGCTTTGTGGCGAACCACGCTGGCGGCATCCTGGGCGGCATCAGCAGCGGTCAGGACATCCTTGCGCATGTCGCGATCAAGCCGACCTCGAGCATTCTGGTGCCGGGGCGCAGCGTCAATCTGGCGGGCGAGCCGGTCGACATCGTCACCCGCGGTCGCCACGATCCCTGTGTGGGCATTCGCGCGGTGCCGATCGTCGAAGCGATGCTGGCGCTGGTGCTGATGGATCATGTGTTGCGTCACCGCGCCCAGTGCGGCGAGGTCGGCGCGATCGCCCCCCGTATTCCTTCCCAACTACCCGATTGAGATGAAGCGATGAGCAAGGCAACGCAGCGCCAGTTCAAGGTGGCCGTGGTCGGCGCGACCGGAGCGGTCGGCACCACCATGCTCGAAATCCTGTCCGAACGGCGGTTTCCGGCGGCCGAAGTGGTCGCGCTGGCGAGTCCGCGCTCCGCCGGCAAGCGCGTCAAGTACGGCGAGACGACGCTGAAAGTGGAAGATCTGGAACGCTACGATTTCGCCGGCGTCGACATCGCGCTGTTCTCGGCCGGCGGCAGCGTGTCCGCCGTGCATGCGCCGCGCGCCGCCTCGGCCGGCGCCGTGGTGGTCGACAACACCAGTCATTTCCGCTACGACGACGACATCCCGCTGGTGGTCAGCGAGGTCAACCCGCATGCCATCGCCGGTTACCGCAAGCGCGGCATCATCGCCAACCCGAATTGCTCGACCATGCAGATGCTGGTCGCGCTGGCGCCGATTCACCGCGCCGTCGGCATCGAACGCATCAACGTCGCCACCTACCAGTCAGTCAGTGGCGCCGGCCAGACCGGCATCGAGGAGCTTGGTCGTCAGACCGCCAACCTGCTGAACTTCCAGGAAATTACGCCGAAGAAGTTCCAGACCCAGATCGCTTTCAATCTGATTCCCCAGATCGATGTCTTCATGGACAACGGCTACACCAAGGAAGAGATGAAGCTGGTATGGGAGACGCAGAAGATCCTCGAAGATGCGCGCATCCTGGTGAACCCGACCGCCGTGCGTGTGCCGGTCTTCTACGGACACAGTGAAGCCGTGCATCTGGAAACGCGCGAGAAGATCACGGCCGCCGCCGCCCGCGCGCTGCTGGAACAGGCGCCTGGTGTGGTGGTCGTCGATGAGCACAAGCCCGGCGGCTACCCGACCCCGGTGACGCACGCGGCGGGCAAGGATCCGGTCTTTGTGGGCCGTATCCGCGAGGACATCAGCCATCCGCGCGGGCTGTCTTTGTGGGTGGTTGCCGACAACATTCGCAAAGGTGCGGCGCTCAACGCAGTTCAGGTGGCTGAACTCTTGGTAAAACATCACTTGTGATCTATAGTTACGATAGCCTCATAAGGTCGTTTCTAGTTTCATGACCTAATACGCGGCCACGACTAGAAGCCGCAATGCCCTCGGGGGAGCTCCATGAAAGGACCGCGCAAGACACTTCTGGCCAGCAGCATCCTTGCCATACCGACGCTGGCACAGGCGTTGGGACTGGGTGGGATCGAGGTCAAGTCGGGGCTCAATGAGCCGCTGGTGGCCGAGATCCAGGTGATCCAGTCCGCGCCTGGGGAGGCCGACGGACTCGCTGTTGCGCTGGCCAGCGCCGAGGACTTCCAGCGTGTGGGCATCGACCGCGCGCGCATCGACACGCCGCTGAACTTCAGCGTCGGCAAGGGCAAGAACGGTCAGGCCATCATCAAGGTGACCACCGCGACGCCGGTGCGCGAACCGTTTTTGAACTTCCTGGTCGAGATCAACTGGTCCAAGGGTCGCTTGCTGCGCGAGTACACCGTGCTGCTGGATCCGCCGGTCAGCGCGCCCGCCCGTGGCGGCACGCAGGTCGCCACCGCGCCGGTCCGTGAGACCGTGCCGGTGCAGCCGGCGCCGGCCGAGGTGAAGGCTGCGCCGACGCCGCCGAAGCCGCAGCCCGAGCCAGTACGCCCGGCACCGGAACCGACGCCCGTCGCAGAACCTGCGCCGATGGCGGCCGAACCGGCAGCGCCAACCGAAGCCGCGCCACCCGAGACAGCACCCGCTGCCGCACCGGGCGACTACGGCCCGATCGGACAGGGCGAAACGCTGTGGGAAATCGCCCGCGCGACCAAGCCCGGCGGCGTCAGCGATATGAACAAGTTCATGATCGCCCTGCTGCGCATGAACCCCAATGCCTTTTACGAGCAGAACATCAACGCGCTGAAGCGCGGCGCGATTCTGCGCATCCCGACCGACGCCGAGATCAATGCCATCGCGACCAGTGAGGCGGCCGAGGCGGTCAAGAGTCAGAACGAACTGTGGCGCGGATACCAGGGCGCGCAGGCGGCGCGTCCGACCCAGTTGGCAGATGCCGGTGCCAGCGAATCGCTGCGTACGCCGGCCGCCGGCAGCACCGACAAAGGCTCGCGACTGGAACTGTTGCCACCGCGCGCTGGCGACGACCAGGGCGCCGCCGATCGCCCGGGCTCCAGCGGCCTCGATCGCAGCGGTGAGGAAGTCAAGAATCTGCGCGGCGATCTGGCCCGCGCCCAGGAAGATCTGGAAAGCTCGCGTCAGGAAGTCAGCGAACTGCGTTCGCGCGTCGGTGATCTGGAAAAGATCAAGACCGACCAGGAAAAAGTGCTGTCACTGCGCAACGACGAGCTGAAGGCGCTGCAGTCCCGCGCCGCAGAACTGGAAGCGCGTATCCGCGAACTCGAAGCCGCCGCCGCGGCGACGCCGGCCCAGCCCGCCGAGGCAGCGCCGGATATCTGGAAGGCTCCGGACCAGCCGCCGGCCGATACCAGCGCCACGCCGCCTGCCGATAGCAGTGTGACGCCGCCGGCCGACACTCAGCCGACGGAACCGGCGCCGAGTACCGACACGCCGCCCGCCGACACGACTGCCCCGACTGACACCGCGCCCCCGGCAGACACCACCACGGCGCCGACGGAAACCACGCCTACCGACAGCACGGCCGCCGTGCAGCCGGTCACCGAGCCTGCGCCGGCTGAGCCGACGCCGGTAGAGCCGGCTCCGGCCGAGACCACGCCGGCCCCGGCTGCCGACGGCGGTCTGATGAGCAATCCCTACGTGCTCGGCGGCATCGGCGCGGCGGGTCTCGCGCTGCTGGCGCTGCTGTGGTCGCGTCTGCGTCGCAAGAGCGCGCCGAAGGACCAGGGCTTTGCGGCGGGTCCGGCCAGCGATGATCACACCGAGTTCTTCCCGAAGACGCCCAGCGCGATCACCCAGGAAACCGATCTCGGCGACAGCATCGAAGAGGCGCTGCTTGATCAGATCGCGATGAACCCGGCCGATTTGCGCACCCGCGTCGATCTGCTGCGCTACTACCAGGAGCGCGGTAACGCAGCTGAGTTCGAGAACGCCGCCCGTGCGCTGCGTGCGCAGATCGCCAGCGAAGAACAGCCGGAGTGGAAGGAAGCGTCGGCGCTGGCGGCGAGCATCCTGCCGGGCCACCCGCTGTTTGCGCGCAAAGACGAGATTCCGCTGGCAGCGAGCTACGCCGAAGCCGATCTCGGCCCGGTGGACGAGCCGCTCGAAGGCGGTCTGGATCTGGCTGACTTCGACGACGCCAAGCCGGCAGCGAGCGCGGCACCTGCTGCACCGGCCGAGGACAACAGCTTCGATTTCGATTTCGATCTGGATACGCCGACCCAGGCGGTCGCTCCGGTCGCCGCACCGGCCCCGGTGGCAGCACCGGTGCCGGCACCGACCCCGGTGGCGAGCAGCAGCGACCACGAGCTCAGCTTCGACTTCGACCTCGATATCCCTGCGCCCGCGCCGAAGGCGCCCGAACCAGCGCCGGTCGCAGCGCCCCAGCCGGCCCCGGCCCCCGCGCCGGCTCCGGTCGAGGCGTTCAAGCTGGACCTGCCGGAGATCGATTTCGCGGCGCTGGAAGCGCCCAAGCAGGCGGCGGCGCGCTTCGAAGCGCCGGCCCCGGTGTCAGCGCCGAGCATGGACGACGAGCTGGGCGATCTCGGCGTGTTCGGCGACGACGCCGTTGCGACCAAGCTCGATCTGGCGCGTGCCTACATGGACATGGGCGATCCGGATGGCGCCCGCAGCATGCTCGAAGAGGTCATCGGCGAGGGCAATGCCGCCCAGCAGGACGAGGCTCGCAAGCTGTTGGACAGTCTGCGCTGAGTTAGACTGACCGCGGGTCGCAGCAAGGGCCGGGCAACCGGCCCTTTGCTTTGGTAACGACCCATCGCACACGTCCACGGAACACCCATGCCGCGTTACGCCCTCGGCGTCGAGTACGACGGAACAGATTATTTCGGCTGGCAGACGCAGCATCAGGAGCCCACCCTGCAGGCGACCCTGGAGCGCGCGCTCAGCTTCGTGGCTGGCGCGCCAGTCGAGGTGATTTGTGCCGGTCGTACCGATACCGGCGTGCACGCACTCGGTCAGGTCGTGCATTTCGATACGCCGGCGTTGCGCAGCGAACGCGCCTGGGTGCTGGGCTGCAACTCCAATCTGCCCTCGACGCTGGCGGTACGCTGGGCGCGCGAGGTCAGCGATCAGTTTCATGCGCGTTATTCGGCGCGCCGGCGCGCTATCACCTATCGCCTCGTCGTGCGCCGGCCGCGTCCGGCACTGGACGCCCGCTACGCGGTCTGGGTGCGCGAAGCGCTCGATGTAGCCGCCATGCGCGCCGCCGCACAACGGCTGGTCGGTGAGCATGACTACACCAGTTTTCGCACCGTCGCCTGCCAGTCGCGCTCGCCGGTACGTCATCTACAGCACCGGGCCGACGCAGAAGGTCAAGGGCGAGATCATCGACTGGCATTTCGAGGCCAACGCCTTCTTGCACCACGCCGATTCGCAATCTGGTCGGCAGCCTGCTGGTGGTCGGACGTGGCGAGCGGCCGCCAGAGTGGATCGCCGAGGTGCTGGCGGCGCGCGATCGCACCAAGGCGGGTCCGACCGCGCCACCGCACGGTTTGGTGCTGATGTCGGCGCGCTATCCGGCCGAGCATGGTTTGCCCGCCGAGCACTGCCTGCCATGAGGCGCACCCGAATCAAGTTTTGCGGGATGACCCGGCTGGATGACGTCCGCTGTGCCGTCGATCTCGGGGTGGATGCAATCGGCATGATTTTCGTCCCCGGCAGCAAGCGCGCCATTGACCTGCCGCTCGCCGCGCGGCTGGCGCAGGCGATTCCGCCGCTGGTGACCCGGGTGGCGCTGTTTCTCAATCCCGAGGCCGCAGCCGTGCAGGCGGTGCTGCGCGAGGTGCCGGTAGACCTGCTGCAGTTTCACGGCAGCGAGAGCCCGGACTTCTGCGCCAGCTTCGAGCGGCCCTATGTCAAAGCGCTGGCGATGGGTGACGACGTTGACGTCGGCTTCGAGATGTCTCGCTATGCTCGGGCGCGCGGTGTGCTGCTGGATGCGCATCGCAGCGGAGAGCAGGGCGGTCGCGGCGAGGCCTTCGACTGGTCGCGTATTCCGGCGCAATGGGCGCCGCGGATCCTGCTCGCAGGGGGCTTGCGGCCGGATACCGTGGCCCATGCCATCCGTACTGTGCGGCCCTTTGCCGTCGATGTGTCCAGTGGTATCGAGTCGGCGCCCGGCGTGAAGTCGGAGCGTCTCATGCAGCATTTCGTAGCCGAGGTGGAACGTGCAAGCCGAGAATCCGGGCCAGCGTGAGGGCATCAATTACGCAGCCTACCCAGATGCCCGCGGACATTTTGGGCCCTATGGCGGCAGCTTTGTAGCCGAAACCCTGATGGCGCCGTTGGCCGAGTTGGCCGAAGCCTACGAGCACTATCGCAAAGACCCGCAGTTCCTCGCCGAGTTGGCGCATGACCGCCGCCACTATGTCGGTCGGCCGACGCCGATTTACCACGCCGAACGCCTGAGCCGGGAAGTCGGCGGTGCGCAGATCCTGCTGAAGCGCGAAGATCTCAACCACACTGGCGCGCACAAGATCAACAACACGGTCGGGCAGGGGCTGCTCGCCAAGCGCATGGGCAAGCGCCGCATCATTGCCGAGACCGGTGCGGGCCAGCACGGCGTCGCCAGCGCCACCATAGCCGCGCGCCTGGGCCTGGAATGCGTGGTGTATATGGGCGCGGTCGACGTCGAGCGCCAGGCGATCAACGTGTTCCGCATGAAGCTGCTGGGCGCGACCGTAGTGCCGGTGCACAGCGGTTCGAAAACGCTCAAGGACGCGCTGAACGAGGCGCTGCGTGACTGGGTGACCAATGTCGATCACACCTTCTACATGATTGGTACCGTGGCCGGCCCGCATCCGTACCCGAAGATGGTGCGCGACTTCAACGCCATCGTCGGCCAGGAAGCGCGCCAGCAGATGCAGCAGGAATACGGCAAGCTGCCGGATGCGCTCGTGGCCTGCGTCGGCGGTGGGTCGAATGCCATCGGCCTGTTCCATCCCTTCCTGGATGATCGCGATGTCGCCATCTATGGCGTTGAAGCCGCCGGCGAGGGCATCGAGACCGGCAAACATGCCGCCTCGCTGTCGGCCGGCGTTCCCGGCGTGCTGCACGGCAATCGCACCTATCTGATCGCGGACGCCGACGGCCAGATCATCGAAACGCACTCGGTCTCGGCGGGTCTGGACTATCCCGGCGTCGGCCCGGAGCACGCCTGGTTGAAGGACACTGGCCGCGCCAACTACGTGGGCATCACCGATCAGGAAGCGCTCGCCGGCTTCCACCGACTGGCGCGCAGCGAGGGCATCCTGGCGGCGCTCGAGAGCTCGCATGCGGTGGCCTACGGCCTGAAACTGGCCGCGCAGATGCGCCCCGATCAGCACGTGCTGGTGAATCTGTCCGGGCGCGGCGACAAGGATGTGAACACCATCGCGCGGCTGGAAGGCATCACGCTGTGAGGCGCGCGTTTCAAGGAATCTGCCGATGAACCGTATCGATGCACGCTTTGCCGAACTGAAGGCCGCCGGCCGTCCCGGCTTGATCACCTTCACCACCGCCGGTGATCCCGGTCCGACGCTGACGGTCGACGTCATGCACGCGCTGGTCCGTCATGGGGCCGATCTGCTGGAACTCGGCATGCCCTTTTCCGACCCGATGGCCGATGGCCCGGTGATCCAGCAGGCCAATGAGCGCGCGCTGGCCAAGGGGGTGGGCCTGAAGCACGTGCTGGACGCGGTGACCGCGTTCCGTGCAGGCGACGCCACTACGCCGGTGGTGTTGATGGGTTATCTGAATCCGATCGAGCGCTATGGCTTTGTGCGCTTTGCCGAAGCCGCTGCCGCCGCCGGGGCCGATGGCATGCTGCTGGTCGATTGTCCGATCGAGGAATCCGGCGAGTACGCAGAGACGATCCAGCGGTTGGGCTTGCATCAGGTGTTCCTGCTGGCGCCGACAACGCCGCTGGCCCGTCGCCAGCAGATCGCCGCGCGCGCCTCGGGATTCATCTACTACGTGTCCTTCAAAGGCATCACCGGTGCGGGCCACCTGGAGCAGGGCAGCGCCGTATCCGCCCTCGATGAGCTGCGTGGGCTCAGCCAGGTGCCGATCGCGGTCGGCTTCGGGATCAAGGACGCCGCCAGCGCCAGTGCGCTCGGCGCGCACGCGGAAGCCATCGTCATCGGCAGTGCCCTGGTCGAGCGCCTGGACGGCGCCCAGGATGCCGCCGATATCGACGCACGACTGAGCGCCTTCCTGCCGCCGATCCGTGACGCCTTGCGCGCAACGCGCCGCGCCGGGTAGAACTGCGCCCCCGTCGGCGGTCCGCGCAGGACCGCCTGGTCGACCCTACAGGACTCCGTCTGATGAGCTGGCTCAGCAAACTGATGCCGGTGCGCATCCGCACCGAAGGCAGCGCCAAACGCAACGTGCCGGAAGGCTTGTGGGAGAAGTGCCCGTCGTGCGCCGCCGTGCTCTACGGGCCGGAGCTGGAGCGCAATCTGCGCGTTTGCCCCAAGTGCGCGCATCACATGCCGATTGCCGCGCGCAAGCGGCTGGAATCCTTGTTCGATCCCGGCACTCTGAATGAGATCGACGCCAATCTGGCGCCCTTCGACGCGCTCAAGTTCCGCGACTCCAAGCGTTACCGCGATCGTCTGATCAGCGCTCAGCGGCAGACCGGCGAGAATGACGCGCTGGTGTCGGCGCGCGGCTTGCTCAAGGGCCGTCCGCTGATCGCGGCATCCTTCGAGTTCGCCTTCATGGGCGGCTCAATGGGCTCGGTAGTCGGTGAGCGCTTCACCCGCGCGGCCGAGCGCGCCTTGGAAGAGCGGGTCCCGCTGGTGAACTTCTCCGCCACCGGCGGCGCCCGCATGCAAGAAGGCTTGTACTCGCTGATGCAGATGGCCAAGACCTCGGCGGCGCTGGGGCGCATGCGCCGTGCCGGCGTGCCCTTCGTGTCGGTACTGACACATCCCACCACCGGCGGCGTGTCGGCCAGTCTGGGCATGTTGGGCGATCTGAACCTCGCCGAGCCGCAGGCCCTGATCGGCTTCGCCGGGCCGCGCGTGATCGAGCAAACCGTGCGTGAGACGCTGCCGGAAGGCTTTCAGCGCAGCGAGTTCCTGGTCGACAAGGGCGCCATCGACGCCATCGTCGACCGCCGCGAGTTGCGCGATCGATTGGCCGCGATGCTGGCGATCCTGCAGCGGATGCCCGCGCACGCCGCCTGAGGACCCGCGGCATGCCGAGCGCCTCGCTGGACGATTGGCTGCGCCGGCTGGAAACGGCGCATCCGCAGGCCATCGACCTCGGTTTGGAGCGGGTGGCGACGGTATGGCGGCGCCTCGGCGCATCACGCCCAGCGCCGCTGTGCATCATTGTTGGCGGCACCAACGGCAAAGGCTCAACGGTCGCGCTGGTCGAAGCCATGTTGCGCGCCGCCGGCCATCGGGTCGGCGCCTACACCTCGCCACATTTGCTGCGCTACAACGAGCGCCTGCGCATCGACGGCATCGATGTCGAGGACGCGCGCTGGGTGGCTGCCTTTGAGCGTATCGAATCGGCACGCGCCGAGATCTCGCTGACCTATTTTGAAGTCGGCACCTTGGCGGCCTTTCTGATCTGCGCCGAGGCCGCGCTCGACGCCGCGGTGCTGGAGATCGGCCTCGGCGGACGCCTGGATGCGGTGAACCTGATCGATGGCGATGTGGCCATCCTGACCAGCGTCGATCTGGATCACCAAGCCTGGCTGGGCGACACGCGCGAGGCCATCGGTTGGGAGAAGGCGCACATCTTCCGCGCCGGCAAGCCGGCGGTGATTGCCTTGCCAGACCCCCCGGAATCGGTGCTGCGCTACACCCGGGACTTGGGCGCCATCGGCCTGCCGGTGAGGATCAGCGGCGATCACGGGGACGCAGGCTTTGACCTGGCGCTGCCGGATGGTCCGCTGCGCTTGCCGCGCCCTGCCTTGGCGGCGAGCTGCCAGGTGCGCAACGCGGCAGCGGCTGCGCTGGCGCTGTGGGCGGTGCGCAAGGCTTGGCGCTACTCCGTCGCCGCTCTGCAGGCGGGCGTGACGGCGGCGCGGGTGACCGGTCGCCTGCAACGCCTGGCGCGGGCGCCGGAAACCTGGGTCGATGTCGCACACAATCCGGAGGCCGCCCGCGTGCTGGCGCAGTGGCTGGGCAGCGCGCCAGCGCGGCCCGGTGTGGCTGTATTTGCCGCGCTGGCCGACAAGGACCTCGAAGGCATCGTCGCGCCGCTGCGCGAGTGCTTCAGCGCCTGGCTGACGCTCGATCTGCGCCCGCAATCGCCGCGTGCCCGCTCGGATCGGGAACTCGCCGACGCCTTGCGCGCTTTGCTGCCGGCGGCGGTCAGCGTCCGCGCGGTCGGCGACATCCAGCATGCGCTCGCCGCCGCCGATGAGTTGGCGGGGCCCGACGGCCGCGTGCTCGTATTCGGATCCTTCCTGACTGTGGCAGCGGCTTTGGCAGCAGGCTGAACCGTCCGCCGGCCGGCGCGGCAGCCGAGGCGCCTGCCAGCCTATACTGCGGCCATCGATTCCTTTCCCTGGCTCAAGATGGACGACGCACTACGCCAACGTCTGGTCGGCGCCGCGGTGATCATTGCGTTGGCGGTGATCTTCGTGCCCATGTTGCTCGACACACCGCAGCAGCCGGTCGGCACGCAACAGGTGGATCTCAGCATCCCGCCGCGCGAAGAAAGCGGGCTGGAGACGCGTCGGCTGCCGCTCGATCCCAATACCACAGCGCCGCAACCCAGCAGTGAGGCGCCGCTGCCCGCCGCCGATCGCGATGTCGCCGAGCCCGTGCAGGCGCCTGCCGAGGGTGGCGTCGCAGCCGTTTCCGACACCCCGCCGGTGACGCCGCCTGCAGCAGCACCCACGCCCAAGCCGCTGCCGCCTGCGGCGGCTCCCGCCAATCCGCCAGCGCCGCGGCCGTCCTCCACGCCGCCCGCGCAAACCCCCAAACCGACACCGCCCGTCGCCACGCCTGCGCCCGCAGCGCCAACCCTGCCGGCACCGGCGCAGGGAGGGCGCTACGTCGCGCAATTCGGCAGTTATGCCGAGCGCGCCAATGCCGAAACGCTGGTGCGCGATCTGGCCAAGGTCGGCGTGCCGGCGATCATTGAGGCATTGCCCAGCGCGGGTGGTCGCACCTTGCATCGGGTGCGCAGCAAGCCCTACGCCACGCGAACTGAGGCGGACGCCGCCCGTCTGGGGGCGCAGCGGCAGATCGCGGGACTCGCCAGCACCGTGGTCGAGCTGGCTGCAGCCGACGCCACGCAGTCAGCGCCGCCGCGCACTGGTATGTCGGGCTGGGCGGTCCAGGTCGGCGTGTTCAGCAAGAAGGAAGGCGCCGATGAACTGGTCGCGCGCCTGCGCGCCGGCGGCTACGCGGCTTTCGTCGAGCCGATCAAACTGGCCGGCGGTCAGACCAGCCACCGCGTGCGCGTGGGCCCCGAGGTCAAGCGTGAGAACGCCACGCGCATCCAGGGCGAGATCAAATCCAAGTACAAACTCGATGCGCTGGTCGTCGCGCATCCTTGATGGCGGACACGCAGCGCCGTGATCTGGGTCGATTGGCTGATCCTGGGCATCGTCGGCCTGTCGGCTGCGATCAGTCTGGTGCGCGGTTTCGTCGCCGAGGCGATGTCGATCGTGATCTGGATAGCCGCGCTGTGGGCTGCGTTCCGCTTCACCGAGCCGGTCGCCAACGGGGCGCTGACGGCCATCGAGCTGCCCTCGGCGCGGCTGGCAACCGCGGCGATCATCTTGATCGTCGCCATCCTGATCGTGGGCTCGCTGCTCAGCTGGCTGATCGGGCGTCTGGTGCGCTCGACCGGGCTCTCCGGCACCGATCGCCTGCTGGGAGCGGTCTTCGGCGCCGGACGGGGACTGTTGACCGTCATCGCGTTGGTGGCGGTGGCTGGCTGGACGCCGGTCTGTCGCGATCCCTGGTGGCAGCAGTCGCTGCTGATTCCCACGGTGGAGCAGTTGGCGCTGTACGGTCGCGATTTCCTGCCCGCGAAGCTGCGTGAGATCATGGGTAGCTGCCAATCCCCGCCAGCACCCGTCGGCGCTCTGCCTCTACCTGAACTTCCTGAAGGCGAATGACATGTGCGGAATCATCGGCATCGTAGGCCGTAGCGAAGTGGCCACGGCCCTGTATGACGGGCTGACCGTGTTGCAGCACCGTGGGCAGGACGCCGCCGGCATCGCCACCTTCGACGGCCAGCGTTTGCATCTGCACAAGAGCAACGGGCTGGTCCGCGACGTGTTCGACAGCGCCGCGATGGCGCGATTGCGCGGGCATCTCGGCATCGGCCACTGCCGCTACCCGACGGCCGGGTCGGAAGGCGCCGCCGAGGCGCAGCCCTTCTACGTCAACTCGCCCTTTGGCATCGCGCTGGCGCACAACGG
>JAXMHB010000020.1:0-78705 GCA_046346965.1 Lysobacterales bacterium
CCGCGACGTGAACTCCAGCTTCGTGCTGGGGACGGTGAAGGCGGATCGGGGGGTGGCGGTGGGGTGAGGTGGGAAAAGGGAATGGGGAAAAGGGAAAGGGAAGAGCGGCTTGGGGCGAGGGTGGGAGCCAGAGTAGGATGCCGGTGAGCCTGCGAACCGCATCGATAGCGGCAAAGGGCCGATTCGCGCGAATGCGATTGAACGATGCATCCACAATCGATGCGGTTCGTTCCTCATCGCATCCTACGCGGGCTGGTGCATCTCCGGATCACGCTCGCCGCCGGCATTCTTTGTCGAACTCGGCGCCGGAATGATCGTCGCATCGACGATCCTTCCACGGCGCAGCAACAGGCCTTTCCGGCCCAAATCGATGTTCAATACGTCAACGACCTTGGCGCCAAGGTCACGCATTTCCAGCAGGTGCCGAAAGTTCAGCAGCGTGGTCTCGTCCGGAATCGCCGCCACGCGCAAGCGCGTAAACTGCAGCAGCGGCGTGATCTCGTACAACGCCCCTTCCATCGCCGGATCTGACGAGCCGAACCAGTTCGGCATCAAGTGGATGCCCAGCATCGTCGCCAACGCATACGGCCGACTGCCACCGCCCGCCTTCGGGTAGTGTAGCTCAATCAAGGACTCCAACTGAGACCAAGGATCTACCCGGTCAATCTCGCCCAAGAACTCCTCCCGACGAGTACGCCTGCGCGCGCACTCGGCATCCCCAAAGCTCAACTTGTCCCTGACGCCACCCATCCGCTGGTGCTACGATCATACCGCACGTGCGAGAACTTGATCAGACTTTTCTTAGCTTTCTGTAGGAGACAGAAATGAAGTACGCTCGCCTAGTTGCGACCCACGATGATGAGCCAAGCGAGACACTCGTTGTAGTTGGTCAATTTAACTACGATGATTGGCTCGTGCCGAAGCAAGAGGCGTTCGGCTATGTTAAAGATTTGGAAATGGACGGAAACCTTTACCGCTATCCTTTTATATTGGAACCAGACACTGGCAAGACAGCAACGCTGAATTGGGGAGGCTTTGACGACACGCTAACGTTGGTTGATTTACTAAATCGGAGGTTGGCTAAAGGAGAGAAGATCGTCAGAACGGAAGGCGGAGAAAGGTATTCCTACACCATCATTTCAATGCATCTCTATTGATCCTCACGGAGGCTACGTGGCTACCAATTCCTTTCGCCCACGCAAATACGAAGACCACGAGATTGTAGACGATCAAAACAAAGTTGTCGGACATGTTCGTGTGAAGCCGAGCGGAATCCTGTGGTCCCCGAAAAATGGGAAAGACTGGTATGGGATTTCGCTCGCGGAATTCGCAGCATATTTGGAAACGAACGGAAAGAAGCAAAAGAAATAGCCGCTGCTTCCCCGAGAGAGTAACCAACAAGAAGAGGCCGCGCAAAGCCGCGGCCCTCGGAGCGCGTCACCCGGTGATAGAGGCCGTGCTCGCCTTCGCCAACGTTGCGGGCGCGGGCTTGATCTATGTAGGAATGGTGGCGTCCGAGCGGCGCTGTATGCCGGATTTCGTCGCGACGTTGTGTGAGATTTTTCATACAGAATGACACGTGCCCCAGTTTGTCCATAGTTTCCTTGAGTTGGAACTGCGCCCGTGCAAAAGGTAGTATTTTTTGCTCATTTTCCGTTTGATTTCAGGCTTTGCAGGCCTGTTTCGCTCGGATATGGGGTGGATCTTGTAGATGCCTCGCCCCCGCGTTCCTTGTTGGATCACAGGTTGGAAGTCTTGGTCGTCCCGGAGGACGCAGCGGGTACCGGACAGGTACATGTCTGCATGCAAGCCGAAATCACGGGGGCTAAAGTCAACGCGGACAATCGCCTCTGGAGGGCCCTATCATCAATTCAGCTTGCGGGCAGACTGCACTGGAGAGCGACCGGAGCGGTGACTGTAGACATGGTGGGCTTACGCATTGTAGATGCGCAGATCTTCCGCTCGGAGACTGCTGGAGTCGGGCGGGAAATCGCATTCACCGAGAGCGAATGGAGAGATATACGGACTATTCACATCCGAGTTGCGCGCTTGGGAGGGAAAGGGCTAGAGAGGGTGAGATCTGGGTTCACTTTATGGAGCCAAATAGCGTGTGGCGCGTGTAGTTCTTGGCAACTTGCTCTGATCGGACTCATCGCCTGCTTGGAGTGCTTTTTCCCACAACCCAAGAACCCGAAATATGACTCGCACAAGTACGGGTCTCGTCTGTCCGTTCGCGTGCAGCACTTTCTAGCCGGCAATGGGTTCACAAATGCAATGCGCATAAGGCTAAATCGGGTCTATGATCGTTATCGAAATTCAATTGCGCATGGGGTTCATGATCCATTTCGTCAAGGACTCAAAGTCAGCCGGCGAGCGGACTTTGAGTTTATCTTTGAAGCAGCCAGGCTTGTGATTCTCGGCATACTGGGGTTTTCCAACGCTGATCTGCGAAGATTGCTTCCTCTCGATGCAGGATGGGACGCTACTCAGCAAGGTATCGACAGGCTTGGGAAAGCGCCCCAGGCACTTCTTAAGAACCGAACCTTTGGAAAGTACTCTGGGGCCTGACGAACAACCTGAGAACACCACGTGGACACGCAAGGTTTGCCAGCATGCCGAACTGAGCCCGAGGGACGATCCAGGGGGACGATCCAGGACACGCAAGATTTGCCAATGAGCCTGATCGATCGAGGACACGCAAGATTTGCCAATGAGCCTGATCGATCGAGGACACGCAAGATTTGCCGGCGTGATCGAGGGCGTGATCGAGGACACGCAAGATTTGCCGATGCGCCTGACTGAGGGCCGTTCTTTGCTCGCGCTTCGCCGAATGCTCGCCACCCTGGCGCCGTTTTGCAGGCAAGACGCCAACGCCCCCAGGCGCCCGCGGCGCCTCAGGCTGATCTAGGACACGCAAGATTTGCCAATGCGCCTGACTGAAGGCCGTTCTTTGCTGGCGCTCCGCCGAATGCTCGCCGCCTTGGCACCGTTTTGCAGGCAAGACGCCAACGCCCCCAGGCGCCCGCGGCGCCTAAAATGACTCGCTGAACCAATCAGCTCAGTTTTTCGAGCCAGCGGGCATAGCCGATGCCCTTCATCCACGCTTGCCCGATGGCTTGCGCTGTCTCCATGATCGCCTCGGCGCCGCCGACGATGCGCCAGTAGGCCGAGCCGACGCCCTTCACTTGTCCGGCCCAGTGGCTGGCATCCAATCCCAGCCGGCGCAGCCCGAGTAGGATACGGTGAGCCTGCGAACCGCATCGATAGCAAAGTAATGCGAAATCGCACGAATCCATTCAACGAGGTATCCAAAATCGATGCGGTTGGTTCCTCACCGCGTCGTACTTGCGCTGTGGCAATGTCGGAACGCCGCACGTCCCAGCCGCAGGAGCCTGGATTCCCGCTTTCGCGGGAATGACGGCTTGGCGGCGTTGGGCTGGCCGCATCCTACCCGCACTGGTTCCCCGGCCATCGACGTCGCTGCGGAACTTCCCTTCCCTCTCGGCAGTCGTCCTCTTGCGCGATCAACGATCAACGTGATCTCGCCTTTGCGCTCGCCAAGCCTGGCGGGTCACCGAGGACCTTGGCTCAAGGAGCCACTCATGCCGTCATCCAAGCTCATCACCCTGCTGCTGATTGTGTCCGCATCACTCAACTGCGCGCACGCAGCGCAAGATCCGGCGGCCCCGACCACGCAGGCCTCGCTCAACAGCGCGCCGGACGAGGCACGCATCGCCAGCGACCTTGAGACCACCAGCCTCTGGACCCTGGCAAGCACGCGGAGCGCTGACTCCCAGGCTGACTACACAAGCATCCGTAGCTCGCTCCGCACGGGGGACATACTCGAGTTCCGCGTGACCTCGATCTACGACGCCGCTGTGGAGGGACAGCCGCAGAGGGAAGTGGACTCGACGGTCAGCTATCAGATGACAGGCGACCGCTGGACCCTGCGCGAGGTCAAGGTGACGGACACCCGCGAAACCCAGCCCTCCGGTTCTGATGGCGCCACGGAACGCTGCTGAGTCGCAGCCGCCGGCGACACCAAAACCGGCAGTGAGACCGCAGTCGCCCTGCGCCAACCGGGGCGACTGCGCTTTGCTGATTCACGCCGAGCGGCCGAAACCGCGCGGATGGATCACGGCTTGGTCATTGACCTCGGCGAGCGGGTTCCGGAACTTCCGCTACTTTCGGCCGTCGTTGCGTGTCCCGAATTCCGCCTGCCCGATGTCGCCCTGATCAAAGCGACCGCGCTGCATGCCCCTCGGCTGTTAACAGCGCGACGGCCTTCTGATCGAAGGAGACAAAGGTGTCGCCGCCTAGCCATCGCCCTTCGAGTGCGATCACGCCATTGGCGAAGTCGCCGCCCGCCATCAGCACGGCCAGACCCGCCTCGACCGCCGGCCTGTTGACCAGGACATTTCGGGTGTCCAGCAACTGGCCGATGGCGGCTGCAATGTCGGCTCGGGATACCTCATAGGAACGGCGCAAGACCCACACCAGTTCGCAAAGTGCATGGACACTGATGGCAACCACCTCAGCCTGCGCCATCGCTTCTATCGCAGCTTTGCATTGCCTGGCGTCATCGCCGACGATGGCTCGCACGAGGACGTTGGTATCGACGGCGATCTTCATCTCTACACGGAACCCGCCGCCGCACTCGCGTCGGCGATCGCTTCATCGATTTCCTCAATACTCAATACCTTGCCGTTGGTCTTGCCCTTCAGGAAGCCAGCCAATGCATCGAACGATCCCTGCTGCTCGGCTGCCCGCAACTGAGCGCGGCCATCGGGCAGCAATTCCAGTTCGATCCTGTCGCCCGGCCTGATGCCCAGATGCTGCAGCACGTCCTTGCGAAACGTGACTTGTCCCTTGGAGGTGACGTCAACCGGGTCATGGATCACTTGGCGGAGTTTGCGTGAAACTGGAGCGTAAGGCACATTCGCATTACGTGTCCAGTCCGAGCTCTTGCTGGGATAGAGGCGTCCACGGGCCGACCATGGGCTCAGCACGTCCTGCGTCCCGGACCCAGCAGTCTGGATTCCCGCTTTCGCGGGAATGACGGCGTGTCTACCCGCACGGCAGCCCGCCCTTCGCTGGTTGCTGCTGCGCGGATTGTGATCTAGCGTGCGCGGGGTCTTCCGGTGAGGCGCGGGCACGCGGGTGAGATTCACGATCGCCCTGCGCCTCTTTGTCACCGTCTCGCTCGCCTTTGTGGCGGTGGCCGTGGTCGGGGTGGCGGCGGTGCGCTGGCGTTTGTTCGACGCGCCGCCGGCGGCTGTCGCTGCGCACGAGGAGGCGCGCCTGGATGCGTTGGCGCGGACGCTGGCACTGCGCTACGCAGACCATCAGGATTGGTCCTTTCTGCCGGCGGCAGCGGCGGCCCGGAATGCCTGGTTGCGGATGCTTGCGCAGACCACGGCGCCGGGCGCGGACGCGGCGGCGCCCAATTTCGAGCACCGCGTTGGTTTGCTCGATGGCGATCTGCGCCCGCTGGCGGGTGCGCTGGCGCACCCGGCCATGGTGGCGTTTGCTTCCATCGACCGCGTGCGGCGACCGGTGATCGTGGCGGGCGCCACGGTGGGCTACGTGGTGCTGATCAAGGCCAGTGATCCCGAACGTGCACTGGCGCTGGCCTTCCTCGTCGATCAGCAGGGCAATCTGGCGCTGATCGCGGCCCTCGCGCTCGGCGCCAGCGCGCTCGCGGCCTTGCTGCTGGCTTGGGGCTTCCGACGGCCGATCCGACAGCTGGTCGCCGGCGCGCGGCAGTGGCAGGCGGCGAATTTTGCGCTGCGCCTGGATGCCGGTCGCAGCGATGAACTGGGCGAGTTGGCGCGCGCGTTCAACGCGATGGCCGCCGCGCTGGAGGCCGCCGAGCGCTCGCGCCGGCAGTGGGTCGCCGACACCTCGCACGAATTGCGCACGCCACTGGCGGTGTTGCGCGCGCAGATCGAGGCACTCGAGTGCGGTGTACGCGCCGCCACCCCCGAGCACCTGGCCGTGCTGCACCGTCAGGTGCTGGCGCTGACGCAACTCGTCGATGATCTGAACGCATTGGCGCGCGCTGATGAGGGCCAACTGCTGCGCGACTGGAGCCCACACGCCCTGTGGCCCTTGCTTGCCGAGATCTGCGCGGCACACGCCGAGCGACTGGCGGGCGCGCGGCTCACCTGGAAATTGCGGCCGGCGCCGGCGCAGGCATGCGTGCGCGGCGACCGCGATCGTCTGGCCCAGATCATCAGCAATCTGCTGGAGAACTGCATACGCTACGTGCCGCCGGGCGGCCATGTGGAGATCAGCGGCCACGTCGCCAGCGACGGGCTGCAGGTGATCGTCGAGGACTCAGGACCGGGCGTGCCCGCCGAGCTGCTGCCGCGGCTGGGCGAACGCTTCTTCCGCGTCGAGCCCTCGCGTGATCGCGCGCATGGCGGCAGCGGATTGGGCCTGGCGCTCGCCACGCGCATTGCGCGTGCGCACGGCGGTCAGCTGCGTTTCAGCGCCTCGCCCTTGGGCGGACTGCGCGCCACGTTGACCTTGCCGGGGGATGCGGGGGCATGACGGCGCGGATTCTGATTGTTGAAGACGAGCGCGATTTGGCCGGCCTGATCGCGGACTTCGTCATCGCTGCGGGCTACCAGGCACAGATCATCGACGATGGCGCGCGCGCCCTGACCGAGATTCGCCGGGCGGTGCCGGATCTGGTGGTGCTCGACATCCAGTTGCCCGGCCTCGATGGCACCGCGCTCTGCCAGGCGGTGCGCGGCTTTTCGGATGTGCCGATCATCATGGTCACCGCCCGCGTCACCGAGATCGATCGCCTGCTCGGTCTGGCGCTCGGCGCCGACGACTATGTCTGCAAACCCTTCAGCCCACGCGAACTCGTCGCGCGCATCCAGGCGATCCTGCGCCGGCGGACCGTGCCTGCACGCGGGCTGAGCCTGGATCCCGCGACGCGCAGCGTGTACGTCCATGGCCATCGTGTAGACCTCACCCCCACAGAGTTTCAGTTGCTCGCCACCCTGTCCGCCCGTCCGGGCGTGATCTACACCCGTGCGCAACTGCTCGATCAGGTCCATCGCGACGCGCTCGATATCGCCGACCGCGCCATCGACACCCACATCAAGAACCTGCGCCGCAAGCTCGCCGCCGCGGCGCCAGAGGTCGAGATGATCGAGTCCGTGTACGGACTGGGCTATCGGTACGCGGGCTAGGGGCACGGGACCAGCAGCGCGGCGTTCAGCAGGATTTCGCCGGCACGGCACCGGTTCTGGTGCACCGCAACCCGTCGCGCGCAGGCGCCACAGAGCTGCCGCAGTGCACAGCCCCTGCCGCCTGCCCCGCTTCTACCGTCCAAACTCGCGGGTAGCCGCGACCCAGCAGCACCTGCCCGCGTACACACAATTTCCCCACATTTGCCTCGCAGCCTCGCGGTTGTCGGGTCCGCACGCGACCCTGAAGCGAGGAGCAAGTGATGAACCCTTTATCTGGTCTCAAGACTTGGCGCCGAACCGTGCTGGGCGCCCTTGGCGTGCTTGGCCTCGGCGCCGCCGTCTGGTGGGCCGTGCATGCGCCGCGGCAGGCGCCACTCGCCGACAGGGTGATCGACGCGGCCACGCGCGATCAGGTGGTCGAGCAAGCGGCCGACCTGCTGGAGCGCTACTACGTGTTCCCCGAGCGCGGCAGCGCCATCGCGCGGCAACTGCGCGAACGCGCACAGCAGGGCGATTTCGCGCGCATCGACAGCGCCATCGCCTTCGCCGATGCGCTGACCGAGACCCTGCAGGCGATCAGCGCGGACGAGCATCTGGCCGCGCGCTACTTCGATCAGCCGCTGTCGGATGCCGTCGACGGCGACGGCACTCCCGAGGAACGCGCGGCGGAGCTGCTCAACCAGACCCGCTTCAATTTCGGCTTCGCGCACCTGATGCGACTCAAGGGCAATGTCGGACTGATCGAGCTGCGCGGCTTCGGTCGGCCGGCGCAGGTGGCCACGCGCACCGCCGCGGCCATGCAGTTGATCGCAGACACCCGCGCGTTGGTCATCGACCTGCGCGAGTGCGGCGGCGGCGACCCGGAGGGTGTCATGCAGTTCGCGAGCTATCTGTTCGATCAGCCGACGCACTTGAACGACATCTATTGGCGCGACGAGGACCGCACCGACGTGCGCTGGACGACGGCCGACGTCGCCGGCGTGCGCTATGGCCAGTCGCGCAAGCTCTACCTGCTGATCAGCGGGCACACCTTCTCGGCCTGCGAAGACTTCGCCTACGCCTTGAAGAACGCCGGGCGCGCCCTGCTGGTCGGCGAGACCACCGGCGGCGGCGCCCACGCCGGCAGTCCGCGACGGCTAAACGCGCACTTCATGCTGTTCGTGCCGACGGGCCGCCCGATCAACCCGGTCACCGGGACCGATTGGGAAGGCGTAGGCGTGCAACCCGACGTCCCCGTCTCCGCCAGCGACGCGCAAGACACCGCGCACATCGAGATCCTCAAGCACCTGATCGCCACCGAGACCGATCCCGACTGGCGCGAGCGCCTGCGCGACACGCTTGAGGATCTGGACTGATCAGCTTGTCGGGTCCCGGGGAATCGCGATGGCGTCGAAGCGGTATCGCGACCTGCTGGCGAGCAGGTCCGAGGGTCTGACGGGGGCATCGGACGGGCTTGCGAGTCGGCCGCGATAAGCTGCGAGGGTCAACCGATGGGCTTGCGAGCAGGTCGCGATGAGCTCGGTAGGGCCAACGCATGGGCTTCCGAGCACGTCGCGATAGGCAGCGAGGGTATGGCGATACGCTGCGAGGGTGTCGCGATGGAGTCACGAGGCTATCGCGATACCCGCTGAGGGTGTCGGATGGGCTCGACGGGGTATCGCGACAGGGTCTGGGGCCCATCGCGATGCCCTGCCAGCCTGTCGGGTTCTGCTGGTGGGCCCCGGCGATGGGCTGGCATGCAGCCGGGGCGAGGCGGATCTCGGCTTCAAGAGCCCGGATTCCCGCGTTCGCGGGAATGACGAGGTGGCGATGTTGGGCTCGCGGCGACGGCGGAGCGTCGCTCTTCCCAACTCCAGAAGCCTGGATTCCCGCTTTCGCGGGAATGACTAGGTTAGCGACACCCCGAGACGGCTTCTTGGGAATCTTCACTATCGCTGGTCCGCCCTTGAGAACCACATGCTTGCGCCACACGCGTCGATGACTTCTCATCGCTACGGCCCGCCCGGACGCGCTCTTGGATCGAACAGGCCTTGGATGTCGCCGCGGCGCAGGCGGTAGACCAGCTGTGCGCGGTCGCGCTGGATGCGGCGCCATTTCCCATGGGCACTTCGTGGCGTGGAGCGCCGTTTCGAGGTCGGGACTGGCGCAGGCGGCGGCGCTGTCGATGAGGCAGTAGCGATCAGCATCGGGCTGCCGGCGCGGCAGTCGAGCCCCATGTCGCAGGCGGCCAGTGCCCAGGCTTCGTGGCGCGGCTGGTACAGTCCGGTCAGCGTGAGCTGCGGCAGGTAGAGCGCGCTCTGATAGCGCGCGATCTGCAAGTACAGCGCCGGATCGCCGCTGAGCAGCGCGTCGTAGAGCAGTTCACGCAGGGTACCGCGCTGGATCGCGGTGAGCTGGCCTCCGCTGCTCATCAGCAGGCGTAGCCGGGCACGCAGATGGCCGGCCTGAGCGTGGCGGCGCGCGCAGCGTCTGCGCGTCGGCGGCGGCGCGGGCGGCGTCGGGTGTGCGCCTGGCGTCCTCGGTACACGTCTGCGTCAGCCGCGCCAGTGCGGCCTCGGCGCCGGCGCGCTCGGCGGCGACCTGGCGCGCGGGCAACCAGCGCCACTCGCGCAGTTCGCGCCAGCGCAGCGTGTTCGCCACGCCGGTGCCGCCGAGCAATCGGCATTCCTCGGCGTGCTGGAGTGCACGCATCTGCGCGGCGGCTTCCGCTGGCGACCACAGCAGCAGCGCCTCGGCGCTGCTTTGGCCCTTCCGGCCGCTGCGCGACTCGCCGCGCCCGCCTCGGCATGGGCTGCGGACGCGCTGCTGTCCGTCGTCAGGTCGAGCTGTGCGCGCGGGCGTGCCGGCGTGGGCGCCTGCGCTGGCGCCTCGCTGGCAACCGGCGGTGGCTGGAGCGTCGGCTCTGGCTGCGCGTCGGGTGTGCGCCAATGCCACAGGGCCACCGCCAGCGCGAGCGCGGCAAGAAGGCATCAGCAGGAATCGGAGCGCACGTGTCATCGGCGCACCAGGGCGGCGAGCAGCAGATCGAAGCGGCGCTCGGCGTACAGCGCCACGATTTCCTCGGCCTGGGCGCGCGCGATCTGCAGTTCGCGCGGGCTCAGGTTCGCGCTCGGCATAACTGCGCGCCCCCAAGGTGCTGCCCTTGCCGATGCTGCGATCCGCCATCGCCAGCGGATCGGCCGCGCAGGCGGGATCGAGCAGGCAGCCGGCCAGGATCCAGCCATAGCGGTTGTAGCCGGTCAGCGTGCCCAGCGCCGCGCTCTCGCTGGCCATCGCCGCGGGATCGGCTTGCAGCAGTTCGGCGGCGGCGGCGCGGCGCGCGTCCTCGTCCGGCGCCACCTGCAGGCGCGCGCGCGGCTGGCCGAGTTCGGCGGCGCGCCGCGCCCAACCGCGGATGCGGTCGGCCAGCACGTCCTCGTCCAGATCCGCCAGCGCCCGCAGCGATGCACCAGCTGCGCGTACTCGGCCTGCAGCGCGGGGACGCGCTCGGCGCCGACGCCCTCGGCGATCACTTCCCAGACCAGCTCGGCGGGAATCGCCCCGGACTCGAACTCGGCGCGCACCGAGCACTGTTTCAGTAGCTGTTGCAGGGACTCGGCGGCGTCGCCGTCGCCGCGCTCGGCGCGCTGTTCCAGTTCCGCGGCCCAGCGCGGCAGATCGGCTTCGGTCTGCAGGCGCTGCTGATCGTCGATCTGCACCGAGGGCGGCGCCCGCTGCGGCAGCACGGCGGACGGCGGCGGGTCGACTGGCGCCGCGCGCGGCGTGGTGGCGGGCGCTGCTGCGGCGGGCAGCGCCGGGGTCGGAGGGCGACTCGACTCGGCGGGTGCTTGCGGCGCCAGCCGCTGCCAGCCCCAGACCGCCGCGATCAGCAGCAGCATCAGCGCGTAGAGCATCCAGGCGCGGCGCATCGCTCAAAGCCCCATCAGCACCTGTTCGCGTTCGACCTGATCCAGGCGGATGCGGTTGACGAACAGCGAGAAGGACAGATAGGCCGCCAGACCATTGCTGCGCCGCATCCACGGCGGCAGATAGCGCGGCGGCGCGATGTAGCCGCTGGTGACGAAGGGCTCCAGATCGACGGCGTCGTGCAGCGTCATCTTGCCGGCGAACAAATGCTGCGCCAGCTGCAGGCGGCCGGCGCGCAGCGCGCGGCGGAAGAAGGTGTGCACCGCCAGCAGGCCGTGCAGGTAGACGGTGTCTTTGGTGAAGGCGACGCCGCCGCTGGTCGGGGCGCCGCGGAAGATGCGCATGGTCGAGCTGAAGCTGTCGACCTCGCTCTGGCCGTGGCTCAGGAAGAACTCGAAGACCTCGATGAAATCGGCGCCGCGCAGCGCCCGGTCGATACCGAGGATGCGCAGCGAGATGCGCTTCATGCGCTGGATGTCGATCGAGCCCGTGACCAGCTCGGAGAACACCGCCAGGCCTTCCTGGGTGGCGGTGATGCGCGGCGAGTTCAGCCCCAAGGTGCCGAGGTTGGGCTGGGCGCGGCCGTTGATCGAGGTCAGCGTGTGCACGAAGACCTCGTGCTCCATCAGCTGCGAGAGATCGTACTCGGAGAAGCAGGTGGAGGCGCGCAGGCGCACGCGCAGCGGGCCGGCGGCGGCCTTGGCGACCAGATCCGGGTCGATCTCGATGCGGATCGGATGGTCGGTGAACACCTCGGTCAGACGGCGCTCGATCTCGGCCTTCAGCAACTCGGCGCTCAGGCAGTACTCGGTTTCCGCCAGCGCGCTGTTGCCGAGCACATCGCCGGCGCTGTCGATGAAATGCTGCGCCGCCTGCAGATTGTTGACCTCGGAGCCGGCGATGCGGTCGCCCGGGCGCCCGTACAGCAGCGTCGAGTACTCCTGGATCGCCGGCGTGCCGAGGTGCTCCAGCATCAGCGTGGCCGCCTGCCAGGAATGCACGGTGCGCTGCAGGTAATGGCCGATCGGATGGGCGGCATCGCAGCCGCGCGCGATGGCCGCCAGTTCCTCGCGGCGCTCGCGGTAGTCGAAGCGCGGATAGCGGATCTGCGGCAAGCGGCGGCGCCCGGCGCGCCAGTCGCTGAGGAAGCGCTCCTGCTCGCGCTTGGGCCAGCTCAGGGTGCTCAGCACCTTGACGTCTTTGACCAGCGCGACGATGCGCGCGTCGTAATCCCGATAGCGGAGGAGTTCGGTATCCATCCTGCAGCAGCGATCCGGGCGATGGCCGATCATGACCGGATCGGCGCGCCGCTGCATCCCGGCGCCTCAGTCCGTGCGCAGAAAGGCCCGCGCGCTGCGCCACTGGCGCTGCACGGTGCGCAGCGAGCAGCCGCGCAGCTCGGCGATCTCGTCGAGTTCGAGCCCGGTGAACACATGCAGATCGACCAGCTCCGCCAGTTCGGGATCGGTCTGCGCCAGCTCGCGCATCGCGCGCTCCCAGTCGAGCAGCTCCATCCATTGCTCGGGACTGGCGGCGCTGCCCTCGGCATCGCGCCCGGCGTACAGGCGGATGCGCTCGGACTCGGCCTCGCGCGAGCGGATGCGATCGATCCAGATCTGCCGCATGGCTTGCGCGGCGATGCGGAAGAAGTGCGCGCGATCGCTGGCACGCACGCCGCCGGCGAGTTTGATCCAGGCCTCGTTGACCAGCATCGTCGGCGACAGCGTGCTGCCGGGTTGCGCATGCAGCCGTCGCCGCGCCAGCGCCTTCAGCTCACCGAGGATCTCGGCATAGGCGGCATCGAAGGCGCTGCGATCGCCCGCGGCCGCCCGTTGTACCAGTACCGTGACCTCGCCCATACCGCTCTCGCCCTGAGGCTGCGCTGCGCCGATGATCCACTGACGGATTGGGCGCAGCCAAGGGGCCAGCGCGAGCGCGACACGCGGATGGGTGGCAGGCGCCTTCGTCACCTGGAGCTCGCGGGCTTACTCAAAGCCGTTGGCGAAGATGGTGGGCGACAGCGGTCCACAGGTCGCCGTGGTGGACTTCTGCGCCAACTGCGCGCGCAGGGTGTAGCGCCCGCTGGCAGCGGCGCGCGCCGGTCGCAGTTCGGCAGTGACGGCATAGCGCCCGCTGTGGACGGTGACCGGCGCCGCGAGGCCGGCCGTACCGCTGTAGCGTGCCGCGGCGGCGTGTGCGCTGGCGATCAACGCAAGCATCAGCAGGGCGCGTCTCACGGCTGCGCCTCCGATTGACCGAGCAGACGCGCCTCCAACGCCTGCAAACGCTCCAGCAGCGTCTGGTTCTGCTGTTTGAGCGCGTCGACATCCGCTGCCAGTGCGGCGTTCTCGGTCTCCAGCTTGTGGTTCAGCCCCTGGATCGCCGCCAGCGCGACGCCATCGGCATCGATGGTGGTGATGCCGGTGTCGCTCTCGCCGACCTCGAAGGCGGCCTTGAAGTCCTGCGCCATCGGGCCAATGTGGCGCACGCCTTCGCCCTGCGCGATGTAGCTCCAGGTACTGATCGGCAGTGCGGCGACGCGCTCGAGGATCGCGCCCGGATCGATTGCCTCGATGGCAGTTTTCACGCGCCGGTCCGACAAGCTGGTCCAGGAGCCGCCGCCGGCCGCCATGGTGACGCCAGTGTTGGCCTGGGTGGTGTTCGAGCGGATGGTGACCGCGCCGCCCGGCGCCAGCTCAAAGCGCCGCGCCTGCGCGCTGCCGTTGTACTGGTCAATGTAGAAGCCGGCGTTGTTGCTGCCGCTGCCGTCGCCGACGCTGATCAGCACGCCGTTGTTGCTGGCGCTGCGCTGCTTGAGCCAGAGGTTGGCGTAGTCCAAACCGGTCGCCGGCGCTTGCACGGTCATTTCGACATCGGCGCCCGCCGGCGGCGTGGTGTTCAACGCGAAGCCGCCGGTCGCGCGCACCAGAAACTGGTTGGGGCCGGTGGAGGTGTAGGTGTTGCCAGCGCGGTCTGACCAGATGAAAGTGCCTTCGTCGCCATTGGCATCACCGGAGCCACCGCCGCAGTTGGCGGATTGGGTGCCGCTGCGGACCTCGGCGCGGTAGCCGGCCGCGAAGCTGCTGTCGCCGCCTGCGCAATTCAACGTGCCGCCCGGTACGGCGCTCGCCAGCCCATTGGCCGCATTGGAAAAGCCACCAGCGACCGTGCCGTAGTTGTTGTCGGCCGAGTTCTGGTAGCCACCGCCGATCGCGGCATAGTTGGCCGAGGTCGTCGCGGCGTTTCTGATACCGCCCGCCACGGCTGCCCAGGCGCCCGCTGCCGAGTTCTCCTGCCCGCCAGCTACCACGCTGAGCGTACCGCTGGTGAGATTCTCCTGCCCGCCGCCGATGGCGGATTTGTCGCCAGCCGCGTAGTTGGCCAGCCCGCCCGCCACCGTCGCGAACGCGTCGTCGCCCAGAATGCCGTTGGTGGCTCGCCCGGCGGTGTTGGCATAGCCGCCGCCGATGGTGCCGTAGTGGTCATTGATCCGATTCGGCGCCTCCAGGTCGTAGGTCGGATCGTTGTCGCCACTGGGAACACCGCCGCCGCTGATAGTCGCTCCACGCACGCCCGTCGCAACCACGTTGGCATAGCTGCCGGCGATGAGGTTGTTGGTGATCGGCGCGCCGCCCAGCATCAGAATGCCGCCCGGCTCGATGCGCAGGCTCTGCGCGTTGCGGGTGCGCAACACCAGCGGCTGGGCGTCGGTGGTGCCGAGGAAATCGGTGGCCGGGTTGATGCCGGTGTTGCCGCCGGTGTCCCAGCAGACGCCAGCCAGCGCGCTCTTGGCGTCGAAGGGAATCGGCGCGCCGAGCGGCTCGAAGTTGCCGCCGGCTGGCGCCACCTCGGTCAGCAACTCCAGCGCCGGGGCGGTGTCGGGGTCCAGCGGCAGCTCGAGTTCGGCACTGAACTCGCCGTTGCGCACGTCAACGCCATAGACGCTGAGTGGCGCGATATAGGCTTTGCCGCGATGCTGCAGCGTCAGGCGCAGATCGAAGCGGCCATTGGCCGGCTGGCCGTCCGCGTTCAGCTGGCCGCGGTAGGTCCAGGACGCTGCCAGCACCGGTGGCGCGGCACACAGCAACAAGGCAGTGGTCAGCAGGGCTTTCATCATCGACTCCGTGGTAGAGGGGCAAACGGAACTACGGAGCCGCGCGGCGTTTGCGACAGCGCCGCGGCACTCGGGACTCGGGACTCGGGACTCGGGACTCGGGACTCGGGACTCGGGACTCGGGACTCGGGACTCGGGACTCGGGACTCGGGACTCGGGACTCGGGACTCGGCACTCGGCTGACTCGGCACTCGGCACTCGGCACTCGCACGCGGCACTCGGCACTCGGCACTCGGCACTCGGCACTCGGCACTCGGCACTCGGCACTCGGCACTCGGGACTCGGGACTCGGGAACAGCGGCTTGCCGACGGCGTACGCCGAACCCGTATCGTGGCTGCACCAGACTTGTACTGAACGTCCCTCAGGTGAGAATTCGCGGATGCGAGAGTCCTTGCGCCAACGCTGGCCGGAGATCCGCGCGCTGTTGGAGGCCGCAGTGGCCCAGCCGCGCGCCGAGCGCGCGCGCTTTGTGGACATCCACGCCGCCGACCCCGCGCTGGCGGCGGCGGTGCACGAGTTGCTGGCCGCGGAGGACCCGGCCACGCTGGCGGAGACACCGGCGGTGGCCTCGGTCGACCTCCGGGGTGCCCGTCTGGGTCCGTTTCGCCTGGACTGCCGCATCGGCGCCGGCGGCATGGGCGAGGTCTGGCGCGCCGAGCGGGTCGAGGGCGGCATCGCGCAGACGGTGGCGATCAAGCTGCTGCACGCCGGGCTCGATCAAGGCGAAGGCGGACGACGCTTCGCGCAGGAACGGCAGATCCTGGCCGAACTGGACCATCCCTCGATTGCGCGCCTGATCGACGGCGGACTCAGTCCGGATGGGCGTCTGTGGTACGCGATGGAGCTGGTCGACGGCGACAGCATCACCGCCTATGCCGAGCGCCATGCGCTGACCGTGCGGGCGCGCGTGCAGCTGCTGGTCGCGGTGGCCGAGGCGGTGGCAGCGGCCCACGCGCGCGGCGTGATTCATCGCGATCTGAAGCCGTCGAACCTGTTGATCGATGGCCGCGGACGTCCGCGCCTGCTGGACTTCGGCATCGCCAAGCGGCTGGAGCCGTCGGCGCAGAGCACCGCGACCGCGTGGCAGGCGTTCACCCCCACGCATGCGGCGCCCGAGCAGATTGCCGGCGAGACCATCGAGCGCGCCACCGATGTCTGGGCGCTGGGGGTGGTCGCCTACGAGCTTTTGACCGGACGACTGCCCTTTGATCGCGCGCAGACGCCGTTGGCGGCGCTGAGTGATCGCGTGCGCAGCGAGGCCGCGACCGCGCCGAGTCGGCATCCGTCGGCGCAGCGTACTGGCGAGCGCATCGACGCCGGGCTGGACCGCATCGTATTGCAGTGCCTGAATCCGCGACCGGCCGATCGCTACCTCGACGCCGTCGCGCTGGCGGCCGATCTGCAGCGCTGGCTGGACGGTCTGCCGGTGCAGGCGCGCGGTCTCAGTCTGCGTTATCGGCTCGGGCGACGGCTGCGGCGGCTGCGCCGGTGGGTGCTGCCGGCGCTGCTCCTGCTGCTGGCGCTGCTGTGGCTGGCGGCGAGACCCGCACCAGCGCCCGCGCCGGCCGGCGCGGTGATCGACGATCCGGCGCAGCTGCCGGCGGCGGATCAGGCGCGCTGGGCGGCAATCCAGTCGCTGCAAACGCCGGGCACCGACGCCGCCTACGCACAGACGCGCGCGGCGCTGGCGGCGCTGATCGACGCGCAGCCCGACTTCCTGCCGGCCTATCTGGAACTGGCCGATGTGATTGCCCGCCTCAGTCTGATCAATGCCATCGATCGCGCGGAGGCGCTGCGCGAGGTGCGGCGTTTGAGTGGTCTGGCGATGGCGCGGCATGCCGAGGCTTTCGAGTCGCGCGCACTGCTGGCGCGCTTGGGCTATCTGGAGGCCGAGTACGAGTTCAATCCCTCGAAGATGCTGGCAGCGCTGCGCAGCCATGAAGCGCTGCTGCGCGAGCGCCCGCAGCAATTGGGCCTGTGGCAGATCGCGATGCAGGCGGCCGGTTCATTGGGCATGCCGGAGCGGGTGCTGGAACTGGCGCGCGGCGCCGACGCCGTGCGCGCCGATGGCCGTACGGCGGTGATCGAGCTGCGCGCACTGGCGGATCTGGGCCGGCTGGACGAGGCCGCCGCGGCGCAGCGGCGCGCGATCGCCCTGCTGCCCGGGCGCAGCGACGCCTATGCCTATTTGTATGCCGCCCATGCGCGCCTCGGCCACTGGCGCGAGGCGCTCGCGCAGATCGCGCTGTGCGAGGCGAATGGCGCTGATCGCTGCGAACGTCTGCGCGGCAATCTGCGGCTGCTGTTGCGTGCCGATGGGCCACCGCCGGCCAGCGCCCCTGCCGAAGGCTCACTGGACGCCGCGCTCGCCGCTGGCGGCTTTCGCGCCGGGCTGGACTGGGTCGAGGCTGCGCAGCGCCAGGGGCGCGATCTGTGGGCGCAGTCCTGGGGCACACTGGCGACGCAGGCGCTGGCGGAGGGCGATCACGCCGGCCTGCTCGCGGTGTTGCAGCGGCAGGTGCCGGGGATCGTCGACGGCGACCCACCCGGCCCGCATGTCAGCTGGCTGGCACTGATGGTGGGCTATGCGCATCAGGGGCTGGGCGAGACCGAGCGCGCGCGTGGCGATTTCGAACGCGCGCTGGCGGCGGCGGAGCAGCTGCCGGAAGCCACGCGCGCACAGTCGCCGCAGCTGCCGGATGTGCTGGCGCTGGCCTGGCTGGGGCGCATCGACGAGGCGCTGGCGCGACTGCGGCGCTATCTGGACCTGGGTTGGTCCTCGGAACGCGTGCTGATGGAAACGCCTTGTCGCTACGCCTGCCTCAACGGCCGCGTGCGCCCCGATCCGCTGCTGGCACCGCTGCTGAATCTGCCCGCCTTCCAGCAAGCGATGGCCGAGGTGCGGGCGCGCAATGCCGCAGCGCTGGCGGCCTTGCGCCGCGAAGGCCTGCTGCCACCCGGCTGACGCCGGTCACGCATGCCGCAACGCCACCGCCGGGGCGGTGCGGGCGGCCTGGCGTGCCGGGCCAATGGCGGTGAGCAGCGCCAGCAGCAGCATCGCCAGGATCGCGCCAACCAGGGCCGAGAGATCCCAGGGATCGACGCCGACGAACAGGCTGGACACCAGTCGCAGCGCCAGCAGCGCCGGGACGATGGCGAGCGTCAATCCGATCAGCACCAGTTTGAGGCCGCGCCAGCAGACCTCGCGCGCGATCTGCGTCGGCGCCGCGCCGAGCGCCTGGCGCACGCCGATCTCGCGCCAGCGCGCATGCACGAACTGCAGCAGCAATCCATACAACCCGAGGCCCACCAGCAGCAGGCCAAGCGCGCCGAGCCCGTTGATCACCACGCTGGCGATGCGCTGCGGCAGCAACGCGATGGCGGCTTGATCGGCCAGCCGGAACACCTGCGGCGGCGGCAGGTTGGCGTCCACCTGCTGCAGCAAGCGATGCACCGCGCTGGCCGCGGCCGCCGGCGTCAGCTCGGTGCGCAGCAGCAGATTCAGGCCTACCCGCGGCCACTGGCTCAAGGGCAACAGCAGATAGCCGCGCTGCGCTTCGCCGATTGCGCTGACGTGGCTGTCCTCGATCACGCCGACCACCTGCAGCGAGCGTCGGTTGTCGCCGTCGCCGTAGACGAAGCTGCGGCCGATCGGATCGGCGCTGCCGAAGATCTGCGTGGCCAGATGCCGGTTGATGATCACCACCGCCGGCGTATCGCTGCGATCGCCGTCGCTGAAATCGCGTCCGCGCAGGGCGATCCCGAGGGTGGCGGCGAAGCCCGGCGTCACCACATTGGCGTCCGGATACAGCCCCTCGGGCGGCAAGCCCTCGCCCTCGACGCTGCCCAGGCTCATCGAAGACAGCGTCAGCGGCACCACCGCCGCCAGCGCCGCCTGCTCCACGCCCGGCAACTGACGCGCGGCATCCAGCAGCGTGGCCGCCACCGGCAGTGCGCGCGTGCTGTCGTAGCCACTGGTGCCTAGATCGAAATCGAAGGTCAGCACGCGCTCGACCTCGATGCCAGGATTGCTGATCTGATCAGCCTGGGTGGCGCGCAGCACGCCAGCGCCGGCCACCACCAGCACCAGCGTGGTTGCCACCTGCAGCACCGACAGCAGCTGCTGCGCGCGCTGCGAGCGAAAGCGCTGCAGCTCGCCAGCCAGCCGGCTGCGCGCGGCGCGCCAGGCCGGCAGCAGCCCGCAGGCCAGCGCGGTCAGCAGCGTCAGCAGCGCGCCGAAAGCGAGCACGCGCGCGTCCGGCGTGATGTCGAAATGCAACGGCAGCGGAATCGGCAGCGGCACCGCCAGCAGCAGGCGCAGTCCCAGCCACGACAGCAGCACACCGAGCACGGTGGCCAGCAGCGCCAGGATCAGCGTCTCCGACAGCAGCAGCGACAGCAACTGCGGACGCGAGGCGCCCAGCGACAAATGCACCGCCAGCTCGCTGCGGCGTTCCTCGGCGCGCGCCAGCGCCAGCCCGGCGACGTTGATGCAGGCCACCAGCAGCAGCGTGCTGACCAGCGTGGCGAGCACGCCGACGAAGATCAGCAGGCCACGCATGGCATCGCGCGGCAGCGGACGCAGCGGGCTGGCGCTCAGCGTCAGGTCGGCGCGCACACTGTCGTCCTGCTCGGCGCGCTGGCTCACCAGGCGCTCGCCAATGGTGGCCAGCTCCGCCTGCACCTGCGCCAGCGTGTAGCCCTCGGCGATGCGCGCGCCGGTCAGCAACCAGCTGCCGAGCCGGTTGTCGATCAGGCCCGCATCTCCGGGCCGCAGCAGCGCCACTTGCGTGACCGGCAGATAGAAATCCGGGCTGATGCCGGCGATGTGGCCGCGAAACTCGGGCGCGGCGATGCCGACGATCACGAAGCCGCTGCCGTTGATCGTGATCGGACGCCCGATCACCGCCGGATCGGCGCCGTACAAGCGCTGCCAGCTGCTGTAGCTCAGCACCGCGGCCGGTGCGTCCGAGCCCGGCCGCATATCGGCGGCGTCGAGCAGACGGCCGGCGTGGGCGCGCACCTGCAGCGCCCCGAAATAGTCGGCGCTGACCAGCAGGCCGAAGCTGTTGCTGGCTGTGGCGGCGCCCTCCGGCCGCACCGCCAGCGGGCTGAAGGCATAGGCGTACACCGCGCTCAGCGACTGCGCCTGCGCCTCCAGGTCCTGGAAATCGGGATAGGACAGCGTGCCAAAGCCGGCGCTGACGCGCCCGACTTCGAGCAGCCCCGCGGGTGCGCCGATGCCGGGCAGCGGTCGCAGCAGACTGACGTTGACGACGGTGAACAGGGCGGTCAGCGCGCCGATGGCGAGCGCCAGCGGCAGCACCGCCAGCACGCCGAGCACGGGCCGCCGGGTCCACAGTCGCAGGGCTTTGGCGAGATGGGAGAAGAGCTGCATGGCGATCACCGGAGCCGAAGTCGCACGCCGTCTAGCATGCAACGTGCCAGCGAGTCGCGACGCGGCGCAGCGGCGGACGCGGCCCATCGATGCGCGGCGGCTGGCGCGCGGGCTGTCCGAATGCGCACAAGGCGCCACGCCAGCGAACGCAGTTCGCTGTGCGTCTCAGGCCTTGGGTGGCGCCACCGACTCGCGCAGGATGATGCGGGCCGGGTGCAGACTGGCGCGCGCCACCGCCTCGCCCGCGCGCAGTTGGTCGATCAGCATCTGCGTGGCGGTGCGCGCCATCTCGCGGATCGGCTGCTGGATGGTGGTCAGCGAGGGCCAGATCTGGCGCGCGATCGGCGCGTCGTCGAAACCGACCACCGACACGTCCTCGGGCACGCGCACGCCAAGCGCGTGAGCGGCCTTGACCACGCCGCCTGCCATGTCGTCGTTGGCGGCGAAAATCGCCGTCGGTGGCGCCGCCATCTGCAGCAGCTGCAGGCCGGCGCGCTGGCCGGCGTCGAACAGATTGTCGCCCGCCACCACCAGCGACTCATCGACATCGATGCCGTGGTCGTGCATCGCCTTGCGATAGCCCTGGTAGCGCAGGCCGACGGCGCGATGGTCCGGATGGCCGGTGATGAAGGCAATGCGCCGGTGGCCCTGCTCGATCAGCCGGCTGGCGAGCTCGTAGCTGGCTTCGAGGTCGTTGGTCTCGACGAAGGGATGCGCTTCCTTGTGCACAGTCGGCGCGATGCGCACCAGCGGGATGCCAGCCTGTTGCAGCAACTCGATGGCTTCGAGGTGATCGGAGATCGGCGGCGACAACAGCACGCCGTCGATGCGCTTGTCGTGGATCAGCTCGCTCACCTCGTTGAGCAGACCGCCGGCATGCACATCGCCGGGACGGATCACCAACTCGTAGCCCAGCGGCCGGCAGCTCTCCAGCACGCCTTCCTGGATGTCGATGACGTAGTGCGCGCCGGGGTGGCCGTAGATCAGGCCCAGCATGTAGGAGCGATTGCCGGCCAGACTGCGCGCCGACATCCGCGGCCGGTAGTTGAGCTTGGCAATCGCCGCCTCGACGCGTTCGCGCGTTTCCGGGCGCACATTGGGTTCACGATTGACCACCCGCGATACGGTCTTGATCGACACTCCGGCTTCGGCGGCGACATCGTCAATGATCGCGTGGCTCATCGGCATCCTGTTGATGTCCCCGGTTGGCAGTGGTGGTCGCGGTCGATGCAGGCCTCAGCTCGCAGTTCCGGCACGGCGTTCGGCAATCAGCCGCACGATCTCGGCGTGGCGCTGGCTGCCCAAACGGTAGTACAGCATGACGGCGCACGAAGCCAGCATGCCACAGGCCGGAATGATGGTAATCAGGTGCAACAGTCCGCGCAGCGTCTCCGGACTCTGCGCCTGATTGGGCACATAGCCGATCCAGTGCAGGTAGACGCCGACGAAGGCCGAGGACACGCCGAGCGCGGTTTTCTGGATCAGCGTCACCAGACCAAACACGAAGCCCTCGGCGCGGATGCCGGTCTGCCACTCGCCGTACTCCACGGTGTCGGGCACGATCGACCAGAAGTTCACGGCGATCGAGGCCGAGCCCAGCGCGGACAGTCCGATCAGCAGCGTCAGCGTGGTGGTATCGGGCTGCGGTTGTGCCAGCAGTACCAGCACCGCGAGCGTGGAGATGGTCAGCCCGAGGATCCACGCCCAGCGCTTGCCGATGCGCCGACTGAGCCAGGTCCACGGCAGGATGGCGAGCATCTGCACGAAAGGAATCATGCTGACCAGATTGCCAGTGACCTCGGCGTCGCGGCCGAGCACGTACTGCACGTAGTAAGCCAGGCTCGCGCCGGTGACGGTGCTGGCAAAGCCGAACAGCGCAATCGCCGCCGAGGCCTGCAGAAAGGGCACGTTGCGCAGGATCATGCGCAGCATCGGCAGCAAGGGCACGGCGGCGCTGCGGTGGGCATCGGCCTCGACGCGTTCCTCGGTGCCGGCGAAGCAGCCGTACAGCACCAGGGTGGCCAGCGTGGACAGCAGCGCGGCCGACAGGAAGTAGGCCGATTCCGGGTGATCGACGCCGAACCAGGCCACCAGCCGCGGCGTGAAGTAACCCACCACCGCCGAGCCGCTGAACGCAAACAGCATGCGCACGCCGGCCAGCCAGTTGCGCTCCATCGAGTCGCGCGTCATCGAGGCCATCATCGCGCCGTAGGGGATGTTCACGGCGGCGTACACGGTGCGGAACAGCAGCTGGGTCGCCAGCGCGTAGACCACCAGCGCGGTATCGGCGAAGGGCACCGGCAGAAACACCAGCGAGAAACTCGCCGCCAGCGGAATGCTGCCGTAGAGCATGTAGGGCCGATAGCGCCCGTGGCGCGAGCGCGTGCGGCTGGCGAGGATGCCGACATAAGGGTCGACGAGGCCATCCCAGATCAGGCAGACCATCACGATCACGCCGGCGGTATCGCTCGGCAGGCCGAGCACATCGGTGTAGTACTTGAGCAGGAAGACCTGCAGCGGCAACCAATAGAAATTGAAGGCGAAATCGCCCAGGCCGTAGCCCAGATAGTGCTTCAGCGACAGCCGTGGCGCGCTGTCTGCAGGTGCGGCGGAGTTCATGGGCGGCGCTCGCGGACTCGGGTGGCGGGATGATGGCTGCGCTGGCGGTGGATCACATCAGGGCAGTCGATGGCTTTGGGCGAGCGCCCGATACCAATGGCCGGAGGCCTTGATCGTGCGCCGCTGACCGTGCTCGAAATCGACGTGGACGATGCCAAAGCGCTGGGTATAGCCCTCGGCCCACTCGAAGTTGTCGAGCAAGCTCCAGTAATGAAAGCCGCGCACCGGCACGCCGTCGGCCATCGCCGCCGCCATCGCCCGGATGTGCTCGGCCAGGAACTGGATGCGCGCCTGGTCGTCGATCTGGCCATCGGCGCCGGGGCCGGTGTTGTAGGCAGCGCCACATTCGGTGATCTCGATCGGTCGATGACCGGTGGCCGCGGCCATGGTCAGCAGGATGTCGTGAAAGCCCTGGGCGTCGATATCCCAGCCGATGTCGGTCTGCGGCAGCTCGCCCAGCCCCTTCGCCCAGTGCGCCTGACAGTGCAGTCCGGGGATCTCGCAGCCGGTCTCGGCGTGCCGTACCAGCCACGGCGAGTAGTAGTTCAGCCCGATGAAATCGAGCGGCGCGCGCACCAGATCGGCATCACCCGCCTGCCAGCCAAGCAGCGCGTCCTGCTCGGCGGGATCGAGCACGCCCTCGGGGTAGGCGCCGTGCAGCGCCGGGTGGACGAACCACAGGTTCAGGAAACGGTGCCAGCGCTCGGCGGCGGCCACGTCCTCCGGCCGCGCGCTGGCCGGAATCATCGGCGCCACATCGAAGGCGCTGCCGATCTCGGCATCGCTGCGCTGCGCCTTGAGCACGCGATAGGCCATGCCCTGCGCCAGATTGACTGTGTGGGTGGCGCGCATAAAGGCCAGCGGATCGCGCCGTCCGGGCGCGTGCACGCCCAGCCAGTAGCCGGTCGAGGTGAAGGTCTTGGGCTCGTTCAACACCACGAAATGGCGCACCCGATCCGCCAGCGCCTCGGCCACCAGCGCGACGTAGTCGGCGAAGCGCGCGGCGGTGTCACGATTCGCCCAGCCGCCGGCGTCTTCCAGCACCTGCGGCAAATCCCAGTGATACAGCGTCAGCAGCGGGCGCAGACCGGCGGCCAGCACGCTATCGGTCAGCCGCTTGTAGTAATCGAGGCCAGCGGCATTGGCAGCGCCGCGACCGAGCGGCTGCACGCGCGGCCAGGCCACCGAGTAGCGGTAGCTCTTGAGGCCCAGGGCCTGCACCAGCGCCACATCCTCGGCGTAGCGATGGTAGCTGTCGCAGGCCACATCGCCGTGGTGTTGCTCGCGCACCTTGCCCGGCGTGTGGGCGAAGCGGTCCCAGATGGATTCGGATTTGCCGTCGGCGTCAGAGGCGCCTTCGATCTGATAGGCCGCGGTGGCGGCGCCCCAGATGAAGTCGGGCGGAAACACCACGGGTTGCTGGCTGTGCGTGGGCATGGCGGGCCTCGCTGGGAGCCGCCGCAGCGGCTGATCGATGCAAAAAATCGCCGGCAACTCCTGTCACCGGCGCCGGACGCGCCCCGGCACGGCTGGCCGGCGCCTGGGGACGCCGGCACAGCCGTGGAGTTCTGGAGGGGGAACTCAGGGCGCGGAGGGACCGCTAGAACCAGAATCCGACGTTCAGACCCACCGTGCGCGGCGGCAGGTACTGCGACAGATAGACGAACTGGCCATTGCCGACGGCGGTGCGGCCGGCGTTGGTGCGCACCTTGCCGTCCTCGACGTTGTCGACGTAGACGTCGGCATACCAGGCGCCGCTGGCCGGCGCGTAGCGCAGGCTGAGATCGCTGCGGTGATAGCCCTTCTGGCGATCACCCTCGCCCAGGTTGAAGGGGCTCAGCCAGGACTCGGTCTCGAAGTGCGCGCTGATGCGCGGCGTCAGCAGCGCGCCATTGCTGAGCTCGAAATCGTGCTCGTAGACCACGTGCAGGGCGGCATCGGGCGCGTGCGCCAGTTCGTTGCCGGAGACGTCCAGACAGTTGCTGATGCCGGAGACCGGCGGGCAGGCCGGCAGGCCCTGATAGTCGTTTGAACCGGCGTACAGCAGCGTGCCGAGTTCTTTCTTCGGGATCGCCGAGAACACCAGTTGCAGGCGATCGCGATCGCTGAGGCGCGCATTCAACTCGGACTCGAAACCCCAGACCTTGGTGCTGCCGGAGACGTTCGAGAAACCGAGGCCACGGCTGCCATCGGTGAAGATGATCGGCGCCGCCAGCTGGAAGTCCTTGAAATCCTGGTAGTAGACGGCGTTGTTCCAGACGATCTGGCCGTCCCAGAAGCTGAGCTTGGTGCCGAACTCGAAGTTGGTCAGCTCCTCGTGCTTGTAGGGCACGCCGCCGTCCTGCAGGCCGCCCGACTTGTAGCCGGTCGAGACGCTGCCGTAGAGCAGGAAATCGTCGCTGACGTCGTAGTCGGCGCGCGCCAGCCAGGTCAGCTGACCATGGTTGTACTCGCCATCGTTGATGCCACCGACGCCGAAACCAAAGCCATTGGCATTGCTCGGGATGGTGCCCGGAGCGATCGGCACCTGCGGGATCTCGGGCCGCCCGTAGCCCTGCCAGCCCCAGCCGCGGCCACCGATGTTCTCCTTGGAATCATCGGTGTAGCGCAGGCCGCCGGTGAGGCGCAGATCGTCCGAGGCATGCCAGGTGATCTGCCCGAACACGGCGCGCGAATCGACGGTCTGCTTGGGCTGGATGAAGGAACCCTGCCAGGCCACCGTGCCCTGCTGGGTGCCGTTGAAGATCGGGATGTCGAAGCGGATCTTGTTCTGCTCGGCGGCGTAGTACACGCCGAGGATCCAGTCGAGCTCGCCCTCGCCGGTCGACTTCAGATCGAACTCGTGGCTGTAATTCTCGTACTCAGAGTAGTTGGTGCGGTCCTGCTGGTAGGTGGCGCCGGTGGTGAAGCTGGTCGGCACCTGCACGCCGCCGTCCTGGTCGTAGTCCGAGGAACCGTCGAACTTGCTGTAGCCGGCGATGTAGCTAAGCGCGATGTCGTCGTTGATCTGCCAGTCCATGCGGCTGCGGATCGAGTCGACATCGCGATCGAGATAAGGACGCACATCCGCCAGCGTCGACCAGAAATCCTGGCCTGCGCGCGGTCGCTGCATCAGATTGGCGTTGGGCGTGCCGGTGTCGCGGAACTTCTCGTAGGACAGGTTCCAGCTGTAGGCGTCGCTCGGCTGCCACAGGCTGCTGATGCGCACCGCCGTCTGGTTCTGCGCGTTGTAGCGGTCGCCGCCACTGACGAACAGATTCGGGTTGATCGGCTGGAAGGTGGCGGCCGTGCCGCCGGAGGCCAGATAAGCGGCCTGCTGCGAGGCCACGCTGGGCAGCAACTCGCCGGGGTTCTGGTACTCGACGTAGCCCTCGTGTTCCTCGTGGGCATAGGCCACGCGCATCGCCCAGGTGTCGCTCAGCGCCACATTGAAGGCGCCGCGACCGCCGAGACGCGCGTAATTGCCGAGCCCGAACTGCACCGTGCCCGAGGTGTCGCCGAGTTCCGGTTTGGCGGTCTGCATATTGACCGCGCCGACCGTCGAGTTGCGTCCCCACAGCGTGCCTTGCGGGCCACGCAGCACCTCGACCGATTCCAGGTCCAGCAGCAGCGCGGCGGCGCCTTCGGCGCGCGGGGTGTAGATGCCATCGACGAACAGTGCGACCTCGGGGTCGGCGTACTCGGTCTTGGCGCTGTCATTGCCGATGCCGCGCAAGGTCAGCGTGATCACGCCATGGTCGCCCTGGGTGGTCGCCGAGAAGCCCGGCACCAGCGAGGTGATGTCCTGCACGGTCATCACGCGCTCTTTCTCCAGCGTCTCGCTGCCGATGGCGGTGATCGCGATCGGCGTCTGCTGCAGCGGAGTGGCGCGCTTGGTGGCGGTCACCATCACCGCGTCCAGCGTCTGCTGGTCCTTGGCGTCGGCCTCCGCGCTCTGGGCGCGTGCCGTGGAAGAACCCGCGAGGACCGCGATGATGGAGCTGAACAGCATCGTCTTGCGTAGCAACATGGCACATACCCTCCCCGGCTGGGGTGCCCTGCGAGTGCAGTCAGGGGCACCGTTATGAGCGTTTCGGGGCGAACAATGCAAGCGAATGGCAGCGCTGTCAACTGTTGTTTGACAGCGCTAGCAGTTTGTGAGTCTGGATGCTGCAGTGCAGAATGACAGCGCAGTCATTCGGACTTAGGCTGCCCGATGGATCGCGCCAGACGGGCGATCGCGAACGCGGCCCTGGGCGCCGCCGGGAGGACGCGGATGCTGCGCAAGATCCTGATTGCTGGCGGCGGCACGGCCGGTTGGCTGTGCGCCTGCTACCTGGCCCGGCAGCTCAACTGCCAGGCGCCCGGCGCGATCACCGTGGAGCTGATCGAGTCACCGGAGATCGGCATCCTCGGCGTCGGCGAGGGGACCTTTCCCTCGATCCGCGGCGCGCTGGCGCAGATCGGCATCAGCGAGGCGCGCTTCATCGCGGCGACGCAGGCCACCTTCAAGCAAGGCATCCGCTTCGACCACTGGGTGCGCCCACCAGGTACGCCCGGCCACGATCACTACGTGCATCCCTTCAACAGCCCGAGTCAGCGCAGCGTCGAGTTGTTGCCCTACTGGCTGCTGGGTGAGTCCGGCGACATGCCCTTTGCCGCCGCGGTGACCATGCAGAAGCGCATCGCCGATGCCGGCCGCGGCCCCAAGCGGCTGAAGGACGCTGACTACCAGGGGCCGATGAACTACGCCTACCACTTCGACGCCGCGCGCTTCGCCGCGCTGCTCGCCGAGGTCGGTCGCGAACTCGGCGTGGTGCATCGGCTGGGCACCATCAGCGGCGTCGAGCGCGGCGCCGACGGCAGCATCGCCGGCCTGCAGACTCGCGAGCACGGCCGCCTGGAGGCCGATCTCTACATCGACTGCACCGGACTGCGCGCCGCGCTGATCGGTGATGCGCTGGGCGTGCCGCTGCACGCGCTGTCCGACACCCTGTTCGTCGATCGCGCCGTGGCGATCCAGATCCCCTACCCGGCCGTCGACACGCCGATCCCGTCCTACACCATCTCGACCGCCCACGCAGCCGGCTGGACCTGGGACATCGGCCTGCAAACACGGCGCGGCGTCGGCTACGTCTATTCCAGCCGTCACAGCAGCGACGACGCCGCCGAGCAGCTGCTGCGGCGCTATCTGGGGCCGGCGGCCGATGCGCTGCCGGCGCGCCGACTGCCGTTCCGCACCGGCTATCGGCGCGTGCAGTGGCAGCACAACTGCGTCGCGGTGGGGCTGTCGGCGGGCTTTCTCGAACCGCTGGAATCCACCGGCATCGGCCTGATCGAGATGGCGACCTATCTGATCGCCCATCTGCTGCCGATCAGCGGCGAGTACGCGCGCGCCGCGCGCCACTTCAACACGCTGATGGCGGCGCGCTACGAGCGCATCGTCGACTTCATCAAGCTGCACTACTGCCTGAGCCAGCGCCGCGACAGCGCCTTCTGGCGCGACAACACCGATGCCGACAGCATTCCCGACTCGCTCAAGGATCGGCTGGCCGAATGGCGCCACCGGCCGCCGCATCGACTGGATTTCCTCACCGATCTTGAAATGTTCATGCCGGCCAGCTGGCAATACATCCTGTACGGCATGGAGTTCCGCACCGATCTGCAGGCGCAGCGTGCCGGTTACCCGGCACAGGCACAGGCGGCACGCGAGTTCGCCGGCCTGCGCCAGGTCAGCGCGCAGGCGCTGGCCGATCTGCCCATGCATCGCGCGCTGATCGACAGCTATTTGCAGCCCTCGGCACGCCAGACCGAGGCGCGCGCACAGCGCGGCTGAGACCCGAGGACAGCGTCCGCCAGCCGCGCCAATCCGAGCGGCCCGACCAAGTGCGGCAGGCGGGCGATGGCCGCGCGCTGGCGCTTCTGCGCGCCGGCCTATGCTGAAGCCCTCGCGCCTGGGGATGCGCCGATGGCAGCCGCTCGCGGACTTGTGGGGCTGTGTGCTCTCCTGCTGATGGGCGCACTGCATGCCGGTGCGCTGGTCGATGCGCGCCGGTCGGATGCGACGGTGCCCGCGGACTGGCAGGCGCGTCTGCAGGCCAGCGCGGGCGAGCGTGCAGCGCGCCAGTCGGCGATGCAGCAGGCCTACGCCGCGCTGCGCGCCAGCGATCCCTACTGGCAGGTGCAGTGGTCCGCCGATGGCGCCCCGGCGCTGGTGGAACACCGTCGCGGCCCGCTGACGCCGGCATCGACGCGCTCGTCGATCGACATCGTGCGCGAGTTCCTCAGCGCGCAGCGCGCGCTGTACGGGCTCAGCGATGCCGATCTCGCCAGTCTGCACGTGCTCGGCGACAGCCCGGGCGGGCGCAGCGGGCTGCGCATGTTGCGCATCGAACAGCAGCTGCGCGGCTGGCCGGTGTTCGGCACCGAAACGCGTTGCCTGCTCGATCCCCAGGGGCGGCTGTGGCGCACGCTCGGCAGCCTGATGCCTGAGCTCGCGACCGGTGCCGCCAGCGCCGATGGCGCGCAGCGCCCGCTGACCGAGGTGCTGGCGGCGCTGCTCGGTGCCGGCGTTCCCTCCAGCGTGCAAGCGGCCGAGCCGCTGAGCCACTTCCAGCGCAGCGACGGCGCCCACGGCAGCGCGCGCCGGGTCTGGTTCGCGCTGGCGCCCGGCGTGCTGGTGCCGGCGTGGGCGATCACCGCCTACACGGCCGACGCCGACTGGTATGCGGTGGTCGACGCCGAGCACGCGCAGTTGCTGTGGCAGCGCGATCTGCGCGAGTCGGCCTCGCAGCACCCGGCGCGCTTCTCGGTGTACGTGCAGGCCGATGGGCAGACGCCGGCCGACAGCCCGGCGCCGCAATCGCCAAGCCCGGCCTTGCCCGGCGCCGGCACCCAGTACCCGGCGATCAGTCGCAGCGTGGTCAGCATGCAGTCGGTGCAGAACCTGCTCGCCAGCCCGAATGGCTGGATCGACGACTGTCCGGGCGGCGCCGATGGCTGTGACAGCACGCGCGGCAACAACGTCCAAGTCTGCCTGGATCGCGACGCCACCCCGGATCAGTGCGACGCCGCCGCGCTGGACCTGGGCGGGCACCCACGCGGCAATCCGGATGCGGGCGGACGCAATCGCGATTTCCTCGGCACCACGCCACGCGATTTCGACTACACGCCGGCGCCGCTGGCCGCCAACCCGGACGCCGGCGACCTGCCCACCAACCCGGATTACCAGCGCGGCGCGATGACCCAGTTGTTCTACGTCGCCAACTGGTACCACGATCGCCTGTACGCGCTTGGCTTCGACGAGGCCTCCGGCAACTTTCAGCAAATCAATCCCAGCGGCCAGGGCCTCGGCGGCGACCGTGTGCTCATCGACGCCCAGAACAGCGGCGCCAACAACGGCAACTTCTCCACGCCGCCCGATGGCGCCGGCCCCGGGCGCATGCAGATGTACGTCTACACCGGTCCGAATCCCGACCGCGACGGCGGCCTCGATGCCGCCATCGTGCTGCACGAACTCACCCACGGCCTCAGCCATCGACTGGTCGGCAACGCTACCGGCCTGCTGTGGGATGTGGCGCGCAGCATGGGCGAGGGCTGGAGCGACTTCTACGCGCTGTCACTGCTGAACGCCGCCCCCAGCGACGATCCCGACGCCGCCTATCCCTTCGGCTCCTACATCAGCTATCGCCTGTCGAACCTGGGCGACAACTATGTGTACGGCTATCGACGCTTTCCCTACAGCACCAACCCGCAGATCAATCCGCTCAGCTTTGCCGACATCGATGACGTCACCCTCGACGAGAGCGGCGGCATTCCGGTCAGCCCGCTGCCGCTCAGCGCCAACGGCGCGCTGGAGGTGCACAACGCCGGCTCGATCTGGGCGTTGGCGCTATGGGAGATCCGCAGCCGCATCATTGCCGGCGCCGGCGGCAACGTGCCGCAAGGCAACGAGACCATGCTGCAACTGGTGACCGACGCCCTGAAGCTGACGCCGTCGAATCCGAGCTTCCTCGACGGCCGCGAGGCGCTGCTGGTCGCAGACTGCATGACCCAGGGCTGCGCTCACGAGCAGGCCATCTGGGGCGGTTTTGCTGATCGCGGCCTCGGCTATGGCGCGGTTGCGCCGCTCAGCGTACTCGGGCGCTTCGACATCGCTCATCTGGGCATCGGCGAGTCTTTCGCGCTGCCGCATCTGGACCTCGTCGATCCCGCGCTCGATGTGCAGATCGACGATGTCGCCACCGGCAACGGCGATGGTCGCCTGGACCCCGGCGAGCGCGCGCGGCTGCGGCTGACGCTGCACAATCCCTGGCGCGGCCGCGCCGCCAGCGCCATCCAGGCGCAACTGCTGGCGGCGACTGGCGTCAGCGTGCTCGACGGTCAGGCGAGTTATCCGGACATCGCCGCGATGTCTGCGGCGCACAGCGGCGCCGACAGCTTCGAGATCACGCTGGCGCCGGATCTAGGCTGCGGGCAGCGCCTCGATTTCACGCTGAACCTCAACTCCAGCCTGGGCGCGGTCAGCCTGCCGTGGTCGCTGCGCGTGGGCACGCCGGGCGCCGCCGGCGCGCAGCGCGTGTACAGCGCCACGCCGAATCTGCCGATCCCGGACAACAACAAGCGCGGCGTCGCCAGCCATCTGCAGATCGACGACGATCTGGAAATCGCCGATCTCGATTTTCGCGTCGACCAGTTGACGCATCCGGTCACTGGCCAACTGATGGTGATGCTGCGCGCGCCGAACGGCTACGGCAGCGATCTGATCTGGCGCCGCGGCGGGTTGATGACGCCGAATCAAGGTCTGGGCGCGGATCTGGTGCAGGTGGTGATCGATGACGATCTGCCGCTGCTGGCGAGCAACGACCTCAATCAGAGCCTGTCCACCCAGGCGCCATTCTCGGGCGCGTGGTTGCCGGCCTACAACTCGCCGTTCTGGGACAGCTACGCGACCACGCCCGCGGTTGCGCGCGACCCGGTGCCACAGCTGGCAAGGCTGGACGGCAGCAGCACGCACGGCCGCTGGACGGTCAACGTCAGCGACGGCAATGCCACCGCCACCGGCACGCTGCAGGGCTGGTCACTGCTGGTCCGCCCGCGCAGCTACCAGTGCAGTCCTTTTCAGGCGCCGCTGATCTTCCGGGACGGCTTCGAGGCAGCCGTCGGCGCGCCGACGCGCTAACGCGCGGGCCTCACTCCGGCACCAGCATGCCGGCCACGTCAAAGGCGTAGGCGACGCGCTGGGCCTCGGCCAGCGGCACGCGCGCGGCGCTGGCGGCGGCGCGCAGCGTGCTGCCGCGCTCGAGTTCGGCGGCCACGCGGGCGGCGCGCGGATAGTCGCGGCGCAGATCCAGGCTGCCGAGCACGCGATAGCGCAGCTGCTCGTCCAGATCGGCGGCCGCCGCCTCAGGCGACAGATAGGCGCACAGCCATTGCAGCTCGGCGTAGGGACGCGCCGGCAGATCGCGCTTGATCGCCTCGAAATCCGCCGCCAACAGGGTGACGAAATCGCCGCGGCGCAGCCCGTGGCGGACGCAGTCCTCGAACACGCACAAGCCGGCGCGCGAGTAAAACTGCCGGTTGCGCGGATCGAAGGTCAGCTGCACGCCGTGGGCCTCGATGCGCGAGGGCCCGGGCAGCAGGCGTCCGCTCAAGTATTGCTCCAGCGGATGCACCGCCACGGCGTCGTCCAGCGACAGCGACTGCAGCCCGGTGCTCAGCGCCTGCGCGGTGACATCGCGCCGGCCCATGCGCGACTGGCCGCCGTCGGTGCGGCCCTCGGTGGCTTCGACATCGACCTCGGTGCTGAGGCGCATCGCGCGCAGCGACTCGCGCTGTTCCTGGCGGATATCGCGCTTGAAGAAATCGTCGGCTTGGCGCATCAACTCGGCCTCATGCGAGGGCGCCACCGGCGCCCAGCTGTCGTCGGCGATCAGCAGCGTGTCGTCGGCGCTCCAGCGCGGCGATACCTCGGTCTCGAAAATGTCGTCATAGACGTTGTGCTGGATCACCGGCGCCGGCGGCGCTGCCGGCGCGCTGACTGCTGCCGGCGCGTCCGGTGCGATGCCGACTAGATTGAACAGGCTGACCAACTGATCCAGCGGCGGCGGCCACAGGATGGTTTCGATGCCGGCGCTGCCGAAGGCCGGATCGAGCAGGCGCACACGCCGCGGCGCATCCGGCAGCGGGGTTCCGGTCTCGCCGTTGTCGGCGATCAGCATCAGATCGACCTGACCATCGCCGTCACGCCGCAGGCGCCACTTGTCGACCAGCCGCACAGCGGCACGGCGCAAGGACAGTCGCAGCCAGGCGACTTCCTCGTCCGTGCCCCCGATGAATTCCACTACCCGCTCATGCTTCATCTCAGCTGACCGGCCCCCTTGCCGTCTGCATCGCCGTTGCGAATGTTAACGGCTGTGCGCCGTGCATGGGGACTACGGCCAGCGCCCCAGGCGCCGGGGACCGGCGCCCTCCTTGAGGCCCAGACGCCGGGGACCGGCGCCCTCCGCGGATCGGCGCCCACCCGACGGCCCTCAGGCCGGCGCTTCTTCCACGGTGACCGCGACGTGCGGTTGATGGGCACCGCCGCCCAGGATGACGCCGCGCAGCGGCGAGACATCGCCGAAATCGCGGCCCCAGCCGAGCAGGATGTGCTGGGTGTCCGGGATCACGTTATTGGTCGGATCGAAAGCCACCCAACCCTGCTGCGGGCAATACACGGCGACCCAGGCATGCGAGGCATCGGCGCCGATCAGGCGCGGGCGGCCCGGCGGCGGCAGTGTCAGCAGATAGCCGCTCAGATAGCGCGCCGGCAGCGCCAGTGCGCGCAGGCAGGCGATCATCAGATGGGCGTAGTCCTGGCAGACGCCGCGGCGCCGCGCCAGTACCTCGGGCAGCGGCGTGGCGATCTGGGTGGCGCTGGCATCGAAGCGGAACTCGCGGTGGATCTTCTGCATCAGCGCCATCGCCGCGGCCAGCAGCGGCCGCTCCGGGGTGAAGCAGTCCGCCGCGTAATCGCCGAAGGGCGTCGACACCGGCACGTAGGGCGACTGAAAGCGGAACTGGCTGGCCTCCAGCAGCGCCTGATCCGGCGCCTGCCCGGCCTGATAGCGCCAGCGCTCGCGCACCTGCTCCCAGGACGGCGAGGCCGCCGGGTCCAGCGGCGCTCGCGGGGTGATGGCCACGCGCATCTGCGAGCGCACCGACAGGCGCCGATGCGGGCGATCGAACTCCAGCCGGGTGACTGGATTGCCAAAGGCATCCCATTCGGCCACCTGGCGCGTCGGCGCCGGCTCGCAGTGGAGCTGCCAGTCCAGGCACTGCTGCAGCGGCTGCGGACGCGGCGCCAGATGCAGCAATTGCTGCGACAGCGACACCGGCAGCGCGTACTCGTAGTGGGTGTCGTGGGTGACGCGATAGTGGACCAGCGCCGGCGTGCTCATGTGGACAAGGTGCTCTGACTGACCGCATCGACGTGGGCGAAGTGCCGCAGCATCAGTTGTTCCGACAATGCCCGCAGCGTCGCCGTGGCCTGCTCCAGCAGTGCGCACAGCGGTAGTCGGGCGCCCACACCGTCGTCGATCAGGGGTTGCAGATTCAGGCCGCGCAGTGCGCCCGGCAACGCCGCCAGCGCCTCGCACGCGGGCAGATCTGCGCCCAGGCGCGTCAGCGTGTCGAGCAGACGATCCAGCTGAAAGCCGAGTGCGTGCGGATTGCTGTCGTCGAGCAGCAGCAGATCGAGCACTGGCATCAGCTGCGGCGAGGCCAGATAGCGGGTGCGATAGGTGATGGTGCTGTTGCCGAGCTCCAGCAGCCAGGCCAGCGTGCGCAGATCGAGTGTGCCGGGCAGGCGCAGCGCGGCGGCCAGCACCGCGGCCTGAAACTGCAGGCGCTCGACGCTGCGGCCGACCATCAGAAAGCGCCAGCTGTCGTCGCGCACCATGTCATCGAGCGCAAACCCGCTCATCGCCGTGGTCGCGATCAGCAGCCGATTGAGGAAGCTGCTGGCCCGCGCCCGCGTCATCGGCGCGCCATCGAGCTGCCCAGCCTCCCGCTGCAACTCCATGATCGCGCGCCAGTTTTCCATCGACAGCCGGGCGCGCACCTGGGCCGCCGACCAGCACAGCCGACGCAGATCCGCGTGCAGGCTGGTGGCCCACTGCGCCTCGGTGATCGCCACCAGCAGCGCATCCTCCACCTCGCTGCGGATCGGCAGCACGCCCAAACCCTGGGCGATCGCCAGCCCGGCACTGAACGCGGGCGCATCGGCATCGGCTTCCATATGCCGAGTCAGCAGGCTGCGCAGCAGCCGCGCATGGCCATCGCAGCGCTCGCAGTAACGCCCCAGCCAGTACAGATTCTCGACCGTGCGCGAGAGCAGATAGGGATCGTGGCGCACCACGCGATCGATGCGCGGCGAGCGCACCAGATCCGGGCTCAAGCCGGGCCCGGCGTACACCCAGGTGTCCTTGCTGCCGCCGCCACGCTGCATCGACACCACCTGGGCGTCGCTGCGGCCGGCCACCCGGGTCAGTCCGCCGGGCAGCACCCGGTAACCTTCCGCGGTCGCGACCGCGTACACGCGCATGCTGATCGCGCGCGCCACCAGCTGATCGCTGCCCTCGCGATCCCAGATCGGCGCCTGCGAGAGGCGCACCAACTCCTGGGCGACGTAGGCATGCGGCCGACGCCGGATGCGCGCCTTCAGCTCGCGCAGCGCGCTGCGGCTCAGGCTGGCGCCGAACACCGGCTCGAAGCGCTGCGAGGGAAACGCCGGCTTGATCACCAGTTCCTCCAGCCGCCGCAGCGCGTCGCGCATGACCGGCTCCTCGCCGCACCACCAGGTCGCCACCGAGGGTAGCTGCAGCGGCTCGCCCAGCCAGCGTTCGGCAATCGCCGGAATGAAGCCAAGCAGCCCGGGCGATTCCAGCACGCCGGTGCCGAGCGCATTGGCGATCAGCACGCGGCCGGCGCGCGCGGCATCGAGCAGGCCGGGTACGCCGATCGCCGAATCCCCGCGCAGCTCCAACGGATCGCACCAGTCGTCGTCGAGCCGCCGCAGGATGGCGTGGACGCGCTTCAGGCCGCCCAGCGTCTTCAGATAGACGCTGCCGGCGCGCACCGTCAGGTCCTGGCCTTCCACCAGCGGACACCCCAACTGGCGCGCCAGATAGGCGTGCTCGAAGTAGGTTTCGTTGTAGCGCCCGGGCGTCAGCAGCACCGTCAGCGGCGCACCCTCGTCATCCGCCGCCAGCTCGCTCAGGCGGTCGCGCAGTGCGGCAAACCAGCCTTCCAGCCGCCGAATGCCGAGCTGCCGGTAGAGCTCGGGAAAGGCGCCGGCGACGATATGCCGGTTCTCCAGCGCATAGCCCGCACCCGAGGGCGCCTGGGTGCGATCAGCGATCACCCACCAGCGGCCGTCCGGCGCGCGCGCCAGATCGGCGGCGTAGACGTGCAACCAGGTATCGCCGCGCGGACGCATGCCCTGCGCCGGCCACAGGTAGTTGTTGTGCCCGTAGATCAGATCCGGCGGCAGCAGTCCTTCCTTCAGCAGCGTCTGCGGCCCGTACAGATCGGCCACCACGCGATCCAGCAGGCGCGCGCGCTGGGCCACCCCGGCCGCCAGCCGGGCCCATTCATCGGCCGGGATCAGCTGCGGCAGCAGGTCCAGATCCCAGGGACGATTGTCGCCCTTGGGGTCGGCGTAGACGTTGTAGGTAACGCCGTTTTCCTGAATCTGCCGCGACACATACTCCCAGCGCTCGCGCAGCTCGGCGGGATCGATGCGATCGAGCTCGCCCAGCACCGGCCGCCAGTGGGTGCGCGGCGCGCCGTCGGCGTGCAACTCGTCAAAGCGTCCATCCGGCGTGTGGTAACGCGCTAGCAGGCTGTGCATCAGGGGTCGCTACCGGCAATCAGGGCACCAGTGTCGCGGGTTTGCTGGCGCGATACCAGCCGGCAGTCGGCGCGGCGCCTACAAACCCTGGTCACGGCAGCGTTCGTGGCCCGACGCCGGCGCCAGCCTGGATACTTGCTCGACAGCGCCAGCCGCAGTCTGCTCGCCATCCAACCCGCAGGAATCGCCATGAACGCCGCCCATCGTGCCAAATACCAGCGCCTGATCGACTACTGCCGCACTTTCAAGCCCGAGCGCTGCGCCGTGGTGCATCCCTGCGACATCGAATCGCTGCGCGGCGCGGTGGAGGCCGGCGTGCTCGGGCTGATCACGCCGGTGCTGGTCGGGCCGCAGGCGCGTATCGAGGCGCTGGCGCGGGAGCATGGCCTGGACCTGAGCCCATTCGAACGCGTGGACGTGCCGCATAGTCACGCCGCCGCCGAGCACGCCGTGATGCTGGCGCGCACTGGTCAAGTCAGCCTGCTGATGAAGGGCAGCCTGCACACCAACGAGCTGATGTCGGCGGTGGTGGCGCGCGAAGGCGGCCTGCGCACCGAGCGCCGCATCAGCCACTGTTTCGTCATGGATGTGCCGGCGCTGGATCGCGTGGTCATCATCTCCGATGCCGCGGTCAACATTTTCCCGACGCTGGACGAGAAGATGCACATCGTGCAGAACGCCATTGATCTGGCGCATGCGCTGGGCAATCCGCAGCCCAAGGTGGCGATCCTGTCGGCCACCGAGAGCGTCAACCCGAAAATCGCCTCGACGCTGGACGCCGCCGCGCTGTGCAAGATGGCAGACCGCGGCCAGATCACCGGCGGGCTGCTCGACGGTCCGCTGGCACTGGACAACGCGGTGGATCTGAACGCGGCCAAGATCAAGATGATCGAGTCGCCGGTGGCCGGGCGCGCCGACATCCTGATCACGCCCGACCTCGAAGCCGGCAACATGCTGGCCAAGAGCCTGAGCTTCATGGCCGATGCCGATGCCGCCGGCATCGTGCTCGGCGCGCGCGTGCCGATCGTGCTCACCAGCCGCGCCGACACGCTGGAAGCACGGCTGGCCTCCTGCGCCATCGCCGTGCTGGTGGTGCGCTTCCGCCGCGAGCCGCGGCTGCCCGCATGAACGCGGTGCTGGTGCTGAACGCGGGCTCCTCCAGCCTCAAATTTGCGCTCTACGACGCGGCCGGCCGCTGCTTGCACGGCCAGCTGCAGGGCATGCTGAGCACGCCGAGCTTGCGCGTGTACGCCGGCGACGCGCCCATCGCCACGCAGCGCTGGGACGCGCCGATCAGCGCCGACAGCGCGCTCGATCGCGTGCTGGACGGCCTGCAGTCGTGGGCGCCCGAACACAGCCTCGGCGCCGTCGGCCATCGCGTGGTCCACGGCGGCCTGCGCGCCCAGCCGGCGCGCGTGGATGCCGCGCTGCTGGCCGAACTCGACGCGCTCACGCCGCTGGCTCCGCTGCACCAACCCGCCAACCTCGCGGCCATCCGCCGCATCGCCGCGCGCGCGCCGACGCTGCCGCAGGTGGCCTGTTTCGACACCGCCTTCCACCGCACGCAGAACGAACTGCAGCAACGCTACGCGCTGCCGCCGGCCTGGTTCGACGCCGGCGTGCGTCGCTACGGCTACCATGGCCTGTCCTACCAGTGGATCGCCAGCCAGCTGCCAGCGCTCGATGCCGACGCGGCGGCCGGACGCAGCATCGTGCTGCACCTCGGCAATGGCTGCAGCCTGTGCGCCTTGCACCAAGGGCACAGCGTGGCGACCAGCATGGGCTTCAGCACGCTGGACGGCGTGCCGATGGCCACCCGCAGCGGCGCGCTCGATCCCGGCGTGCTGCTGTATTTGCTGCGCCAGGGCCTGTCGCTGGACGCGCTCGAAGACCTGCTGTACCGCCAATCGGGCTGGCTCGGCGTTTCCGGACTGTCAGCCGATATGCGCGTGCTGCTCGCCAGCGAGCAGCCGTCGGCACGGCTGGCGATAGCCCTGTTCGTCGAACGCGTGGTGGCCGAGGTCGGCGCGCTGGCCGCTACCCTCGGCGGCCTGGATGCCCTGGTGTTTACCGGCGGCATCGGCGAAAACGCCGCCCCGATCCGCGCCGCCGTCTGCACGCGCCTGGAATGGCTGGGCCTGCGCCTCGACCCCAGCGCCAACGCCACCCACGGCCCGCGCATCAGCCACCCCGACAGCCGCCTCCGCGCCTATGTGCTGCCGACCAATGAGGAAGCGGTGATCGCACGCGAGACGCAGGCGCTGGTAGCTCAATAGCAATTGGGGTTCTCGGGATGCCCCTCAAAGTGTAACTGTTGTTGACCTCTGTAAAACTGCCAGCTAGACTGGAGCTCCCTGTAATTGAACGGATAGCCTTATGCGTCACTTGCTGATGGTACTCTTCTTGTCGATCTCTGTTTCTGCATTCGCGCAATCTTGCAACCAGCTCAATCTGGTTGGTATTCAGTCAGTCGAACGAGCTCGCGGGGCTAGGGATCTTGTTGGTGAGTTCAATGGACCAGGTGGTGAATCGAGATTAACGGTCTATGATGCGGGGAAGGGCGCATCGGTTCGAATAGACCTCGAAGGCGGTGAGACCTTTGACATACAAAGAGGAGTCGGAGGTCTATTTGTTAGGTCAAAAAACATGGCCAATGATGTGGCGCTGGAGGTTCCCGACGATCTGCAGTCCACAGTTACGGCACTGATTGGAGACGTTCAGGCAGGAGCCACGGATATTGGGCCGCTGAAGGACCTATTGAGCCACATTCCGCCGGACGAGACTGGCCAGGAAGTCGGGACTTTCGAGATTGTATCTCAACAGACACAATCACTGAATTGTGCCATTTCGGCTGCATCATCGATATTGGAGAATGCACCAGAAGCGCAGGCCTGCCTTAACGCTGCAACAGGGCACGTAGCAACGTCTGCGGGCGTGGGCGCAACTTGTACGCTTTGTGGTATCGCTGCTGTTTCGGTTTACTTCACATGGGGAATTTCGGGTTGGAGCGCTGTTACTGCATGCACTAGTTGCGTTCTTGCGGCAGGTGGCAACTATATGACAGGAAACAACATGGAGCTGGCTTGCGCAGCTTTCATTGAGCACGAGCAAGAGGAGAACTAATCGATGCTTAGTACTGGCATTCTTGCAACAATGGAGATCTTCTGGGCCGTAGTATTCTGGGGTCTCCTCATTGCTCCGCTCGTTGAAGCATTTGCCTACCGACCCATCTTCAAGCGATGGTGGCTCAATGGGCCGTTGGTGCTGCACTACGCTAAGGGCTATATGAACTGGATGCTATGGTTCTCTGTGATTCTGGTGCAAGCGGCCCTGGTTCATATGGCATGGCAGAACCAGGCGTGGCCCGACCTTAGCAGTGCGCTGCACAGCTTGAGCCATGCGGTCGGCGTCGCGGCGATTTTCACGACCGCTCACTTGGCGAACGGCAGGATTTTGGCCCGAATGAAGCGCTTTGGAGATCTGCCGAATTTGCCGTGAGCGCATCGGGCTCGCGTCCAAACGCTAGCATCCACAATTACCGCTTAGATAAATCGAGCACAGTTTGTGCATTATTAGGTTCTGCTGAGTCTTCGGGACCGCAGGCCTGCAGGTGCGGCGCGACGCGCTACCCTGCGTTATTGCAAGCCGTCGCCGCGCCGTAAGGCGTGGTGACGGTGTGGCAAACCAGGTTCATTCCTTCGATTTGGCTGTCTCGCCCGTCCCGCCGCTACGCAAGCAGCAGCAACACCTGGATTGCCGCAGTCCTCGTCCGCGGTGCGGACGAGGACTTCGCAATGACGCCGTTCTGTTGCGGCAGTGGCGAGGTCTGGCAGCTGACGACCGGGCCGTAGGGTCACCCACGCAAGGTCCCGACATCCTGGGCGACTAAGCCACCGGCGTCATTGCGAACCACCGCCGCGCCTCACGGCGCGGCGGTGGTGTGGCAATCCAGCTTTTGGGCAAGGCCTGACGCCGTCTGTTGGCCGCGGCACCCGGCTACCGGCTGTACTCCTGCCGGTTAGCGCCATCAAAAGCTACCCGAGAGCAGGCAGCAGCGCTTGAAACAAGCTCCCGGATCCGCAGGGGCATGGATCATTGCGCCCCAGCTTTTCGAGCAGTTCCTTGTCGACGTGGACAAAGCGATGTCCGCGCTTGACCTGCGTCTCGGACGGGAATCCCTTGCGACGCTTACTGGTGACCTCGAAAGCTCACCTGGTCGTTGAATCGGGTTTTCATGGCACACCTCCGGTGGATTCGCCCTTTGCGGGCGGAGCGAGCATACCGTACCGCTCCGCCAGCGCGCCTCAGGTCGTTACCCGCAACCTGGCGTCAAACCGGTGCACGCTGCGGACAAGCGCGCGGCGCCGGCGCGGTGCAATCTGAGCTCACCTGATTCGGGAGCCCTCCGATGCGCACACGGCGCCACCTGCCCGCCAGCACGCAGATCCACGCTGCCCTTGCAGGCGCATGCATGGGCGCGCTCGCACTGGGCGCGTCCGCTGGCAATCTGGATCGCCTGCAGTACTCGGCGGATATTGGTGCGCGCTGGACGCCGTCGCCGGTGTCGGCGCTGGACCACGAGTACGTCATCGATGAGTCCGGCACGCTGCAAACCGTGGCGATCCCCGACCTCCCCGCCGGCGCCGACCTCGACGCCCTGCAGATCGAGGCCAACTACGATCGGCTGTACTCGCTGGACATCGGCGTCACGCTCGGCGGTACGTACTTCCGTGATGCCGACGTCATCCGTCTGCACGGCGGGGTCTACAGCAAGTCCTTCGACGCGACCGCCGCCGGCGTGCCCGCTGGTGTGGATTGCGACGCGGTGGCGCGCGCCGCCGACGGCCGCCTGCTGCTGTCCTTTGATCGCAGTTTCCGCATCGGCGGCCTGCTGATCCGGCCTGTGGATGTGGTCAGCCACGACGGCAGCAGTTTCGCGCTGGTGTTCGACGGGCGCGCCGCCGGCCTTCCCGTGGGCAGCAATCTGGATGCACTCGACAGCACCGGCAGCAACACCGAGTTGCTGTTCTCGCTGGACACCGGCGGGCAGATCGGCGGCCTCCGATTTGCCGACGAGGATGTGCTGCGCGTGGTGATCGCCACCAGCGTGATCACGCGCGAACTCGACACCCGCACACGCTCGGCCGCTTGGAATGCCGCGGACCTGGATGCCCTCGCGGTGGCGGTGGTGGCCGATGGACTGTACCGAAACGGATTCGAATAACCGGAGACCTGCAATGCGCAAACTGAATCATTGGCTGTGCTGTCTGCTGCTGTGCTGGAGTGCGTCCGCGGTCGCCTCCGACGGCGTGCTCGAAATCAACCAGGACTGCGTGGCCAGCGGTTGCTTTCCCGGTGACACCGCCGGCTTTCCGGTGTTGCTGGTGAGCGGCGGCGCCTACCGGCTGACGTCCAATCTGAGCGTCGACACGGCCAGCGACGGCATCACGATTCAGACCAGCGAACCGGTTGACATCGACCTCGGGGGGTTCACCCTCGACGGCGGTGGCAGTTGCACTGGCACGCCAGTGACCGCCTGTACGTCTGGCCCAGGGATCGTGGGCATCAGAGGTGCGGGTGCGCAGCTGCGCCTGCATGACGGGGCGGTACGGGGATTCAACAACTCGAACCTGTTCCTGACCCAACTGAACGACGGGTCGGTCGTCGAGGATGTGCTGTCGCTCGAATCGACCGCCACCGGCTTTGCGTCTGTCTCCCTGGGCGTGTCCGGCACCGGTCGCACCGTCGTCCTGCGCAAGGTCACGATATCGCGCAACCGCGGCATCGGCGTGCTCATCAGCGGCACCAACGCCCATTACATCTTCGACAGCCTGGTGGTCAGCGGCAACGGTGCCGCCGGCGCCACCTTGAACACGTCGGCGACAATCACCGGGTCCGCCTTCCACCGCAACAGCAGCTTCGGCATCAACGGCAGCGGACAAGTGGCCGCGCTCGGCAACACCACCTTCTTCGGCAACAACGGTGGCAGCACCGCCGCCCAGTTCGCCATCACCACGCTGCTGAACATGGGCGGCGTCGCCTGCGAGGACGCGAGTTGCCCGTGAGTCGGGCCGGGAATGGCGGATACGCGGGTCGCAAGGCGCGAAACGCGTGAACAGGAAGATTGTCGACATCGCGCAGGCGCCCGCCTTGTTGCAGGGCGCACCGGTGGACCAGCCCCGCACAGTCTCGCCGCGCTGGCGCCAGCGCCTACGCAGCGTCATTGCGAACCGCCGCGGCGCCGACAGGCGCGGCGGCGGTGTGGCAATCCAGGTTTGCGCCTTGGCTGTTTCGGATGGCCGACCCGCCGCCTCAGAAGCACCAGCAACACCTGGATTGCCACAGCCCTCGTCCGCGCTGCGGACGAGGCCTTCGCAATGACGCCGTTCTATTGCGGCGTCGTCGAAGTCTGGCGGCTGACGACCGCGGCACACGGTCACAAACGCGAGGTCCCGTCACCCTGGACGACCCAGCCACCAGCGTCAGTTCCAGGGCCAGCCGGGCACGATCCTTCGCCGGCAGGTTGAGCGCTTCTGTCTCGATGTGCTTGGCGCTCATCGCGGCAGGCTATCACCCGGTGGCGTGACGACCGAGACTGCGGCGGCAAGGTCTTACGCGCTTATCCCTGAACCATACCTACGCATGAGCGTAGACGCTTCCATAGATTGTCACGGCCGCCAGAAGCAAGCCGCAGCCAAGCAAAATGATCGCGTTGCGCCGCTTGTGGAGGCGATGGCTGATCAGCGCATCGAGCAGAAAGGACGCGGTAAGAATCGGCAAGGCGATCGGGAGCCAGCTCGTCGGTGCCCTGCCAACGAAGTAAATCCACGCCGTCCAGATAAGGATCACCAGGATTGCGCCGAGCACGAGGCCTTGCCGGAGTCCGGAGAACCGAGCGGTCCTGTCATCAAACGCGTCAGCCATGGCTCGTCGCCCAAGGAATACCGGATCGAATCGAGCGTACGCCGGCCGATCGGTCATCCGCAAGCGATGCGTTGGGCGGCACGAATGTCTGGGCTACGCTTGGAGCGATGTGACAGACCTACGATTGGCAAGCGAGCGCGCAGGGCGCGTGCCGCAAAAGACCGCATTGGCGGTGCGTGGAATCACGTTACCGCGATTCACATTGGGGGCTTTATGCCGGCGAGGACGCCGGCGCCCCCAGCGATGCCGCGCCGACGCCCTCGCCCCCAGAGGCTCAGGCCATTCCCTGCGGTGTCTGGGCATGGGCGCGACTGGCGGCCCAGCGGTCGATCAGCCCCGCGCAAGCACCGGCCAGTAGCGTGGCCCAGAGCCAGCCGGCGTCGAGCGTGATCGGCAGCGTGCTCCGAAACCACAGGTGCTCGGTCAGCGTCGGGCCGGCGTAGACGGCGATGCCGATCAAGGCCAGCAGACCGGCGGCGCGCAGCAGCCAGCGTTCGATGTGCTCGTCCACTTCCGCGGCGCGCAGGGCGGCGGCGACGGCGGCAGGGAGATCCGGCGGCAGGGCGGGCAGTTCGGCTTGCGCCACCGCCTGATAGACCGCGCGGTAGCGCTCGGCCAGCGGGTGCTCATCGGCTTGCGCGGGCGCCAGCGCCTGCTGCTGCGCCTGCCACTCGCGTGCTTGCTGTGCGTTCATGCACTCACTCCCAGGGCCTGTTCCAGGCTCAGCCGCAGGCGGCGGCGGGCGCGGAACAGGCTGTTTTTGATGGTGCCCTCGGGCAGGCCGGTGATCGTGCCGATCTCGGCGATGCCCAATTCGTCCAGATGGTACAAGGTGATCAGCGTGCGCTGCAGCGGCGGCAGTGCGTCCATCTCGGCGGCGACGCAGCGCATCAACTCGGCATCGGCGCAGGCCTCGGCCAGATCGAAGTCGTCGGCGACGCGGTCGAGCGCGCTGTCCTCGTCGTCATCGCGAGTGTCATCCATCTGCAAACGCTTGCGCGCCAGATGGCGCGTGGCGATGGAGAAGGCGATGCGTCCGATCCAGCTGGCAAGGCTGCTGTCATAGCGAAACTGCTGCAGCTTCTGGTGCACGCGCAGAAACACCTCTTGGCTGAGATCGCGGGCGTCCTCGACATGCCCGACCATGCGCTCCAGCACGTGCCAGACCAGGCGCTGATGGCTGGCCACCAGACGCTCGAAGGCGCCCGGCGCGCGCGCCAGCGTGGCTTCCACCAGTCGTCGATCCTCGTCCATGGTTGGAATGAGACGCCGAACGCGCGCTCGGTTGCAGACCGCACGCGAAAAAATTCGTGCGTCTGCTTGCAACCGTGGGCGCGCAGGCCGTCTCTCTCTATCCGAGCCGATCATCCTGTCGGCAGAGTCACGGAGTGTGTCATGCAGTTTGAAATCCTGGTTCCGATCACCTTGTTCGTGTGCATCGCGGCTGTGTTCAAGATCGTCATGGAAGGCCGCGTGCGCAGTCGGCTGGCGCAGTCCGGCGCCAGCGAGGATCTGGTGCGCGCGATGCTGGCGGCGGACGAGCGCAATCGCAGCGTGTCCTCGCTGAAATGGGGCCTGGTGCTGGTGCTGATCGGCATCGGCTTCGGTCTGATCGATCTGTTGAACCTGGACGGCAACGATCCCGCCACCTTCGGCATCCTGATCGGCTTCGCCGGCCTCGGCATGCTCGGCTTCCACGCGCTGACGAACCGGCCGCGGGTCGGGTGAAGGCACGAGGGGCGAAGGGCAGCGCTTGCGCGGCACCGCCGCGCGCTGTCCTGAGCGCCCGGCGGCTATGCCGACGGGCCGGATCGAGGGCACGCAAGAGCGCGAATGTTGGAGGTGCCGCGGATGGAGGGCGGTGCTGGCGCAGCGATGCCGCACAAGCGCCGCCCTTCGCCCCTCCTGCTTTACGTGCCCTCGTGCCCTCCCCTCTGCTTGCACGTGCCCTCGCGCTTTACGTGCCCTCGTCGCGCGTGCTCTGCCGAACTTTCCCGTGCATCTGTTCGATAACCGCCGCGTCGGGCTTGCTAGCGTGGGGTGCCCTGGATGCGTGAGGTCGCTGCCATGTCGTTCACCAGCTGGAATAGTCAACGGGTTGCGGGTGCGGTGATGGTGGGTGCCAGCGTGCTGGCGCTGGCGGCGGTGTTGCACCATCCGCATGGCAGTGGTCACAGCCAGACGGAACTGATGGCCAGCCTGCAGCATCTGGATGGGCTCAATCGCGCGATCCATGGCGCGTTGATCGCGCTGAGCTTGGTGATCTGGCTGAGCTTGTCGGAATACAGCGTCGCGCGCCCGCGTGCCCTCGTGCGTTGCGCCTGGCTGAGTTACAGCGTGGGCGTGCTGGCGATGATCGGCGCGGCGCTGACCAACGGCTTTGTGCTGAGCGCGCTGGTGGCGCGCGCTGCCGGGGCGGAGGCCGCACAGCAAGCGGAGATCCTGCAGCTGCTGCCGCTCAGCTGGGCGATCAATCAGACGCTCGCGGCCTTCGGTCTGCTGTTGTACTCGGTGGCGATCGCGCTGTGGTCGCTGGATCAGTGGCGACAGTCGCTGCGCGCCGTCGCTGCCATCGGCCTGCTGGTCTCACTGGGTTTGGCGCTGGCCTGGTTGTTTGGTCTGCTGCGCCTGGATGTCCCGGGGATGATCGCGCTGGTGCTCGGCCATGGCCTTTGGTACGCCGCCACCGGCCTGTCCTTGCTCCGCTCCGCCGTCAGGGCTTGAGCCGCGCCATCGCCCAGACATCGGCGTAGGCGCCGTCGCGGAAGGCATAGGCGCGCAAGCGGCCTTCCTCGACGAAGCCAAACTTGCGATACAGCGCGATGGCGGCGAGGTTGTCGCAATAGACCTCCAGTTCCAGCCGCGTCATTTGCATCCAGCGATCGGCGCGGTCGATCAGCGCCGCCAGCAGGCGACTGCCGACGCCGCGCCGCTGCCAATCGGGATGCACCGCCATGCCGATGGCGCCGACATGGCGCCGTCGCGCATGCGGGTGCGGGCGACCCAAAAAGCCGTGGCCGATGATCTCGGCCCCGCTCAGCGCCAGCAGATTGAGCTGATCGGGATCGTCGCCGCTCAAACGCTGCTGCCAGTACGAGGGTCGCGGAAAGGGCAGTTGCAGCACGCCGGCATAGACCGTTTCCTCGGCATACAAGGCCGCCACCCCGACCGCGTCCTCGGGTTCGGCGGCACGCAACATGATGGGTTCGGTCTTGCGGGGCATGGTTCGTCTCCCAGACGCCATCGAGACGCAAAACGATAGCGTCGGTCTGGCCACTGCGCAGCGGCTGCGCGCGGCCACAGGCGCTTCCCATGCTGCACCTGCGTTGAATACGTTTGCACGTTCTCGTGCCTGTGAGCGCTCGCGATTAAGCTGCGGACGCCGTCGCTGCTGGGGGGCCACGCGGCACGCTGGCAGTGCGGGTGCAGGGTGGCTGTAGCCAAGCCCATCCTGCCTCTCCGGGCTGCCTGCGCCATGCGTCGGCCTGCATTTCCAGCTGCTGCCGAGGCCACGCATGAGTCCGACGATGAGCATCGAACCGCCCGCCGCCACCGAACTGTTGTCCGCCGTGCGCGAGCGACTGGCGCTGGAAGCGCTGCCGCGTTCAGCCGGGCGCGAGCAGCGCCGCGCCGCGGTGTTCCGGGCGCTGGCGGCGGAGTGTCGCCACGGGCTGCAGCAGCGCTGGGCCGAGGCGCAGCACCACGACGCCGAGGCGCTGGCCACGGGGCGCGCGCGCCGCGTGCATTACCTGTCGATGGAGTTCCTGATCGGGCGTGCGCTGGCGAATGCGCTGGCGGCGCTGGGCGGCCTGCCGGCGCTGCGCACGCTGCTGGCGGAACTCGGCCTGGAGGCCAGCGATGTGCTGGAAGGCGAGCCCGATGCAGGCTTGGGCAACGGCGGCCTGGGCCGCTTGGCGGCGTGCTTTCTGGACGCCTTCGCCGAGCAGGGCTTCCCGTCCTTTGGCTACGGCTTGCGCTACCAGTACGGCATGTTCTCGCAGCGCATTCAGGATGGTCGTCAGGTGGAGGTGCCGGACGACTGGCTGCGCAACGGCAATGAGTGGGAAGTGGCGCGACCAGAGCTGCGCTATCGCATCGGCTTTGGTGGCCGCGTGCAGGCCGACGGCGACGGTCGCCGCTGGACGCCAAACGAGCTGATCCTGGCGCAGGCCTACGACTTCATCGTGCCGGCGCACCACAGCCGGCATGTGTCGACGCTGCGGCAGTGGCACGCGAGCGCCGCCGAACCGATCGACTTCCAGGCTTTTTGCCGCGGCGAGTACGCCGCCGCCACCCAGCAGCGGATCGCCGCCGATGCGCTGAACTGGGTGCTGTACCCGGATGACAGCACCGACGCCGGCCGCGAGCTGCGCTTGAAGCAGGAGTACCTGCTGGTCTCGGCCTCGCTGCAGGATCTGGTGGCGCGCCATCTGCGCGAGGGCGGGCGTATCGAGGATCTGGGGCGCCGCAATGCGATTCATTTGAACGACACGCATCCGGCGCTGGCGCCGGCCGAGTTACTGCGGCTGCTGATGGACGAGCACGGCCTTGATCGCATCAGCGCCTGGCGCATCACCCGGCAGGCGCTGTCCTACACCAATCACACGCTGCTGCCGGAGGCGCTGGAAACCTGGCCGGTGCCGTTGATCGAGCGCCTGCTGCCGCGCCATCTGGAACTGATTTACGAGATCAACGATCGCTTTCTGTCCGATGTGCGCCTGCGCTTTCCCGGCGACGAGGGGCTGGTGCAGCGGGTGTCGCTGATCGACGAGGCGCATGGTCGCCGCGTGCGCATGGCCGGTCTCGCCATTGTCGCCTCGCACAAGATCAACGGCGTCGCCGCGCTGCACTCGCGGCTGATGACCGAAACCATCTTCGCCGAGTACGCGCGCCTGTATCCGGGGCGCTTTTTCAACGTCACCAACGGCGTCACCCCGCGGCGCTGGCTGCAGCAAGCCAATCCGGGGCTGTCGGCACTGCTCGATCGCCGCATCGGCACGCGCTGGCGCCAGGATTTGCTGCAGCTCGGGCAGCTGCGCGCGCAAGCCGAGGATGCCGGCCTGCAGCAGGAGCTGCTGGCGGTCAAACACGCCAACAAGCAGCGGCTGGCCGCGCTGATCCGGCGCGAACTGGGGCTGGTGGTGGATCCGTCCAGCCTGTTCGACGTGCAGATCAAACGTATCCACGAGTACAAGCGCCAGCTGCTGAATCTGCTGCGCGTGGTCGGCTTGTATCAGTCGATGTTGAGCCAGCCAGATCGCCCGCATGCGCCGCGCACGGTGATCCTGTCCGGCAAGGCGGCCTCGGCCTATCGCGTCGCCAAACAGATCATCCAGCTGGCGCACGACATCGCCCGCGTGATCAACAGCGATCCGCGCGTCTCCGATCGACTGAAGCTGGTGTTTCTGCCGAACTACAGCGTCAGTCTGGCCGAGGTGATCATTCCGGCGGCCGATCTGTCCGAGCAGATTTCCACCGCCGGCACCGAGGCGTCGGGCACCGGCAACATGAAGTTCGCGCTGAATGGCGCGCTGACCATCGGCACCTGGGACGGCGCCAACATCGAGATGGCCGAGGCCATCGGCGAGGACGATGTCTACATCTTTGGTCGTCGCGTCGAGGACATCGCCGCGCTGCGCGCCACCGGCTACGACCCGGCGCTGTACGCCGAGCAGGATCTGGCGCTGCGCCATGTGCTGGATGCCATCGCCGGTGGCGCCTTCTCGCCCGGCGAGCCGGGTCGCTATCGCGATCTGATCGACAGCCTGCTGCAGCGCGATCGCTACTTCCTGCTGGCGGATTACGCCGACTACGCCGCCACCCAGGCGCGCGTGGATGCGCACTACGCCGACCGCGCCCGCTGGGCGGCCTGCGCCGCCCGCAACATCGCCGGCATGGGCGCCTTCTCGGCTGACCGCTGCGTGCGCGAGTACTGGGAGCAGGTGTGGTCGCCGGCGGCGCTGGCGCAGAGCCGGCTGGACCGTCGTCCGCATGCTTGACGCGGCCGCGATCGAGGCCTTGCTCAGCGCGCGCCATGGCGATCCTTTCGGCGTGCTCGGGCTGCATCACGACGTCAGCGGCGTGCTGTGGCTGCGCGTGCTGCTGCCGGGCGCGCGCAGCGTGGACGTGCTCGACGTCGGCAGCACCTCGACGGTGGCAACGCTGGAGGCGCGCCATCCAGACGGCGTCTTCGAGGCGCGGCTCGGCGTGCGCGAGCGCTTCGACTACCGGCTGCGCGTGCAGTGGTCCTCCGGTGCCAGCGGCGTCTACGCCGATGCCTACGCCTACGGTTCGCTGATCGAGGACGCCGAGCTGCAGGCTTTCCACGAGGGCCGCCACGGTCGCCCCTATGCGCTGCTCGGCGCGCACCCGGTGGATCTGGGCCGGGTGGCCGGAACGCGCTTCGCCGTGTGGGCGCCGAATGCGCGCCGGGTCAGCGTGGTCGGCAGCTTCAATGACTGGGACGGGCGACGTCATCCGATGCGTCTGCGTCATCAGGCCGGCGTCTGGGAGATCGCCATCCCGCACGTGGGGCCTGGCGACTACTACAAATACGAAGTGCTCGGCGCCGATGGTGCGCTGCTGCCGCTGAAGGCCGATCCCTACGCCTTCGCGGCCGAGCTGCGCCCCGGCACCGCCAGCCGCGTGGCCGGGCTGCCGCCGGTGCGCGCGCTGCCGGCCGGGCGCGCAGAGGCCAACCAGCGGCAGGCGCCGATCTCGGTCTACGAGGTGCACATCGGCTCCTGGCGGCGCGCCGCGGATGGCGGCGCCTTCCCGAATTGGCGCGAGCTGGCGCAGACGCTGCCGGCCTACGCGGCGGATCTCGGTTTCACGCATCTGGAACTGCTGCCGATCAGCGAGCACCCATTCGACGGCTCCTGGGGCTATCAGCCGCTCGGTCTGTACGCGCCGAGTGCGCGTTACGGGAGCGCCGAGGACTTCGCGGTGTTCGTCGCGGCCTGCCACGCACACGGGCTGGGGCTGCTGCTCGACTGGGTGCCGGCGCACTTTCCGGCCGACGCCCATGGCTTGGCGCAGTTCGATGGCACCGCGCTGTACGAATACGCCGACCCGCGCGAAGGTTTCCATCGCGACTGGAACACGCTGATCCCGAACTTTGGCCGCACCGAAGTGCAGAGCTACCTGATCGGCAGCGCGCGCTACTGGCTGGAGCGCTTCGGCGTCGATGGCCTGCGCGTCGATGCGGTCGCTTCCATGCTCTACCGCGACTACTCGCGCAACGCCGGCGAATGGGTGCCGAATCACCTGGGCGGACGCGAGAACCTGGAAGCCATCGCGCTGCTGCGGCGGCTGTCTGAGACCGTCGGCGCGGAGCTGCCGGGCGCGATCACCATCGCCGAGGAATCCACCGCCTTTCCGGGCGTGTCGGCACCGACCTACGCCGGTGGCCTCGGCTTTCACTACAAGTGGAATATGGGTTGGATGAACGACACGCTGCGCTACGTGTCCACCGATCCGGTGCACCGGCGCTGGCACCACGATCAGATGACCTTCGGTCTGGTGTACGCCTTCAGCGAGAACTATGTGCTGCCGATCTCGCACGACGAGGTCGTGCACGGCAAGGGTTCGATGCTCGGCAAGATGCCGGGCGATGACTGGCAGCGCTTCGCCAATCTGCGCGCCTACTACGGCTACATGTGGGGGCATCCGGGCAAGAAGCTGCTGTTCATGGGTCAGGAGTTCGCGCAGCCCGGCGAGTGGCGCGATGTCGAAGCGCTGCCCTGGCATCTGCTGGACGACGCCCGCCATGCCGGCGTGCAGCGGCTGATCCGCGATCTGAACCAGCTGTATCGCCACACGCCGGCGCTGCATCGGCTGGACTGCGAGGCGTCCGGCTTCGAATGGCTGGTCGGCGATGACCGGGATCAGTCCGTGTTTGCCTGGGCACGCTTCGATCGCGCAGGCGGCGTAGCGATCGTGATCAGCAATTTCACGCCGGTGCCGCGCACGGGCTATCGGTTGCCGCTGCCCGAGGGCGCCGCGCGCTGGCGCGAGGCGCTGAATACCGATTCGGCGCACTACGGCGGCAGCGATGTGGGCAACGGCGGGCGCGTGCTCGAGGCCGAGGCCATCGCCAGCCACGGCCGCGCGCACTCGCTGACGCTGACCTTGCCGCCACTGGCGACGTTGGTGTTGCTGCCCGCATGAGCACCGCCCTGCCCGCGCGCCTGCTGCCCGGCTGTCCCGCCGCCTTCGGGGCGCAGCTGATCGAGGGCGGCGTGCATTTCGCGCTGTGGAGCGAGCACGCCACCCGGGTGGAACTCTGCGTGTTCGATGGCGAGGGCACGCGCGAGCTGCGCCGTTATGAGCTGCATGCGGACGAGGACGGCGTCTGGAACGGCCTGCTGCCGGATCTGGGCGCCGGGCTGGTCTATGGCTATCGCGCGCATGGACTCTATCGGCCCGAGGAAGGCCATCGCTACAACCCGCACAAGCTGCTGCTGGATCCCTGGGCGCGCGAGATCGTCGGGCGCCATCACTGGGACGATGTGCACCATGGCTATGTGCAGGGCCACCCGGACGGCGCGCGCTCTTTCGACCGTCGCGACAACGCGCTCAGCGCACTGAAGGCGCGCGTGGTGACGCCGCTGCCGCCGCTGCAGCAGCCGCGCCCGCAGATCCCGAGCGCGTCGGTGGTGCTCTACGAGATGCACGTGCGCGGCTACTCGATGCAGATGCCGGGCATCCCGGACGCGCTGCGCGGCACCTACGCCGCCTTGGCGCACCCGGCCTCGATCGCGCATCTGCGCAAGCTCGGCGTCACCACGCTGGCGCTGCTGCCGCTGATGCACTCGATCAGCGAGGCGCACCTGGCGCGCGCCGGTCTCAGCAATTACTGGGGCTACAACACGCTGGGCTACTTTGCCGTCGACGCGCGCTATGCCGAGGGCACCAGGGCGCCGACACGGGCGTCTACGCCAGCGGCCCTGCACGAACTGCGCAACGCTTTGGAAGCCTTGCACGCGGCCGGCTTCGAGGTGCTGCTCGATGTGGTCTACAACCACACGGCGGAGGGCGACGAGCTCGGGCCTACGCTCAGCTTTCGCGGCCTCGACAACGCCTGCTGGTATCGCTTGCTGGCGGACGATCCGGCGCGCTACGTGAACTGGAGCGGCTGCGGCAACACGCTCAATCTGAATCACCCGCGCGTCGTCCAATTCGTGTTGGATTCCCTGCGCTACTGGGCGGAGCTCGGCTTCGACGGCTTCCGTTTCGACCTCGCCAGCGTGCTCGGGCGCACGCGCGAGGCTTTCGATCCGAACGCCCCGTTCTTCGTGGCGCTGCGCCAGGATCCCGCGCTGTCGCGACTGCGCCTGATCGCCGAACCCTGGGACTGCGGCCCGCAGGGCTATCAGGTGGGACGTTTTCCAGGCCACTTCCTCGATTGGAATGATCGCTTCCGCGACAGCGTGCGCCGTTACTGGCTGCCGCGCGGCTGCACGCGCGGCGAGTTCGCGCGGCGCTTCTGCGCCTCCAGCGATCTGTTCCACCACGGCCTGCGCCGGCCGACCGCCAGCGTCAACTTCATTGCTGCGCATGACGGGCGCACGCTGGCCGACGTGGTGGCCTACGCGCACAAACACAATCAAGCCAACGGCGAGGACAATCGCGACGGGCGTGACGAGGAACCGGCCGACAACTACGGCGTCGAGGGCCCCAGCAGCGATCCGGTGGTGCAGATGCGCCGACGCCGCGTGCGCCGGGCGATGCTCGCCAGCCTGCTGCTGGCACAGGGCACGCCGATGCTGCTGGCGGGCGACGAACACGCCAACAGCCAGCGCGGCAACAACAATGCCTATTGCCAGGACAACCCCACTGGCTGGCTGGATTGGCAGGCCGACAGCGACGACAGCGACTATGTGGCCGCGCTGCTGTCCCTGCGCCGCAGCGAACCCTTGCTGCGCCATCCGCACTGGTTTGCCGCCGAAGGCGCGCTTGAGCAGACGCGCGTGCGCTGGCTGACGCCGGCCGGTCGCGCCATGAGCGTGCAGGACTGGCACGACGCCGAGCAGCGCGCCTTCGCCTGCGAGTACTACGCCGCCGGCGCCAGCCGCGCGCGGCTATGTCTGCTGTTCAACCCGGGCGCTGTCAGCTGCGAGTTCGAACTCGCCGGCAGCGGCTGGTCGCTATGCCTGGACAGCAGCGCGGAATTGCCCGCCGCCCCTGTCCTTTGGTCCGTTTCCACCCTGCTGGTCCCGGCGCATGCTGTGCTGGTGCTGGCGCGTACTGATGCATCCGAGGCTCCGGAATGATCGACCTACATCAACGCAGCGCCGGTGTGCTGCTGCATCTGTCCTCGCTGCCGGGCCCGCATGGCATCGGCGATTTCGGTCCTGGCGCCTACCAGTTCGTCGACTGGCTGGTCAGCGCCGGTCAGCATCTGTGGCAGTGGCTGCCGATCAATCCGATCGGCCCGGGCAACTCGCCGTACCAGAGCGTCAGCGCTTTCGCCGGCAGTCCGCTGATGGTGGCGCTGGAACCGCTGGTGGCCGCCGGCTGGCTGGCGCCGCCGGTGCTGCCCGAGGGTGGCTTCGACAGCCGTCAGGTGGATTACGCCAAGGTGGTGCCGTGGCGCTTGAATGAGCTGCGCGCCGCGGCGCGCGGCTTTTATGCCCGCGGCAGCGCCGCCGAGCACGCGCGCTTTGCCGCCTGGTGCGAGGATCAGGCGAGCTGGTTGGACGACTACACGCTGTTCATGGCGCTGGAATCGGCCCACGGCGGCCGCGCCTGGTGGCACTGGCACCCGGAACTGCGCGATCGCGATCCCGCCGCGCTGGCACGCATGCGCGACAAGCACCGCGAGGAGATCCGCTACTGGCAGTTCGTGCAGTGGTGCTTCGACACCCAGGCCTCGGCGCTGAAGGCCTACGCGAATCAGCGTCAAGTGGCGCTGATGGGCGATCTGCCGATCTTCATCGCCCACCACAGCGCCGACTGCTGGGCGCGGCCCGACCTGTATTACCTCGACGCCGAATTTCAGCCCACGGTGGTCGCCGGCTGCCCGCCCGATGCAATGGCGCCAACCGGCCAGCGCTGGGGCAATCCGCTGTATCGCTGGGACCGCATGCAGGCGGAGAACTACGCCTGGTGGACGGCGCGACTCAAACGCGCGCTGCATCAGGCCGATGTGTTCCGTATCGATCATTTTCGCGGCTTCGCCGGCTACTACGAGATCCCGGCCAGCTGCCCGACCGCCGAGGAAGGCCAGTGGGTGGCCGGTCCTGGCCAGGCGCTGTTCGATGCCATCAGCGCCGAACTCGGCGAGCTGCCAATCGTGGCCGAGGACCTGGGGCTGATCACCGAGGATGTGATCGCGCTGCGCGATGGCTGTGGCTTCCCGGGGATGAAGATCCTGCAGTTCGGTTTTGGCACCGACGCCAGCGACGAATTTCTGCCGCACAACTGGGACCGTCATTGCGTGGCCTACACCGGCACGCACGACAACGACACCGTGCGCGGCTGGTGGGACAAAGCCAGCGAGCGCGAACGCGCCTACGCCGGCAGCTATCTGGCCGCCGGCCCGCACGACATCCACTGGGCGATGATCCGCGCCTGCTGCAACTCGGTGGCCAACATTGCCGTCTGCCAGTTCCAGGACGTGCTTGGCCTGCCCAGCGAACACCGGATGAACATTCCGGGCACCATGGGTCAGCACAACTGGAGCTGGCGCTTCCGCTGGGACATGGTCGACGGCGAACCGGCACGCGTGCTCGGCCTGATCACTGCCGCCAGCGGTCGCGGCCCCTTCCAACTGCTGCGCCTGCCGGGCGTCCTCAGCGAAGTGCCGCAGGCGAAGGCGGCCTGAGTTGTGGGCGTGAAGCGTGAAAAGTGAAAAGTGAAAGGTAAATACGGCGCGCGCTGCTTGCTCGCCCCAGCTCTGGTAGGCCGGATCCTTCGCGTCCGCACGGTCCGCCGGAACGACTGCGCCGGGTACGCGAGGCGTCCGGCGCTTTGCGGTGAACAGCCGCGGCCGCCGGCGCGATCTGCGCTGATCGCGCAGCCGCCGCACGCCGCGCGCACGGAGCCGCGCTACGTCCGCGCGTCCTTTGCGAACCGGGTCTCCATGGCTCTGGGGCCGGATCCTTCGCGTCCGCACGGTCCGCCGGAACGACTGCGCCGGGTACGCGAGGCGTCCGGCGCTTTGCGGTGAACAGCCGCGGCCGCCGGCGCGATCTGCGGTGATCGCGCAGCCGACGCACGCGCGCGCACGGAGCTGCGCTACTTTCCTCGCGACTTCATGAAATGTCCGGGCCAGCTCCTTATCCTGTGCCATCTGCACCGTGCGGGGGAGCTTCAGTGCGCGTGACCTTTCAGCTGCAGGCAAAGTCCGGTTCCCCTTCGTGATGTGGAAGCGCGCATTCGGCTACGGGCTGCTGCTGGCCTTCGGCACCTGGCTGCTGCAGTGGCTGGGCTACCAGCGGTTGGCGCGTGTGCATGCGGAGGAGTTCAGCATCTCGCTGATTGCCCTGGGCTTCCTGGCGCTCGGGGTGTGGGTGGGCGTGCGTCTGTACCCGCGCGCGCCGGAAACGGCCACCGACGACGGCAATCCGAAGGCGCAAGCGAGCCTCGGCATCAGCGGTCGCGAGCTGGAAGTGCTGCAGGAACTGGCGCTCGGCTACTCGAACAAGGAGATCGCGCAGCGCCTGGGCGTGTCGCCCAACACGGTGAAAACCCATGTCGCGCGGCTGTTCGAGAAGCTGGAGGCGCGCCGGCGCACCGAGGCGATCCTGAAGGCGCGCCAGCTGGGTATCGTGCCCTGACGCGGCGGCAGCGCGGGGAGAAAACGGCCCTGCTGATGGGTGAATGGCCCCGAATCACCCATTCGGGCGATTGCTGCGCCGCCGATCTGGCCGGCTGAATGCGCCACCCCACACCGCCCCTGGAGGCATCGATGTTCCGCAAGATCCTGATCTATGGCTTGATCGCAGGCGTGGTCGTCGGCGGCACGCTGTTCGGCATGATGGTCATGATGAGCGGTGGCCCGCCGCTCAAGTACGGCGAGCTGATCGGCTACAGCAGCATGCTGATCGCGCTCAGCGCGGTGTTCGTTGGCGTCAAGCGCTATCGAGATGAGGATCGCGGCGGCGTGATCGGCTTCTGGCCTGCGCTCGGCATGGGCCTGGCGATCAGTCTGGTCGCCAGCCTGTGCTACACGCTGGCCTGGGAAGCCTCGCTGGCGGTGACCCATGCCGACTTCATCGGCGCCTACACCGAGCAGATCATCGCCCAAAAGCAGGCATCTGGTGCCAGCGCCGCCGAAGTTGCGCAGTTCACTGCCGAGATGAACGCCTTCAAGGCGCAATACGCCCAGCCGCTGTTTCGCATGCTGGTGACGATCTCGGAGATCCTGCCGGTGGGCGTGCTGGTGTCGCTGATTTCGGCGGCGCTGCTGCGCAACAGTCGCTTTCTGCCGGCGCGACGCTGAGCGGCAGGCCGGTTCAGCGTCGGCGGACTACTCGCAGCCCCACTCGCCGGCCACTTTGCCTTTGACCTCGACGAGGACGCTGCGCTCCGGCCAGTCGTCCTCGCGACAACCACCGTCGCTGACGACGATGCGGGTGTCGCCGCGTTCGAAGGTGTGCAGCGGATGCGCGCAAGAGCCGCTGCCTTCGATGCTCGAGGTGCCGACCATCTCCAGATCGGGCTTCTCGGTCAGCGCACGCGGCAGGTTCCACGAGCGATAGCGCGACTGCTCGGCGCCGGTCTGCTCGACGATGATCCGGTGCTTGGGCGTTTCGCAGACCATCTGCAGCAGCGGGTAGACCGGCGCGGCGGCCTCGCCCGGCACATTGACCGTGCGCAGGCGAAAGCGCGGGCCGTGCTGGTGCTCGACGATGCCCGCCCACAGCAGGCCGTCGGCGATCAGATAGTCATCGCCGCCGATGCGCTCCGGGCTTTCCAGCTCTGCGCTCTGCACGCGCTGGCGCAACTCGGGGGTGAACACCTCGGCAAAGCGTGCCTGCAGCGTGCGCGCATCGGCGATTTCCAGGTGGGTCTCGCCCGGCTGATTCACCTGCAGCGGGAATTGCACCAGCAGCGCCACGGCTGCCGGGTCGCCACGCTTGAGCGCCAACTTGAGTTCAGCGACGAAATCCAGATAGCGCTGCGCCTCCGCATCCTCCGCGGCCACGGCCAGCGGGGGCATCCACAGCAGTGCACAGATCGCCAGCCAGCGCATCGCCTGCTCCTTCAACGCGTCAGTTCCACGCGGCGGAAATGCCGCTTGCCGAGCTGCAGCACGAAGCTGGCCGGCTGCGTGAACGTCAGATCCTTGTCCGACACCACGGCGCCATCGATGCGCACGCCGTTCTCCGCCAGTTTGCGCAGCGCCTCACCGGTGCTCGGCGTCAGTCCGCTCTGCTTCAGCAGCTGAGCGATCTTCAGCCCACCCTCGGGCAGCGCCAGCGTCACCGTCTGCATGTCCTCCGGCATCGCGCCTTCCTGCGTGCGCTTGTGCCAGGCCTCCACGGCGGCGTCGGCCGCGGCGGTGCCGGCAAAGCGCTCGGCGATCTCATGCGCCAGACGAATCTTCAGATCGCGCGGATTTAACTGCCCGGCTGCGGCGTCGGCGCGCAAGCTTCGGAGCTCGCCAGTGCCGATCTTGAAGGACAGCAATTCGATGTAGCGCCACATCAGATCGTCGCTGATCGACATGGTTTTGCCGAAGATCTCGCCAGCCGGCTCGTTGATGCCGATGTAGTTGCCCAGCGATTTGCTCATCTTGTTGACGCCGTCGGTGCCTTCCAGCAGCGGCGTCGTCAGCACGATCTGCGGTTGCTGGCCGTAGTCGGACTGCAGCGCGCGCCCCACCAGCAGATTGAACTTCTGGTCGGTGCCACCAAGCTCCACATCCGCCTGCAGCGCCACCGAGTCGTAGCCCTGCACCAGCGGGTACAAGAACTCATGCACGGCGATCGGCTGCTCGCCCTTGAAGCGCTTGTTGAAATCGTCGCGCTCGAGCATGCGCGCCACCGTGTACTTGCCGGCGATCTTGATCAGCCCGGATGCGCCCATGGTGTCGAACCACTCGCTGTTGAAGCGCACCTCGGTCAGTTCGGGATCGAGGATCTTGAACACCTGCTCGCGATAGGTCACGGCGTTGCGCTCGACGTCTTCGCGCGTCAGCGGCTTGCGCGTGACGTTGCGCCCGGTCGGGTCACCGATCATCCCGGTGAAGTCGCCGATCAGAAAGATCACCTGATGGCCGAGCATCTGGAACTGCCGCATCTTGTTGATCAGCACCGTGTGACCGACGTGCAGGTCCGGCGCGGTGGGATCAAAGCCCGCCTTCACGCGCAGGCGCTTGCCTGCCTTCAGGCGTGCCTCCAACTCCTCCATCTTGAGGACTTCTTCGGCGCCGCGGGCGATCAGATCGAGGGCATCTTGTATCGAGGACATGGGAGCAGACGCACAGCAGAGAAGCCGACGACGATAACAAAAGCGCGAGCAAGGGAGCGGCGCCAGGCAGGCGCCCGCGACGCGGACGTCGGCGCGAGACGGCGAGATGTCCGCTTTCTGCGTGGACCGCGTTCCCTGTCAGTACCCTTGCTCGCCAGGACCCCACCGATGAAGCGCCTTGCCGCCCTGCTCTCTCTGTCCCTGCTCGCCTCCGGCGCCGCGCTGGCGGGCACCCCGGCGACCACGGTGTACTGCATCGACGACGCCACCGAGTTCAGCTCGGTGCTGAGCGCGTTGAATGCCCTGAGTTCGCATGATCGCAATTATGAATTTCGCTTCCGGCCTGGCACCTTTCCGTCGAATACCACGTATCCAGTATCCGCCAATTTCAATGCCCTGATTGCCTGGCGCCCGCGCTGGGTGACCGTCTATGACCATTACACCTTCAAGATGTCCGGTGAATGGAACGCGGGCTGCACCGCGCAGAATGCGCCAGGCGGCACCACCAGCACGATCAACGGCCTCGACGTCAACGCGATTTTGTATACCTCCGACTACGACTACACCGCGACCAATTACACGCCGGTGGTGGTCGAAATCGACCGCATCGACTTCTGGCGTTACAACGGCTACGGCGTCTTGGTGCGGCCGGACGGTGGTCCGCACGACGTCAAGATCACCAACAGCCGCTTCCGCGCGGGTGTCGGCACGGCGATTTCGGTCAACACCGACACCGTCGAGCTCAGCAACTCCTTGTTCGAGAACAACACCACGGGCAGCAGTTTCTTCTACCTGATCGATATCGATAGCGAGGGCGCCACCTATACCACCAACAACACCTTGCGCAACAACACGCTGCCGAGTGGCAGCCAGCGCGCATTGGTGAAGCTCGGCAATACGCTGACCAGCGCTCCCTCTGGCTATGCCGTGTTCGAAAACAACGTGATCTATCAGACCACCTTGTCCGGCAGCAGTGACTTGTTGATGACCGACACCCTGGCACGGATCCGCAACAATATCTTTGATACGACGCTGGTGGCCGGTACGCCGCTGTTTATCAGCAACAATTACAACATCAATCCCAAATTCGCCTTCAGCGCTGGCGCGCAGCTGGCGACCGACAGTCCGGCGCGCGATATCGGCAACAACGCGGCCCTGAATGGCGCCACGCTGGACCTCTACGGCCGCGTCCGCGTGCAGAACCAGGTGGTCGATCTCGGCGCCTACGAACTGACGCCGTCCGAGAACCTGTTTGCCAACGGCTTCGAATGAGGGCACTCGGGCGCAGGCGCTTGCTGCCCTTGCGCCTGCCCTTTCGTCCGATGGCAGCCCTGGCCAGCCCGGTGATCCACTGTGAACACTGGCACCTGGGGAGGGCCGTTCCATGAAACGGGTCAAGCACGTGTGGGCATGGTGTGTGCTGTTGTGGGTCGCAATGCCGCTGTCGGCGCAATCGCTGACGCAAGTCACCGGGTTTGGCAGCAACCCGGGCAATCTGCTGATGTACAAATACGTGCCGGCGGGCTTGGCCGCGGGTGCGCCGCTGGTGGTGGCGCTGCACGGCTGCGCGCAGAGCGCCAGCAATTACGATGCCGAGACCGGCTGGGTGCTGCTGGCGGATCGCTGGAAGTTTGCGCTGTTGCTGCCGGAGCAACAGACCGGCAACAACTCCTCGCGCTGCTTCAACTGGTTTGAAGCCGGCGACATCGCCCGCGGCGGCGGCGAGGCATTGTCGATCAAGCAGATGATCGATCGGATGAAGACCGATCACCTGTCCGATCCGGCGCGGGTGTACGTGACCGGCCTGTCAGCGGGTGGTGCGTTCACCTCGGTGCTGCTCGCCACCTATCCCGAGGTGTTCGCCGGTGGCGCCATCGTTGCCGGCGTGCCCTACAACTGCGGCACCGGTCTGACCAACGCCTTTTCCTGCATGAATCCGGGCAGCGATCTGTCGCCAGCGGCCTGGGGCAACAAGGTGCGTGCGGCGAGCAGCTACAGCGGGCCCTGGCCGATCGTGTCGATCTGGCACGGCGACGCGGATACCACGGTGCGCCCGGCCAACGCCAACGAATCGATGGAGCAATGGACCAACGTCCACGGCATCGATCAGACGCCCGAGGTGCAGGACACCGTCGCCGGTTACCCGCACAAGGTCTACAAGGACGCCAGCGGCAAGGCGCTGGTGGAGACCTACTCCATCACCGGCATGGGCCACGGCACGCCGGTCGATCCCGGCACCGGCGAACGCCAGTGCGGCACGGCCGGCGCCTACATCCTGGATGTGGACGTGTGCTCCAGCTGGTACATCGGGCGCTTCTTCGGCCTCGACAACACCGACGGCGTGGCGCCCACGGTCAGCCTGACGGCACCAGCGCCGGGCGCCACCGTCAGCGGCAGCGTGACGATCAGCGCGAGCGCCAGCGACAACGTCGGCGTCAATCGCGTCGAGTTCCTGATCGACGGCGCCCTCGCCGCCAGCGACAGCAGCGCGCCCTACAGCACCGTGTGGGACACCAGCAGCGTGGCCAACGGCACCCGCCGCCTGCAAGCGCGCGCGCTCGATGCCGCCGGCAATGTGGGGACCTCCAGCGAGATCAGCGTGACCGTCACCGGTGGCGTCGAGGACATCACGCCGCCGACGGTCAATCTGAGCTTTCCCGGCAATGGCGCCACGGTATCGGGCACGATCACGCTGGCGGCCACGGCGACGGACGATCTGGGCGTGGCCAGCGTCGAGTTCTTCGTCGGCGGCAGCTCGCTCGGCTTTGGCAACCAGAGCGCGCAGGCGGGCCCGTGGACCTTGGACTGGAACACCAGCGCGCTGGCCGCCGGCAGCTATGCGCTCAGCGTGATTGCCCGCGATGCACGCGGCAACCAGGCGCTCGACAACGACACCAGCGTCACCGTGAACCCGAACGTGGCGGTGGTCGACGAGAGCTTCTCCAACCGCAACGCCGACGCCGACTATTTCGATCAGAGCGGCTGGAGCGGCGACTTCGTCGCCGACGCCGACAACGCCACGGTCGGCGCCGGCGGCAGTCAGTCGAGCTATGGCTATGCCTCCAGCGGACTGTCCTGTGCGGGCGGGCTGAAGACTAGGTTCCTGCAGCGCAGCGTGACCCTGGGCAGTGCGCCGCGACTCTCCTATGCACGCAAGCTGGATCTGAAGGCCAACATCAATTCCTCCACGACGGCGCGCTTCCGCGTGCTGGTGAACGGCACGGTGCTGCAAGAGCAGGCGGTCAGCTTCGCCAACTACGCCGACAGCAGCTGGCAGCGGCTGGAGAACATCGATCTGTCCACCTGGGCCGGGCAGACGGTCACGCTGCGCTTCGAGGGCAGCGCCAATGCCAACGTGTGTCTGGAGGCCTGGGCCAAGGTCCGCGTGGACGATATCCGCGTCGGCAATGCCAGCGAGCCCAGCGATGTCACCGCGCCGACGGTGAACCTGACGGCGCCTGCCAATGGCGCCACGCTCAGCGGCAGCGTCGATCTGACGGCCAGCGCCAGCGATGCCGTCGGCGTGACCAAGGTGGAGTTCTACGTGTCGGGCAGCCTGCTCGGCGTCGACCAGACCGCGCCCTACACGCTGACTTGGAATAGCAGCGATGTGGCCAACGGCAGCTACGCGCTGATGGCCAAGGCCTTTGATGCGGCCGGCAATGTCGGCAGCGACAACGACACCACGGTGACGGTGAGCAACGGCGGCGGCGGTGCCCCGGTGGTCGTCAGCTACAGCAGCGAGGCGGCCAACGACGGCTACATCAAGGCCAATGCCGATGGCAGCAGCCCGGCGCTCGGCACGCTGGAATCGAGTCTGGGTCTGGCACTGGGGCGCGGAACCGATGCCAAATACAATCGCGCGCTGCTGTCCTTTGACACCAGCGGCATCCCGGATACGGCCACCATCACCGGCGCCACGCTGATCTTGAGCTACCGCAGCGCCTCCGGCGATCCGTGGGCGAACCCGGCCGGGAACACGCTGACCATCGATGTGGTGAACGGATGCTTCGGTGCCTGCACGCTGGAAGCCGCCGACTTCAGCACCGCCGCCAGCGCGAGCGCGGTGGCCAATGTGCTCAAGTTCACCAGCGGCACGCAGAATTCCGGCGCCTTCAACAGTGCTGGCCTCGCTGCGATCAGCAAGACCGCCCGCACTCAAGTGCGTCTGCGCTTCAGCCAGAACCAAAGCGCGACGAACTATCTCTGGATAGGCTCCGGCGTCGAGGCGACGCTGCGGGTGGAGTACACGCTCTGAGACCTGCGCCCTGCCCGGCGCCTCAAGTGCCGGGCGGGTGCGCTTACTCGAAACGCCAGCTGATACCGGCCTGGATCAAGCGCGGCGGTCCGACCTGGATGCCGCGCGTGCGATCGGCGATGTAGCTGCGATCGAAGGCGTTCTTCAGGGTCAGGAACACGCCCCAGGGCGCATCCAGCGGTGCGTAGTTCAGCGACAGATTGACGATGGTGTAGCTGGCGATCTCGCCAAATTGGCCGCTGGCATCGGGCTGCGCCTGATTGGCGAAATCGGCGTACTGTCGACCCACGTAAGCGGCCTCGATGGCGGCATCCCAAGCGTCGATGGCATGCCCCAGGCGCAGCGTGGCGGTGTGCTCGGGCGCGTAGGGCAAGCGTTTGCCGGTTGCACTGCCACCAATCACGGCGCCGCTGGCGACCGCGCGCAGCGGCGATTCCTGGCGCGCGTCCGGCAGCCAGGTCAACGCGACATTGGCATAGCTGCGGCCCGGCGCCAGCCGATCCGTGAGCGAGAAATAGCCCGACAGCTCCAGGCCCTGATACAGCGTGCGGCCCTGGCCCAGCGGCGTGTTGCCGCCGGCGATCGAGCCCACCAGCACCTGATTCAAGAAGTGGTTGCGGAACCACGCGGCCTCGACGCGATTGCCCGGACTGAACTCGCCACGCCAGCCGAACTCCAGGTTGCGGCTGTCTTCCGCGCGCACTTCGATGCTGCCGCCGTTGTTGTCGATGATGTCCTCGGCGCGCGGCGGGGCAAAACCGCGGTGCGCGCCGGCGTACAGCACGTGATCGGCGTGCAGCCGGTAGTTGAAACCGAGGCCCGGGATCCACTCGGTGATGGCGTCATCGCCGCTGGCGCCGTTCAGACGGTTGCGGCGCTGGTAGGCGACGTGTTCGATCCGTACGGCGGGCACGATGTCGAGCGCACCGAGGCCGAAGCGATTGCTCGCGTAGGCCGACAGTCCGCGGGTATCGCGGCGATTGTTCTCGGCCAGCGTGCCGGTGCGCCCCGTCGCCGTGCTGGCGTTGATCTGACGGCGTTCCTGCGATTCGAAGTGGGCACGCGCGCCCGCCTGCAGTTCGGAGTCGATGCCGAACGGTGACCAGTTGAGGCGCAGACGCGGCTCCACACCATAGGTGTCGTAGTCGCGCAAACGGCCCTGCGCCGAGCGGCAGGCATCGAAGTCCACCCGCTCGCCGCGCAGACGCGCGTTGACAAAGGCGCTGCCGCACTGGGTGTCGGTGGTGGTGCTCGACTGCCGCCACCAGTCGCGCTCGAAGAAGAAGCCGTAGACGCTGGTGGTCAGCGTGAAGCGCTCGTTCGGCAGCCACTGATGGGTGGTGGACAGGCCATAGCGATTGATCTCAAAGTCGGCGTTCTGGTCGAAGCCGTAGCGCGGGCCCAGCCGTTCATACTCGGCCTGCGCGAGACCCGAATAGCCGACCTGCGAGTCCTCGCTGAGCGAGGTGGCGCGCACCGTCAGGCGCTGCGCTTCGCTCAAGTCGAAGGCGTATTTGAAGTTGACGTCGGTCTGCGCCAGTTCCAGCGTGTCGCGCGCGCCGTCGCCCTGCTTGCGCACCACATCGAGCAGCATGCCGCTGCCGCCGATGCTGGCGTGCGCGTTCCAGTAGTGGCGGTTGCCGGCGGTCAGTGCCACCAGCGCCTCATAGTCCTCGGGCGGATCCGGCGTGATGTAGTTGATCACGCCGCCGATCGTCTGCGGGCCGAAGGCCAGCATGCCCACGCCCTTCAGCACTTCGATGCGCTCGTAGCGATCCACCGGCGCGTGGTAGTAGCTGGCGTTGTCGCCATAGGGCGCATAGGCCGCCGGGATGCCGTCTTCCAGCAGCAGCACCTTGGTCGAGCGCGTGGGATTGAGTCCGCGGATGCCGATGTTCGGGCGGATGCCGAAGCCTTCCTCATCGCGGGTGACCACGCCGGCGACCTTGCGCAGCGCCTCGCTGACCGAGTACACGCGCGCCGAACGGATCTCCTCGGCGTCAACCACGCTGGCGCTGCCCGGTTCGCGCTGCTGGGCCTCGCTGTTGCCGATCACCTCCACCCGCGCCAGTTCGCGCTTCTCACCCGCCGCAGGCGCGGCGCTGACTGACCAGGCGGCCAGGGAGGCGACAACGGCAAGACAGCAGTCACAAGGGCGCACAGGCATCGCTCCGCGAGAAGTCGGCGGAGCATAGGAAGGGTGAATCTAAATGACAAGCATTCCTATTGAGGACGAGGCCCTCAGCGCCTGAGCCTAGCCACCCTTGGATTTGCGCAGACCCGCGACCAACATGTAAGCGCCCATGACCAGCATGAATCCGATCACGGCGATGGCGAACTGACCCTCGGTGCTGGTTAGCAATTCCTGGACGATGCGCATGGCAAGCTCCTGCTGCGACTGTGTGGTCGCAGCAGCTTAGGCCGCCAGTCCTACGCGACTTTGCGCCAGATCAAGACCCGCCCGGCCGATCGGCCTGGATGATCGTGAGCTTCAGTCCCCGTGGCCCGCAGCGGTGGCCGCGACGGCGGCCACCGCGCGCGTCACCAGATCGCCACGCGGTCCTTGCCGGTGCGCATCATGCTGTCGCCTTCCTTGCACTGGTAGGCCTCGGCAAAAGCCGGGATATTGGCCAGCGGACCGTTGGTGCGGAACTCCGCCGGCGAATGCGGATCGGTGCGCAGCCGCAGCTTGACCGCCTCCGGCCGCATGGCGCGACGCCAGCCCTGGGCCCAGGACAGGAAGAAGCGCTGCGCCTGGCTGAGACCGTCGATCGGCTCCACCGGCGTGCGCTGCAGGCGCGCCTGCAAGGCGTCGTAGGCGACGGTGACACCGCCCAGATCGGCGATGTTCTCGCCCAGGGTCAGCTCGCCGTTGACGTTGACGCCGTGCAATTGGTAGCCGTTGTACTGCGCCACCAGCTGCGCGGTGCGCTCGTTGAACTGCTTGCGATCTTTGGCCGTCCACCAATCGCGCAACTGGCCTTTGGCGTCGTATTGGCTGCCCTGATCATCAAAGCCGTGCACCATCTCGTGGCCGATCACGGCGCCGATGCCGCCGTAGTTCAAGGCCGGGTCGGCGTCGATGTCGAACAGCGGCGGCTGCAGGATGGCTGCCGGGAACACGATCTCGTTGAGCAGCGGGTTGTAGTAGGCGTTGATGGTCTGCGGCGACATGCCCCACTGCAGGCGGTCGGTCGGCTTGCCCAGGCGCGCCAGCTCGCGCTTGCGCTCGAAGGCGGCGATGCGGCGCAGATTGCCAACCAGATCATCCGGCTTGATCTCCAGGCTGGAGTAGTCGTACCACTGATCCGGATACCCGATCTTCGGCGTGAATGCGGCCAGCTTCTCCAGCGCCTGCTTGCGCGTCGGCTCGCTCATCCACGCCAGTTTCTCCAGACGGGCGCGCAGCGCGGTCTTCAGATCGCCGATCAGCTCCAGCGCCTGCGCCTTGGCTTCCGGCGGGAAGTACTTGGCGACGTAGAGCTTGCCGAGCGGCTCACCGAGCTGCTCGCTGGTCAGGTCGACCATGGTCTTCCAGCGCTCGCGCTGGGTCTGCTGACCGCGCAGTTTGCTCTGGTAGAACATGAAATCGGCATCGACGAAGCCCTCGCCCAGGTACGGCGAGTAGCGCCGCACGATGTTCCAGTTGAGGTAGTCGCGCCACTGCTCCATCGGGATCTCGGTCAACATCGCGTTGACCTCGGTGAAGAAGGCCGGGCTGGTCAACGAGAAGCGCTCGACCTGGTCCAGTCCCAGGGTGTCGAAATAGGCCTTCCAGTGCCAGGCCGGCATCAGCTTGTCGGCCGCGGCCAGCGTCAGCGGCGCGTACTGATTGGCGGTATCGCGCTGCTCAACGCGCGACAGCGAGGCCTTGGCCAACCGGGTTTCGATGGTGCGCACGCTTTCGGCGGCGGCCTGCGCCATCATTTTCGATACGCCTGCCAGCTGCATCACGCGCGAGACATGCGCCTCGTAGATCTCCATCAGGTCCAGCGAGTCCTGATCGGTGCGCAGGTAGTAATCGCGATCCGGCAGCCCGAGCCCGCCCTGACTGACGTACAGGAAGGTCTGCATCGGCTGCTTGAAATCCGACTCGACGTCGAGCGCGAACAGCAGTTCATCGCCATCCCGATGGGCGCGGCGGATGTACTCGACCAGCTGTTCCGGCGTTTCCACTTTGGCCACCTCGGCCAGCAGCGGCCAGATCGGCTGCGCGGCCAGCGCGTCGGCGCGCTGCTTGTCGAGCGCCGCGGCATAGAAGTCGCCGACCAGCTGGGCATCACTGCCGGCCGCACGCTCGCCACCCTGTGCCGCGTCCAGCAGCTCGTGCAGACGCTGGATGTTCTGTTCCTGCAGCAGCGTGAAGGTGCCCCAGGAGGTCTGATCGGCCGGAATCGGATTGGCTTTCAGCCAGCCGCCATTGGCATGCGCGAAGAAGTCCGAGCAGGCCGGGACCTCAGGATCGAAGTTCTTGGCGTCGATGCCGCGGGTGATCGGCAGGGCCGTCGGCGTGGTCGCCGGATTGCCGGCCACCGGCACCGAATGCATGTTCAGCGGCCCGGTCAACAGGCCTTCGGCCGGCTTCGCGGCATCGGCATTCGCCGGCGTTTCGGCCGCGCAGGGCGCACCCAGCATCAGGGAGATCCACAAAGACAACAGAGCAGGACGCAAGCGATTCATGGCAGGGCTGTACGGGGCGAGGGCGGCAAGCATAGCGAAGCCGCGCCGTCTGGACGTGCGTCCCTGCGGCCGCGCCGATACGCGCGCCGCAGCCGATGCCCTCGCCTTGCTCAGCCCTCGCTGAGCCAGCCGTCCATCAGCCCGACGCGACGCCCGGCGCGCGCGGCGTTCTCCTGGTTGTGGGTGACCATCAGGATGGTCGCGCCCTCGCGATTCAATTCGCTCAAGAGGTCCATGATCATCTGCCCCTGGCTGCTGTGCAGCGCGCCGGTGGGTTCATCCGCCAGCAGCACTTTGGGCCGGGTGATGGTGGCGCGTGCCACCGCGACCAGCTGCTGCTGGCCGCCGGATAGCTGGCGCGGGTAGAGGTCTTTCTTGCCGACGATCTGGAAGCGATCGAGGATGTCGGCCACGCGCGCCTTGCGCTCGCTGCCCGGGATGTTGCGATAGGACAGCGGCAGGTCCAGGTTCTCGGCGACGGTCAGATCGTCGATCAGGTGGTACTGCTGGAAGATGAAGCCGATCGCCTCGCGTTGCAGTGCCTGCCGCGCCTTGGCCGGCAGCTCGTGCACGGCTTTGCCGTCGAGCAGGTACTGGCCGCTGAACTCGCTGTCCATCAGGCCGAGGATCGACAGCAGCGTGCTCTTGCCGGCCCCGGACGGCCCGGTGATGGCGACGAACTCGCCGGCGCGCACGTCCAGCTGTATCTGCCGCAGCAACCAATGCCGGCCCTGGCCGGCGGGCACGGACTTTTCCAGTTTCTCCAGGTGAATCATGGGCATTCCTTGGTGGGTGTCATTCACTGCGCAGGGCCTGCATCGGTGAGCTGCGCGCCGCGCGCCAGGCCGGCAGCGCAACGCTCAGCAGCGAGGCGATGAGCAAGGCGCCGGCCAGAGCGACATAGATCAGGGGATCGCGGGCGCTGATGCCGTAGAGCATGCTCTCGTACAAGCGCCCGACGAAAAGCGCTGCCACGGCTCCGACGGCGACGCCGGCCAGCGCCACTTGCAGGCCCTCGCGGAAGACCACGCCAATCACGCTGGACGGCGTGGCGCCGAGCGCCTGACGGATACCGAACTCGATCTGGCGCAGCGCAATGGCATTGGCGAACAGCGCATACAAACCGACCATCGCGATCGCCAGCGCCGCGGTGCCAAAGTACTGCATCAGCGTCATCAAGAAGGCGCGCTGGGCGGTCCAGGCGGCGGCAGCGTCGTCGAAATGCTGCAGATCGTAGACCGGCACATCGCTGCGCAAAGCCGCCACCGTGCTGCGCACCAGTGTCAGCAGATCCGCGGACGGCAGCTCGCTGCGCACCACCAGCACGGCGTTGCTGTCGACCGGCCAGTCCAGATAGCTCAGATACATCTCGGGACGCACGGCCCGATCCGGACCGTCCTGGCGGGCGTCGGCGACGACGCCCTGGATCTCGAGCGCCATATCGCCGAGCAAGACCTTGGCGCCGAGCGCCTCGCGCTGGTGGATGTAGCCGCGCACCAGCGCTTCATTGACCACGGTGCGACGCGCACGCGGATCGACCGCGGTACGCGCAAAACCGACGCCCGCGCGCAGCGGCGTGCCGATCGCGGCGAAATAGCCGGGCGTCGCCGCGCGCACTTCGACCAGCGGTTCGGCGCCCTCGGCCGGCGCCGCTTCGCCCTCGATGCTGAAGCCGGAGTTGGTACCGCCGCCATCAACCAGCGGTGCCCGCGACACCACGCCCGCGGCCTGGATCCCGGCGCTCTGCTGCAGGCGCTCTTCCAGCTGCAGCAGGAACTGGCCGGACGGGCCGGCGCCGGGATCGACGCCCGCGGCCACCGGCGGCGGCGTTTGCAGCAGCTCGGGCGGCAGCGTCAGCCGCAGCGCGTGCAGATTGCGGGTGTCAAAGCCCGGATCCTGGCGCAGCAGCTGCTGCATGCTCTGGGTCATCAGCCCGGCGCCGATCATCAGCACCAGCGACAACGCGATCTGCGCGACCACCAGCAGTTGCCGCGTGCGCTGGCGGGCAGCATCGGCGCTGGCGCCGCGCGTGCTGCGGGTCAGGCTGTTGCCGCGAATGGCGCGCAAGGTGTGGACGCCCACCAGCAGCCCGGCGCCGACCGCGATCACGCCCGCCACCGCCAGCAGCGCCAGGCCAGCGGTGGGCCAGATCGCCAACTCGCGCGCCCCGAGCAACCACTGCGGCAGCGCGCGCATCGCCAGCGCACCGGCGGCCAGGCCCACCAGCGCCGCCAGCGCCACCAGCGCGGCGGCCTCGCGCAGTGCCGCCAGCAGCAGGCGCAGCTCGCTGCATCCCAGCGCGACGCGCGTGGCGAACTCGCGCTGGCGGGCGGCGTGGTCGGCCAGCAGCAGGTTGATGAAGCTGGCGGAGCCGACCAGCAGCAACAGGCTGATCGCCGCCAGCAGCACCATCAAGCCGTCGCGTGCCGGCGCCACCATCGACTCGCGCAAATCCTGGATGGCGAAATGCAGCTGCGCATGGTTGTCCGGATAGGCCTGCGCGAGGCGCTCGGCGATTTGATCGAACTCGGTCTGCGCCTGCGCCTCGCTGATGCCGTCCTTGAGCCGGCCCAGCAGCAGCAGATAGTTGTTGCCGCGACCACCACCGTCCGCCCCCAAGCGCAGCGGCACGGCCGCCTCGGCGCGTCCCGGCAGGCGCTGCTGCGGATGGGTGACGCCGACGATGGTATGCGGCTGGCCGTCGATGATCAGCGTCTGTCCCAGCACGCCCGGATCGCTGCGATAGTGCTCGGTCCAGCGCTGGTGCGAGAGCACCACGACGCGCGCGGCTGACTCGGCTTCATCGGCCACGGTGATGCCGCGTCCCAGTGCCGGCGGCAAGCCGATGACGTCGAAATAGTGCCCGGACACCGAGGCTCCGAGCCAGCGCTCGGCGCCCTCGCGGCCGGTGATGATCAGACTGGTGTCGCTATAGGCACTGATCGCGGCAAAGGCAGTTTGCTGCGCCTCGATATCGCGAAAGGCCGGGCCAGACACCGGCGGGCCGACGCGCTCCGGCCCCTGCGCGCGCAGCACGCGCTTGAGCTGTTCCTGGGCGGGATAGGGCAGCGGTCGCAGCATCACGGCATCGAGCGCCGCGAACACCGTCAGCGCGGCGGCCAGCGTCAGACCCAGGCTGAGGATGGCGCCGGCCCACAGACCCAGGCGACGGCGGTGATTGACGAGCTTGAGCATGGGGATTACTCCTCGCGCAGGGCGGCGTGCGGCTGGACGCGCAGCGCGCGTCGGCTCAGGGCCAGACAGATGCTGGCGGTCAATAGCAGCACCGGCAGCGCCGACAGGGCGGCGATCCAGGGTGACAGCGTGCCGATGCCAAACAGCTGCGTTTGCAGCGCGCTGGCGGCCGCGATCGCCAACAGCAGTCCGAGCGCAATGCCGGGCAGGCCGATGGCCAATCCTTTGGCGGCGACAAAGGCGATCACCTGGCGACGACTGGCGCCGAGGGCAGCACGCAAGGCCAGCTCGCGGCGACGGCGGCCGAGGTCGACGGCAAGCACCGCGTACACACCGATCACCGAGAGCACCAGCGCGAACAGCGCAAAGGCGCCGGCATTGCGCGCAAAGAAGCGCGGCTCGGCCAGCATCGCGTCGCGATCATCCGCCGGCGCGTGGACGCGGTAGATGCCCTGCCCCGGATCGACCCGCCAGACCGCCGCCTGCGCCGCCTGCATCAAGGACTTGGGTGGCAGCGCACTGGTCAGCAGCAGACTGCCGAAGGGCACCGGATACTGCGCGAAGGGCAACCAGAGTTCGGGTCGCGCCCGCTGCCCGCCGAGCGCGTCCATCTTGCGGTCGGCAACCACACCGACCACGGTGTACTCGCGCGACTCACCGGCGGCGCCGAAAGGCGGCACGCTGACATTGCGGCCGATCGGGTCCTCTCCGGCAAACAGCAGCTGCGCCGCGCGCTGATTGAGCACCAGCACCGGCGCGGTGCCGGCACGGTCATCCTCGTTGAGCAATCGTCCGGCCAGCAGCGGCACGCCGAGGGCGGCAAACACCGGCCCGGATACCGCCCGCGCCTGCATCGTGCGTGTGGCCGTCGTACCCGGCGGCGCCACGTCCAGGCGCAGGCTGCCCACCGGTGTGAACGGCGCACCGCTCATCAGCGCGACCTGCTCGACGCCAGGGAGCGTGGCCAATTCCTGACGCGTGCGCTCGAGAAACTCGGCGACCTCGGCAGTGGTGTCGCGACCAGGAAACATCTGCAGCGCCAGCATGCGGTCCACATCGACCAGCGCGTCCTGGTTCGCCAGTCGCTGCGCACTCAGCGCCAGCAGCGCGGCGGTAGACAAGGCCGCGAGGGACAGCGAGATGGCAAGGATCGGCAGCAAGCGCCCCGACCAGCCCAGCGCCGACAGGCCGACCCGGCGCTTCAGCTCCGCAGCGATATTGCCCTGTCGCAGCCGCTGCGCCGGCCACAGGCTGCAGATCAGCGCGACCACCGCAGTGGCGAGGACGGCGAAACGCAGCACCGCAGGCGACAGCGTGATCTGGTCGGCGCGCGGCAAACCGCTGTCGATCAAGCCGACAAAAGCGTGCAAGCCGGCGCTGACCAGCAGCAGTGCCAGCCCCAGCGACAACACGCTGATGATCGCCACCTCCATGTAAAAACCGGCAGCCACGCGCACCTGGCTGGCACCGAGCGCGCGCATCAGCGCGTACTGCGCCTGCTGGTCCTGGGCGCGCACCATGATCAGATGCGCCGCGTTGGCGCAGCCGATCAGCAGCACCAGCCCGGCCAGGGTCAACAAGGCCCACAGCAGCGGACGGCGCGCCCCGACGGCTTCATCCAGCAGACGATTGCTGCGCAGCATCCAGTCGTCGGCGGCGCGATCCGCGGGCGCCAGCGCCGCCAGCCGGGCGTTGAACTGCGCCGGCTGCGTGTCCTCGCGCAGTCGCGCCAGCGCATACAGGAAGCGCGAACTCTCGTAGGCACCGGCATCCAGCGTGCGCAAGTTCGATTCATCGGCGGCGATCCACATTGCCACCTCGCCCGAGGGATAGTCGAAACTCGGCGGCATCACGCCGACGATCTCCGGGCTGATCCAATTGAGCTTCAAGCTCTGCCCGACGATGGTCGGATCGGCCCCCAGATACTTCACCCAGGCGGCGTGGCTCAGCACTGCGCGCGGCTTGCCGATGTCGTCGGCGCCCAGCGTGCGCCCGAGCAGCGGCGCCAGCCCAAACACGTCGAAGAATCCACCGCCGACGGTGTTGATCGTCAGCACCTGCGGATGGTCGCCCTGCAGCAGATCGGCACCGCCCCACTGGTAGTAGGCAAAGGACTGCACCTCCGGCAGCGCCGGCACCGTTTCCAGCGCCTCGCGCGGCGTCAAGCCGCCCTGGGCGCCGCTGCGCGGCCGCTCGGACTGCACCACGACGATCTGCTGATCGTCCGGATACGGCAGCGGCGCCAGCGCCACGCCATGGACGACGGCGTACATGGTGATGGTCAGCGCCAGACCGAGCGCGAGCGTCGCACTGAGGCTGAGCAGGTAGCCCGGACGGCGCAGCAGGCGTATCAGGGCGGAGCGGAACAGGTCCAGGCGCATGGGCATTTACTCGTGGCGCAGGGCAACGGTAGGGTCGACCCGCAGCGCGCGGCGCGCCGGGAGCCAGGTGGCCAGCAGGGCCGTCGTCAGCAGGACCAGCAGCAGCCACAGCACGGCGCGCGCATCCAGCGTGACCGTGGGCATGGCTTGCGTCATCAGTTGGGTGAAAGCCACTGCCAGCGCCAGTCCCAGCCCCAGGCCCAGCAGCAGCGGCAAGGCGAGGCGCGTCAGCAGCGTCTGCAGTACGCGCGTACCGGAGGCCCCCAGCGCCCGCTGCACGCCGATCTCGCGGGTACGACTGCCCACCAGTTGCGCGACCAGGCCGTAGAGACCGGCAGCGGCCAGCAACAGCGCAATGCTGCCGAAGGCGCTGAAGGCGCCAGCCACCACACGCTCGCCGGCGATGGCGACACCCAGCACCTCGTCGTAGGTACGCAGCCAGTAGGCCGGCGTATCCGGATCCAGCGTACGCAATACCTCGACCAAACGCGTCTTGTACGCCGCCGGATCACCGTGCGTGCGCACCACGATGCTGAGGAAGCGCCGCGGATTCTGCGCCAGCGGCACCAGCGCATTGGGCAGCTCCGGATCGCCCACATCCTCCATCTGCAGCGCCTCGACGACGCCGACGATGGTATGCCAGCGGCCGTCGGGCGCATCGGCGGGGATGCGCACGCGGCGGCCGAGCACCTGGCCGTCCGGCGAGAAGGTGCGCGCATAGCGTTCATCCACGATCACGACCGGATCGCTGTCCGCAGTATCGGCGGTGCTGAAACCGCGACCACTGCGCAACTCCATGCCATAGGCCGACATGTAGTTCGGATCCACGGCCGCCATGCGCACGCGCGGGTAGTTGCGCTCGCCGGCGTCATACCCTTCTGGCGCCATCAGCGCCGACTCGGCGCTCAAACCCGGCAGCGCAGAGCCGGCAGCCGCGGCTGCCACCGCTGGATCTGCGGCAAGTGCCGTGGTCAAGCGCTCGAAGAACTGCGCGACGTCGGTGTCATTCGGATATTGCGCGGGGAACACGCCGATGCGGGCGGACAACAGGCGCTCGGGATTGATGCCGAGGTCGGTGCGTTCCATGGCCCCCACCGCGCGCACCATCACCAGAGTCGCCAGCAGCACCACGCAGGCGAGCGCCAGTTCACCCGCGACCATCCAGCGACTGACGCGATCGCCCGCGCCAATCACGCCTCGGCCGCCGTCGCGCAAGGGCTCGGCAAGGGCCTGGGTGCGCAACTTGAGGACTGGGATCAGCGCCACCAGCACCGCCGTGGCCAGCGCCAACGCGATGGCGATGCGACTCATCTGGGCATCGACGCCAAAGTGCATCCACGCCGGCGGGCCCTCGCCGGTATCGCCAAAGCGCGCCAACACCCAGTGCACACCCCAGTTCGCCAGCGGCAGTGCCGCGAGCAAGGCCAGCACGGTCAGCAGCAGGCTCTGCGACAGCAGATAGACGGCAATGCGCCAGCGCGTGGCACCGAGCGTCAGGCGAATCACCAGGTCGCGACTGCGTGCCAGCGTGCGCACCAGCATCAGATTGGCGGCATTGGCGCAGGCAACCAACAGGACCAATGCCACCGATACCAGCATCAAGCCCAGGATCGAACGCGTGTCGGCGTCGGTGTAGAAGTTGGCGAGCGACTGCAGCGAGAGCTCGCGCTGCGCCCAGTGCGGTTGGCGCCGGCTGACGTCGGCCTGCCATCGCTGCAGCGGCATCAGGACCGCGTCCAGTGCTGTTTGCGGAGGCAGCGACAGGAACACCGCCAACTCGCGATCGCTGGCCGGCGTCGCGTTCGCGTCCAGGCGCGCCGGCAGCCACACGTTCTCGTGCAGCGGAAAGGTAAAGTCGCGCGGCATCACGCCGACGATGGTCGCGGCTTCGCCATTGGCACGCAGCGTGCGTCCGATCACCTCGGGATCGGCGGCGAAGCGCGTGCGCCAGACCGCCTCAGACAGCATCACCACCAGCGGCGCGCCGGGGCGGTCATCCTCGGGTCGAAAATCGCGCCCGAGCATCGGCGTCAGTTGCAGCATCGCAAACAAATTGGCGCTGACAAAGGCACCATCGAAGCGAGTGACCGCGTCGCCGGTGGCCAGATTCACCGTCCCGTCTTGCGCGGCCGCCAGCTCGGCAGTGTCCTGCAACGCCGTTTGCCACTGCAGGAACTCCGCGCCCTGCAGGTCCTCGGGCCCGTCCGTCGGCTGCAGCGGATCAATCCAACCAATGCGATGCAGGCGGTCGGCAGCGGGAAAGGGCAGCGGATCGATCATGGTCGTCTTGATGATCGAAGCGATCGCGATCACGCAGGCCAAGCCGAGCGCCAGCAAGGCGATGATCAGGGCGGCGCTGGCAGGTTGCTGCCAAATGGCGCGCCAGCCTTGGCGGATTTCGGTGAGCAGCGTCGACATGATTGCGCTCGATTATTCGCCGACCGCAGCACGGCGTATGCGGGCATCCTCTTCGCTGCGCAAGCGGTGCATCGTCGCCTCATCGACGACGCGACCGTCGAACATGAACACTTTGCGATCGGCAAAATCGGCGTAGCGAGGATCATGGGTCACCATGCAAATGGTCGCCCCACCCTTGTGCAGCTCGTCCAACAGCAGCATCACCGCCTCGCCATTCTTGGAATCGAGATTACCGGTCGGTTCGTCGGCGAGGAGTATGGAAGGATCGCCGACGAGCGCGCGGGCCACGGCGACGCGCTGCTGCTGACCACCCGACAGCTGCGAGGGATAATGCTTCAGGCGGTGCGCCATACCGACACGATCAAGCGCCTGCTGGGCGCGCTTGCGGCGCTCTGCTTTATTGAGTCCGGTGCGATAGGTCAGCGGCAGCTCGACGTTCTCGAACACCGTCAGATCACCAATCAGGTTGAAGGCCTGAAAGATGAAACCAATCTCCTTGTTGCGAATCCGCGCCCGTTCATTGGCGCCAATGCTGGCCACTGCGGTGCCATTGATGTCATAACTGCCGCTGCTGGGCGTGTCCAGCAATCCCAATATCGCGAGCAGGGTCGATTTGCCGCAACCCGAGGGCCCAGAGATCGAAATGTACTCCCCTTTGCGGATATCGAGATGAATGCCATTCAGCGCGTGGGTTTCGACATCCTCGGTCAAGTAGACTTTACCGACATCGCGCAGAGAAATCAGAGCTTGGGTGGTCATGGCAGATCCTTGATGGCCATTAACGAATACGCAAACGGTCGTACTGATCGTAAGAACTGGTGTCGGACAGGACGACGCGGTCGCCGGCCTGCAGGCCACGTGCAACCTCGATCAGGCTGACCGAAGCGCGTCCCAACTGGACCGGCACCCGCTGCGCGAGATCACCCTCGGCGTCCAGTTTGAACAAGGTGGTATTGCTCTCGGCTTGGCCAAATGCCGGGCGTCCGACATACAGCACATCGGTGAGCTTCTCGATTTCGATGGTGCCATCGACCGACAAGTCTGGACGCGCACCGGGCGGCAGCGCGCCTTCAAGATCCACATCAACCTGGACCGTGCCGTTCTGCACCGCAGGGTCGATGCGCACGACCTTGCCTGGGACGATGCCATTGCGCGTGTCCACCCGAACCACCAATCCGAGGGTGACGTCCTTCGCCTGCGTCTCGGGTACGCGCAACTCGGCGCGCAGCACATCCGGTTTGGCCACGCGCGCCAGGCTGGTACCCGGCGTGACCTGCTGACCTTCCTCAACTGCAACGATCTGCAGTATCCCCGGCATGCCGGCACGCACCGCCAGGCCATCGGCCTGTTGCTGGCGCAGCTTGAGCGTGTTCTCCAACTGCGCGAGGCGCGCGCGCTCGGCCGCCATCTGCGCGTCGAGGTTATTCCCGAGCATGGTCAGGCGCTGCTCCTCGATGGCCAGGCGCACCTTGAGTTGCTCCGCTTTCAGCTTGCTCTGGCGCGCCTGGATGGCAGAGACAATGCCCTTGGCATTGAGCTCGGCTTCGGCTTCTGCTTGCAGAGCTGCGCCCTCGTACTCGGCGCGCACCGACGCAATCTGTGCCTGCTGGTCGAGCACACTGCTTTGCAGCGAGATGCGGCGTGCCTCAAGGTCCGCATTGGCAGCTTGGAACGCCGCCTGCGCGGAGAGCAGCTGGTCATCCGTTTCCGGGTTGCGCAGCTGCATGATGATGGTGTCGGGCTGCACTGCAGCTCCCGGCCGTACCAGGATTGATTCGACGAGACCGCCGGCGTCAGCAGCGATCCAGCGGATTTCCTTCGGGACGAGCTGGCCGGGTCCGCGCACTTCGCGCAGCAGGTCGCCACGTTTGACGGTGTCGATCCAGATGGCCTGCCGCTCAACTTGCGGCGCCGCAGGCTCCAGGCGCGACACGCCGTAACCGGCCGCGACCAACACGAGGGTTCCCAATGCCGCGTAAATCCAACGGCGGCGCTGGCGTTGCAGTTTCAGTTCGGGGCGTGCGATGTCCATGCACCGCAGTTAGCAACTGCTGTGCCAACGCGCGAACAAGCGCTAGCGCATTGTTTTTACTTGGGTTTGGCAGGTGCCGCGGGACTGTTGGCGGCCGTGCTGTCCGAAAGCGACGGGCGTGGTGCTCGTGGTGTTCGCTTTCGAACGCAGGGATGTCGGCGAGCGTTGCCCGCCGCCGAGGCGTCCCGTCGGGGAGGGGGAAGGAGCAGGTAGCTCGACGGAGACAGCGGCGGGGTATGGGTTTGGCGACGAGGCAGCAGCCACGGTTGCCGGAGCCC
>JAXMHB010000021.1:0-57648 GCA_046346965.1 Lysobacterales bacterium
CCCCGCAACGCACGGTGCTGTTCTTGTGCTACGCCGGCGAGGAACAGGGCCTGTTCGGGGCAAGCGCACACGCGCAGAGCCTGCTGAGCTCGGGCGATGCCAGTCGCGTCGAATTCATGCTCAACATGGACATGATCGGCTACAGCGCCGACAGCGACCTCGATGTGCTGATCGAGAGCACCACGCTCGGTGAACCCGCCTTCGCCCGCTTCGGCGCGCTGGCCGCCGCCTACGCCCCCAGCCTGCGCCTGGTCACCAGCCTGAGCCCCTGCTGCTCAGACCACATGCCCTACCTCAACGCCGGCATCCCGGCGGCGCTGACCATCGAGAACGACTGGAACGTCTACGCGCACTACCACCGCAGCACCGACGTGCCCGCCAACATCAGCAACGCCCTGGCCATGGGCGGCGGCATCCTCAAAATGAACGCCGCCTTCCTCGCCGACACCGCCCTGGCCTCGGACCGCGTGTTTGCGGATGGGGTGGAGTAAGAGCACGAGGGCACGAAAAGCACGAGGGCACGAGGGCACGTAGAAGCACGAGGGCACGAGGGCACGAAAAGGCTCGCAGGCCGGGAGCATGTGTCAAGCCCAAACCACCACGGCAGTGCTTAGCTTGTGCCTTTAAGCTCTTACGTGCCCTCGATCCGGCCCGTCGGCATGGCCGGCGGGCGCTCCGGGCGACGCGCGGCGGTGCCGCGCAAGCGCTGCCCTTCGCTCCTCGCGCTTCTACGTGCCCTCGTGCCCTCTGCCTTGCTTGCGCGTGCCCTCGCGCTCTTCACCGTTTCCGCTTGCGATTCCAGCAGGACAGGTAGAGCTCGCAGGTGGACAGGTCTTGCATCGGGTACTTCAGGATCTCCGGTGTGTACTCGATGATCGGCTCGGTGCGGATGGCGACGCGCCAGGGTTCAAACTCGAGTGCGCGCAGTTCCTGTTCGAAGCCGGCGACGGTGATCGGGTTCAGTTCGGTGTACCACTGCCAGTACTCGGCGTTGCTGGCGATGTGGCCGGCGCGATCCATGCGCCGTGGCGGCGTGTTCAGCACGAACTCGCGCAGCGCTTCCGGCGACTGCTTCAGGTGAAAGAAGGGCTCGTCCGAAAACTCGCCGAGGTGGTGGCCGAAGTTGGAGTAGTACAGGCCGGGATGGACGAAGAACAGGCCATCGGGGCGCAGCACGCGCTTGATCTCGCGTAGCGCCTGCAAATAGCCGCCGGCGATGTGCTCCAGCGAGCCCCAGGAGATCACCACGTCGAAGCTGTCGTCTTCGAAGGGCAGGAAGTTGGCGTCGGCGTTGACGAACTCCAGCCCTGCGGGCCATGGCTCCATGGCGATGCCCTGCTCGCTGGCGACGCTGGCCAGGCGCGCGTAGCCGTCGAAGGGATCAACGCCGACCAAGCGCTCGGGCTGATAACGCAGATACAGGCTGAGATCGGTGATTCCGTCGCCGCAGCCGACGTCGAGCACGCGCCCGCGCAGCAGCGGATGATCTTTCAGGAAGTAGCTGCCGACCGTCGGTCCGGCATGATCGAAATGGCGGAAGAACCAGTCGGCGTGGCCGCGCTGCCAGGACAGCTGGCGCGGATCCGGATCGCCATCCAGCACCGCCCGCGCGTGGCTGAGGCCAGCGCCGACGCTGGCATCGGCATAGGCCAGCGTGGTGCCGACATGGATGCGATGCGGGCCATCGGCGGCGCTGATGTTGACGCCGAGGTGGCCGTCTGCGACCGGCAGCGATCCCTCCGGCGCCGTCCAGCGCCAGCGGTACTGACCACGCGGCAGCCAGCTGGCGCCGGCGCGGTCCTCGTGCGCATGGCGCAGGTAAACGCGTTGGCCGGCGCTATCGAGCAGTTCCAGGGCGGCGTCGAGGTCGAACAGGATGCGGGCGTGGACCTCGAAACAGAGTTCGATCACCAGCGGAGCGTCGGCGCGGGCTGGGCTCGGATGGAGGCTGAGACTACGGATCGTGAGTGCATTCATGCCCGGATGCTCGCACAGCAGGGTGGCGCTTGTGGCTTTGCAACGATCAGTCGCCGGCAGTTGCCGGCCCAGACGTGGACGCCCAGACTGATAGCGACGACGCAGCCGAAGTTCCGAGATGGCGAGCAGCGCGGGCGCAAGAAGGCGATGGCTGGCAGTGCTGATGGCCGCAGGCGTGGCCGTCAGCGCGCAGGCGCAACCTTGCCTCGACCCGGCCGTGCAGGCCGAGCGCATCGCCGCGGCGCGCTCGGCAACGCTGGCGCAGGGCGCCGAGGCCGAGCCGCAGTGGACGGCAATCGTCGCCGCGGTGCGCGGCTGCGGCGATCCGCATCGGCTGACCGAGGTGTTGGCGGAACGCACCAACGCCACCATGCAGCGCATGGACAATCCGCGTGCCCTGATCTCCGAGACCGAGCGCTATCAGGTGGCAGTGTCTGCGCATCTCGACGACGTGCGCGCCGATGCCGCGCTGCGCCTCGGCCTGCTGCGCGCCGATCTGCGCGAGCCGGAGCGCTCGATGGCGCACTTCGAGGAGGCGGCGGCGCTGTTCGAGGCCCAGGGCAAACTGGTCGAGGCCGCCGATGTACGCTCGCGCATGTCCAGGCTGCACCGACTGGCCGGCGATTACCTGGCCGCTCTGCGCGACGAACAGGTGTCGCTGCAGCTGCGGCGGCGCATCGATCCGCCGCCCGAGCTGTGGCGCTCGCTGCTCAGCATCGCGGTGTTGTACGAGCAGCTGGAGCAGTTCGGCGAGGCGCGCCTGCGCTACCAGGAAGCGCTGGAGGAAGCCGAGCGCCATGCCGACCCGACCCAGCGCTCGGTGGTGCTGGCCTCCTACGCCGGCTTCCTTAGCGATTTCGGACAACAGGACGCGCCGCAGGCGCTGGCGCTGGCGGATCGCGCGCTGGATCTGGAACGCAAGTCCAACAGTCCGATTCAGCTGACGTCCGCCTTGCTGCAAGTCGGACGCGCGCGCATGAACCTCAACGATCTGAAGGGCGCCGAGGCGGCGCTGGCCGAGGGCTACGCGCTCGCGGTGCAGTTGAATCACGCCAGCCTGCGTGCGCATCTGGTGTTCAGGCAGGCCGAGCTGGCTTTGCTGCAGGGTCAGCCGGATTTGGCACTGCAGCGCGCGCTGGACGCTCGCGCCGCCTACGAGCAACAGGGCAATCGCCACCGCATGGTCAAGGTCTATGCGCTGCTGGAGCGCATCTATCAGCAGCGCGGCGATGCGCTGGCGGCCGCCAACGCCGGTCGCGAGCGCTACCGGCTGCGCGATGCGCTGTTGGGCGGCGCCGCCACCGGCCAATTGACGCAACTGCTCGGTGAGTTTGCACTCAGCGAGGAGCGCCTGCGCAACGAGCATTTGCAGCAGGAGAAGACGCTTGCAGAACTCAAGCTCAGCAACGAGCAGCGCAAGCTGCAGGTGTTCTCGACGGTGGCGATCGCGATCGCTGTCGTGCTGGCGCTGTTCGGCTGGCGCCATTACACCGTCGAGCGCCTCTACCGCGTACTGCGCGAGCGCAATCAGATGGTGCAGGCGCAGGCCGAGCAACTGCGCAGCGCCAACGAACGCCTGACCGAACAGTCGCAGCGGCTGTATCAGGCCAGCATCACTGACGCGCTGACCGGCGCCTACAACCGCGGCTATGGCATGCACCGACTGGAAGAGCTGCTGGCTCAGCCCGGCGGCGAGCGCGTTCATCTGGCCTTGCTCGATGTCGACCACTTCAAGCGCATCAACGATGACTACGGCCATCCCGCCGGCGATCAGGTGCTGATCGCGCTGGTGCGCACGCTGGCCTCGCGCCTGCCGGCCGGCGCGGAGCTCAGTCGGGTGGGCGGCGAGGAGTTCATGATCCTGCTGCCGCAGACGCTGCCCGCGCAGGCGCTGGAGATCGCCGAAGCGCTGCGTCGCGCCGTGGCCGCGCACGATGTGCTGCTCGATCAGCAGCGGCTGCGCATGACCATCAGCATGGGAGTGGCCAGCGCCACCCGACATCTCACAGCCCGCGCCCTGTATGCGGCCGCCGATCAGGCGCTCTACAGCGCCAAGCACGGCGGTCGTAATCGCGTTTGCCTCGCCGACCGGGAGACGCCCCAGGCGGCCTGAAGCGACGCGTCACTTTTCGTGTCAATCGGCGCGTGTACATCCTGTTTGCGAGCATCCACCGGCAGGCGTACCGTAAGCGCACACCCGTGGGGGAGCGCTGTCATGCGGATTGTCGTAGGTCGACTGGGGTTGGCCTGTCTGTTGAGTGTCGCGGTGCTACCCCTGGGCGCGCGCGAACGCGAGCGGGTGCAGTACCTGCCGTACTCGGAAGGCCGCCAGAGCGCGCCGATCAGCATCGAGGCGGAGGCCTTCGGGATCACGCCGCCGCTGCGCGACACGCCGGAGTTCCGCAATGGGCCGCCGCTGTACACCGGCGTGCCGATGATCCGCCGCGAGGAGAACAACGAGGTCGAGGTCGACCGCGTGCTGCCAGGCTGGGATATCCCGACCATCGATCCGCTGGCACCCGCCAGCCGCGGCGTGCGGGCGCCGTTTGCGATGCCGACGCCGGCGCTCAGCTTTGACGGCATCGACAGCAACACCAATCTGACCACCTTCGGCACCACCTCGATGCCGCCCGATACGGTGGGCGATGTCGGCCCGAACCACTACGTGCAAGCGGTCAACTTCGGCACCTTCCGGGTCTACAACAAGTCGGGCACGCCGCTCGGCGCGACGCTGCGCATCAGTTCGCTGTTTGCCGGCCTGCCGGCGTCGAACAAATGCCGTACCGTCGATAACGGCGATCCGGTGGTGCTCTATGACCCGCTCGCCGACCGTTGGCTGATCACGCAGTTCGCGATTTCCGGGCCCTCCGGCGAGGCCAGTCCGCCCAACTTCCAGTGCATTGCGGTGTCGGTCACCGGTGACCCGACCGGGGCCTACTACGCCTACGGCTTCCGCATGCCGAATGACTACTTCCACGACTATCCGCATTTCGGCGTGTGGCCAGATGGCTATTACGCCGCTGCGCACGAGTTCAATTCGATCGGTACCGCCTTCGTCGAGTCCGGCTTCTTTGCCTTCAACCGCGACAAGATGCTGGTGGGCGATCCCAGCGCCAACTACATCTACATCGGCCGTTCGGCGACCTTCGGCCATCTGCCGGCCGATATCGATGGCTACATGCCGCCGCCGGCCGGCACCCCGGCGATGTTCTTCGAGAATGTCGCCAACGAGTTCGGTGCGACGGCCGACGCGATTCTGGCTTACGAGTTTGTGCCGAACTACACCACGCCGGCGCTGTCGACGCTGACCGCCAAGCCGGCGGTCAACACCGCGGCCTTCGATCCGCGCGACCCCAGCGGCCGCAACGATGTCGAGCAACCGTCGCCCGCTACCACTGCGCAGTATCTGGATGCCATCGGCAATCGCATGCTGCAGCGCATCACCTACCGCAATCTCGGTACGGTCGCGAGTCCCGTCCACGCCTACACGATGAACTGGAACGTCAACGTCAGCGGCGTCAATCCGACCACGGTCAGCACGCACCAGGAAGCGATTCGCTGGACCGAGATGCGCCGCAGCGCCGCCGGTGTGATGAGCATTTTCGATCAAGGCACGCACGCGCCTGATGCCGTCAGCGGCACCGGCCGCAATCGCTGGATGGGCAGCATCGCGCAGGATCATCAGGGCAATCTGGCGCTCGGCTTCTCGCGCTCGGGCGTCGGCGCGACCGATTTCCCGGACATCGTTTGGGCCGGACGTTCGGGCGGCGCGGTGGCGGCCGGCACCATGAACGAGGGCGAGGCCACGGTGTTTGCCAGCACCGGTGTGCAGCAATCCACCAGTGGCCGCTGGGGTGACTACTCGGCGATGAGCGTCGATCCCGCCGATGAGTGCACCTTCTGGTACACCACGGAGTACCGTCTGGCGGCCTTCAACGGCACCGGCAGCAACAACCCGTTCAAGTGGAACACGCGCATCGCCAATTTCAAGTTCCCGGCCTGCACGGCGGCGCCCAAGGGCAACATCGCCGTCACCGTTACTGAGTGCAGCTCGGGCAATCCCATCAACGGCGCCACCGTGACCGCCAATCCCGGCGGCTTCAACCGGCAGACGCAGGCCAGCGGTGCGCTGGTGTCCAACATCATCGCCGCGCCCGGCAGTTACACCGTGGCAGCCAGCTTCCGCGGACAAAGCGCATCGACCAGCGCCACCGTCACCAACGGCGCCACCACCAACGTCAACCTGTGCCTGACCGGCCCCTTCTTCACCGCCGGTAGCGCCGCCATCACCGCCGAAAGTTGCCCGGTGGCGAATACCACGGTCGATCCGGGTGAAACCATCACCGTCAATTTGCCGGTGCAGAGTGTGGCCGGCAGCACAACGAATCTGGTCGGCACGCTGCAGGCCACCGGCGGCGTGCTGATCGCCGGCGCCGCGCAAAACTACGGCGCGCTGAGCGCCGGCGGCGCCGCGGTGACGCGGCCGTTTACCTTCACCGTCAGTCCCACCGTGCAGTGCGGTGCACCACTGGTGTTGACGCTGGCGCTGAGCGAAGGCGCGACCAATCTGGGCACCCTGAGCTACAGCGTGCCGGTGACGCTGGCCGCGGGTAGTCCGCAAACTTTCAACTATGCCGGCGCGGCGGTTGCGATCCCCGACAACAACGGTACCGGCGCCTCCGCCACCGTCGCCCTCAGCGGTCTGACCGGTCGCATCCAGGACCTGAACTTCCGCTTCAACGGCACCGCCAACACCGCAGGCAATTCTGGCCTCGATCACACCTGGGTGGGCGATCTCGGCATCACGCTGACCTCGCCGAGCGGCACCACCTCGCAGATGGTCGGCTTGATCAACGACACCAGCGGGGTCAACGGCAACTGCGCCAACGACAATTTCTTCAACACCATTTTGGATGACGAGGCCGCCGGCAATCCGATCAACTCGCAGTGCGCGGTCGGCAACGGCATGACCGGCACCTTCAAGCCCGACAATCTGCTCTCGGTCTTTGACGGCGAGGATCCGAACGGCACTTGGACGATGACCGCCAAAGACGGTTTTGCCGGCGACACCGGCACCATCCGCGCCTTTGGATTGGTGCTGACGCCCTATACCTGCTGCCAGAGCAAAGTGTGGACCGGCGCCTCGAGCACGGCCTGGGCGACGGCCGGCAACTGGTCGCCGAGCGGCGCGCCCGGCGCCAGCGACCACGTCGTGATTCCCTCGACCGGCGTCAGCAACGAGCCCAGCATCACCACGGCGGTCAGCGTGGGCTCGCTGGCCCTCGCGAGCGGACGCACGCTCACCGTGGGCGTCGGCGGCAGCCTGACAGTCAGCAACACCGCTCTCTCGCAACTGGCGGGCAGCGTGATCTACGCCGGCAACGTCAGCCAGTCTTTGCTCAATCTGAGCTACACCAATCTGACGATCAACAATGCGGCCGGCGTGAGCTTCTCCAATGACACGACGGTGACGGGCACGCTGACGCTGACGCTGGGTCAGCTGAGTTCGGCTGGCAACACGTTGACGCTGAGCGCCTGCAGCGCCGGCGCGCTGTCCGGCGGCGGCGCCAGCAGCTATGTGCGTGCGCCGCTGCTGCGCTGCATCGATTCGATCGGGACGTACACCTTCGCCGTCGGCACTGCCAACGGTTACTCGCCGGTGAGCCTGAGCGGCGTCAGCGGCAGCGGCAACTTCACCGTGCTGGCGATTCAGGGCGCCAACCCGAATCTGCCGACGAACGGCATCCTGCGCTACTGGACGCTCACCCGCGGCGCCGGCGTGACCAGCGCCAATCTGCTGTTCGCTTACCTGCTCAGCGACATCCCCGGTGGCGCCAACGAATCCACCTATCGCGCCTACCGGATCGACGCCGGCCCGACCGTGGTCGAGGTGGGCGGCACCGTCAATACCGTCGCGCACACGGTCAGCGTCAACGGCGTCAGCCAGTTCTCCGACTGGGGCATCGCCGGACCCTCTACCACCGTTCCCGACCCGCCGACCATCGGCACCGCCACGGCCGGCAACGCCCAAGTCAGCGTCAGCTTCACGCCACCCGCCAACAACGGCGGCAGCGCGATCACGGGCTACACGGCGACTTGCGGTGCGCAGAGTCAGTCGGGCCCGGGTTCGCCGATCGTCGTGACCGGGCTGACCAACGGCACGCCGGTGACCTGCACCGTCATCGCCACTAACGGCGTCGGCAATTCGGCGCCGTCGGCAGCGTCGAACAGCGTGACGCCCGCGACGGTGCCCAATGCCCCAACCATCGGCACCGCCACCGCCGGCAACGCCCAGGTCAGCGTGACCTTCACGCCACCCGCGAGCAACGGCGGCAGCGCGATCACGGGCTACACGGCGACTTGCGGCGCGCAGAGTCAATCGGGTCCTGGTTCGCCGATCGTGGTCACGGGTCTGACCAACGGCACACCGGTGACCTGTACCGTCATCGCCACCAATGGCGTGGGCAACTCCGCACCATCTGCGGCTTCAAATAGCGTCACCCCGGCCACCGTGCCGAACGCCCCGACGATTGGTGTTGCGACGGCTGGCAACGCCCAGGTCAGTGTGTCGTTCACGCCACCCGCGAACAACGGCGGCAGCGCGATCACCGGCTACACGGCGACTTGCGGTGCGCAGTCGCAAAGCGGTCCGAGTTCGCCGATCGTCGTGACTGGACTCACGAACGGCACGCCGGTGACGTGTACCGTGATTGCCACCAACGGCGTCGGCAACTCCGTACCTTCTGCGGCTTCAAATAGCGTCACACCTGCGACGGTGCCGAACGCGCCGACCATCGGCACTGCCACGGCCGGCAACGCGCAGGTCAGCGTCAGCTTCACGCCGCCTGCGAACAACGGCGGTAGCGCGATCACCGGCTACACGGCGACTTGCGGCGCGCAGTCGCAGAGTGGTCCGAGTTCGCCCATCGTCGTGACTGGACTCACGAACGGCACGCCGGTGACCTGCACCGTGATCGCCACCAACAGCGTCGGTAACTCGGCGCCGTCCGCTGCCTCCAACTCGGTCACGCCGGCCACGGTGCCGAATGCCCCGACCATCGGCACCGCGACCGCCGGCAACGCGCAAGTCAGCGTGACCTTCACGCCGCCCGCCAACAACGGCGGTAGCGCGATCACCGGTTACACGGCGACTTGCGGTGCGCAGTCGCAGAGTGGTCCCGGTTCGCCGATCGTGGTGACGGGTTTGACCAACGGGACGCCGGTGACCTGTACGGTGATCGCGACCAACGGTGTGGGTAACTCGGCGCCTTCGGCTGCGTCCAACAGCGTGACGCCCGCGACGGTGCCGAACGCGCCGACCATCGGCACCGCGACCGCAGGCAACGCCCAGGTCAGCGTGACGTTCACGCCGCCCGCCAACAACGGCGGCAGCGCGATCACCGGCTACACCGCGACTTGCGGTGCGCAGAGTCAGTCGGGTCCCGGCTCGCCGATCGTGGTGACTGGCCTGACCAACGGCACACCGGTGACGTGTACCGTCATCGCCACCAACGGTGTGGGCAACTCGGCGCCTTCGGCTGCGTCCAACAGCGTGACGCCCGCGACGGTGCCGAACGCGCCGACCATCGGCACTGCCACGGCCGGCAACGCGCAGGTCAGCGTCAGCTTCACGCCGCCTGCGAACAACGGCGGCAGCGCGATCACCGGCTACACGGCGACCTGCGGTGCGCAGTCGCAAAGTGGTCCGGGCTCGCCGATCGTCGTGACTGGACTCACGAACGGCACGCCGGTGACGTGTACCGTCATCGCAACCAATGGTGTGGGTAACTCGGCGCCGTCCGCGGCGTCCAACTCGGTCACGCCGGCCACCGTGCCGAACGCGCCGACGATTGGCGTTGCGACGGCTGGCAACGCGCAGGTCAGCGTCAGCTTCACGCCGCCGGGCAACAACGGCGGCAGCGCGATCACGGGCTATACCGCGACTTGCGGTGCGCAGTCGCAGAGTGGTCCGGGCTCGCCGATCGTGGTGACTGGCCTGACCAACGGCACGCCGGTGACGTGTACGGTGATTGCGACCAACGGCGTCGGCAACTCGGCGCCTTCGGCTGCGTCGAACTCGGTCACGCCCGCGACAGTGCCGGATGCGCCGACGATCGGCACCGCCACCGCCGGCAACGCCCAAGTCAGCGTGACCTTCACGCCGCCCGCCAACAACGGCGGCAGCGCGATCACCGGTTACACCGCGACTTGCGGCGCGCAATCGCAGAGCGGTCCGAGTTCGCCGATCGTGGTGACCGGCTTGACCAACGGCACGCCGGTGACCTGTACGGTGATCGCCACCAACGGCGTCGGTAACTCTGCCCCGTCCGCGGCCTCGAACAGCGTCACGCCCGCGACGGTGCCGAACGCCCCAACCATCGGCACCGCCACGGCTGGCAATGCGCAAGTCAGCGTGACCTTCACGCCGCCTGCGAACAACGGCGGTAGCGCGATCACGGGCTACACGGCGACTTGCGGTGCGCAGTCGCAGAGTGGTCCGAGTTCGCCGATCGTGGTCACGGGTCTGACCAACGGTACGCCGGTGACGTGTACGGTGATCGCGACCAACGCCATCGGCAACTCTGCGCCGTCCGCTGCCTCGAACTCGGTCACGCCCGCGACGGTGCCGGATGCGCCGGTGATCGGGGCGGCGACGCCTGGGAACGCGCAGGCGCAGATCGCCTTCAGCGCACCGGTCAACACCGGTGGCAGCCCGATTACCGGCTACAGCCTCAGCTGCACGCCGGGGCCGGTGACGGGGTCGGGAACGTCGTCGCCGATCACCGTGACCGGGCTCAGCAACGGCACGCTGTATCGCTGCTCGGTGCGCGCCGTCAATGTGATGGGACCGAGCGCGCCATCGGCCGAGGTGTCGGTGATTCCGTCCGCCGGGACGAGTCTCGACGTGTCCATCACCAAGACCAACAGCGCCGGTTTCGTCGGCGGCGGTTTGCCGACGACCTACGTCATCGTCGTCAGCAACGCCGGTCCGGCCGGCGTGGCCAGCGCGCGCGTGGTCGATACCTTGGATCCGGCCTTCAGTGGCGCCAGTTGGACCTGCACCGGTCTGGCGGGCGGTCAATGTGCGGCCAGCGGCAGCGGCAACATCGACCAGCTGGTCGACCTGCCGGTCGGCGCCAGCGTGCGCTTCGAGCTGACGGCGACGATCACCGCGGTGCCGGAAGTGCCGGTCAGCAATCTGGCCTCGGTGACCGTGCCGGCACCGCTGATGGACAGCAACACGGCGAATAACGTCGCCACTGACGGCCCGGATGTCGTCGGCATCTTCCGCGACGGCTTCGAGTAAGACAGAGGGAGCCCGGCCCAGCGCCGGGCTCCGTCACACTGCGTAGCCGAAGCGCTCGATCCAGGGCATCAGCGTCTGCAGCGGCGCGCCTTCGAACCAGGGCCGATACCGCTGCCAGCGCCCGACGGCGCGCTGATTCACTGGCTGAATCACCTGCGCATAGCTGGGCGTGCTGATCGCGCCCTTTTTGCGGGCGCGCTCGGTGAAGGCGGTCAGATCCTCGGTCCACGGCAGATCGAGAAAGGCGAACAGCGCCTGTCCGCTCTGGCGCACATCGGCGACCAGATCCTCGTAGCGGACGATGTGCACCGGCAGGCCGAGGTCGTCGGCAAAGGCGTGAAAGTGCGCCATCACCCGGGCGTACATCTGCGCCGTGGTGCTGAGCGTTTCGAAGGTGATCGAGAACGCCGGTGAGCGGAAGTTCTGCATGTAGCAGGACAGCACCACGTCACAGGGGTGGCGCAAGGCCAGCAGCACGTGCGCAGCCGGAAACACGCTGGCGACCAGCGGCAGACGCACCAGATTGAGCGGATTCTTGTCGACTGCGCGCCGCGCACCGAGCTCAGGCAGCACGCGCGCGACATCGGCGTAGTAGCGCTGGCGCAGCGCCCCACAGGCCTCGTGCGTCAGCGTGCGCAAGGCCTCCGGGTAGCCCGGCGCGGTCGCGTTCATGCGTGTCACCAGGCGCTGCAGGAAGGGTTGCTCATCGAAGGACGCGAGCGCCGGATGGGCGTCCAGCAGTTGCTCCAGCAGCGTCGTGCCCGAACGCGGAAAGCCGACCAGGAACACCGGATCGCGCGGATCGCCCGGCTGCGCCACCCAGGGACTGCGCGCCTTGGGCACCGGGGCGTCGAGTACCGCCAGCAGCCCGTCGCTGTGCGGTAGCGCCGCATGGGTGCGGGTGACATGGCTGTGGCGCTCGGCGTGGCCGGTGGCAAAGGCCTGCATGGCGGCCTCGATCTCCCCCAGCGCGTCGCAGGTGCGCCCCAGCTTCAACCAGAGGTCGCCACGCGCCATGGCGTCACTGGACGGACGCGTCAGCAGCAACTCCAAACAACGGCGCGCCGCCGCGTGATCCTCGCGTCGGCCGGCGAGCTGCGCCTCCAGCTCCAGCAGCAGATCGCTCTGGTGCGCGTTCAGCGATTCCCGCTGCTGCGCCAGTCGCTCGGCGAGCGCTTCGGCCTGCGGCAGACGGTTGCAGCGCTCGTGCACCGCGGCCAGGCCCAATTCGGCGTCGACGATCTGCGCATCGCTGGCGGGGACGCCGGCAAAGCAGGCGGCGGCGTCTTCGTAAAGGCCGAGTTGCAGCAGCAGATTGCCCGCCTCGACCAGCACCGAGGCTGGCAGCGCGGTCGAGCGCAGCGCGCTGATCGCCGCGCCGGCGGCCTCAAACTCGTCCAGCATCACCAGCGCGCGGGCACGCAGCAGCCGGAATTCGGGGTCGTGCGGATAGCGCCAGAGTGCGCGCTCCACCGCCGGCAGTGCCGCGCGCGCCTCGCCGTGGGCGATCCAGGCGCGGGCCAGCGCGTAATGCAACTCGGGCGTGTCTCCACCCAGCGCCAGCGCCTGCTGCAGCGGCACCAGCGCCTCGCGCTCGCGCCCGAGTTCGCACAAACAATTGCCGAGATTGCTCCAGTGCTCCGCCACCGCCGGTTGCAGCTGCGTCAGTTGCTCGTACAGCGGCAGCGCGTCCTGCGCGCGTGCCTGTTGCGACAGCGCCAGCGCGAGCAGCGCCAGCGCGCTGGCATCGCTGGGCCATTCCAGCAGTGCACTGCGCGCCCAGCGCTCGGCGCCGGCCGCATCGCCTGCTTGCAGCGCTGCCAGCGCCGCGGAGGTCGAACTCATGCCTGTCTGCCCAAAAGAGAACGGCGCGGGATGCTACATCCCGCGCCGCTCGATACCGCTGCGTCAGCAGACCGGCGGTGCGCCGGCCGATGCTGCGGCGCGTGCGCTCAGCCCTTCAGCTCGGGCGTCCAGCGACCCAGCGCCGCCATGCCGTTTTCCTTCGCACGCAGCGCCACCGTCTGCTGCGCCGCGGCAAAGTTGCCGACCATGTCCTTGGCCCACAGCTTGAGCGCGGCCGACTGCATGGCGCGACCGTAGGAGAAGCTCAGCGGCCACGGGTGCGGACCCATTTCGTTCATCGCGTTCAGGTGGCGCGTCGCCAGCTCGTCGGACTGGCCGCCCGACAGGAACACGATGCCCGGCACCGAGGCCGGCACCGCGGCGCGCAGGCACATCAACGTCGCCTCGGCCACCTCGTCCACGTCGGCCTGATCCTCGCAGTCCTTGCCCGCCAGCACCATGCTGGCTTTCAGGATGGTGCCTTCCAGGAACACGTTGTGCTCGTACAGCGCGTTGTACAGCGAGCGCAGCGTGGCTTCGGTGACGTCGAAGCAGGTTTCGATGTCATGGTCGCCGTCCATCAGCACCTCGGGCTCGACCATCGGCACAATGCCGGCTTCCTGGCACAGCGCCGCGTAGCGCGCCAGCGCGTGCGTGTTCGCATCGATGCAGGCGGCCGAGGGCATGTCCTCACCGATGGTGATGACCGCGCGCCACTTGGCGAACTTGGCGCCCAGCGCCACGTACTCCTTCAGGCGATCGCGCAGGCCATCCAGGCCCTCGGTGACCAGCTCACCCGGAAAACCGGCCAGGCCGACCGGGCCGAGATCGACTTTGATGCCCGGCAGCACGCCGGCGGCGTTCATCACGTCGACGAAGCGCTGTCCGCTGCGCGTGGACTGACGCAGCGTCTCGTCGTACAGGATGGCGCCGGAGATGTGGTCGCCCAGATTCGGCGTGGTCAGCAGCATCTCGCGATAGGCGCGACGGGTTTCCTCCGTGCATTCGATACCGACCGCGTCGAAGCGCTTCTTGATCGTCTTGCTGGATTCGTCGATGGCGATGATGCCCTTGCCGGGCGCGACCATCTGTTGAGCAATCGCGGCGAGGTCCTGGATGTCCATGGCGGTGGTCCTGAAAGCGGGGAAGCCCCCGAGTATATCGGCAGCTGCGCAAGCACGCCCGGCGCCATTGCCGTGCACCGCGGGCGCCACCCTGGTTCATGCAGATTTTACCGGCCGGCGCCTACGCTCTCGCTCTGGCCTCGCGCAGGTGGGACACATGAGCAAGCAAGGGCGTCTGATCGGATTGGCGCTGGCCCTGGCGGCCCTGGCCGGGTGCGCCAGCGATGGCTACGTCTATCACGAGGACGGCTACTGGACCGGCCCGACGCCAGCGCGCGCTGTGGTGGTGTACGACGCCAGCAGCGCCTGCGCGCCGTGGTACGACCCCTTCGGCTACGGTGGCGTGCATGCCTGGTATCCGTGCAGCGGTTTCGGCCCCGGCCCTTATCTGGGCTATGGCTACTACGGCTACTACGATCCCTACTGGGCTTATCGCGCGCCGCGACCATCGCTGGGCGAGCGCCGTGATGCGCGCGAGCAGGGCCGTTGGATGATGCAGCGCGAGCGCCCGGATCTGGCGCAGTTTCCGCGCTACGAGGAGTTGGCGCCGCAGCGTCGCCGCGACATCGGCGGTGGCGATCGCGCCTGGCCCAGCGCGGGATTCGGCAGTTTTCCAGACTCGCGCGCCAGCCGCGCCGGCATCGGCAGCGGCAGTCGCGGCAGCAGCGGCTTGTCAGCGGCTTCGGGCGGCCGGCTGAGCGGCGGTGCCAGTGCCCCGGCGCCGCGGGTGCGCGAGGCGCGGAACGAGGAGTGAGATCCAGTCAACGGTGATCGCCGTCACAAAGCATGACGGCTATCACAAACTCAGAAAGTCGCGGGGCTATACTCCCGACTGACCGATAAGTCAGTCCGCTTCCTTGGTTTCGGCGTCCGGCTCTCGTTCTTCCGGATTCCCCCTGTTCCAGTTGAACTCCGGGCGTCGAAACCTACCCTCAAAAAAACGGCCGCCAGCGCTTGCGCGACTGGCGGCCGGGACTCCCCCTGACACGGGACGTTGAAGTGCATGAAGCGGGCCATTTGGCCCGTTTTGTGTTTGTGGTCACGGAATTTTGCGGTTGTATCGGCTAGGCGCGCCGTTTTTCCCCGGCGGCAGATGGTTGCTGCGCCGTGGTGATGCGCCAGGTACATGATTTACAAGGAAAAACGCGGCCGCGGTAAGCGCTGCCCAGCCATCGGCGGCGGCAGCGCTGTCATCTGGTGAACCATCTTTTTTCTCGGCGAGCGCCGGCAAACGGGTGATCGGCGCCACCAGGGCGGCGCTGGCGCCACCGAGGCGCGTTTTTGCCGGATTGGGCTACCATGACGCCCCACATTGTCACAGCCTGCCGTTTTACGACCATGCTCTACGACACACGCTTTGAAGTCATCGTCGTTGGCGGCGGTCACGCGGGTACCGAGGCCGCTCTGGCCGCTGCACGCACCGGCGCGCGCACGCTGCTGCTCAGTCATCAGATCGAGACCATCGGCCAGATGAGCTGCAACCCGGCCATCGGCGGTATCGGCAAAGGCCATCTGGTGCGCGAGATCGATGCCCTCGGCGGCGTGATGGCCTGGGCGGCCGACCGCGCCGGCATCCAGTGGCGCACGCTCAACGCCAGCAAGGGGCCGGCGGTGCGCGCCACGCGCTGTCAGGCCGATCGCGCGCTGTACCGGCAGGCGATCCGCACGGCGGTCGAGAATCAGCCGAATCTGACGCTGTTCCAGCAGGCCGTCGACGATCTGCTGATCGAGTCCGGGCGCGTGCGCGGTGTCGTCACCCAGATGGGCCTGCGTTTTGCCGCCGACACCGTGGTGTTGACCGCCGGCACCTTTCTGGCCGGGCTGATCCACATCGGCGACGCCAACTACCGCGGCGGGCGCGCCGGCGATCCGCCGGCGCTGAAGCTGGCCGATCAGCTGCGCGAACTGCCGCTCGGTCAGGGGCGTCTGAAGACCGGTACGCCGCCGCGGATCGATGGCCGCAGCATCGACTACAGCGGCCTGCAGGAGCAGCCCGGCGACGATCCGGCGCCGGTGTTCTCCTTCCTCGGCAGTCGCGCCGACCATCCGCGTCAGCTCAGTTGCTGGATCACCCACACCAGCGCGCATACGCACGAGTTGATCCGCGGCGCGCTCGACCGCTCGCCGCTGTACAGCGGCAAGATCGAGGGCGTCGGTCCACGCTACTGTCCGTCGATCGAGGACAAAGTGGTGCGCTTCGCCGACAAGTCCTCGCACCAGATCTTCATCGAGCCCGAGGGTCTGGGCACGCACGAGGTCTACCCCAACGGTATTTCGACCAGCCTGCCCTTCGACGTGCAGCTCGCGCTGGTGCGCTCGATTCCGGGCTTCGAACGTGCGCACATCACCCGGCCGGGCTATGCCATCGAGTACGACTATTTCGATCCGCGCGGGCTACAGCCCAGCCTGGAGACCAAGGCGATCGCCGGCTTGTATTTTGCTGGCCAGATCAACGGCACCACCGGCTACGAAGAGGCCGCCGCGCAGGGCTTGCTGGCCGGCGTCAATGCAGCGCGCGCAGCGCGCGGACTGGCGCCCTGGTGGCCGGCGCGCCACGAGGCGTACCTGGGCGTGCTGGTCGATGACCTGATCACCCATGGCACCACCGAGCCCTACCGCATGTTCACCTCGCGCGCCGAGTACCGTCTGCAGCTGCGCGAGGACAACGCCGATCAGCGGCTGACGCCGATCGGCCGCGAGCTCGGTCTGGTCGATGAGGCGCGCTACGCTGCCTATGCGCGCAAGCATGAGGCGGTCGAGCGCGAAACGGCGCGGCTGCGCGCGCTGTGGGCGGCGCCGACCAACGCCCTCGGCCAGCGCTTCACCGAGGCCACCGGTGCGCCGCTGTCGCGCGAGACGCACGCGCTGGATTTGTTGAAGCGCCCGGATCTGAGCTACGCCGCGCTGACTGCCGTGGACGGCTTCGGGCCGCCGGTCGAGGCACCCGAGGTGGCCGAGCAGGTCGAAATTGCCGTCAAGTACGCCGGCTATGTCGACCGCCAGATCGACGAGATCGAGCGCGCCCGGCGCCACGAGAGCGCCGCGATCCCGGCCGGCTTCGACTATGGCGAGGTGCTGGGTCTGTCGGCGGAGGTGCTGCAGAAGCTGCGCCGCGTGCAGCCGGCCACGCTGGGTCAGGCGGCGCGCATCCCTGGCGTCACCCCGGCGGCAGTGTCGCTGCTGTTGGTGCATCTGAAGCGCGCGCGCGGATGACGGAGCCGACGTACTTTGCGTGCTGGCAGGACTTCGAGGCCTGGATGGAGGCGCACCACGATCAAGCCACCGCATTGCTGGTCGGCTATCACAAGGTCGACAGCGGTCAGCCGAGCATGACCTGGCCGGAATCGGTGGATGTCGCGCTGTGCTTTGGTTGGATCGACGGCGTCCGCAAACGCGTTGACGAGATGCGCTACACGATCCGCTTCACGCCACGCAAGCCAGCCAGCATCTGGAGCGCCGTGAATGACCGCAAGTACGCCGAGCTGCTGGCAGCGGGCCGGGTGCGACCGGCCGGGCAGGCGGCCTATGCCCGGCGCCAGGCCGAGCGCGCCGGCGTGTATTCCTACGAGCAGCGCCCGGAGGCGCTGCCGGAGCCCGAGTTGGCGCAGTTGGCGCAGCACCCAGCCGCTGCGGCCTGGTTCGACGCTCAGCCAGGCAGTTATCGCCGAGCCGCGATCTGGTGGGTGCTCAGCGCCAAACAGGAAGCCACGCGGCAACGCCGTCTGCAGCAGCTGATCCAGCACTGCCAGCAGCAGCGCCGGCTGCCGGCCTTCGATCGCCCCTGAAGGCGCCTTCAGCGCTCGCCAAAACTGCTGCTGCCCGCCTCGAACAGACCTTCCAGATCCTTGCGCGCCTGCGCGGCGCTCTGCATCAGCGCCGATTCGTCGTCGTACACCAGATGCTGCTCGCGCAGCAGTTGCTCGTCGAACACGCGGAAGCGCTCGATGCGCTCGGCGGCGTCGGCCTCGGCGTAGCCGATCTGTTCGAGCATGCACTGGCTCATGATCAGGCCCGAGTAAAAGGTTTCGCGCACGCTGTCATCGATGCCGAGGTCCATCAATTTGAAGGCGTGCTGGCGATTGCGCGCGCGGGCAATGATCTTGATGTCCGGATAGAGCCTGCGCACCGTCCGCGCCACGCGCACCGAGTGCTCCGGATCATCGAGCGCCAGGATGAACACCTTGGCCTCGCCGACCCGCGCGGCGCGCAGGATTTCGGGTCGCGCCGGATCGCCGTAATACAGCGTGCTGCCGAAGCGGCGACTGAAATCGACCTGCTCGGAGGACGGCTCGATCACCGTGAACGGGATCTTCTGCGCCGCCAGCAGGCGGCCCGGAATCTGGCCGACGCGACCGAAGCCGGCGATCACCACCTCGGCATGCTGGTCGGGAATCTCGTCGAAGGCGCGCTCCGGCACCTGTTTAGCCGCGCGCCGATCGGCCAGCGCCGCCAGCGCCAGCACCAGCACCGGCGTCAGCGCCATCGCCAGCGCCACCACCAGATTCAGCAGACTGCCGAGCTCAGGCGACAGCAGCCTGGACTTCTCCGCGGTGGCATAGACGACAAAAGCGAACTCGCCGCCCGAGGCCAGCAGCGCGGCCAGCAGCAGGCTGGCGCGGTGGCTATAGCGGAAGGCCCGCCCGACCGCCCACATCACCAGCACCTGCACCGCCAGCACGCCAGCGACGATGCCGAGGATCACCACCGGCTTGGCCGCCAGCAGCGCCAGATCGAGGCTCATGCCCACGCCCATGAAAAACAGCCCGAGCAACAAGCCTTTGAAGGGCTCGATATGCGATTCGAGCTCATGGCGATACTCCGAATCGGCGAGCAGCACGCCGGCCAGAAAGGCGCCCAGGCCCATCGACAGGCCGGCCTTCTGCATCAGCAGCGCGGTGCCGAGCACCACCAGCAGCGAGGTGGCGGTAAACACCTCCACCGACTTGGTCCGCGCCACCATGCGAAACACCGGTCGCAGCAGATAGCGGCCGGCGATCACCACCAGCAGGATCGATCCGACCACGATACCCACCGACTGCCAGGCCGGGCGCGCGGCCTCGACCACTTCGCCGGCAGCCAGCAGCGGGATCAGCGCCAGCACCGGCACCGCGACCAGGTCCTGAAACAGAAACACGCCGAAAGACGCGCGGCCGTGATCGGCGGTCAGCTCCTCACGCTCGGACAGGATCTGCACGCCGAAGGCGGTCGAGGACAGCGCCAGCCCAAAGCCGGCGATCAGCGCCGCCGCCAGCGGCAGCTGCAGCCACCAGCCTGCCGCGGCGAAGATTAGCGTCACCAGCAGCATCTGCGAGGCACCGAGCCCGAACAGCAGGCGCCGCATCACCCACAAACGCTGCGGCGACAGCTCCAGGCCGAGCAGAAACAGCAGCATCACCACGCCGATCTCGGAGAAGGTCAGCACCAGCTCCGGATCCGCCACCAGCCCCAGCGCCTGCGGGCCGATCACCACGCCGGCCACCAGATAGCCCAGCACCGCTCCCAGGCGCGCGCGCTTGCTCAAAGGCACGGCAAACACCGTGGCCGCCAGGAAGATCACTGCGTACAGCAAGAATGCGTGGTCGTCGTGCATGGCTCAGGCGGCCGGCGAAGGTGAGGGGATAATGCACGCAGAAGCGCGAGGGCAGCTGTACCAGCGGGAGGGCGCGAGGCCGGTCGCAGGGCTGCGCGTCGCTTGGGAACCTCTTGCCAAACATACGGTGGAGCAGAAGCGGGGAAGGGGGCGGGGGACCAGCCATGCGGCGGCTGCGTTGCACCGTCGCCAGTTTGCAGACCGAGTAAGCGCGCCGAAGGCCAGCCATGGACTCTGTACAAGTCTCGTAAGCCGCATTGCGAGTCAGAATCGTCTGCCGCTAGGCGCGGTCCGCAGGGCCCAGCCGGCTCTCTGGACTAGGACCGGTTTGAGGCGGCGGACGATTCTGGCCGCAACCCTTCGGGACGGGGCGGAATAGTGGACCCTCCGGCCTGCGAACGAGTTCGCAGGCGTTCGTGCCGACGCGCCGCATGCGGCGCAAGCTGTCGGCCCTCAGCCTCGCTGGAGACCGATTTAGCCGCTGTCGCGGCCACGCTGCTGGATTCTGGTCTATCCTCAGTCGTTTACAATTCTTGTGCGATCCAATGCGCGCCTTCCTCGTGGGACTCTGGCTTGGTCTTTTCCTGCTGGCCTCGGTAGCGCAGGCGCGTGATGAAAGCCCGGCCTATCGTGTGGCGCCCGTGGCGGCATGGGTGATCGACCCGATCAAGTTCACACCCAAGAGCAAGGCGGATGGGCGGGAAGCCCTGCACTGGTGGCTCGCCGATGCGCGCGCTGGCTTTGTCGATGGCGACGTGAAGCAATACCTGCACTGGGCCGTCAGCGTCGATAGTGCGGACGGCGTCAGTCAGATGGCGCAACAGGAAATCAGTTTCCAGCCGGACTACCAGCAGGTCATCCTGCATCGTCTCGGACTGTGGCGTGACGGCCGCTGGAGCGATCGCCTGGAGCGAACGGAAATCACGGTCGCCAATCGCGAAAGCCAGTTTGAACAGGGGATGGCGGCGGGATTGCGCAGTCTGTTGCTGGTGGTTCCCGATGTGCGGGTCGGCGATCTGGTGGAGATCAGCTACAGCATCGAGGGCAGCAATCCGGTGCTTGCCGGTGTCCGCGGCGGCAGCTTGCATCTGGCCGCCACCAGCAGCGTAGAGCGCCACCGGGTCGAGGTCGTCCGCGACCGCGGACGACCCATGCATCTGGCCGTGCTTGGCAAGACCGCGCTGACCTTGCCGCAATGGACCGAAGCCGGTGCCTATCAGAGACTGGTGATCGAACAGCGGCAGACCCCGGCACTGCAGCTGGTAGACGCAGTCCCGCCGGAATTCGTGTGGATGCCGATGCTGGAGTACAGCGAGGCCAGCGGTTGGCCGGCGGTGGTGGCGTGGGCGCAGGACCTGTTCCAGTCGCGCGCCGATGATCCGGCCGTCGCCAGAGTGTTGGGCGACCTACGCGCAGACGGTGACGAGCAGGCCCAGATTCTGGCGGCATTGCGCTTCGTGCAGCAGGACGTGCGTTACTTCGCGCAGCTGCTCGGGGACAACTCGCACCGCCCGCATAGCGTGAGCGAGATCCTCGACAAACGCCTGGGCGACTGCAAGGACAAGAGTCTGTTGCTGGTATCGCTGCTGCGCGGTCTCGGCTTTGACGCCTACCCGGCGCTGTATTCGAACGAGAGCCAGGCGGCGGTGATCACCGCCTTGCCGCGCGGTACGGTGTTTGACCACGCCATTGTCATGCTCGAGCACGAGGGCAAGCGCTACTGGCTCGATCCGACGATCCCCAGCCAGAGCGGCCGCCTCAACGAACTGGGTTTCTACAGCCACGGCGCCGCTCTGATCGTGCGCGCCGGTGAAACCACTCCGGTGCCGACTAAAGCTGTGAGCGAGCTGCCAGCCGTGGTTGCACTCACCGAGCAGTTGCAGGTCGGCGCCGACGGTCGCGGCGACTTGAGCGTGCGCTTCGAGTACGGCCGAGAAATGGCCGAGTACCAGCGCAGCCGAATCAGCGCTGTCGGCCAACGCCAAATGGACCAGATCCATCGGGACTATTACACGCGACGCTTCGGACCGCTGGAGATGGCCGATTCACCGCGCTGGGATCTCGATCGACCCGGCAATGGGGTCAGCGTCGAGCAACACTACCGTTTGAGCGCCCCGACCCGAAACGGCGGCGACGGCAGCGCAGTGCGGATTGAGAACAGCGGGCTTGCCGACATGTTTCAGCCGCCTTCGGTGGTCGATCGCGAGGCTCCGATGGCGCAGTTTCACCCACTGGAACTGCGCTACCGTTTCGAGCTGCAACTGGCCGAAGGCATGCGATTGAGCTCGCAACCGGAAGCCCTGACCATCGATGCGCCCGGCTTCCACTTCGAGCAAGCGGTGCAACAGGATGGCGATACCTGGGTGCTGACGCAGATTGCTCGCAGCCAGAGTCGCAACATCGCCGCCGGCGATGTGCGTGCCTACGCTCAGGCCGTCGACCGCGCGCGCCAGCATGCCGGCATGCAGTTGAAGCTGAGTGGTGCCCGCACGGATGACGATGAACGCCGCGAGCGCTTGCGCAAAATGCTGCAGGGAGAGTGAGATGCTGGTCTTTCGATGGGTCCTTTGCGCGCTGCTGCTCGCTGTCGCCGGCCGCTCCGCGTATGCGGCCGAGACGCCCTACAATTTGTGGGCCGAGCCCTGTTTGGCGCATCTCGACGGCGCTGACGCCGTGCGGGCCGAGTTGCGCGCAGCGATCGACAGCGGCGATACCGCACAGCTGACGACGCTGGTATGCAAGGCGCTCGGCATTCTCGATAGCGAACGTTGGCAGGCGCAGTGGGTAGCCTGGCATCGGGACACCGACGAATCCGGCTGCGGCACCCCCGAGCAGATGCGAGATTGGCGGGTGGAGCTGTTCCTGTCGCCGTACGTGCATCAGATTGCCCACGATTGCGCGCAGCGTGCCGGCGACGATGAGACTGCCCAGGCAGCGGCGGCGATACGCGACGCGCTGATCGAGGCCATGCTCGGTCGTGCCCAGGGCCGGACCTTCGATCAAGCGGTGCCGTTGATGATGGCAGCCGACCTTTACACCTATGTCCCGCTGCTCCAGGGCGAGGTGCAGGCCCTCTGGGCCAAGCCCTACCAACGCGGCACGCGCATGATCTTCAAGGTCCTGGTGCAGGCGCAGGATGGCAAACCCCAGCGCCATCACTATTTCGAGTGGGCGCTGCCGGTTTGGACCAGCGTGATCGCGCCACCCGACAGTCAAAGCGCAGGACCGTGGTTCGCACAGCAGAGCGGGTTGGCATTCGCCCGCGACACGCCGTCCGGGCCGATGGCCGCGGCCGCCAGCGTGTACGCGGCCTACGCCGACTTTGAGCGTAGCCCCCCGGATGCGGCGCTGCTCGGACGCGTGCGCCAGTTGCTGCAGACGCCCGCGCAGCGCGGTGACGCCGCCGCCATGCTCGAATTGGCACAGTACGAGATGGAATTGCCGGACGGCGACGCCAAGTCTGCCATCGACCTGCTGCTTGCCCTGGCGGAAGCGGGCGACGCGCGCGCGAAAGCCAAGCTGGCGGTACCGACCTTGTTGGCCTGGCGCGGCTTGGAGGGTGGCGCGGACGCAGCCCAGGCCTTGTTGACGCAAGCCTCCACGCAGCTCGCGCCCGGGGCGGCGGAGTTCTACGCCGGCACACAGCTGGAATGGGTCGGCGGAAAGCTCGCCGACGAATGGACGCAGCGCTGGCTGGCGGCTTCGGCCGAGCAGGGATTCCCAGAAGGTACGTATGCCTACGCACGGTACCTGTACCAACATGACCAGAAGGCGCAAGCGCGAACTTGGGTTGAGCGTGCGGCGCAGGGCCATGTCACCGCGATAGGTCTGCTGGTGTCGATGATCGGTGCCGAGGATCCTGCCGCCGCGCTGTGGTTGGCGCGCGCGGCTCATTGGGACCCCGGTGCGATGCGCCTGCTGGCGAACATGGGCGGGGCTGAGAGCGAGGCGTTGTGGCAACGTGCGGCACTCGCTGGTGATCCAGCGGCCGCGGTGCGCCAGGCGCGTCGACTGCTGGCGCAAGATACGGCGGCTGCTGACCTGGCGGCGCTGCGCTGGGCGCATTGGGGCACGCTGCAGGGTTCGGTCGATGCACTGACACTGGCGATCGCAGTCGATTTTCGTGCGCGTACTGCCTTGGCCGATCCGAACCGCGCGGTGCGCATGGTCGACCTGTTGCGTCGCAAGAATCACCCGATCACCGCGGCCGGGGCGCCCGAAGCCCTGTTCGAGATGGCGCGTCGCGAAGAAGTGGGCAATCTGCTACCGGCTAATCGACGCCGCGCCTTGAAGAGCTACGAGGCCCTTGCAAAACAAAACCACCCGGGTGCCCTGCTGCGCCTGGCCGAGATCGAGAGTCAGGGCCGCATCAGCAAGGCCCGCAGCGAACGCACCGTGACCCTGTTGACCCGTGCACATGCAGCCGGCGCGCGTTCGGCAGCGGCGAAGATTGCCGCGATCTATGCGGACCCGTCACGGCGCATCGCCGACGCCGAACTGGCCGCTCACTGGCAGGCCATCGCGGATGGCGAGCAGCCCTGAGGAGCGGCGCGCACAAGTTTTCAGCCGATCCGGGTAGATCGAGCTGCTGTTAACGCCGGTGGGAGCCTGGGCCGAGGATCGCCGAGCCCGCCCGGTTGCCCTCGCTGTTAAGCTCGCCTACCCGATTCCATCCGCGGTGCTTCGTGTCCGCATCCCCTACGTCCAGCGCGCGGCGCCGTGAGCTCTGGGGTTTTGCCCTGGCGGCGCTGGCGGCGATTCTGTTCTCGGCCAAAGCCATCCTGGCCAAGTTTTTGTACCGCTACGACATCGATCCGATCACGCTGATGGCGCTGCGCATGGGTCTGGCGCTGCCGGTGTTTGCGACGGTGGCCTGGTGGGAGAGCCGGCGGGCGTCGTCGCTGAGTGCGGCGGACTGGCGGCAGATCTGGTTGCTGGGATTCGTCGGCTATTACGTGTCCAGCTACCTCGATTTCTGGGGTCTGCAGTACATCGCCGCGGCGCTGGAGCGGTTGATTCTGTTTCTGACACCTACGCTGGTGCTGGCGCTGTCGGTGCTCCTGCACGGCAAGCGCGTGCCGCGCCGGCAGCGCTGGGCGCTGGCTTTGAGTTACGCCGGCACGGTGGGCGTGTTCATTGAGCACGTGCGCTTCGACGGCGGTCAGGTGGGCTTTGGCAGCGCGCTGGTGTTCGGCGCGGCGCTGGCCTATGCGCTGTATCTGGTGCAGTCGGGCGAGATGGTGGCGCGCGTGGGCAGCTTGCGGCTGGTCAGCTATGTGATGCTGATGTCGAGCAGCTTCTGCCTGCTGCACTATTTGCTGCTGCATCCGCCGCAGGCGCTCTGGCAGCAGCCGGCCGGCGTGCTGCAGCTGTCGCTGCTGAATGCGCTGATGTGCACGGTGGCGCCGGTGTTCCTGACCATGTTCGCAATCGTCCGCATCGGCGCCGCGCGTGCCTCGCAGCTCAGCATGCTGGGACCGGTGTCGCTGCTGTTCCTGGGTCACTGGCTGCTCGGCGAGCGCATCTCGCTGGTCCAGATCGCCGGCACCGCCGTGGTGCTGGCTGGCATCGCCTGGCTGACTTGGCCGGCGCGCCAGCGCCCGGCGCCGCCGTCATCTTGATTTCCACCGCTTCAGGAACCAGATCCGCCCGGCGCCGGTCTGAGCGCCATCGCCCTGTTGCCGAGGCCCATGATGACTCGATCCCTGTTGCTGGCCGCGCTGCTGCTCAGCGCACCTCTGGCTTTTCCAGCCTCTGTCCAGGCCGCCCTGCCCGCGGAAGTGGAAGGCACGCCGATGCCCTCGCTGGCGCCGATGCTGGAGCGCACCACGCTGGCGGTGGTCAATGTGTCGAGCAAGACCCGCGTGCAGGTGCGCAATCCCTTCTTCGACGACCCGATTTTCCGGCGCTTTTTCGATCAGCAGAACGTGCCGCAGGAGCGCGTCGAGCAGAGCCTGGGCTCGGGCGTGATCGTCGACGCCGCGCGCGGGCTGGTGCTGACCAACAACCACGTGATCGAGCGCGCCGACGAGGTGTCGGTGACGCTGCACGACGGCCGCACGCTGAATGCCGAGATCATCGGGAGCGATCCGGATACCGATGTGGCGGTGATCCGGGTGCCGGCGCAGAACCTGACGGCGCTGACGCTGGCCAATTCCGACGCGCTGCGGGTGGGCGACTTCGTGGTCGCCATCGGCAATCCCTTCGGCCTCGGTCAGACCGTCACCAGCGGCATCGTCAGCGCGCTGGGACGGAGCGGCCTGCGCGGCTTGGGCTACCAGAACTTCATCCAGACCGACGCGTCGATCAACCCCGGCAACTCCGGCGGCGCGCTGGTCAATCTGCGCGGCGAGTTGGTCGGCATCAACAGCGCCATCTACAGCCCCTCGGGCGGCAATGTCGGCATCGGCTTTGCCATTCCCTCCAACCTCGCCCGCAATGTGATGAATCAGCTGATCGCCTTCGGCGAGGTCAAGCGCGGTTCGCTCGGCGTGCAGAGCCAGGATCTGGATGCGCGTCTGGCGCGTGCGCTCGGACTGCCCGAGGGCCACGGCGCGGTGATTACCCAGGTGGTGCCGGATTCGCCGGCTGACCAGGCCGGACTGCAGGCGGGCGATGTGATCACCCGCATCGACGCCAAGCCGGTCCACACCGCCGATGAGCTGGCGAACATCGAAGGCCTGCTGCCGATCAGCAAGCCCTTGCCGGTGGAGTACGTGCGCGACGGCGAGAATCGCTCGACGCAACTGACGCTGATCGCCTCCAGCGCGCAGCAATTGGCCGGCGAAAAGCTCGACCCGCGCCTCGCTGGCGCGCGCTTCGGCGAGCTCAGCCAGCGCGAGAAACAGGCCGGCATCCAGGGCATCAAGGTGCTCAGCGTGAGCGACGGCAGCGTGGCCGCGCGCAATGGTTTGGCCGCCGGCGACATCATCTTCGGCGTCAACCGCTATGAGGTCGACAATCTGCCGGCGCTGACCAAGATGCTGTCCGAGCAGCCGCGGCGCATCCTGTTCTCGCTGTATCGTGGCCGCCGCGCTTACTACCTGCCGATCGAATGAGCACTGCCCGCTATGCCGTCTTCGGCCATCCGATCAGCCACTCGCGCTCGCCGGAGATCCACCGGCGTTTCGCCGAGCAGGTCGGCGCGGATCTCTGCTACGAGGCCATCGACGCCACACCCGAGCAGTTCATGGAAACGCTGTGGGAGTTCGCCGAGGCTGGCGGGCAGGGCGCCAACGTCACGCTGCCGCTGAAGGAATACGCCGCCGGCCACTGCGCCGAGTTGAGCGCAGCGGCGGCGCGCGCGGGCGCGGTGAACACCTTGATCCGTCTGCCCGGCCAGCGCTGGCGCGGCGACAACACCGACGGTGCTGGCCTGATGGCCGATCTGGCGCGGCTGGGTGTGGTCATCGCCGGCGCGCGCGTGCTGATCCTCGGCGCCGGTGGCGCCACTCGCGGCATTCTGGCGCCGCTGCTGGCCGCCGCACCGGCGGCGCTGATCGTCGCCAACCGCACGCCCGAACGCGTGCAGCAGCTGGCCGCCGAGTTCGCCGACCTCGGCCGCGTGCAGGCGCGCGGCCTCGATGCCCTGGACGCGCTGGAGCCGGTGGATGTGCTGATCCACGCCACCGCAGCCTATCGCGGCGGCGCGCTGGCGGCGCTGCCCGAGGGTTTGCTGCACGCCGACTCGGTGGCCTACGACTTGAGCTATGGCGCCGCAGCCGAGCCCTTTCTCCACACCGCGCGCGCGCTCGGCGCTGCCGCGGTGCACGATGGCCTCGGCATGCTGGTCGAGCAGGCGGCGGAATCCTTCCTGCGCTGGCGCGGCATCCGCCCCGACACCGCACCCGTGCTCGCCGCACTGCGGGCGGCCGGATGAACTGTCGTATCGGCTGCGCCGCCTGCTGTATCGCCGCCTCGATCTCTTCGCCGATACCGGGCATGCCGGCCGGCAAACCCGCCGGCGTGCCTTGCGTACAGCTCGATCCAAACGGCTTGTGCCTGTTGTTCGGCCTGCCCGAACGCCCCGCCGTGTGCTTGAGCCTGCGCCCCGAACCCGAGATGTGCGGCAGCACCCGCGAGGAAGCGCTGGCCACGCTGACGCGCTGGGAGCTGGAAACGCGGCCGGAGTAGGGAAGCACGCTGCGTCGTTTCAAAGACGGGCGGGGGGCAAGGGGCGGGGGACCAGCACGGCGGCGCTTGCTTGGCACTGTCGCGTGGCGGTGCGCTGCGTGGCTAAGATTGAATCAGGATGCACGCCAATGGCGCGCAGGGGCCTCGCCACGACCGCGCTCGTCGGCCATCGCCACAAACTCCCGGCTTGCGACGATTTCCCTTTTTCCCTTTTCCTTTTTCCCTTTTCCTTTCCCCATGCCCCTTGCCCCTCGCATTTCCCTGCCATGGCTGCTCGCTTTGAGCGGGTTCAGCGCGCAGCTCACGGCATCCGAGCGTTACCTCGGTGCCGCAATCGATGGCGATAGCGTGCGCATCCGCACCGAGGACGGGCGCAGCTTCGTCGCCCCGCCAGAACCGGCGCTCCCGGACATCGGTGCACCCGTGGGTCTGGAACACATCCGCGTTGCGCCGGATCGGCGCGCGGTTGGCTGGCTGGTGACGTACCCAAACTGCTGTACCGCCTATCCCATCCCCCTGACCCTGGTGGTCTACGCCGACGGTGTGCGGCGCACCTATCGCGGAAGCAAGCGACCCATCTCGCGGTGGCGATTTCTCGCAGGCGGGAGTCAGATCGCGTTTCACCAGGAAACGACCCATGGTGGACTCGGTCGTCATGACGAGCTGCGGGATGTGCGCTCGGGCGATCTGATCGAAGCCTTTGATTGGCCGGTGGGACCTGACAACCAGCCCGTCGAGGATGCCGCTCTGCCGAGTTGGGCGCAGTCGCTGGCGGTCGTGGTGCCGGAGGCCTTCATCGGTCGATGGACCCACACACCGCCGCCCTGTGCGGACTTCATGACCGAAGGCCGACTCGACATCAGCGACAGCACTTTGGAGCTCTACGCGGCCGGCGGTCCGATCATCGCCGCCCAGTCCCGGGGCAAGGATGCACTGGACGTGCGCGTGGCCTTCTTTGAAGAGGACGGCCAGCAGCGCAGCCATTGGCTGCACCTGCGCTTGTCAGCAGACGGCAGTCAGTTGCGCCGCGACGAGACGGACACCGTGTACACGCGCTGCCCGCCCTGATTCGCGCCCCCTTCCGCCGCACCAGGCGGTGCGGCCGCACCGCCCGTGCCACAATCCGCGCCATGCCGGCGACCGTCTATTTCTTCGAGCAATCCGCGCTGTCGCTGATCGCCGATCAGGACTCGCGGCGGCATGCGCATCGGGCGCTGCAGCTGTGTGTGGCGCTGGATGGCGCCTTCGAGCTGGAACGCGACAATTGGGCCTCGGTGCAGCATGCGGTGCTGGCGCCAGATGAAGCACACCGCGTGCGCACGCGGGCGTGTCGGGTCGCCTGTCTGTTCATCGACCCGGGTCCGCGCCACTACCAGCAGTGGTTGACCAACGCTGGCCTGGCGCTGGCGCCGACGCCAGCATTGGTCGATGGGCTGCGGCAGTTGTGGGCGAGCCCCGACGCGGCGCTGGCGCGGCGGCTGGCGACCGAATGGAGCGCGGCGGCGCTGCCGGGGCTGGCGCACGCAGCGGACCCGATCGACGCGCGCATGCAGCGCGTGCTGCAGCAGATCGAGGCCGACGCCAGTCTGGCGCTCAACCACCGCGATCTGGCGGCGCTGGCGCATTTGTCGACCAGCCGCTTTGCCGAGCGGTTTCGCGCGGAAACCGGCATGCCGGTGCGCAACTATCTGCTGTGGCGACGTTTGCTGCGCGCGCTGAAGGCGTTGCAAGGTGGCGCCAGTGTCACCGATGCGGCGCTGGATGCTGGCTTTGCCGACACCGCGCACCTGTCGCGCAGTTTCCGCCGCGTGCTCGGGGCGGCGCCCAGCGAGCTGCGTCACGGTCACGGCGGCGCCTGACTTCCCGGCTTGCCGGCATCCGCGCACAATGCGGATCCCCGGTTGCGGAGCCCTGCCATGCCAGCCTTCGGAAGCAACGCCGTCTCGGTGCTCGCCAAGGCCGACTTCGACAACGTGGCGACCGCCGCGATCGATGCCGGAAAGAGCCTGCCGCAGATGCTGATCGAGGTGTGCCAGCGCCTCGGCGCACGACCCGCTTTCAGCAATCTCGGGCGCACGCTGAGCTATGCCGAGATCGATCGCCTGAGCGCCGATCTGGCCGCCTACTTGCGCAGCGGACTCGGACTGACGCCGGGCGAGCGCGTCGCCATCATGATGCCGAATCTGCTGCAGTACCCGATTGCAGTGCTGGGCGTGCTGCGCGCCGATCTGATCGCCGTGCTGGTCAATCCGCTGTACACGCCGCGCGAGCTCAAGCACCAGCTGGCCGATGCCGGCGCCAGCGTGCTGATCGTGGTCGAGAACTTCGGCCATGTCGCCGCGCAGTCGCTGGATGACACCAGCGTGCGCCACGTGATCACCACGCGCATCGGAGATCTGCTGCCGTGGCCGAAGTCGCTGCTGGTGAACTTCACGCTGAAATACGTCAAGAAGGTGATCCCGACTTTCGAGATTCCGGGCGCGGTGAGCTGGCGCAAGGCGATGGCGGCCGGCGCCACGCTGCCACGCACCACGCCGACGCGCGCCCAGGGCGAGGTGGCGCAGTTGCAGTACACCGGCGGCACCACCGGCGTGTCCAAAGGCGCCGAGCTGGCGCACCTGGCGCTGATGGCGAACGTCGCCGCCTGCGAGCAGTGGCTGGGCCGTCTGCTCGATCCGGCGCACGAGATCGGTTTGATCTGCCTACCGCTCTATCACATCGCCGCCTACACCAACATGATGTACGCCTGGACCCACGGCCTGCACTGCGTGCTGGTCACCAATCCGCGCGATATCCCGGCGCTGATCCAGGACTTCCGCCAACATCGGCCGTCGATCTACTCGGGTGTGAACACGCTCTACGACGCGCTGCTGAACGCGCCCGAGTTCGCCACGTTGGACTTCTCGCGGCTGAAGCTGTGCATGCAGGGCGGCACCGCGCTGCGGCGCGCCACCGCCGAGCGCTGGAAGCAGGTCACCGGCAAGGATGTGGTCGAGATGTATGGGCTGTCGGAAACCAGCGCCGGCATCACCGTCAACCGCTGGGATGGCCCGAATCCGGTGGGCTCGATCGGATTGCCGCTGCCCGGCGTGGAGATCACGCTGCGCGATGAGCAGGGCGCGGTGGTGCCGATCGGCGAGGCCGGCGAGCTGTGCGTGCGCGGTCCGCAAGTGACGCTCGGCTACTGGCAGCGGCCGGAGGAAACCCGCAGCGCCTTTTTCGAGGGCGGCTGGTTCCGCACTGGCGACATCGCGCGCCGCGGCGAGGAGGGCTATCTGTTCCTGCTCGACCGCCGCAAAGACATGATCCTGGTGTCCGGCTTCAACGTGTATCCCAACGAGATCGAGGATGTGGTCGCGCTGCATCCGGGCGTGCTCGAAGCCGCCGCCATCGGGATGCCGGACGAGAAAACCGGCGAGGCGATCAAACTGGTGGTAGTGCGGAAGGATCCGGCGCTGACCGTGGAGGCGCTGCGCGCGCATTGTCGCGAACTGCTGACCGGCTACAAGCAGCCGCGCGTGATCGAATTCCGCGACAGCCTGCCGAAGACGCCGGTCGGCAAGATCCTGCGCCGCGAGTTGCGCTGAGCCGCCGATGGTTGCGCAGGCGCCCGTGCAGGCGATCGAGATTCGTCGTCGCCGTGCCGGCAGCGAGGCCAGTTGCCAGGACTGGCTGGCGGTGGAAGCGCCATTGCTGATCAGCGTCGACCACCCGGAATGGCCGTCGCCGCAGACGCTGACGGTGACGCTGCGCACGCCCGGCCACGACGCCGAACTGGCGCTTGGCTATCTGTATGCCGAGGGCGTGCTCGAGCACAGCGCGCTGGTCGCCACGCGTCTGGTCGCGCCCGATCAGCTGCGCGTGGAACTGGCCGGCGTGCCGCCGGAGCTCAGCGCGCTGGCGCGCAGCGGACCCATGCATGGCGGCTGCGGCGTCTGCGGCAAGCTCGATGCTGCGGCGCTGTGGCGCCTGCCGGCGACGGCCGTGACGGGCACACGCCGATTGCCAGATGCCGTGTTGCGCGCGGCGCCGGCGGCCCTGCGCGCCGCGCAGCAGGACTACGCCCAAACCGGCGGCGTGCACGCGGTCGCGCTGTACGACTATCAGGGCCAGCTCAAGGCGCTGCGCGAGGACATCGGCCGCCACAATGCGCTCGACAAACTCATCGGCGCCGCCTTCCACGCCGGCAGCCTGCCCTGGCAGGATCAGTTGCTGCTGCTGTCGGGCCGCGCCAGCGCCGAGCTGATCCACAAAGCCTGGCACGCGGGCGCCAGCGTGGTCGCCGCGATCGGGGCGCCATCGACGCTCGCTGTCAGTCTGGCCGAGCAGGCCGGCATCACCCTGATCGGCTTTTTGCGCGCCGACGGCTACAACGTCTACACCCATCCGGAGCGCCTGCAGTGAGCGAGATCCGCACCCCCTTTGATGGCCCGGCCGGCGGCTGGGATGCGCTCGGCGCCGTGACCCAGGCCTTGCGCCGCGAGGGCAATCCGGCCGAGGGCGCGCGCACGCTGCTGAAGGCCAATCAACCGGAAGGCTTCGACTGCCCCGGCTGCGCCTGGCCCGATCCGCGCCACACCTCCTCCTTCGAGTTCTGCGAGAACGGCGCCAAGGCGGTGGCCTGGGAGGCCACGCGCAAAGCCGTCGATCCCGCCTTTTTCGCGGCGCACACGGTCAGCTGGCTGCGCGAGCAGAGCGATCACTGGCTGGAGGCGCAGGGCCGGCTCACCCATCCGCTGCGCTATGACGCGGCCACTGATCGCTATTTGCAGGTCGATTGGGACACCGCGCTGGCCGAGATCGCTGCCAGCCTGCGCGCGCTGCCAACACCTCTGGCGGCGGCCTTCTACACCTCGGGTCGCACCAGCAACGAGGCGGCCTTCCTGTATCAGCTGATGGTGCGCCTCTACGGCAGCAACAATCTGCCCGACTGCTCCAATCTGTGCCACGAGGCCACCAGCATCGGCCTGCCGCAGGCGATCGGCGTGGGCAAGGGCACCGTCAGTCTGGACGACTTCGCCGCCACCGATCTCTTGCTCAGCTTCGGCCACAACCCCGGCACCAACCATCCGCGCATGCTCGGCACTCTGCGCGAGCTGGCGCGGCGCGGCGTGCCCATCGTCGTCATCAACCCGCTGCGCGAGCGCGGGCTGGAGCGCTTCCGCTCGCCCAAACACGCCAGCGAGATGCTCACCGGCGGCGCCACCGAGCTGGCCACCCACTATCTGCAGCCGCGCGTGGGCAGCGATCACGCCCTGATCCAGGGCCTGATGAAGCGCCTGTTCGAGCTCGATGCCGCCGGCGAGCCGGTGCTCGATCACGCCTTCCTCGCCGAGCACTGCGACGGACTGGCGGCGCTGCAGGCGGAACTGGCCGCGCTCAGCTGGGACGACATCGTCAGCGTCTGCGGCCTGCCGCTCAGCGAATTGCACGCGCTGGCGGCGCTGTACGCGCGCAGCGAGCGCTGCATCATCGCCTACGGCATGGGCATCACCCAGCACCGCCACGGTACGCGCACGGTGCAGCAACTGGCCAACCTGTTGCTGCTGCGCGGGCAGATCGGCAAAGCGGGCGCCGGCATCTGCCCGGTGCGCGGGCACAGCAATGTGCAGGGCGACCGCACGATGGGCATCAACGAGCGCCCCAGCGCGGACTTTTTGGATCGCATGGAGCGCCAGTTCGCGCAGCCGATGCCGCGCCAGCACGGCGGCACGGTCGTGGAAACGCTGCAGTCGATCCTGCGCGGCGACACGCGCGCGCTGGTGGCGCTGGGTGGCAATTTCGCCGTGGCCGCGCCCGATCCTGAGCGCAGCGCCGAGGCAATGGCGCGGCTCGATCTGGTCGTCGGCATCCACACCAAACTCAATCGCTCGCATCTGCTGCACCGCGGCGCCGCCTACATCCTGCCGTGTCTGGCGCGCAGCGATGAGGATCTGACGGCCGCTGGCCCGCAGTTCGTCAGCGTCGAGGACTCGATGTCGATCGTGCACGCCTCGCGCGGCATGAAAAAGCCGCTGTCAGCAGCGCTGCGCTCGGAGCCCGCCATCGTCGCCGGACTGGCGCAGGCGCTGCTGCCACAAAGCCGCGTGCCGTGGGCGGCGTTGGCCGAGGACTACGACCGCATCCGCGATCTGATCGAGGCGACGATTCCGGGATTCGAGCGCTACAACGAGCGCATCCGCGTGCCCGGCGGTTTTCAGCTGCCCAACGCCGCCGCCGCGCGCGAGTGGCGCACCGCCAGCGGCCGCGCCCAGCTGCTGTGCTTCCACGGCAGCGCCGCGCCGGCGTCCGCCGCCGATCTGCTGTGGCTGACGACCATCCGCTCGCACGATCAGTACAACACCACGATCTATGGCCTCGACGACCGCTACCGCGGCGTGCGCGGTCGCCGCGACGTGCTGTTCGTCAACGCCGAGGACCTCGCCGCGCTTGGCCTGCGCGAGGGCGCCCGCGTGGACCTGTGCACGCCCGATGGCCGCCGTCAGCTGCGCGGACTGCACGCCGTCAGCTACCCGATCGCCCGCGGCAGCTGCGCCGCCTATTTCCCGGAAGCCACCGTCCTGGTCGAACTCGACGCCCACGATCCGCACAGCTACACCCCCGCCTACAAATCGATCCAGGTCCGGGTGACGGCCAGCGGGTAGGCGGTGCAGCAAACCGAACCGGACAGCGTCCCGCGCACGCGCCGCAGTGTTGGTCCCCCGCCCCCTATTGCGATGAACACCCTCAGCCCGCCGTCCCCGGCCACTCGGACCACAGCAGTCGCGTGCCCAACAGGTGCAGCGTGCCGATGCCGAGGCAAATCAGCGAACTCCAGCACCAGAAAGCCACGCTGCGCTCGCCCGGCGCCAGCAGGGCGAACCCGAAGCCGGCGATGCCGCGCAGCAGGTAAACGCCGGTGATCGCCGCCAGCGCGTAGCGCATCAGCGGCAGGCGCGGCCCCACCCCCGCGCCCGCCAGCGCATAGGCTGACCAGAGCAACAGTACGGCCGCGATGCCCGCCGTTACGTAGGCCGGCACAGGACTGCCGGCCGCCGCCAGTTGCGCCATGCGCTCACCGGCGCCGAAAAAGCGATACCAGGGCGCGCCATAGACGATGCAGCCGACGTGCAACAGCGCCGCCAGCGCACTGAGCACGCCTCCGGCCAGCAGATAGGGATTGCTCATGGGAACGCTCAATAGCGCAGCAATTTGGGCTTGGAGAACCAGGTCAGCATCTCGGACGCGGGCCGATTGGGGCCTTGTTCAATGGCCAGGTGGATGCCGGTGATCGCCAGCGGCAGATCGCGCGGGCGCGGCGTCGACCAGGCGATGCGGGTGCCGAGGCCGGCGTGCAGGTTGGACAGGTCCTCGCGCTCGATGCATTCCAGCAGTGCGCGGATCGGTACGGCGACCGGCTGCGCCTTGCCGTAGGCGATGGGCGCATCGGCCGCGATCGCGGGCAATTCGGCGCCGGCCAGATCACAGCGCGTACGGATCGTCTCGCTGCCCAGGAGCACGAACTCGCCGCCAGGGAACCAGAAAGATTCCAGCACGTTCCAGTTCCAGTGGTACTGATGGCGCAGGCCGGTCTGCATCAGCGAGACCGCCAGATAGCGCTTGTAGCCGCCCCACATCAGCTCGATGAAAGCGATGATGTCGTGGTAATCGCCCGGATCCCGGTTGCTGCGCAAGCGTTCGGCCACGCTGAACTGCAGCCAGGTGTCGGCGCCGGTGGGCTCCACCCAGGCCAGCGGGCCCGACACGCCGCGCCCGGTCTGCGCGCCGACCGACAGGAAGGGCGTGTCGTCGATGCTGTAGTCCGGGCTCTGGTGGCGGATGCCGAGCACAAAGCCGCCGTCCTCGGCGCGCAGCGTGTACAGCCCGCCCTGATTGAGCGCCTCGCTCTGGCCGGGCGGGCCGCTCTGGGTGGTGCTGTAGGCCAGTTCATTGTTGGCGCTGACCACCCAGTAATTCGAGCGTGGCCAGCCGCTGGCATTGGTGGCCGCATTGCTACGCGACCACGCCCAGCGTGCGTCATCGCCGGCGGTGTTCTGCACGCAGTAATTCGGCAGCGCAAACACGCCGGGATGGCGCTCCCAGGGCGTCAGCAGCGTCGGGCCCGCGTGCAGAAACAAGGGATCGCGGCTGTCGGTGGCCTCGTTCGCATTGGCGCCTTTGTAGGGCCAGACGCAGGAGTGCATCGACACCACGCGCTGCGCCGGGTTCTCGTAATCAGTGCGCCAGACATCGGATTTGGACGGCAGGCCGGCGGTCTTGAAGCTCACCGTGGCGCCGCCCGGCAGCGGCAGCGGTGTACCGCCCTGCGCCACGTAAGCGCGCAACTCCAGCGTGCTGCGCTCGGCGATCAGCGACTCCGGCAGCACGGTGTACTCAAAGCCGTGCGCGCCGGCACCGCTGCCGCTGCCACAGACGCCGGCACGCTCGATGTCGAGCCGCGGCCGATTGGCGGTCTCCACGGCAAGGCGCGTCCAGCGCTGCTGATCCAGATCGTGCGCCCAGAGTTCGATCGGCAACTGCGTCTCAGCGTCGCCGGCGAGACAGGCCCAACCGACGATGCTGACGTGGTCGGCGTAATCGACCTGACCGATCACGTTCTGCGCCGCCGCGCTCCCGCCAGCCAGCGCCAGCGCCAGTCCCAGTGGACGAATCAAGGGAAGGCCTCCCGACAGGGCGAGGGCGACTGCGCCCGGAACCGCGAGTCTAAATCGCGCCCCCGGCTACTCTGGTGAAGTGCGGCCAAACCCGATATGGCGCCGGCGCTTGCGCGCGATCAAACGACGGGGATGCCGAGCCTCGTTACAGTGCTCACGGACCCGCGCAGGAGCGCCGCCATGAACCCGACACGCCCGCTGCAGACTGCCTTTCACCGCGGCATCCAACTGCTCGAACGCGGCGGCCTGATCCTGATCACGGCGGCGACCGTCATCGCCGGCGCCATGGAGCTCTACCGCATGCTCGGCGCGCGCGCGGTGACCGTCGTGGATCTGCTGCTGCTGTTCATCTACCTCGAAATGATCTCGATGGTGGAGATCTACTGGCGCATGGGCAAACTGCCGGTGCGCATGCCGCTGTACATCGCTATGGTCGGCATCGCCCGCCATTTGATGGCCGACAGCGCCTATCACTCGCCCTGGCTGCTGCTCGCCGGCGCCGGCGCCATCGTCCTGCTCGGCGTTGCCGTCTTGATCGTGCGCTACGGCCATCTGCGCTGGCCGTACCCGGAGTCGGAATCGCTGGATCGGCAGGCGTAGGCAAGGGCACGTAAGAGCACGAGGGCACGCGCAAGCAAAGCGGAGGGCACGAGGGCACGCAAAAGCTGGAAGCCTGAAGCTATGTGTGCCTTGGTGGTTTGGTTCTTGACACATGCCCCTGGCCTGCGAGCCTTTTCGTGCCCTCGTGCCCTCGTGCCCTCGTGCCCTCGTGCCCTCGTGCCCTCGTGCCCTCGTGCCCTCGTGCCCTCGAACCGGCCCGCCGGCATAGCCGACGGGCGCTCAGAGCAGCGCGCGGCTGCGCCGCGCAAGCGCTGCCCTTCGCCCCTCGCGCCACGCCATAATCGCCCGCACCTCCCGCCACCGAGCCCGCCGTGCACGCACCCAATCGTCCGCAGCGCATCCTGATCTTGGGCGGTGGCACGGCTGGGTGGATTGCCGCGAATCTGTTTGCCAGGCACTGGCCGGGTGTGGCGGTGTCGGTGCTGGAATCGAGCGAGATCGGGATCATTGGTGTGGGCGAGGGGTCGACGCCGCAGCTCAAAGCCTTCTTCGACACCATCGGGCTGGCCGAAGCGGACTGGATGCCGGCCTGCCACGCCACCTACAAGACCGGCATTCGCTTCAACGACTGGTCGCGACGCCCCGGTTTCGAGAGCTATTTCCATCCCTTTCCGGCGCAGGTCGACGAGCACACCTTGCCGGCCTTCTACTACCACTGCCACGCGCGTCGGCACGGCATCGATCTGCCGGCGCATCCGGACCGCTATTTCCTGAATGCCGCCCTGGCTGAGCGGCGGCTGGCGCCGCTGCCGGCGCACCATTTCCCCTTCCTGGTGGCCTACGGCTATCACTTCGACTCGGCGCTGCTCGGCGTGCGCCTGCGCCAGCATGCGCAGGGGCTCGGCGTGCAGCATCTGGAGGGCAAGGTGGTGCGCGTGGAGCGTGCCGAGTCGGGCGCCGTGCAGGCGCTGCACACCGAGGACGGTCGGCGGCTGGAGGCCGATCTCTACATCGATTGCAGCGGCTTTCGCGCGCTGATCCATCAAGAGGCGCTGGGCGTGCCCTTCCTGCCCTTCAAGCGCAATCTGTACAACGACTCGGCGGTGGTGATGCCCACACCGCCGGATGCGGAAGGCCTGCGCTGCCAAACCGACTCCACCGCGCTGAAACACGGCTGGGCCTGGAAGATTCCGCTGACCCATCGCAATGGCAACGGCTACGTCTACAGCGCCGACCATTGCAGCGCCGATGCCGCTGAAACCGAGTTGCGCATGCGGCTGGGACTACTCGACAGCGACGTCCACGCGCGCCACTTGAAGATGCGCGTCGGCCGCGTCGAACAGACCTGGGCGCACAACAGCGTGGCGATCGGGTTGTCGCAGGGCTTCATCGAGCCGCTGGAAGCCACCGCGATCCACCTGGTGCTGGAAACCGTCGAGCGCCTGATCCGCGCCTGCGATGCACCCGGCGATCTGGCCCAGCGCCGCCAGCGCTTCAACGAGGACATCGCGCGGCGGATCGAGGGCATTCGCGATTACATCGTCTGCCACTACCGGGTGAATCAGCGCGAGGACACCGACTACTGGCGCGCGAATGCCGCCAACGAGGCGCTATCCGACTCCTTGCGGCGAGTGCTGGAATGCTGGTTCCACGGCGAGAACCTGCACCAGGAAATCCAGCGTCAGGGCATCGCCTCGGCCTATCCCAGCATGTCCTGGCACTGTTTGCTCGCCGGCTACGGCACTTTCCCGGACGAACTGGTGGCGCCGAGCGCCGAACAGCAGCGCTACGACACCGCCGTCATCGACGACTTCATCGCGCGCTGTGCGCTGAACTTCCCGAGCAGCAGCGGCTGAGGCGGCCCGCGGGCTTGCAGTCAGCGTCGCTGTTCACCTCAGGGACACCTCGTCGCCGCGCAACCTTGATCGCGCCATGGCTACGCTGCGCGTTTTTGGGAGTGCTGTCATGGCCCTGTGCCGACTGATCTACGCCTCGCGGGCCGTCGAATTGCCGCGCCCCGAAGACATCGACGCCATCCTCGGCGTTTCTCGCGCCAACAACGCCAAGGTGGGTGTCACCGGCGCGCTGATGTACAGCTCGCGTGAGTTCCTGCAATGCCTGGAAGGCGCCCGCGAGGCGGTCAACAGCACCTACGCGCGGATCATCAAAGACCCGCGCCACACCGAGGTGACCATCCTGGAGTTCAGCGAGATCGAGCGCCGCTGGTTTGCCGGGTGGGGCATGCACCATGTGCCGCCGCTGTGGAGCACGCGCCAGATGCTGCTGCGCTACGCCGAGCGCGAGACCTTCAATCCGCTGAAGATGTCCGCCGCCTGCGCCCGCGCGATGCTGAGCGATCTGGCGACCGATCTCGGCGCTGCTCGAGAAGATGAGTCGCGGGTGGGGAAAGCCGGGCGCGGCTGAGCGCGCGGCCGCGGCAGCAGGCAGGCATGTCCGGGACGTCCTCGCACCTCAGCTCCCCTCGCCTACCTCCAGGAACAAGTTGACCAGCGCGCTGTTGACGTAATAGTTACTGCGCCCGGCCTGTTGCTTCTGCACGAAGCCTGCTTCGGCCAGCTTGTCCAGATGCTTGGCTGCGGTCTGTCGAGTCACGCCAAGATCCGTCATCAGGAAATCAATGCGGGTGTAGGGGTGGCGGAACAGGTTGTTGAGCAAGTCCTGGGAGTAGAGCTTCGGCAAGCGCTCTCGCAGCTGCGATTTCATCGACGCCATTTGCCCACGTACGCCCTCGACCAGCCTCAAGGTGGTCTGCGCCGTTTGTGCGACGGCCGTCAGCATGTAGATCACCCAGTCTTGCCATGCGCCATCGTCACGCACGGCCTGTAGCAAGCGGTAGTACTCACCCTTGCTGCGCGTAATGTGGCGGCTGAGATAGAGAATGGGGATGTCCAGCAGCCCTGCGCGTGTGAGGTAGAGCACGTTCAAAATGCGGCCGATGCGCCCGTTGCCGTCCGGGAATGGGTGGATGCTCTCGAACTGGTGATGGATCAGCGCCATTTTGATCAATGGGTCCAAGGCGCAAGCCTCGTCGTCGTTGACGAAGCGCTCCAACGCGCTCATGTGCACCACGATCTCGTTGCCGTCCTGCGGCGGCACAAAGGCCGTTTCCCCGGTCACATCATTGCGCAGCACAGTCCCGGGTGTGTTTCGGAAGCCGCCACTGCGGCGCTTCAGCAGTCGGAACATGTCGATCAGTGTGTTGTTGGTGATCAGACCGCCTGTCTGAATCAAGCGGCTGTAGCCCAAGCGCAGCGAGTCCCGATACAGCGCGACTTCCTTGGCGGCGGCCGAGTCTGGGCCCTCCGGGAACAGTGTGGCCTGGAACAACTCGTCTTGGGTGGTCACGATGTTTTCGATCTCAGAACTTGCTTTGGCCTCCTGCAAGGTCAGCGTATCGATCAAGATGCCTTGGTTCGGGATGGTAGCCGCGCGCCCCTTGAGTTCCGCCAGAGCGCGGTTGGCGGCGGCCAGTGCCTTCAAGACCGGCACCGTTTCCAGCTGAACTGGTGGCGGTAAGGGCGGGATGGGGTATGTCGGCGTTAACATGAGCGCTTCGATATGTTAAAGAATCTGCTTTTCTTTAACATGAAACGACGTCATGTCAAGGAATTCCTGGGTTGCTGTCCAGGGCAGGCGCCTCGAGTGTAGGGCTGTTCGCTAAGCCAGGCACCGCGGACGCGAAGGATCCGGCCTATGAGGTTGTCGATCACGGCTAGCCCGGATGTTTCATGAGGGCACGCGGATGATCGCGCAGGGCTTTGCGCCGGAATCGAGGCGCGAGAAGGAGGAATGGTGGTTCCATTGCGACGACGAGCAACAAAGAGTCCGGCGCGAAGAACCAGCGAGGGCCGCGTGAGCGGGGAAATGGTCGCGGGCACTGTGTCATTGAGATGGACCTGCCGATTCCCGCGGCACTACAACGACGCCACACATTTCCTCGCGACCTCATGAAACATCCGGGCTAACGCCGACAGCGTTGCTCTGCTGCCGGCGCCCGCCGCCACGGGAAGGAGTTTTGAGGAATCAGCTGGCCGCGATGGTCACGGTCACGGTGTCACGGTACTCGCCGGCCGGCAACTCGCTTTGACCTTCGACATTCACCGTCAACTCGTAGGCCGCGTTCCACTGCGGGTCCGGGCGGGCGATCGAGGCGTCGGTGGCCAGGCTGTGGTCGGCGATCGAGTCGTAGTTCACGCGGTAGGCGCTCACCGCGCCGCGCGGACCGACCATCTTGCCGCCTTCGGCGGAGGTGAAGCTGACCGAGTAGCCGTCCGGATCATTGCAGGTCTCTTTCACCTGACCGACGGCGCGGTTGGCTTCGCCGGCAACGAGGTCGAGGTTGGTGCCGTAGTCGACCACACCGATCTCGCACAGCGCACCGACGGTGCCGCGGATGATGATCTGGCCGGAGGTCGGGCCGGCGGCGTTAGCGGTGCCGGCAACCAGCAGCGCGGCGGACAGGGCGGTAGCAGCAAACAGGTTCTTGAGGTTCATGGCGGTATCTCCAGGGATTTGCTTGAGGGTGGGTTTGCAGTGTTTCCCCGGTTCGTCCGGGGGCGAGTACCCTTTAGCGAGATCCGTGCCAGCTCTGTGAGATGTCATAACACCATGTTTTAAAAAGAAATGATCGGACACTGGTGACGCGCGCATCCAGCCCGGACCGGCGACCTTCGCATTCTGCAATTGCGCCATATGCAAAATGCGAAGCACTGCTGTGATCGCGCAACTCGGTCATGGCCGCCTGCTCGCAGGCCGGTCTATCCGATTCCCGGCCGTCATTGTTACTCGCCAACGGTGGCGAGGAACTCCCCGGCGTCCACCCCGTCGATCTCCGCTTACTCTGCCAAGGCAAAGGGATCGACCAGTGCAAGATCGCAGTGCTCGAAATCTCGGATGTTGCGCGTAACAAGGACGGCCCCATGGACCTTGCAGGTGGCCGCAATCAAGGCATCCGCGAACTGGATCGGTCGCCCGAGCGCTCGTCGGCCCGCAACGAGCGAAGCGCATGCCGTGGCAACAGCGCGATCGATCGACAGGATCCGCGCGGCGAAGTCGATCAGCGTGAGTTCCACGTCGGCCGCCAGCGTGTCGCGGCGCTTGCCAGCCGGCAGCGCGAGGACGCCCTGTCGCAATTCGGCTTCAGTGACGACGGAGAGGTAAAGGTCCGCCTCGTTCTGCGTCGCAAGCCAGGCTTCAACCGCGGGGTAGCGGCCGGGCGTCATCAACGCCGAAAGGACGTTGGTATCCAGAACGATCATGGCTGGCCCAGGTCCACCTCGCGCAATGAACCGTCACGCGGCGGCAATTCCAGATCCGCCGCGTACCCATGCGCAAAGCGCGACCGCATGCGCGCGAGGAGAGTCGCGCCAGTAGGGCTCGGCGGGCTTGCGTCCGCCGCAGTGCCATGGCTCACGATCTTGCGCAGGCTGCGACGCACGAATTCTTCCTTGGAGATGCCGAGTTGGGCCGCCGCCAGACGCAGGGCACGGTCGGTGGCCTCATCCAGGTTTCGAACGGTGAGTGTGCTCATGCGGGACTCCACTGACAGCGTTGCTGGCAATGTAAGCAGTCATCGCTGATGAATCAATCCTGGTCTCGTCCACCGGGGGCGCTCCGGCAAGCCGCATTGGTCGGAGCCAGCGCCGTCACCGCCCCGGCCTTGGCGTCGAGGCCTTCTGGCGAGCGAACTGGCGCTGATCCGCCAGGTCACGCCGCTCGCCATCGACCACGTGCTGACCCACGCCATCGGTTTCGGCGGCTACTACTACGCGGCGCAGGTCTGGAGCCGCGTGCGCGGGTGAGACAAGAGCGCCGGGCGCCTCGCGTGCGGACGCTGGTGGCATGGCCGGGCGATGCGGATGCGCAGGACGCGGCCTTGGCGTGTCACCCGGGAGCGCCGGCGGCGCTCCCGGGTCCTGGGCTTAGTGCATCACCATCCAGCCGCCGCTGAACCACCAGCGCGCCAGCGTGGCGGGACCGCCGCCTTGTTCGCGGGCTTCCCAGGTGGCGCGGTCGAGTGGTTTGAGTGCGTCGGCGCCGGCTTTGCTGAGCGCGGCGTTGATGTCCGGCAGCTGCGCCAGCAGGCGGTCGCGGTCGGCATTGCGCTCGGTGAGTTCGCGCTGGACGTTTTCGTGCTCGCGCTGTTGGCTGGCGCTGGGGCGGCCGTCGTAGCTGACCACGGCGCCGTAGAGCTGGCCCATGCGCTCGCGCAGTTGTTCTTCGCCACTGACGTAGCCGCCATCGGTGCTGCTGGCTGCCAGTTGCTTCTGCAGCGTGTCGATGGCGGCTCGGTAGCTGCTCAGCTGTTTGGGCGCCTTGCCGGCCAGTGACTGCAGGCGGGCGTCGATCTGTTTGATCAGATCGGTCAGCGTATCGGCGGTGTAGGTCAGCTCACCCAGTTCGCCATGCAGCGCCAAGGCCAGTTCGCGCTGGGCGGCGCGGTCTTCCGGGCTGTGCGGCGAGCGCGGATCGGCGGCCAGCGTGACCTTGCCCTCGACCACCTGCTTGCCGCGCGTCAGCACGTAGCGGTACTCGCCTTCAGGCAGGCGCGGACCGACAAAGGCTGGGACCAACTGCGTCGACGGCGGCAGCTTCGGCGCTTTCAGACGCATCGGCCAATCGATGCGCACCACGCCACGGCGCTTGTCCACCGGCAGCGTCGTCACCTTCTCATTGGCGGCGTTGTACACCTCCAGCTTGGAGTCGCCGAACATATGGCGCTTCTGGGCGTAGAAGTTGATCACCGCCACGTCCGGCAGGCTTTGTCCGGCGTACTCGTCGTCGCCGCCGAACTCCTGCAGCGCGCCGCCGACCGTCTGAATGCCGGGGCGCGAGGGCAGCACCGCCAGTTCCTGCGCCAGCAACTCGGGCGTCAGCGCGCGCAGCGGCGTCAGGTCGTCGATGATGTAGATGCCGCGGCCGTGGGTGGCAATGATCAGATCGTGTTCGCGCGGGTGGATGTACAGATCGTGCACCGCGACGCGCGGCAGATTCTCGGCGAAGCGCGTCCAGTGCGCGCCGGCATCCAGCGACAGATACAGGCCGAACTCGGTGCCGAGGTAGAGCAGATTGGCTTGCACCGGATCCTGTTCGATCACCCAGGCGTAGCCTTCGACCGTGCTCAGATCCAGTGCCGTGAAGCTGGCGCCGTAGTCACGCGTGACCAGCACGTAGGGCTTCATGTCGCCACGGCGGTGATCATCGATGGTCAAGAAGGCGGTGCCGGCGTCATGCGGTGAGGCCTCAATGCGCGACACCCAGCCGCCCTTCGGTGCGCCCTTCAGCTTGCCCGTCAGATTGGTCCAGCTCTGGCCGCCATCGCGGGTCAGCTGCACATGGCCGTCGTCGGTGCCCACCCAGATCGTGCGGGCATCCAGCGGCGACTCGGCGATGGTGTAGATCGTCGCGTGGTTCTCGGCGGTGGAGTTGTCGCGGGTCAGACCACCGGACTGCGCCTGGCGCTGAAAGGCCGGGTTGTCGGTGGTCAGATCGGGGGAGATGCGCGTCCAACTGTCGCCGCGGTCGCTGGACACATGCAGATACTGCGAGCCGGTGTAGAGCTTGCCGCTGGGCGCCAGCACGGTCGGCGTGTTCCAGTTGAAGCGCAGCTTTTCCTCGCCCTCGCCGCGCGCCGGCGCGATCTGCTTGACCTCGCCGATGGCGCGATTGACGCGCAGCAGCTTGCCGCCCTGGTATTGGCTGAACACGGTGTTGGCATCGCTGGGGTCGGGCCACACCCAGAAGCCATCGCCCATGCCGACGCTGTCCCAGTCGCGGTTGCGGATGCCCGAGGCGCCGCGCGAGGGCGCCATCCAGGAGCCGTTGTCCTGCAGACCGCCGTAGACGTTGTACGGCTGCGCCATGTCGGCACTCACGTGATAAAACTGGCTGACCGGCAGATTGCGCGCATGCCGCCACTTGGCGCCCTGGTTCATCGATTCGTAGAGCCCGCCATCGGTGCCGAGCAGCAACTGCTGCGGCAGCTTCGGATTGATCCACAGCGCGTGGTGGTCAGGGTGCACCGAGCCGCCAAAGCTCATGCCGTTGAAGGTCTTGCCGCCGTCGGTCGAGACCGTGGTCACATAGGCCGGGCGATAGACGCGGTTGTGGTCGGTGGGATCGACCACGATTTCGGCGAAGTAGAAGGGGCGCATCTGCACATTCGCGCTCGAATTCACCTCCGTCCACTGATTGCCCATGTTGTCTGAGCGATACAGCGCCGTCTTCTTGGCCTCGACCAGCGCGTAGACGACATTGGTCTTGCTCGCGGCCACCGCCACCGAGATGCGGCCCTTCTCGCCGGCCGGCAGTCCGTTCTCGATCTTGTTCCAGGTGCTGCCGCCGTCAAAGCTGCGATACAGGCCCGAGCCCTTGCCGCCCGAGGTGAAGAAATCCGGCGAGCGCCGGAAGCTCCACATGCCGGCATACAGCACATTGGGATTGCGCGGGTCCATGGCGATGTCGCTGCAGCCGGTGCCAGCATCCACGTACAGCACCTTCTCGAAGCTGAGGCCGCCATCGCGACTGCGGTAGACGCCGCGCTCGGTCGAATCGCTCCACAGCGCGCCGGTGGCGCAGACGAACACGGTGTTGCCGTCGGTGTAATCGACGGCCAGTCGAGCAATGCGCTCGACCTTCTCCAGACCCATGCGCTTGAAGCTGTCGCCGCCGTCGGTGCTCAGGTACACGCCGTCGCCCACCGACACCGAGTTGCGCACATTGGCCTCGCCAGTGCCCACCCAGACGCGCTTGGGATCATTGGGATCGATGCGAATGGCGCCGATGCTCTGCGCGTGCGCGTCGAACACCGACTTGTAGGAGTTGCCGCCGTCGGTCGAGCGCCAGACGCCGCCGGAGGCTGCACCCACGTAGATGGTTTGCGGGAAGCTGCTGGTGGCGTCGATGGCGCTGATGCGGCCGCTCATCTGCGCGCTGCCGATATGGCGCGCACTCAGACCTCCAAAGACGCTGGGATCCGGAGCAGATTGGGCAACAGCAGCGCTGGCGCCGAGCGCGAGCAGGAACAGAACGGGCGTGCGCATGACATCCTCCGCGAGGGCGGTGGCAGAACGATGGGAAAAGCGCCGCGCTTCCTCGGAAGCGCAGCGCGGCAGGGACTTACTTGGAGGCGGTGTCAGCCGGCTTCGGCGGCGGCTGCTTGAAGCGGTCCGCGGCGATGTCGACGTTGGCCTCGACCTTGGTGAACTGCATTTCCTGCTTCATCTCGCCCATCGGGCCAGTGATCACATTGGTGATCGAGTACGGCACCATGGTGCCGGCGACTTCCTTGTAATCGCCCAGGATCGCGGCGCCCTGCACTTCCTGACCCTGGATCTTGACCTTGCTCTCGGTCTTGATCGCCAGGAAGTACTCGGTGTCGATGTAGTTGATCTCCTCACCGCCATCGGCGCGCACCACCTTCAGCTTGTAGGCCGGCGTGCCGTCGACGTCCTCGACGCCCAGCAGTTCGACCTTGTGGCCCTTGGCCTTGTAGTCGACCAGCGCGCCATCGATATCGGCCTGCTGCTTGAACTGCTTGAGCTCGTCTTCGGACATCGGCTCGGCATCGAGCTTGCCCATCATCGGCATGATCTGCCAGCCGCTCTTGCCGTCGTAGGCCTGCGATGCCTGCATGCCCTGGAAGCTGAAATCGATGCGCATCGAGGACGGCCGTGCCACTTCCACGGTGAACGGCATCTGCATCGGCCCCATGGTCATGGTGCCCTCGGCGCGCGTGGTCTTGATGCCCTTGATCACGTCGAGGCCGCCGCGCGCCTCGATGTTCTTGGCGATCACTTCGTCCGCGGTCTTCAGCTCCTCCGCGTACACCGCGCCGCTCAGACCAATGGCGCACAACGCACCCCACACAGCACGTGACAGTACAGACATGGATGACCACCTCAAGGTTGAATGTAACGGCACTATGCAGAGCAGCATGGCCCGCACCATGTGCCGGAAGCAACGGCCGCGGCCGGCTCCGGGCGGCGCAGATCCGCCGCCTATACTGCGGCGCCGCGTCGGCACGCCGTCGCCGCGCCCGTACCCTGGACCCCGAACACCCATGCGCATCCTGATGTTGATATTGGCCCTTTCGCTGCAGGGACTGCTGGCCCGCCCCGCGGCCGCCTTCGACGCCGGGCACGCGGCCTGGACCGCCTTGCTGACGCAGCACGTGCGCTGGATCAACCAGGGCACCGCCAGCCAGGTGGATTACGCCGGCTTCGCGCGCGATCGCGCCGCGCTCAAGGCCTATCTGGACACGCTCAGCGCGGTCAGCGCCAGCGAGTACGAGCGCTGGTCGCTGCAGGATCGCCAGGCTTTTCTGATCAATGCTTACAACGCCTACACCATCGAGCTGGTGCTGACGCGCTGGCCGGCGCTGGAGTCGATCAAGGATCTCGGCGGCTGGTTCAGCTCGCCGTGGAAACAGCGCTACTTCCAGTTGCTCGGCGCCGAACGCTCGCTGGACGAGGTCGAGCACGATCTGATCCGCGGCGCCCGCGGTTTCGACGAGCCGCGCATCCACTTCGCCGTCAACTGCGCCTCGATCGGCTGCCCGGCGCTGCGCCCGGAGGCCTACGTCGGCGCGCGCCTCGATGCCCAACTCGACGACCAGACCCGCCGCTTCCTGCGCGACCGCACGCGCAACCGCTACGAGGCCGCCGGCAGCGTGATGCGCATCTCCAAGCTGTTCGACTGGTACGCCAGCGACTTCAACGACGCCACCGTCTTCGATTTCCTCACCCGCTACGCCGACGACCTCACCGACGACCCCACCGCCGAACGCAAACTGCGCATCGGCGCCATCGACCTCGAATACAGCGAGTACGACTGGCGATTGAATGGGGTGAGGTGAGGGACAGCGCACAGCCAAAGGCGGGGCAGGCGGCAAGGGGCAGGGGCCTGAACCTTGGCATGCGCGTGCTTCGCGGCGGGCATGGGAATGCGGGACATCGCTAAAGCGGCTGTATGCGCGTGTCTGCTTTGGGCCGCGTCAATCGACCGATGCATCCAGCCACGGTGCTATGGCCTACCCGATCAGTCCAGCCCTTTCCCCTTTCCCCTTTCCCCGCTTCTTGCCGTCCCTAGCCTTCCATTCAGCCACGCTCCGCCAGGATGGCGCTTCGCCTTCTGCCCGCGGGTGTCGCATGAGCCAGCCGTATCGCGCGCTGCTGTGGATGCTGTTGTTCCTGACTTTGATCGCGACTGCGGCGGGGGCTTTGTTGCAGCCCTTGATCGCTGCGTTTGGCGCTAACAGTGGCTTCAACGGCGTGATTCTGGCGGTGTTTGCCGCTGGCATCGGCGTCAATCTGCTGCAGGTGCTGCGGCTGCAGCGCGAGGTACGCTGGATCGAGGGCTTCAGGCGCAGCAATCCCGAGCGCGCGCTGGAGCCGCCGGTGTTGCTGGCGCCGATGGCGCAGATGCTGAGCCGCAGCGAGCGCCGGCCGCTGTCCCTGTCGCCGGCCTCGATGCGCTCGATCCTCGACAGCGTGCATCTGCGTTTGGAGGAGCAGCGCGATCTGTCGCGCTATCTGGTCGGGCTGCTGGTGTTTCTCGGTCTGCTCGGGACCTTCTGGGGACTGCTGAAGACCATCGCCTCGGTCAGCGACATCATCGGCGGGCTGAGCGCGGGCGGCGATGCGCTGGCGATGTTCGAGTCGCTGAAGACGCGTCTGCAGGCGCCGCTCTCGGGGATGGCGACCAGTTTCTCGACCTCGCTGTTCGGCCTCGCCGGCTCGCTGGTGCTGGGTTTTCTGGATCTGCAGTCCGGCCGCGCGTCCAATCGCTTCTACACCGAGCTGGAAGACTGGCTGTCGGGCATGACTCGGCTGAGCAGCGGCGGCGGCGCGCTGGCCGAGGGCGAGGCCTCGGTGCCGGCCTATGTGCAGGCGCTGCTGGAGCAGACCGCCGACGGGCTGGAGCGCATGCAGCGAGCGATCGTCGACAGCGAGCGCGAGCGTCGCAGCAGCGTCGAGCAGCTAGGAGAATTGAACACGCAGCTCGGCAAGCTGGCCGAGCTGATGGCGCGCGAATCGCGCGGATTGGCCGACCTGGCGCAGACGCAGAACGAGCTGCGGCAGACGCTGAAGACGCTCGCCGCGCCCGGCGGTGCCCAGCTCAGCGATGAACTGCGCGCAGAGTTCCGGCTGCTGACGCGCACCATCGCGGCGGCGCTGGAGCACAAGCGCACGCCGACCGCCTGAGGACGCGCCGATGAGCACGCTGGCTACCCGCCGTCGCCGCCAGATCGACTTCTGGCCGGGTTTTGTCGATGCATTGAGTTCGCTGCTGATGGTGTTGGTGTTCGTGCTGCTGATCTTCACCATCGGCCAGTTCACGCTGTCCGACGCGCTGAGCGGCCGCGACAAGGCGCTGGCGGCGCTGAATCAGGAGCTGGCCGATTTGGCGCGCGCGCTGTCGATGGAGCAGAGCGCCAAGGCGCAGGCCCAAGCCAGCTTGAGCGAGCTCAACACCACGCTGGAGAGCACACGCGCCGAGCGCGACGGCCTGCGGCTTGCGCTCGGCGAGACCGAGTCCACGCTGACGCAGACGCGCGCGCAGCTGGAAGGCCAGGAGGCCGAGGTGGCACGGCTGACGGCCGACATCAACGCCCTCGACGCGCTCAAGCGGCAGCTCGAGAGCGAGATCGCCGCGCGCCTCGCCGAACTCAGCGAGAAGCAGGACAAACTGGTCGCGGCCACCGAGCTGTCGGCCAAATCGGCGGCGCAGGTGGAATTGCTCAACCGTCAGCTGGCCGCCTTGCGCGCGCAGCTGAGCGAGCTCTCCGCCGCGCTAGATCTGGCCAAGGCGCAGTCCAAGGCCAAGGATGTGCGCATCGACGAGCTCGGCAAGGAGCTGAATCTGGCGCTGGCCAACCGCGTCGGCGAGCTCAATCGCTATCGCTCGGATTTCTTCGGCAAGCTGCGCGAAATCCTCGGCAATCGCGCCGACATCCAGATCGTCGGCGATCGCTTCGTGGTGCCCTCGGAGCTGCTGTTCGCCTCCGGCACCGATGAGCTGACGCCGGCCGCGCAGGCGCAACTCGATCGACTGGCGCAGACGCTGCGCGAGGTCACCGCCGAGATCCCGCGCGAGATCGACTGGGTGCTGCGCATCGACGGCCACACCGACAAGCGTCCGATCAAGACCGCGCGCTTCCCGTCCAACTGGGAGCTGTCGACCGCGCGTGCGGTGGCCATCGTCAAGCAGCTGGTGGTGTCCGGCATCCCGGCGCACCGGCTCGCCGCGAATGGCTTTGGCGAGTTCCGGCCGCTTGATCCGGCCGACACACCGGCCGCTTACGCGGTGAACCGCCGCATCGAGATCCAGCTGACCAACCGCTAGGGAAGCTCTGGTCAAGTCTCGTGAGCCGCGTTGCGAGTCAGAATCGTCTGCCGCTAGGCGCGGTCCGCAGGGCATAGCCCGGCTCTCTGGCCAAGGACCGGAACGACGCGGCGGACGATTCGGGCCGCAACCCTTCGGGACGGGGCTGAATCGGCCTCCAGCGTCGTCAGTCGCCTCGGCCAGAGAGCCTGCTATGCCCTTCGGCGACTTCCTCGCTGGAGACCGATTCAGCCGCCGTCGCGGGCACGATACTTGATCAGAGCTTCCCTAAGCGCGCTCGCGCATTGTCTCGATCGCCGAGACAATGCGTCCGGCCCTGGTGGGCTGCCACACCCGGTGGCGGCGTGGATGATGCGCAGCACGTCCACAGCGGAGATCGCCCGATGATTACTCCCCGTCCCGGCCACGAGCGCGGCATGGCCCATCACGGCTGGTTGCAGAGCGCGCACAGCTTTTCCTTCGCCGACTACTACGATCCGCGCCATGTGCATTTCGGCCCGCTGCGGGTGATCAACGAGGATCGCGTGGCCGCCGGCAGCGGCTTCGGCAAGCACGGCCATCGCGATATGGAAATCATCAGCTACGTGCTGAGCGGCGCGCTGGCGCATGCCGACAGCATGGGCAATCAGGCCACGATCGTGCCCGGCGAGGTGCAGCGGATGAGCGCCGGCAGCGGCGTGCTGCATTCGGAGTTCAACCACAACGCGCAGGGCGAAACCCATTTCCTGCAGATCTGGATCCTGCCGAATGTGCAGGGCGGCGCGCCGGGCTACGAGCAGAAGACCTTTGCGGACGCCGAGAAGCGCGGCCGGTTGCGCTTGGTGGTCAGCCCGGATGGCGCCGAGGGCTCGCTGCGCATGCAGCAGGATGCGCGGCTGTATGCCGGCTTGTTCGACGGCAGCGAGCAGGCGCGTCTGCCGCTGGCGCCCGGGCGCTTGGGCTATGTGCACCTGGCGCGCGGGGCGGCGCGCATCAACGGCCACGTGCTGCGCGCCGGCGATGCGCTGAAGTACGTCGGCGAGCCGGCGGTGGAGATCGAGGCCGGCGATGGCGCCGAGGTGCTGGTATTCGACCTGCCGGGCGCGCCAGACTGAGGGCATGGATCTCGCGGCGCTGACTGCCTTCGTCGAAACCGTGCGCCGCGGCGGCATGGCCGCGGCGGCGCGCGCACTCGGCGTGCCGCGCGCACGCATCAGCCGCCAGATCCAGCAGCTGGAGAGCGAGCTCGGCGCGCAACTGCTGGTGCGCACCACGCGCGCGCTCAAGCTCACCGAGGCCGGCAGCGTCTACCTGGAGAGCGCCGGCGAGGCGCTGGATCGGCTGAACGAGGCCACCCAGCGCGTGCGCGAGGGCCAGGGACAGATGCGCGGCACGCTGCGCATCAACGCACCGATGTCCTTTGGTGTGCGCGTGCTGGCGCCGCTGCTGGCGCCGTTTCAGCGCGCGAATCCGGCGCTGGAACTGCAGCTGGCCTTGTCGGACGAGTTGGTCGACCCGGTGCGCGGCGGTTTTGATCTGACGCTGCGCATCGCCCAGCTGCCGGATTCCGGCCTGGTGGCGCGCCGGCTGTGCCCGGCGCCGCGCGTGCTGGTGGCCGCGCCGCGCTATCTGGCGACGCACGGCGTGCCCGCGCATCCGGCCGACTTGCTGCAGCACGCCTGCCTGCACTACGGCTATCTGAGCACCGGCACGCAGTGGACGCTGAGCCGCGGCGACGAGGTCTATCGGATCAGCGCGCCGGGGCCGCTGTGCGCCAACAACGGCGAGGTGCTGATGCAGGCCGCGATCGGGGCGATGGGCATCGCCCTGCTGCCGCGTTTCATCGTCGATCCGGCGCTGGCGGCGCGCACGCTGAGCGTGGTGCTGCCGGAGTGGTCGCCGCCGCTGATCGCCGTGCATGCGGTCTATCCCAGCGCACGCCGGCTGCCTTTGCGCACGCGGCGCTTCGTCGACTTTCTGGTCGAGGCGCTCAGCGCGCCTGCAGACGCTGCGCCATCTGCTGCTGCACCCACTGAATCGCCTTCAGCGGGCGCAGCATGACCTTGAACTCGACGATCTGACCGGCCGCGTTCCAGCGCAGCATGTCGACGCCGTTGACGTTGAGGCCATCGAGCTCGACCTGAAACTCCAGCACTGCACTATCCGCGCTCACCCACTCGTGCAGGTAGCGGAAGCTGTCGTGGCCCAGCACCTGCAGCGCGGCGCCGAGGTAGGCCTGCACCAGCGTCTTGCCGACCTGCGGCGTGTGGACGACCGGCGAATGAAACACCGCGTCGTCGGCGATCAAGGCGGGCAGCGCGTCGGCATCGCGACTGGCGACCAGTTGGTGCCATCGGGCCAGCGCCAGGGGCATGCTCATCGAGTGCTCCAGGTCGGATAGAGAGCGTCATTGTAGAACCGCGCCGCCAACGGGCGTGGCAGACTGCCGGTATGGACGCTACCCACGCCCCGCCGCTCGCGCCGGACGAACTTTCGCAGCTGTGCCGCGCACTGCGCGCGCTGCTGCAGGACTGGCCGGCGCAGGCGGCGCTGCCGACCTACCAGCAGGTGGCCGTGCGGCTGGGGCTGCGCCCGCCGCTGACCGTGCATCGGGTCATCCAGGCGCTGGAGCAGCTGATGCGCGAGGACGCCGCGGCAGGGCGACCGCTGCTGGCGGCGCGCGTGCTCGGGCGTGTGCGCGGCGGGCTGCCGGCGCCGGGTTTCTTTGCACTGGCGCAAACGCTGGGACTGTACGCGGGCGCGGAGAGCGGTCCGCAGGCGAGCGCTTTTCATCAGGCGCAGCTGCGCGCGCTGGCCGCGGCCGACTGATCAGCCGTAGTGCTCGGCGCGCAAGCCGCGTTCCAGCATGGTTTGCGCGCCCGATATCGCCTCGTGCCGGGTGACGCGGCCGTCCTGATTCAGATCCAGCCCGCAGTGCTCGCGGTAGGCGCTATCGCCGCGCGCATACAGCACCCAGTCGTCGGGCTTGCCGACTCCGCGCGGCCAGGTCAGCGCCATGCAGGTATCACCGAGATTCTCCAGCTTGCCGCGGAAGGGCAGCAGATAGCGCTCGACCAGCTCCAGCTGCGCTTCGGCGCTCAGCGTCGCCAGTGTATCGACACGGGTGCCGAGCGCGCGCGCGGTGGCTGGCGTGAACTGAATCAGGCCGGTGGCGCGGGTGCTCGGATGTTGCAGATTCGGCGCGAAGCTGGCGCCGGTGAGCCAGGCCATCACCGCCATCAAGTAGTCGGTCTGCACGCCGATTTGCGCCGCCATCGCGGCCAGCCTGTGACGGAAAGCCGGCGACACCTTGCGGCCCCAGGCCATCGCCGGCGTCGGCGCGGCCTCGGCCGGGCGGCGCAGCCGCGGGCGGGCGGCTGCCGCACGCAGGATGGTCAGCGCGCTGGCGGCGGGTTCCCAGTCCGGCGTGCGCAGGTAGTAGGGCAGCGTCTGCGCACGCACGGCGTCCGCTGGCAGCGTGTCCGTCAACCGGCGCTCGGCGATCGCCCGGCGGTCCGGCGCGCCGGCATAGGCCAGAGGCACCACCACCGATCCCGCCAGGCGGCCATCGACACCGATCACCAGCGCCAGATGGCCGTCGGCGCTGCCGAGTTCGGCGCCGCTCAGACCTGCGAGCACCAGCTGACCGGCCTTGGCGGCGGCGATCGCCTGGGCGATGTCGGTGCACTGGCGCCAGCCCGAGTCCGGCCGCTGCAGCTGGCGTAGCACCTCATCGGCGCGCATGCCGGCATGGACGCCGGGCTGCTCCAGGAAGTGTCGCAGCAGCTCGGCGATGAAGGCCACCGCATGCTGGCGATGCATGGCATGGACTTCGACGCATTTGGCGATGATTTTCTCGGCACGCGAGACGTTCACGGCTGGCTCCCCCACCAGGTAGGGAAGCAAGGAGCGCCCACACCGCCGAGTGTCTCAGCGCTGGCTGCAGCGCCACCATTCGCCGAGCACCACCGCCACCGCCTGCGCCACGTTCAGGCTGTCGACGCGGCCGCTGCCGGGGATGGCGTAGTTGGCGCTGACCTGGGCCAGCGCCTGCGGGCTGAGGCCGGCGCCCTCGGCGCCGAACAGCAGCACGGCGCGCGTCGGCAGCGCATCGCGATACAGCTGGCGGGCGCCGCCGAGCGCCGTGCCGACCAGCGTGAAACCGGGCAGCGCCAGCTCGTCGAGCGTCTCGTAGCGTACTACGTCGATGCGCTCGGCAGCGCCTTCGGCGACACGGTAGACGGCACCGGCCATGGTCAGCGTCGAGTTGGCCGGAATCAGCACGGCGCGCGCGCCGAAGTGCACCGCGCTGCGCAGAATGGCGCCGAAATTGTGCGGGTTGCCGACGCCTTCCAGCGCCAGCAGGCACACCGGGCCGGTTTCGGCTTCGAGTTCCTCGCGCAGTTCCGTCAGCGTCAGCGGCGGCAGCCGCAGGATGTCGCAGCACAGCCCTTCGTGGTGCTGGCTGCCGGCCACGCGGTTCATCTCCTCGGTGTCGATCTCCCGATAGCCGATGCGCGCCGCCGCCAGCCGTGCCAGCAGGCCGCCGAGTTCCGGGGCGCGTTCGCGGGTGTGGTAGAGCTTGCGGATGGCGCCGATGCGATCGTGCGCCACCGCCAGGCAGGCGGCGCGGCCGTAGATGCGAACCTCGCGGCGGCGCTGGCCGTCGCGGTCGAACTCGGACGCCACCTGGCCGTCGGCATCGGCTTCGGCGATCGGCTCGGACAGCGGACGCGGGGCCGGGCGAGCGCGGTACTCGCCTGCCGCCGGGCGCTCGCTGCGCGCGCCGGCATAGGGCGGACGCTCACTGCGCGCGCCGTGGAGTGGACGCTCGCGGCGCTCGGCGTCGGGCGCCCGCCGACCGGGCTGGGCAGGACGCTCGCTGCGGCTGGCGGCGTCTGAACGTGTGCGGGCGGTTGGCGCGTCGGTGCGCTCGTTCCGCTGCCAGGGCGAGGCCTTGGGTGCCGGCGTGGGCGAGGCTTTCTCGGCCTCCGGGTGGCGGTAGACGCCGCGTTCGGCAGGCGCGGCCGGGCGCGCCGGACGGCCGCCTTTGTAGGGGGGCTTCTTCATCTTCAACCTCCGCGGCGCGGGCCGCGTTGACGGTTCCAGGCCTCGGCCGCCTGACGTAGTGCCGGGCCGAGGTGTATGCGATAGCGCGGGGATAGCAGATCGATCGGCAGCTGTCGCGCCGCGTCGGCGACGCGCGGATCGGCGCCGAACTCCAGCAGCGCGCCGCCGCACTGGATCAGCCCGTGGCGACAGGCCCAATGCAGCGGCGTGCGGCCGTCGCGGTCGGTGGCATTGGGGCTGGCGCCGCCCTCGATCAGCGCGATCACCAGCGGCTTCAGCCGGGCCTCGTCGCGCACCACTGGCTCCACCCGGCCGGCGCCGAGCAGGCGGTGCAACAGGGTGCGCTCCTCGGGATCCGGGCGGTCCGGATTGGCGCGCGCTTCCAGCAATCGGGTCAGCACCGCCAGCACCGGTGCCAGCGGCCGCGCCGGGTCGAGTGCGTGCGTCAGCAGCGCGGAGATCGGCGTTTCCGGCGCGCGCCGGCCCTCCACATCGACGCCGCGCTGCAGCAACCAGTCGACCAGCGGCAGTCGCAGACAGGCGCTGGCCAGTCCTAGCGCGGTGTAGCGGCCGAGCAGCGTGGCCTCCGGATCGACGCCGCGCGCCAGCAGGAACTCGATCACCTCCATGCGCCCGCCCAGGATCGCCGCCGCCAGCGGGGTGACGCCGCTGGCGTTGGCGCGCTGCGGATCGGCGCCGCGCTCCAGCAGCGCGCGTACCAGATCCAGCCGACCGGTGCCGGCCGCATGCAGCAGCGCGGTACTGCCCTGGGCGTCGCCGGCGTCGATGTCCAGGCCCAGTCCCAGCAGCCGATCGAGCGTCTCCAGATCGCCACGCTTGCCGGCCGCGGCCAGCGCGGCGCCATCCAGCGCCCGCCCCGGATGCGCGCCGGCGGGCCAGTCCAGCAGCGTCGCCAGCTCGAACTGCCCGGTCAGCCGGGCGACGCCGGCCGGCGTGCTGCCATCGCGACTGGCGCGCGCCGGATCGGCGCCGGCGCGGATCAGCAGCGGCGCGATCTCGCGAGCGTCGGCGCGCCGCGACCAGCACAGCTGCAGCAGCGGCGTGGTACCGGCCGGATCGCTGGCATTGGGATCGGCGCCGGCGGCCAGCAGGCGTTCGATCCAATCGATCGACTGGGTGGCGACCGCGAGCAGCAGGGCGGGCCGTCCACCGCTGTCGCAGGCCTGTGGGTCGGCGGCGGCGTGCGCGTACACGCGCTCGCGCAGCGGCAGCCAGTCCGCTTCCGCCGGCAGCCGGCACACGCCCGGCAGCAGCGCTTGCGCGGCATGCAAGGAGCGCTCGGCGCGATCCAGCAAGGCCTCCAGCGCGGCCAGTGGCACCGGCCGTTCGGCGCACAGGCGTTCCCACACGCTGTCGCCATCGACCCGCGCATAGGCGTCCATGCCGCTGTCGATCAGCGCCTCAATGTAGCGGCGATCCTGATGCGGCAGGGCCGCCTGCAAAGCCTCGGCCTGGTCCTCGGCGCTGATGCCGGGGACCGACAACAGCTCCTGGAACAGCGGAAAACGGCCCTGCAGCGCGGCCTTGACCAGCAGGCGGCCGGGCGGGTCGGGCAGGATGCTGTCGGGTGCCGCGGGTTCCTCGTCGGCATCGGCGCTGTGCGTGCTGGGCAGCGGATAGTCGGCGTCGAGCGCCCGCACCAGCGGCCAGCGGCCGGCGCTGGCGGCCAGATCCGCGGCGCTGTGCCCGGCCTCGTCGCGCAGCTCCGGCGCGCAGCCCAGCGTCAGCAGCAGGCGCACGGTCTCGCTGTCGGCTGAGGGCGACAGCGCCGCGTAATGCAGCGCACCGCGCCCCTGCGGGCCGGTGACGCTGACGTCCGGCTTGTGGAACACCAACCGGCGCAGCACGCGGTTGGCGCCGGCGCGCGCGGCTTCGAGCAGGGCGCTATGGCCGCTGTCGTCACGCGCATCCACCTGCGCGCCTGCCGCCATCAACGCCTCGGCGACCTCGGCATTGTCGGCCAGCGCCGCCACCATCAAAGCGCTGCGACTGTGCGGGCCGACGCTGTTGATCTTGGCCCGG
>JAXMHB010000022.1:0-57483 GCA_046346965.1 Lysobacterales bacterium
CCTTGACCCTGTTGTTCGACCTTGGGAAGAGTCCCCGGCCGTGCATGCGCAAGTCCGCCTCGCAGCGGACCGCCTTTAGTGGCCTTCATCTTCCCACCTGATCCTAAGGATCAAGGTCGTGAGACCCGCATCGGCATCGGCGGAGGACCCCTTTTGAACCCGGCTGGCGAATTGCTACGACATGAACTGCGCCGCCAGGCGCGCGCGGCGCGGAGGGCGCTCGACGAGCACCAGCGCCGCGAGGCCGCGGTGGCGGTCAGTGCAGCTTTGCTGCAGGCATTCCCGCAGCCGCGCCGCATCGGCGCCTACGCCGCCGTGGCGAGCGAGTTGGATCTGGGGCCCACGCTGGCGCGCTGGATCGCGGCCGGCGTCGAGGTCTACCTGCCGCACATCGAGCACACGGCGCCGCATATGCAGTTCGCGCGCTGGCGCGGGCAGCAGCGCTTCCTGGTGCCCAATCGATTCGGCATCCCCGAGCCCTTGGTCAGCGTCGACGATCTAATCGGCGCCGAGTCGCTCGATCTGGTGTTGTTGCCCTTGATCGCCTACGACCGCCATGGCCAGCGACTGGGTTCTGGCGCCGGTTATTACGACCGCGCCCTCGCCTTCCGTCTGCGCCAGCCGGCGCCGCCGCTGCTGCTCGGCGTCGGCTACGCCTGCCAGCAGGTCGAGCGCATCCCGGCGGCGGCCTGGGATGTGCCGCTCGATGGCATGGTCACCGAGACTGAACTGTTGTGTTTCAAGGAGTTCTGATGCCCTGGCTGATGAAAAGCGAGCCTGATGTGTTCTCCATCGACGATCTCCGGCGCAAGCGCCGCGAGACCTGGGACGGTGTTCGCAACTACCAGGCGCGCAACTATCTGCGCAGCATGCAGTTGGGCGATGACGTGGCTTTCTATCATTCCAGCTGCGCCGTGCCGGCCATCGTCGGCTATGCGCGCATCTCGCGCACTGCCTTCCCCGATCCGAGCCAGTTCGACCCGCACAGCGCCTACCACGACCCCGGCAGCAAGCCCGAGGATCCGCGCTGGTCGGCGGTGGAAGTGGAGTACGTGCGCACCCTGGCGCACCCGCTGACCCTGGAGGTGCTGAAATCGCTGCCGGCGTTGGCGCAGTTTCCGCTGGTCCGCAAAGGCAATCGCCTGTCGGTCATGCCGGTGAGCGCCGACGAATGGCAGTGCATCCTTTCCGCCGAACCCAAGGACCTCTGAAATGAGCACTCAGGACGAGCAAAAGCGCCGGTCGGCCGAAGCCGCGATGCGCTATGTCGAAGATGGCGCCGTCATCGGCGTCGGCACCGGCTCCACGGTGAACCAGTTCATCCCGCTGCTGGCGACGCGCAAGCACGACATCGAGGGCGCGGTATCGAGTTCAGAAGCGAGTACCGCGCTGCTGAAGCAACACGGCGTACGCGTGTTGGAGCTCAACAGCACCGGCGATTTGCCGGTGTACATCGACGGCGCCGATGAGTGCGACCCGCATTTCCGGCTGATCAAGGGCGGCGGCGGTGCGTTGACGCGCGAGAAGATCATCGCCGGCGCCAGCCGCAAGTTTGTCTGCCTGATCGACCAGAGCAAGCGCGTGGATCTGCTGGGCCAGTTTCCGCTGCCGGTCGAGGTGATCCCGATGGCGCGCAGCTTTGTCGCGCGGCAGATCGTCAAGCTGGGCGGCCACCCGGTGCTGCGCGAGCGGTACACCACCGACAACGGCAATCAGATTCTGGATGTGCACGGTTTGCGCATCACCCATCCGGAGGAGCTTGAGCGCGAGCTCAACCAGGTGCCGGGCGTGGTGACCGTGGGTCTGTTTGCCTTGCGCCGCGCCGATGTCGTCATCTGCGCGGGCGAGACGCTGACGCGCCCGAGCTGATCAGGGCGAGACGGGCGCGTCGCCCAGCAGTTCGGCCACCAGCGACTGCCAGCGCCGCAGCGCCTCGCTGCGATCTCCCTGCAGCGCCAACAGCTGCGGAGCGCGCGCGCCCAGCTGCTGGCGCAGCGCGTGGTCCTCACGCAGGCGGCGAATGGCCTGCGCCAATCCCTCGGCATCGCCCTCGGCGACGCTGAGGCCGCAGCCAACGTGGGTCAGCATCTGCGCCGCCTCGCCGGCCGGATCGCCGCAGTAGAGTATCGGCCGCGCACTGGCGGCGACGCCGTAGAGCTTGCTCGGCAGCACCAGACCATCGAAGGCGGATCGCAGGCTTACGAGGTGCACATCGGCGGCCGCGAGCGCATCGGCAAGTTCCTCGGCGGGCCGCAGCGGCAAGAACACAAAGGCGGGATTGCCGGCGACCGCATGCTGGAGTTCCGCCAGTCGCGGGCCACCGCCGACGATGAGAAAACGGATCTGCGGCTCGCCCGCGAGCGCCGCCGCCGCGCGCGCCAGGGTGTCGAACTCATGCACGCGACCGAGATTGCCGGAGTACATGACGACGAACTCATCGGCACGGAAATGCGCTGCCCGCAGGGCCGAGTGCGGCACCGACGCCGGCTGCACATGCGTCCAGTTCGAGATGATCAGCACGCGCGGCGCGCCCGCCATGCGTGCCGCCATGCCCGCGCTGATCACCACCAGCGCATCGAGCCGCCGCAGCGCCCGATCGCGCCAGTGTCGCAGCGGGCGCAGCCAGAGCGCCCACCGTGGCCAGTGCGCCTGCACCACCTCGGGGTAGACGTCCTGACTCCAGTGAATCACGCGCGCGTTGCTGCGCCGCGCCGCGGCGACGGCGAGCGGATAGAACAGCGGCGGGTCGCTGCACACGATCAGCAGATCACCGGCGCGCAGTTCGCGCCGCAGCAACCGCCAGGCGCGCCAGGCAAAGCGCGGCCAGCTGCGCAGTTTGGCGACCAGTCCAACGCTGACCGGCACCCGGTCGATCACCCGCATCGCCGGATCGACGGCGGCCTCACCGCGGGTGCGGCCGATACGAATCACCCTGTGACCGGCGGCGCTCAAGGCGTCCGCCAGTTCTCCCGCCAGCACCGCGGTCGGCGCCAGATCGGGCGGCATCCATTGGTTGAGGAGAAAAACCCGACCCACGGTCAGCGCCCGCGCAGGAACAAGCGGTCGAGTGCCGCCTTGTCGAGCTGTACCCAGGTGGGACGGCCGTGATTGCACTGGCCGCTGCGCTCGGTGGCTTCCATGTCGCGCAGCAGCGCGTTCATCTCGGGCACGCTGAGGCGCCGATTGGCGCGCACCGAGGCATGGCAAGCCAGCGTGGCCAGCAATTCATTGCGGGTTTCCTGCAAGCGCTGGCTGCTGCCGTGCTCGCGCAGATCGGCCAACACATCGCGGACCAGCGCCTCGATGTTCAAATCGGCCAGCGCGGTCGGCACCCGGCGCACGCTGATCGACTCCTGCCCGACCCGGGCGACATCGAAGCCCAGCGCCTCGAAGGCCGCGCGTGACTGCTCGGCCAGATCCGCCTCGCGCTCGGACAGCGCGATCCGGATCGGCACCAGCAGGCTTTGCGAGCGCACCTCCGCCGCATCCAGTGCGGTCTTCAGGCGCTCGTAGGTGATGCGCTCATGCGCCGCATGCATGTCGACCAACACCAGGCCAACGGCGTTTTCCGCCAGGATGAAGACCCCATGCAGTTGCGCCAGTGCAAATCCCAGCGGCGGTACGTCCGGCTCGGTCGCAACGGTGGCAGCCTCGGTGCGCGAAGCCGGCGCGGGCGGCGCCGCGTACAGCGCGCGGTAAGTGGCGAGCGACACCGGCTCGGCAACGCGCGCATAGCCGATGCCCAGTTGCGTGGGCGCTGGCGCCCGCTCCGGCGCGACCGCCGACGCTGGCGCATCGGGCGCGGCGGATGCGGGCGCGCTGACCAACGCGCCGGCGCGGGTGTGCGCCAGCGCCTCGTGCAGCGTGCGGTAGATCAGATCGTGTACCAGGCGACCGTCGCGAAAACGCACCTCATGCTTGGCCGGATGCACGTTCACATCGACCCGCACCGGGTCGATCTGCAGATGCAGCACGAAGCAGGGATGGCGGCCGTGGAACAGCACATCGGCGTAGGCCTGACGCACCGCATGGGCGATCAGGCGGTCGCGCACCAGACGACCGTTGACGTAGAAGTACTGCTGGTCGGCCTGGGCGCGCGCGTCGGTCGGCAGGCCCACCCAACCGTACAACTGCACGCCCGCGGCCTCGTGATCCAGACGCAGGGCACGCTCGGCGAACTCGGGGCCGACGATGCTGCGCAGCCGCACACGCATCGCCGCATCATCCGCGGCCGGCCGCAGTGGCGCCTGTACGCGACCGTTGTGGCTGAGTCTGAACTCTACCGTTGGTCGCGCCAGCGCCAGCGAGCGCACCCAGTCCTCGATGTGGCCGAACTCGGTGCGCTCGGCCTTGAGAAACTTGCGCCGGGCCGGAACGTTGTAGAACAGATCCCAGGCCTCGATGCGCGTGCCGGGCCGCATGGCTTCCGCCACCGGGGCCGAGATCTGGCCGGCCGAGGCGTCCACGCGATAGCCATGCGCGACCCCGGGCACGCGCGAGGCCAGCGTCAGCCGCGAGACCGAGGCAATGCTGGGCAGCGCCTCGCCGCGAAATCCGAGCGAGCGCACGCTCTCGAGATCGTCCATCGACGCAATCTTGCTGGTGGCATGGCGCTGCAAGGCCACCGGCAACTCCTCCAGGGGGATGCCACCGCCGTTGTCGCTGACCCGGATCAGCTTGGCGCCGCCAGCGTCGATGTCGATCTCGATCAGACTGGCGCCGGCATCGAGCGCGTTCTCCACCAGTTCCTTGACCACCGACGCCGGACGCTCGATCACCTCGCCGGCGGCGATCTGGTTGATCAGGTGGTCAGGCAACACGCGGATCGGCATGGCGTCGACGCTGGGGAATGCGGGGGCACGCAGCCTGCACCACGCGACGGCGCGCCGCAACGGCCAGACACGAAAAAGCCCCGGACTGGCGGGGCTTTTCGACTCTCAGCGGTACGCCGTCAGCGCTGCTCTTCGCTCACCTGCATGGCCCACAGGCCGGTGCGCTTGCCCAGTTGCGCGGTCAGCCAGTAGTGCGCGCCGATCAGCAGGATGAAGCTCAGGATCAGGCCGAGGTCGGGCATGCCGAGGCGATGCAGACCCCAGCCAGCCGCCGCCAGCAAGGCCTGCAGCGTCGCCGCCGCTATCACCACACCGGTGGCGGTCCAGCCGCGATCCAGCAGCAAATGATGCAAATGACCGCGATCCGCGGCGAAGGGCGAGCGCCCATCCAGCAGCCGCCGCACGATCAGGGTCAGGCAATCGAGGATCGGCAAGGCCACCATCCAGGGACCCAGCGCCGGCGTGATGGTCGAGCCCTCTGCATGCGTCAGTTCGATCGTGGCATAGGCCAGCATCAGCCCGATCAGCGCGCTGCCGCCGTTGCCGAGAAAGGTCAGCGCCCGCACGCGTCCCGGGACGCGCAAATTGAAGGCGAGAAAGCCCAAGGTGCAGGCCGCGCACACGCCGAGGACTGCCATCAGCGCTGGCTGCCCGTCCAGCGCCGCGCAGGCGCCGAGCAGCACGAAACTGACCAGCGCGACGCTGCCCGAGAGTCCATCGACGCCGTCGATCATGTTGAGCGCGTTGATGATCCCAACCACCGCGAACACCGTCACCGGCACCGACATCAGGCCGAGCGCCAGCGTCAGCGGCGGGCTGCCATGGCCCAGATGCGTCAAGGCCACGCCGCCCAGCACCAGGATCAAGGCGGCGCCGGCCTGCGAGCAGATCCGCGGCAGCCAGTGCACATCCCGCAGATCATCGGCGACACCCATCGCGATCAACATCGCGCCGGCCGTCAGCAGCGCGAGCGTCGCCGGTGTGGTCGGCAGCAGCAGACCCAGCGCCACCGCCAGGCCCAGATACACGCCGATCCCGCCTGCCACCGGCACCGGCGCCGCATGATCCTTGCGCCCGGCCGGACGATCGACCAGACCCAGACGCGGCGACAGCGGGATCAGCAGGGCCAACGCCAGCAGCGTCACCGCCAGGGCGGCGGCGGCAGGCATCATGGCGCTTGTCTCGGCATCAGTCGGGCTCGGCGGCGACGGTCAGCCGAGTGTGCCGCGCCGCAGCAGCGACTGACAAGCCAGAAAATCAGTAGCGCTGCGCAAGATGCCAGTTCCATGCATCGTTGACGATGTTTTCCAGCGCTGAGTACGCCGGACGCCAACCGAGCAACGCACGCGCGCGCTGGCTGTCGGCCACCAGGATCGGCGGATCGCCCGCTCGGCGCGGGCAGCGTTGGTAGTCCAAGGCCCGACCGGCGCGCGCGGACACCGCCGCGACCACATCGAGCACGCTGCGGCCCTGCTCCGAACCCAGGTTGAAGGCATGCGCCCCCGGGTGATCGGCCAGCCAGGCCAGCGCCCGCGCATGCGCATCGGCCAGATCCAGCACGTGTACGTAATCGCGCACGCAGGTGCCATCGGGCGTCGGGTAGTCGGTGCCGTGGATCTGCAGCTGCGGCGCGCGTCCCTGCGCGTAGCGGATGATGTTCGGGATCAGATGGGTCTCAGGCGTATGCGACTCGCCCAGCCGGCCCGCAGGATCGGCGCCGGCGGCGTTGAAGTAGCGCAGCGCCACCGAGGAAATGCCGTGTGCGTGCGCCGCATCGGCCAACATGCGTTCGCACATCAGCTTGCTGGCGCCGTAGGGGTTGATCGGCTGCTGCGGATGGCCCTCGTCGATGCGCTCGCGCAGCGGATGACCGAAAGTCGCGCAGGTGGACGAGAAGATCAGCTGGTCCACGCCGTGTCGGTGCATCGCCTGCAGCAGGCTGAGCGTGCCGGCGACATTGTTGTCGTAGTAGGCCAGTGGCTCGCGCATCGAATCGCCTACCAGCGCCAGCGCGCAGAAATGCATCACGGCGCGAATCGGCCGAGCAGCAAAGGCGCGATCCAGATCGGCCGCCGACCGCAGATCACCCTCGATGACCGGCACGCCTGTGACCGCCTCGCGATGCCCGGTCGAGAAATTGTCGAGCACCAGGACGTCCGCACCGTCGTCCAGCAGACGCCGCACCATGTGCGCGCCGATGTAGCCAGCGCCACCGCACACCAGCACGGTCATGCGCGCACCTCGGCGGCGTGCTCGACGAACCAGCGATAGGTACTCGCGAGGCCCTCATCGAGGCCGATGCGCGCGCGCCAGCCGAGCCCGTGCAGTCGGCTGACGTCCAACAGCTTGCGCGGCGTGCCGTCGGGCTTGGACGGGTCAGTGACGATCTCGCCCTGATAGCCCACCACGCGCGCCACCGCCTGGGCGAGTTCCAGAATGGTCAGATCCTCACCGACGCCGACGTTGACGATGTCCTCGCCACTGTAGTGCTGCATCAGATGGACACAGGCATCGGCCAGGTCATCGACATGCAGAAATTCGCGCCGAGGCGTGCCAGTGCCCCAGATCACGACGCGCTCCAGACCATCGCGGCGGGCCTCGTGGAAGCGCCGGATCAGGGCGGGCAGCACATGCGAGTTCTGCGGATGGAAGTTGTCGCCCGGCCCGTACAGATTGGTGGGCATCAGCGAGATCGCATCGAAGCCGTATTGGCGCCGGTAGGCCTGGCACATCTTGATGCCGGCAATCTTGGCCACCGCATACCACTCGTTGGTGAGCTCCAGCGGACCGGTCAGCAGATGCTCCTCGCGCATCGGCTGCGGCGCCAGCTTCGGATAGATGCAGGAGGAGCCCAAGAACACCAGCTTGCGCACGCCATGCTTCCAGGCTGCATGGATGATGCTGTTCTGGATCGCCAGATTGTCGTAGATGAACTCGGCCGGATAGCTGTGGTTGGCGTGGATACCGCCGACCTTGGCCGCGGCCAGAATCACCCCAGCCGGGCGCTCCCTCGCAAACCAGGCGTCGACGGCCGGCCCATCGCGCAGATCGAGCGCCGCCCGATCCACCGTCAACAGCCGCGCATAGCCGCCAGCCGCCAATCGACGCACGATGGCCGAGCCCACGAGGCCCTTGTGGCCGGCTACAAAAACAGGGTCAGAACGAGTCATGTGTGCGGATATCCGCTTGATGGATTGGGGTGGTAGCGGCGACGCCAGCCGTTATGATCGTGCAATCCCCTTGGGAGTGAACGTCCACATGCCGAGTTGGCGCCAGAACCTCCGTCGGCTGCTGCCGATCCCTTTGCGTCAATTTGCGCAGCGGGCGGGCATCTATCTCGGTGATTGGATGTACCTCGATACCCTTCGCCGGCGCGGCTTTGCGCCTGCATTCATCATCGACATCGGCGCCTACCATGGAGACTGGGCGCGCTTCGCACGGAGGATCTTCCCAGCCACCGAGATCCTGATGATTGAGGGACAACCCGAACTGTTGCCCCGTCTGCACACGCTGTGCGCTCGCGAAGAACGGTTGAAGGTGGCTAGCGTCCTGCTCGGTGCCACCGATGGCGAGCGCGTTCGCTTTGACTTGCATGAAACCGGCAGTTCGGTCTACCCGGAGGGTGGCACTTCCAAGCTCTCGCTGGACTGCGAGCTCACCCGGCTGGATACCGTGTTGGCTAGGAGCGAGCGCTCGTCGCTGCCCATCGACATACTCAAGCTGGACGTTCAGGGCTACGAAGTCGAGGTCCTCAAAGGGGCCCAATCCGCATTGTCCAGGACCGAGATCGCCGTCCTTGAAGCCTCCCTCCTCCCGATCAATCACGGTTGCCCGTTGATCCACGATGTCTTCGCCTTTATGCACGAAGCCGGATTACAGCTGATCGACATAGGCGGTCAGACCCGCCTACGCACGGGCGCTCTCTGGCAGACTGATCTGGTCTACGCCCGGATCGGTTCAAGATGGACCCGCGCGCAAGACACCTAAACGGCAGCACGCTATTCGTGGTGATCGAAAGCACGGAACCCGGCATCGCGGATCAGCGCGTCGCGCTGGGCCTGGCGCAGATCCTCGCTCATCATTTCGGCCACCAGTTGCGTGAAGCTGGTCTTGGGCGTCCAGCCGAGTTTCTCGCGGGCCTTGCTGGGATCGCCGAGCAGGGTTTCGACCTCCGCCGGCCTGCGGTAGCGGGGGTCCACCGCCACGATGCGCTGACCCGGCTTCACCGAACTGTTGCCGGGTGCGCTGGCCACCACGCCCTGCTCCTCGACGCCACTGCCGCGCCACTCGATGCCGATGCCCAACTCCGCGGCCGCGCGGGTGACGAACTCGCGTACCGAGTGCTGTACACCGGTGGCGATGACGAAATCCTCGGGCGTGTCCTGTTGCAGCATCAGCCACTGCGCTTCCACGTAGTCGCGTGCATGGCCCCAGTCGCGCAGGGCGTCCAGATTGCCGAGGTATAGGCAATCCTGCAGACCCAGGTGGATGCGCGCCAGCGCACGCGTGATCTTGCGGGTAACGAAGGTCTCGCCGCGCAGCGGCGATTCGTGGTTGAACAGGATGCCGTTGCAGGCGTACAGGCCATAGGCCTCGCGGTAGTTCACCGTGATCCAGTAGGCGTACACCTTGGCCGCGCCATAGGGCGAGCGCGGGTAGAAGGGCGTGGTTTCGCGCTGCGGGACTTCCTGCACCTTGCCGAACATCTCCGAGGTGGATGCCTGGTAGATGCGCGTCTTCTTCTCCAGACCCAGGATGCGGATCGCCTCCAGCAAGCGCAGCGTACCCAGCGCGTCGCTGTTGGCGGTGTACTCGGGGCTTTCGAAGGACACCGCGACGTGACTCTGCGCGCCCAGGTTGTAAATCTCATCCGGTTGCACCTGCTGCACGATCCGAATCAGATTGGTCGAATCGGTGAGGTCGCCGTAATGCAGGATGAAACGCCGATTCTGCTCATGCGGATCCTGGTAGAGATGGTCCACCCGATCGGTGTTGAACAGCGAAGCGCGCCGCTTGATGCCATGCACGATGTAGCCGCGATTCAGCAGGAACTCGGCCAGGTAGGCGCCATCTTGACCGGTGACGCCAGTGAGTAGAGCAATCTTGGGCATGCGGGATTCCAATCGAGTCTGTAGGTCAGACAGGGGTGAGCGGGCGGCGCGGCGCGGCCAGTGTTAGCCAGCCGATGGCGCTGAGCATCAGCAGCAGCGGCCAGCACGGCAACAGATAGCGGTTCTCGGGATAGTTGAGCAAGATTGCAAACAAGCCCATGCGCGCCAGCAGTGCGCCAGCGGCGATCAGCACCAAGAGCTGGACACCGGGCCGATCACGCAGGCGCCGCCAGTGCAGGACCAACAGCAGCAGGCCGACCAGGATGCCCGCGCGCAGCAGGGCCAGCACGATCTGGCCCAGGCCAGGCGCCACCCGATCGAGCAAGCGAGCGACTTCCGGATAGGCACTCGCCTGCATCAGCATGGTCTGCAGGTGCACCAGCGGCACCCACAGGCGCGCGATCCAGGGCTCGCGCGCACGGTTGTCGGCCGCCAGTTGCGCGAACTGCGCCTGGACCGCCTCCGGCATCGGGGCCTCATGCGGTGACTGCATCAGCGCCTGGTGGATGCGCTCAGCGTGATCGGGCTGACGTATCGCCACATCGGGCACGTAGTCCATGCTCAGATGCAATCCGCGGAACCAATAGAAGGCGATATTGGTCTTGGTTAGCTCATCGCCAGGCCAGGTCCGCAGCCAGCGATTCACCCCGTTCTCGGCGAAGCTCTGATGGTCAGTGCGCCAGAGATTCGGATCGCCACGCACATAGCTGCTGTAGGCAATCCCGAGCGCCAGTGCTGCAATCACCGGCACCCAGGCGCCGAGCAAGGCCGGAATGCCTGCGCGGCCTTCGCGCCACAGCAGATAGCCACTCCAGAACGCCAGCAACCCCAGCCAGGCGATGGACTCGCCACGCAGCAGCAGCGACACCGCCATCGCCAGCCCCAACAGACCAGCCCGCCGCCAGGCAGCGGCGGTCGACGGCCTTGTCAGCACGGCCGCCGCGGCCATTACCGCGATCGTCAGCGCCAGCAGATTCAGCGTATCGCTGCCCGGCAACAGCACAAAGCCTGCGGTCCACGGCTGCAGCAACAGGCCCGAGCCCACCGCCAGCGTGACCGCTGTGCCGCCACCCTGCGCGCTCAGCCACCACAGCAGGACTGCCAGCAACGCGGCGTCGATCAGCACATTGGCCACGCGATTGACGTTAATGACGCCCTGCCAATCGAGCCCGGCCGCGACCGGCAGCGCCAGCAGCACTGAGGTGCCAGGCGGACGCAGATACAGATCGTTGGCGACCTCGCCCTGTCGGGGCAACCGTCCATGCTCGGCGAGAAACTGCGCACGCGGAAAGTAATCGTTGGCGTAATCGCCGACATAGTCCACCGGCGCCCACGCCGCCGCGCGCAGGAACAAGACGGTCCGGATCAGCAACAGAACCAGCAGCAACCCGCGCAGCGAGCGCGTGGTCAAGACCTTAGCACCTCGTGCAAGGCCTCGATGACTCGATCCTGGTCCATGCCGTCGATCCACAAGGGCAGCCGCAGCAGGCGCTCACTGATCGCATCGGTGACGGCCAGCGAGCCGCCACTGCGACCGTAGCGGCGCCCACCGGGCGAACTGTGCAGCGGTACATAGTGAAAGACGCTCAGGATCCCGCGCGCCTTCAGCGCCTCGATCACACGCGAGCGCTCCTCGAGATCGCGCAGCAGCACGTAATACATATGCGCGTTGTGCTCACAGTCGTCGGGGATGTGTGGACGCTGGAGGCCACCAGCCTGCTCCAGGCCCGCCAGCGAGTCGTGGTAGCGCGTCCACAGCGCCATCCTGGCTGCCGTGATCGTATCGGCCTCTTCCAGTTGCGCGGCCAGAAAGGCCGCGACGATCTCGCCAGGCAGAAAGCTGGAACCCACGTCCACCCAGGTGTACTTGTCCACCTGACCGCGGAAGAACTGGCTGCGATTGGTGCCCTTTTCGCGAATGATCTCCGCGCGCTGTGCCAGTGCCGGATCGCTCACCAGCAGCGCGCCGCCCTCGCCCGAAATGATGTTCTTGGTCTCGTGGAAGGACAGGCATCCGAGCTCGCCCAGCGTCCCGAGCGGCCGACCGCGCCAGCGCGCCTGCAGGCCTTGTGCGGCATCTTCGATGACCAGCAACCGATGCTGGCGCGCGAGTTCCAGGATCGCCTCCATCGCGCAAGCCACCCCGGCGTAGTGCACCGGCACAATGGCCCGCGTGCGCGACGTCAGCGCGGCTTCGATCAGGCGCTCGTCCAGATTCAGCGTATCCGGTCGAATGTCGACGAACACCGGCGTGGCACCGCGCAACACAAAGGCATTGGCAGTCGAAACGAAGGTGTACGAGGGCATGATCACCTCGTCACCCGGACCTACATCGGCCAGAATGGCGGCCATCTCCAGCGCCGCGGTACACGAGTGCGTCAGCAGCGCCTTGGGCACACCGAGCTGCTGTTCCAGCCACTGATGGCAGCGCTTGGTGTACATGCCGTCCCCAGCCAGATGGCCGCGCGCATGGGCCTCGGCGATGAATTCCAACTCGCGCCCGGTCATGTGCGGACGATTAAAGGGAATCATGAAGCGCCACTCTCCAGTCGAAAGGCCCAGAAGCGCAGGGCGAGAAAGATCAACACGGCCAGCCCCAGCACCATGGCTGCCTGTACCCAGCGATGGTCCCAGCCGTAGATGTCCACCAGCACGTACAGCAGCAGCATGTTCAGCAGATAGCCTGCCCAATACACCGTGATATAGCGTAGTAATGCCAACCCTGCGTGTCCCTGATGTCCAAAACTCCAGGCACGATTGAACCAAAAGGTTTGCGCGACGCCACAGGCGTAGGTCACACTGGCTGCGGTTTTCGGCCCCAAGAACGCCGCCACCAAGCCCAGATATGCAAGATACAGAAGGCCGTTAGACACCAGCCCAACCACGACGTATCGCCAAAATGCCACACTCAAAAATGCGTTGACGAGTGCGCGCACCCCATTCAAACCTCTAGCGCGGATCATTGCAATGTCCCAGCTCGTATTGTATGCCATGACACAAAAGGGCCACGTGGTGGTGGAGGCGCTGGCGAAAATGCATCCCGGCATTCTTCATGCCGTCGTCGGCGCACGCGATCCCAAGCTGCGCGAGGACTACTACCAACAAATCGTAGATCTGTGTCAAGACGCCGGTATCCCGTTTTACGACCGCAGCGATGCGCCGAACTTCGATCAGCACACCGCCCTTGCAGTGTCTTGGCGCTGGATGATTCGGGGCAATGGCACTCGGCTCATCGTGTTCCACGACTCGCTATTACCGCGCTATCGCGGCTTTAACCCACTGGTGTCAGCCCTGATCAACGGTGACCAGCGAATCGGCGTGAGCGCCTTGTTCGCAAGCGAGCAATACGATCGCGGCCCACTGATCCACCAGTCCGCCGTCGACATCCGCTATCCGATCACGATCCAAGCTGCCATCGACGCCATCCTTCCCTGCTACACCCGACTGACGATCGCAATCGCCGAAAAAGTCGCGCAGGATCAGGAGATTCCAACTACTCAACAGGACGAGGCCGCGGCGAGCTATAGCCTCTGGCGGGACGACGAGGACTACCGGATCGACTGGAGCCTGGATGCGGACACGATCGTCCGCACCATTGATGCCGTGGGCTCGCCCTACGCCGGCGCCAGTACGCTTGTGGGCGATGTCCGCGCCACCCTGCTGCGCGCATCGACTTGCCCCGATGTGCGCATCGAGAACCGCACTCCGGGAAAAGTGATCGACCTCCACGATGGCCGCCCGATCGTGGTTTGTGGTTCTGGCCTGGTACTGATCGAAGAACTGATTCACACCGAGACGGGCGAGAACCTGCTCCCGTTACGCCTGTTCAGAACTCGATTCCGATGATGTTTTGACGCCCTGCGCAATCTCGCCGACCACATAGGTTGGCCGCCGCATGATCCGCAAGTGCATCCGTGCCAGATACTCACCAATAATCCCAAGCGCCAGCATCTGAGCCCCGGAAAAAATCGAAACCAAGGACGCAATGAAGGTAAATCCAGCGACGGTCGACCCGTGGACGAAGTAGCGAATAAGCACGTACATCAACACAGACAGGCCAAAAAAGGTCAGCACCAACCCTAGTAGCGAGGCCAATCTGAGCGGGAGCACGCTGAAGCCGGTGATCATGTTGAGCGCATGCGTCACCAGTTTCGAGAAGTTGTAATTCGACACCCCGATCGTACGCGTGGCATGGTGGACTTTGACCGCCGCCACGGAACTGGTTCCCCAGGTCAACAGCACATCCAGCAGCACATTGGGGCTGTCATAGGTGTCGAACGCCGCTCGGAGGCGCGTGCGGAACACGCGAAAGGATGAAACGCTCATCGCAGTCGCCGTCCCCAAGGCGCTTTGCAGACCCCACTTGGTAATCACCGAGGCCGCGTCGCGCCAAAAGCCGTGCTGTTCCTTGTTCGGGACCCCGTAGACCAGATCTATGCCGGGCTTGAGTCGATCGAGCAGCGTCGGAATCTCCTCCGGCGGATGCTGCAGATCGTCATCGAGCGTCACCGTCGTGGCATGGCGCGCAGCGCGGATGCCGCACAGCAAGGCGTTGTGCTGGCCGTAGTTGCGCATCATCCGCAGCCCGCGGACGCGTGCATCCTGGGCAGCCAGCTGTTCGATCACCTGCCAACTGCGGTCGCGGCTGCGATCGTCGATCAGGAGAATTTCCAGCGCGACGCCCTGCGGCTCCAGGGCTGCGATCAACCGTTGCACCAGCAAGGGCAGGCTGTCGGCGCTGTTGTAGACCGGGACGACGACCGAGATACCTGGGGTCAATGGCTCGGACATGTTGCGCTCGCTGCTAGGAATCTAAGGCCACTGACGGTCACACGCCGACGACGGCGGCGGTCCGGAAGACGATGCGCGCTTAACGCCACCCGCATCGGCGTGCCGAGGAACAATTGCGCCCACAGACGTACCTTAACTCACTCGACGATCAGTCGAGTGACCCGATCAAGTGCTGTGCGATGAACCGCAACGAAGTTAGTGAAACAATAGAATTCGCCAAAGGCATCATAGGTAAAGCCATGCAAACCCATTGCGTTCAGGCTGTAGACGGAATATCCACGCGACCGCAGAAATTGAATCGCACTCCAAAGGTTTTCATTGGCGCCGATCCATTCTCGTCCATATTCGAACTGGATCACCGCGATCGCACCTCGATCCAGATACAGCGAAGCCCCTCGGAGCGCCTTCGCATCAAAGCCCTCCACGTCGATTTTCAACAGATCCACGTGGTCGATCTTGGCCATCTCGAGCATCGCATCGAGCCTCGCGACCTTGACCATCCTTGAGTTCCCGCCATTGGAAACAAGCGAGTTGTAGACAGAAGCTCCGCCGTCAAAGAGCGGCAAAATACCTTCAGCGTCCGACAGCGCAATCTCGTGAATACCAATGGACGGAAAGCGAGCGGCTGGGAAGCGTTCCCGTAACTGCTCCGCGATACGACCTGGCTCAAAAATGAGTCCGCGTATTGAAGGCCCACAATGCTCCACAACGGCAGCGGCCCAATCGCCGGCATTGCCTCCGACATCCACAAAGACCGTCAAGCCTTTCGAAAGCGCGGAAATCAGCAATGCCTCGCCGTTACTGCCAATATCGGGCCCGCTTGACAGATGGAAGCTTGTCAAAATATCAGCTTGGTTACGGGCTTTCCGCGCGAGCCACATAGCCCATCGATGTTTCGCGAGTGATCGCTGCAACCATGGCATGAGTCGTTCAGACACCGCACACCTCCAATATTGGCTTATCCGGCCTGCGCATCCGGACTAGACCCAAGACATTGCTTTTGAGGGACCCAATGATGCTTGCCGCTCCACACAAGACTTCAAGATCATTGAGCATCCCGATCGTTTCCTGATACCTCAGCGAGGCTGGAAGTTCATTAAAGTTCGTTTGGTCATAACCACTGGGACGAGAATGGTGAGAAACCACAAGCCTTATGTCAGCCCGCAACTTCGCACTCACCGCCTCAATAGCTCCGAGGTCATCGCCACAGATATAGAGCAGCGCACCCGTTGGCAGGCCAGCGTTTGCAGCCGAGGAAAACTCTGATAGATCAGGAAGCGTCATCTCCGTCCTCTTATCGCCGCGACGGATATGCATGGCTTGATAGCCACCCGATTCCAGCCCAAGTAGCGCGGCATGCGCTTTGATTTCCGATGAGACTTCAGGAGACGGCCGCCAGATGATGTCAAGTACCTGACTGGCAGCATGCCAGAAGTCAACGTCGGCACCAAACACATCTTGGTTAATGAACTCCAACTGGGTGTTAAAATCGCGGTAAAAAATCGGAACTGGCTTTTTAGCAAGTAGCCTCATCAATTGCGTCGCAGCAATTCTTGTCGCCTTGGTTCTATTAACCAAACGTGCAGCGGGATTGTTCAAGAATCCAACGATCGGCAGCTCTTCTACTAGAAAGCACTCCTCGAAGTAGTCGCACCACCCCCGCTGCACCCCGAATCCCTTCGGCGCACCTTGCTGCATTCGGAAGCCATATCCATGACACAAGGCGGCAACCAGGACACTAACCAACTTCACCATTTCGGCGCAAAAGCCACCGCCACTCGCAAACCTAAAAAGCACGCGCGGCGACTCCCGAGAGAGGGATTCACGAAAGCTTTCGCGGGACAATAGGGACGGCTTGTTCATTATCTCCACCTTACTAGACCTGCTCGGGCGCGCGTGACTGGGCGCTTTTTCCGACGCGCCGCACCGCCTGCGCCAATCCTTCTGCACACTGCGGGAATCCCCAAGCCGCCATTCGAACCCGACTCTCGGCCCTCATGTGATTGCGCTTGACAGCGTCTTGCGCCAACCCTGATATGGCGCGCGCTAATTCGTCAACATCCCCTGCGCTTACGAGACAACCATTTTTTCCTGGAACCACCAAATCGGCTGCACAGCCCACCTGCTCGCCGATTATGACGGGCAGGCCAGCACACATCACCTCGTTTACCACCAAGCCCCAGGGCTCAGACTCAGCGGCAAGCACGAAAATGTCGCAGGCCGCATAGACTGCTGGAAGTTCGCTCTGATTGACGAAGCCCGTGTAGACGCAATCGGTCAGTCCGAGCGTCGTCTCCAGCTGTCGCAGGGCCGGCTCCATGGGTCCAGATCCTACGTAGCATAGTCCCAGCCTGACCCCTTGCTGCTGCAATTGGCTCACCGCTTTCATCAGGGTGTGGGGATGCTTGCGCTCGACCAATTTGGATGCGTACAGCACGATCGGAATATCGGACGTGAATCCGAGTTTCTTGCGCATGCTGGTGCGCTGCAGGTCCGTCATCTGCGCTGCGGAAGTAAACCTTTGATTATCCACCGAGTAGGGAACCAGATGGATGCGCGAGTCCTCCACACCCAGTGAGCGATAATAGTCGCGATTCCTGCTGCCGATCGCCAGAAAGGCATCGATCCAGGCAGACGCTCGGCGCAACAGGCGATCGCGTAGCCATCGACGCCATCCGCGTCGACTGAGGCTCAGATGCGTCTCGCCGCGTAGTAGTACCGGCATCCCCATGCTCTTTGCGGCGATGAAGCTGAGTACGCATGCAAAATAGCCGTAGCCGTGCAACCAAAGCACATCGTATTGGCCGCTTCGGAGTTCACTCCAGACTTCCGGCACCACCAGCGACCAAAAGCCGGCCGGGGTCCGCGTGCGCGCAGCGCTTCCCAGAAAGCGATACTCATATCCAGCAAGGAGATCGATATCCCACTGCACGCTTCGCTCAAAGCCAGCGTCCACTGCGCCGCGCAAACTGCTGTCGCTGCAATACAGTACGGTGAGGTGAATCTCTGGCACTCTGCGCGCGAGGTAGGCATAGAGAGGCGCGAAATACTGAATGGGGTGCGTATTGAGCACCGCCACTCGTATCGGTCGGCGCAGCTCTGATTTCTCAGTCACGCGATGCTCCCGCATGCCGGCTCACGCACCAGCGACCCAGATACACCGCGTCCATCTCGGTGCGCAGCATGCACTGCAGCGCCTCGATGGGGCGGCAGACCACGGGTTCGTTCTCGTTGAACGAGGTGTTGAGCACGATCGGCACGCCGGTCAGACGGTCGAGTTCCTCGATCAGGGCGGCGTACAGCGGGTTGTGGCTGGCGTCGACGGTTTGCAGCCGGCCGCTGCCGTCCACATGACAGACCGCGGGGATGCGGGCTCGTTGCTCGGCACGGATGGGGAGCACCATCGACATATAAGGCACATCGGCCTCGCGCTCGAACCATTCGCCCACTTTCTCGCGCAGGATGGACGGCGCAAACGGTCGGAAGGATTCTCGGCGTTTGATCTTCTGGTTGATGATGTCCTTCATGTCGCCGCGCCGCGGATCGGCCAGGATCGAGCGATTGCCGAGCGCACGCGGGCCCCACTCCAGGCGGCCCTGATACCAGCCAACGACCTCGCCGGCGCTGATGCGGGCCGCCGCCGCGCGCACCAGCGCGGCGTCATCCTCGAAATGGCTGACCGTACAGCCGGCGGCGGCGATCGCGCCCTGCTCCGCCTGCAGCACCGCCTGCACCTCGGCCTCGCTGTAGGCCGGGCCCAGAAAGGGTGTGCGTTCGGGCTGCGGCGCGTCACCTAGACGTGCGCTCGCCCACAGCGCGGCACCGACCGCACCACCAGCGTCATAGCCTGCGGCGGCCACGTAGACGCGCTTGAACGGCGTCTGCGCGGCGACCAGACCGTTCGCCACCGAGTTCTGCGCGCAGCCGCCGGCCAGCACCAAGGCGTCGGTGTCGTAGTTCTTGGCCAGCGCGCGGATCAAGCCCAGATAGCACTCCTCGAACACCACCTGGATCGAGCGCGCCAGATCCTTGTGGCGCTGCTCGATGGGTGCCTTGGGCTCTCGCGCAGGGCCCAGCAGTTCGATCAGCTTGGGCGCGTACAGGTCAACGAAGGCGGGCACGCCGTCGTCCCAGTCGTAGGCAATGCGCTCGCGGTGATGACGGAAGTAGTCGACATCCAGCACGAAGCGACCGTCGCGCGGCTGCGAGTGCACCAGCTCGCGCAGGCGCTCGACGTAGCGCGGCTCACCGTAGGGCGCCAACCCCATCACCTTGTACTCGTCGCCGTAGTGCGGGAAGCCCAGATACTGCGTCAGCGCCTGGTAGTAGATACCGAGGGAGTGCGGAAAGCCGACCTTGCCATCCACCGCCAGGCGGCCGTTGATGCCGACGCCCCAGGCGGCACTGGCGAAATCGCCGAAGCCGTCGACCGAAAGCGCGACCGCATGGTCGAAGCCTGAGGGGTAATAGGCACTGGCCAGATGCGCCAGATGATGCTCCACCGGCATCACGTTGGCCCGGATGCGCGCATCGGGGAACGCCCGCTGCAGATGCTCGGCCACCGACAGGCGCTTGCGCCGCGCCCGCAGCCGGTCGATGACCGCCGCAGGCGAGGGCAGATGGCGAACGGCGTAGGCCGCGCGCGCAAGGCGGCCGGCCTTGGGATCGGTATTGACTGCGACTACGTCTACCTGGTCGAGGTCGATGCCGGCGTGCTGCAAGCACCAGGCGATCGCCTCGCTCGGAAAACCAGCCCAGTGCTTGATGCGGCGGAAGCGCTCCTCCTCCACCGCCGCCAGCAGGCGCCCATCGACAACCAGCGCCGCTGCCGAATCCGCGTGAAAGGCATTCAAGCCGAGCACGATCATGCGTGGGCCCCCGTCCAGGTCTGGCGCGCCAACTCGTAGGCAATCAGACATTCCGCCAGCAGCCGCTCCCAGGCGTAGCGCAGACCCGGGCGGCCGTCGAGGATGACGCCCTGAGCAAACAGCACATAGGCCGGCACCAGCCAGGGCGCGATCACCAGCAGGCGGCGCACGCGCTTCTTCCAGTTCAGTTCACGCCAGGGGCGACTCAGCAGATAGCGCGCTTCCATCGCCGCATAGCGGTGTTGGCGCGCGACGAAATTGGGGTTGGGCTTGCGATCGTCGTGCAACATCGGTCCTTTCAGCGGCAGTACCGCGCCACTGACTTCCAGAAAATGGGCATGCCCCTGCTGGCGGTAACGCGCACGCTGGGGCCGATAGAGACATACGCGCGGCGGGTACAGCGTGCCGCGCAGCGCAACGCCATCGATGCAATAGCGAAAAGGTATGCGATAGCCGCTGACGGCGTCGTCTGGCCGCAGCGCGGCCATTTCCTCGCGCAGCGCGGCTGTGACCACGTAGTCGGCATCCAGGCTGAGCACGAAGCTCGCATCGGTGAGCAGGCGGGTCAAGGCGTGATTGCACTGCCCCGCGTGGTGATCGAAAGCGCGCTCGTGCCATTCGACATTGGCGTAGGTGCTGGCGATCTCGCGCGTGCGGTCCTGGCTGCCGCTGTCCAGCACCACCACCCGCTTCGCCCAGCGCAGCGCAGCCAGCGTACGCTCGAGGTTGGCTTCCTCGTTGTAGGTGATCACCAGCGGTGTGATCTCATCAAGCACGGCGGTAGACCTCGACCATCTGCGCCGCGATCGTGTCCCAACCGAGGTGTGCCGCGACGTAAGCGGCACCGCGCTCGCCCATCTGCCGCGCGCGCTCGGGCGTCGCCAGCAGCGCCGCCAACGCCGTCCTGAGTCCCTCGGCACTGGCAGTGTCCGCCACCAGACCGCCGCCGCTGGCCTCGATCACCGAGCGCGCGCCCACGCCCGGTGTCACCACCGCCGGACAGCCCTCGGCCAGCGCTTCGACCACGACGTTCCCGAAGTTCTCATTCAGGGACGGCAGCACCAGGGCTTGCGACTCCGCAAACAGCGCCGACCGCTGCGCGGCATCCACGGCCCCCTGGTAGCGCACGCGCCCGCCACAACCCAGCGCTTGCGCCTGCGCCAACAAGCTGGCGGCGATGCCCTCGTCATCGGGACCGGCAAGCGTCAGCGCAACCTGCGGCAGACGCGAAACCGCCTCGATCAGCGCCGGCAGATTCTTCTTCCAGGACAGGCGACCGAGGAAGGCCAGTCGCCCCGGCGATGGCGTTCGCGCGGCCTTTGCCACCGGATCGACGCCGTTGGCCAGTTCCACCACCGGCGCCAGATCCAGCCCGCAGCGCTTCAAGTCATCGGCCTCGGTGCGACTGGTCACATGGATGGCTCGCGCGCCGCGCAGCGTGCGGCGCTCGATCGCCGCGATCCAGGCACGCTTGGCCCAGGCACTGCGGCCCTGTATCAGCTCCGGCACCAGCATGCCGCGCGGCGACAGCACATAGGGCATGCGCCGGGAACGGGCAAAAGCGGCGGCCTTGGCCATCGGCCACAGATAGACCGAGTGCAGATGCAGCGCATCGAAACGCGGCCCCTGCCGGCGCAACACGGCACTCATGCCGGGCAACCAGCACAAGGGGACGAAACGGCAGCGGAAGTACCAGACCTGCACTCCATCGAGCGGCACTGGCACGCCCTCGGGCACCTCCAGACGAGCATCGCCGTCCAGACTGCTGGTGTAGACATGCACTTCATGGCCCAGACGCGCTTGCGCCGCCGCCAACCCGTGCACCGAGCGGATCGGACCGCCATAGCGTGTCGCTGGCAGGTAGGTAGGAACCACATGCAGGATGCGCACCGAATCAGGACGCCTCGTCGCCCCAACTGGCCGGCTGCTGCGGGCGCACGGGCCTGTGGGCCTGGACGAGCGGCTGCTGCAACTCAACGATGGCGCGCCTCGCCTGCACGAACAACGCCACCCGCGGCGCCGCCAGCACAAAGCCCAACAGCGAGCCCAGCACGACCAGCACGAAGGGATCGCCATACACCTGCGAGGCCCCGATAAACACCGGCACATTGGCGGCGACGAAGGCCAGCAAGCCGAGGCAGATGCGCAGCAAGGTGCGATCGGTCCGTGCCGCGATCGAAATCGAATGACGCACCTGTCGCGCGACCATCCAGCAGGCGAGCACCACCAACAGCAAACCCGGCACGCCCAGTTCCGCCGCAATCTTGCCCAAGCCGCCTTCGGCGGCACCGCCGACCAAGACCGCGCTGGTATCGGAAAAGTGCTGAGTACCCTGCGCACCTGCACCCACACCCAAACCAAAGAATCCGCCCGCCTGAAGTCCCCAGCTGACCGAGGCAAAACCGAGGTTCGACAAGCGCTCCCAGGCGTCGCTCAGGACCGTTGAGCTCCGTGCCAGATGCGGCGACAGCGCCGAACTTTCCGGCGCCATGACCATGGCACCAATCAGCAGCAGCGTCACCAGCAGCGTCACGATCACCGCCCCGCCGCGTCCCGACCCACGTCCGAAGTAATAGAGTCCCAAACTGTAGATCCCGACAAATAGCATAAAGACGGCCAATACCTTGCGCCGCCCCGTCAAGATCGCACCGGCGAGACCAATCAACATCAACAGCGGCACCGCAAAACGCCCTAGGTTTCCGCGAAACGCCACCGCATACACCAACGCCATGCATACTCCGGTAGCAGCATGCCAAGCGGCCACCTCAGGCGTACGCATCAAGCCACTATTCGACTGCACGATACCGGCCACTCGGTCAAAGATGAGCTGATTGCCACCGATCTGCTGCAGCAGATCCGACTGCACGCCGATGCTGCTCAGGTAGATGGACATCGCCACCACGGTGGATAGCGCAATGTAAACGAAGAGGAATTGGCGCACGTCGCCAGGATGCCGCACATAGTAGTAGGCGAGCCAGACCGCCGGAATGGGCGTCAAATACGCCAGCACCCCAATGAGCGGCACCATGACAGAATCGAAACGAACCAGGCCAAACAGGGCGCCGATCAGCACATAGCCGATGAACAGCTTCAGCACCAGCGCTGCCCGTCGATTGTCCCCCGCCAACGGGCGCACCGAAATGGGGCCGATGCGCGCCATGGCCACCAGCAGCGCGATACCCATGGCCATCACCACCAACATCACCAGCACCACCGGCTGCTCGGCAGCAATCTTGCGCAGCGGATCCTGCAGGAATCCCAAAACCACCGCGAGCAGGAAGGCACGGCGCCAATTACTCATTGCGACTAAGCCCGTCAGCATGGCCACCAGCAGAATCAGCATCGTGGCGCTAATCACGCGAGAGCAACCTTCTTCCAGACAGCCACAGACCGATTGCCCACAACAATCCCCCGCTCTCGGAGACCACGGTGGGCAGTATCCACCAGGGACGGCGCAAGTGATGCCGGGTCATCGGCGCACGCATCCAGCGCCGCACCAGACGCCCCCACCAAAGGCGCGGACGATTGACCAACAAGAAATAATACTCGCCGACCGCATGCGCCGGCATAAAGGTGCGCAGGTGATCGCCATAACTGCGCGTCCCGCCCGCGCTGGCTCGCAAATGGCGCAACTCGGCCTGCGGCAGAAAATACACCTCGCCGCCGCTTCGGCGTGCGCGCTCGGCAAAATCTGCCTCAAAGCGATAGGCCACCTTCACGAAGTGCTCATCGAAGCCGCCCAATTCCAATGCAAACGCGCGCGCCACCGAGAAATTGCAGCCGATGAACTCCTCCACCACGCCCGCCTGAGTGCCCGCCAATCCCACCAATGGCTGACTGCCGTCGCAATGCCAGGGCTGCAATACGCGCCCGGCATGAATACGCCGCGGGGCACTCATACAGGCCTCGCAATGCGCCTCCAGCAAACCCGGCGCTGGAATCACGTCATCATCCACGAAGATCAACGTGTCGCCGCGGGCGGCACAGATGCCGGCATTCATCGCGCGCGGGATCGACTGAAACTCGGGACGCAACCACTGAATCGTGCCGGCCCCGGCCCACTGTTGCAGTTGGCGCTCGGTCTGCGGCAGATGCTCGCGCGTCTGGTCGATCACGACGATCTCACCATCCGTGGATATCTGCTCCAAAAGCGCCGTGATCGTATCGATCAGGACCTGCTCACGCCCCAGCGTGGGAATAATGACACTAAACAGCATGGTATCCAGATACTCGATCTTCGAAGCTGGCCACCATTCGATTACCTCGCTGCGTGTCTTTCACGGGCATTGATATGCACGAACAGACACACTAAGCACGAGCGACCCTTGGTCTCTCTGGTCGCCGTTCGGCGGCAACGCACTGACGTGCTCGTGGCTTCTTCGGCATTCCATCACCGACGTCTCAACGGCGCACGCTTGACTGCCCGCTCCGCCAGCATGCGGAACACGCGCGTAGGCGCATAGCGTACTGATCTCGCAAGATTCCGCGCCGCGCCAGTATAGTCCGCTTCCCGTAACGACTCCGCTGCCTGATAGACACTACACTCGGCACAATAGCGATCCATCGCTGCAGCCTCGTTCGCAACGTCCCATCCCGCCGGCCACAGGCTGCGCGACACTACGCGCAATTCTCGCAAAAAGCACGCCTTCGCCCGCGCAGTCTTTGCCGCCGCATGCAGGCGGAATGCGGATAAGGTATGGGGAATATATTGCACCCGCACATCCGGAAGCATGAGCATCCGGCAGTACAGGTCATAATCCATCACATAATGCAGATCGGCGCGCAATCCACCGACCGCAAGATACGCCTCACGCGCAAAAAAGGTCGGCGGTTGATGATAGCGAAAATCACCTGTCCAGAACCTCAGACATCCGGGAGCCACGTATCCTGCGGGCACAAAGTGACGCGTGGGCTGACCGGGGTGGTCAGTGAAGTGATCGTCCTCGCCCACGATCATTGTGCATTTTTGCCGCATCCAGGCATCGGCTACGGCATGCAATGCGTTCGGCCGGAGCAGGTCGTCGGCATTGAGCCAATTCATGACCTCCCCTGTGGCGTTGCAGAAACCCTTGATCAAGGCATCGGACTGGCCCGCATCTTTCTCGCTGACCCACAGATCGAGGTAACGGGCGTAACGCCTGATAACTGCGACCGACTGATCACGGCTGCCGCCATCGATGATTCGATATTCGAGATTCGGGTAGCCCTGCGAGAGAACTGAATCAATGGTGGCTTCCAGGAAATGTCCCTGCTGGTATGATGGCGTGACCAGCGTGATGCGGGGCAGATCAGACATGTTTTGGATCAATGGGAATTGACCGGCCTTTTAGCTGTCCCAAGCGGGCGGCCAATCGCAGCAACCAACGCTGCGGTCGCATTGACGCACTCGCAAGGCACGCGTGGACTACGCGTATCCAATGTGCCGTCGGCCGCAGTGGAGAATCGCTCGGCTGCCGCAGTCGCAACAAAAGCCAGCCATCGCGCTGTATGGCGTACACCAGCTTTATCAAATAGCTCAGGCGCAATCGACCGGCCGGAATCAAGTGCGTTAGCTTGAGTCGCGGCTCGTATCCCAGATAAAGGCCGATGTCCGCAGCGGTCCGCGCCAGGTCGGTATCTCCACAACTGGTCAGCGCAGCGCCGACGCGATCGAGTTGCCTGCGCTGGGGCGCCTGCGCAGCGTGTGTGTAGGCGCGCGCTACCGTGGCGCGCAAGGCCATCCCCGCCCCGCATGGCTCCCAAGGCCCCAAGGTGTTATGGATAAGTGCGCGGATCGGCTTCTCGCCGTAGTCGCGCACAGCCAAACAGTCCAGGAATTCATGTGCCCAACGGGGTGGTGGTCGTTCAAACTCACCGTGGATTCGACCACCGATGGCACCGAGCGTCGGCTGATCGGCGAATGCTTGCTTGCACTGCTCCAGATAATCCCTGGCCGGCACGGTATCGTCGTCAATGAGCACGAGCACCGGCGCCTTCGCCTCCACAAATCCACGCAATCGTGCGGGCGTCAGGCCCAGCGTAGGCTCGTTGACGAATCGCGCCGGCAGCGTTGACCAAAGCGCCGAGAACTCCGATCGATCTCGGACGGGAGTCGCAGAGGCATTGTCGATCAGGAGCAACTCCCAATCCGATAACGGCAGCGATTGCTGCGACAGGGCTTGGAGTACGCGCACGAGTGAACTCGCACGCGGATTGTGCGTGCATAGAATCACGCTGATGCTCGGCTCGCTCATTGGACAGCCTCGCTGGACCGCAGGACGCGCGCGGGCACGCCTCCAATCAGTGTCTTTTCTTGAAAATGTCCGGTCACCACCGCGTTCGCCGCGACCGTGACGTCATCGGCCAATTGCGTACCAGCTACTACGGTAACTTTGCTTGCCAGCCAACAATTGCGGCCTATCGTGATCTCACGAGTCTCGATTCCGCTGTGACGCAGGGGCAATCCCGGTATGCGCCGATGATTCATATCTCGAATAGATACCAAATCGGCAATCATCGTTTCCGCACCTATTCGAATGGATTGAAAGCATGCGATGGTGGTTCCATGCCCCACGTAGACGTGATCGCCGATCTCCAGACGAGCGCCGGCACCAACGACGATTTCGACATCGCGATCCAAACTGCAGTGTCGCCCGATCACCAGCGAACCGCCGGGCTCAACACGCAGAATGCAGCCTGGCCCGATCATCGGCGCCCCGGCTGCTTGTACGCCCGAGCGCCATTGCCAGAGCGCCCCCCGCAACCCCGCCAGCATCCGGCCTGCTCGCGCTACCAATAGGCACCGCCTTCGACGCTCTGGTGCGCGCGCGGCGTTTCCTGCGGCGCCGGCCGCACCCAGTGCTCGTTGACCAGCGCCATGACTTCCGGCCGGTCCTCCCAGCGTTTGCCGGCAATGCCGAACAACAGCTGCGTTGCGCCACCGATGTGGATCGCGCTGCGGCCGCTGCGCTTGACGTGGGCCGCCAGCGGAAAGCCGTAAGCCCCGGCGCCGATGATGGCCACGTCGAAATCGAGCGCATCGATGCCGCGCTTCATGTGCTCCAGGGCCGCGAACCAGTCGGGGAAGGCACTCGGTTCGCCGGCCAGCGTCTGCACCGCTTTGAGCGTCAGCAGTTCGCAGTCCGGCCACACCGCGCGATCGGCGAACAACAGATGGCGCTTGGCGTACTGGCGGCGGATCGAATCCTCATAAGGGTGCACGACCAGCACGCGACGGCTGGCCAGCTGCTGGCTCCAGGGCTCGGCGTGGTAGTAGGGCTCCAGACCGCGCGGCAGGATCGGAATCGCCGCGGGTGCGTGGCGCCGCATCAGCTCATCCTCGTAACGGCGGTACCAGATCGCCAGGATGTCGGCCGCCTCGATCGCGTCCACCAGCGTGTCGGCGAGCCGCTGCACCGCGGCCGGCTCTGCCGGGAAGAAGCCGGCAATATGCTGCAGGCAGCGCAACAGTTCGGCGTCGAACCGCGCCGGTTCCGCGCGCACGCGACTGCGCCAACGCGTCAGCCCGCCCGCCTGTTCGGCGCGGACGCCGGCGGCGCCGGAGATGGCATCGAGCTCGTGGAAGCCGAGCCGTCCGGCCATGAACGAGCGGCCGCTGCGGAGGGCGTCGGCGATCAGCTGATTGCCGCCCGCGTCCGAGCGCACCGCATGCCCGGCATAGATGCCGAGCGCGCGCTCGCTGCGGATGCGCAGCTGAGTCAGCCCCGAGTACAGCTTGCGCGCCAGCGCCAGCCCGTCAGTCATGGTGGCCACCTCGAAGTCGTTTCCAGCCCTGTCGCAGCCAGTGACGCGCGCGCAGAGCCGGGCGCAGCACGCGCTCGGCGCGTTCGGCGCGGCGCAGAAAGGCATCGCGATCGGCCGCGATCAGGCGCACGCGATCGAGCGCCAGCTCCAGTCCCAGATGTGCCGCCAGCACGCGCACAATCTCGGCCTCGCCTTCGACCGCCATCGCTGACGTTTTACCGGCCTCGTAATAGCGATAGGCCGACAATTCCTCCGCGATGGCACCGGCGGGCGCCAGTTTGACCAGTCGCAACCACAGGTCCAAATCCATCGCGTAGTGCAGATCCTCGCGCACATGGTTGCCGGCGCGCTGATACAGTCTGCGCCGGAAAAAAGTGCTCGGCTGGGCAATCCAGTGCGTGCGCCAGTCGCTCAACTGCGCGGGCTCGCGCAACTCGGCGGTGCGCCCGTAGGCATACAGCCACTGCCCCTCGGCACTGATGAAATGGCCGCTGCCCGTCCACCAGTCGATTTCCGGCTGGGCACGAATGTGCTCGCGCACAGTGGCGAGCGCGCCCGGCAGCAGCAGATCGTCCGAATTGAGCCAGCCCAACCATTCGCCGGTCGCACGCGCGAAACCTTTGTTGATCGCATCACTCTGACCACGATCCTTCTCGCTCACCCACCACGCCAAGTGCGGCGCATAGCGTTCGATCACCGCCACCGACTCGTCGCGACTGCCACCGTCGACGACCAGGATTTCGAGATCAGGGTCTTTTTGCGCCAGCAACGAGTCCAGCGTCGCCGCCAGGAAGCGCCCCTGTTGATAGGACGGGACGACGATGCTGATGCGGCCGTTCATTCGACTTGCCTGCAGACTTCAAAGACGGATTTCGACCATATGCATTCAGTCCCACTACAGTCGAGTTCGGAACCGATTGGAGCGAAAACAACGAACCCAAATACAGCAACCTCAGGCGGAACTTCCAAACGTCCAAACGGCTTCTCAAAATACTGTCGGCTGCGACAATCCAGCACAAGCTGGTGGTTCACGCGCGCTGCGGGCTGCGCAGAAGAACTCAAGAACCGCTCCGATCCAAATGACCTCTCATCGGCAATCAAAACTCGATCCTCCGGATGCGCAAACTTATAAAATGCACCACGCAGGAAGAAAATCTCTGACTGTCCCCAAGCCGACCCATCGCGGGATAGCTGCCATCGATTCCAATCGAATCCGATGCCTCGCGTTCCAATCAAAGAACGCACCCGCTCGAAGTCTCGCTGAGCCGCTGCAAGATCGACACCGCTGTGCAGGAACCAGCCACAGAGGAGCATTTGCATAACCCAACCCTTGGAAGCGAGCCCCAATGAAACCAGTGATGCAAGCCGTGCCGGAAGGCTCGCCCATCGGTAATGAGGAACCAGCAACAGCCCAGGAGCCAACGCGTATAAGTTATAGGAATGCCAGGGGCGAAGCAAAAAGGCGTGCAGTGACGCAACAAGAATGACCACCGACAAGGCTAACCGAATACGCCACACATCGCCTCCCCGAAGAGCGAATCTCATCCCAACGACCGCACCAACCGCCAAAATCACTCCAAAGTAGGGCCTCAAATAATTTCCAGACCCAATATTGAAATTAACCGCCCACAGTGAAAAGTCGTTTCGCAGTTCGCCACCCAGCAATTCGAACAGTCGAGGAATCGAAATCCATGGTGGCTCGAAGAGGCTCATCAGCATAGCGAAGATTGAGACGCCCCAAAACGCAGCAGGCAACAAAAACCGCAAGCCACTCGACTGCCGGGATATTAAGCAATAGATTGCCAAGGCACCACCTGCGACCACAGCGGCGGTCGGCTGGGTTCCACCCAACGCGCCAACCAGCAAACCCAACTGCCACGGGGAGTGCTCACGCCTACCCAACAACCAAAATAAGCCTGCACCCAACACCAGGATGAAGGTCGACTCTGGCCTTCCGTACATGTTAATAGTAGAGAGCACCAATAAACCCAATCCTGCAGCCAACCCTTGAATTGTGGCAACTGGATCCACAACCTTGCGCAGAACCAAATAGAATACAAGCAAGCCGAGACTGTCGATTATGAAAACAGCCGCATAGACGCCCTGCACCGTATCCTCAAGTGATAACAAGGTCAGCAAGAGCAAATGGACTGGCGGGTACACTATTGCACTGTGAGCACCGAATACCTCAGAATTTACCGTCACAAACTCGGTCAATTCGTTAGTGAAACCTCTACCATTCAAGAAATTGACTACCGCAACCACCCAATATGCGCCATCACTGATGGAAATGGGTTGAATTAACGGCACAATAGAGAGGAACGCAAGCAGCTTTAAAGCCAACCCGAGCAGCAAAGCGCTCGTCAGGATCAAATCAAGTGACCTGCGAGTCTTAGCCAACATTTTCGAGCAACCCTGAGATCATGCAACGCATCGAGAAGTTCTCTTGATGCCATTGAATCAGATCCAACCGTCTCCGACCCAACTTGGTGCTTCGCTCCAACTCCTTGGAGATCGCGATTCTCAATGTTTCGGGGTCGTTGGAATCCACTAGAGTCAGGCGCTCACCGGCGCCATCAATGATCGCATCGGGAATTTTGCTGCGTGTGGACACGATCGGAATGCCCGAGGACACCGCGTTGCTGAACGAGGAGTTATTCGATTGCAGTCCGCCATCGAAAGGCAGACATAGAACATCTGCTTGGTCCAAGACCTCGGACAAGCGGGTTTCTTCTAAATCAGAATGCCAGTCACAGGCCACGCCTGTTGTCTTCACCAATGCTTTGAGCGACTCGAAATAGCGCACGCATTGACGTCGCCATTCAGTGTTCCCCGACACACTGCCCACGCCCCCTACCAAAACCAGCCGCACCCTGCGCCCTTCTGCCCGAATGAGAGCAGCGGCCTGTACCAATTTCTCGACACCTTTTCCAGGATAGATCAAGCCAAAAAAAGCGACGACCAATTCTTCCGCACTAGCACGCTGCGCGTCGCTCCGACTCAGCCGAAGAAAAGCCGGCACCGGCGTCACAGCAGCAGGCAGCATTCTTCTGGCATCGCTTTCCAAACCGGACCTGTGGGCATCACAGTAGAACAAGAGCCTGTCTGACAGCGCCAAGGCTCCATAACTGGGCGACAGGCCCACCATCCTGAACAATCTCGCAAGATGTCTCCCAAAGACGACCGGGGTGACATTCGTTAGGTGGGAAACCACCGTTGGTCTCTTTGGAAGCCTCCTAATCAGCAATGGCAGTAACGTCACCCACGGCAACTGATCATACGATCCACCGTCGAACAGAATCACGACCCTTTCGGGCTTCAGCATCCAGACGGACCAAAGAATCCTTAGCGCCGACCACTTGCCCCACCGCGCGATCGGAATGATCCGCTTACCCGAAGTCAAAATCGTCGGTGCGGCATCTGGCTTGCAAGCAATTGTGAGCTCGCAGCCGGCTGCAACCAACTCTTCGACGATTGCCGCGTTCATGCGCTTTTCCGCAGGCACATCACCGGGCCCTACGGGATCTACAACAAGGAACACTCTAGGCGCCCGGATACGTATCGCGACTTACTCTTGATAAGGGATACCGAGCAACTCGCGCAGGCACTGCGAAATACGCGCTCGCCACCCACGACCGTTGGCTAGGTAATTGGACACGCGCACGAAATCAGGCAGACGCACGCGGACTCGCGCTGGGAATCCTGTGACACTTCGGTCTTGTATATCTCCGGGCCGTTCGCAATGACGTCCGTCGGTCTCGTGAGTCGAGTCAGAGCCAAAACCCGTTTGCGTCGTCAACGACCTGCCGGGAAACAGTCCCACGCCATTGGCCGCGAAAACGGTCAAATACCATCTAATGTCCCAGGCGTCCACCCGCCCCGTCGCTTGTTGCTGCAGCGTCTTGCGGAAGGGAAAGCCGCCTAGTACGTCAAAACGGAACCCGCGGAATGCGGAACGCTCCAACCATGGCTTGAATCGCATATCACGATCAAAATGTCGCCACGCGCGTCGCCAAGTGCCCCAGCCCCAACTGCTGACCATGGGCAAAAAGGTGGAGGGTGCCTTTGTTCCGCAGGGAAAGGCATAACCCGACACATGCATCACCCGCTCATTCGTCGCGTAGCGCGTCAGCGCCGCGTTCATGTAAGCCAGGAAATGGCGCGACAGCACCAGATCGTCCTCCAGCACGATGACGCGGTCGTGCCGCGCCAGCACCTCGTCGATGCCGGCCACGATCGAGGCCGCGCAGCCGAGATTGCGCGCACGCTCGATGACCTGCAGCGTGCCGGCGTGGGTAAACGCGCGCACCAGTTGACGGGTTGCTGCTACCGCAGCCTGATCGGCCTCGTGGCGCGGGCCTTCGCAGTACACGTACAAGGTCGACTGCGCGATCTCGGGATTGCGCGCCAGCGATTCCAGCAGGCGCACCGTGTGTTCCGGGCGACGGAACACGAACAGCACGATCGGGGCGTACTCGCTCATGCGCCGGCGTGCATCTGCTGCAGATGGTCAAACCAGCGCTGGGCCACCGCGTCGACGGTGTAGGCCGCAGCGCGCCGCTGAGCGGCGAGTGCGAGGCGATCGCTGTCTGCCAGTGCCTGGCGCAGCGCAGCGCACAGCGCCAACGCCGGGGCCTGACCGCGGTGGTCGAAGCGCAGGCCGGTGACGCCGTCCTCGATGAAATCGTCGAAGCAGGCCAGCGCCGAGACCACCGGCACGGCACCGGCGGCCATGGCTTCCAGCGGCGCAACGCCGAAGGTCTCGCCCTGCTCCGCGAGCGAGGGATAGACGAACACCTGTGCCTGCGCGTAGTGGCGGGCGAGCGCATCGGCATCGAACTCGGGCTCGCACCATTCGACAGGCAGGTCGGCATGGGCACGAGACAGTCGCTCGCGATAGTCCGCGCCAGCGCCGCCCTGATCGGCGCGATACGGCCCAATCACCCGCAGCCGCAGATCGCCGCGCTCGACGCACAGCAGGCGGAAGGCGCTCAGCAGCACTTCGATGCCCTTCTCCGGATGAATGCGTCCGGCATACAGCAACCGCCCGGCCCGAGGGCCGGCCTGGCGCTGGGCCGCTTGGCGCTGGCGTTCCACGTCGATGGCATAGGGCAAAACCGCGCAGCGCGCTGCCAGTTGCGGCGCCTCGCTCGCCAACTGGCGCGCGATGGCTTGCGTCGGCACCGCGCAGTGCAGCCCCGCCGGGTAGTAGCGAAACTGCCCCTTGGAGGCGCGACCGATGGCCACCAGCGTGCGCCGTGCCAGACCGCGCGCAGCCATCACCCAGGGCATGAAGGCATCGTTGGTGATGTACACATCCGCGCGCGGCAGCAGCCAGCCGTGCGCCAGCGCATACAGCAGGCTGCGCGGGTAGTCGTACCAGCGCCGGCCGCGCGCATCAAAGCCGCCGGCACGCAGATAGCGCACCCCGGCAAGCTCCTCGCACGCCGCCTGTGCACGATCGGCGCGCGCATAGACCGTCACCTCGGCGCCCAGGCGCACCAGCGCGGGCGCCATCTCGCTCCAGAAGCGATGCACCGCGCCACCGCGCAGCGCCGGGACCGGGAGATTCGGGCCGGTGGCAATCAGAACGTGCATCAGGACGCCGTGGATCGCCAAGCCGTGAACTCACGCGTCACCCGCTCTGCCTCGTTCGCGTCCAGATGTACCCCCTGGGAGACATGTACGGCCAAGAATTGCAGTGCCTGACGTTGCTGACTGCAAGCGGGCGGCGTGGGGCGCCCGTTTGAGAATTCGAGGTGAGTCAACACGCGACTAGGTCGAGCGGCAGTTCAGGCAACTCAACGGCACGTTGGCGCCATCAGCACTATTCATTTCCCATAGCCTCAAAGAGCTTGCCGACATCACACTTCAAACGATCGGGATCGATGCGGAAGCTGGCATGAAGCTTAGCCGCCGGCTCTCCGCTCGAGTTGGAAACGTCGATGTACGTGAGATCAACCTCAACAATGCTGGCGACGGTCGAGAAAATCGATAACTCACTCTGTCCGTTCGCTAGGCAGATCACTTTGCAGCCGGGCGAGCAGAAGAGGACATTCGTAAACGCAGCACCGGTACAACCAGCCACCCACTCAGCCCGACTAAACATCCACACTTGTTCGGCTACGGAGAGCTTTTCCGGCGACACCAGTTCGAAGCCATACGCTGAAAAAACCCGGACCACATCCTCCTCATTATAGGTCCGCCGGCCAGACGCCCCCATCCTCGACAAAAATATTCGACGTCCGACCTTCACCTCCTTGGCAAAGGGCATAATTCGCGACCTGAGATACAGGATGGATTTCGGAGAAAATACGCAATCTTGGTACTTTACCGATCTTTCGTCCTTGAAGTTTGGCGCCACCACATTGCAGAATGGCAGCCAGTACAATTCGCGAACGAGATGAAATTCGGCCATCTCGACGTATCGTACCGCTCTGCCCTCGCGATTCATGTAGCCAAGCAACTCGGTCAACTGTGGAACCTGGAGAATCGCTCGATCAATCAATACCGGCACGCTGACAGGGATGACACTGCCTTCAATCAGCAACCACTTGGAGAGGAACTCAAACATGAAATGGTAATAGTTTCCAGAGAAGTTGCCCGACAGCAGTATTCCCTGATTGATCGCATCTCCAGCGCGGTACTTTACGAGAAAGAGATCATCACGATTACCCACCACCCCTGGATCCGTGTAGGCCCATGACTGACTGCGGTCATGAAAGTATGGCTCATACAGCGCCTGATCCTTTCCGACCTTTATCAGATTGGACGAGCCAATGACTCCGGCATTGCGAAGCAACCACACCGAGCAGTCCAGGAAATAATCACTCCGCCCGCTCCGGCCGACATGCAGGAATTTGGGCATCATCGCACAAGCCTGCAACGTGACTGGATGCACCAACTCTGCATCTTGCGGAGACGGAGCGCGAACCAGGCGCACCAAATCGATACGTGCACTGCGCCCGATCAGATTGAATACCTTGAGGAAAGCCGGGATCAGACGAAGACCAACAATCGACCCAAGCAGTCGCACCAGCACTTTTTCGCCGACGCGCTGCTTGATGGCACCCAAAAAGACCAAATAGCGGCGAATAACGGTCTTGATTACCTTCAAGCCGACACGCCTCGCCAACACCGGGCGCCAAATGCAACCATGTCCACTCCGATCAATGACATAAAAGGCACAAACTCTCTACGTGACAAGTAGCCCCGGCCAAATTCGGATCGCAAGGCTTTCGAAAAAGCACGTCAGCCACACCGTTTGACCGCGTGTGCCAGGACATCGACGACACGCCGCTGCGCGTCCACCGACAGATGCGGGTACATCGGCAGTGACAGCATGCGCTCCGCGCGCGCCTCGGCGACTGGAAAATCACCGCGGCCATAGCCCAAACTGGCCAGTGCGCCCTGCAGGTGCAGCGGCATGGGATAGTGAATGGCGGCGCCGATCCCGGCGGCGTGCAAGGCCTCCAAAACGCGATCGCGCTGCGCCACTTGCACCACATACAGGTGCCAGACGTGCACATTGCCGGTAAGTACCGATGGCCGCTGGATGGCCGGTATCGCGCTCAGCCAGTCGTCATAGCGCCCGGCGATCTCGGCGCGTCGGGCATTCCAGTCCTGCAGGCGCGTCAGCTTTGCGCGCAGCACGACCGCCTGCAGCGGATCCAGGCGGGAGTTGAAGCCGATCTGCGGATGGTGGTACTTGCGCTCGCTGCCGTAGTTGCGCAGCGCACGTAGCGTGCTCGCCATCGCGGCGGATTCGGTCAACACGGCGCCGGCATCGCCATAGGCACCGAGGTTCTTGCCGGGATAGAAGCTGGTGCCCGCCGCGATGCCCCAGGTGCCCGCCGCGCGCCCATGTCGGCTCGCCCCTTGCACCTGGGCAGCGTCCTCGATGAGTTGGATCCCGTCCGGCAGGTCCATCAAGTGCTCGACCGGTGCCATCTGGCCGTAGAGGTGGACCGGCATGACGGCACGCGTCTGCGGCCCCACTCGCAGCGCGACTTGCGCGGGATCGATCAGTCCGTGCTCGGGATCGCAATCGACCAGCACCGGCCGCGCGCCGGCGCGCAGAACCGCGAGTGCCGAGGCAATGAAACTGTTCGCCGGGACGATCACCTCAGCCCCCGGGCCGATGCCTGCCCCGCGCAAGGCCAACTCCAAGGCATCGGTGCCATTGGCCACCCCCACGCAGTGAGCGACTTGCTGAAACTCGGCGTACTCGCGTTCGAAGGCCGCCACTTCCGGCCCGTCGATCAATTGCATGCTATTCAGCACCCGCGCAAAGCCCGCAGCCACTGCCTCCGCGACTTCGGCGTGCTGCGCAGCCAGGTCCACCAGCGGGATCGACGTCATGTTTGCTCCGGCTTGGCCACTGCCTGGAAGTGGGCATAGTCCCGAATGTAATCGGACTCTCGATAGACGTCTGACGCGAGCACCAGGCAGATCGCGCCGGACGAGAAGTTGTGCAGCTCGCGCCAGATCAGCGGGCAGATGTAGAGGCCCTGATAGGCGCGGTCGAGACGTACCGTGCGCCGATACGCGCCATCGTCGATGACAACGTCGAAGGCGCCCATCACGCACACCAACAACTGCTCCAACGCGTAGTGAGCGTGGCCGCCGCGCGATTCGCCGCCCGGCACGTCATACAGGTAATAGACGCGCTCGATGGCAAACGGCAGATCGCGACCGGATTCGACCGGCGTGATGCTCCCCTGCGGCGCCGAGATGCGGCGCAAGGGCACCAGCTGACAGCGGTCGATCCGGCTCATACGCGCACCTCGCGCAGAAACTCGGCGTAGTCGCGGATGTAGTCCGCGGCGTCGTAGTAGTCGGACGCCAGAATCAGGCACACGGCGTTGGTGGAGAAGTTGTCGAGGCGGCGCCACAACAGGCGCGGCACCACCAGTCCCAGATAGGAGCGATTCAAGGACACGCGTCGCTTGCGCTCGCCGTCATCCAAGTGGACATCGAAACTTCCGGACAGCGCGATAAAGCACTCCTGCAGGCTGCGGTAGGCATGGCCACCGCGGGTCTCGCCTCCCGGCACATCGTAGATCCAGTAGCTGCGCTTGATGGCGAAAGGAACCGGACGCCCCGCCTCGATGAAAGACAGGTTGCCGCGCGGATCGGCGATCTTGGGCAGCGATACCAGTTGTGCCGAATCCACGCTCACGGCGCCACACCCGACACTTCGACGACGCCGGCCCAGAGCTGCCACAGCACGCCTTCCGCAGACGCTGCGGTGCACGCCCAGCCGGGCGGCAGCAGAATCGCGTTGATCGCCGCCGCATCACAGGGCACCGTCAGCGTGACCTCTGCCCGGAGCACTTCCACGACTTGCGCCCCGCGCAGCAGCAGCAAACAACGCCACTGACCAATCGGGTCTGCGTTCCTATCCAGCAGCCGCATGCTCTGGGGCACGAAGTGCTGCTCGCGCCACCACTGCGGCAACCGCTGCCCTGCCACCGCATCGGCGAGCGGCGCGCCGGCGCCGGCGTCCGCACGGCGCACGATCCGCGCCGGATTGCCGACCACCACTGCATGCGCCGGCACCGAGCGCGTCACCACTGCGCCGGCCCCGACCATGGCGCCCTCGCCGATCTCGACGCCGGGCAAGATCGTCGCATTGGCGCCGATCGATGCGTGGCGACGCACCACCGTGCGGGTGGGAACGAAAGCGCCTGTGCGCCCGCGATTGGGCGGCGCCGGGTCGTTGGTGAAGGTGGCATTCGGGCCGACGAAGACGCCGTCTTCCAGTGTCACGCCGTCCCACAGCTGGACGCCGCATTTGATGGTGACGTCGTCGCCCAGGCTGACATCGTTCTCAATGAACACGTGGTCGCAGATGTTGCAGCGCGCGCCGATCCGGGCGCGCGGCAAGACATGGGCATATGCCCAGATGCGCGTGCCGGCACCGATCGCGGTGGACTCGCACAGGGCATTCGGATGGAGGAAATAGCTCATGCGTCGACCAGTGCCTGCAACCACGCCGCAAACGCCGCCGGATCGACGCGGAAATCCGCGTGCTCAGGCGCCGTTGCACCCGCCTCAATGGTGCCGTGCAGTTCCCAGTATTCGAGGCCAGCCGCGCTCGCCAGCGAATAGAAGACGTGCGGCCCCATGCCGGCGTGTGGCTGCAGCACCCCCAACTTGCCGCCGGGTGCGGCAAACAGTGCATTGGTCAGCGCCGCGCCGCTGGGGCCGACGATGCAGTGGGCGCTGGCATACAGCTGCGCCTGTTGCTGGAAACCCAGCTCCTGCGGATGCACGGTCTCGAAGCCATGCTGCGCGAGGATCGGCAACAGCGCGTCCTCGTTCAGCAGCCGACGCTTGCCGACTTTGCCGCGCGACAGGTAGATCCGGCGCTCGGGCTTGCCGGCGGCTGCATCGACGTAGCGACTGCGCAGATACCCCGGCACCCAGGACGGCAGATCGAGGCCGGCGCAGTAGGCCGGGACGAGCAAGTGCTCCGGCGCGTAGTGGCTGCTGATGCGCATCGGCAGCAGTTGTTGCTCGCGCAGGCCGAGCAGGAGCAGCGACTCGCGCATCGACGCAGGCAGCGGGTCGGGGACGAAAACGCCGTCCAGCGCCGACAGGTAAGGCTCCAGCAGCCGCATGCGCGGCAAGGACTCGACCAGCCAGTGAAAGTAGGCAAAGGCCGACGGGTAAGACAGGGTCGCGTACCAGCCCGCCAGCGGTTGCGCGGGCGGGAAGCGGCGCCGGCGAAACAGACTGTGGTGATCGATCCCCCCCATCTCGTCCACGTAGGTGAACTCGGCGTACACGCGATTGTCCGGCGAGATCACCGCGGCGTCCTGACCGATCACCCGGGCACCGCGGAGGAAGTACAGGGCCGTCGGCGGCACCGGAAACAGGCGCAGCGCCGGATGCTCGGGCGCCCCCGGCAGGCGCCGGGGCGGTGGCAAGCTTTGCAGCGTCGGCGCATCCACCTCGAACACGGCGGCGTGCGGGCCGCGGCGGATGTCCGCCGGCATCCGCGCCTGCCATTCGCGCACCCAGGCCCGCGCATCGTTGATGATGCCGACCGGCGCGCCCGGCAGCAGGCTGCGGGGATGGCGCCAGAGGTGGCGCAGGCGGTCGCGCAGGCTCATGGCATCCACTGCCGGGCCAGATTGGCGGCGACGGCGCGATCGAAGGCAAGGCTGGGCAGCGCGCACACCGATCGCCACCAGGCACGCAGGCGGGTGCCGCGGCGCGCGGCACGCAGGCACAGGGTTTCGATCAGATAGCTGCGCAGGCGGCGCGCCAGACGCCGGCGGGCGTCGGCGTCAGCCTGGGCGACCTGGGCAAATCTCAGCGTATCGATCAGCACATCGAGATAGACCATCCAGGCGCGCTCCTGATCCAGCGCCGACCACGAGTGCGCCGCGTGGCGACGCACGCGCGCGACCGGGCGCTCTGACTGCGCCACGCCGACGCGCCGCGTGGCGGCCAGCCGCAGCCACAGCGCGGTGTCCTCGGCCACCGCAAAGCGCGGCTGGAACCCGCCCAGCGCCTCGATAGCGGCGCGACGCACGGTGATCACCGGCACCGTCCAGCCGAGTTGCTGCTCCAACATCGCCGGCAGCGCAGCGATCGCGCCCTCAGCGTCCGGCGGCAGGCGCGTCAGATGCCATTCGAGGCTGCGCTGACCTTCGTTGTCGATCTCGTAGGGCTCGATCACGGCGTCCAGTTGCGGTCGCTCGGCCAAGACCTGCAGAGCGCAGTCGAAGCGCTGCGGCAGATACCAGTCGTCCGAATCGAGGAAAGCCAGCAGCGGCGCCCGCGCCTGCGCGATCGCCAGGTTGCGGCTGGCCGCAATGCCGCGATTGCCGCCATCGGCGTGACGCAGCACGCGCAAGCGCTCGCCATGGCGCTGCTGACGGGCGGCCAGCAGTGCCGCGGTGCCATCGCGGCTGCCGTCATCGACCACCAGCAATTCCAGCGCCGGGGATTCGATGGCCATTACCGACTCGATGGCCTCGTCCAGACACCAGGCGCGGTTGTAGGTGGGCATGATGACGCTGACTTGCGGCGCAAACTTCATCGGATGAGAATCTACTCGTCCCTCTGCATATCGACAAAGATTCCCGTGAATCGGCAAAGGCTGCTGAAAGCATACCCAGCCTGAACCAGATATTTCACAATCGAATGCTCAGCAGCGCTTTCCAACGAGATCCCGTGCAACTCAATCAAAATCACCCGCGGCCGGAATTTCCCCAAATCAAAGGACCGCAACGCAGCCTCATCAAAGCCCTCGACGTCAATCGAAAGCAGCTCAAAGCGCGCAGGAACACCGGCATTTACCATCAAACGATCCAGCCGCGTGGTCCGTACGGGCAATACGCCCTTGATCCGCGACGCCGGTATCATGCTCTCGACAAAATCTGTCGACAGACTTGACATCAGCGTCGATTCTTCCAGGGTCAGCGTCGCATCGCACTCAACATCCGAAATCGCAGCAGCAATTGCGACATCTCGCGGGCGCCAGCGCGAGAACTCTGCGATGCATGCAGGGTTTGCATCAATGACCAACCCACGCCAGCCACGCAGATAAAACTCAATAGTGTTGGAGTTAATCATCGGATGATTGCAGCCAACGTCCACATAAAACCCGGGTTGGTTGATGTCGAGAAACCCCTTGACCAGATGATCCTCGGCAAACTGCGAATAACCCACATGCGCATAAGGGCGCAGCAATTTGTGCGCGCATTCCCAGGCAATCTCTGTGACAGCAACCCGCGCCGGAAGCTCGTTCCAGAGCTGAACCATGCGCCTCAGCATCGTTCCTGCGCTCATGCGGTCCTCCGGAAAACCAAATTGCCCCAGTCCTCGTCGCGCAGCGCACGCTCGCGGCCATCGGGTTGCAGCAGCGTCACCTGGTAACCCAGCTGGCGCAGGGTCTCCGTGGCCTGACTGCGGGCGCCGGTTTCGACCATCAGCATGCGCGGCTGGAACCGTGCGAAGGCCTCGCGGGCGCCGGCGACGACGGCATCTTCGGCCTGTTCGACATCGATCTTGACCAGATCGATGCCGCCGATGGCGCCACGCTGGACCAGCTGATCGATGGAACTGGCGGGCACCTCGATACGGTCGTCCGCATTCAGATACCCATGCGCCGCCGCGTAGGCGTGCAGCACGGTCGAGCCGAGGCCACTGAGATTGCCCTGCGGGCGATAGAAGCAGATGCGATCGACGCTGCCATCGCTGACCGCGCAGGCATGCAGCGTGGCCGGCAGCCCGCGGTTCAGCGACAGCGTGCGCCGCAGGCGCGCGGCGATGGCGGGATTGGCCTCGAACAGATGCAGCTGCCCCACGGCCGTGCTCGTGGCCAGGGTGACGCCCCAGAAGCCGTGGTTGGCGCCTATATCGAGCAACTGATCGCCTGAGCGCACCTGCTGCTGCCAGAAGCGGATTTCGGCGAGTTCGTAGATCGGCGCCTCACCCTGCAGATACGGCGCCAGCATGTGGTCATTCAGATCGCAGGCAAACCAGGCGCCCAGCGGTTCGAGGTACAGATCGGCCTCGGCGCTGGGGACGCTCTGCAGATAGTGCTGCAGATAGTCGAGCAGACGCTGGCGCAGGCGGCCGCGGCGCGGGGCGTAGACCGGCAGCAGCTGGCGATAGGCGCCGCAGGCATGCAGCAGGCGCCCGGCGGCGATGCGCAACGGCTGACGACGATCCGCGCTCATGCGCCGGCGCTCAGCGACCATTGCTGCTGCAGCATGACGCGACAGGCGTTGCGCAGCGAGCCGGTGCCGTAGAAGTCGCCGTCTTCCACGTCGAAGACGATGCCCGCCTGCAGGAAGTCGCAGACGTGGCCGCGCGCCGAGGCGTAGACGTTGCCGTGGTAGCGGCCGGCGCGGATCGGGAAGCGTGGCAGCGCGCAGCGGAAGACGCCGCGGCCGGCCGGCACCTGCGGAAAATCGGCGCCGACGTCGGCGGTGTTGAGGTTGCTGACGGCCTCGCCCAGCTGATCGCGGATGTCGAAGGCGACGTAGACGTGTTCCAGATCGCACTGGGCCTGATAAGCCAGGCACACCTGCACATCGTCGCCCAGCAGCGCGGTCGGCACGCGGTCGCCGGCGGCATTCTCCAGCCAGAAGTCGAGGAAACGCAGACGTCCGTCGCCGCTGCGATCGCTGCGCTCGGCCAGCGGCGCGCTGGCGATCTCCTCCAGCTGTCCCAGGTGGGCGTCGATGCAGTCGCGCACCGCGCCATCCAGCGCCAGGCGGCCGCGCTGCAAGAACAGCGCGCGTGTGCACAGGGCGGCCATCGTCGCCATGTTGTGACTGACGAACATGACCGTGCGTCCGCTGCCGGCGACGTTCTCGATCTTGCCCAGGCACTTCTTCTGGAACTGCGCGTCGCCGACGGCGAGCACCTCGTCGATGATCAGGATGTCGGGTTCCAGGTGCGCGGCGACGGCAAAGGCCAGACGCACGTACATGCCGCTGGAATAGCGCTTGACCGGCGTATCGAGGAATTGCTCGACCTCGGCGAAGGCGACGATCTCGTCGAACTTGCGGGCGATTTCGCGCCGCTGCATGCCCATGATCGCGCCGTTCAGGTAGATGTTCTCGCGCCCGGTCAGCTCCGGATGGAAGCCGGTGCCGACTTCGAGCAGGCTGGTCAGACGGCCGCGCAGCGCGATCTGCCCCAGCGTTGGCGTGGTGATCCGGCTCATCAGCTTGAGCAAAGTGCTCTTGCCGGCGCCATTGCGACCGATCACGCCGACCACCTCGCCGGGCTGGATGTCGAAATCGACATCGCGCAGCGCCCAGAACGATTCCACCGGCGGGCGCGGACGGAACCAGCGCGCCGGCGCCGACAGCACCTCCCGCAAGCTGCTGGTCACGGTTTCACCCAGCCGATATTCCTTGCCGAGGCCCTGGACACTGATCGCAGCGGCCATCAGATCACGTCCGCAAAGCGCTGTTCGACGCGCTGGAAATAGGCCACGCCGATCGCCAGCAGCAGCAGCGAGGCGAGCACCGAGACGCCCAACATGCCCCAACCAATCGGTTGGCCGACGATGGCGGCGCGGAAGGCTTCGGTGTAGCCGGTCATCGGGTTCACCAGCAGCACCCAGCGCCATTGCTCGGGGATGAAGCTGGCGGGATAGATGACCGGCGTTGCAAACATCCAGATCTGGATCATGAACGGCACGATCTGCGCCACATCGCGATAGGTCACGCTGAGCGCCGCGAGCAGCGTGCCCACGCCCAGCGCCAGCACCAGCATGCCGAGGATCAGCAACGGCGCCAGCAGCACCGAGGCCTGAAAGCCGATGCCGTACCACAGCATCATCAGCGCCAGCAGCCCCAGCGACACCAGAAAATCGACCAGGGAGGCGCCGGTGGACGCCGCCGGCACGATCAACCGCGGGAAGTAGACCTTGCTGATCAGATTCGAGGAGGCCACCAGCGAGCCGGAACTGGCGCTCACGGTGTTGGCAAAGAAGGTCCAGGGCAACAGGCCGGCGAACACGAACACCGGGTAGGCGATGCCATCGGAGGGGATCTTGGCGAGCTTGCCGAACAGCAGCGTGAAAATGACCATCTGCATCAGCGGCCGGATCAGCGCCCAGGTGGCGCCCAGCGCGGCTTGCTTGTAGCGCACCCGCACATCGCGCACTGCCAGCACCCACAGCAGTTCGCGATAGGCCGCGATCTCGCGGAAATCCGGCCAGTGCCAGCCGCGCTTCGCGCGGATCAGCGTGGTGTGCGCCGGCCCGAAATACGCCTCGCGCAGGGGTTCATTCACGGGCGACGCGCTCCAGATCCGCCTTCAACATGTGCTGACACAGTCCCTCGATGCCGGTTTGTGCGCGCCAGCCGAGTCGCTGGGCGGCGCGGGTGGGATCGCCCAGCACGCGGCCGAGATCGGCGGGCCGATACAGCGCCGGGTCGACGCTGACGCGGAGTTCTCCGGTGTGCAGATCGCGACCGATTTCATCGACGCCGCTGCCACTCCAGACCAGCGGCAACTCGGCGGCGGCAAAGCACTGGCTGACGAACTCGCGCACCGAATGGCAGCGGCCGGTGGCCAGCACATAGGTGTCGGGCTGATTGGCCTGCAGCATGCGCCAGATGCCATCGACGTACTCGGGCGCATAGCCCCAGTCGCGCTCGGCCGACAGATTGCCCAGACGCAGCGGCGCGCCTTTGCCTAAGCGGATCCGCGCCACGCCATCGCTGACTTTGCGCGTCAGGAAGTCCTTGCTGCGCAGCGGCGACTCGTGGTTGAACAGGATGCCGGACACCGCATACAGGCCGTAGGCCTCGCGATAATTCAGCGTCGACCAGTGCGCGAAACACTTGGCCGTCGCGTACGGGCTGCGCGGTGCCAGCGGCGTCTGCTCGTCGATCGCCTGCGCGGCGGACCCGCCGAACATCTCCGAGGAACTGGCCTGGTAGAAGCGCGTGCTCGGACTGCGCATGCGGATCGCTTCCAGCAGGACCAGCGGTCCGATTCCGGTGACCTGGGCGGTGGTGACCGGCTGCTTGAAGGACAGCCCGACGAAGCTCTGCGCCGCCAGGTTGTAGACCTCGTCTGGCTGCGTCTGATCGAGCAGCCCGAGCGCGCCGGAGAAATCGGTCAACTCATGCTCGCAGAGGCGCAGCTGCGGATGGTCGACCAAGCCCAGCGCCTGCAAACGCCACAGGTTCAGCGAACTGGTCGGTCGATAGGTACCGGCCACGGTGTAGCCGCGGGCTATCAGCAGCCGCGCCAGATAGGCGCCGTCCTGTCCGGTGATGCCGGTGATCAGCGCGCGGCGGCTCATGTCTGCGCCACCTCCCGGTACAGATCGGCGTATTGGCCGGCAATGCGGCGCAAGCGGAAGCGCTCGACGTTCCGATAGCCCAGTTCGACCAGATGGCACCGATAGTCGGCGTCGGCGATCAGCCGCTGCACTCCTGCACGGATGCTGGCGACATCGCGCGGATCGACCAGACAGGCGGCGTCACCGGCCACTTCCGGCATCGAGCACGCCAGACTGGTCAACACCGGGCGACCCACCGCCTGCGCCTCGATGATCGGCAGCCCGAAGCCCTCGTAGGTCGACACGAAGCACACCAGATCGCAATGCGCATAGGCCGCCAGCACCTGCGCGCGGTCGAGGTCCACGCGCTCGACAAAGCGGATGCCGGCCTGTTCCAGCGCCGCGCGCTGGCTGTCCCTCAAGGCGCCGATCACGGTCAGTTCCACATCCAGCCCGGCGAGCGCCGCGGCCAGTCGCTCGATGTTTTTGTTCGGCGCGGTACCGATCTGCAGCAGGCGCAGCGGCCCTGCCGACGGCGTTTGCGGCAGCGGCCGAAACTCCTCGGACAGGTGCGGGTAGATGACGCGCACCCGCTCTGGATCGATGCCGGTTTCGGCCAAGAGTTCGCGCCGGGTGAACTCGGAGATCACCGTGATGACGCGCGCGCGGCGCACCGGAATTGAGTACCACAGCCATTTGAACAGCGCCCGGCGCCAGCCTGACAGACGGTTCAAACCGACGCAATCGAGCACCGTCAGCACCGTGCGCGAGCGCTGCAGAAACCAGGCCAGATAGTGCACATCGCCGGTTACGTGCTTGACCTCGGCGCGTGCCGCCCGCGCGGCCCAGGCATCGCGCAGGCGCGGCCACAGGCCATGGCTGGGATAACGGTTGATGCGCACGCGCACCTGCACCGCACTGCCGGCGAGCACGCTGCGGACATCGTCGAACAGGCGCTCGACGCTGTGAAATCCCGGCACCGGATAGCGTTGCAGCTGCAGCACGTCGATGACGGCCGGCGCGCTCATGCGACCCCGCGAAAGCCCGGATGCTGCAGCACCCGGCGCGCCCAGACGCGCGCCCAGGGCTCGCGCCCGTGGCCGCCTTCGATCCAGCCAGCCACGGGTGTTTCGAAACCGCTCTTCGGGCGCTGAACAAAAGCCGCCGGCAGCGGCGGTCGCGGCGCCTCAGCCAGCAGCGACTTGGCCACGCTGGAGCCCGCGCTGCGCGCAGGCAGGCCCGGCGCCAGCGCGCGCGTCAGCTCGATATCGACCAGCGGCACGCGCAATTCCAGCGAGTGCGCCATGCTCGCCCAGTCGCTGTCGCGCAGCAGTTGATGGCGCATGTACCAGCCGGATTCGAGCAGCGATACGCGCGCGTGGTCGCTGCCGGGATCCGGCGAGATCAGCTGGCGCAGCGCTTCCAGCATGTCGGCCAGCGCGTCCGGATCGTCGGGCAGCCAGCTCGGACGCTCGGCTTTCAGCTCCCAGGGCATGAACAATCCGCGCCGCAGAAAATAAGCGCCGGCCCAGCTGCCGCCATAGGCGAGCATGCCCTGCGCCTTGGGATGCGCCGCCAGGCGGCCGAGCCAGCGGCCCACACGGGCCGACAGCCGCGGCAGCTGCCGCGTCCACCCCAGGCGCCGCACCCAGCGCGGCAGATCGCTGAAGGCCGGATAGCCGCCGAACAACTCGTCGCCGCCGAGCCCAGACAGCGCGACCTTCCAACCGCGTTCGCGCGCCGCCTTGGCGACGAACCAGGTGTTGACGCCATCGATGCTGGGCTGATCCATCGCCGCCAGGATGGCCGGCAGATCGCCCTCGAACTCGGTCCGGTCTACCCGGCGCACCTGATGGCGCGAGCCATAGCGTGCGGCGATCTCGGCTGCCAGCGGCGCCTCATCACGCGCGCTGCCGGCAAACTCGGCAAAGCCCAAAGTCAGCGATTCCGGCGGCGGCGCGATTTCAGCCGCCAGCCCGAGCACCGCGGCCGAATCGATGCCGGCCGACAGGAACACGCCGACCGGCACATCGGCCACCAGATGGTGGCGGACGCTATCGAGCACCGCGGCGCGCACCGACTCCGCGCTGACCGGCCGACCGGCGCTGCTGACCAGCCGATTCAGATCGGTGTGCAGCTGCGGCTCGCCGATCAATCCGGTCTCGCGCACCCGCAGCCAGCTGCCGGCCGGCAGTGCGCGCACTTTGGCGTACACGGTGCGCGGTTCGGGCACGCTGCCCCACAGCAGAAAGCCGGCCCAGGCGCGCGCGTCCAGCGTCGCCGCGACCACGCCGGTATCCACCAGCGCCCGTGCCTGCGAGGCAAACCACAGCCGCCCGGCCTGCTGCGCGTAGTACAAAGGCTTGATGCCAAAGGGATCGCGCGCCAACAGCAGCTCGCCGCGCGCGGCATCCCAGATCGCCAGCGCATACATGCCGCGCAGCCGCGCAAACATCGCAACGCCCTCGATCCGATACCACTTCAGCAGCACCTCGGTGTCCGAGTCCGACTGAAAGCGCTCGCCGCGGCGCAGCAACTCGGCCCGCAGCGCCTGATAGTTGTAGATCTCGCCGTTGAACACGATGCTGAGCTCGCCCTCGTGCATCGGCTGCAGCCCGCGCTCGGACAGATCGATGATCGCCAGACGCCGATGCGCCAGCGCCACGCGCGCATCGCTGCTTTGCCACAAGCCGGCACCATCGGGGCCGCGCGCGCGCAGGTGATCGCGCACGCGCGCCAGCGCAGCGAGTTCGATCGGCGCGCCCTGCCCCAGCCGCATGCAGCCGGCTATGCCGCACATGGCATTGGCCTCCTACAGGCGCGCATCGGCATCGGCAGCGGGCAGCACGTATTTGACGTCATAGACCACGCCGCCCGGGCGGCAGCAGGCGCGGATGCGCGCGCTGCCCCAGTCACGGAACTGCTGGTGGGCCACGGCAATAACGACGCCGTCGTAGACGCCCGCGGCGGGCTCGGCGCACAGGCTGACGCCGGTCTCGGCGAGCGCCTGCGCAGGATCGGCCCAGGGATCGTAAACCTCCACCTCGGCGCGATAGCTGCGCAGCGACTCGATGATCTCGACCACGCGCGTATTGCGCAGATCGGCGCAGTTTTCCTTGAAGGTCAGCCCCAGTACCAGCACGCGCGCGCCGACCACATGCACGCCGCGACGCGCCATCAGCCGCAGCATCTCGGACGCCACATACTCGCCCATGGACTCGTTGGTGCGGCGCGCGGCCAGGATCAGGTCGGGGTGGAAGCCCACCTCGTGCGCCTTGTGAACCAAATAGTAAGGATCGACGCCGATACAGTGTCCGCCCACCAGCCCCGGCCGGAAGGGCAGAAAATTCCACTTGGTCGCCGCCGCGGCGAGCACCGCCTCGGTATCCAGATGCAGGCGGGCGAACAGCTGGGCCAGCTCGTTCATCAGCGCGATGTTGACGTCGCGCTGGGTGTTCTCGATCGCCTTGGCGGCCTCGGCGACGCGGATGGACGGCGCCAGATGGGTGCCGGCCGGGATGATGCTGGCGTACAGCGCATCGACCTGGCGCGCCGTGTGGGCATCGCTGCCGGAGGTCACCTTGACGATGTCGGCCAGCCTGCGGCGACGATCACCGGGATTGATGCGCTCGGGACTGTAGCCGACGCCGAGATCGTGTCCGACCCGCAGTCCGGAGCCCTGCTCCAGCACCGGCACGCAGATCTCCTCGGTGGCGCCTGGATACACCGTGCTTTCGTAGATCACGATGGCACCAGCGCGCAGATGCGGCGCCACCGCGCGACTGGCCGCCAGCAGCGGCGAAAGATCCGGCAGCTTGCGCGCATCCACCGGCGTCGGCACGGCAATGATGTAGACCGTATGCCCGGCCAGATCGGCCGCCTCGGCGCTGTAGCGCAACAAACTTGCACCGGCGAGTTCGTCCGCGCTGCACTCGCCGCTCCGATCGTGGCCGCGCTGCAGTTCCGCCACGCGCGCGGCATCGATGTCGTAGCCGACGGTCGGGTGCAGGCGCCCCAGCGCCAGCGCCAGCGGCAGGCCGACGTAACCCAGTCCCAGCACACAGATGCGCAGCGGCTCAGTCGGAGTGGGCGACACTCAGGGCCTCGATTTCACGTCGTAGTTCGGCAATCTCGGATTCCAGGCGGTGGTATTCGGCCTGCTTGCGCCGCAGAAACTCCACCGAGGCGCGCAACTTGGCGCTGACCCCGGCCGGCGTCAGCACGTAGGCGTAGGCGAGCTTGTTCTGGCTGGTGCGAAAGTTCTGCGCCTTGACCCAGCCACGCGTGATCAGCGCACGCAGACAGTAGTTGGTCTTGCCGAGCGAGAGATTCAGCTCGCGCGCCAGTTCGCGCTGCGAGATCTCCGGGTGCTCGGTCAGCAGGCGCAGCAAACGGTAGCGGGTGTCGTCGTCGAGCATCGGGCACGCTGCCGCCCTGCGGTGTAGCTCCGCAAGGCTGAATTGCCGGTGGCCACGCGCAGCATTCGCGCGCCACCCGATGCGCTCGACCCGGCCGCCAGGGCGGCCCGGTCTGCGCTCAGATTCTGGAACCTATCGCCGCGCGCGGCAGCACGATGCCGCGCTCGCTGCCGAGCAGCACCAGCAGCAGGCGCACGCGCTCGCTGCCGAGGTACTGCTCGAAAATGGCATCGAGTCCGCTGAACGGACCCTCGTGGATGCGCACCGGACTGCCGGGCGTCAAGACCGGCGCCTGCAAGCGCACAAAGCCGTCCTCCGGGTCCATGCGCGCGCGGATTTGCTCGATCACCAGATCCGGCACCACCGCCGGCACGCCGCCGAAGCGCACCAGACCGGCCACTCCGCGCGTCGAACGCACCGGCGCCAGCGACTGCAGGTCGGGGTCCGAGCGCAGAAAGACATAACGCGGGAACAGCGACTCAGTACGTACCAGCATGCCGCTGGCGGCGCGCACGCTGCGCCGGGTGCGCGCATACAGGCAGTCGAAGCCCTGCTGCGCCAGGCGCAGCGCCGCTTCGCCTTCGGCGCGCGGCTTGGTGAGGACGGCAAACCAGTTCAGCAATGCGTGACGCCCGTGTTCACGATGTGAACGGACCATAGCCGCAAGCCGGCGAGTGTCGCAACAGGCCGACTGCAAGGCGAGGTAAACATGCGTGGATGCGCACGAATGGCAGGTCTACTAGCGCTGCCGCGCTGTCGGCATACTCCGCAGCATGCGACCCCAGCCACCTCCTCCCGTCGCGCCGAAGGCCCCGGGCCTCGGCGACTATCTGAAAGCGGCCTTCACCTGGCGCTGGAATCTGCTCGCGCTCGGCGCCGGCACCGCCTTCGCGCTGCTGAGTCCGGTCACCGGCGCGGTGCTGCCGCTGATTGCGGCGGCGGAACTGCTGTACCTCACCGGGCTGGTGTCGGCGCCGAAGTTTCGCCGCGCCGTCGATGCCCGGCTGCTGGGCCGCGATCCGTCCTGGGATCAGCGCGAGGAGGATCCGCAGAGCCTGCTGACGCGCATCCTGAGCGAGCTGGGGCCGGGTCCGGCCAATCGCTTTCACGACCTGCGCGAGCGCTGCCTGCGCCTGCGCCGGATCGCCCGCGGCGTGGCCGCCGGCGCGCCCGAGGCGCCGGAGGCCGATCAGCTGCGCGGCGGCGGCCTGGACAAGCTGCTGTGGGTATTCCTGCGCCTGCTGTACGCCCAGCAGGGCATCTGGAAGTTTCTGGAGCAGACCGATCGCACCGCGCTGGAAGCGCAATTGAAGGCGCTGGAACGTCGCCGTGAGGCGCTGGGCGAGACCGGCGACGAGCGCCTGAAGCGCTCGCTGACCGATGCCATCGCGACGACGACGCTGCGCCTCGACAACCTCAAGGCGGCGGAAACCAACAATCAGTTCATCGATCTGGAACTGGAGCGCATCGAGTCGAAGATCCTGGCGCTCAGCGAGATGAGCGTGAACAACCAGAATCCGGACTTCATCAGCACCCAGGTCGACTCGGTCGCCGAAACCATGACCCATGCCGAGCTCGCGATTCGCGATCTGAATGCGCTGACCGGCCTCAGCAGCAACATCGAACAAGCGCCACGGATGTTGGCCGAATAGCCTCCGCGCACGGCGTGACGCAGCGCCGGCGACCGCCACGCCACCCGATTTCCTCCTGGATGCAGCTCTCTACTCGCCCATGCCGTTGATCACCCTGTCGAAAGTCGATTTCTCAGTTGGCGGCCCGCTGCTGATCGAAGGCGCCACGCTGGCCATCGACGCCGGCGAACGCCTGTGCGTGGTCGGCCGCAATGGCGAGGGCAAGTCCACGCTGCTGAAGCTGATCGCCGGCGATCTGGTGCCGGATGACGGCCGCATCACCCGCAGCGAGGGCGTGCGCGTGGCGCGCATGGCCCAGGAAGTGCCGCGTGACCTGGCCGGCACGGTGTTCGACGTGATGGTGCAAGGCGGCGGCGAGACCGGTCGCCTGCTCGCCGAATACCATCACGCCAGCCACGCCGCCGAGGTCGACACCCAGCGCCTCGCCGCCTTGCACGAGGCGATCGATGCCGCTCAGGGCTGGACGCTGGAGAAGCGGGCAACGCAGGCGGTGGAGCGTCTGGGCCTCAGCGATGACACCGATTTCGCCGCCTTGTCGGGCGGCATGAAGCGTCGCGTATTGCTGGCGCAGGCACTGCTGCTGACCCCCGATGTGCTGCTGCTGGACGAACCCACCAATCACCTCGACATCGAGGCGATCGCCTGGATGGAGTCGTTTTTGCGCGAGTTTTCCGGCGCCATCGTGTTCGTCACCCACGATCGCGCCTTCCTGCAGGCCCTCGCCACCCGCATCGTCGAGATCGACCGCGGGCGGGTCAGCAGCTGGCCCGGCGACTACGCCAACTACCTGCGCCGCAAGGAAGAACGCGCCCACGCCGAGGCGCAGGAACAGGCTTTGTTCGACAAGAAGCTGGCGCAGGAAGAGGTCTGGATCCGCCAGGGCATCAAGGCGCGCCGTACCCGCAATGAGGGCCGCGTCACCGCGCTCAAGCAGATGCGGCGCGAACGCGCGGCGCGCCGCGAGCAGCAGGGGCTGGCAAAGCTGGAAGTCGCCGAAGCCAGCGCCTCCGGCAAACGCGTGCTGCGCGCGCTCGACGTCAGTTATGCGATCGGCGGCCGCACATTGGTGCGCAATTTCTCCACCACCGTGCTGCGCGGCGACCGCGTCGGCATCATCGGACCGAATGGTGTCGGCAAGACCACGCTGATCCGCCTGCTGCTGGGCGATCTGACGCCGGATGCCGGTGAGGTGCAGCGCGGCACCCAGCTGGAGATCGCCTACTTCGATCAATACCGGGCGACGCTGCGCGAGGACTGGAACGCGCTCGACAATGTGGCCGAAGGCCAGGAGTTCATCGATATCGGCGGCCGGCGCACGCATGTGCTCGGCTACTTGCAGGACTTCCTGTTCAGCCCGGAGCGCGCCCGCGCGCCGATCACCCGGCTGTCCGGTGGCGAGCGCAATCGCTTGTTGTTGGCGCGTTTGTTTGCGCGCCCGTCGAATCTGCTGGTACTCGACGAGCCCACCAACGATCTCGACATCGAGACGCTGGAACTGCTGGAGGAGCAACTGGCCGCTTACACCGGCACTGTGCTGCTGGTCAGCCACGACCGCGCCTTTCTGGATGCCGTGGTGACCAGCACGCTGGTGCTTGAAGGCGACGGCCGCGTCGCCGAGTACGTCGGCGGCTACAGCGATTGGGAACAGCAGCGCGGCCCGGCGCGGGCAGCGCAGATCAAGCCCAGCGCACCGACGCCCTCCCCGGAACCCGCACCGGCACCGGCGCCTGCAGCGTCGCCGCGGCGCAAGCTAAGCTACAAGGACCAGCGCGAACTCGAACAACTGCCGGCCCGCATCGAGGCGCTGGAGCAGGAGATCGCCACGCGCAGCGAGGCGATGAATCAGCCGGGCTTCTTCCAGCGTGACAGCGCGCTGATCGTCGCCGACCAGCAGTTGCTGGGCGCCCGCCAGGCCGAGCTGGAAGCCGCTTACGCGCGCTGGATGGAACTCGAAGCCTGAGCCTCAGGCGCGTCGGCGGCGCCACCAGCGCCGGCCGTCGACCAGCGCAAAGATCAATCCACCAAGCGCCAGCAGCAGCGGCACGCCGGTAAAGGCGCTGAGCAGGATCACCGACATCGCCCACTCGGCCAGAGCTTGAAACTGGGCGCCGTCACAGCGGATGGCGCCGGTGTCGAAGCGCGGACAGTGACCCTGCGCCGCCATCCAGGCCAGCAGTCCGCTGAGCACGAAGGCCAGCCCCAGATAGCAAACGACGCGCAGCAGTCCCATCAGCATGGTGCGGATCATCGGCCGGCTCCCTCCACAGTGGCTGCCGAGTATGCAGCGCTCAGGGGAGGCCGGTCGGCGCCAGATGCTGGCGCAGGAAGTCGAGCACCTGCGGCCAGCCCTCGGTGCGCGCCTGCAGGTTGCCCTCCAGTGTGCCGCCCAACTGGGTGATGCGCTGCGCCTTCGGATCGTCAGGATCGAAGGGCCGCCCCAGTACCAGGTGCCCGGCTTCCGGGTAGCTCAGGTGCACCACCTCGGCGTTCGGACGCGCCGATCGGATCTCGCGCTGGATATCGCTGGCCATCGCAAAAGCCGGCCACATCAGATCCTCGCCGCCGCTGAGCAGCAACAGCGGCGCCTGGATCTGCTCGACCGGGATGCGCGCGGCGCGCGCCGCTTCCTCGTGACGCAGGCTGCGCGTGTACATCTCGACCAGTGGCCACGGTGAGCCTTGCACGTCATAGCGCAGATAGGGCACCGGCTGCCCGGCGCGCGTCCACGAGGGCACATCGGACCACTGGCCGAGGTCGAGCCCCTGCCAGGACACGCTGGTGGGTGTACCGACGACCACCGCGGCCAGATCCTGACGCGCACTGGCGATCAGCAGCGCCGCCTCGGCGCCCTTGGACGCCCCGAGCAGCGCGATCGGCCGCCCATCGACGGCGGGCTGCTGGCGCAGCCAGTCGATGGCGCTATCGAAACGCTCCAGCGGGATCGACACCAGCTGCGGCGGCAGCTCCGGCGTCCCGAAATAGCCCACCGCCAGCGCCACATAGCCGGCGTCAGCCAGCGCTGAGGCCAGGCGGCCCGATGCCTCCAACCCGCCCTCAGAGCCGCCCAGGACGACCACGCCCGGATGCGGCCCGGGGGCATCGGGCAGGTACAGATCGGCCACCACGGCCGCCTCACGAATCGGCGTCGGCGTACGCAGTGGCGGCAACGGCGGCGGCGCCGCGCTGCACGCCGCGAGCAGCAGCGCAAACAGTCCGCTAATCAGATACTTGGGCATCGCTGGGCTCCATTTCCGAGAATGGGCACAGCTTGCCGATGCTCGGTTGGGCGGCGAAGTACAGGCTGTCAGCGCACGCGCATGACGGCTGTCAGCCGCGCGACGGGCGCCTCACAAGGGCTCAGAACGGCAGTTGCAGCTTCGCGTCCAGCGCCAGCAACTGCGCGCGGAATGCAGTTTGCACGCGCGCCAGCGCATCACCGTTGTCGGCTTCAAAGCGCAGGATCAGCGCCGGCGTGGTGTTGGAACAGCGCACCAGTCCCCAGCCGTAGCCCCAGTCGGCGCGTACGCCGTCGATCAGCGTCATCCGCGCGCCGTCGAACTTGGCGCGGTCGCGGAACTTGTCCATGAAGCGGTAGTGCTCGCCCTCGGTCATGCTGATCTTGAGTTCGGGCGTACTGACGCTCTGCGGAAGTTCCTCGCAGACTTCGTCGATATCGCGCCCCTCGCTGGCGAGGATTTCCAGCAGCCGGCAACCTGCGTACAAACCGTCGTCGAAGCCGTACCAGCGCTCCTTGAAGAAGAAATGCCCGCTCATTTCACCGGCCAGTTCGGCCTGGGTTTCCTTCATCTTGCGCTTGATCAGCGAGTGCCCGGTGCGCCACATCATCGGGCTGCCGCCGTGCCCCAGGATGACGCCGGACAGATGACTGGTGCACTTGACGTCGTAAATGATCGCGGCACCCGGATTGCGCGTCAGCACATCGCGCGCAAACAGCATCAGCAGACGGTCGGGATAGACGATCTTGCCCGCCGGCGTGACCACGCCCAGGCGATCGCCATCGCCATCGAAGGCCAGACCGATATCCGCCTTGAACTGTTTGACCGACACCAGCAAGTCTTCCAGATTGCGCGGATCGCTGGGATCGGGATGGTGGTTCGGGAAGCTGCCGTCGACATCGCAGTAGAGCGGCACCACCTCGCAGCCGATCGACTCGTACAGCCGCTGCGCGATAGCGCCGGCGATGCCGTTGCCGCAGTCGAGCACCACCTTGAGCGGCGATTCCAGCTGGATGTCGCTGGAGATGCGCTCGATGTAGTTCTCGTTCAGATCCATTTGCGTCAGCGCGCCGCGACCGCTTTCGAAGCGGTTCTCGGCGATCCGCGCGTACAGATTCTGGATCTCCTGCTCGGCCAGCGTCTCCCCCGCCACCACGATCTTGAATCCGTTGTATTCGGGCGGATTGTGGCTGCCGGTGACCATCACGCCGGAGCCGGCGTTGAGTTCCTGGATCGCGAAATACAAGAGCGGTGTCGGCACCGCGCCGATGTCGATCACCTCGCAACCGGCACTCATCAAGCCCTGAATGAGCGCCTTGGACAGTTCCACACCGCTGTCGCGCCCGTCGCGACCGACGATCACCGACTGCAGCCCGCGCGCGCGCACCTCCGACCCCACCGCCTGCCCAACCAAGCGCGCAACGCTGGCATTCAGGCTGGTACCGACGACGCCGCGGATGTCGTAAGCGCGGAAAATGCTGCGATCGACGGCCGTCGGCTTCGGCGCCGGCGGCGGTGTGAACGCCGGACTCGTCGGCGCGGCGCTGGCGGGCGCAGGCTCGGCCGGGCTGGCCGCGGCAGCCTCGACCTTCTTGGCCGCACTGGCGCTGGTGCCCTGCTGGCTCTCGGCAGACAACTGCTCGGCCAGCGTGGGCGCGACCTCCGCCTTGCGCTTGGGATGCAGCATGCGCTCCAGCAGATCCGGACGCCGACGCCACAGAACGACGAGGCAAGCAGCCAGCATCGCAATCAGCCCGGCGACGAGATTGCCGAAGAAACTGCCCGGGCCCAACAGGATCAGCGGATCGGGCACCCGATAGCCGATGCGCAGCATGGAACCCGGGATCGCCGCCGTTCCAAGGCCCGCCTCGCCCTGTCCTTCGAGCGCCACCGTGGTCGATCCGGAATCGCCCTGCAGCAAAGACATTTGCAGTCCGCCGCTCGCCAGCTCGGCATAGGCTGCGCGCAAGGGTTCATAGGGCAGTTTGGCGAGCACAAAGCCGGCGATCGTGCCGCGGATGGTCACCGGATTCACCATCACCAGTTCGCGCTTGCCGGCAGTGCCGTGCACCTGGGCCGGTGCCGGCGCACCCATCTTGGCCGCGTTCAGCAGCATCTCGGCGTTGGCATAGCCGAAGGTGCCGATGTCGATGCCGATCGCGCTCAGCACATCGGCCTGGATGAAACGCGCGTCCTCGACCTCCGGCATCTGCTCGCGGATCGCGGCCAGCGCACGCACCGGATCGCCCTGATCGCCACTGGCGAAATAGCGCTCGATTTCCGGGTGGATCAGCGCCTTGGACAGCTGCCGCTGGCGCTCGGAAATGAAGCCGCCGATGGTCTGCCGCGCCTGATTGGTGATCCGATCGGCCGCGGCCGCGGTCTGCTCGCTGTTGTAGGCCTGCAGCGCCTGGAACAGGAACAGGGCGCTGACGCCGATCAGCAGCGCCAGTCCCACTGGCGCCAGCCATTTGCGCACATCCAGCGATGCGCCTCGACGCTTGGCGGCGGCTTCTTTGGAAAACAAGGACTTGAGTGATCCTAACACGGTGTTTTCCGCCCCGAATCCGTAGTGTCGCCGCACGCCATCACTGGCGACCGGTATGTCCGAAACCGCCTGCACCGCGCTCGCTGTGGACAAACTCGTCCACCACCCGCAGCCGGGCATGCAGCACCGGCACCAGCAGCAGTTGTGCGATCCGCTCGCCCGGCGCAATGGTAAAGCTGGCGTCTGATCGGTTCCAGCAGCTGACCATCAGCGGTCCTTGATAATCCGAGTCGATCAATCCGACCAGATTCCCGAGCACGATGCCATGTTTGGCACCGAGTCCCGAGCGCGGCAGTACCAGCGCGGCGACGCCGGGATCGCCAATATGGATCGCCAGTCCGCTCGACAGCAGCGCACTCTGCCCCGGCGCCAGCAGCAGCGGCGCCTCGATGCAGGCGCGCAGGTCGAGCCCGGCGGAACCCTCGGTGGCGTACTGCGGCAAGGGCCAATCGCGGCCGAAGCGCGCATCCAGCACACGAACCTGCAGATCGAAAGCCGTCATGTCCGCTGGGCGCCCTGGCGTCGGGTCTGGATCAGCGTCCACAGCCGGCGCGCCAGCACCCGTTTGTCCGCGTGTCCCAGGTCGAACTCGGCCTCGGCGCAGACGGCGGTGACGGCGTTGTCATCCCGATCAAAGGCGGCATCCGGACCCACCCGATTGGCGACCACCATGTCCAGACCCTTGGCCGCCAGCTTGCCGCGCGCGTAGCCCAGCACGTCCTGCGTTTCGGCGGCAAAGCCGACAAGAAAGGGACGCGGCGTGCGCGCGCCCAACTCGGCGATGATGTCCGGGTTGCGCACCAGCTCCAGCTGCATTCGATCCTGGCTTTTTTTGATCTTGTGGGCATTGCTGCTGAGTGGCCGGTAGTCGGCTACCGCGGCGGCACCGATGTAGATGTCGGCCTGCGCACACGCGGCGACCACCGCGTCGCGCATCTCGATGGCGCTGCGCACATCGACCCGCGCGCAGCCCGGCGGCGTGCAAAGGTGCACGGGACCGGCGACCAGACTCACCTCAGCGCCCTGCGCAGCGGCCTCGGCGGCAATCGCGAAACCCATCTTGCCCGAGCTGCGATTGCCGATGAAACGCACCGGGTCCAGATCCTCCAGCGTGGGACCGGCGCTGACGACCACGCGCAGGCCGGCGAGCGGCCCTGGCGAGTAGAGCGCATCGAGCAGTTCTTGCGGCTCCAGCATGCGGCCGGCGCCTACATCGCCACAGGCCTGCGCGCCGCTGGCCGGCCCCAGCACACGCGCGCCACGCGCCTGCAGCGTGGCCAGATTGGCGCCCACGGCCGGGTGCGCCCACATCTGTTGATTCATCGCCGGCGCCAGCGCCAGCGGCGCCGCGCTGGCAAGGCACACGGTGGTCAGCAGATCGTCGGCGAAACCGCCGGCCAAACGCGCGATCACGTCCGCCGTGGCCGGCGCGATCAGGATCTGGTTGGCCCAGCGCGCCAGTTCGATATGTCCCATTGCCGCCTCGGCGGCCGGATCCCACAGCGAGGTG
>JAXMHB010000023.1:0-48273 GCA_046346965.1 Lysobacterales bacterium
TTTCGAGAAGCCTTTTCTCAAGTTCGAACGCCTGCTCGAGACCTATCTGGCTTTCGCGCCGCGGGGTTTTCGCAGTTTTGCCACGGCGATGCCGATCTGGCTGCGCGACAAGCTGTTCCAGAAGAAACTGATCGCCGACGAGCTGCAGGCGATCGAACCCGGCTACACCCCGCGCAATCCGCTGCGCTTCTCGGAGCATCACCTCAGCCACGCCGCCAGCGCCTTTTATCCCTCGCCCTTCGAGCGCGCGCTGGTGCTGACGATGGACGGCGTCGGCGAGTGGGCCACCACCACGGCGGCGATCGGCGACGGCCAGCGCCTCGACATCCTGCGCGAGATCCATTTCCCGCACTCGCTGGGCCTGCTGTACTCGGCCTTCACCACCTACTGCGGCTTTAGGGTCAACTCGGGCGAGTACAAGCTGATGGGTCTGGCGCCCTACGGCCAGCCGCGCTACGAGCAAACAATCCGCGAGCACCTGATCGATCTGAAGGCCGATGGCAGCTTCCGCCTGAAGCTCGACTATTTCGACTACTGCACCGGGCTGACGATGACCAGTCCGCGCTTCCACGCGCTGTTCGGCGGCCCGCCGCGCGCGCCGGAAGCGGCCATCGAGCAACGCCATCTGGATCTGGCGGCCTCGATTCAACGGGTGATCGAAGACGCCGTGCTGCGCCTGGCACGCAGCCTGCGCCGGGAAACCGGCGAGCGCAATCTGTGTCTGGCCGGTGGCGTGGCGTTGAACTGCGTGGCCAACGGCAAGCTGCTGCAGAGCGGCGAGTTCGATGGCCTGTGGATCCAGCCCGCGGCGGGCGACGCTGGCGGCGCACTTGGGGCGGCGCTGGCCTGCTGGCATCGCGCACTCGGGGCGCCGCGCACGCCCGTGCCGCAGGACGGCATGGCCGGCGCCTACCTGGGCCCTGCCTACGACGAAGCCGCGATCCAGACCGAACTCGATGCGCTCGGCGCCGTTTACGAGACGCTGACACCCGCGGCCTTGATGGACCGCGCCGCGCAGGATCTGGCCGAGGGCGCCGCGCTGGGCTGGTTTCAGGGACGCGCCGAGTACGGCCCGCGCGCGCTCGGCAACCGATCGATCCTCGCCGATCCGCGTCGCGCCGATACTCAGTCGGTGCTGAACCTCAAGGTCAAGTTCCGCGAGTCCTTCCGCCCCTTCGCCCCGGCCGTGCTGGCCGAGCGCGCGCAAGAACACTTCGATCTGGCCGGTGCCAGCCCCTACATGCTGCTGGTCGCGCCGGTGGCGGCGCACTGCCGCCTGCCGGTCGACGCGGCCGTCCAGGGCCTCGATCGCCTCAAGCAGCTGCGTTCGAGCATTCCGGCCGTCACCCACGTCGACTACTCGGCCCGGGTGCAAACGGTGCACGCGTACAGCAATCCGCGCTTCCACGCGCTGCTCACGCGCTTCGCCCAGCTCACCGGCTGCCCGACGCTGGTCAACACCAGCTTCAACGTGCGCGGCGAACCGGTGGTCGGCACGCCCGGCGACGCTTACCGCTGCTTCATGGGCACCCATCTGGACCGGCTGGCGATCGGCAATTGTTATCTGATCAAGGCGCGCCAGCCGGCCCATCTGGCGCAGCAGTACGCGCATCTGCTGCCCGCGGACTGATGGCCGGCTTTGAGACGCCGCGCACGCTCGCCTGCCGCCGCTGCGGCCACCAACCATCGCCAGCCGAGTTTTTGGATGGCTTGAAAGCGTGGTGGCCGAAAGTGCCGGTGTTGATCCACCTGTGCACACAGTGCGGCGAGCGCGAGGAAGTGCAGATCGAACCGGATCTGGTGCTGTTCGGCTATGTCTACGCCGCTGGAACGGCGCATTTTTGCGCGATGGAACGTTGCGCGATACCCGGGCTAGGCGTCGCGGGACGCGAGCAGGACCTGTTGCTAACGCTGGCTGATCGCGAATGGCGGTTGCCGCCACCCGCGCAATCCCCCCGAATGTCGAGGCCCTGAGGCCCGCAGATTTTTCGCCGCCAGCCGCAAGCAAGGCGACAAAGTGCGACGTGCGCTGTGCTAGCTTGAAATCGGGGCAGGCGGCGGGGGACGCGGGCGTGAGCGATGCGAGTGGAGCCGATCTGGCCGACGGATTGGCGCATTTGGCGGTACGCATACGCGCTGGCGACCGCGTGGCCGAACATGAACTCGGCGCGCATTACACCCGCGCCATCCGCGCCATCGTCCGGCGTCATTGTCGACCGGGCGAACCGCAGGTCGAGGATATTGCGCAAGACATCCTGGCCGACATCCTGAAACGTCTGCGCGAGGGCGCCATCGACGACCCGCGGGCGCTGCCGCATTACCTGCAAATCAGCATCCGCAACGCCTGCACCGCCTGGTACAAGCGCGAACAGCGCCTGCAACCCGAGTCGGAAGAGGCGATCGACACCGATCGCCACAGTGATCCGGTCGACCTCAACCAGCATCGCCAGCGCCAGCACTGGATCCGCGCGCTGCTCGACGAGTTGCCGATGCGGCGCGACCGCGAACTGCTGCGGCGCTTCTACCTGCTGGAAGAGAGCCGCGAGAGCGTCTGCGCGGCGCTCGGCATCGACATCCACCACTTCCATCGCGTCGTCCATCGCGCCCGCGAACGCATGCGCATTGCAATGAATCGTCACGGCATCGACGATCTTTGAAATCCGCTGAGACACCGACCGCCCCAGCGCCTCCTGTAGGGGCAAGGGGACACCACATTGCCGCTGGAAAACCGCCGTGAGTGAGTTTCACCCGATCCACACCCTGCAACCCTGGCTGGAACGCGCCTGGATGGACCGCTACCTCGCCCGCGAGTTGACCGAGCCAGAAAGCGACTGGTGGGAAGCCTACATCCTGGCCCACCCGCATCTGTCCGCCGAACTGGAGGCCGACGAAGCCGTGCGCGCGCACGCCGCCGCGGCTGGCGCCGCCTTGACCACCGCCGACCCGGCCGAGAGCCCGGCCAGCAGCGCTGACGACCATGGCCACCACAAAGACAGCCGAACCGGCGCACGCCCTCCTGGCCTCCGCAGGCGCTACAGCTGGCAGCAATACGCCGCCACCGCCCTGATCCTGATCCTCAGCGCCGCCGCCCTGCCCCAGTACCTGCGCAAACCACCGCCGGACGTTATGCCCGTCGACGTCTACACCCTCAACACCGAACGCTCCGGCGGAGCGCCGGAATGGATTATCGAGGACAACGGCGGGGCGGACAGTGAGTGGGTGGTGGTGAATGTGCCGAATGAGCCGGGGCTGAGAGAGCTGCTTCGGCCCAACTCAATGGTTTCGGCCAGCACTAACGACAACACTCCGTACCTTTCGTTCATCGCAAGACGTGACGTGCTCCCAAAATTGCTGAGCGTCAAGCCCTTCAAGTCGATCGGAGAATCGAATGGCCATTGAGATCAAGGCATTCCAGAGCGGATTCATTGCACCAAAATATAAAACCTGTCCGGCGACGCCGAAGGATGCACCACCCCTGGCGCAAATCAGAAACAAGAAAGCCCCAGCCGGTGGCCTAGGCGTTCAGCTTAATCACGAGTGGATCCTGACCTGCGAACATGTAATAAGCAACGGCGCGCGGGACGTATGCGATCCGCTCACCGATGGAAAAACAGAATCATTTGAGATCAAGGGCGCATGCGCGCAGGGAGAGACTAACCTCGTCAGTCCACAACACTTCGCCAGTCAATTTAGCAGCCAAGGGTCGGGAAATTCTCCGCTAAATGAGAGACTGGCTCTAGTAAAAACTGTAGCAACGGGACTCTCGGCGAAAATCAGACTGCGCCCAGCCGATCAAATCGGCGGGGGCTTTGTTCTTTGGGCGTCATCAGGCTCCAGAGTCGCCGGCCTTGCATGCATGGTGGCATCGCTCAACTTCAATTCGCTCGCTCAGTACCTAGGTAATTCTTCTTATATCTCGGAGGAATTCGACGGCGAAGGCGAACTTGTTCAAGGAGACAGTGGCGGAGGCTTCTTCGCCGAGGAGCGCGGCCAAAATTCACTTTGCGCCATACAAAATGCTTATGGGACCACAACGAGCGGTGGAATTGTTGCGATTGCAATACCAATCACTGAACGCGATATTCAGTGGATCAATGATGCAATGCAGAAAAATCAATAGGAGAGCGTAATGGGCGACTTCTGGCTCCCTTCGGGGCATGAGTGTTTTTTTGTTCAGGACATCATCGATATCATACCGAGCAACCATGGCGGGCGCATTTATAGAAATTGGAGATTAGAGAACTTTAAAGGCCAACTCTTCGAGGACAATGACGAGCTAATAGTGTCTGGCAGGTCCACTGGAAACGGCCTCCAAGGAACCGCAAGCATTAGGGGAAAGAACCTCAGGATACTCTGGGGGGCCAACATTGATCTTTGGGAGGCATCCTATGGCGGTGCCAAGAAGGGTCACTTCTTTATGTCGAGGACTACGGTAGGCTCTGTCACGGAGGCATCCTATATCTTCAAGTATCGCGACCAACTCGGGACTTGCGGCGTTCTTTTTCAGAGGTATCTCTCGTCGGGCTCTCATTCGGGCCCTTGGCCCGATGAGGCAGGAGGAATTCTCTATCAGAAACCTACCCCTAAGTCCGAGATCAAAATCGCATCCATTTCGGACACCCCTCCGGGCCTGAAAGCGATTTTCTCCACCCAGGAAGACGAAGGCGGCGGCTACGTGCCGTGATTTTCCTTGCAGCTGCGATCGGGGCTGCCGCAACTCAAGTCAACATTGACTGCGGCAGCTCGATTGAATTCAGTGACTCACGCGCTCCAACAGTCCTCAATATTGGGGGCACGAAGTCTGATTGGATCCTTGAGATCCGAGAGCAGGGGGTCGATGTCGAATACTCTGCAGCTGGCACGTCAAGCATAGGCGCTGTGGATTTGCGCCCTCCCAGACTTGGGGAGGGCATCGCCCGCGGCAATGGACCAAGCATTTTGCGCTTCCAACAGAAAAGCGAAGGAATCGGAAGGTTCGAAGTTCAGCTCAGATGCGGGGAACCTGATTCAATCGATCGCGCGCATTGCCTCGATTCGGTTCTTGACTCAATCAATAGGGGCGATGAATCGGCATTAGCCGCCATCAACCGCGGCGAATGTCATCTTTGGGCGGAGCACGCAAGATCCAATCTCGTTTACCGGGACGGGAATCTGGAGGAATTGGTTCGCATCTACCGCATGCTGACCACAAACTGGGCCGAAGGTGGCTCCCCCGGACGCTCCGCTGCCGCGCGCCTCGGTCTTGCCGACGCCCTCAACGCGCTAGGCCGCGCGAAAGAGGCGGAACGTGAAGCCAGGATCGCGGCGGGAGAGCACCATCGGCTGGGTATCTACTACTATGAGGCCAGGTCCTGGGAGACTGTAGGCATTGCGCAGTCCTATCAGGGCAAGCCTGAGTTGGCTGTGGCGAGTTACCGCAAGGCCGCTGAGGTGGCGCAGGCCGCCGGTGAGTGGACTGCACTGGCCAATATCCGAGTCAATGAAGCCTCATTGCAGCGTGTTTGGGGTCAGTACGCGGAGGCTCAGCAGTTGCTGGCGCGTACCCGAGAGGAGGCGCCGGCTACGCTGACACCGATCGCCGCCGGCCGCATGGAACTACTGGACGGCGAGTTGTCGCTCGCGCGTGGCGATGCCGCCGCCGGCTTGCGTGCGGCGCGGGCAGCTGAAGATCAGTTTGTGGCGGCGAGGGCGCCCGTATGGATGGGCACGGCGCATGCACTACGCGGTCGGGTGCTGGCCGGTTTGGGTTTGCACGCAGAGGCGTATGCAAGCTTCAGGAAGGCGCTGAATCTGACGCCGGGGAAGAACGTTCCAGTGCGCGTGGCGCGGGTCTTGATCGATCTAGCTGCACTCTACGAAAAGGACCAGGAATGGGAGTTGGCGCGCAGCATGGCCGACAAGGCGGCGCGCATTTATTCCTTGCTGTCGCTGCCGGTGGAGGCAGGATGGGCGCGGCGGCTCTCTGCGGACATCGCGCTGCGCCTGGGTGAACAGGGCGCACCCGACATGGCGCGAGGGCTGGTCGTCGACTCGCCTTCGCTCAAAGGTACACCCGCCTACTGCCTGACCTTGGCGCGAGCAGCGCTGGTGGAACGGCGCTATGACGAAGTCCTCGCGCGCACCCAATCAGAGCAGTGCCAGCGCAATGGCCTCGATGGCGGAATCGAGCTGGCAGAGCTGCGTGCCGCTGCGCTTGAAGGATTGGGTAGTACGGAGAAGGCCAGACTCGAGCTCGCCACGACGGCAGCGAAGCTGACGAATCTGGCGCACGCGAACACCGGGCAAGCGCTGCGCCATGCCATCAAACGCCAATCATCTCGCCTGACTCAGGCTTGGCTCGATCTGGTCGATGGGATGCCGACACCGTCTGAATTGTGGGCGTGGGAGCGCTCGACGCTACGAGTCGAGACTGCTGCAGGCGACCCTCGTCAAGCTCCCAACCTTGAGTTCTCTGACCTCGCCGGACGTCAGTTGCTCGGCCCCGAGCCGGGGGTGCCCGAGGAACCTGCGCTTGGTCCGCTGGCAGATCGCCTGTCTGCTGCTCTGCCGACGTCTGCTGTGGCGGAGGTGGGCAGCCTCGCGCAGTTTCAGGCACAGCTTCCCGAGGATGTGACGCTGTTGCGGGTCTACTACGGCACCCGTCGCAGCGTGGCGCTTTGGCTGACCCGCACGGATGCGCGGACCTCTCAATTGCCACCTCTGCTGGTGCTACGCGATGCGCTGGCGCGGACCCAGTCGGCAATCGCAGCGCGCCAAACGCCCTATGGCGAAACCCAATCCCGCTTAGCCGAACTCTCCGGGCAACTGCTGAGTGACGCGCCGGAGGCGCGACCACCGGTTCATTTGTGGGTATGGGCAGACGGCTTGATCGAAACCGCACCTTTCTCGGGCCTGACCTGGCCCGGTAAGGATCAACCGCTGATCGAAACCACCCGGATCAGCTACTTGACCGGTGTTCGACGGCCGGGGGAGTCCGCACACACTCCAGCACCGACGAGTGTGCGGCTGCTGGTGGCATCCAATACGGGCGAGCAGGCGGAGTCGGCGCTGGCGCCCTTGTACACCGCACGTGACGAAGGGGAGCTGATTCCGCGCCTGCGTCCCGACCTCAAAGTGCAGGCGCTGGACGAGCGCGAGACGAACCGCGCTGCCTTGGTGTCAGCGCTACAGCGCCCAGGCGAGGTCGTGCACCTCGCCTCGCACGGGCAGGCCCAGCCGAGCTTCCTGGGTTACGCCGGCGTTTGGCTGAATTCCAGCGAGAAGGCCGGAGACCTGCAATTTCTGAGCTGGCTGGACATCGCCGATCTGCGCTTGTCCTCAGGCCTTGCGGTGCTGAATGCCTGCCAGTTGGCGGCAGGCCCCAGCGCGACGAGTCAGGGCAATCTGAGTTTCGCCGCGGCCATCAGCAACGCGGGTGTGGACAACGTCGTTGCAGCATTCTGGCCCGTGAGCGACACGGCTGCCACCGTCTGGGTGCCGGCCTTTTATCGTGCGCTGGATTTGCAGGATCTGGACAGCAGTGCCGAGGCCTTGCGGCAGGCGCAGTTGGCTTTGCGGGCGTCGCGGCATTTTCGGCATCCCTACTACTGGGCCTCGCTGGCGCATTTTCGGCGGCTGGCGGTGCCGGTGGCGGAGGACGAGCGCGCCGTGCCGGCTGCCCGTCAGCTGGCGCAGGGATCGGCAGACGCGCCGCAATCCCGGTGAGTGCTGTGTGCGATCCGCTCTGGCCCTCGCGCGCAACCCCAATCCTCGGCCCGCGGGCTATGCTCGCGCCTCGACGGGATGGAACGGTGGCCATGGGGAACCTGTTTGTGATCGCGGCGCCCTCGGGGGCCGGGAAGACCAGTCTGGTGCGGGCGCTGGTGGACGCCGATGCGGGGCTGAAGGTGTCGGTCTCGCACACCACGCGCGCGCCGCGGCCGGGCGAGGTGGATGGCGAGCACTATCACTTCACCACGCCCGAGCACTTTCGCGAGTTGATCGCCGCCGATCGGCTGCTGGAACACGCCGAGGTCCACGGCAATTACTACGGCAGCGCGCGCGATCAGCTGGAAGCCGCTTTTGCCGCCGGGCGCGATGTGATCCTGGAGATCGACTGGCAGGGCGCCCGCCAGATCCGCGCGCGCTTCCCGAGCTGCGTCGGCATCTTCATCCTGCCGCCCTCGCGCGATGCGCTGCTGGAGCGCCTGCACCACCGCGGGCAGGACTCGGCGGCGGTGATCGCCAAACGCATCGCCAATGCACGTGACGAGATGGCGCATGCGACCGAGTTCGACTATCTGATCATCAATGACCGTTTCGAGGACGCGCTGGCGGATCTGCGCGCGATCATCCGCGCGGTGCGACTGTCGATGCGGGTGCAGGGACCGCGGCAAGCGCCCTTGCTGCACCAGTTGTTGAACCCGGAGGCGCCATGAGCGAGCTGCGCGCGCTGGCCTTGGCGGCCAGCTTTCAGTCCTATGCCCCGCACTCGCAGCTCTCGGTCGGCGCCGCCGTGCGCTCCAGCAGCGGCGCCTGCTACTCGGGCTGCAACGTGGAGAACGCCTCCTTCTCGATCGGCGGTTGCGCCGAGCGCGCCGCCATCTCGGCAGCAGTGTTGGCCGAAGGCGCCGCCTTCAGGCTGGCCGCCATCGCCGTGGTCGCGCGCGACGCCCGCGGCCACGAGCTGCCGGTGCCGCCGTGCGGCGCCTGCCGCCAGGCCATCGTCGAGTTCGGCGCCGAGGCCGAGGTCGAGTTTCTGGGCAGCGCCGGCGATTGGCAGACGGTGCGCGCATCGGCGCTGCTGCCCTATCAGTTCGTGCTGGAAGCGCGCTGAGGCCGGGCCGCGGCCGCGCGCCCCTGTCCTGCTCGCCGGCAAGCTGGTAAAAAGCGCAGCCCTGCGCCGGGCCGCTGCCCGCAAGCCCTGATGCCGCTGTGACTGCTCCTGCTCCCGATCTACGCCGCCTGCGCCAGCGCCTGGCGGGCGCTCTCGCCGCCGACTACCCGCGCCTGCGCCGCGACCTCGACCGCTGGCGCGCCGACGCGCCCGACGCCGAGGCGACGCTCGCTGCGCTGCGCGCGGCGATCGAGCAATCGGCGCAGCGGGTCGAGCAACGGCGCGCCCGCGTGCCGGCGATCCGGGTGCCGGACGCCCTGCCGATCGCCGCCCGCAGCGAGGAAATCATCGCCGCCATCCGCGCCCATCAGGTGGTGGTGGTCGCTGGCGCCACCGGTTCCGGCAAGACCACGCAACTCCCCAAGCTGTGCCTGGCGGCCGGCCGCGGCGGCGCCGGACTGATCGGCTGCACGCAGCCGCGCCGAATTGCCGCCAAGAGCATCGCGCGACGCGTCGCCGAGGAACTGGAATCGCCGCTCGGCGCCGTGGTCGGCTTTGCCGTGCGCTTTCAGGATCAGGTCGGCGAGGACGCGCTGGTCAAGTTCATGACCGACGGCATTCTGCTGGCGGAAACGCAGTCTGACCGACTGCTGCGCCGCTACGACACGCTGATCATCGACGAGGCCCACGAGCGCAGCCTCAACATCGATTTCTTGCTCGGCTATCTGAAGCGCCTGCTGCCCAAGCGCCCCGATCTCAAGCTGATCATCACCTCGGCCACCATCGACACCAGTCGCTTCGCCGAGCATTTCGGCCAGGCGCCGGTGATCGAAGTCGAAGGTCGCGGCTTTCCGGTCGAGATCCGCTGGCGGCCGATCACCGGCGACAAGGAAGAGCGCGCCGACAACGGCTTGTATCAGGCGATCGCCGGCGCGGTGGAGGAACTCGGCCGCGAGGATCCGCGCGGCGACATCCTGGTGTTTCTGCCCGGCGAGCGCGAGATCCGCGATGCGCACAAGGCGCTGGAGCAGCGCCGTTACGCCCACACCGAGGTGCTGCCGCTGTATGCGCGCCTGTCCGGCGCCGCGCAGGATCGCGTGTTCCAGCCCGGCCCGCAGCGGCGCATCGTGCTCGCCACCAACGTGGCCGAGACCTCGATCACGGTGCCGCGCATCCGCTTCGTCATCGACAGCGGCATCGCCCGCGTCAATCGCTACAGCCAGCGCGCCAAGGTGCAGCGCCTGCAGATCGAGGCGATCTCGCAGGCCTCGGCCAATCAGCGCGCCGGTCGCTGCGGTCGTCTGTCGGCCGGCGTCTGCGTGCGCCTGTACGACGAGGCGGACTTCCAGCGGCGGCCGCTCTACACCGACCCCGAACTGCTGCGCTCCTCGCTGGCGGGCGTGATTCTGCGCATGCTGGATCTGGACCTCGGCGATCCGACCAGCTTCCCCTTTCTCGATCCGCCCGGCGAGCGCGCCATCCACGATGGCTTCCTGTTGCTGCACGAACTCGGCGCGATCGACGCACATCGGCAGCTGAATGCGATCGGGCGCGCGATGGCCAGGCTGCCGATCGATGTGCGGCTGGCGCGCTTCCTGATCGCCGCGCGCCCTGGCGCCGAGCGTCCGGGCAGCACGATCGATGTCTCCGAGGAGGCGTTGGTGATCGCCGCCGCGCTGTCGGTGCAGGATCCGCGCGAACGCCCGCAGGAGGTGCGCGCTCTGGCCGACGCCGCGCACCAGGCCTGGGTGCATGAAAAGAGCGACTTCCTGACGCTGCTGCAGCTGTGGCAGGCCTACACGCACGAGCACGAGGAGCGCACCCAGAGCCAGCTGCGCGAGTGGTGCCGCACGCATTTTCTGAGCTACCTGCGCATGCGCGAGTGGCGCGAGCTGCATCGGCAGTTGCTGCTGGTGGTGCGCGAGGAAGGCCGGGACGCGGGACGCGGGACGGCCAAGAGCCGGGACTCGGGACTCGGGACTCGGGGCTCGGGAGCGCGGGGTCCGGCTGGTTCGGGACCAGCGGCCGCTGCGCGGGTGACGCCGACAGCGGAGCGCCGGGACTCGGGGCTCGGGACTCGGGACTCGGAGCCGCCTACTGCGCTCACCGATCCGCGTGCTTACGAGGCGCTGCATCGGGCGCTGCTGGCGGCTTTCGTTACCCAGGTGGCGCGCAAGGAGGACAAGCAGCGCTATCGCGGTCCGCGAGGTCGGGTCGCGCAGATCTTTCCTGGCTCCGGGCAGGCCAAGTCGGCGCCGAACTGGATCGTCGCGGCGACGCTGCTGGAAACCGAGAAGCTGTACGCGCTGACGGTGGCACGCATCGATCCCGGTTGGATCGAGGCCGCCGCTGCCCACCTCAGCAAGCGCCAGTACTACGAACCCAGCTGGGACGAGAAAGGTGGCCGCACCGTCGGTTTCGAGGACGTGCTGCTGTACGGTCTGCCGATCGTCACGCGGCGCCGGATCAGCTATTCCGCGGTCGATCCGGTGGCTTCGCGGCAGCTGTTTCTGCGCCACCAACTGGTGCGCGGCGAGGGTCCGGCGCGCCATCCGGTGCTGGCGCACAACGCGGCGATGCGCGCCGACGCCCACGCCAAAGAAGAGAAGCTGCGCCGCCGCGGCCTGCTGCGTGACGAGGAGCAGCTGGCGGAGTGGTTCGATGCGCGCTGCCAGCCGGGCATCCTCGACTCGCACGCGCTGGAGCGCTGGCTGAAGCAGGCAAGCCCGGCCGAGCGCGAGGCGCTGAAGCTGTCGCTCGATGATCTGGTGATCCCGAGCGCGCGCGGCGATGAGCGCCTGGAGTTCCCGGACGCGCTGGAGATCGAGGGCGCGCGCCTGCTGCTCAGCTACCAGTTTGCGCCCAACGGCGCCCGCGACGGCGTGACCGCGCAGGTGCCGCTGGCGGCATTGCCCGGCCTCAGTGCCGCCGAGGTGGACTGGCTGGTGCCCGGCCTGCGCGCCGAGAAGGCGGCGGCGCTGATCAAGAGCCTGCCGAAGGCGCTGCGCCGGCATGCGGTGCCGGCACCCGATTTTGCCCAGGCCTTTCTGGAGGCCGCCGAACCGCGTCAGCAGCCCTTTGCGCAGGCGCTGGCCGCCTTTCTCAGCCGGGTGACCGGCGCCGAGATCCGCGAGAGCGATTTCGATCCGACTACGCTGCCGCCGCATCTGTTGCTGAATCTGGCGGTGATCGGCCCCGATGGCTGCACGCTCGCCGAGGATCGCGACCTCAATACCCTGAAGACACGCTTTGCCGAGGCCGCTCGCGCGGCCTTTGCGGCGCGCGTGGACGCGCTCTACCACCGCGAGCGGCTGAGCGAATGGCCGCTGGATGAGATCCCAGCGGATGTGCGCGCCGAGGGCGGCGCGCGCGCCTGGCCAGCGCTGGTCGACACCGGCAGCGAGGTGGCGCTGCGCGCCTACGCCGATGCTGGCGAGGCGCAGCAGGCACATCCGCGCGGCGTGCGCCGACTGTTGCTGATCCAGATCGACGATCAGCTCCGCTACTGGATGCGCCACCTGAAGCTGAGCGGCGACGCGCAACTGGCCTATGGCGTGGTCGACCGCGTCGACAGTCTGCGCCGCGACCTGATCGAGGCCGCCTTTGATCGCGTCTGTGGCGATCAGCTGGGCGAGGTGCGCACGCGTGCCGCCTTCGAGGCCTGGCTGGTGCGCGTGCGACGCGAACTCGGGCCGGCGGTGCAGGCGCTGACCGAGCGCGTCGATGCCATCCTGAAGGCGGTCAAGACGCTGCGCAGCGCGCTGCAGCCGCCATTGATGGGCTACGCCACCGCCAATCTGCTCGACGCCCGCGAGCATCTGGAGTCGCTGGTGCACCCCGGCTTCCTGCACGAGGTGGGCTTCGAGCGGCTGGCACACTATCCGCGTTACCTGGAAGGTCTGCGCCTGCGGCTGGAACGCCTCAAGCGCGACCCGGCGCGCGATCAGGCCAAACTGCTGGAGGTGCAACCCTTCTGGCGCGCCTGGCAGCGGCTGCATGCCGCCCGCCACCCGGACGCCGACACGCTGCGTTGGCTGGTCGAGGAGTTCCGCGTCTCCCAATTCGCCCAGGAACTCAAGACCGCGGAACCGGTGTCCGCCAAGCGACTGGCGAAACTGGTGGGGGAGTGAGCGGGCTTGGGTGTCGCTTGTCGAACCTGAGTGCAGGGGCAGAACGGGGCGAGGGACGCGGAAACGCAAAGGCGGGGCGGGGGTCAAGGGACCAAGTGTGTCGCGCTTGCCTGCACTGTCGCTGGTATGCGTCCTGCGTCCCTGACGTTCGGCGCGCTTGCAGACCACAAGCGCCACGCCGCGACGGCGCTCCGCAAGCTGCGCATGGCTGGTCCCCCGCCCCCTGCCCCCGCCCCGCTTTTGACCCTACGCACTCGTGTTGGGAAATAACTTCCCCAACCACCGTTCGTCGGGAAAATTGGCCACAGCTGAGACATTCGACGCTCGACGGACATTTAGCCCGTGGTTGCCGTCGCAACCCTTGGCAATCGCGCCCTCACTCAGAAAGGACTCCCATGCACCCGATGGTTTCCGGCTTGACCCTGCTCTTGGCTGCGCTCAGTCCCGCTGCGGAGGCAACCAACCCGCAGGTCGTCGTGGAAGATGGCGCCTTGAGCGCCACGATGGCGAACGGCACCCTGCGAGTGGATTTACGAACCGGCGCACTAGACCTGACGCCGTCTCGCGGAGCGGCATGGCAGACCGACACCGCAATGGGATGGCCGCAGGCCAAGGACCCACTCGCGCGCTACGAGCGACTGGTCCTCGATGCGCTGGCCGACGGCGCCTACGGCGAGGCGCTGGCGATGTGCGCGGGCGACGCCTATCCGGTATCGGCCTTGGCCGGCCTACTGCCAGGGGCTTGCATCCAGCCTGGCAGCAAGCTGTGCACCAGCAGCACCGCAGCGCTCAGTTACGCGGTCGATGCCTTGCGCGAGTGCGTCGCGCGCGTGCCGTCGCGCTAAGGAAGCTCTGAACAAGTCTCGTGAGCCGCGTTGCGAGTCAGGTTCGTCTGCCGCTAGGCACGGTCCGCAGGCCTAGCCCGGCTCTCTAGCCAAGGACCGGTTTGAGGCGCCGGACGATTCTGGCCGCAACCCTTTGGGACGGGGCTGAATAGTGGACCCTCCGGCCTGCGAACGAGTTCGCAGGCGTTCGTGCCGACGCGCCGAATGCGGCGCAAGCCGTCGGCCCTCACCCTCGCTGGAGACCCATTCAGCCGCCGTCGCGGCCACGATACTTGATCCGAGTCCCTGTCTCGCCTTCGGCGCGCTTACTCTCTTCGCAAACTGGCGGCCCCGGGTCCCGAGTCCCGACGCACCCATGTTTGGCAAGAGTCCCTGCCTCGCCTCCGGCGCGCTTACTCGGGCGGCAAACAGGTACCCGCGACGGTGCACGGAAGCGCGGCAGTGTTGCCCCCCGCCCCCTGACCCCTGCCCCGCACTTGGCTCCACGCACCCATGTTTGGCAAGAGCTCCCTAAGGCGCGCGGCTCACAAGCCCAGAACAGCATCCACGTTGCCGGCGCGGATCGCGGCGATCAGCGTCGGCAATGTGGCCTCCACCTCGCGACGGCCGGCCGGGCTCAGCAGGAAATCGTAGGCATAGGCGGCGTAGCTGGCATAGCCGCAGATCCCTTGCTGCAGGCAGAGCATCAGCATCATGCGGCTGCTCGGCCCGCAGTCCAGGCCCAACGCGCAGGCCGCCAGCACCCACAAGGCCTCGCGGCGGTTGCGGTCGGCGGGGAAGTAGGCCGTAGCCCCCAGGCCGGCGCTGTAAGACCACGCCGGGATGCCTGCCAGCGCGCGCGGATCGCCGGCCGCCAGCACCGCGCGCAAGGTCTCACGCTGACAGGCTTGGCGACGTGCCAGAGCTTGCGTGGGGTCCTCGCCCGCTGGCGGGCGCGCGACGCAGGGCGCGCTATCGCTGGCACGCAGTTGCGCCGCCAGATCGCCCGCGGCAGCGGCCTCGCGCCGCAGCGCTTCGCTGGCAAGGATCGGCCCCACGCTGCTGCTGGGCTGCCCCGCCGCGAGGGCCGCCTGATAGGCCTCGCGATTGGCCCAGCCCGCGCGTTGCAGATCGAGCACCGGCGGCTTGCTGGCGATCCAGGCGCTGCAGCGTGACTCCGCCTGATGCACCCAGGCCACGAAGGCGGGATCGATGTCCGGCACGCCGGGCAATGTGGGCAAGCCACGCAGCAGACGGCGACGGTCGCGCGACAGCTGCTCGCACAGCGCCATCCAGCCGGCCAATTCCTCGATCGCCACCGCATCGCCCGCCTGCACGCGGCGCCAGAGGGCGTCCAGGCGCTGCGCCAACTCGGCCTCGACGCGCAGCGGATCAAAGCCGAGGCCATCGGGCGGTGGAGGCGCCGGGGTTGCCGTCGGTGGCGTTGGCGCGGGAGCGGCCGCTGGCGGACGGGCATCCTGCGGCGAGGACGCAGCGGGGGACGTCGCTGCCGAACTCGGTGCGGTGAGTCCCAGCGCCGGCGGGCTCGCCACTGGTGACACCTGAGCCGTCCAGCGCAGCAGCAGCGCCGCCAGCATCAAGGTCAGCGCCAGCCCCCACCACAGCCAGGCGCGACGGCGCATCGCGGCCTCATCAGTTGCCCGGATGCACGTACTCCACCACCTCCAGACCGTAGCCGGCAAGGCCGACGTAGCGCCGCGGGGTGCCAAGCACGCGCAGACGGCGCAAGCCGAGATCGGCCAGGATCTGGGCGCCGATGCCGGTCATCCGCCAGGGCGCGGCGGCGGCGTCCTCGTGGCCGCCGGGCGCGCCCAGGCGGTCGAGCAGCGCCTGATTGTCCGGACGGTCGCCGATCACCACGATCGCGCCGGCGCCAGCGGCGGCGACCTGCGCCATCGCCTGACGCAGCGGCAGGCCGAAGTCGGCGCGTTCCATGCCGAGCACATCGCTCCAGAAATTCTTGGTATGCACGCGCACCAGCGCCGCGTCCTGCGCGGCCGGCTCGCCGTAGACCAGCGCGTGGTGCAACTCGTGCGCCAGCACATCGCGATAGACCATCAGCTGGAACGGACCGGCGGGCGTTTGGATGCGCTCCTGATGCACGCGCTCGATGGTCTGCTCGGTGGCCAGCCGGTAGCGGATCAGATCGGCAATCGTGCCGATCTTCAAGCCGTGCTGCTCGGCATACACCTCCAGCTGCGGGCGCCGCGCCATGTGGCCGTCGTCGCCCATGATCTCGACCAATACGCCGGCCGGCTCCAGACCGGCCAGACAAGCCAGATCGACCGCCGCTTCGGTGTGTCCGGCGCGCGCCAGCACGCCGCCGGGCTGCGCCATCAGCGGAAAGATGTGACCGGGCTGGACGATGTCCTCGGCGCGCGCATTCGGCGCCACCGCGGTGCGGATGGTGTGGGCGCGGTCGTAGGCCGAGATGCCGGTGGTCACGCCTTCGGCGGCCTCGATCGACACGGTGAAATTGGTGCCCATCCGCGCCGTGTTGCGCGGCACCATCGGGCCGATGCCGAGGCGCTTGCAGCGATCGCGCGTGAGGCCCAGGCAAATCAGGCCGCGCGCCTGGCGCGCCATGAAGTTGATGTCCTCCGGCCGCACCAGACTGGCCGCCATGATCAGATCACCCTCGTTCTCGCGGTCCTCGTCGTCGAGGATCACGACCATGCGGCCAGCGGCGATGTCAGCAAGGATCTCGGGGATGGGGTGCATGGGGCGCGGGAAAAGGGGAAAGGGAAAATGGAAAAAGGGGACAGCAGCTGGCGCGGAGCTTAGGTCGTGAGGTGTGTGGTGGATGCAGTCGCGATTCAGTCGCGCGCCAGGGCTTTGTGGCCGATGTCGTCGCGGCAGAACATGCCGGGCCAGCGGATGCTGTCGATGCGCTGATACGCGAGTCGGCGCGCTTGTTTGAGGTCCTGACCGAGGGCGCAGACGGTCAGTACGCGGCCGCCGTCGGTGACGGCCTCGCCATCGACCAGCCGTGTACCGGCATGGAAGACCTTGACCTCGGGCATCTGCGTGACCGACAGACCCTCGATCACATCGCCCTTGCGCACGCTGGCCGGATAGCCTTCGGCCGCCAGCACCACGCCGACCGCCGGGCGCGGGTCCCAGCGGACCTCGGCATGGGCGAGCGCGCCGTCGAGCGCCGCCTCGATCAGGTCGACCAGATCCGACTGCAGCCGCAGCATGATCGGCTGGGTCTCCGGATCGCCAAAGCGCACATTGAACTCCAGCACCTTGCTGTTGCCATCGGCGTCGATCATCAGGCCAGCGTAGAGAAATCCGGTGAACGGTGCGCCTTCGGCGCGCATGCCGGCGAGCGTCGGCTCGATCACTGTGCGGCGCACGCGTTCATCCACCGCGGCCGTAACCACCGGCGCTGGCGAGTAGGCGCCCATGCCGCCGGTGTTGGGCCCGAGATCGCCACTGTCGCGGCGCTTGTGGTCCTGCGAGGTGGCCATCGCGACATAGTGCTGGCCGTCGGCGATCACGATGTAGCTGGCTTCCTCGCCGACCAGGAATTCCTCGATCACCACCCGGCTGCCGGCAGCGCCCAGGCTGCCGCCGCCCAGCATGTCTTCCAGCGCGGCCTCGGCCTCGGCCAGCGTCATCGCCACCACCACGCCTTTGCCGGCCGCCAGTCCGTCGGCTTTGACGACGATCGGCGCGCCGTGCGCGCGCACGTGGGCGAGCGCGGCGTCGAGTTCGGTAAACACGCCGTAGTGCGCGGTGGGAATCGCGTGGCGCGCCAGGAAATGCTTGGTGAAGGCCTTGGAGGCCTCCAGCTGCGCGGCCGCCTGACTGGGGCCGAAGCAGCGCAGGCCAGCGGCGCTGAAGCGATCGACGATCCCGAGCGACAGCGGCGCCTCGGGGCCGACCACGGTCAGATCGACGCGCTCCTCGCGCGCCAGCGCCAGCAGCGCCTCGATGTCGGTGGCGGCGATCGGCACATTGCGCATGCCGGGCTCCATCGCAGTGCCGGCATTGCCAGGCGCCAGCAGGATCTCGCGCACCCGCGGCGACTGCCGAATCCGCCACGCCAGCGCATGCTCACGCCCACCACCGCCGACCACCAGCACCTTCATCGCGCACCCGACCGCCTGCCCAGAATGGCTGCGGAGCATAGCGAGCGCCGCGGGGCGGCGCTCGCCGCCGTGCTCAGGCCAGCGCGACCGCCGGCGCCGGGGCCGGCGCGCGCTCGCACAGCGCATCCTGCAGCGTCGGCGGCAGCAGCTTGTACATCACCGGCGTCACCAGCCGTGCCAGCACGGTGGAGGAAATCAGGCCACCGATGATCACCCAGGCCATCGGCGAGTACATGCCGACTTGCTGCACCGCCAGCGGCAGCAGGCCGCCGATGGCGGTAGCGCTGGTCAGCAAAATCGGCAGGAAACGCACCTCGCCGGCGCGTTCCACCGCCTCGTCGATGCTGAGCCCTTCCAGCCGCAGCTGATTGGTAAAGTCGACCAGCAGGATGGAGTTCTTGATCTCGATGCCGATCAGCGCGATGAAACCGATCATCGCCGTGAACGACAGGCTGTAGCCGGACAGGAATAGCGCGACCAGACCACCGAGCACGCCGAGCGGAATCACCGTGGCCACGATCAGCGTCGAGCGGAAGCTGCCGAACTCCAGCACCAGCACCGCCAGAATACCGAACACCGCCACCAGCACCGCGGCGCCCAGCCCAGCGAAGCTCTCGGCGCGGCTCTCGACCTCGCCCGCCGCTTCAAAGCGGTAGCCGCGCGGCCATTCCATCGCCTCCAGCTGCGCGAGCACGGCGCTCGACACCTTGTCGGTGATGTAGCCGGTCTGGGTGAAAGCGGTCACGATCACCGTGCGCTCGCGGTTGTAGCGCTGGATCTGCGAGGGCGAGCGGTCGAACTCGAGCTTGGCCAGCTGCGCCGCCGGCAGCATCGCGCCCGAGGCCGAGGGCACGCGCACTTGATCGAGCTGATCCAGCGTCGGCCGGCCATCGATCGGCGTGCGCACGACGATGTCGTAACTCTCGCCATCGGACTCGCGGAAATCACCGGCGTCGACGCCGCTGACCGCCAGCCGCACCGAGCGATCGAAGTCCACGCTGGCCACGCCGAGCAGCGAGGCCTTTTCGGCATCCAGATTGAGCTTGAGATCGGTGCGATCCAGGCGCAGCGGATTGTCCACATCGCGCGTGCCCGGCGTCGCCTTGACGATCTGCTCGACCTCGCCGGCCAGCCGCTTGAGCACATCGAGATCGCTGCCGAGCACGCGGATGGCGATCGGCGCGTCGATCGGCGGGCCGTTCTCGAACTCCTTGATGACGATGCGCGCATTCGGGTACTCGCGCAGCGTCAGCCGCAGTCGATCGAGAAAGGCCGGCGTCGAGTCGGGGTCGTAGTGTTTGACCTGCGCATACACCTCGGCCAGGTTCGAGGATTGCTCGGCCGGGATGATGTTGTAGTAAATCTTCGGATTGCCCTTGCCGAGGTTGCTGAACCAGAGATCGATCTCCTCGTGCTTGCCAAGTTCTGCCTCGACGAAGCGCAGCGCGCGGTCGGTCTCCTCGATGCTGGAGCCATTCGGCGTGGTGATGGTGATCAGGAACTGCGGCGTGTCGGCCTTCGGGAACAGGCTGAAGCCAACCACCGGCACCAGCCCCAGCGAGAGCACAAACAGGCCGAGGGCGCCGAACACGGTGGTCTTCGGCCGCGCCAGCGCAAAATGCAGCAACGGGCGGTAGAAGCGGTGGATGCCGCGCATCACCGCCTGGAGCAGCCGATTGCCCTCGGCGGGCTCGTGGCGCGGCAGGATGCGGCTGGCCAGGAAGGGAATGATGGTGATCGCGACGATCAGCGAGGCGATCACCGTCAGCACCACCGCCATCGGCAGCACGCGGATGAACTGTCCGGCGGTGCCGGGCAGCGCCAGCAGCGGCAGGAAGGCAAACAGCAAGGTGCCGGTGCAGCCGAGGATGGCGACGAAGATCTGCTTGGTGGCCTCGACCGCCGCGCGCTCGCGGCTGTGGCCCTCGCGCAGGAAGCGGGCGATGTTCTCGACGACGACGATCGAGTCATCGACCAGCAAACCGAGGGCGACGACGAATCCGGCAATCGACAGCTGATTCAGCGAGTAGCCAATTGCGTACAGGCCCGCCAGACCCATCGCCAGCGACAGCGGTATCGAGATCATCACCAGACTGGCGGCGCGCAGGCCGAGCGGCAGCAGCGTCAACGCCACCAGCGCAATGGCGATGACGAAGTCGGTGCCAAGGCGATTCAAGCGGTTGCCGACGTTCTCGCTCTGGCGGAAGCCGCGCTCCAAATGCACGCGCGCCGGCAGGCCGGCCTCGAAGCGATCCAGCGCGGCATCGATGCGCGCCTGCATCTCGAAGATGTTGACGCCGTCTTTCTGATTGGCGGTCACAAACACCGCGCGCTGGCCGCTGAAACGGCCCAAATAGCGCTGTTCCGCCGTATCCCAGCTGACTTCCGCGACATCGCGCACGCGCACGGTGCGGCCCTCGGCGGCGTTGACGACGGTCGCACGCACCTGATCCAGCGAGGTGTAGGCGCCCGAGGTCTTCAGCGAGAAGCTGCGCGGGCCGACATCAATACTGCCGGCCGGGATGTTGGCGTTGTCGGACTGGATGGCCTGCACCACCTGCCCCGGCGTCAGCCCGAGTTCGGCAATGCGCTTCAGATCGAGCGCGACGCGGAGCTCGCGCTCCGGGATCGCCCAGGATTCAGCGGTACGGATGCCGGGCAGCGTCTTCAGCGTGTCCTTGAGCTCGCGCGCCAGCGTCTGCAGCTCGGCATAGGGCGCGTCCTCGCTGACCAGCGCCATCTGCACGATGTTGACCAGGCCGGGGTTGACCTTGCGGATCTCGAGCTTGACGATCTCGGCCGGCAGATCGGGACGCAAGGCATTGATTTCGCGAACGATCTCCTCGTACTTGCGCTCCACATCGACGCCCGCGATGAACTCCGGCACCACCACCGACAGGCCGTCGGAGCTGGTCGAATCGATGCGCTTGATGTCATCGAGCTCGGCCAGCCGATCCTCGATCGGCTTGCTGACCAGGCGTTCCATCTCGACCGGATCGCCGCCCGGCAGGATGGTGGAGATGACGAAGGCGGGGATCGGAAAGTAAGGATCTTCCGAGCGCGCAATGCTGTTGAAGCTGTAGAGGCCAAGCGCGATCAGCCCGAGAAAGGCGATCAGCGTGAACGGGTAACGCTTGATGGGAAACTCGAGGAAGGACATGGCGGACTCGTGGGCGGCGTGGGCGGCGTACCGGCTCAGCGTTCGATCAGGCGGACTTTCTTGCCGTCCTCGACATAGGCGGCGCCTTCGGTGACCACGCTGGCGCCAACCTCCAGGCCGGCGGCGAGCGCGACCCGATCGTCGTCGATGAAGGCGATGTCCACCGCCTGCCGGTGCACGCGGCTGTCGGCGCGGTCGTAGACAAACACGCTGGCGCGCTGACGATCGCCCTCGAGAATCGCGGCGATCGGCACCTGCACGCGGGTGCTGGCGCCGGCGGTGGCCGGCGTCAGCGCCAGCCGCGCCACCAGACCGCTGCGCAGGCGCGCATCCTGCCCCGCCAGCGCCAGCTCCACATCGAACATGCCGGTGCGCGCATCGGCCGCCGCCGGCAGGCGGGTCACCCGCGCGTTCAGGCGCTCACCCGGCAGCGCGTCGAAGCGCACCTCGGCGGCGTCACCCAGCGCCAGTTGCACCACGTCGCGGTCGGCCAGACTCGCTTTCAGCACATAGCCACCGTCTGCACTGCCGAGCACCAGCACCGGCGCGCCCGGTGCCACCGTCTCGCGCGCCTCGGCCAGCTTGCGCAGTACCACGCCGTCGCTGGGGGCGGTGATCACCGCGTACTCGCGGTTGAAGCGCGTGGCCTTGACCGCCTGCGCGGCGATATCGCGCTGGGTGGTCAGATCCTGCAGGGCCTCCAGCGGGATCACCTGCTCCCGATACAGCCGCTGGCCGCGCTCCAGATCGCGCTCGGCCTTGGCCAGCAGTTGGCGCGACTGCTCCACCTGGCTGCCGATCTCGGCGAGTTCCAGCTCGGCCAGCACCTGGCCAGCCTGCACCTGGCTGCCCTCATCGACGGCGATGCGCGCAATCACGCCGCCGATCTTGAACGCCAGCCGCATCTCGTCCTGGTGCGCCAGCACCGCGGTGGTCCGGATCGCCGGAGCGCCGGGCCCTTGCTCGGCCTGCGCCACGCGGATCGGCACCAGTCGCTCGGCCTCCGGCTGCACCGCACTGTCGCCGTTGGAGCAGGCCGCGAGCACCAGCGTGGCGGCGGCCAATATCGTCCTGCGGATCATCGTCGTCGTCCTTCTTGCAGTATGTCGGGGGTGCCGCTCAGCTGCTGCCGAGCGCGGCGCGCAGTTCCGCCAGCCGCACCAGCACATCGAAGCGGGTCAGATTGAGATTGAGTTCGGCGCCGGTCAGCGTGGTGCGCGCGTCGATGAACTCGACCTGCGCGATCGAGCCGGCATCGCGCTTGCGCGCGGCGATACGAAAGGCCTCCGCCGCCGCCTGCTGACGCGCCGCGGCGGTCTGCAGCGAGGCGCGCACGGTGCGCAGCCGATCGGCGGCCTGGCGCACCTGCAGCTTGATCTGCAGCCGCACGTCCTCGGCCTGGTGCTCGGCGCGCTCACGCTGCGCACCGGCGGCCTGCACCCGGCTGCGGCGCTGGCCAAAATCGGCCAGCCGCCAGTCCAGCACCAGCGAGGCCATGGCGTAGTTCTGGCCGGGGCCAAAGCCGTAGTCCTCGCCCTGGATGCCGGCATCCAAGGCAAAGGCCAGCGTCGGCAGATAGCTGGCGCGTTCCAGTGCCACCGCGGCGCCGGCCGCGCGCACCGAGGCATCCAGCTGCAGCAGCTCGGCGCGTCCGCGCTCGGCGGTCTGCTCCAGCTTGCCGTCATCGAGGCGCTCCAGGCTCAGGCCCAAGGCTGCCAGCCGCTGCTGCACATAGCCTTCGGGATCCGGCGAGGCAGTCGCCTCGATCTCCGCATCCAGCGGCCGATTCAGCAGGAAATTGAAGTAGTTGCGCGCCAACGTAACGCTGTTGTCGGCGTCTAGCTGCTGCTGCTCGACCGCCAGCACCTCGGCCTCGGCGCGCAGCACTTGATCGCGCGTGATCTTGCCGTTCTCGTGCAACACGCGATTGACGCGCAGGTTCTCGTTGAGCAGCTCGCGGCTGGCCTCGACGATGCGCAGCGCCTCGCGGGCGCGCAGCCAGTCGAGGTAAGCCACCTCGATATCGCGCTCGAGCGTGCGCTCGTAGGCGGCGCGCGCCGCAGCGCTGGCCGCGTGTCCGGCTTCGGCCGCCTCTATGCCGGCGGCAATGGCCGGTGCATAGAGCGGCTGCGTCAGACTCAGCTTGGTGTCCTGCTCGCGCTCGCGCAGAAAAGCGATCTGCTGATTGTCGATGTCGGTGAAGCGCGCCGGCTGTCCCTGCGCCTGCAGCAGCTCGTTCAGCGTGCGATAGGCCGGATTGACCAGATCACCGACCGGCAGCGGCTGCGTGCGACCACCATCGGCGCGCGAGTAGCGCGCGCTCAGCGACACGCTGGGGCGATAGCGGGCACGCGCCTCGTCGAGCACCGCTTGCGCGCGCTCGACATCGGCACTGGCGGCTTGCAGCGCCAGATTGGAGCCGCGCCCGGCCTCCAGATAAGCCTGCACGCGCGCCGCATAGTCCTCGGCCCACAGCGGGCGCGCGAGCAGCAGAGCCAGGCACACTGTCATGAGTTTATAAAGAGTTGAATGCTTAGACACGTGTCAAGTTCCGGTCAAAAAAAGGGGCAAATCCGCCACATCCACTCATTCCGGCGCGCGCGCCAGCGGCGGCGCCATGCCAAAGGAGGCCATGCGCAGCGCGTGATCGACGATCTGCTGCGTACTGATGCCGTCGGCAGCAAACATATTGGCCTTGGTCTGGGTCAGTTGAATGATCCCGTGCATGAAGCCCCACAGCGTCACCGAGGTCAGATAGGGGTTGCCGAGGTCGGGCCGAATGGTGCCATCGCGCATGCCGATCTCGATGCACTCGACCATGATCGAATGCACCCGATCACCGGCCAGCATGCAAGCAGCCTCGTTGCTCTCGGCCTCCACATGGGTCACTTCGTGCGCCTCGAAGCGCGCCAGCGCGCCAAAGTAGTGCGGCACTTCATGCGCAAATGCGACGTAGGCGCGCCCCAGCGCGGCGACTTTGTCGATGCCGCGCGCATGCCGCGCCGCGGCTTGCTCGAAACGCTCGCCGAGCAGGCGCAGCGCGCGTTCGCTGATCGCGCAATGCAGGTCGAACTTGTCCTTGAAGTACACGTACACCAAGGCCCGCGACAAGCGCGCGCGGCGCGCCACCTGGTCGATGGTCAGCGCTTCCCAGTCGGACTCCAGCAACAACTGCTCGGCGGCGTCGACGATCTGCCGGCGACGCGCTTCTTTTTCTTCCTGACGACGTTCAGCGATGTAGTTCATGGGGCGAGACGATAGCCTTGCTATTGACACTGTGTCAATGGATATCCAGCTGTGCGATGCATGCAGCGCGAAGGGCGGCGCCCTCAGTACACTTCCACCCGGTCGCGACCTGAGTGCTTGGCGCGATACAGCGCCAGATCGGCGTACTCAAACAGCTGCGTCGGGTTGCTGGCTTTGTGCGCGCGCAACTCGCTGATGCCGATCGAAATGGTGCTGCGCTCGCCGTCGCGGCCGACGTGACGGGCGTCGCGACGGATGGCTTCGGCGCGCTCACGCGCCACATCGACGCTGGAGCCCGGCATCAGCAGCACGAATTCCTCGCCACCATAGCGCGCCAGCAGCTCGTCCGGCCCCACCCAACCCGCCAGGCGTTCGGAGATCGCCTTCAAGCGCTCATCGCCGAGCAGATGGCCGTAGGTGTCGTTGAATTGCTTGAAATGATCGACGTCGATCAGCAGCAGCGCCAGATGACCGCTGCTCTGCTGCGCCAGCCGGTAGGCGTCATCGAGCTCGTGTTCCAGCTTGCGGCGATTGGCCACCCCGGTCAGTCCGTCCAGATCCGCCAGTTCCGATAGCCGCCGATTCGCCAGTTCCAGTTCCAGACTGCGCTGCCCCAGCGCTTCGGTGCGTTCGGCCACCAGCGCCTCGAGCTCGGCATTGCGACGGCGCAGCGTGTGCGAGCGCCAGGCAATCAGCAGCGCGATCAGCGCTCCCAGCAGCGCCGCCAGCGCCAGCACGCCGGGCAAGGTCTGATACCAGGCGCGCGGCACCCGGAAGGCGTAGCGCAGCGCCGGCCCGGGCGCGCCGCCGTCATCGAGCACGCGCGCTTCCAGCATGTAGCTGCCTGCCGGCAACGCGGCAAACTCGCGCGAGCCGTCGGCGCCGCTGTCGACCCAGCCGGCATCGTAGCCGCGCAGCCGCGATTGATAGCGCACGCTGCCCGACAGCTGCGGGCTGGCGTAGTCAAAGCGCAGGCGCCGGAACTCCGGGAACTCGGCGCCGTCGGCCTGCAGCGGCAACCACAGCGGCTCGCCGCGCGCCGGATACAGGCGCACGCGCTCCATCACCGGCGCCTCGGCCTTCAACTCGCCGCGCGGCGCGCCGGGATCGAAGCGCACCATGCCATTCCAGGTCCCCAGCCACACCGGGCCCGCGGCCTCCTGGCACTGCACATCGATGACGCCACGGGCGCCGCCGTCCATCGGATGCAATTCCTGCCAGGGACTGTCCGCCGCCGCGGCGCGCCGCAACACCCGGCGCGAGTCGAAGGCATACAGGCTGCCGTCGGCGCAGGTGCGCACGCGCAACGTGGCCGCCGGCGCCATGCGCGCCTCGATCAGCGGATGGGTCTGCAGCGGGACAAAACGCCCGTCCTGCCAGATCAGCAGCTGGCTCTCGGTCGACACCATCGGATGGCCGTCGATCTGCAGCACGGCGGCATTGCCATCCTGCCCGCGCGCCGGGCCGAGTGCGACGGCGCCCGGAGGCGCCAGGCGGCGGGTGCTGGCCTCGAAGTCGAAGCGCATCGGATCGGCCAGCAGGCGATCCACCCACAGACTGCCGTCGGCCGCTTCGGCCAGCTCGTCAAAGCGATAGCTGGGATCGCTGAAATGCTGCGTCAGCGTGTAGGCGACATCGGTCTGGTCGAGCACCAGCAGACCGGCATCCTCGACCGCGTAATAGCGCCCCGGCACGACGCGCGAGGGCACCAGCCGCCAGATCAGCAGATCCGGGACCACCGCCTGCAGCCGCTCCTCACGCCACACATAGACACCGGTGCGCGCGCCGATCAGCAGGCCGACCGCGGTGCTGGCGATGCTGTTGACCTCTTCCTGGGCCAGTGCAACGAGCTCGAACTGCAGCTTGCCGGCGTCGGCGGGATGGGCGCGATACAGGCCCACCGAGGTCGCCACGTACAGGGTGCCGGCGTACTCGGCCGCCTGTGTCACCAGGCCGCCGAGCCCGCTGCTGCGATCGATCATCGACCAGGCGGTGGACAAGGACACCCGCACGATGTCGGTCTCGGTCGCCGCCCACAGATGGTTCTCGCGGTCGACGCCGAGCCCGATCACTGGCGCCGGCCCCAGCGGCCAGACCCGGTAGCGCTGCAGATCGGCGCTGACCCGCAGCAAATCGCCACCCAATGTGCCGATGGCCAGATCGCCGGCAGGCAGCCGCACCATCGTGTACGGCTCGTGCGCGCGGAACAGGCTCTGCATCGGGTGTGACAGCGGCTCGACGCGATCGGCGTGTACACGCAGCAGCTGGCCAGCGCTGGTCAGCGCCAGCGGCCCGACCGGGCCGTCGGCGAGCAGGCCGCGCGTGCGTGCCGGCAGCCGCACCCAGGGATGCAACTCGCCCTGACGCCAGCGCAGCAGCTGGCGATCGCGCAGCGCGACCACCAACTCGTCGTCCAGCGCATACAGTGATTGCAGCGGGCTCGGCAGCTCGATCGTGCGGCGACTGCCATCGTAGGCAACGTGGAAAATCTGCAAGCGCGTGCCGAAGTACACGCCCTCGGGCGTGGCGATCACATCCCAGATCTCACCGAGAGGCGCGCCTACGCTGTCCGGGAAGAAATCCCGCTCCAGGCTGAGGAACTGGTAGCGCCCGTCCTCGCCGCGCTGGAGCACGCCGAAGTGCTGGTAGCCACCGACATACACCCGGCCATCGCGGCCCAGCGCCAGCGAGCGCGCGGCACTGCCGCCGGGCAGGCGTATCAGCTCGAACTGACGCCCGAAGTAGCGCAGCAGACCTTCGGAATTGCCGATGAAAATCTCGCCGCTGGGCAGCGGCAGCACCGAAAAGCTGTACGGCTGCGCGCCGGTCTCGGCCGGCGTGTAGCGGCTCAGGCTGGGCTGCCCGATCCAGGCATCGGCCGCGCCCAGCGCCGGCGCCACGCCGAACCACAGCCAGCAGAGGAGGAGCAGACTGACGCGCACCCGGCAACAAGCTCCGCGGACCGGACAGTGGTCACGATGCGACTTTCAGCGCCGCGGCGCAATTGCGACCGCCCCGCGCGGCGTGCCTTTGCGGCAGGCATCCGAGCAATATTTCACTTCGTTCCAACAGCGCGCCCAGCGCTTGCGCCACACCATCGGCCGACCGCAGCAGGCGCAGGTCTTCTGCGGCAGATCGGCTTTGCGGATGCCTTTCATCGGGCAAAGCGCCTTTGCGCCCGCACGCGCCGGCCCGCCGCTGGCGATACTGCAGCCCGGCAAGGCCAGGATTCGACAATGACACTGCGTATGGCCTGGGGCCTGCTGGGCGGACTGCTGATCACCTTGATCACCGTGCTTTCGCTGATTCCAATGGGGCCACCGCCGCTGGCAATCCCGAACGGCGACAAGCTCAATCATGCGCTGGCCTACATCACGCTGACGTGGTGGTTCGGGCAGCTGTGGCCTGCTCGCCGCCGGTTGTACTTGGTGCTCGCGCTGCTCGGCTACGGCGTGCTGATCGAACTCGCACAGGGCCAGACCGGCTATCGCAGCGCCGATCCCGAAGACGTGCTGGCCAATGGCGTCGGCATCCTGCTCGGCCTCGCGCTGCTGCGCACGCCGGCGGGCCGCCTGTATGCCTGGCTGGACGCGCGCCGGCCGTCGCCATGACGAGTGTCAGCCGGCACGGGTGAGAGCTGTGCCTGCTGCCGTCCGCGCTGGCTCGCGATGCTGGCCTCCCCTGAGCCGGAAGCGCCGCGATGCCCACCACTGCAGCCCCCTTGTTGGAATTGCGCCAACTGCGCAAGCGCTTTGGCGCCGTGGAGGCGCTGGCGGGACTCGATCTTGCGGTCCACGCCGGCGAGGTGCTGGCGCTGCTCGGCCCGAATGGCGCCGGCAAGACCACCGCCGTGCGCGCAGCGCTCGGCTTGCTGCGGCTCGACGGCGGCAGCGTGCAGCTGCTCGGCGCCGATCCGCGCACGCTGGCGGCGCGACTGGGCCTCGGCGTGATGCTGCAGGTCGGCGCGCTGCCGGACACCCTCAGCGTGCGCGAGCAGCTGCGCGTGGCCGCCAGCTACCACGCCATGCCGGAAAGCCTCGATACGCTGGTGCAGGATTGCGGCCTGGCCGATCTGCTCGACCGCCGCTACGGCCAGCTCTCCGGCGGGCAGAAACGGCGCGCGCAGTTCGCGCTGGCGCTGGTCGGTCGCCCGCGGCTGCTGATCCTGGATGAGCCCACCACCGCGCTCGATCCACTGACCCGCCAGCAGTTCTGGACCACCATCCGCACCCGCGTGGCCCAGGGACTCGGCGTGCTGCTGACCACCCACGATTTGGTCGAGGCCGACGCCGTGGCGCATCGCGTCGCAGTCGTGGCGGCCGGACGCCTGCTCGGCAGCGGCAGCCCCGCCACCGTGCGAGCGCGCATGGAGGGCAGCGTGTTGCGCTGTCGCAGCCAGCTCGACCCCGGCTGGGTGGCAGCGCTGCCGGAGGTCGCCAGCTGCGAGCACGACGCCCAGCGCCTGCGCATCCGCACGCATGCCCCGGAAGCCCTGTTGCGCCGACTGCTCGCCGCCGACGCCACCCTCGACGAGCTCGAACTCACCCGTCCCACCCTGGAAGACGCTGTCACTGCCTGGCTGAAGGAGGCCGCATGAACACCCAACCGCTGCACGGCAACTGGCTGCGCGCCTACGCTTTGGAAGCTCAGCTGGAGTTCCTCAAGCTGTGGCGCCAGCCGGCCTTCCTGTTTCCGACGCTGGCCTTCCCCGCGCTGTTCTATCTGCTGTTCGGGGTGCTGATGGTGCCGGGCGGCAGTCAGTCGGGCGCCTCGCGTTATCTGCTGGCCACCTACGCGGCCTTTGGCGCGATGGGCCCGGCCTTGTTCGGCTTTGGCGTCGGCCTCGCCGAGGAACGCAGCAACGGACTGCTCGACCTCAAGCGCGTACTGCCGATGCCGCCGCTGGCGCTGTTCGTGGCGCGCATCGCGATGGCGATGATGTTCGCCTGGCTGATCGGCCTGCTGCTGTTGCTGCTGGCAAGCACGCTGGGCGGCGTGCGGCTGTCGGCACTGGCGGTGGCGCGCTACTTCCTGGTGCTGCCGATCGGCGCCCTGCCCTTTGCGGCGCTCGGCCTGCTGATCGGCACGCTGGTACGCACCCAGGCGGCCAACGCGATCATCCAGATCCTGTATCTGCCGCTCGGCTTCCTTGGCGGGCTGTGGATGCCGATCTACCTGCTGCCCAAGTTCCTGCAGGTGGGCGCGCAGCTGCTGCCCTCCTATCACTTCGGCCAGCTCAATCTGTGGGCGGTGGGCATCCAGGTGCTGCCCTGGCAGTCGGTGCTGGTGCTGGCCGGCTACACCGTGGTGTTTCTGGCCGCCGCCGCCGCAGCCTGGCGGCGCCGGGCCTGAGCCGTCGGGGTGCCGGTTTTTTGCCAATCTGCGAGACTCCGCGGCATGCACACGGTACGCACATTGGCAGATTGCATCCGCTACGGGGCGGCGCGTTTTCGCGCCGCCGGCCTGTTGATCGGCCATAGCGCCGACAACGCCGTCGACGAAGCGCGCTCGCTGGCGCTGCATGCGCTGCACCTGCCGGCCGAGTCGCCCGCGGTGTTCGCCGGCGCGCGTCTGCTGGATGCCGAGATCGACGCGGTGCTGGCGCTGTTCCAGCGCCGCATCGACGAGCGCATTCCCGCCGCCTACTTGATCGGCCGCGCCCGCTTCGCCGGATTGACGCTGAAGTCCGATGCGCGCGCGCTGGTGCCGCGCTCGCCGATCGCCGAACTGATCGAGCAAGGTTTCCAGCCCTGGCTGGGCGAGCGCCAGGTGCGGCGCGCGCTGGATGTCTGCACCGGCGGCGGGTCAATTGCGATTGCGATGGCGGTACATCAACCCGGCTGGCAGGTCGATGCGCTCGATCTGTCGCCCGAGGCGCTGTCGCTGGCGCAGGAAAACCGCGCGGCGCTGGGGCTACAGGATCGACTGCGTTTGCTGGAATCGGATCTGTTTGCGGCACTCGGCGACGAACGCTACGAGCTGATCGTATCGAATCCGCCCTACATCACCAGCGCCGAGTACGCGGCGATGCCGCAGGAGTACGCGCACGAGCCCAAGCTCGGCCTGGAGTCGGGCGCCGATGGCTGCGATGCCACCTTGCGCATCCTCGCCGACGCGCCACGCTTTCTCACCGAGGACGGCTTGCTGATCGTCGAGGTCGGCGAGGCCGAACGCGCACTGCGGCGACTGCTGCCGGCGCTGCCGATGCAGTGGATCGAGTTTTCGGTGGGGCAGATGGGCGTGTTCGCGCTGGAAGCGAGCGCGCTGCGGGCACATCAGGACAGCCTCCGGGCCCTGTGCCAGGCCCGCGGACTGGAGGTGCTGTGCTAGCTTCGCAATCAGGCACAGAGCTTACAGGGGCGAGTTGTGTCCTTCGCGGCGAGCATCCCGGCAGCCCTCGATCTGGCGCAGCTCGCAGAGCGCATCCGCGCGGGTGATCGCCACGCCGAAGCGCAATTGCTCGATCACTACAGCCGCGGCGTCCGCGCCATCGTGCGCACCCAGTGTCGTCCGGGCGAGCCGCACGTCGATGACCTCACCCAGGAAGTGCTGGCGCTGCTTTTGCGCAAAATGCGCGCCGGCGCGATCCAGGATCCGGCCGCCCTGCCGCACTATCTGCGCGTAGCGATCCGCCACGCCTGTGCCGCGCACTATCGACAGCAGCAGCGCGGCGAGGGCCAGGGCGATGCCGCCGAGGAAGCCGATGCCGAAGCCGATCCCATCCACGATGCCGCCCGCACACAGCGGCTGGCCGCGCTGCGGCAACTGCTGGCCGATCTGCCGGTCGAACGCGATCGCGAGGTACTGCGCCGCTTCTATCTGCTGGACCACAGCTCGGAGCGCATCTGCGAGGAACTGCAGATCGACAGCAGCCACTTCCACCGCGTGATCCACCGCGCCCGCAGCCGTCTGCGCCAGGCCCTGGAACGCGCCGGCGTCGGCTGAGCGGGCGCCCGCTCCCCCAGAAAGCCATCGGGGCGGAGGCGATGGCGTCAGGCCGAAGAAGGTCGGCGGCGTCTCGCGCGGTGCGCGCAGGTTCCGGTTTGGGACGTGCGGGCTGGCTGCCGCCCCCTGCTACACTGCGCGCGTCCTCCCGGAACGCTGCCGCCATGCGCCTGATTGTGCTTGCCCTGCTGTTTTTGAGCGTCCTCACTGCCTGCGGCAGCGATGCACCGCCGCCACCGCCTCCGCCGCCTGCTGCGCCGGCGCCCACGGTGCTCGACGATCAGCTCAAGGCGATCGACAAGGCGAAGGCGGTAGAGCAGCAGCTGATGGACGAAAAGGCCAAGCAGGACAAGGCCCTGGAAGAAGCCGGCGGCTGATTCCCGGATGCTGCGCCGGTCGCTGTACCTGCTGCTGGCCTACCTGAGTCTGGGGCTGGGCGTGATCGGAATCTTCGTGCCCGGCCTGCCAACCACGCCCTTCGTGCTGCTCGCCGCCTGGGCCGCGGCGCGCGGCTCGACACGGCTGCATCGCTGGCTGCAGAACCACCGCGTGTTTGGCCCGATGGTGCGCGACTGGGAACGCGAGCGCGCGGTGAGCCGCCGCGCCAAGCGCACCGCGACGCTGACGATGGCGCTGTGCGCCGTGCTGTTTTTCCTCACCGCACCGAAGTGGTGGATGGCGGCGATCGGCACCGGCTGCATGGCAGCGGTGGCCATCTGGCTGTGGAATCGACCGGAGCCGCAGATATGACGCGCTCGTGGTGGCTGGCGCTCGCGTGCACGCTACTGCCTGGTTCTGCATTGGCCTGCAGTTGCCTGGCCAAAGCCTCACTCGTCGACAAGCTCGACCCGGACGACGCCGTCGTCCTTGTCCGCCTGGACAGCATCCGGGCCGAACGCAGCTGTGCGTCAAACGGACTGTGCATGCCAATCCAAGTCGCCGAGTACACGCTGGTCGAATCGCTACGGGGCTATCCTCAGACCCATGCACCGCTAATCAGCGGCTACGGTTATGGCAATTGTGGCGTGCCCTTGATTGCGGGCGCCGAGTACATCGCCGTAATGGCGCCAGGTTCTCGCGGTCTAGGAAGCTGCAACAGCGCAGGGCCCTATCCACCGGCTGAGTACCGCGATCCCCGCGACCAGCAGGCCATGCGGGACTACCTCGACGCCTTGCGGCGACGGATGGCTGGAGGGGCCGAACCCGGCCCGCCGCCGCGGACGCTGGCCTTCGACTATCTGCCGCCACCACCGCCACCACCACCTCAGGAATAAGGTCGACCCGGCTCCGCTCAGCGGATGCGCTTGACCAGCGTGGTGCGGTTCGAGCCTTCCACCTTCAGCCGCCAGGAGCCGAAGGCGCCCGGGCTGATGGTGACGCCGGGGCTGTCGGCGTTGAAGGGGAAGCGATCGTCCTCGACCTGCTGCCACACCTGGCCGTTCTCGAGCTGGAACTCGGTCTTGCCAAACCAGCCCTTGAACGGGCCGACGATGCGGCTGACCACTTCATTGCGCTCGCGGTTCTCGAAGCCAGTCATGTCAGCCGGCGCCGGCGCGGCGGCGGCGGGCGCAGCCTGGCCCTGGGCCACCGCTGCGGCCACGGCCGGGTCGGCCAGCCGCACATTGCGCTCGATCCAGGCATTCAATGCAGTCAACTGCTCGGGACTCAGCTGATCGAGGCCGGCATCGCGAAACTCCTTCGCCGTCATCCGCTCTTCGAGCGAGGAGAAGGTCGCACTCTGGGCCCAGACGGCCGCAGCAGCGACGAGCAGGGCGATCAGCATCAACACACGGCGCATGGGGTGTACTCAGGGTCTGAAGCGAGGCTGCCGAGCATAGTGCCCCCACCGCGACAGAGCGAGGGGCGCCGGCGCGCGATTCATCCGCTGGCAACCAGATCGCGCTGCGGCACCGCCAGCTGGATGCGGAAACAGCTGCCGCCCCCGGGCACCGGAACGAATTCGATGCTGCCCTGATTGGCTCCCAGCAACTGCTTGCAGATGTACAAGCCGAGGCCGGTGCCGTCGGCGCGCGTGGTGAAAAAGGGCTCGAACAGCTGCCGCTGCAGCGGCGCCGGGATGCCCGGGCCGCGGTCGATGATCTCCACCAGCGCGCCCTGCGCCGGATTGGGCTGACGGATACGCAAGGTCACATCCGCGGGCTGATCCGGCTGGCGCCCGTAGCGCAGCGCGTTGCGGAGCAGATTCCACACTGCCTGCGTGAGCTGCGAAGGATCGACCAGCGCACGCGCCTCGCGCTGGTCGACCACCAGCCGCAATTGGTCCTGGCCGAGCGGCTGCGCCTGTTTGAAATCATTGACCAGTCCGTAGCCCCAGGACGCCAGATTCACGCACTCCGGCCGCGAGCGCTCGCGCCGCGACAGCTGCAGCACGTTCTCGACGATGCCGTTCACGCGGCCGCAGTGATTCATGATGATTTCGACCAGCCGGCGGTCCGCATCCGGCATGTCCTCGGACTCGGCCAGCAGCTGCGCCGCGTGGCTGATCGCCGCCAGCGGATTGCGTACCTCATGCGCGATGCTGGCGGACAGGCGCCCCAGCGAGGCCAGCGTCAGCTCCTCGGCGCGTCGATACACCATGCTTTCGTCTTCCAAAAAGCACAGCGTGGCGGCGTCGTCCTCGCCGCCCAGCCGGGTGAAGCGCGGCACCACCGCCGGCACGCCGGTCGCGATCTGGATCGGCACGTTGTTGTGCTTGCCGGTGGTGATCCAGTAGCGCCAGCGGTCGTAGAGATCGGGCGAGAGCTTGCGCACATCGCTCTCGGTGGTCGGCGGCGTGCCGAGCAGATACCAGCCCGATTCGTTGAAACGGCGCACCTGGCCCTGGCCATCCAGCACCAGGATGCCGGTGCGCATGCGCTGGATGATCAACTCGTTGATTTGCGCCAGATTGGCGATGTCGACGCCCTGACGCTCCACCATCTCCTGACTCTGCCGCGTCAGTCGCGCCAGCCAGTAAAACACCGCGACGGTGGCAAAAAAGGCCGTCCCCAGCAGCGCCGCCTGCGCCAGATTGCGCTCGGCACCGCCGTGCGTCAGCAGCGAGTAGACCGATTCCGACAGCAGCGCAAAGGTCGCGATCGCCGCCGTCAGCAGCGCCAGACGGCCCGGCAGCAGCAGTGCCGACATCGCCACCGTCACCAGCAGCAGCACGCCGACGCCACTTTGCAGGCCGCCGAACACGAACAGCAGCAGAGATCCCATGATCAGATCGCAGCCGACGCCAATCAGCGTCAGCAGCGTGATGCCAAAGCGCCGCGACTCGCCGGCAGCAAACAGGGCCGAGGCACTCAAGCCATACAGAACGACGGCGACCTGCCCCGCCGTGTACAGCGACCCGTTGAGGCCGAAATAGCGCGAGGCCAGCCCGGTCAGCAGCAGTGCGCCGAAGGCCAGCGCCACCAGCAAACGGTACAGATTGAACAGCCGCAACTCGTACTGGCGCAGCGCTTCCGGAGGAGCCGTATCGCGGGGACGGCCGATGCTGGAGAGACGCATGCGAGACTGCCTGTGCTGGGCCTCGATCGACTATAGCATCGGCACTTTTGCCGCCCGGGCCGAGGCAGACTCCGCAGGCGCCCCCGGCGCCGCAATCGCGGCCGAAATTAGCCCATTTCACTACTTGGCGTGGGGCGGTCCTTTCATCACAATACGCGCCAATTTGCGCGGGGCCCTGGCGCGAGCTTTGGCCCTATGCGTGCGACCCTAGGAGACAGGATGAACTTCCACGAGTATCAAGCCAAGGAGCTGTTCGCGCAGTTCGGAATTCCGGTGCCGCAGGGCACGGTGGCGAACACCCCCGATGCAGCAGTCGAAGCCGCACGCCAGATCGGCGGCGATCAGTGGGTAGTCAAGGCGCAGATCCACGCAGGCGGTCGCGGCAAGGCCGGCGGCGTGAAAGTGGTGAAGTCCCTGACGCAGGTGCGCGAAGCGGCCGCCAAGATGCTCGGCACGCGGATGACCACCTACCAGAGCGCCGGCCGCGCGCTGCCGGTGAACTCGGTGCTGATTTCCGAGGCCACCGAGATCTCCAAAGAGCTCTATCTCAGCATGCTGGTGGACCGCACCGCGCGCGCGATCACCTTCATCGCCTCGCCGATGGGCGGCGTCGATATCGAACAGGTCGCCCGCGAGCATCCGGAAAAGATCTTCACCGTCGAAGTGAATTTCATGCAGAGCCTGCAGGCCTTCGAGTGCCGCAAGCTCGGCTTCGCGATGGGCCTCGGCGCCAAGCAGACCGCGCAGCTGGCCAAGATCATGCTGGCCATGTTCCAGCTGTTCAATCACTACGACATGAGCCTGATCGAGCTCAATCCGCTGGTGATCAATAGCGCCGGCGACCTGCTGGCCCTCGACGGCAAGCTCAATTCGGACGACAACGCGCTGTTCCGCCAGCCCAAGCTGGAAGGCATGCGCGACATCAGCCAGGACGATCCGCTGGAGGCGCAGGCCGCCAAGCATGATCTGAACTACGTCTCGCTGGACGGCAACATCGCCTGCATGGTGAATGGCGCTGGCCTCGCGATGGCGACGATGGACGTCATCAAGCTGTACGGCGGCGAGCCGGCCAACTTCCTCGATGTCGGCGGCGGCGCCACCACCGAGCGTGTGACCGAGGCCTTCAAGCTGATCCTCGGCAATGACAAGGTGAAGGCCATCCTGGTCAACATCTTCGGCGGCATCGTCCGCTGCGACCTGATCGCCGAGGGCATCATCGCCGCGGTCAAGGAAGTCGGTATCAACATCCCTGTCGTGGTTCGTCTCGAAGGCACCAACGTCGAGCGTGGTCGCGATCTGCTGAAGTCCAGCAACCTTTCGATCATCCCGGCCAGCGATCTGGCCGACGGTGCGCAGAAAGCCGTTGCTGCGGCCAAAGCCTGAACCCACGGACGATAAGGAGCGGACATGGCAGTTCTAGTCAACAAGAAGACCCGGGTGATCTGTCAGGGATTCACCGGTACGCAGGGCACCTTCCATTCGGAACAGGCCCTCGATTACGGCACCAAGCTGGTCGGCGGCGTCACGCCGGGCAAGGCGGGCAAGGACCACATCGGCCTGCCGGTGTTCAACACGGTGCAGGACGCGGTCGAAGAGACCGGCGCCGAAGCCAGCATGATCTTCGTGCCGCCGCCGTTCGCGGCCGACGCCATCCTGGAAGCCGCGGATGCCGGCATCAAGGTGATCGTCGCGATCACCGAGGGCATTCCGGTGCTCGACATGCTGCGCGTCAAGCATGTGCTCAACAGCTACTACCCAGACACCTACCTGATCGGCCCCAACTGCCCCGGCATCATCACGCCGGGCGAGTGCAAGATCGGCATCATGCCGGGCTTCATTCACAAGCCGGGCAAGGTCGGCATCGTGTCGCGTTCGGGCACGCTGACCTATGAAGCCGTCTATCAGACGACCAAGGTGGGCCTGGGCCAGAGCACCTGCATCGGCATCGGTGGCGACCCGATCCAGGGCATGAACTTCGTGGACTGCCTGCGTCTGTTCCAGGACGATCCACAAACCGAAGCCATCATCATGGTGGGCGAAATCGGCGGCAGCGCCGAAGAGGAAGCCGCCGAGTTCATCGCGGAGTACGTGACCAAGCCTGTGGTTGCCTACATCGCTGGCGTCGCCGCGCCGGCCGGCAAGCGCATGGGCCATGCCGGCGCGATCATCGCCGGTGGCAAGGGCACGGCCGCAGCCAAGTTTGAGGCGCTGGACCGTGCCGGAGTGACGACGGTGCGTTCCCCCACGGAACTGGGAGAAGCGATTCAGAAGCGCCTGTCCGGCGCCAAACCAAAATCGTCATCCATCAAGGGGAGTGCGATCGTGAAAACCGAAACCGTGACGCAGGACGTGCCGGCCTCGCCGGCTGCCGCTCCGGCGAAGAAGCCGGCGGCGAAGAAGGCGGCGGCCAAGCCGGCGGCCAAGAAGGCCCCGGTGAAGCAGGCCGAACCCGCCAAGAAGGCACCGGCCAAGAAGGCGGCCGCGCCGAAGGCTGCTGCGCCCGCCAAGGCCGCGGCACCGGCCAAGGCTGAACCCGCCAAGAAGGCGGCGCCGGCCAAGAAGGCGGCTGCGCCGAAGGCTGCGGCACCGGCCAAGGCCGCCGCCCCGGCCAAGGCCGAGCCCGCCAAGAAGGCGGCGCCGGCGAAGAAGGCTGCGGCACCGAAGGCCGCCCCGGCCAAGGCTGCTGCACCCGCCAAGGCGGAACCGGCGAAGAAGGCTGCTCCGGCCAAGAAGGCTGCGGCACCGAAGGCTGCTGCGCCGGCGAAGGCCGCTCCCGCCAAGGCTGCACCCGCCAAGGCCGCGCCTGCCAAGAAGGCGGCTGCGCCCAAGGCTGAAGCGCCGAAGGCTGCTGCCAAGAAGCCGGCTGCGAAGAAGAAGTAAGCTGTCAGGCACCGCGTTCGCGGTGCGCATGTGATTCCGGGGCGGCGCAAGCCGCCCCATTGCATTTCTGGCGGAGGTGATCGTGTATCGCATGGCATTGGCGCAGTACGACTTTCCCGTCGGCGCAGTGGCAGCCAATCGAGACCGCCTGCTGGAACTGCGGACGCGGGCCGCCGCCGCGGGCGCCGCGCTGCTGGTCACGCCCGAGCTGGCGCTGTCTGGCTATCCGCCCGAGGACCTGCTGTTCCGCCCCGGCTTTCAGGCCGGCATCGACGAGGCGCTGCGTGCACTCCACGACGCTGGTGGCATCGACCTGTTGGTCGGCCACCCCGAACGCGCGCAGCAGTGGCGTTACAACAGCGCCAGTTGGATCGCCGCCGGCCGCACGCTGGCGCGCGCGCGCAAGCAGCGGCTGCCGAACTACACCGTCTTCGACGAAAAGCGCTACTTCGTCGAGAGCGTCGGCGCCACCGTGGTCGAACGCGACGGTCTGCGCCTCGGCGTGTTGATCTGCGAGGACGCCTGGTTCCCCGAACCCGCCGCGGCCGCCTGCCGAGCCGGCGCCGAATTGCTGATCGTGCTGAACGCCTCGCCCTACAACCAGGGCAAATGCGCCGACCGCGAAGCCGTGCTGACCGCGCGGGCACGCGAGAACGGCGTCCCCTTGATCTACTGCAATCTGATCGGCGGCCAGGACGATCTGGTCTTCGACGGCCAGAGTCTGCTGGTCGGCGACGACGGCGTGGTCCACGCGCGCGCGCCGGCCTTCGAGGAGGCGCTGTTGTACGTCGATATCGAACGGCAGCCGGACGGACGTCTGCAATGCCACGCCCGTGACTGGCCAGCCCCGCGCAACGAACCGCTGGCCGCCGAGGTCTACCGCGCGCTGGTGCGCGCCACCGCCGACTACGTGCGCAAGAACGGTTTCCGCGAGGTGCTGCTGGGACTGTCGGGCGGCATCGACTCGGCGCTGACGCTGGCAATCGCCGTCGACGCCCTCGGCCCCGAGCGCGTGATGGCAGTGCTGCTGCCCTCGCGTTACACCTCGGACTTAAGCAACCGCGAGGCCCGCGTGCAGGCCGAGGCCCAGGGCGTGCGCTGGGAAATGCTGCCGATCGAAACGCCCTTCAGCGCCTTCATGGACACGCTGGCGCCGCTGTTTGCCGGGCGCAAACCCGACACCACCGAAGAAAATCTGCAGTCGCGCTGCCGCGGCGCCATCCTGATGGCCTTGTCGAACAAATTCGGCAGCCTGCTGCTCACCACCGGCAACAAAAGCGAAATGGCGGTCGGCTACGCCACCATTTACGGCGATATGTGCGGTGGCTTTGCCCCGCTCAAGGACATCTACAAAACCCAGGTCTACGCGCTGGCGCGCTGGCGCAACACCCAGGGCGCGGTGATCCCCGAGGCCGTCATCACGCGCGCACCGTCGGCGGAACTGCGCGAGAACCAGACCGACCAGGACTCGCTGCCACCCTACGAGGTGCTCGACGACATCCTGCGCCAGTTCATCGAACACGACGAACCGCGCTCCGCCATCGTCGCAGGCGGCCATGAGCGCGCCGTGGTCGAGCGCGTCGCCGCACTGGTGCTGCGCAACGAATACAAACGCCGCCAATCCGCCCCCGGCCCCCGCGTCACCGCCCGCTCCTTCGGCCGCGACCGCCGATTCCCGATCAGCTCGGGGTATCGGTGAAGCAGGGAAAGGGGAAAGGGAAAAGGGGAAAGGGGAAAGGGAAGAGCGGGCGGGTAACCGGAGCGTCTCTCCGGCACATCCACACTGCTGGGAGGCCAGCATCGCCACACCGTCATTCCCGCGAAAGCGGGAATCCAGGCTCGTGGGGCTGGGACATGCCACGTACCGACACAGCCACACCGTCTTTTACGTAACGGCGTGCTAATGCAGACGCGGATGTGCCGTTCCCGTCCCGGCGCGAACGGCGCGCGTTTGACTGGATTCCCGCTTTCGCGGGAATGACGGGCTGGTAGTGCGCGCTGAACGTCATCCACGCCGCGGTGCTTGGAAGAGACGTTTCCTGGCATGACGATGACCACAAGGCCACGAGGCCAGCACCGCCACATCGTCATTCCCGCAAAAGCGGGAATCCAGGCGCCCGAGGTTCGCGCAGCTCACTCATTCTGCCTCATGGCATACGGCTTCAATATTGTGACCGTCGAGGTCGAGCACGAAAGCGCCATAGTAATTGGGATGGTAATGCGGCCGCAGCCCAGGCGGCCCATTGTCCGTCGCGCCCGCAGCCATTGCGGCCGTGTAGAACGCATCCACCGTCGCGCGTGAGGGGACGCGAAAAGCAATATGGATTGGCGGCCTGTTTGGTGTTCCGCCGCTGATCCAGAAGTCCGGCTTCGGTGGCTCGCCAAAGCCGGCAACGTCGGCATGACCAGTCACAGATGCGGGGAGTTCCAAAACGAGTTCATAGCCGATTGGAGCAAGTGCCTGCACGTAGAACGACTTACTCTTCTGAATATCGCTAACGACTACACCCGTATGGTCGATCATGAGAGCTTCCTGATTTCCTTGACTTGGGGGCGCCAAAGGCGGACCGGGGTCATGCATCATCACTGCGTCGCGCGCTGCGTGCGCCTGCGTGGTTGTCCGGCATCAATCGGCTGAGCGCAACAGATCATAGGCCGCGCAAGCCTACGCTTGTCGTCGTCCTGCCAACACCGGCCTTGAGCGTGCAGCGCGCCCTGGGGTCAGCGCGCCTCGGGACCGAGGGCGATCGGACAAAATTTGCTCGGTGCCGGAGGACAAAGTCCCGGCGTCGGACAAATTTTGATCGGCAGCGGACGATGCCAGCCCGGCACCGGACAATTTTTGATCGGTGCCGAGCAAATTTTGATCGGCACCGGACAAATTTTGACCGGCAGACCCCTGCGCGCAGACCTCGAGCGGACAAATTTTGATCGGCACCGGACAATTTTTGATCGGTGCCGAGCAAACTTTGATCGGCGCCGGGTTGGCGTGGTCCGCGATCAGACCACATTCGTCCGGCATCGGACCAAACTTGTCCGATTCGGGATCGCACCACCCTTGCCGCTCCCGCAGACCATGGGCGATCACAAAGCGCCGGGCGCCTCGCGTGTGCGGGGGTGTCGCCTGCGCCTGCATCACGGACGCGAAGGACCCGGCATGCGCCGATGGTGTGGGTGTCGATGCGGCCGGGATGGCAGCGCAATGCGGTAGCGCACAGCTGGATTGCCACACCCCCGCCGCGCCCGCGGGCGCGGCGGGGGTTCGCAATGACGCCGGGTGAGACGTGCGGCGTAGCGCGGCTCCGTGCGCGCGGTGGGCGTGGATGCGCGGGGCCGGCCATCGCGCCGGTGGCCGCGGCTTTGGCCATCCGCGCGGCAAAAGCGCCGGGCGCCTCGCGTGTGCGGGGGTGTGGCCCAGCCCTGCATTGCGGACGCGAAGGACCCGGCCTACGGGGGCGAGTAAAAGCGCCGGGCGCCTCGCGTGTGTGGGGGTGTGGCCCAGCCCTGCATTTCGGACGCGAAGGACCCGGCCTACGGGGCGAGGGGCGAGCAAAAGCGCCGGGCGCCTCGCGTGTGTGGGGGTGTGGCCAGGCCCTGCATGTCGGACGCGAAGGACCCGGCCTACGGGGGCGCGGCGCCGTGCGCGCCTGGCGCGATGCCCGCGCGGGCTGTTCCCATAGAATCGAGGTCTTCAGCCGAGTTCATGTGCAACCACTGCATGCTCGGCGTCACCATTCCGGTGGACGATGACGATGACGACGATGCCCTTGGCGACCAACCGTCCTGATGCCTCACTCAATCGCCGCACTGGCGCCGCGCCGGTGACGTGTGGGCGCGTGCTGGCGCTGCTGCTGTGCCTATGCGCGCTGCTGCCCGGCGTGCTGTGGGCCGATGACGGCTGGCGGGCGGTGGCGCATCCGGCGCATCTGGGCCGGGTGGATGCGGCGGCGAAGCGGGTGGAGACGGCGCTGGCGGGTGTGCCTGCGGACGCCTACGGCGTGCAGGAGATTCCGGCCTTGCGCACGCTGCTCGCGCGTCCGGCGGTTGCGATCGAGGCCGAGCAGCTGACCGGCAGCTGGCGCTGTCGCTCGATCCAGGTCAGCACGCTGGGGGTGTTTTCGTATCCGCCCTTCCGCTGCGAGATCGAGCTGACCGAGGACGGCACGCTGGCCTTCACCAAGCGCAGCGGCTCACAGCGCCGCCATGGGCAGTTGTACCCGGACGCGGCGACGCGCTGGGTGTTGCTGGGTGGCAGCTCGGTCAACGATGAGCCCTACCGCAGCTACAGCGGCAGCCTGGGTGATGCCGACGGCGAGGACCTTGAGTTCGATACCGTGGGCCTGCTCGAGGCCATCGATCGCAAGCGCCTGCGCCTGCTGCTGGATGCCGAGCCCGATCAGTTCGAGGTCTATGAGCTCACCCGCTGAGCGCGGTTGGCAAGGCGCGGCGCTACTGCTGCTGATCCTGCTGAGCGCGCCGCGGCTGCTGCCCGCGGCGATGCCGAGCTGGCCGGTGGAGGCCCCCGCGGCGGCGTGCACCGGCGCCGTGCCGGAGCTTCCGCAGGCGGAGTTGCAGTTTCTGCCGGCCTGGCGCGCGTTGCTGGCCTGGCGCCATTGGGTGCGCGAAGACACCCGCTGCGTGCAGCTGGATTGGCCGCGATCGCAGCGACTGTCACCCGCGCAGATCGGCGCGCTCGACGCGGTGCTGGCGCAGTTGCAAGCGCAGCAGCAAGCTGCGTGGCAGCCCGCCCTGGCACGCGCCTACACCGAGGCCGCGCCGCATCGCCCCGAACCGCCGGCGTGGGCACCGATCGACTGGATCGCCGCGCCCGCGCCCGAGCGCACGCTGCCCTTGTGTCCGCGGGTGCCGGCCCTCGGCTCGCTGCGCACGGTGGAGTTGCCGCCGGCGCTGGCTGCCACCGTGCTGCGCGTGCGTCCACACCGCTGCCAGCCGGGCAGCATGCCAATGGCCGGCAGTGGCGTGCTGCTGGCGCCGGATCTGGCCCTGACCGCCGCGCACGTGGTGATGACGCGCACCGGCATGGTCTGCGATCGCTACCGGGTGACGCCGGGGGGACGGCGCTACAGCGACCCGCCGACCGCGCCCTACGGGGCGGGTCTGGTCAGCCGCGCGGTGCTCAGCGAGCGCGGCGGTTGGACGCGCGCGGCCGAGTCGGCGCCGCCCTTGGATCGCGACTACGACAGCCGCACCGGCCACGACTACGCCCTGCTATTGCTGGATGCGCCCGCGCAGCTGCCCGGTGACACGCTGTGGCCACGCCTGCGCTTCGGCGCCACGCCGAGCCCGATCGGCACGCCGCTGCTGCATGCCGGCTATGCCGCGCGCACGCCGCAGGGGCGCGCCGCGCCCGGCGCCCTGGTCGCGCTGTACGGCCAGCGCAGCTGTGCGCGGGGTCTGGAAACCCCAGTGCGCGCGGCCTTGTGGATGTCGCCGGGCGCCAGCGGCGGGCCGATCTGGACCTGGTCGGGGCGGGACGCACTGCAGCTGGAGACGCTGGCGGTGCGCGTCGAGGCGCTGCCGGGCGAGCGCTATGAAACCCTCGGCCCGCGCTTCGATCTGCAGGACTATCGCGCCGTGTTGCAGCAGCTGCCGACGCTGCCGTCGGCGCGCTGAGCACAGGTCCTGGCCGCATCCGCCCGGCTGCCGCAATCACCCTTCGGCTGCAGCGCTACTCGAAGCCGTTGGCGAACATCGGGCCTGTCTGGACGGCCAGCTCGAAGGCGCCGGTGTCGCAGACTGCGCCGGGCACACCGTCGCCGTCGACCGGTCGAATCACGCCGCGCTGATCGAGGTTGTTGGCGCCGGGGTTGTCGTCGCAGTAGCTGTTGTCGCCATAGTCGATGGCGGGCGAGCCGGGCAGCAGCGCGTGGGTCTGGGTGGGGCCGCCATTGTCGGCCAGCGGACCGAGCATGACGGACAGGAAGGCGGAACCGCCGAAGCAGGTGCCTTCCTGAATCAGGTTGCCGCTGCGGGTGGGGAAGCTGCCCGGACCTAGCGCTGCGCAGTCGCCGTTGGTGGACCCGGCGATCAAGGTGTTGACGAAGTGCACCACGCCGACATTGGCCAGGCCACCGATGCCGCCGGGATTGGGGCTCTGGTTGTTCGCCAGGGTGACGCTGGCCATGCTGATCACGCCGTTGTTCTGGTTGTAGATGCCGCCACCGTAGCCGCCCGAGTTGCCAGACAGCGTGGTGTTGACCAGGGTGGTGGTTGCCAGCGAGCGGTTGAGAATGGCGCCACCGTAGGAATTGGGGCCGGCCTGATTCCCGGCCAAGGTGCTGTTGCGGATCGAGACGTTGGCGAGCGTATCCGCGTAGATGCCACCCGCGTTCATCGCCGCGGTGTTGTTGGAGATGACGCTGCTGTCGATGACGAAGCTGCCCGCGAGGCCACCGCCGCTCGCGGTGGTGGACGTATTGCCCGTCACCCGCGTCCCGCTCAGGTTGGCGCTCAGCCCCTGATTGAGGATGCCGCCGCCGTCTTGAAGTGTCGTGTTGTTGGCGATGCTGCCGCCGGTCACGCTGAGCGTGCCGGTGGCGATGGGCGCGACAAAGATGCCGCCGCCCCCGCCCGGGCCATTGTTGCCAGATATCGTGGTGTTGGTCAGCGTCACATCGGTACCACCGACGTAGAGACCGCCGCCGACCTGTCCCGCCGTGTTGCCGCTGATCACGCTGCCGGTTGCCGTCATCGGCCCGTAGCTGTAAACGCCGCCGCCGTTGTCAGTGGTCGAGACGCTCTGCGACACCTCGCAGTTCTCCAGCGTCAGCGTACCGCCGTTCAAGATGCCCGCGCCGGTCGATGCGATTCGGCCGCGCGTGATGATCAGGTTCTTCAGCGTCGCCGTGACGTTCTCCTCGACGAACATCACGCGCACATCGCCCACCCCGTTTCCGTCCGCATCGCCGGTGATGGTCAGCCGCGAGGGGAGCGTCGAGCCGTCGATGACGACGTTCTTGGTGAGCAGCAGGCCGACCCCAAGGTGGGCAGCGCGGATAGTGGCGCCCGACAGGCTGGCGTCGAAGTTGATGGTGTCGCCGGGCGCGGCATCCAGCAGGGCCTGGCGCAGGGAGCCAGGGCCGGTGGCGTCGCCGTTCAGCACGGTGACGGTCGCGGCCGCGCCGGCCGGCGCGTAGACCAGCGCGACCAGCAACGAGTACAGCATTCCATGCCGTCGGAGCGACGGCAGGCGGTTCGAAACCAGGGGCATAGCGCAGGGTCCAGGCGGGAGGTCGCGGGCGAGGATAGGCAGCAGGGCGTATCCCGGCGATGACGGGCGAGTCTGGCACAGAGCGCGCCAGACGTTGTTCTCGTTTTACCCTTCCGCCCGAGTGCCCAGCGCCTGCAGGCGTTGCTGCGCCGCGCGCGTGCGCGGATGGCCCACGCCCTGGCTGCGAATGAGATCGGCGACCGCGCGCTGCAACAGTGCGCGTGCCTCGCCGACGCGGCCCTGATCGGCCAGAAAGCCGGCGTACTGGCTCTGTGCGATCGCGGTGAAATAGTGGCCCTCGGGCAGCAAGCGGCTGCGCAGCGCCAGCGCGCGCTGGTACAGCGCATCGGCCCCGGCTACATCGCCCTGATGCGCGGCCACGGCCGCCTGGATCAGCAATACGGTGGGATAGTGATCGTACTGTTCGCCGAAGCTGGCTTCGTAGATGGCGCGGGCTTCCTCGGCGGCACGGCTGGCGCGCGCCCACTCCTGACGCGCCAGCGCCAGCAGGCCCTGATTGCGCAGATTGTCGCCCAGCCACAGATGCTGCGGCCCCAAGCGGGCACGCAGCAGTCCCTCGGCGCGGGTGAGTTCACGGTCCGCCAGCGCGTAGTCGCCGGCCTCGATCAGAAAGCCGGCATGCACATTCAAGGCGAAGCCGAAGTCGGCGCTGCGCTCGCGCGCCGGCCGACCGACGAACTCGGCGACGGCATCCCCGGCGGTCGCCAGCGCCTCGTCGAAGCGGCCTTGATCGCCGATGGTGGAGGCCAGCGTGCTGCGCACGGTGGCGATCAGATCGTGTTGCCCTTCGGGCAGGCCCTGGCCCAGCGCCAGCGACTCCCGGAAGGCCGCCTCGGCTTCGGCGGAGTCGCCCTGGGTGCGACGCAGATAGGCAAAGTTGTTCAGGGGCGTGATCACCTGGGCCGGACTCAGCAGACCATCGGCGAGTGCCTGGCGCAGTTGCGGCAGCAATGCGCGATAGCGATCGAGCGCACCGTTCAAGTCCTGGCGCACGAAAGCCAGCGCCGCCAGTTCGGCCTGCGCCAACAGCAGCTGGCCGGGATCGTCGGCCAGCGCGCTGCGCGCCAGTTCCGCCCACTGCTGGGCGTACCAGCGCTGACGGTCGTACTGACCCTGACTGCCAAAGCTCTGGCTGAGGACCCGCAGCAACTCGGCGTGCACGGCCGGCTCGGCGTCGAAATCACCGGCGTCCACCCGTCGCGCCCACTCGTCCAGCACCTCGCTCAAGCGGGTGTCGCCGGGATTGGGATGGGTGCCGACCAGCGGATTGCTGTAGCTCAGCATGCGCTGCAGGAAGCCGCTGACCGCTTCGGCACGCGCCCGATCGCGCAGCGCCTGATCGCGCTCGGCGCTGGCTACGCGGCTTTGCCAGAGCGCCACGCCAGCGCCGCCGAGTAGCGCCAGGACCGACAGGCCGATCGCGCTGACCAAGACGCGGTGGCGGCGCACGTATTTGCGCAGGCGCAGCTGCCAGCCGGGCGCCTGCGCCTGCACGGGGAAGCCGTCCAGATAGCGCTGCAGTTCCTCCGCCAGCGCCTGTGCACTCTGGTAGCGACGCGCCGGATCCTTGTCGAGCGCCTTCAGCAGCACCGCGTCCAAATCACCGCGCAAAGCGCGCTGCCGGGCCGGATCGCTGGCGCGCAGGCTGGGCCGCACGGGCTCCTGGGTCTGGATCGCCTGCGCCCAGGACCAGATTTCATGCTGTGCGGGCGTGTAGGGCAAGTCGCCGGTCAACAGCTCGTACAGCACGACGCCAAAACTGTACAGATCCGACAACGCGGTCGGGGCTTCGGATCCCAGCTGCTCGGGCGCGGCGTACTCGGGCGTGAAGCTGATGGCGGTGTGCGCCGGCGCACCGTCGAGCGCACGGGCGATGCCGAAATCGACCAGTTTGGGCGCGCCATGCTGATCGACCAGCACATTGCCAGGCTTCAGATCGCGGTGGACCACCAGCCGCGCATGCGCGTACGCCAGCGCCTGCAGGATCCCGATGGCCAGCTGCACGATCGCCCGGACGCCAGGCTGCTCACGGCGTGCCCAGTCGCCCAGGGTGACGCCGTCGATGTACTCCAGCACCAGATAGGGCACGCCTTCGGCATCGTAGCCGCCGTCGAGGAGACTGGCGATGCCGGGATGCGACAGTGCGCCGAGGATCTCGCGCTCGCGCAGCAGGCGCCGGGCCAGCTCGGGATCCGGCACGCGTACGCGCTTGAGCGCGACGTCCTTGGCGTACAGACCGTCGACCCGCCGTGCCCGGTACACCACGCCCATAGCGCCGGCGCCCAGGCAATCGAGCAGGCGGTAAGGGCCGATCTGCGGCGGCGCCAGCAGCTGTGCGGTCTGCGATGCCATGGTGGCGCGAGTCTCGGTGGCGGCGCGGGCGCTCGGTTCTGCGCATGCTGCCACGCGCCGCACCGATCGCGCGCCGGGGCGCGGGACTCGGGATTCGACCAGACTCCCTGTCTCGCCGTCAGCGCGCGTACTCGCTCTGCAAACTGGCGACCGTGCCACGCAGCAGCCGCACCGTCCCGAGTCCCGAGTCCCGGGTCCCGGGTCCCGGGTCCCGGACGCCCCCATGTCTGGCTGGCGCTTCCCTGCTGGCGACGGACTCGCGCACACGCCAGAATGGCGACTGGCTCAGCGCTGACAAGGGTCTCGATGGACGATCTGCTCTACCAGCACAGCAGTCCCCTGATCGGCGTGATGCTGCTGTTGTCGATGCTGATCGGCCAGGAACTCGGCTTTCGCCTGGGACTGCGCAGGCACGCCGAGACCGCGCCGGTCACGCGCGAGCAGACCAGTACCATCCTCGGCGCCATGCTCGGCCTGCTGGCGCTGGTCCTCGGTTTCTGCTTCTCGCTCGCTTTGCAACGCTTCGACGATCGCAGTCAGGCGGTCGTGACCGAGGCCAACGCCATCGGCACCACCTGGCTGCGTGCGCAGCTGCTGGAGGAGCCGGCGCGCAGCGAGAGTTTGACGCTGCTGCGGCAGTACATCGACCAGCGCCTCGAAGAAGGCGCGGTCTCGCTCGACCAGAGCGCTGCTCGACGCGCCTTGCAGGAGCGCGGCGACGCGCTGGCGCAGCAACTCTGGGGCGCTGCGACACGCGCGGTGGCCGCCGATCCCAAGCCCGCCACCAGCGGGCTGTACGTGCAATCGCTCAACGAGATGATCGATGCCCAAGCCAGCTACCAGGCCGCGCTTGCTCGCCACGTGCCCGAACTGGTGCTGTGGCTGGTGTTTCTGACGCTGGTCCTGACCACGACGACGATGGGCTATTCCGCCGGGCTGGGCGGCCGCCGCGCACCTTTCGCCTCCCTGGCGCTGATCGGCCTGATTGGCCTGGTGGTGTATCTGATCGTCGATCTGGATCGGCCGCGCCGCGGA
>JAXMHB010000024.1:0-27500 GCA_046346965.1 Lysobacterales bacterium
GCGGCTCCGCTGGACACGGGGTCGTGGATGTACGCAAGGGAGCAGAAGATGTTGTTACGTCACTACTTGGAGCAGCGGCTTTCGAAGGCGGCGATCGCTCGCCTGATCGGTGTCAGTCGGCGCACGGTGTACCACTGGATCGCCAGTGGGGAGCTCGATCGGGAGCTGGATGATGTGGCCGTGCGCTACGGCCCGCGGCCGCCGAAGGCGTGCAAGCTGGATGGCTACAAGGCCCTGATTGTCGAACGCCTGTCGGCCTATCCGCGGTTGTCGGCGACGCGCCTGTTCGAGGAGGCGCGCAAGGCCGGCTATGTCGGCGGGTACAGCCAGTTGAAGGCCTATGTACGCTCGGTTCGTCCGCGGGCGGCGCCTGAGCCGGTGCGGCGTTTCGAGACGCCGCCGGGACTGCAGGCGCAGGTGGACTTTGCCGAGTTCAGGTTGCCCTGGGGCGTGCGCTACGCGCTGGTGGTGGTGCTGGGTTACTCACGGCTGCTGTGGTTCAAGTTCTACCCACGGCAGACCATGGCGGTCCTGATGGCCGGGCTGGAGGAGGCCTTCGCCGCCTTCGGTGGCGTGCCGAAGGAACTGTTGTTCGACCAGCTCAAGGCGGTCGTCGTCGACGACGAGCGGATGACTGGCGGCAAGCTGCTCGAGAACGCGCAGTTCCAGCGCTTTGCCGCGCACTGGGGCTTTCGCATCCGTGCGTGCCGGCCTTACCGGGCCAAGACCAAGGGCAAGGTTGAGCGCCCGATCGGATACGTCCGCCAGGCGTTCTTCTACGGTCGCGAGTTCGTCAGCGACGATGACCTCAATGGCCAGTCGCTGGAATGGCAGACGCAGACCGCCAATCGACGCCAGCACCGCACGGTGGGCGAGTCGCCGCAGCTGCGCTTCGAGCGCGACGAGCGCGCGCAGTTGCAGCCCATGGCGGCGCATCCCTATCGCTCGCCGAGAGCCGTCGACAGCCTTCCAGTGCCGCTGCCGCGCCCTGCGAGGCAGGCTGCCTACAAGCCGAAGGTCGAGCAGCGCCCGCTGGCCGAATACGCGCGGATGACGGGGGTGCAGCGATGAGCGCGCCCACTACCCGCAGCGTGCGCGATGCATTGCGCCAGCAACTGGCCGATCTCAAGATGCCGGGTTCGCTGGAGGCGATCGACCACATCCTGAGTGAGGTCGACGGCGGTCACGTCGGCACCGCCGAGGCCATCGGCCGCCTGCTCGATGCCCAGATCTCGCTGCGCAACAACCGCCGCCTGCAGGCCGCCATGCGTTCTTCCCGGTTGCCGGCGGTCAAGACTCTGCGCGAGTTCGACTTCGCCTTCCAGCCGTCCATCCAGCGCGAGCAGATCGACAGCCTGCACACCCTGGGCTTCCTCGAACGACGGGAGAACGTCGTCTTCCTCGGGCCGCCGGGCGTCGGCAAGACCCATCTCGCCATCAGCCTCGCCATCGCCGCCGCCGAGCACGGACGGCGCGTCTACTACGGCACACTGGTCGATCTGATCGACTCGCTGCAGCAGGCAAAGGCCGCCGGCAGGCTCAACCAGCGGCTCGCCGTGCTCACTCATCCCAGCCTGCTCGTCGTCGACGAAATCGGCTACCTGCCGGTGAGCCACGACGGCGCAGTCCTGTTCTTCCAGCTCATGAACCGCCGTTACGAACGTGCCTCGACGGTGCTGACGTCCAACAAAGGCTTCGAGGAATGGGGCAACGTCCTCGGCGACGAGGTCATGGCTGCCGCACTGATCGACCGAGTCTTGCACCACTGCCATCTGGTCAACATCCGAGGCAACAGCTATCGGATGCGGCACCACCGGACTAACGACCAGGACGAACCAGGTCCGTCACCCTCAAAGCGGTCTGCCAAACGCAACTGACGACGCATTACACACCACGGAATGGCTGTCCAATGTGTGCAATTTTCAATCGCCAGAAGTGCGCAGTTTTCGGTCGGCGTTGACAGCCGGGTCCTTCGCGTCCCAGCAACCACCACCGCAGCCAAAGCCACACCTGGATTGCCACAGCCCTCGTCCGCGTCGCGGACGACGGCTTCGCAATGACGCCGTACTGTTGAGGACTGCCCGAAATCCCCAGCGTCATTGCGAGCCCCCGCGGCGCCCGTGGGCGCTGCGGGGGCGCGGCAATCCAGTTTTGCGCCGTTGCCCTAACCGCCAACCCACAAAGCCGCGGCCGCCGGCGCGATGGGACGCCATCGCACGCAACGACCCACCCGCGCGCACGGAGCCGCGCTACCTCAGTCCGGTAGGCCGGGTCCTTCGCGTCCCAGATGCATGGCCCGGCGACCCCGCCGCACACGCGAGGCGCCCGGCGCTACTCGCAATTCCCGAAAACCCCGGCGTCATTGCGAGCCCCCGCGGCGCCCGTGGGCGCGGCGGGGGCGCGGCAATCCAGTTTTGGGCCGTTGCTTTTACTCTGACCTCCAACCCACCAAGCCGCGGCCGCCGGCGCGATGAACACCATCGCAGGCAACCACCCACCCGCGCGCACGGAGCCGCGTTACCTCGGACGTAGGCCGGTGTCGGCGGCGATCGTAAATTGCACACAAGTGGCGGCTGAATTTTGCACATCTTCGCCATCTTCAGCCCTCATCCGCGTCGCGGAGGAGGGCTTCGCAATGACGCCGTACTGTTGAGGACTGCCCCAAACCCCGGCGTCATTGCGAGCCCCCGCGGCGCCCGTGGGCGCTGCGGGGGCGCGGCAATCCAGTTTTGGGCCGTTGCCTTTGCCCTAACCGCCAACCCACAAAGCCGCGGCCGCCGGCGCGATGGGACGCCATCGCACGCAACGACCCACCCGCGCGCACGGAGCCGCGCTACCCGTAGGCCGGGTCCTTCGCGTCCCGCAACCACCACCGCAGCGAAAGCAACACCTGGATTGCCACAGCCCTCATCCGCGTCGCGGACGAGGGCTTCGCAATGACGCCGTACTACTGCGTGCCTCCCACAAACCCCGGCGTCATTGCGAGCTCCCGCGGCGCGCGTGGGCGCTGCGGGGGCGCGGCAATCCAGTTTTGCGCTGTTGCCTTTGCCCTAACCGCCAACCCACAAAGCCGCGGCCGCCGGCGCGATGGGACGCCATCGCACGCAACGACCCACCCGCGCGCACGGAGCCGCGCTACCGGGACGGCGCTCTCGCTGGCGCCGTCACCCCCACCGATGAACGCCGCGGACTCGTCGATGAACCGCCGACCTTCGTCGATGAACCACTGCACCATCGACGATGAAGCTCGCAGCACCAACGATGAACGCCGCGGACTCATCGATGGACCGCTGACCCTCGTCGATGGACGACTGCACCCTCAACGATGGACCTGCACACCCTCAACGATGAACTCCACAGGCTCATCGATGGACCTCCACACCCCCAACGATGAGCGCCGCCCGTTCAACGCTGGAGGTACAGTCGTCCAACGACGAGGGTGCGCAGATCCAACGACGACCCTGCGTGCGTCCATTGCCGAAGGTTCAAACCATCACCGGCGAAGCGCCGGCATTCATCGCCGGTACTCCGCAACATCAACGTCGAACCCCCAAAGCCCCATCGGCGCACGCCAGCACTGCAACGGCGCAGCTGCAGACGTCCATCGCCGTATACGCAGACCTTCATCGCCAACGGTGCACAGCTGCATCGGCGAACGCCAGCAGTCGATCCGCCAGTCCGCGGCGTCGATCCGACCATCGCCAGCGGCCAACACCGAACCCTGGACCGTCCACCCAGGGATGCCAGGCGTCCATCCGTCGACGCCGGGTGTTCGCCATCGGCGCTCCGAGCAACAAGCGCCGAGGCCAGCCGATCTTCACGGCGACCAGCCGCCCAATGACGGCCGCCAGCTGTTCATCAAGGGCTAGCAGGCGCCAATCCATGTACCCTTCTGTAATCCAGCACGCTTGAATTGCAGACCGATATGCATCGCCCCGGCAGCAAGCAGGGTCGGATAGGGGCTAGAACGGCGAGCACACCGGATTCGACGGCCGCGCGCGACGGAATTGACCGATCAGCCCGTGACGTAGGACGGTTGCAAAGAATGTGTTGCCTAGCCCCGGTGTCCGCGCGAGGATGAACCTCCACGGCCAGACGTCTGTTGCGCGTAACACCTAATGCAGTAGTAGCCGCCGGGTGCGTAGGCGGAGACGAACAGAACAGGAGCGGGTTTGTCCAAGAGCGGCTAGCTTGGCGCCGCGGGTTGTCACGGTGACTCAAAAAGCGCTGAGGGCGACGTCGAAAAGTGGATGATCTGTACGCGACACTGCTTTATTATACACTGTGAAAAAAGTACTCGGTCCGTTCAAGTTCGGTGACCGATGACCGACCGACATCATCGCACTTCTTACAAGTGTGCAAGGAGAGCGCCTGTGCAGATGCATGAGAAAGTGAAGTGCCTCGTCGACATCAAGAACGAAGACGAGTTTCGCACAGAGTTGATGATTCCGCTGCTGCGGAAGATGGGTCATTTCAGTGATGTCCTTGACAACCAAGGCCCAGACGAGGCGGGGGTCGACATCATCGGGTGTTCGACATCGCCATTTAAGAAGGCCGAATATACTGCCTTTGTCCTTAAGCATGGAAACATTACCCTCAAGGCTGCGGACCGGACAAACAATATCGTCGGCATTATTGAAACTCAGCTCCGTCAGGCCATTCGTCAACCGCTGAGTCATCCACGCCTCTCCTCCACGTCTGCCTTCGCAGGCCGCGTTATTGTGGCAACAAACGGAACGATCTCTAAAACTGCTCAGCGAGCATTGCGGAGCGCGTATACTGATCGCGGCGACATAAACCTGGACTTCATAGGTCAGGATCAACTTATAGAGCAAATCGATCAATTCTGGCCACGCTTTTATGAAGACCGCCGTCCATTCCTCTCCTCTTACGCGACCAAGCTGTACGAGAGTTTGAACATCGTCAATCTGGAATTGCTCGGGTACGCACAAAAGAAGCGACAGCTGAGCGAAATCTACATTGACACCATTCTAGCCAAGCAAGAAAACGTTGCTCAAAGCGACTTTTGTCTGAAAGAGGAGTACATTGCCGGCAATGACCTCTGCAAACAGGGAAATGACCTCATCGTCATTACAAGCGGGCCTGGCGGAGGCAAGAGCACCCTGCTGAAAGAACTGGCAATATCTCAGTCGCGCCAGAACACGAACTGTGCCGCAATTTATTTGCATGCCCGCGAGATTTTGCAATCGAGCAGCGTTAATTCAGCCGCTATGGTAGCACTACAGCGACTGTCGGGTGATCATCTGTCCGAAATCACTTCGGAACTTTCCGCTCACAGGCTATTGCTTCTTGTGGACGGTCTGGACGAGCTGGCAACGGTCGCGGATCGCGAAAGTGTAATTGATAAACTCATCAAGGCAAATAGAGCTGACAAGGTGAGGGTGGTCCTTGCAACAAGGCCGGAATCAAATCCGGGAACACTTGCGGCGCTCGCGAGCTTTACAGGTTACAAGATTCAGCCTCTGCGCACGGGTCAGATTCGGAGCTTTTTTGGAAAGTGGTTTGGTGCAGACAGTGGAAAGGCGGAGCCCGCCCGGCCGCTGTGCGATCTCCTGCAGGGTGACGGATCGCTTGCAGTTGCGAATGCCCCAGGCGTCCGCCAATGCCCCTATGTCCTCAGGCGTCACCGTGTCGAGGTGCAGGCGCTTCCCTACGCGCGACAATAGGCGATCAAGGCAGGTCGCGTCCTCGCCTGCAGTCAAGCGTGAGTACAAGCCTAGCGACCCAATCAAGGCAAGGCCCACGCCAGAAGCATCGTAAATGGACCGGAGCTGATCCAGCGCTGCCGTACTCAACTGGTGCGCTTCATCAACGATCAGTAACCCCTCGGTTCCAGAAATCCTGCTCACAATTGCGCTGTGTAGTGACGCCGCTCCGTTGCAGCCGGCTATGCCGATGGCCGCGCAGATCTCGCCCAGTGCTGGAACCACGCCTGTGGTTGCTTGTGTAATTGTCGCGCGCCAGACGTTGACCCCACAGGCCGCGTACTCGATTGCCGCTCGCGTTTTTCCGACAGCGGCAGCGCCGTATATCAACGCGACATCGCCAGTGGCTTGTGTGAAGCTCAATGCACCAAGGATTCGGCGCCCGGTCGGTGTCTCGATCCATTGACTTTGCGCGGGAAAGTTGACGATATCTGATGTGTTCATGTGCGCAATCACCTACGTGATTTAAGTCGTTTGGTTGCCCACTCTTCGAACTTGGTGGGAACGCTGCCGCCAGACTCCGCACGCCTGCGTTCAGGTGTGCTGGTGGTCTTTGGCTTGACGATTTCAACAACAGATGCCGAAGGAGTTGCCTGCAACTCACGCGCTCGCATCGCCATTGGATCAGGCAGCAACGCGCCAATAGACTGCTCAAGCGCGAGCCTGCGTCTACCTAGTCGCGCATGCTCGGCTTTGTCCTTCGCAACGCGCTTTGCCTGTTCGGCGTCGTCAAATCCGTACCGGTGAGTACAAGGCGCCTCGCAAACATAGGTTCCATCCAACAAGTACACATGGACCGATGTATGCAAGGCCGCTGGATCAAACCGCAGCACGACCGATTGCCCGCTTAGGGGTGAAAGCGGCTCTGACCAGTAGTGATTGCCTGCAATGCGCACGAATCCGCGCGCGTTCACTTTCACGGCCTCTGAAGCCAGCAGCAGCAATCGCAATTGCTCTCCGGTCGCCTTTCGGATGGGCGACCTTTCGTAGCTTGCGGCAAAGGTCTCGTCAAAGCTCCGACCCATGCAGTTTGCCGCACGTCGGCCCTTTCGTGCGTTGTGCTCTGCGATTCCGTCACTCACTACCCGCATGAACAACTCAAACGGAACCGCTCGCTCTCCATAGTTCTCAGGCTTGTTGTCGGGACTGTTCCCGAGGTAGGCGCCCGAAAACTCTGCACGCCGGCTGATTGTTTGCGCAAAGTCGCGCCATGCCCGTTCAATCGGCTTTGCACGCCCGTTGTAGGGGCGTACAAAGCGCACATCCACGCCAAGCAGGGTAAGTACGCCATCCTGATCTCCCGGCTTGACCCTGAAGCGGTATCTGCTTGGCAAGCCGCCAGTGTTGGACTTCGCGGCAAAGGCGCGACCATTGTCTAGATACGCCCTGCGCGGGATTCCGTACTCACGCGCCATATCTGCAAAGGCCAAGCGGACAAGTTCCGAACTTTCCGTCTCCCCGATGCGCCACGCCAACAACTTGCCAGAACTGAGGTCCTGCCATCCCAAAATGATCGGGCGCCGCACCACGCCATCGGGGAACTTCACGGCAACATCGAACTTATGACCATCAGCATTGACCGCGTCCATAGCTTCTAAGTGACCGCGGTCACGTGTCGGCCAAGGACGCGAGTCCATATAGGCTTCCATGCCTTGACGAGCCAGCACCCGCGCTCCGTGATCGATCTCGCGCAGGCGTCTACGCTCAAACGTGTCCAGACTTGGAAGCGGCCCCCACTCCGGGTGCAGCGCGGCCATTTCCCTAACCAGCCGATAGCTGTGGGCCGCCGTGGGCTTCTCAGGACGCAACCAGTCCCGCTTAAAGATCGCCCAGGCCACAGGATGAATAGCCACGGCTTCACGGCGTCCGCGCTCCTCACTCGGCATCAGTAGCGGCAGCCAATCCGAGCGCGCATGTCCCTGCACGCTTTGCTCCCATCGCTTGATCGCAGCGACGGACGAACCTCGTACCTTCTCCCGCTGCAACCGTTCTGCTACCAGGGCACGCGCAGCGGAAGCGCTCATGCCGTCCTGCTTGAGTTGGTCCAACTCAAGCAGGACACGTTGCCGCAACTCTGCGACTTGGCGGCGCCAGGGGCGTGCATGCTCCCAGTCTTGCCACGCAGGTGAAACAGCGGCGGACAAAGCGTCCGCATCCTGCGCTTGCGCCCGTCTCAATGCGGCTTCTCGACGAGCGGCGAGAAGCTCTGAACGGACGCCGTCCGGCAGCGCAGCCAGCGGGTACATGCGCCCATTTCCCGCTTGCACGTGCTGCCATTGTTCGCGAGCGGCCCGCTTCCTTATTGCGCGCTCGGTTACAGAAAGAGTTGTTGCCAACTCGCCCACGGTCGCCGCTGCTGCAGCTGCCGCTGTTGCGCCGTCAGCAATGGCATCGTGCGCCTGCTGACTGTCACCCATGTGGCACCCGCAGCATTGCGACGCATCCGCCCACTGCTTCGGCCGCTGCTTCGGCCGCGCTCAAGCCACCACGGTAGTTGCCAAAACGACCGCTGGGCGGTTGTGGTAGCCAAATCGTGAAGCGGGTTGCGCAATCGGTCGCCCGAAGGGCGAGCGCGACGGGCCGTAGGTTCCAGAGCATGACAGACACAGCACACGGCTGGCCGGTTTCTGCGTGCACCCTCGCAGCGGTCGAATAGTCCTCAGCGATGTGCTGGACACTTGCCGTCCGCTCGCCGATTTGATGGAAGAGCCCAAAGACCCGACCGCCATGCAAGATGCGCTTGGAGCCGCCTGCGCCAATGACCTGTAGGTTCCAGAGCGCCCCGAGAGCATCCCGCATTGGCACCAACAGGCGCCCGGATCGCTGGCGCAGCCCATACGATTGAACGCCTTGTTCAACAAGCCATGGATGGATGCCAGCTGGCGGCGACTCCGACCACATGCGAACGGCGTTTTGCCGTGCAAGTTCGTGCCCAGCGCCGATCATTGCGCCACCTCGGTGACACACCGGCACATCTGCGCGCGAGCACTGTCTATCGCGTCGCGCTGTTGGCGCAACAGAAGATCGAGCAGCAACGCAATGTTGCTGCGCTCGGTTGCACCAAGCTGCCCGTCAGGGGTGAGCAGATCGGACACCGCTTGCAGACAAGCATGGAGCGTCTCGGCATCGTCCAGTGACTTGCGCGCACTCATGCGGCACCCCGCAACGTGCCAGCAGCACCCTGAAGAATCCCAAGCAGCGCGGCCAACGCGCTGCTATCCAAAGAAAGGTTGATGGTGACGCTATTGCCGTTGCCGACGATGTTGCAGTTGCCGGAAACGCTTGGCATGCCAGCACCACCCGCGGCAAGACCAGCCATCAAGTCCAGATCGGATTGCATGCGGTCGCGGGTGTCGCTCATGCGGCACCCCGCAAAGTGCCGGCGATGTTCTGAAGCGTGCGAGCCAGACGCGCTGATGCGCTGACAGCGAGCCGCGCCAAGGGCCTGAGCGCCGAGCGCGGAACAACAGCCGGTTGGGCGAGATTCTGAAGACGTGCGACCGCAAGCGCGGCCGTTGGTTGGCGATACATGCTGAACTCCTTGTGTGATGGAGTCCGGCAACCCGCTTCCAAACGGGGTGACGGACGGTGCGCGGTTGGAAGACCGGCCACAAGGAACCGGCGAGCCTTGCGGCTCCCGCGCACCGCCCGCCGTTGAACTGGTGGACGTGTGCCCCATTGGATGCGGGCACAAAAAAGCGCCAGCATCGGCTGATGGGCGCGTGTGCGCCTTGTGGTTGCGGGCTTCCAAACCCGACAGCCGATTTTGCGGCTGCGTTCTCAGTGTGAGGCGCCAGAACCGCACCGTCAAGCCCTGGATCCCCGGCGGCCACCCCAAACTCCCCCAGTCGTGGCCGGGTCAAAATCCCCCAGCTGAGTGCGCGGGACGGATGGATGGTTACACGCTCTCCTGACGGCTCGCAACGCGAGCCGCGGCTTCCTTGAGTCGCCAGCTCTTGCCTTCGAACCGAAGCAAGTGAGCGTGGTGCATGAGTCGGTCGAGCAGCGGCGTGACGAGCACGACGTCGCCGAGGAGCTTGGCCCAGTCTTCGACGGGGCGGTTCGAGGTGATCAGCGTGGCGTGCTTTTCGTAGCGGCTCATCAGCACGTCGGCGAGTTCGTCGCCGGCGTTGTCTGGCAATCGGCGCAGGAACAGGTCGTCGATGACGAGCAGGTCGGCGTTCTGCAGCAGGGTGCGCTGCTTGCGCCGCTCGCCGAGCTGGCGGGCTTCGTGGATGTCTTCGAACAACTGGTGTGCTTCGCGGTAGAGAACGGTGTAGCCACGTCCTGCGGCGAGTTGGGCGATGGCCTTGGCGCAATGGCTCTTGCCGAGCCCGGGTGGCCCGAGCAGCAGCGCGTCTTCGCGTGCTTCGATGAACTTGAGGGCGGCGAGTTCGAGGATGGCGCGTTTCGGCAGGCGCGGGTTGTACGTCCAGTCCAAGTCCTTGAGGTCCTTGCGCTCGGGCAACCCGGAACGCAGGAAGCGGCGTTCGAGCAGCCGTGAGTGACGGCGATCGAGTTCGTCCTGCACCAGGCAGGCGAAGGCTTCGATGAAGTCCATTTCATGCTTGGACACGGCCAGTGCCCGCGCCTGCAGCGGTGCGATCATGCCGGAGAGGCGCAGTGCGCGCAGGCTGCGTTCGAGTTCGGGGATCGACATGCTCATGGGAAAGCCTCAGTGAGTCGTGGTGGAAGCGGCGTAGTTCATGAAGAACTGCTGGTACTCGTCGATGTTTCGGATGGCTGTGCCGGATTGCGCCAGCGGCGCGCGCTCCGTGCGCGCAGCGGCGCTGCGTTCGAGGATGCGCTTGAGTGCCTGATAGGACGGCAGCGGCAGCGCCAGCACGGCGGCACTCGCGGCTTCGATGTCGGCGCAGGTGTAGTGGCGGGCGAGCTGCGACAGTCCGTAGATCGCGCGCTGCCCAGGCCGGCCGAGGCGAGCAAAGATCTCGGCAGCGAGGCGCTCGCTGATCGGCCCGATGCGCGCCACGCGCGCCAGGACGCGCGCGGTCTCGCGCGAGGGATTGAACAGGCGATCTTCATCCGGCAGCACGAACTGGCCCTTGCGCGTAGCCTTGGCGTGGCGACGAAGCACCTGTCCGTGATCGTCCAGGATCTCGACCTCGGTCGCGTAAATGCGCACGGTTACGCGCGTGTGCACCGCAGCCGGCAGCGCCGAGTAGTACGAGCCATGCACTTGCACCAGCCCGCTGTCGTCGACCGTGCGCACCTCCTGCTTGAAGAAGCGGAAGCCTTCAAGCGGTAACGGCTTCAGGTGCGGCTGTTCCTCGGCAAACATCGCCAGCACCTGGCGTTTCTTGCGGCCGTGGATGCGCGGCGCCGCCCAGCGTTCTTCCCAGTGCGCGAGGTGCGCGTTCTGCGCGTCGATCGACTCGAAGCGACGGCCCTTCAAGGCCGTCGACTGCGTGTGCTGGATCGCGTTCTCGACCGTGCCCTTGCGATCGGGATCGCGCACGCGCGCCGGGTCCGCGATCGCGCCGTAGTGCGCCAGCAGCGCCGCGTACACCGGGTTCAGCGCCGGCGCGTACAGGTCCGGCCGGATCACGCCCTGCTTCAGATTATCGAGCACCACATAGGTCACCGATCCGCCGAAGCTGCGGAACGCTTCCTCGTGCAGCCGTGCCCACGTCTCCTGGTCGGCCTTCCAGACCACCTTGCGGAAGCTCTTGCCCGAGTACTTCAACGTCATCACGAACAGGTACGGCCGCCGGTACTTGCCGTTGTCCGACAACGTCGGCGCGCCCTGTCCAAAATCGACCTGCGCTTCTTCGCCGGGTGCGCTCTCGAGCACGTCGAAGCGCTCCGGATCGCGCTGCTTCAATGCGCGCACGAATCGCTTCACCGAGTTGTAGCGGTGCGCGAACCCGTGATGCTCGACCAGGTCCTGATAGATCGACATCGCGTTGCGGCCCAGCGCCACCTGCGCCTCGATCCAGGTGCGATGCGGTGCACACGCGGAGCTGGCCTGCGCCGGAACGCGCAGATCAGCTGCCGTCGGAGCCGGTGGCCGGGGTGGGGGAATTTGATCGGCCGCCGATCCTGAACCGGTGGCCATGGGGGAATTTGCCGCCGCATAACGCCGAACCGTCTTCCGATCGACGCCCGTGCGCCGCGCAATCTCGTGCTGGCTCGCGCCGTGCGCCAGCAACGTCGCGATCGTCACCCTCAAGTGCTGCTTCAAGACGTTCACTCCTGGCTCCCGGAAAAAAGGGAGCAGCGTAGACGTCCCGATCACTCGCCCGGCACCCGCCGGGCAGTCATCTCACTGGGGGATTTTCAGGTGGCCACGACTGGGGGAGTTTGGGTGGCCGCCGGGGTGGATCGGCACCGATAGGCCACAACCCCCTTTAAACGCGTTTAAACCGCATACAGGAGCAATCCGCGCATCTCGGGCCCGACTAGGGTAGCGGGCCGCCCGCCTTGTGGCGCCAGCGGCCACGCAGGACCGACCTACGAAGACTGGGCGGCACATGCTGCCGCTCGCTCGCATCACGTGCACCACCGGCGCCCAAGCCAGATCTGGCACCGGCTTCGGTGGGGGTTGCTACGCTTGGCAGTGGCGCGTGCGGCGCCATCCACAACCAACGGAGCAACCCCCATGAAAGAACGCCAAGAAATTGCCTCAGAAATCCTCATTGCCGCAATTGCGGCGAAGGCGGTGCAGATCACGGGATCGACTGCCGACGCGCAAGCGGAGACGCTGATGAGGGTGTACGGCATCATTCTGGGTGGCCTTACAAGCCCGCCGGAGCCGCGGCTTCCGAAGCCAAAGGAGTAGCCACCTGATACAGCTGGCGGCGCATTTGCGCCGCCAGCTCCACAGCGTTCTGAGGCGCATATCCAGCACGGACCAGCTCCAGCACCATGGCCCAAATCTCTCGGCGCTCGGAAGCCTCAACCTCGCTTTCTTGTTCGCGACTCATCAAGCACTCCTTACGGCGCGGCAAGATCCACACCGAGCGCCTCTGCCTCTTGGCGCAGATCGCGCTGTTGCATCTGGATGGCCAGGACCTCACCGTCGATGGCGTCAATCCTCGCCAACGCTTCTTTGGCGTCGATCGGCTGACTGAAAGGCCAGTCGCCGTCAAGGGTGGCCTTCTTGACGGCCTCCTTGATGGGTTCGGCAAGGAGCCAGATCGCAACCTCCGATTTCAAGAACTCCGGCGCCGATTGCCATGCATCAAGGTGCATCCCTACCAACGGACTGCTCACCGGCACAACGCTATTCCCGCCCTCCCTGTGCTGCAGGGCGCTCTCAACCTTGGCGGGCCAGTACCGGTCACGCTTTGCGTTCGTGGCGACATGTGCAGCGAACTGCGCTCCCACTGCTGCAGCGCGGCGGTCGATGTCGTTGCAGATCAGCTGCACGTAGTCACCTCGGCTGATCGGCCGCTGCAGAAGCGCTGAGCGCTCGCGCTTCAACTCGTCGATTCGCGCATCGCCCTCCGCGAGGGTGGTAAGCAACCGCTCTTTCTCTTTCTTCAGCTTCGGCAACAGCTCTTTGATGTTCTCGAACATGGCTCATCCTTTCCCTTTGATTGGAACTTCCAGCACCACAACTCCGTCTGGAGTCGGTTTCCTACGATTGCGCTCCTCTAAGGCTCGCTCGCGCTCCGCAAGCGCGCGTTCGCGCCTTTCGATCTCCCTAATCCGCTCGGTTTCACTCACGTGACCTCCTGCGCGGGGTCGTGTCTGTTGCGCTCAAGCCATGCAACCAGGTCTGACTTGAGATAGAGAACACGCGCCCGTTTACTTGCCTTGATCCACGCTGGACCCTTCACCGCGCCGGACTTTCGCGTGCGCCAGTGCCGCAGCGTGTCTGGCTTGGTGCGCAGAAAAGCAGCCGCCTCCGCTTCGGTCAGCACATCAAATTCAACAAAGCTCCGTTGACTCATGACCGCTTCCCGCTCAAAAACTTGAGCCCCGCAGCCGCCGCGATTCTGTAAGTCGCGCTGGTTGTAATCTCATGCCGCGCCGCAACCTCCTTGACGGATTCACCGTTTCGGATGGCGCTTGCTATTTCGGCGTTGCGCAGGTTGCGCCTCACCTCCATGGCTTTGGGAATGTAGACTGACCGCCCGCCGAACAGGTTGGCCAACTCCAAAACCGTCGATTTCGCCAGCGCGTCATGGCCGGCGATCTGTTGACGCGCGAAAAGACCGGAGAGAATCGCCGCTAACTCGTCGGCGTTGGACTGGCGCTTGATGTTTTGGGGGATGTAGAGCGGCCTCCCGCCAGCCACACTGGCAAGCTCCAACACCGTCGATCTCGACAGCGCGTCATGATTGGCAATTCGCTTGCGCTTGAAGTGAGCCGAAAGCACCGCCACCAACTCGTCAAAGATGGCCGACCCACTCACGCGCGTGACTCCGCAATGCGCGCTCTGATCCAGGCGTCAACTTCGGACGCAACCCACGCGGATGAGCGCTGGCTGATCTTGACGCGCTTCGGGAACTTGCCGGCCGCTTGCAAGCGATAGAGTTGCGACCGCTTGAAGCCGGTCAGCTCCTCAACTTGCGGCAGGCGCAGGAGCTTTGGTTGCGAAACGGCGGCCTTGTTGGCTCGCTGTGTGCTGGCGTGCATCGCTGATCCTCGGAGGTGCGCCACTGCGGATGTCAGGGGCGGCCGATGGGCGATGCTGAGAGTAGCGGCTAGTTACGCGGTCGCTGTCCATATGGACAGACTTCAAGTCCATATGGACAGGCCTCAAGTCCGTAGACAACCGTAGCGGGCGATCAGGAATCAGTGCCCGGCTTTATGAGCGCGCGGCCTTCAACGATGTACTTTGCAATCGTGTTCCTAGTTGGAAACCTAATGCCTTTTGTTTGTGCGAGCAGTATTATTGCATCAGCCGCTTTATACTCGCCACCAAGGCCGTTCATTTCCGACAACAGGCCAATGAGCTTAAGGTAAGATTTTCTTGTCTTTTCGGCTAGCTCTGTGCCTGAATCGGTCGCGTCGGAATCAGTGCCCAGCTTTAATCCCGCCGATTCGGTTGGCGCTAGTTTTTCTGTCGTTTCCTTGGTCGTCGCTGCATCGGTCATGCTATCAAAGTGCCCGCGTGGCCTCCCTGATTGACACACCCACATATCGATATATTCAGGGGACACCAGCAATTCCGGCGATGCAAACACATATTCGTCAAGCGCGGATTGCTTGCCAATTGAATAGGGCAACTCGCCTGCCTCTATTGCATCAATAATTGCTCGTTCAAAGCGCGCTACAAGCTCCCTTTTCTCCGGCGAGGAAGGGAAGTCCTTTGCGATCAAGCGCGCAGCTTCATTGACGGTGATGGTCCGGCTGCGAAGCAGCTCGGCGACGATCTCTTGGGCACACATTGCGGCCTTCTTCCGCGCCCTTCAAGATGAGCTGGGGAAGTGCGTTGAAGGTGTCCGCCCTTGTCGCTCCGTCGAGCTATCCCCAGCGCAACCAGAGTGCACCAAGCCCGCGCGTGCCGCAAGCGGACGACTCTTGACAAGGTAGAAGGTGCGCGCGGGTGGGACGGCATCCACCTCAAAGGGTGGCACTCCCACATCCCATCACGGCCCAAGCCTGTGACTGTTACCGGGGCACCGATTTGCCGGAAGTCCGCGCGCCGGAAGAGCATAGCAAGCGCTTCGTGATGCAAGAAGGTTCCGCGATTGGTTCCGAAGCCAGTTCCGCGCCGTGGGACACTTGAAGTGCAAAGACCCAAGCGCGCCCATGCCTAAAAGAACGCTCAACCCATTGTTCTTTGAGCTTTTGAACACCCTTAAAACGCGGACGCATCCGTCCGCCTTCTTGCACTTCATGTGTCCGAAACTGCGGCGAATGGTCAGGCGGCTCATTCCATTTGCGCCGATCCGAACTTTCATCCGCGCCTCGTTGGCCCGCGCCAGACGCCCACACATTCTTTACTTTTCAGTCACTTAGACAGCCGTGCCAAAACGTCCCGCAATGGTTTGCTATGTCCCGCTTCAGTTGCGCCTTGGCTCATTCCAATTGCGCCCTAACACCGCACGCGCGGTCGTGCTCGTCCCCCGCCCCCTGCCCCCCGCCCCGCTGTTGCTCCCGCGCACGTCTCCCGCCCCGCTTTTGCGCCAGTCGCCCACACTTCCCACGCACCCGCTACTTTAGGCTGCGCCGATCATGGAGAATCGCCCGCGTTGCCCGGCACTGGTAGACGATGAGCGCACTGCCCCGACTTCCCTTTGGCTTTGCCCGCAAGCATGGCGTCGCCGTGCTCGGATCTGCGGGTGGCAAGGCGCGCGTGGCCTGTCGGCCGGACGTCAAGCCGGAGGCTTTGCTGGAGTTGCGGCGCTTCCTCGGCGTGCCGCTGGCGCCAGAGAAGGTCACGGCCGAGCGCTTTGAGGCGCTGCTGCAGGAGTTGTACGAGGGCGGCGGCGAGGACTCGCGCTCGATGGCGGCCGATATCGATCAGCGCCTCGACCTGAAGCAGCTGGCCGACGAGCTGCCCGAGCCCACCGATCTGATGGAGAGCGAGGACGACGCGCCGATCATTCGGCTGATCAATGCCTTGCTGGCCGAGGCGGTGCGCGAGAACGCCTCCGATATCCACATCGAACCTTACGAAAACCGGTTGGTCGTGCGCTTCCGCGTCGACGGGGTGCTGCGCGAGGTGCTGTCGCCGCAGAAGTCGATCGCCTCGCCGGTGGTCAGCCGCATCAAGGTGATGGCCAAGCTCGATATTGCCGAAAAGCGCCTGCCGCAGGACGGCCGCATCGGCCTGCGCGTGGCCGGCCGGCCGGTGGACGTGCGCGTGTCGACGATTCCGGCCAGCTTCGGCGAGCGCGTGGTGCTGCGTTTGCTGGACAAGCAGGCCGGGCGCTTGAACCTCACCGAACTCGGCATGGACGAGGCCACGCGCGGCCGACTCGACGAGTTGATCCATCGCCCGCACGGCATTCTGCTGGTCACCGGCCCGACCGGTTCCGGCAAGACCACCACGCTGTACGCCGGCCTGATGCAGCTCAACGACAAGAGCCGCAACATCATGACGGTGGAAGATCCGATCGAGTACTACATCGACGGCATCGGCCAGATGCAGGTCAACACCAAGGTCGACATGACCTTCGCGCGCGGCCTGCGCGCCATCCTGCGTCAGGACCCGGATGTGGTGATGGTGGGCGAAATCCGCGATTTGGAGACCGCCGAGATCGCGGTGCAGGCCTCGCTGACCGGCCATCTGGTGCTGTCCACGCTGCACACCAATACCGCGGTGGGCGCAGTGACGCGCCTGCGCGACATGGGCATCGAGCCCTTCCTGCTGTCCTCCAGTCTGATCGGCGTCCTTGCCCAGCGCCTGGTGCGCATGCTCGATCCCGCCACGCGCGAGGAGTACCAGCCCACGCCAGCCGAACTGGCGGCGCTCGGGCACCCGGAGGCGCGCGGCCAGCGTCTGTGGCGGCCGAGGCCGGATCTGTTCCAGAAGGCCGGTGGCTACAAGGGCCGCACCGGCGTGTACGAGCTGGTCGCGGTCGATGAAGCGCTGCGCCAAGCCATCCACGAAAAAGCCAGCGAGCAGGAGCTGGATCGCATCGCGCGGCGCACGAGTCCGGGCATCCTGGATGACGGTTGGCGCAAATGTGTGGCCGGCATCACTTCGGTCGAGGAAGTGCTCAAGGTGACGCGCGAGGACTGATCCGCGTGGCCAGCCGGCGCGCTATCGTCGCCGCACTCACTCTGGAGCACTGCCGATGACTGTACGCCTCGCCTGGCTGCCGCTGCTGCTGATCGGCACTCCCTTGCTCGCGCAGGACGCGGCGCCGGCCGCTGCTCCGAATGCCCCCACCGCGCGCGGCGTGCGCACGGGCCTCGAAGCCTTGCTGCCGGGCGGCGTGACGATTCTGACGGTGGAAGCGCAGGGCCCGCGCTGGCGCGTCACCGGCACCACCAGCAGCAACGAGATCCTGTCGAACTACCTGCGTGCGCTGGACGCCGACGCCGCTTTCGCGATTCCGGAGTTGTTCGACGTCGCGGCCGAGGGCTCGCAGTATCGCTACGCGCTCGGCATCAGCGTGGAATGCGACGCCCCCGGCGCGGCCAAGTCGCCCGCCTGCGGCGGCGCCGCGCCGCCCAAGCAGCAGATCTACAAATGCATGATCAACGGCACGGTCAGCTTCCAGGCGCGACCGTGCCCGGAGTGAGCGCTCCGCGCAGACTGCCGGGACGCCCGACGTAGCGCGGCTCCGTGCGCGCCGCGGTGTGGGGATGGCGATGCGCGTACATCGCGCCGGCGGCCGCGGCTTCTTTGGCAAGGTACGAAAAGCGCCGGACGCCTCGCGTCGGTGGGCGTGTGGCTCGATCAAGCTGGGCGGACGCGAGGATCCGGCCTACGAAGAGCGGTGCGATCCGGGTCGATACGAAAGCGGCGGAATCGGGTCGATACGAAAGGGGCGGGAGCGGGTCTGCCTGCCTGTTTGTTCTGTGTGCAGGACGCCCGACGTAGCGCGGCTCCGTGCGCGCCGCTGGGTGGGGAAGGCGATACAGGTGCATCGCGCCGGCGGCCGCGGCTTCTTTGGCAAGGTACGAAAAGCGCCGGACGCCTCGCGTGGGTGGGCGTGTGCCTCGATCAGGCCCGGCGGACGCGAGGATCCGGCCTACGAAGAGCGGTGCGATCGGGTCGATACGAAAGCGGCGGGATCGGGTCGATACCAAAGCGGCGGGATCCGGGTCTGCCTGCCTGTTTGTCCTGTGTGCAGGACGCCCGACGTAGCGCGGCTCCGTGCGCGCCGCTGGGTGGGGAAGGCGATACAGGTACATCGCGCCGGCGGCCGCGGCTTCTTTGGCAAGGTACGAGAAGCGCCGGACGCCTCGCGTATCTGGCGTGTGGCTTGATCAGGCCGTGCGGACGCAAGGATCCGGCCTACGAAGAGCGGCGGGATCCGGGTCGATACGAAAGCGGCGGGATCGGGTCGGCACGAAAGCGGTGCGATCGGGTCGATACCAAAGCGGTGGGATCGGGTCGATACGAAAGGCGGCGGGATCGGGTCTGCCTGAGTGTTGCGGGACGCCCGACGTAGCGCGGCTCCGTGCGCGCCGCTGGGTGGGGAAGGCGATACAGGTACATCGCGCCGGCGGCCGCGGCTTCTTTGGGTCGAGGGTCGAACAGCGCCGGACGCCTCGCGTATCTGGCGTGTGGCTTGATCAGGCCGGGCGGACGCGAGGATCCGGCCTACGAAGAGCGGTGGGATCCGGGTCGATACGAAAGCGGCGGGGTCGGGTCGATACGAAAGCGGCGGGAGCGGGTCGATACGAAAGCGGCGGGATCGGGTCTGCCCGAGTGTCGCGGGGCTCTACACCTTTAACTTTTCACCTTTCACTTTTCACGCTTCACTCGCCATTCGCCCCAGCCGCCCCACGCACCCGATAACGACAGACCTGCTCGGCATCGATCAGGTCCTCGGCTTGCAACCAGGCGCGTGCGTCCTCGGCATCCTGCTCGAACCAGGCGCGCGCCGAGCCCAGCCGGAAGCTGTAGCCCCAGGCATCCATGTCGGCGAGCGCGCGATCGCGGCCGAAGCCGGCAATGTCGTCGGCCAGCAGGATCTGCAGATAGCAGGTGGCGCCTTCCTCGTCCTCGGTGTCGGCGGCGTCGGTGTGCACTGTCGCGCGCCGCTCGGGCGTGCAGGTGATCCAGTGACAGGCCTCGTGCAGCACCGAGTGCAGCGGCGTGTCCGGCCGCGCGTACAGCGCATCGGCGATCAAGCCCGCCTCACACTCGCCCCAGTAGCTGCCGGGAATCTCGGCGTCCAGCGGCAACATGACGAGGCGCAGCCCGAATCGCCCCAGCAGGCGCTCGACGTCAGCGGTGTGCAGGTCGGAGAGACGGAGGACGGGCATGGGGGGAGAGAGTCAAAAGTGAAAAGTGAAAAGTGAAAAGTTAAGAGTGAAAAGTCGACCGACCCCGACGGCTTTGAACGCCTGAGGAAGCTGCCAGTTTGATGCCTACCTACAGTGGCAGGGTCGCCGGAGCAGATGCATGCGCGCCAGGTTTGGACGCTTCACCTTTCACTTTTCACCTTTCACTCGTCCCCCCGCCCCAACTACTTGTCCGGCAGCGTCACCGACAACTCCAGCACTTCCTGGTCGCCTTCGCGCTGGACGTTGACGTTGACGGCGTCGGGGTCGACGTTGACGTACTTGCGGATGACTTCCAGCAGCTCGCGCTTGAGCAGCGGCAGGAAATCCGGGGCCGACTGGGCGCCGCGTTCTTGCGCCACGATGATCAGCAGCCGCTCTTTGGCGAGCTTGGCGGTGTTCTTCGGCCGCGACCGGAACAGGTCGAAAATGCTCATCGCTAGCCTCCGAACATGCGTTGGAAGAAGCCTTTGCGCTTGGGATCGATGAAGCGCATCGGGCGATCTTCGCCCAGCAGGCGCGCCACCGCGTCAGCGTACGCCTGACCGGCGTCCGCTTGTTCATCCAGGATCACCGGCACGCCGGAGTTCGAGGCCGACAGCACTTCCGGCGCCTCCGGGATCACGCCGATCACCTTGACGCCGAGGATTTCCTCGACATCGGCGATGCTCATCATGTCGCCCTTCTCGACGCGCTCGGGCGAGTAGCGCGTCAGCAGCAGATGTTCCTTGATCGGGCTCTGTCCCTGTTCGGCGCGCCGGGACTTGCTCGACATGATGCCGAGCACGCGATCGGAATCGCGCACCGAGGACACTTCCGGATTGACCACGACGACGGCGCGATCGGCGAAATACATGGCGTAGAAGGCGCCGCGCTCGATGCCGGCGGGGGAGTCGCAGATCACCACGTCGAACTCGGCGCGCAACTCGTCGATGACGCGGCCGACGCCGTCCTGGGTCAGCGCATCCTTGTCTTTGGTTTGCGAGGCGGCCAGCACCGACAGATTGTCAAAGCGCTTGTCCTTGATCAGCGCCTGTTTCAGCGTGCAGTCGCCGTGGATCACGTTGACGAAGTCGTACACCACGCGGCGCTCGCAGCCCATGATCAGGTCGAGATTGCGCAGGCCGATGTCGAAATCGACCACCGCGGTCTTCTTGCCGCGCTTGGCAAAGCCGCAGGCCAGGCTGGCGCTCGTGGTGGTCTTGCCCACGCCGCCCTTGCCGGAGGTGACTACGATGATCTCGCCCAAAGCGTTCTCCTTGCCTCAAATAGGAAGCGGACGGATGTCCAGTCGGCCATCGTCCAGATAAATCTCGACCGCCTTGCGGGCGACTGCCGCCGGCGCCGACTCGAATACCTTGAAGTTGCCGGCGATCGACACGAGCTCCGCGGAGAAGCTCAGGCAGTAGACCCGCGCACGCAGATCGCCGGTGGCCCCCGCCAGCGCTTTGCCGCCGAGCCGACCGTACACATGCACGCAGCCATCGGCCGCCACTTCGGCGCCGGCGCTGACGCTGCCGGTGATGATCAGATCGCGACCGCGCGCATACACCTGCTGGCCGGAGCGGATCGGCCCTTGCACCACCAGCGGTGGCTGCAGGCCGGCGGGCTCCGCTGCGGCCGGCGGCGCGGCTGGCGGTGCTTCCTCGGCCGGCGCTTCTTCCTCGACCTTGCGCGTGCGCTTGCGGTCGACGCTCAGCGTCGGCAGGTTCAGCGCTGCGGCGGCCGCTTCCACACCGGGATTGGCGGCCAGCGCCATCACCCGCAAACCGGCTTGATGCACGCGCTCGATCAATTCGCGCAGCAAGCCGTGATCGGCCAGTTGCGACAGCGGATTCAGATCCAGCACCACCGGCGCGCCCTGCAACAAGGCCGGCGCCTGCGCGACGTGGTCGCTCAGCTCTTCCTGCAACTGCAGCAGATCAAGGTGCTTGACCGCCAGCACCATCAGCGAGAACTGGCCCGAGCGCAGCTCGAACACGGCCTCGCTCGGCACCTTGCCCGTCAGTGGCGAGCGGCGTGCCATCAGGCCACCCGCGCGCTGAGCCGATCCTGCCGCAGCGAGGGCGGCAACATGCCCGTGCTCTGGTAGGTCTGCTGCACGTAAGGGTACGCCTTCATTTCCTTGACCATCAGGCTGACGCGTCGCGTGTTCGGCAGCACTTGCTGACCGACTTCCTGGAAGCCGTTGGTGCCGAAAAACACCAGCGACACGTCGTCACGCGGCTCGATGAAGACCTCGCAGGTCAGGATCGGATAGCGCACCTCGGCAAAGCTCAGCACATCGGCATAGAACACGCGGCCGATGCCATGGCGGCGGAAGCGCGAGTTGACCACGATGCGGTCGATGTACAGAAAATCCGGGTAGTGCTCGCGAAACCACAGGAAGTTGGGGCTGTCGTACGCAGCCTCCGGCGAGAGCGCGATCAAAAAGCCGGCCAGCTCGCCCTGATACAAGGCCACGCGGAAGTAGCGCGCCACCTCGAATAGCTGCTGCATCCGCTGCGGCTCGATCGGCACGATGCCAGGACCGGCGGCATTGTTGAGTGCCAGCACTGCCGCCAGATCCTCGGTCTCAATATCTCGCAAAATCAAGGACATTGCGGTTCAGGCGCTCGTCTGTTCTGGGGCGTGGCGCGGCTTGCCGGGAGCGTCTGTCCGGGGCTGCGCCGCCGCCGAATTATGCACGCCCGGCCGGGCGTGGGCGACCGCCGACCGCCGCCGCGGCCCGTGACTTCTGGACTTTCCCGGCGCGCGCCGCGCCGCGTAGGCTGAGCGCAGCGTACAGTGGCACCCTCTGATGCACTGCGCGGTGCCCTCACTCAGACTGATATGCGCCTGCTCCGATCCTTCTCCCAAAGCCAGTTGCTGCGCTATGCGGGCCTGTTTACCTGGGCTTGCGTGGGCCTGTCGCTGGCTTTTCTGCCGCGCAATCCCTCGGCCAGCGCGTATGGCGTGAACCTGCTGGTGCTGGCCTATCTGGCGTTCGCCGTGGGCCACATCGTGCTGACGCTGGAGATGGAGCACGCCAATCGCCGCAGCGTATTCCTCGCTTGCCTGGTGGTGATGAGCATGTCCGCGCTCGGCGTGGGCTACCTGACCGGCACCGGCATTGTCGCCATCCTGGTGTTGATCTGCGCCAGTGTGCTGGCCTGGGTGCTGCCGCTGGGCCTGGGCTTTACCTGGGTGCTGCTGCTCAATCTGTCGATGATCCCGATTTTTCTGCAGCGCCCCGGTTTCAGCCTGCTCGATGCGCTGCTGCAGGACGGCCTCTACCTCAGCCTGTCGATGCTGGCTTTCACCACGTCCTATGTGGCGCAGCGCCAGACCCAGTCGCGCGAGGAATTGCGCGTGGTCAACTCGGAACTGCGCGCGACCCAGCTGCTGCTGGCCGAGGGCGAGCGCGCCGGGGAGCGCCTGCGCATCTCGCGCGAGCTGCACGATGTGGTCGGCCACCACCTGACGGCCCTCAGTCTGAACTTGGAAGTCGCCAGCCATCTGGTCAGCGGCAAGGCACTCGATCACGTCAAACAGGCGCAGTCGGTCAGCAAGCAACTGCTGGCCGATGTGCGCCAGGTGGTCAGCGCCCTGCGCGGCAGTGACACCGTCGATCTGGATCGAACGCTGCGTGAACTGGTGGCCTCGGCGCCGGCGCCGCAGATCCACCTGCATCTGCCGGAACCCTTCAAGCTGGGCGACGCCCGCCGTGCGCAGGTGCTGGTGCGCCTCACTCAGGAAATCCTGACCAACACCATGCGCCACGCCAAGGCGCGCAATTTGTGGCTGGACTACACCCAGACCGAGGACATGGTGGAACTGGTGGCACGCGACGACGGTCGAGGATCGAGTGAGATCAAGGCCGGCAACGGTTTGACCGGCATGCGTGAACGCCTCGAAGTATTCGGTGGATCATTGGATATCGAAACCCGACCCGGCTATGGCTTCGTCGTGCTGGCGCGCCTGCCTCTGGAGAGCAAGACATGATTCGAGTGTTTCTGGTCGACGATCAGACCCTGGTGCGCCAGGGCGTGCGCAGTCTGCTGGAGCTGTCCGACGCCGTGCAGGTGATCGGCGAGGCGCGCGACGGCGACGAAGCCATCATCGAAATCCCGCGCGCGAATCCGGACGTCGTGCTGCTGGACCTGCGGATGCCGGGCAAGTCCGGTCTGGAGGTGCTGGAGCACCTGTCGCGCAGCGGCCAACTGCCGCCGACCATCATCCTGACCACCTTCGACGAGGATCAGCTGGTGCTCAACGGCCTGCGCGCCGGCGCACGCGGCTTCCTGTTGAAGGATGTGTCGCTGGAGCAGCTGGTGGGTGCCATCAAGACGGTGGCGGAAGGCGGATCGCTGGTCCAGCCCGGGCTGACCGACCGTCTGCTGCGCGGCGTCAGTCATCTGGAGAACAAGTTCGCCAGCCTCGACGAGCCCGATCCCTTGACCGAGCGCGAGACCGAGATCCTGCGGCTGATGTCGGGTGGCTACTCCAACAAGGAGATCGCGCGCTCGCTGGATGTGGCCGAGGGCACGGTGAAGAACCACGTCTCCAACATCCTGTCCAAGCTCGGCGTACGCGATCGCACGCGCGCGGTCCTTAAAGCTCTTGAGTTGGGGCTGGTGCAGGGCCAGGGACCGGCCAAGCGCTGAGGATCGCCACCCCGCGTCGCGCCGGCGACGCGGGGATGGCGTGTGCTCAGCTGCGACGACCCGCTTCCATCGCCAGCAGCTTGGTCAGGAAGCGCCCGGTGTGAGAGCCCTCGGCGGCAGCGATGGCCTCCGGCGTTCCGGTGGCGAGAATGCGTCCACCGCCCTGACCGCCCTCGGGACCCAGGTCCACCACCCAGTCGGCGGTCTTGATCACGTCCAGATTGTGCTCGATCACCACCACGGTGTTGCCGCGCTCGACCAACTGGTGCAGCACGCCGAGCAGCTGGTCGATGTCGTGGAAATGCAGGCCAGTGGTCGGCTCGTCCAGGATGTACAGCGTGCTGCCGGTATCGCGTCGACTCAGCTCGGTGGCCAGTTTAACCCGCTGCGCCTCGCCACCCGACAGCGTCGTCGCCGCCTGCCCCAGCGTGATGTAGGACAGGCCCACATCCATCAAGGTTTGCAGCTTGCGCGCCAGCACCGGCACCGGCTCGAACAACTTGAGCGCGTCCTCCACCGTCATCGCCAGCACATCGGCAATCGAGTGCCCCTTGTAGGTGATCTCCAGCGTCTCGCGGTTGTAGCGCTTGCCGCCACAGACATCGCAAGGCACGTACACATCGGGCAGAAAGTGCATCTCGACCTTGATCAGGCCGTCGCCCTGACAGGCCTCGCAGCGACCGCCCTTGACGTTGAAGCTGAATCGCCCCGGCTGATAGCCCCGTGAGCGCGCTTCCGGCACCTGCGCGTAGAGCTCGCGTATCGGCGTGAACAGGCCGGTGTAGGTGGCCGGGTTGGAGCGCGGCGTGCGCCCGATCGGGCTTTGATCGATATCGACCACCTTGTCGAACAGATTGAGTCCCTCGATGCGCTGGTAGGGCGCGGGCTGACCACTGGCGCCGTTGAGTTCCATCGCCGCAATCTGAAACAGGGTGTCGTTGATCAGTGTCGACTTGCCCGAGCCCGACACGCCGGTGACACAGACGAAGCAGCCGGCCGGGATCTCCAGCGTGACGTTCTGCAGATTGTTGCCGCGCGCGCCAATCAGGCGCAGCCAGCGATCCGGCTCCGGCGCCCGGCGCTCGCTCGGGCAATCGATCCGCAGCGTGCCGCTCAGGTATTGCGCGGTGATCGATTCGGGCGCCTGCAGCACCTCGGCATAGCTGCCCTGCGCAACCACGCGGCCGCCATGCACGCCCGCACGCGGCCCGATATCGACAATGTGATCCGCCAGTCGGATGGCGTCCTCGTCGTGCTCGACCACGATCACGGTGTTGCCGAGATCGCGCAGCCGAATCAGCGTCCCCAGCAGGCGCTCGTTGTCGCGCTGATGCAGGCCGATCGAGGGCTCATCCAGCACGTACATCACGCCCACCAGGCCGGCACCGATCTGGCTGGCCAGTCGGATGCGCTGGGCCTCGCCGCCCGACAGCGTTTCCGCCGAACGCTCCAGCGTCAGGTATTCCAGTCCCACATCCGCCAAGAACTGCAAGCGCTCGCGGATCTCCTTCAGAATCTTGGCGGCGATCTCACCGCGCCAGCCCTCCAGCTTGAGGGCATCAAAAGCCGCCAGCGCCGCGGCCACCGCCATCCGGGAGCACTCATGGATGGCCCGCCCATCGACGCGCACATTGCGCGCCGAGCGATTGAGACGCGCGCCCTGGCAGTCGGGGCAGCTGCGCGAACTGATGTACTTGGCCAGCTCCTCGCGCACCGCGGCGGAGTCAGTCTCTTTGTAGCGCCGCTCCAAATTGGTGACGATGCCCTCGAACACCTGCTTGCGCGCCACGCTGCGCTGACCCTCGCCGAAGTAGCGGAACTCGATCAACTCGCCTTCGGAGCCAAACAGCAGCGCGTGTTGCGTGGCGGGATCGATCCGCTGCCAGGGTGTGTCCACGTCAAAGCGATAGTGACGCGCCAGCGATTGCAGCAACTGAAAGTAGTAGGGATTGCGTCGATCCCAGCCGCGGATGGCGCCGGCCGCCAGCGGGCGCTCCGGATGCGCGACGATGCGCTCGGGATCAAAGAACTGCGTGACGCCCAGCCCATCGCAGGTCGCGCAGGCGCCGACCGGGGAGTTGAACGAAAACAGCCGCGGCTCCAGCTCCTGCAAGTTGTAGTCGCACACCGGGCAGGAGAACTTGGCAGAGTACAGCACGTCCGCCGGGGCGTCTCCCTCCATCGCCGCCACAATCGCCAGCCCATCGCCCAGGCGCAGTGCCGTCTCGAAGGATTCCGCCAGACGCTGTTTGAGATCGGGGCGCGGGCGGAAACGGTCCACCACCGCTTCGATCGTGTGCTTGCTGCGCAGGGCCAGCGCCGGCACCGCATCGATATCGTGCACCGTGCCATCGACGCGTACACGAACAAAGCCCTGCGCCCGCAATTGCTCGAACACCTGGGCGTGCTCGCCCTTGCGCCCGCGCACCATCGGCGCGAGCAGCATCAGTCGATAGGACTCCGGCATGGCGAGCACCGCATCCACCATCTGACTGACGGTCTGCGCCGCCAGCGCGATCCCGTGATCCGGACAGTGCGGCGTTCCGACCCGCGCATACAAAAGGCGCAGGTAGTCATAGATCTCGGTGACCGTGCCCACCGTCGAGCGCGGATTGTGCGAGGTCGACTTCTGCTCGATCGAGATCGCAGGCGACAAACCGTCTATGGAGTCGACATCCGGCTTCTCCATCATCGACAGGAACTGGCGCGCGTAAGAACTGAGCGACTCCACATAGCGGCGCTGACCCTCCGCATAGATGGTGTCGAAGGCGAGCGAGCTCTTTCCGGAGCCGGACAGTCCGGTGATGACGATCAGCCGGTCACGCGGCAGATCAAGCGAGATGTTCTTGAGATTGTGGGTGCGAGCCCCACGAATACGAATCAGCGACATAGTGCGTACTTACCGAAGGATCTGGGCGAGCGAGGGGCGTAGGCTGCGGTGCCCACACCTAGAGCTCGAACTCTAGAACGCATGCGTAGTGTTCGCCCTCCCCGGCGGCGAGCTGCTGCCAGGGGCCTGAACAGAAGCTAAAAACTTCTGATCGGTGCGAAAAAAGGTGTTGACAGCCATCGGTTTTGAAGTATGATGGCGAGCTCACCCGACGAGATGTCGGTGAGTGAAGCGGAAGGCGGAAAGTTCTTTAACAACGGATTCGGAGTGTCTTGTGTGGGCGCTTGGTCAGACGCAAGTCTGCGAAGTGTCCTGAAGAACAGTAGTTCAAGGGATCTTAGATTCAAAGCTTTGATT